>NZ_JBIWPJ010000004.1:372877-522053 GCF_044768205.1 Streptomyces sp. NPDC101160 | reverse complement strand
GCGGCGCTGGTCCGGCCTCGGGCCCTGGCCCTGCGGCGCTGGTCCGGCCTCGGGCCCTGGCCCTGCGGCGCTGGTCCGGCCTCGGGCCCTGGCCCTGCGGCGCTGGTCCGGCCTCGGGCCCTGGCCCTACGGGCCCTGGCCCGGCCTCGGGCCCTGGCCCTACGGGCCCTGGCCCGGCCTCGGGCCCCGGTCCTACGGGTCCGGCGAGGGAGCCTGCTCCTGGCCCGCGGCGCGGCCCGGCCTCGCGCCAAGGGCGACGGGCCCGGGCCCTTCTCCGGGCCGGGCTCCGCCCTGTCTCGGGCCGCCCGGCGCCGGTCTCCCGTCCCGGCCCCGGCCTACCGCTTCTGCCCCGAACCGCCCAGCAGCGACAGGATGCTGTCCGCCGCCGCGCCCAGGTGGCGGCGGGTCTCGGCCAGTTGGGCGGACGTCAGGCCGTGGTCGCGGGCCGCGTCGCGGATGTCGTCGCGGAAGCGGTCGAGGAGGCGGTCGAGTTCGCGGGCGGGGTCGGCGGAGGGCGCTATGTCGGCGGCCCAGTCCGAGACGGCCTGTTCGGGGGTGGTGGTGCGGCTGTGGGAGGCGCCGGTGACCAGGTCGCCGAGCTGGGCCGTGATGCCGGAGATGCCCTCCCAGACGCCCTTGGGCCACTCGCCGCGGCTCATGCCGTCCTGGACCTGCTGCTGCACCTGCTCCTGGACCTGCTTGGCGATGCGCTGGAACTCCTTCGCCTGGCGCTTGGCCGACTGGGCCTCGGCGCGCGCCTGGCGGGCCTGCTCCTTCCACTCCTGCTTCGCCTTGCGCAGCTCCTCCTTGGCCTCGGCGAACGACGAGGCCCCGGTGGAGCGGGACGCGGTCGCCGCCGCCCGCATCTCGCTGCGCAGCTTGCCGGCGGCGCCCCGCACGTCGTCCCGTATCTCGGCGGCCAGCTCGGAGACCGACTCGCGGATCTCGACCTCCAGGTCGGCGAGCTCGCCGCCGCGGCCGGCCAGCTCGGCCCGCCCGGCGTCGGTGATCGAATAGACCTTGCGGCCGCCCTCGGTGGCATGGGTGACCAGGCCCTCGGCCTCCAGCTTGGCGAGCCGAGGGTAGACCGTGCCCGCCGAGGGGGCGTAGAGACCCTGGAAGCGCTCCTCCAGGAGGCGGATCACCTCGTACCCGTGGCGGGGGGCCTCGTCGAGCAGCTTGAGCAGGTAGAGGCGCAGTCGGCCGTGGGCGAAGACGGGCGGCATGTCAGAGGACCTTTCCGGACGCGGAGGACGGGGCGGTCCAGTCGTCGCCCCCGGGCTCGGGGTCGGGACGGCGCAGCAGGGCGATGGAGCCGGAGACCGTGGTGGCCTTCAGTGTGCCGCGCCCGGCGCCGAGGGTGCCGGTGATGGACTTGGTGCCCCACTGGCCGCCGACCCGCAGGTCCTCGAAGGCGTTGGAGACCGCGCCGCTGGTGGTGCTCGCCTCGACCCGGGCGTCCGCCGGGTGCGGCAGCCGGATGGCGATCTCGCCGGAGACGCTGGCGAGCCGGATGTCGGCGGGCGGCCCGTCCAGGCCCGCGGCCGGGTCGAGGTCGACGACCAGGTCCCCGCTGACGGTCTCTGCCTTCACGGCGGTGCCGGCGTCGACGACGGTCACGTCGCCGGTCACCGAGTTGATCTGCAGCGCTCCGGTGACCGTCTGGGCCTCCAGGGCGCCGGAGACGGTCTCGGCCCGCACCGGCCCGGCGAGGCCCACGAGCGTGGTGTCGCCCGTGACGCCGCGGACGGCCGTGCGGCCCCTGATGCCGGAGATCACGGTCTCGGCGGCGACCGCGCCGACCTCGACCTCGGCACCGGCCGGGACGACGACCGAGACGACCGCCCGGCGCTTGTGGCCCTTGGGGTCGAGCCACTTGAGGAAGCCCTTCCAGTGCAGGTCCTCGTAGGTCACGGTGAGGGTGGAGCCCTGCTGCGTGACGACGAGCGGCGGGCCGTCGATCTCGGTGATCTCCAGACGCGCGGAACTCTCGTCCGTGCCCACCACGTTCACCACACCGTTGACGATGCGGATCTGAAGCCGGCTCACGGGGTCGGTCAGCGGGATCTTCCTGGGCTCGGTGACGGACCACTCTGTCATGGTGCTGGCCTCCCGTGTCGTCGACTCGCGCCGGCGGACCGTGCCGACGCAACATATCGCGTTTCTCGATAGACACGATATATCGCGGTCGAGCCAAGTCAACCCTGATTCACCCCTGACAGGGGCCACTCAGGGTGTCGCATTCACCCACCTACCGGGACAAATTGGCCTAGCGTGGGGCCATGAACGCGACACAGGGACCCCGCTCCGCCGGGGCGCTGCTGCTCTGCCGTGCCGAACCCGCGGCGGTCCGCCCGCCGGCCGGGCTGCTGCGGGAACAGCTGCTGCTCGCTCCCGCCGGGCCCGAGTGGAGCGTCCTCGTGCCGGAAGGGAAGCCGTGGCTCGACGACGGCGAGCCCGTCGACCGGGTCGTCACCGGCTGGGCCACCGCCCTCGCCGTCGCCGCCGCGGGCTGGCCCGTCCTCGCGCTGTGGTGGGACCGGGACCGCGCCGGGTTCACGCTGGCCTCGGGCTTCCGCCGTACCGTCGGCTACGTCTGGCTCGCCGACGGCACCCCGGTCGGCGAGGACGAGGCCATGCGGACCTTCGCCGACCGCCTCGCGCTCGACCCGGTGCTCGACGTCCAGGCCCTGGAACCGCTCACCCGGCCCGACCGCGACGCCGACGCGCACGCCCGGCTCGTCGGCCTCGCCGCCGTCCTCGCCCGCACCGGACTCGCCCTGCCCGAGGGGCTCTCGCCCGGCGAGAGCGCCGACCGGCTGCGGTCCGCGGCCCACGCCCGGGGCGCCGAACTCCTCGACGTGCCCGGCCGGTGGGACGCCGTACGCGCCGAACTCCTCGAACGGGCCGGCTGGCGGGACGCCGTACACACCGTGCGCGCCGAACTCGACGCGGTCGAGGGCGGCCGGCTCGGCCCGTACCTCCGCGGCCCCAGGGCCCGGCTCATCGGCGCCGTCCAGCTCGCGGCCGGAGTGCCGCTGCTCGTCTGGGGCATCGCCCGCCGCAGCGGCGGCTGGACGACGGCCGGCGTGCTCCTCGTCGCCGACGGGGCGCTCGGAATCGCCTACGACCGGCTGCGGGGTGCGTAGTCCCGGAAACCCGCGTTACTCGTCCTCGTCCTCGTCGTCCAGGCGCGCCAGCCAGGTCGCGAGGCGCTCGACCGGCACCTCGAAGTCGGGGTTGAGATCGACGAAGGTCCGCAGCTGCTCGGCGAGCTCACCGAAGGTGATCTCCTCCTCGCCGCGCCGCTTCTCCAGTTCCTCGATGCCACGGTCCGTGAAGTACATGCGATCAGAATAGGCCGTGGTCGCGGACCCGGGCCGCGTCCCCTGTTCCTCTTCCGCACCAAGGTCTAGCCTCGTTCATCATCGTTTCGGGGAGCGGGGGCCGCTGTGACGCATGGGATCGCTCGTATACGGCTGGACGACGGCACGCCCGTCTGGGCCCGGATCAGCGGGGCGGAGGAACTGGACCGCGGCAGCGGCTTCCAGGACACCGGCTTCGGCGACCGGGTCGTGTCGATGGCCGGGGGACTGACCGACGTGGTGCGCGGGGTGGTCGGCTCGCTGCGCGCCGGGCTCGACCCGGAGGGCTCCGTCGAGGTCGCCGTCAGCTTCGGCATCGAACTCTCCGCGCAGGCCGGCAAGGTGATCGGCGTCCTCGCCGACGGCGGCGGCAAGGCGTCCGTCAACGTCTCGCTCACCTGGACCGAGCCCGGCCGCCGGCCCGCGCCCGCGCCAGACCCCGCGCCTGCCTCCGCACCCCCGCCCGTCCCCGCCTACGCCCCCGCCTCCGCGCCCGGCCCTGCCCCGGCGCCCACTCCCGCGCCCCCCGCGCCCGGCCCCGCCCCCGCGCCGGCCGCCGACGCCGCCCCCGGGAACCCCACCCTCCCGCCACCCGCCGCCTCACCGGAGAACGGCCCGCGCGCCGTATGAGCGCCTTCGACGCGCTGGTGCGCCCCGCGCTCGTACGCATCGCGGCGCCCGGTGACGGGTATGACCCGCACGGCGACCGGTTCTGGGGCACCGGCTTCTTCATCGCCCCCGGCTGGGTGCTGACCTGCGCCCATGTCGTGGCCAAAGGGGGAAGCGCGGTGTGGAGGAAGGAACCGGCCGTCGGCATCACCTGGGCGGGCGGCGACACCGTCGGCCGGGTCGTGCTGGCCAAGCCGCGTCCCGCCGCGCCCGAGGAGACGCTCGACGCCTGGCACTTCCCCGACCTGGCCCTCGTCCGGGTCGAGGGCGCCGAGGACGCCGCGTGCGTGCGGCTCACCGACCGCCCGCCCGTCACCTCCGCCCCCGTCCGGCTGTACGGCTACGCCCACCAGACCGGCGAGCTCGGACTGCGCCTCGAAACCGGCGAGACGAGCGGCTTCTCGAACAAGGCCCTGCTGCTTCGCTGGTCCCTGCCCGTCGAGGGCTGCTCAGGCGGCCCCGTCGTCGACGTGAGCCGCGCCGCCGTCATAGGCGTCAGCAAGGGCAGCAACGCGCGCGAGGGCGCCGCGGCCCCGGTGACCCTGCTGCGCGAGCTCTTCGACCTCCAGGACGGCGAGGTGCTGCACGAGGTGCTGCGGGCCCACGACCGCTACCACTTCACCGCGCAGACCGGTTCGGGGAACACCTGGGTCGACGCCGAGACCCGGGCGTGGCCCGCCACCGCGCGCGGGGTCAGCCCCGTCCAGCTGAACCAGCTCTACGGCCACCTCGCCGAACTCCCGCGGCCCACCAGCCCCGGCGAGGTCATGGCCCTCGTCGACGAGGTCAAGGACCGGGTCACGGAGGACGAGTTCCAGGACGTCCTGGAGACCGACGCCCGGTCCTGGACCGACGGAGTGGTCCGGCTCCACCAACTGCACGCCCCTCAGCGGCCGGACGGCCCCGCGGCCGGCGACCTCGGGATCGACGCCGTGCTCCTCTACGCGGCCCACCTCGTGCGCCACCTCACCAGGCGGTACGGCCCCGGGCCCGCCGTCCGCGCCCTGAGCGCCTGGACCTACAACGAGTCCGGCCACGCCCGCGCACGCATCCGCAAGGACATCCGGGCCCTGCTCGACCCCGCGGCACCGCGCCCCGGCGCCGACGACCCCGAGCGCGAGCCGCGCGCCCGCGCCGACGTCCGCATCGAGATCGACCCCGTGCCCTACAGCGACCCGCCGCGCTACACCTGGCAGGTGCTGCTCCTCTTCGACGGCCGCACCATGAACGCGGTGCGCGCCGGCACGGAGGGGGTGCGCCCCGGCGAGCTGGAGGAGGCGCTCCGCGGCCCGCTCGCGCAGGCCCTCGGCCTCGGCGACCGGGGCGAGCACCTGGCCGGCGTCGAGGCCGTGCTGCCGCGCGAGCTGTTCGACCTGCCCGTCGACACCTGGCGGCTCGCGCCCGACGAGCCCTTCGGCGAGGGCTCGCTGCCGCTCGGCCGGCGACGCACGGTCGTCGTCCGCGACCGGCACCGCGGCCACCGCGAGCCCTCCCCGGAATGGCGCCAGCGCCGGCGCGGCTGTCAGTCGGGGCCGCTGCGGGCCGTGCCGCTGCGCGCGGAGGTGGTCGCCCCCGGCGCGGAGGACGGACACGCCCCGCACCGGCGCAAGGAGAGCCAGAACGCGGTGTACGCGCGGCTGCGCGAGGCGGAGGGCGGCAGCGTGCCGGTCTACTGCGGCCCGGTGGGCAGCGGCGACGGCCAGCGCGCGATGGAGGCCGCGCTCGCCGCCGGGCATCCCGTCGCGCTGTGGCGGCACTCGGCCCGCGAGCACGCCGACTGCGCCGAGTTCCACAAGCGGGCCGGCGAGCTCCTCGCGGTCGTCGACGGCGCCGAGGGCCTGCACGGTCCCGTGCGCGCGCTGCGGTTGCGGACCGGCGACACCGAGGCCGACCCGCGCGACCGGGCCGAGCACGCCTGGGCCGAGGGCCTCGCGGTCCTCTACGACCCGCCGGACCGCCCGCCGCACGACGCGCCCCTGCAGGGCCCGCTGCTCCTCGGCGAGGACGATTCCGGCGGTGACCGGTGACCCGTCCCTCGAACTCAACTTCGCCACGAACGGACCGGTTTGAGCGTCGGCAGACCGGTGCGGCGAGCGGTACGGTCGACGCGCCCGGCGGAGTCACCCGTGTGTCAGCGGCCAGGAGGGGGCAGGCGTGAACGATTGGCGCATCTACCGTGGTGCCGGTCATCCGCACGAGGAGATACGGCGGTTGCCCCCGCCGCCGCCCTGGCGCGACTTCTCCGCGGGCGGCGCCGACGACACCCTGGCCGGCTCGGACCGGCGGCTCGGGGTGCGCCGCAGGCTGGTGCAGAACCACCACCCCAGGCCCGCCGAGACCGACGCCGTCAACGCCGCGCTGTATCTGCGCCGGCCGCTCCTGGTCACCGGCAATCCCGGCACCGGCAAGTCCACGCTCGCCCACGCCGTCGCCCACGAGCTGGGCCTCGGCCGGGTGCTCCGGTGGCCCATCGTCAGCCGCTCGACCCTGCAGGACGGGCTCTACCGCTACGACGCCATCGGCCGCCTCCAGGACGTGCAGCTGGAGCGGGCCCGCGCCGACGCGGCGGGCACGGACGCCGCGGGCACGGCCGCGAGCCCGGCCGGCATCGGCTCGTACCTGCGGCTCGGCCCGCTCGGCACCGCCCTGCTGCCCTCCGAGCTGCCCCGGGTGCTGCTCATCGACGAGCTCGACAAGAGCGACCTCGACCTGCCCAACGACCTGCTGAACGCCCTGGAGGAGGGCGAGTTCGCGATCCCCGAGCTGGAGCGGCTCGCCGACCGCGAACCGGTGGTGGAGGTGCTCACGGACGACGGCCGCAAGGTGCCGGTGTACGGGGGCCGGATCCGCTGCACCACCTTCCCGTTCATCGTGCTCACCTCCAACGGCGAGCGCGACTTCCCGGCCGCCCTGCTGCGCCGCTGCATCCGCCTGGAGCTCGAAGCGCCCGGCGAGGAGCAGCTGTCGGCCATGATCGAGGCCCATCTGGGGCCGGACGCGGCGGCCGCCGAGCCCGGACTCGTCGACCGCTTCCTCGACCGCGAGCCCGGCGAGGTCATCGCCACCGACCAGCTGCTCAACGCGCTCTACCTGACCCAGCACGCCCCCCGCACCGAGCGGGTGACCCGGGAACGCATCGCGGACATGCTCATGCAGCCGCTCGATCAGCCGAGGTGATGGCCGGATGCACCGGAGCCGCCGGATGCAGCTGGAAGAACTCACCCGCAGACTGCGGGCCGCCGGGCAGGACCTGACGGCCGAGGAGGTCGCGGACGCCGTCTGGCTCGCCCAGTGGCTGCCGCGCGCCGGCCCGGAGGGCGGGGCGGATGATCCGGTGGCCGGCCCGCCGCTGTCCGCCGGTCCCGGACAGCACGGCGACTCCGGCCGTACGGGCGGCTCCGCGGGCCCCGGCCCCGCCGACCACCGTCGAGATCCGGCCACCGGTGACACCGCCCCACCCGACGCACCCGGCCCGGAGGACCCGGCCGTCGCACCCGCCCGGCGCCCCGAGACCGTCGACCTCCGGCTGTCCGGCGGCGCACGCCCGCGCACCAGCGCCGGCATCGGCGCCGCACTGCCCGTCCGCGCGCCCGGCGCGAACGCCCTGCCCGGACTCCTCGGCCTGCAGAAGGCGCTGCGCCCGCTGCGCCGTTACGCCACCGGGCTGCCGGTCCGGCCCGGCGAGGGCCGGCTCGACGAGGAGGCCACCGCCGAGCACAGCGCCGCCTCCGGCATCCTCACCCCCGTCCTGCGCCCGGCCGCCGCCCCGCGCCCCGACATCCAGCTGCTCATGGACACCGGGCCCGCCATGGGCGTCTGGCAGCGGATGGTCGAGGAACTGCGCCAGGCGTGCCAGCAGTCCGGCGCCTTCCGCGACGTCCAGGTCCACCGGCTGCACGACACCGGCGAGGGCCCGCCGCTCGTCAGCACCACCTCGGACCCCGACGGCCACCCCCGGCTCCGCCCCGCCGACCAGCTGCACGACCCCACCGGCCGCCGCCTCACCCTCGTCGTCAGCGACTGCGTCGGCCCGCTCTGGCAGCGCGGCGCCGCCCAGCAGCTCATCACCCAGTGGCCCCGGCACTCCCCACTCGCCCTGGTCCAGCCGCTGCCACCGCGGCTGTGGGCCCGCACGGCGCTGCCGGTCGGGCCCGGCACCCTGCTGCGGCCCGCCACCGCCGGCGGCCAGGTCCGCTTCGAGCCCGACGAGGAGGTGTGGGAGCCCGTCGCCGCCGAACCCCGGGCCGTGCCGGTGCTCACCCCCACCCCCGAGGCCTTCGCCTCCTGGGCCCGGCTGCTCACCGGACACGGCGGGGGAGCGGTCCGCGGCTGGGCCGCCCGCATCGGCCCCGCGCCCGCGCGGCCGGCGGAGGTACGGGCGCCGGGCGGCGCCCGGCGCAGCGACGACGAACTCCTGCGCGCCTTCCGCGCCGGAGCCTCCCCCGGCGCGGTCCGGCTCGCCGTCCATCTCGCCGCCGCCCCGCTCGCCCTGCCCGTCATGCAGCTCGTGCAGCGCGCGATGCTCCCCGACACCGGCCCCATGGAGCTCGCCGAGGTGCTGCTGAGCGGCCTCCTCCGACGCCTCCCCGGCCCCGTCCCGTACCCCTGCTACAGCTATCCGCCGGCCGTGCAGGAGCACCTCCTCGGCTCGCTCGACCGGGGCGCGGCCGCGCTCGTGCTCAAGCACTGCTCCGAGTTCGTCGAGCGCCACTTCGGCCAGGGCATGCGCAACTTCCCGGCCCTCGCCGCCGCCCGCCTCGCCGGACACGGACCCGACGGCGCCACCGAGGAGGAGACGCCCGCCGCGACCGGACCGGGCGAGGAGACCGACGAGCCGGCCGGCGCCGCCTCCGAGCTGTTCGCCCGCATCCCCGCCCGCGTGCTGCGCTTCTACCAGCCCGACCTGGTCACCCCCGAACCGCTCGCCGCCGCCCGCCGCCTCCTCGCCCAGTGGCGCGGCCAGTCCGACCCGTCGCTGCTCACCACCGCCCGCGAGATGGCCGAGGCCGCGCTCGCCGGCCAGGGCCCCGACGGCCCGACCGACGGCCCCGAGGACACCGCGGGCGCCCGGCTCGTCCTCGGCCAGGTGCTCTACGCGCAGGCCGGCACCGCCGCCGTACGGGACCGGGGACAGCGCGAGGAGCTGCTGACCCGGGCGCTCGCCGAGCTCGAACGGGCCGCCGGGGCCGCCCGGCCCGGCGGCGCCGACTGGGCCGAGGCCACGCTCGAACAGGCCGCCGCCCTGCACGCCCTGTGGCGGCACACCGGCGACCCGGCCCGCCTCGACGCCGCCGTCGCCGTGCTCGCCGGAGACCCGGCCGACTGGCCCGAGACCCGCCGCCACGCCCTGCTCGTACGGCGTGGGCGCCTCCTCCTCGCCCGGGGGGCGCGCGGTGACGGGGCCGAGGCGGTGGCCGCGTTCGGCGCCGCGCTCGCCCTCGACGAGTCCGGGCCCGTGCTGCTCGACCTCGCCGACGCCCTCCACCTCGCCGCCGCCGCTCCCGCGACCGTCGCCGACGCCCTCGACCGCGCCGAACCGCTGCTCGGTGACTCCACCGCGCTCCGGCTGCGCTGGACCAGCGCCCGGGCCCGCCTTTACGACGTCACCGGCGACGGCCCGGCCGCCGACGCCGCGTACGAGACCGCCACCCTGCTGACCCCGGCCGAGGGAGAACTGCGCGGCCGGCTGCTGCTCACCTGGGGCGAGTCCCTGCTGCGGCGGGCCGCCGCCGGCAGCGGCACCGAGCCCGTCGACCGCGCCGAGTCCGTCCTGCGCGAGGCCCTCACCTGCCTGCCCGCCGACGCCACGGCCCGCGCCCGGGCCCGGGTGCTGATCGGCAGCGTGCTCGCCCTGCGCTACGACCGGGCCGGCTTCCTGCCCGACCTCTTCGAGAGCCGCCACCTCCTCGACCAGGCCGTCCGCGCGGCCGCAGGGCCCGCCGAGCGCGCCGAGGTGTGGCTGCAACTGGGCTGGGTGCGGTTCCAGTTGAGCGAGGCCGCCCGGGACGGCCGGCTGGCCGACGCGCTCACCGCGTACCAGCGCGCCGCGGAGGACAGCCACACCGCGCACGGCGACACCCCGGGCACCCCCACCCTGGCCCGTGCGCTGCACGCGCAGGGAGCGGTGCTGTACCTGATGGGCCGCGCCTTCGGCGCCAGGACCGCCCTCACGGCCGCCGCCGAGCAGTGGCTGCGGCTCGACGGGGCGCTGCGGGAGGTCGACTGGGCGGACGTGGAGCGGACCCGGGCGCTGCTCGCCGAGGTGGGCGCCGGCTCCCGTGTGTTGCCGGACCGCCTCTCCCGGGAGGAGTTGCACCGGCTCGTGCCGTGGTGGGCCCTGAGATGGCCGTATGTCTGAGACGGCCGGATGACGGGGGCGCGCAGGGGCGCAGTTGGGTCGAACGGGTTTCCGGCTTCACGACGTCGGGAAGAACCGCTCCGCCGCTACGACCGTGGGGGACGCACGCAGGTGAGGAGGAGCCGAGAGTGTTGGAGCACCTGGAGTGGGTGGCCGATGCCGACCGGGGGGAGGCCCGCCCGCCACACCTGCCCGATCTCGCGGCCGTCGACCTGCGGACCCTGCGATTCATGGAGGACGCGGAACTCGTCGCGGCCGTCGAGCGGTTGCTGTGGCAGCCCGAGGAGCTGGCCGATTCCTGGCCGGAGGGCGCCCTGGCCGACGGCGGCGGGGAGCACCTCGCCCACTGACGCCACGGTGCCCGGCCACCGTCTGTTTCCGGTCAGAAGCGGACGCCGGCGGGCGAGCCGGGGAGGGAGTCGGGCATGACCCTCGACGGACCTCGCGCCGCGGCCCTCGGCGCACTGGCCCGTACGCGCTCCGAGCCGGGCAGCGCCGTGCTGCTGCGCTCCGCCCTGCACGCCCGGCGGCTGCTCCTGCTCAAGGCCCTGCTCGTACGCGTGGAGCGGCACCGTGACGCCGTCGACGCTGCCGTGTTCCGCCGCTTCGGGGCGGCCTGGAGGCTGCTCGAACGGGTGGAGCGGCGCCGCCCCGAGGTCGTTGAGGATCTTCTCGACTATCCGACGACCGGCGGCTGGCTGGCCACCGCGCTCGCCGCACCCGTGGGGCCGGCCCTCGACCGGCACCTCGCTCGGCTCGACGTCCTCGCCGTCACCGCCGCCCTGCGGTCGGGATGCCCCACGACCCTGACCGTCGACGCGCCCGGCGGGCTGCTCGTGCTGCCTGGCGTCGGCCGGCTGCGCACGGGCGCGGACCGGGTACGGGTCCGGAGCGGCACCCATACCGGCCGGCTCCACTCCGATGGGCCCGAACGTGCCGCGCCCGACGTCCTGTTGCTCACCGACCCCCGGACCGGCGCGCTCGTCGGACGTGGTCCCGGCTGGACCGGACTGCCCGTCCTGAGCGGTTCCGCCGCCCGGCTCGACGACCTCGATCCCTACCGGGTGCCGGTCGGCGGCATCGGATCGCCGCCGCGCGGCGCGACGGACCACGATGTCACCGACCGGGCCGCCTGGTCCGCCCGTTGGGAGTCCGGCCTCGAACTGCTGCACCGCACCGACCCCTCCCGGGCGGGCGAGGTGCGCCGGGCGGTGCGCGCGATCGTGCCGCTCGTCCCGTGCGGCCCCGGCTCCTACGGCGCCACGCTGAGCGCCGCCCCCGGAGCCGTACTCACCTCGCTGCCGGCGGACGCGCCGGACATGGCGGAGACACTCGTGCACGAGCTGCACCACAGCAAACTGGCCACCCTGCACGAGCTCGTCCCGCTCTACCGGCCGGGACGGGCCGCCGCCGTGCACCGGGTCGGCTGGCGCGCCGACCCGAGACCCGTCTCCGGGGTGTTCCACGGTGTGTACGCACACCTGGCGCTGAGCGATCTGTGGCGGCGCGCCACCGCCGCGGAGGGCGTCCCGGCGGCCTGGCGGACCAGAGCCGGACGTCAGTTCGAGAGGGTCCACGATCAGGTGGGTGAAGCCCTGTCGATCCTGCTTGAATCTGATGAACTGACCAATGAGGGACGGAAGTTCGCCCATCAGATGAAGCGTCACCACGCGAGCCTCAAAGCGGCTCCGGGGGCACCTGGGTGATAACACTGTGCCCACGGCACATGACACTGCGTTGCGCGGGAGCGGGACGGGAGACACAGATGGCGGAACAGCGGTCGGGCGGTGCGACGGCGGAGCACGGCGGAAGAGCCGCACCGGAACATGTCCTCGTGGTCTTCCCCGGCTA
Organism: Streptomyces sp. NPDC101160; assembly: GCF_044768205.1. Classification (NCBI taxonomy): domain Bacteria; kingdom Bacillati; phylum Actinomycetota; class Actinomycetes; order Kitasatosporales; family Streptomycetaceae; genus Streptomyces; species Streptomyces sp. NPDC101160. Next base: position 509,810 of record NZ_JBIWPJ010000004.1, on the reverse strand, counting down.
CCACCGCCCCTGGGCGACCTGGATCAACCAGCGCCTGGAGGCCCACGGGGTGCGCGCCACGCTCCAGCGGTGGGACCCGCCGCGCGAGACGCCGCTCAGCGACTCCCTCGGCGATCTGCTGCTCGCCCGCGGGACCGTGCTGCTCGTCCTCGACGACTGGTTCTTCCAGCTCGGCCCCCGCCCCGCCGGCGAGTGGAACGATGTCCTGCGCGGTTTCGTCGTGGACCGGGCCGAGCGCTTCGCGGCCGTCAACCTGACCAACCGCACGCTCCTCCCGGCCACCGCCGTGCTCGAACCGGTCAGCCTCTGGGGCGTCGGCGAGGAGGAAGCGGAGGCCCGGCTGCTCAGCAGGCTGGGCATCGAACCCCGGCGCTCGGCCGGCCGCCGCATCGCGCCCGGGGCGCTGGTCCGCTACCCCGAGACACCGCCCGAGATCTGGGGCGAGGTTCCCCGGCGCAACCCCCGGTTCACCGGTCGCGACGACCTCCTCACCGAGCTTCAGGAACGGCTCATGGACGCCGAGCGCGGCAGGGCGGCCTGCACCCTGCTCGGCATGTCGGGCATCGGCAAGACGCAGATCGCCGCCGAGTACGCGCACCGCTTCAGCCCCGACTACGACGTCGTCTGGTGGGTGAGCTCCGACGACCGCAACGTCCAGCGCGACCGGTTCGGCGAACTCGCCGCTGTGCTCCGGCTGCCCAGTGGCAACGAACCCGGTGAACGCATCCGCGCCGTACGTGAGGCGCTGCGGCGCGGCGACCCGCACGCCCGCTGGCTGGTCGTCTTCGACGGCTGGGACGACACGGAGGGCGCCGGCGTGATCCTGCCGCAGGGGCCCGGGCACGTCCTCATCACCTCCCGCAACCGCGCCTGGGGCGAGCACACGGACGTCCTCCAGGTGCCCAGCTTCGAACGGGCCGAGTCCACCGCCTACCTCATGCGTCGCGCCCCGCACATCAGTGCACCCGAGGCCGACGAGGTCGCCGCCGAGTTCGGCGACGTCCCCCTGCCGCTCGTCCAGGCCGCCGCCTGGCTCGGTGAGTCCCGCATGGAAGTGCCCGAATACCTGCGGATGGTCCGTGACGGACGCGTCTCCGCCATGGGCGAGTCGTCGGGCGACGGCTTCCCCCACTCGTCCCTCACCTCCTGGTCGATACTGATCAACCGGCTCCGGCGCTCCCAGCCGCAGGCCATCGACGTGCTCAGCCTGTGCGCCTCCTTCGCCCCCGGCCGCATCCCCCTCGGCATCGTTCGCGCCTACCCGCAGGCCGATCTGCCCGAGGACCTGCGCTGGATGGCCACCGACCTGCCCGCCTGGAACCGCGCCCTGGACACGCTGGTCAACTACTCGGTACTCAGCCGCGAGTCCCGCGGACCCGTCGCAAGCGTCGAGATGGGGCCCCATCAGGAGTCCGTGCACATGCACCGGCTCGTCCACGACATCGTCGCCCGGCTCACCGACGGCGAACACCGCGACGCACACCGCAAAGCCGTCCGCACCCTGCTCGCCGAGGCCGACCCCGGCAACCCCATGGACAGCCGGCACTGGCCGCGGTATGCCGAGCTCCTGCCCCACCTGGAGCCCTCCGGGGCCCTGGCCAGCCGCAGCCCACGCGTGCAGACAGCCGTCCTCAACTGCCTTCGCTACTGCTTCCGCAGCGCCGAGTTCCGGGCCGGCATCCGGCTGGCCGAGAAGATCCGGGAGCAGTGGTCCGCCTTCATGGACCCGGTCAGCCCCGAGATGCAGGAACTCACCACACAGGAGTGCTACATCCTGCGCGCGTTCGGGCGCTTCCGCGAGGCGTACGAACTCGACCTCGCCCTGCGCGCCCGGCTCGACGAGGCCACGAACCGGGACGAGCTGGGCTCCCTCCGGTCGGCCATCTCCATCGCCAGCGACCTCCGCTTCCTCGGCCAGTACGAGGAGTCCGAACGGATCCAGCGCGACGCCTTCGCGGAGGCCCAACGGCTGCTCGGCGAGAGCGAGTTCCTCACCCTGGTCGCCGGGCACAACCTCGGCCTCATGCTGCGCATGCTCGGCCGGTACAAGGAGGCGTACGAGCACGACGTCGCCTCTCTCGCCCGCAGCGAGAGCGTGCTCGGCACCCGGCATTCGCACACCCTCAGCGCCAGCAACGCCGTCGCCCAGGACCTCCGGCTGCTCGGTAACTACCGTGAGGCGCTGGCACGCCAGGAAGCCAATGTCCGCTTCCACGTCCAGGTCCTCGGCCCGCAGCACCTCAACACCCTGTACGCGCGCGCCCAGCTCGCCCTGTGCCGCCGCCGCGAGGGCGGCTTCCAGCAGGACCTCGGCGCCACCATGGCCAGCCTGCTCGAACAGATGCAGCAGGTGCACGGCCGCGAGCACTACCTCACGCTCTCGTCCATCAACAACTACGCCAACTACCTGCGCGAACACGGTGACCTCGCCCACGCGCGCGACCTCATCCAGGAGGCAGAGGCCGGCTACCGCGCCCTCGTCGGACCCGCGCACCCCGTCGCCACCGGCGTGTTCGCCAACACCGCGCTCGTCCTCCAGGCCGCCGGGCAGCGTGCCGACGCCCTGACCATCCTCGAAGGCGCGCTCGCCGGCCTCACCGCCTCCCTGGGGCCCGACCACCCGTGGGTCCTCGGCTGCGCCCTCAACGCCTCCGCGGCCCGCAACTTCAACGGCCGGGTCGCCGACGCCGCCGAGCTCAGCCGGGACACCCTGCGCCGGGCCCGGCACACCCTCGGCAACGAGCACCCGCTCACCCTGTCCTGCCAGGTCGCCCTCGCCACCGACCTGCGCGGCCTGCGGGAGAACGAGGAGGCGGGCAAGCTGGAGGAGGACGCCCTGCTGACCCTCACCCGGACGCTGGGCGCCCAGCACCCGCACACGCTGTCGGCGCGGCAGCGGAACCGGCCGTACTGGGACTTCGAGGCGAACCTGGGCTGACGGCCCGTACGGTCACGGAGCACGCCGGAGGCCCGGCACCCCGAGTGGGGTGCCGGGCCTCCGGTCGTACGAACTCCGGTCGTCGGCGCTTACGCGTCGAAGACCTCCGCGACCAGCTGCGCCTGCTCCGCCTGGTGGCGCTTGGCCGAGCCGACCGCCGGGGAGGAGGAGTGCGGGCGGGAGATCCGGCGCAGACGCTCGCTCGCCGGGATGTCCGCGCCGACCGCCAGGTCCAGGTGGTCGATCAGGTTGAGCGCGATGAACGGCCAGGCACCCTGGTTCGCCGGCTCCTCCTGGGCCCAGATGTACTTCGCGGCGTTCGGGTACTTGGAGATCTCGGCCTGCAGCTCGGCACCCGGCAGCGGGTACAGGCGCTCCAGACGGATGATCGCCGTGTCCGTGACACCGCGCTTCTGCCGCTCGGCCTCCAGGTCGTAGTAGACCTTGCCCGCGCAGAAGACGACCTTGCGGACGTCGGCCGGGTTGACCGTCGAGTCACCGATCACCGGGCGGAAGCCGCCGGTGGTGAACTCCTCCACCTTCGACGCCGCGGCCTTCAGACGCAGCATCGACTTCGGGGTGAAGACGATGAGCGGCTTGTGGTGCGGGTTGTGGACCTGCCAGCGCAGCAGGTGGAAGTAGTTCGACGGCAGCGTCGGCATGGCGACCGTCATGTTGTCCTGCGCGCACATCTGCAGGAAGCGCTCCGGGCGGGCGGACGAGTGGTCCGGGCCCTGGCCCTCGTAGCCGTGCGGCAGGAGCAGGGTGACGCCGGAGGTCTGGCCCCACTTCTGCTCGGCGGAGGAGATGAACTCGTCGACGACGGTCTGCGCGCCGTTGACGAAGTCACCGAACTGGGCCTCCCAGATCACCAGGGCGTCGGGGCGCTCCAGCGAGTAGCCGTACTCGAAGCCCATCGCCGCGTACTCGCTGAGCATCGAGTCGTAGACGTTGTAGTGGGCCTGGTCCTCGGCGAGGTACAGCAGCGGGGTGTAGTCCTCGCCGGTCTCCTGGTCGACGAGCACCGCGTGGCGCTGGCCGAAGGTGCCGCGGCGGGAGTCCTGGCCCGACAGGCGGACCGGGGTGCCCTCCATCAGCAGGGAGCCGATGGCGAGGGTCTCGCCGAAGCCCCAGTCGATGGTGCCGTCGTCGATCGAGGCCGCGCGGCGCTGCAGCTGCGGCAGCAGACGCGGGTGGACCGTGACCTGCTCCGGGATGTTCACCTGCGACTCGGCGATCCGCTTCACGACCTCCTGGGAGATCGCGGTGGTCACGGAGACCGGGAAGTCGGGCTTGGCGTCCGGGACCTGGGTCTGGGTCGGCGTCGCGGTGGCCTCGCGGACCTCGGCGAAGACCTTCTCCAGCTGGCCCTGGAAGTCCTGGAGCGCCTGCTCGGCCTCTTCCAGGGTGATGTCGCCGCGACCGATGAGCGACTCGGTGTAGAGCTTGCGCACCGAACGCTTCTTGTCGATCAGGTTGTACATCTGCGGGTTGGTGAACTGCGGGTTGTCGCCCTCGTTGTGACCGCGGCGGCGGTAGCAGATGAGGTCGATCACGACGTCCTTGTTGAACGTCTGGCGGAACTCGAAGGCGAGCCGCGCCACGCGGACGCACGCCTCCGGGTCGTCGCCGTTCACGTGGAAGATCGGCGCCTCGATCATGCGGGCCACGTCCGTCGCGTACATGGAGGAACGCGAGGCCTCGGGAGCCGCGGTGAAGCCGACCTGGTTGTTGATGACGACGTGGACCGTGCCGCCGGTGCGGTAGCCGCGCAGCTGCGACATGTTGAGCGTCTCGGCCACGACGCCCTGGCCCGCGAAGGCCGCGTCGCCGTGCAGGGCGATCGGCAGGACGGTGAAGTCCGTGCCGGCCTTGCCGATGACGTCCTGCTTGGCGCGGACGACACCCTCCACGACCGGGTCGACCGCCTCCAGGTGGGAGGGGTTGGCGACCAGGGAGACCTTGATCTGCTCGCCGTCGAGACCGGTGAAGGTGCCCTCGGCGCCCAGGTGGTACTTGACGTCGCCGGAGCCGTGCATCGACTTCGGGTCGAGGTTGCCCTCGAACTCGCGGAAGATCTGCGCGTACGACTTGCCGACGATGTTCGCGAGGACGTTCAGGCGGCCGCGGTGGGCCATGCCGATGACGACCTCGTCGAGGCGGGACTCCGCCGCGGAGTCGATGACCGCGTCGAGCAGCGGGATGACCGACTCGCCGCCCTCGAGCGAGAAGCGCTTCTGGCCGACGTACTTGGTCTGCAGGAAGGTCTCGAACGCCTCGGCCGAGTTCAGCCGGCGCAGGATGCGCAGCTGCTCCTCGCGCTCCACACGGGCGTGCGGGCGCTCCACGCGGTCCTGGATCCACTTGCGCTGCTTCGGGTCCTGGATGTGCATGAACTCGATGCCGGTGGTGCGGCAGTACGAGTCGCGGAGCACGCCGAGGATGTCGCGGAGCTTCATCATCGACTTGCCGGCGAAGCCGCCGACCGCGAACTCGCGCTCCAGGTCCCACAGGGTGAGGCCGTGCTCGGTGATGTCCAGGTCGGGGTGCTTGCGCTGCTTGTACTCCAGCGGGTCGGTGTCGGCCATGACGTGGCCGCGGACCCGGTAGGAGTGGATCAGCTCGAAGACGCGCGCGGCCTTGGTGACGTCGTCGTCGTGCGAGGCGTCGATGTCCCGGAGCCAGCGGACCGGCTCGTAGGGGATGCGCAGCGACTTGAAGACGTCGTCGTAGAAGCCGTCCTCGCCGAGGAGGAGGTTGGCGACGATGCGCAGGAACTCGCCGGAGGCCGCGCCCTGGATGACCCGGTGGTCGTAGGTCGAGGTCAGGGTCATGACCTTGGAGATGCCCAGCTTGTTCAGGGTGTCCTGGGAGGTGCCCTGGAACTCGGCCGGGTAGTCCATGGAGCCGACGCCCATGATGACCGACTGACCGGGCATCAGACGCGGCACGGAGTGGACGGTGCCGAGGCCGCCGGGGTTGGTCAGGGAGACCGTGACGCCGGTGAAGTCCTCCATCGTCAGCTTGCCGACGCGGGCGCGCTTGACGATGTCCTCGTACGCCTGCCAGAACTCGAAGAAGTTGAGCGTCTCGGCCTTCTTGATGCCGGCGACGACGAGCTGGCGGTCGCCGTTCGGCTTCACGAGGTCGATGGCCAGACCGAAGTTGACGTGCTCCGGCTTCACCAGGGTCGGCTTGCCGTCCTTCTCCGCGAAGGAGTAGTTCATCGACGGCATGGCCTTGATCGCCTGCACCATCGCGTAGCCGATGAGGTGAGTGAAGGAGATCTTCCCGCCCCGGGCGCGCTTCAGGTGGTTGTTGATGACGATCCGGTTGTCGAAGAGCAGCTTCACCGGGACGGCGCGGACGGACGTGGCCGTCGGCACCTCCAGCGAGGCGTTCATGTTCTTCGCGACGGCGGCGGCCGGGCCGCGCAGGGTGATGAGCTCGGGGCCGGCGGGGGCCTCGGCGGCGGGCTTCGCGGCGGCGGCCGGCTTCGCCGGGGCGGCGGGGGCCGGAGCGGCCTTCACCGGGGCCGGAGCGGCGGCGGCGGGCTTCGCCGGGGCCGGGGCGGCCGGAGCGGCCGGGGCGGGCACGGCGGCGGCAGGTGCGGCCTGTGCGGGGCCGGCCTGCGGCGCGGCCGGCGCGCTCGGGGTGGTGGCGGCCGGGGCGGCCGGGGTCTCCGGTGCTCCGGGCTTGTAGTCGGCGAAGAAGTCCCACCAGGCACGATCGACCGAATTCGGGTCCTGGAGGTACTGCTGGTAGATCTCGTCGACGAGCCACTCGTTGGCACCGAAGGCGGCTGCGGGGCTCACGCCCTGCCCGTCTTGGTCTGCCGGGGAGCTCGGGGTACTGGGGGACTGAGACGACACGGCGGCAACCGCCCTCTTCCGCTTCGCAAGGTGATGGACAGCGGAAATAAAGGCTACGCCTCCCTGGCCGGGAGGTGCAGGCCAGGCAGTCCAACGTCGCGCAAGTCACACTTGACGAGGTGTTTCGGTGCCGTGAATGGCGGGAAACAACCGTGGTTCTGCGTCGGTGAGGGTACGGGAAAGCGCGGCTGCGGCCCTGTTCAGCCGCATCCCTGACGACGTACCCGTCCACGTACACGCAGAACGAGTGCTTCCGGTTCGAACCCTACGTCAATCCCGTGGCGGAAGACTGCCCGGAAGAGTGAGTCTGATGCGGCAGCCGCGTGACGATTCGGCCACTCCGATGTGACCGCCGTGCAGATCGACCGCCCAGCGGGCGATCGCGAGCCCCAGACCGGTGCCGCCGTCGCTGCCCGGGCCCTGCTGGGCCGGGACCGTGCCCCGGTTGAACCGCTCGAAGACCTTGTGCCGCTCCGACTCCGGGATGCCCGGGCCCTCGTCCGCGACCTCCAGGTCCACACTGTCCGGATACGGGCCCCGGCGCGCCCGCACGGTCACGCGCCCGTGCGGCGGCGAGTGCTTCACCGCGTTGTCGATCAGGTTCGCCATCACCTGGTGCAGCCGCTCCGCGTCCGCGTGCGCGGTCAGCTCGGGCGGCGACACGTCCAGGTGCAGATGCACGTCCGTACGGCGGTGCAGGCCCGAGGTGGAGGAGAGCCCGCGCTGGGACGCGGCCAGGTTCGCCTCGCGCAGGATGCCCGAGAGGTACGGCCACACCTCGAAGCGGCTGCGCCGGAGCGTGACGACACCGTTGTCGAGTCGTGACAGGTCGAGCAGCGTCTCCACCAGCCGGCCGAGCCGCTCGGTCTGCTTCAGGGCCGTCCGCATGGTCTCCGGATCGGCGGCGGAGACGCCGTCGACGACGTTCTCCAGGAGCGCGCGCAGCGCCGCGATGGGCGTGCGCAGCTCGTGCGAGACGTTCGCGACCAGCTCCTTGCGGTGCCGGTCCACGGCCTCCAGGTCGTCCGCCATGCGGTTGATCGTGGAGGCCAGGTCGCCCAGCTCGTCGCGGCGGTCCGCGCCGCGCACCCGACGGCTGAAGTCGCCGCGCGAGATCGAGCCGGCGACGTGGTTCATCTCGTCCAGCGGGGCGGTCAGGGACTGGGCCACGAACTGGGTGATCAGCAGCGTGGCGATCATCGCGAAGATCGTGATGTAGCGGAACTCGGTCGAGGTCCGGATCGCCACGAGGGCGAGGCCCGAGGTCAGCAGCACGGCGCCGACGACCAGGGTGCCCAGCTTCGTCTTGATCGATATCGCTATCCGCCGCCGGCCGCCGTCCTGGTCGCCGTGCCGGTCGTCCCCCCGGGCCCCCCGCCCCGCCCGGCTCACGGCGCCGGGGTCTCCAGCGCGTAGCCGACACCATGGACCGTGCGGATCCGCTCGGCCCCGATCTTCCGGCGCAGCGCCTTGATGTGGCTGTCCACGGTCCGGGTGCCGGAGGCGTCCGCCCAGTCCCACACCTCGGCGAGCAGCTGCTCGCGCGAGAGCACGGCCCGCGGGGTGTTCGCCAGGCAGACCAGCAGGTCGAACTCGGTCGGCGTCAGGTGCACGTCCTCGGCCCTGACCCGGACCCGGCGCTGCGCGTGGTCGATCTCCAGCTCGCCGAGGCGCAGGATCCCGCTGCGCGGCGTCGCCGCCGCCAGCGCGGCCCGCTCCACCCGGCGCAGCAGCACGTGCACCCGGGCGGCCAGCTCGCGCATCGAGAACGGCTTCGTCATGTAGTCGTCGGCGCCGACGCCGAGGCCCACCAGCATGTCCGTCTCGTCGTCACGCGCGGTGAGCATCAGGACCGGGACGGGCCGCTGGGCCTGCACCCGGCGGCACACCTCCAGGCCGTCGAAGCCCGGCAGCATCACGTCGAGCACCATCAGGTCCGGCTGCCACGCGTCGGCCGCGTCCACCGCCGCCGGGCCGTCGCCGGCCGTCTGCACCAGGAAGCCCTCGGCGCGCAGCCGCGCGGCGATCGCGTCCACGATCGTGGCGTCGTCCTCGACCACCAGGACTCTGCGCTGGGCCCCTGGAGTCGTCGCACCGTGGTTCGTGGTGTGTGTCTGCTCCATTGCCCCGCCTCGCGTCGCCGATGTCGGTGCAGCAGCCTAGGGGCAACCGCCGCGTCAAGGCTACGCAGGCGATCCGGCTGGCCGGACGGCGAGGTGGACCACGTCGGGGACGCCCCGGGCAACCGCGACCTCTTCGGTCCGTACCCCGCTGAATCCGGCATTCCGCAACGACTCTTCGAAATCGGCGGACGGCTGCGCCGACCACACGGCGAGGATTCCGCCCGGGTTCAGCCGGGCCGCGCAGGAGGCCAAACCCTCGGCGGAATAAAGGGATTCGTTGTCCTCGGTGACCGTCCAGTCGGGCCCGTTGTCGATGTCCAGGCACAGGGCGTCGTAGGTGTCGGTGGTGGTGCGCAGGTAGGCCACCAGGTCCGTGTGCAGGATCACGGTGCGCGGATCGGCGAGCGCCGCACCGGAGATGGCCGAGAGTGGACCCTCCCGGTGCCAGTCGATGATCGCGCCCTCACGCTCCGCGACCGCGATCCGGCCCCAGCGCGGGTCGGCGGCGGCGTGCGCGAGCGAGAAACCGACGCCGAGGCCGCCGATGAGGACGGACGGCGCCTCCGGGCGCGACGGTCCCGACGACAGCGCGTCCAGGGCGGCGTCGACGAGCAGGCGCTCCGAGCGGCCGTCGGACGTGTCCATCAGGAACGTGCCGTTGGCGATGATCTCGTAGTGCGTCACGTCGTCCGTGTCGCGCTGCCGCAGGACGACTTCTCCGTACGGGCCCTCACGGCGTTCGAGGGTGACGGGGCTGCTCATTGCTCACTCCGTGGCTCGCTTGTACGTGGCTCTCCCGGCCATCCTCGGAGGGTGCGGGCGGCCGGGACAACCGCTTAACGAGCCTCGTGCGTGACGTAGTGCGCGATCCGGCCGAGCGTCCGGCGGGGCGTCCACGCGCGTGCCGTACGAGGAACTCCGGGCCTGGTTTCCTGGTGGTCCGGCTTTACGGGGCCGTCGGCGGGCCGCCGTCGGGGAGGGCGTCGAAGACGCGCTGGAGTGCGGGCGGGCGGGCCTCGCCGTCCTGGGTCACCACGAGCCGGTGGCCGTACGTGACCTGGTACGTGAACCCGTCGCGGACCGGGCTGCCGGTGGCCCGGTCCGGGACCTTCGCGTACGCCGGGTCCTCCAGGGCGGCGCGCAGTTCGGCGGCCTGAGCGGGCGTCAGGCGTCCGGAGGCGGGCGGCTTGGTGCCGTGGCGGACGGTGTAGGCGCCGTCGTAGTGGACCACCAGCTTGTTGCTGACCCCGGCGAAGCCGCCGCTGACGTCGACCTCGACCAGGACGTCCTGGGGTGCGGGCTCCGTGGTCGTGCGGGTGGCGGCACTGCTTGCCGGGCTCTCGGCCGGCGGTGCCGCCGGGGCCTGACCGCAGCCGGTCACGGCGACGGCCGCGGCGAGGACGGCCGCGGCGCCGAACCTGCGCCCGTACCGCTTCACGTACTCCCGCTTCGCGTACTCCATGGCCCGAGCATGCCCGTTCCGGCGGGCCCGCGCAGGGCGCGGGCTGTCCTTTGCGTTTTGTAGTCGCATCGTGACCGGACGTTGAGCTGGGACATGAAGGAATGTGTGGCTCTGGCCGACACGGTTTTGTGCAGTTCCACCCTGCGTTTTCGGGAGCCAATACGGAGCGGCGATGACTGTCAGTCCAGCCAGATGAGCATGGCGTCCCCAGCGTCTGCCGCTGCTCGGAAGAACGGAACCAACGCCTGGTAGTGGCTGGTCACGTAGTCGAGGGACTCGCCGCGCTCCCAGACAACGGTGGGGTAAATTTCGGCCTCGGCGAGCTCTGCCGGCCGAACACCCTCAACAAGCGCCTCGTGAGGTGTGGCGGCGAGCGTCTCCGCTGCAACGCGTACTCGTTCAGGGCTGAGGAAGCGGGGCGGCCCGTAACCCCAGTCCTCAGCCCCGGGGATCTCTTCCTCGCCGTGAACGATGTCAACGGGGAAGTTGATGCGACGCAGCAGGAAGTCGAGCGCGTGCCACGCCTTGTCAACGTCGTGGCAACGTGCGTCGGACACCTTGGGTCTGGAATCCAGCTCCGCCTCGATTACCTCGTCGACGAACTCCCGGGCCCAATCCGGGTCATGGATCGCGCGATCGAGTTCGGCAGAGGTCAGGCGGGCGTACTCTCCGATCATGCTCATGGCCGGATGTTAGAGGCGGGCACTGACACGCAGGCCAGCAGCGGTGCAGCTGTTCGCCCGACGGCTCTGGCGTGAGGGTTTTCGTGATCGAGTCTCTGGAGATTCGATGGTAGGGGTGCGGTGTGAGGGATTGGCGGACCGATCCGACGTTCGCGATGTGCCGGGCGCTGGTGGACGGAGCGGATCTGGCCTCGTTCGCGGGAGGCGCGTTCGATGTGCGGGCGGCGGTCGCTACCATCCAGTCCGGGGCCCAACGCGGGTTGCTCCTCGACGCCGTCTCGTGGGGGAACTTCCCCCACGGTGACGATGCCCGGGCAGCCGTTCACCTGCTGCACAGCGGCGAGGACCCCGCTCGCTGCGCGACGGACGTGCTGGGCGGCCTGTGCGCCAACGACAGCCGGGCCGCCGCCGCCCTCGCCGTACCGTTCCTGATCCCCATCGCCGCGGATGCCCACCACCCTCACCGTGCCGCCGCCCTTGCCGTGCTCTCCGGCCCGGCCCGCGCCCGGCACTATGGCGTCGCCTCCCGCGATGAATACCTTCTCCATCGCAACGATCCTCGGCACCACGCCCCCGACGACTACGACGACTACGGCGTCGAGGTGACGGGCTACCCGGCAGGCTGGTCGGTGGCCGCCGCCCGAGCCGCGATCACTGCCGAAACACCCGTACTCCTGCCGCTTCTCAACGACTCCGAGCCCACCATCCGCATTGACGCCGCCTATGCCCTGGCCACCGCCGCCGACCCCGACCTTGTGGTCCGAACCGCCCTTGCCGCCAGGTTCGCCACCGAGCATGACGCCATGGTCCGCGCCGCCCTGCTCCTCGCCGTCGCCGAGACCACCCGAACTTACGTACAGCCGCCGGCCCTCTCGTGGTTCTGTGAGCGGTGGCAAGACCGAGCAGAGGCCCCCGAAGTCCGTCTGGCCGCGGCAATCGGCTGGCTCTGCCTCACAGATGAGCCCGCCCCCGAGGACCTACACCAGACGATCGAAACCTTCGCCACAGACGAACGCGCGCACGTCATGGACGCCCTGCCGTGGATGTACGCCGCCGCCGGAACCGGTGAACCGGGACTCCTGCGCTGTATTCGCTGCATGCTCCACCCCGAAGAGCCCGAACCGTACGACGACCCCTGGGCCTCCTCGCTCTGAGCGACCGGTCTCGGCCCCGTTTGTGCACGGATCCAACGCTTGGTAGTGGCTGGTCACGTAGTCGAGCGGCTTGCCGCGCTCCCAGGCAACGGTGGGGAGGGTTTCGGCCTTGGCGAGTTCTGCCGGACGAGCGGCCTCAACAAGGGCCTCGTGAGGCGTAGCGAGGAGTGTCTCCGCTGCGCCGCGCACGCGTTCTGGGCTGAGAGAGCGGGGCCCGTAACCCCAGCCCTCAGCCCGGGGTCTCGTCCTCGCCGTGAACGATGTCAACCGCGAAGTCGACTCGACGTACTGGCAAGTTGAGGACGTAGTTCGAACGCATCACTCTCGTTGCCCGATGCGTCTAACCTTCCCCTCATGTCAGCTCTCTCGTCACTGAACCGCGCCTTCAACCAGATCCCGAAGCGAGCGGAGAAGCAGGAAGGCCCCCAGCTCCACGAGACCTTCGTTGACTCGGGGGTGGTTGATGTGATCAACACGGTTGACCACCAGGTGATCTACGGCCGACGTGGCACCGGGAAGACGCATGCCCTCAGCTACTTGGGTTCCGAGGCTTCCGAATCCGGTGATCTGGCCTTGTACATCGACTTGCGCACTATCGGGTCGGCGAGTGGGCTGCTCGATCCGCAGTCGGCTCCGATCACTGAGAGGGCCGCCCGTCTCCTTGTGGACCTTCTCGGGCAGTTGCACGACTCTCTGCTCATCTCAGTGCTCGAAGACGGCTCTTTGATCGACGACAGTAACTTCGTGGACAAGGCCGACCAGCTTCTCAACGCGATCACCTCGGTCCGGGTTCTCGGCGAGGTGGAGCGGACAGATGAGGCTGAGAGTAAGGCCGGAAGCAAGGACGGTGTCTCAGCTGAGGCTTCACTCGCTCAGGGTGGGCCGAGGCTCTCCGGCAGGCTGAGTTCGGAGTCTTCGGCCGAAGACCGAGGCCTCCAGCGGGAAACCCGGAAGGGCACGGAGCAGATCAGTCTCAACTTCAGTGATGTGGCCAGGGCTCTTCGTGACCTCGGAAACGCGCTCACTAGCCGTCGAGTATGGCTGTTGCTTGACGAGTGGAGCAGCGTGCCGCGAGATCTCCAGCCTTATCTCGCCCACTTCTTGACTCGCTGCATTCTCCCGGTCCAGAAGTTCACCGTCAAGATCGCCGCCATTGAACAGCAGTCGAACTTCAGGGCTCAGGTCGATGGCAGCACCATCGGGATTGAGCTCGGTGCGGACATGGGCGCCCACGTAAACCTCGACGACTTCCTGGTCTACGAGGGGAACGAGGAGCGTGCACGGTCGTTCTTTCAAGGTCTGTTCGCCAAGCACCTTCAGAGCGTCGGTGCGGCCATGCCCAACTCGGGCCTTTCGCGCCTGTCTGGAAACGTCGTCTCCGCTGGGTTCACCGACAAGCGGGCGTTCGACGAGTTGGTCCGTGCGTCCGAAGGTGTTCCCAGGGATGCTCTCTACATCGCCGCCAAGGCTGCCATGAAGGCTGGGCAAGAAAAGATCTCCGTTCCGCTCGTCCGTGATGCGGCACGCAGTTGGTACCACGGCGACAAGATGAACGGTCTCGCGAGCTTGGTTCAGGCGCGCCGGCTGCTCGAATGGATTATTTCCGAGGTGATTCGTGGGAAGCGTGCACGAGCATTTCTGGTCAACTCGGCCGATGCCCGGGACGATGTTCTGCTCGCGCTTTTCGACGCCCGCGTGCTCCACATCCTCCGGCGTGGGTATTCTGCTCAGGATCAACCTGGCGAGCGGTTCGATATCTGGGGTATCGACTACGGGGCCTATGTGGACCTGATCCAGACCCAGAGCGCGCCACTTGGCGCACTGCCGGTCAATGCTGGTGAGGCTGAGGGGTATGTCGATGTCGATGTACCCATGCAGGATCACAGGGCGATCCGAAGGGCCGTCCTTGACTTGCGGCAATTCTACGCAACAGAGGGGCAGTCGACGTCGTAGTGGTCGAACGGGCTGTGAGCGCATGCCGTTGGGAAGGCGTCACTGGCGCAGACGGTAGTAGCTGTCGCCAGACGGGGAGAGGGCGTGTCTCCGCATAGGGTCCCAGGCGCGCCGGAAGACGGTCGCGAGGTAGCGGTGTGCAACGAGCGCTTCACCAGCTCGGTGGGATGGGTTGAAGGCGCTGGCGCGCCGTTGCTGAGCGAGTCGAGTGGCGGGGCTCAGGGCTGGTTTCCTGAGATGGCGCTTCTGGTCGTGAACGTAGATAGGAGCAAGCGGTGAGCGCTTGGCGTTCATGTTGGCCCAGTGGCTAATGGGATCATTGTCATGCTCTTTGTATCTGTAGTCGGGATGTCTTAACCGGCGGGCGATTTCGGCGTTGAAGAGGCGGCGGTTCCAGGTCGATTCCTGCGCTTGTTTTCTCCAGTAAGGCGACGCGAAGAGCGGGGCCAGCGCGATGGCTTCGGGATACACAACGGCGCAGAGACGTGCCACTGAGAAGGCCGTTTCGGTTGTGTCAGGCGGGATGAGGATGCCCGCCCGGCGGACCCAGTCGTGCCATGCTCCGCCGTTTTCGTTCTCCGGTAGGGACCAGAGCTGGCCGCAGATGAGTATGGCCGTGAGGACGGCGTCGTAGGTGATGGCCCAGCCGTGGCGCCAGACGATGCGCAAATGCCGGCGTTGTGCTTGAACGACTTCCGGGAGAACGTCGAGGGGCGTGGTGTGTCCGTCGGCGTCGGAGGGGCAGAGCCATAGTCGGTGCTGGGTGCAGACGTAGCGGTGGTGCGGCATGATTCTGATGACCTCGCCGCCGGGGTGTTTGGCGTTGCAGTGAGGGCAGCCGGGTTGTGGCTGGTGACGGAACATCGCCCAGTCGGGCTGCGGGTGGCGTAACTCCGGCAGAGCACCGGAGAGGGTGTGGACGGTCCGGCCGGTGATGGCGGCGAGGCGCTCAGGGACGATGACGCGGCGTATGCCTCCGGAGGCTTCGCGTTCGGTGAGACATCGCCAGAGGGCGTTGAGGTCGAGGCCGTGGAGCCGGGCCAGGCGGGCGATGTAGGAGGCAGCGATCTCGTGCCGGGCGGGTGGGACGGGATCAGGAAGACGGCGCAGGAGCATCAGGCCACTCGCCTACGTCGGGAGGCAGGTCTGGCCGGGGCGGTGAGTTTCTCGGACTGCTCGGCGGCGAAGTCGATCGGGACAAGAGCCAGCAGGTCCTCGGTGATGCGCTCGCTCTCGTCCTCGATGGCCAGGACGGCGGCGCCGCGGATGAGCTGGGAGAGGCTGCCGATCATGCCGCCGGTGCGGTGGAAGATGTACTCGCTCAGTTCGGTGAGCGTGCCCAGGGCGTGGTGGTGCAGCCGGAGCGTGGACTCCAGGGTGCCCACCAGGGCTCGCCAGGCGTCGTGGTCGGCGGTGGTGGCGTGGGTGAACGGAACGGCCGGGATGACGACGAAGCGTCCGGCGATCTGCCGTCCCCGGGTGCCGGCGAACACCCCCCGTGATTCGACGTCGATGCCCGCGTAGGCAAAGGTGGCAGGCAACCGTTCGGCGAAGTACTTCAGCTGGTCGGAGGCTTCGGCGCCGGACCGCGTCGCCAGGTTGAGGTTGTGCAGCTCGTCGACCAGGACGAGGTCGACATGGACATGGGCGGCGGTAGCGCAGACCGCGTCCACGATGTCGGTGACGTTGGCCCGACTGGGGAAGGTCAGTCCGAAGAACCGGGCGAACTCCATTGCCAGCATCTTCGGTGTGGCAGCCGGTGGGACCGTGACGTAGACGACCGGCAGCCGGTTCGGGTCGCGCGGGTGACGCTTGCGGATGGCCAGTTCATGGGCCCGGCCCAGCTGGGTCAGCGCGGTCGTCTTTCCGGTGCCGGAGGCACCGGAAAGGATGACGCCGCGACGGGCGGAGATCTGGTTGCGGTTGAGCTGGATCAGCAGCCGGGAGGTGGCGACGACCTTGCGGATGGTCGGGGTGTTCACCAGCGGCAGATCCGCGTGGTAGTCCCGGCGTCGCTCTTGCTCGCGCGTGCGCTCGTGCGGGGCCAGCGCTGCCCGCTCGGCCGCGGTCAGTAGCCGGGTCGGGACCGGCTCGTGTCCGACGAAGTGGCACCATCCCTCCTTCGTGGTCAGCGGACTGTCCGGCGGAGCCTGCTTGACCCCGTCGAAGTCCGGGGTGCCCGCCGATGAGGACGGCTTGCGTTTGCTCATAGCCACCTTTCAGCTTCTGCGTGGGCGTCGAAGACGCCGAAACCCGCCACCGCGGCAGGAGGATGCACCTCGGGTTCCGGATCGAGGTTCGTCTCGATCTCAGGGGCCACGGCGGGCGCGTGGACGGCAGCAGCGACGCGTGTGCGGCTGGCCACCCTGGCCGACCGGGTGTCCGGGCCGTGCTCTGCGCGGGTAAGTAGCTCGTCCAGGACACGGGCTACTGCCGTCTCGTTGGTGTCGTCCTGGCCGGCCTCGGCGGCCAGGCGACGCGAGTGCTGCCAGGTGAAGTCCGCGAAAGGCGCGCTGACCAACGGCAGGTGCACCCAGGGGACGGTGATCCAACCCTGCTGGGTTCGTACGAACACCTTGGAAAGGTCGTAGGGGTCGCAGTGCACCTCCCAGAGCCCGCGTTTGGCAGCGTGCCCCGAGTGCTGGCGCCGCAGAGGCCCCAGGTCAGCACTGTCGTAAGTGCGGTAGTTGATCCGGATGCCGTAGTCGTTGACAGCCCTCCAGGCCACGGGCAGCAGCTCCAGGTAGTCCTCTCCGCGCAGGACCAGCGGCAGGTAGCCGCAGGCCGCCACCAGAGAGGCGTACTTATCGTTCGGCGACATCGGCCTTTTTGGCCGGAAGGGATCGCGCAGAGCGTCGTGCGGCCGCGTCTGCCACCCGGCCAGCAGCCATTCGTCCAGGAGGTCCTGGAGTTCGGGAACCGTCCAGACCGCCCGTTCCTCGACCCGCTCGCCGCGACGGGAGACGTCCCGCCCTGTGTAGCCGGCCAGGTGCTGGGCGAACAGCGTACTGATCGCGGAGAACGTTGCCTCCACGATGCCCTTGTCGGTCGGCGTGCGCGGGCGTGCTCGCTGCACCGAGATGCCGAGCCGGTCGCAGGCCCGGATGAAGGTGTCGGAGACGAACACTTTCCCGCCGTCGATGACGACGGTGTCCGGCACGATCACCGGTTTCGCGGCGGCCTGCTCCATCCGCGTGTCCACGTCCAGCAGCCGCCGGTGCGGCATCCGTGAGGCCGCCATTCGCAGTGAGGCGGACCAGCCCGGACGCATCGGCTCGGGCACCAGCATCCGTGCCAGCAGCAGCGAGGCGTCCACGGCCTTGGTTCCCATGGGGCGTAGCACTGCCGCACAGATCGTGCGGGTGGCGACATCGACCGCGATCGTCAGATCTGCGCGGACGGTGAGCCCCGAATCGATTACCACCATCACGTCCAGCGGGGTGGAGTCGATCTGCACCTGTTCCCCAGGTCGGTCCGCGAACGTCGGCGTGAACGGCCCTTCGGGTCGGTTCGCGGTCTGTCGTCGTGTGGTCGCCGAGCCGAAGGTATGCCTTCCCGCGGACAGTGCGTCGATCAGCTTGTAGAAGGTCCGCTGACTCGGCAGCGGCACCACCCCTTCGCCGTGGGTGGCCTGCACCAGATTGATCACCCGGCGGATCAATCGCGACCGGGTTCCGGTCGAGGTACGCGTCTCCGCTTCCAGGGCTTCCCGGATCGCCGCCACCAGCCGGGCATCTGCCCGGCCTGTCGCTTCCCAGACCTGGGTCGCCCGTTGGTCCACCAGACCCCATAGCCCTTGCCGGACGTAGCGTGACCGTCGACTCTGCACGGTCCGAACGGTCACGCCGAGCTCTCGCGCCTTTGAGGCCATCCGTTCCATCAGTGAGAAGGCAGCGGGGTCATATCCGGGACGCGGCGGCGTGCCCGGCGTGGTGCCAGGGGGCAGCCCAGTCTCGATCTCCACCATGTGCCGTTCCCACTCGCGAGCCCTCTCCCGTACTGGCTCGGGCAACGTCGCGAGCAACCCGGATGGCTCCACCGCAGGCAGCGGTTCCGTGCCGGTGACGGTGAAGTCCGGTGCCGCCATCAGGTGCGACGCCAGCACCACCGATTCCGCCCCCGTTGCCGACCGCAGCCGCACTGACGTGCCGGCGAGTCCCACCACCTGGTGATCCCCGTCGTCGTAGGTCACCCAGTCTCCTGGTCGCAACACCGGCTTGCCCGGCCCAGCCGTCACCGTCGCACCCCTGCCGACACCAGCGAGACAGCATGAAGCGGCACCGACATGTCCGCTGTCAGCTCGTGCGACCACAGCAGGTGGAACAGCACCGGCAGCACCCTGATCGGGTCCCCCACCGCCGAGGCCCCGCCCATCACTGGATGTGGCTCGGCGAACACCGCCAGTAGCTCGGAGGCCACAGGTTCCAACCGGTGCCGGGGGTGGCGGTAGCCCGCCAACCAGCGCACATTGCGCACCACGATCACATCCGGCGCCCCCACCAGCCGGAACTCCCATCCCACCTGGGCGCAGGCTGCCTGCGTCGCCTCGAACTTCACCACGTCCCGGGGCTTACGCCGATCCGCCGGACGGCAGTCGACCACCACCGCCGTGCCGTTCTCGCGGCGGGCGAAGTAGTCCGGCGCATGCGAGATGCCCTTGCCCGCGTCGGACTGCCAGAACAGCCAGAACGGCTGAGACGAGATCCCCACCACCGACGGGTCGAAGTCCAGCAGCATCACGTGATCGCGCTCCAGCCAGGACTCGTATCCAATGTGCCTGCCCACCGTGGACGACCACCACAAGCCCGGCAGATGCCGCTGGCCTCTGTACGACTTGAACGCGCGTACCGGCGCGACATCCTCGAACCGCACTGTCCAGGCGTCCACCAGCGTGCGACGAAACTCAGACCCGTCCCGGTCGGCGTACGCGACCTCGAACCCCTCCGCCGGCGGCCCGTAGGCACCACCCGGCAGTACCCCTAACGAACCTGCCATGACTCGCTAACCCGAGCCGGGGACGAAAGGTCACTCCGCAAAGCGAACGACCAGACGAAACATGGAGCTGCAAAGCGAAGGGATCCACGGCAAAGGACACGGGACGAGTGATCGCTCAGAGCGAACGCGGGGCGGGGAACAATCCCGCGCTCACATGCATTGAGTCGGCATAGCTCAACTTGATTGACTGCGATTGACTGCCGAAGGGGAGATCATGGCTTCTGAGTCCATGGCGTCCGCGCCGCTCACTCTGCCTGTGCTGCCGCTCGACGACGAGGTCGTGCTGCCCGGAATGGTGGTGCCGCTGGACCTGTCCGACAACGACGTGCGGGCAGCTGTCGAGGCCGCGCAGGCCGCCGCGCGCGGTGGGACCGGGAAGCCCAGGGTGCTGCTCGTGCCCCGGGTGGACGGGACCTACGCGGGCACCGGTGTGCTCGGCACGGTCGAGCAGGTCGGGCGGCTGTCCGACGGCGATCCCGGCGCGCTGATCCGCGGCCGCGGCCGCGTGCGCATCGGGGCCGGGACGACCGGGCCCGGCGGGGCGCTGTGGGTCGAGGGCACCGTCGTCGACGAGACAGTGCCGGAGCCGCTGCCCGGCTCGGTGACCGAGCTCGTCAAGGAGTACAAGGCGCTGGCCACGAGCTGGCTGAAGAAGCGCGGCGCCTGGCAGGTCGTCGACCGCGTCCAGCAGATCGAGGGCGTCGGCGCGCTCGCCGACAACGCGGGCTACTCCCCGTTCCTGACGGTGGAGCAGAAGCTGGGACTCCTGGAGACCGCCGACCCGGTCGCCCGCCTCAAGCTCGCCACCTCGCAGCTGCGCGAGCACCTGGCCGAGCAGGACGTCGCCGAGACCATCGCCAAGGACGTCCAGGAGGGCGTCGACAAGCAGCAGCGCGAGTTCCTGCTGCGCCGCCAGCTCGAAGCCGTGCGCAAGGAGCTGCGTGAGCTCAACGGCGAGAAGGAGGGCGACGAGTCCGACGACTACCGCGCCCGCGTCGAGGCCGCCGACCTGCCCGAGAAGGTCCGCGAGGCGGCCCTCAAGGAGGTCGAGAAGCTGGAGCGGGCGAGCGACCAGTCCCCGGAGGGGTCCTGGATCCGCACCTGGCTCGACACCGTCCTCGAACTGCCGTGGAACGAGCGCACCGAGGACCAGTACGACATCCAGGGCGCCAAGGCCGTCCTGGACGCCGAGCACGCGGGCCTGGAGGACGTGAAGGAGCGCATCACCGAGTACCTGGCCGTGCGCAAGCGGCGCGCCGAGCGCGGCCTCGGCGTCGTCGGCGGCCGTCGCGGCGGCGCCGTGCTCGCCCTCGTCGGCCCGCCCGGCGTCGGCAAGACCTCGCTCGGCGAGTCCGTCGCGCACGCCATGGGCCGGAAGTTCGTCCGCGTCGCCCTCGGCGGCGTCCGGGACGAGGCCGAGATCCGCGGCCACCGGCGGACGTACGTGGGCGCGCTGCCCGGCCGGATCGTCCGGGCGATCAAGGAGGCCGGGTCCATGAACCCGGTGGTGCTGCTCGACGAGATCGACAAGGTCGGCTCCGACTTCCGGGGCGACCCGGCGGCGGCCCTCCTCGAAGTCCTCGACCCGGCGCAGAACCACACCTTCCGCGACCACTACCTGGAGGTCGAACTCGACCTGAGCGACGTCGTGTTCCTCGCGACGGCGAACGTCCTGGAGGCCATCCCGGAGGCCCTGCTCGACCGCATGGAGCTGGTCCGCCTCGACGGCTACACCGAGGACGAGAAGGTCGTCATCGCCCGTGACCACCTGCTGCCCCGGCAGCTGGAGCGGGCCGGCCTGGAGAAGGGCGAGGTCGTCCTGGAGGAGTCGGCGCTGCGCAAGCTGGCCGGCGAGTACACCCGGGAGGCGGGCGTCCGCACCCTGGAGCGCTCGATCGCCCGACTCCTCCGCAAGGTGGCCGCCCAGCACGAACTGGGCGAGCGGGAGCTCCCGTTCACCATCGGCGAGGGCCAGCTGCGCGACCTGATCGGCCGCCCGCACCACGTGCCCGAGTCCGCCCAGGACCCGGCCGAGCGCCGCACGTCCGTCCCCGGTGTCGCCACCGGTCTGGCCGTGACCGGCGCCGGCGGCGACGTCCTCTTCGTGGAGGCCTCGCTCGCCGACCCGGAGACGGGCGGGGCGGGTCTGACCCTCACCGGTCAGCTGGGCGACGTGATGAAGGAGTCGGCGCAGATCGCGCTCTCCTTCCTGCGCTCGCACGGCGCCGAGCTGGAGCTGCCCGTCACCGGCCTGAAGGACCGCGGCGTGCACATCCACTTCCCGGCGGGCGCGGTCCCGAAGGACGGCCCGAGCGCCGGCATCACCATGACGACGGCCCTCGCCTCGCTCCTGTCGGGCCGGCTGGTCCGCACGGACGTCGCGATGACCGGCGAGGTCTCCCTCACCGGCCGCGTCCTGCCCATCGGCGGCCTGAAGCAGAAGCTCCTCGCCGCCCACCGCGCGGGCATCACGACCGTCGTGATCCCCAAGCGGAACGAGGCCGACCTCGACGACGTCCCCGCCGAGATCCTGGAGAAGCTGGAGGTCCACCCGGTCACGGACGTCCGCCAGGTCCTGGAGATCGCCCTGACCCCGGCGGCGGTCGCGGTGAGCGCGGCGGCGTAAGGCACCCGAGCGGCTGACGGTGGGGCGCCCTCCCGCGCGGAGGGCGTCCCACCGTTCGAGCTATGCGGGGTTCGTACGCCGCACGGCGTCGGCGACGACCGGGGCCAGGCTCGCGCCACCGGTGTGCGCCGCGCGCTGGAGGTCGGCCCCGGTGCCCCGGGCGAGGACCAGCTCGGTGCCGCGCACGGTCCGGTCGAGGTCGCCCGCGTCCCGCAGCGCCGGCGTGACATGGTCGATCAGAGCCCCGAGGACGTCGGAGGCCGGGGCAGGCCGCCAGGTCTTCGGATCCAGCAGCCGGTCGCCCAGGCCATAACGGCTGGCCTGCCAGGCGGCCAGGCGCAGGAGGACGGTCGGCACCGGGTCGGCCTCCACCCCGGCCCGCCAGGCCCGGGCCTCGGTCTCCACCAGGGCGCGGACCAGGAGCCCGAGCAGCAGGGCGTCCTCCGCGTGCAGGCACACGTCGCCGACCCGTACCTCCACCGTCGGATAGCTGCGGGACAGCCGGGCGTCGAAGTAGACCATGTGGTCGTCGACCAGCACCTCGCTCGCCAGCATCGCCCGCGTGGTCTCCTCCAGCGCGTCGACGTCGCCGAACAGCTCGGCGGGCCCGGCCATCGGCCAGCGCGACCACAGCTGGTGGCGCCAGCTCGCGTACCCGGTGTCCTCGCCCTGCCAGAACGGCGAGTTCGCACTGAGCGCCAGCAGCGGCGCGAGCCAGGGCCGGATCCGGTCCAGGACACCGACGCCCTCCTCCGGCGAGGTGAGGTGGACATGGACGTGACAGGCGCAGGTGAGCTTGTCGTCGATGAGCCGGGCGTACCGGTCCTCGAAGCGCCGATAGCGGTCCGCCGGGTTGAGGACCTGCTCGAAGCGCATCGGCGCTGTCGCGAGCGCCGCGACCGCCACCCCGGCCTCCTTGGCCGCGGCCGCGGCGTTGGCCCTGGCCTGACGCAGCTGATCGGCCAGCTCGTCCGCCGTCGCGCACGGCCTGGTGCCGATCTCCAGCATCTCGCAGTACAACTCGGGCTTCACCGGCTCGCCCCGGTCCGCCTCCGGCCGCACATCGGCGTGCCAGGCGGCGATCTCGGTGACGGTCCCGGACAGTGGCTGGGGGAGCCCGGTCGTGGGATCGACCAGGAGCAGCTCCTCCTCGACCCCGATCGTGCGCAGTCCCTGCCCGCGGTGGTACTCCCACCGCTCCTCATTCCGCATGGAGTGCTCTCTCCTTCACGGTTCGGACGACGTGCGCTGACGGCCGTTCGAACAGAGCATTCCCGAAGGACGTCCACGGATGACCCGACTCCGCTTGTTCTGGTACGGATGGCGTGAAATCGACACCCGAAGGGAGGACGTCCGCGTGAATCCCGTTCGAGTGAATTTCGCGCATTTGCGTATCGGGGCGGCCGGTGAATCCGTAGGGTCGGGAGCGGCTACGGGGGTGGCAACTGAACTGGCGGGTCGGGGAGTTGAGCCATGGGTCAGGCGAAACGGCAGGAAGCGTGGGAGTTCTTCGGCGAGCTGCTGAAGGAGCGCCGCGAGGCGGCGGGACTCACGCAGAGCGAGTTGGGCGCGCGGGTGTTCGTCTCGTCGGCGTACATCGGCCTGTTTGAACAGGGAATCCGGAAACCGCAGCTGGATCTGGCGAAGTTGTTCGACGACGTGCTGAAGACGGGGGGCCTGTTCGAACGGACGTGGCGGAAGCTGATCAATCGGTCACCGTACGCGTCGTATTTCCAGGCGGCGGCGGAGCTGGAGGTCTGGGCGACGAAGATCTGCGCCTTCGCGCCCACCACCGTTCCCGGACTGCTCCAGACGCCTGCCTATGCACGGGCCGTCACCCTCGCCAGCAATCCGCTCGCCACCGATGAGTACCTGGAGGAGAAGGTCCGGGGCCGGATGGACCGGGCCGCAATCCTCAAGGACGCGACCCGGCCCATGTACTGGGTGATCCTGCACGAGACGGTGCTGCGCATCCCGGTCGGCAGTCCGGCGGTCATGGCCGAACAGCTTGACCAGCTCCTGGCGGCCTCGCGCGAGCGCAAGGCGCTGATCCAGGTGCTGCCGTTCGCGGCCGGTGCCTATCCCCAGATGGGGAAGATGATCCAGCTGATGGAGTTCGAGGACCAGCCGCCAACGGCCTATACGGAGGCGGTGTATTCGGGCAATCTGCTGGACGATCCGGCTGTGGTGAAGCGCGCACTGGCCGCCTACGATCTGCTCAGGGCCGCCGCGCTGTCGCCGGAGGCGTCCCTGGCCCTGATCGAATCGGCGGCGGAGGACTACAGACGATGCGCGCCTACGACCTGACCCACGCCCACTGGTTCAAGAGCTCCTACAGCGACGGCGACGGCGGCGAGTGCGTCGAAGTCACCTACGACTTCGCGGGCGCCGCCTGGCGCAAGAGCAGCTACAGCGACGGCGACGGCGGATCCTGCGTCGAGGTCCTCGACGGCGTCCCCGGCGTCGTCCCCGTCCGGGACAGCAAGGTGCCGGCCGGCCCGGTCCTCGTGGTGGCCGCGCCGGCTTGGGCGTCCTTCGTCGCCGCCCTCAAGGGCTGAGAGAAGCGAAATCATGTTGTCTTGATCCCGACCGGTCCGGGGAGGTGAGTCATGAAGTTGCGGTACAACGAGCGGATCTATCCGACTGCCCGGCAGCAGCGGGATCTGGCTCGCTTCTTCGGCTGTGCCCGGGTGGTCTACAACGACGCTCTGCGGGAGCGTCGGGCCGCGTGGCGGAACGGCGAGCCGTACATCTCCGATGTCACCTTGCAGAAGATGGTGATCACCGCCGCGAAGAAGACCCCCGAGCGGGAGTGGCTGAAGGAGGCCCCGTCGGTGGCGTTGGTGCAGTCCTTACAGGACTTGCACACCGCCTACCGGAACTTCTTCGCCTCCAAGCGCGGTGTGCGGCAGGGGCCGAAGATCGCTCCGCCGAAAATGAAGAAGAAGACGGGGCGGCAGTCGATCCGGCTCACCCGCAACGGGTTCGTTCTGCGTCCCAGCGGCCGGCTGTTTATCGCCAAGCTGGGCGATGTGGAGGTCCGCTGGTCCAGGCCGCTGCCTTCCGGCCCGTCCTCGGTCACGGTCGTCAAGGACCCGGCCGGAAGGTACTTCGCCTCGTTCGTGGTCGAGACCGAGGACACCCCGCTCCCGGAACTGGACCTGGACGACACCGAGACGGGTATCGACCTCGGTCTGTCCTCCTACGCGGTCCTGCGTGGCCGGAAGATCAGCAGCCCGAAGTTTTTCCGCCGCCAGGAGAAGAAGCTCCGCCGGGCGCAGCGGAAGCTGTTCCGCGCTGAGAAAGGCTCCAGCAACTACCGGAAGGCGAAACTCGCCGTCTCGAAGATCCACGCCAGAATTGCGGACCAGCGCCGCGACTTCATCGAGCAGGAAACCACCCGGATCGTCCGCGAAAGCCAAGCGGTCTATCTGGAGGATCTGAACGTGAAGGGTATGGGATCGAAGAAGGGCAAGCGCGCCAAGTCCGTCCACGACCAGTCCCTGGGCATGTTCGTCCGCACTCTGGAAGCCAAGTGCGCCCGGTACGGGCGCGGCTTCGCCAAGGTGGACCGGTTCTTCCCGTCCACACAGTTGTGCTCCGTGTGCGGCTCCGTCGAAGGGCCGAAGGGACTGGAGGGCCTGAGCATTCGGTGGTGGGTGTGCTCGTGTGGAGCGCGCCACGACCGGGACGAGAATGCCGAGTCCAACGTCCGTGCCGAAGGGCGACGGATCTTCGCGGCCGGGCAGGCCGAGAGGTAAAACGCCTGCGGAGCGCGTGTAAGACCCTGCCTAGCCAGGGCGGTGCGTGATGAAACAGGAACCCGCCAGGGCCCGCACCATGCGGGCGGATGGAACCCCGGTCCTTCAGGACCGGGAGGATGCCAGCTCGTTCCAGTCGTACAGCGGCTGGGTGCCGAGACGGCGACGAGGTTCTTACACAGCTGCGCGTCGGGGGGGGGCTCAGGGCCTTCGTGCAGCAGGCGGCGATTCTGCTCAGCGGTTGAAGACGGCGCCGTAGGCCTGGGCGACCGCCGAGGTGAGGGCGGTGAGTGCGGCCGCCGAGGCCGCAGCCGGGCGCCAGCAGAGCGCGGGAGTGCGAAACCGGCGGGGTTCCGGAGCCCCGCCGGTCGTTCGCGTAGGTCGGCTCAGCCGTTCGCCAGCGCCTGCACCCGCGAGTAGTCGCCGTTGAAGTGGTTGTGGTCGCCCACCGTCGGGCCGGACGAGGTGTACTGCCACATCGTGTAGTACGCCCAGCCCGCCGGCAGCGTACCGACGTCCGTCGCGTAGCGCGCGATCCACAACGGGTTGGTGGACGCGAAGCCGCCGTAGTTGCCGGTGCACTGGGTCCACCAGCTCGTCGCCGTGTAGATCACCGGGTCCCGGCCGGTCCGGTACTTGTAGCGGTTCACGAAGTCCTGGATCCAGGCCACCATCCCGGACTGCGTCTTGCCGTAGCAGGTCGCGCCGTACGGGTTCCACTCGATGTCCAGCGCGCCCGGCAGGGTCTTGCCGTCCCCGGACCAGCCGCCGCCGTTGTTCACGAAGTAGTCCGCCTGCGTCGCCCCGCTCGTCGTGTCGGGCGTCGCGAAGTGGTACGTGCCGCGGATCATGCCCACGTTGTACGAGCCGTTGTACTGCTGGGTGAAGTAGGTGTTCTTGTAGTACGTGCCTTCCGTCGCCTTGACGTAGGCCCACCTGACTCCGCTGTTCCACAGCGTCGCCCAGTCCACGTTCCCGTTGTGACTGGACACGTCGACGCCCTCGGTCTGGCCGGCCTGGAGCGAGACGCCGCCGGCGGGCTTGCCGCCCTGGCCGTCGTGGGCGATGACGCCCATGCCCATCCAGGCGGAGCCGCGTGCCGGGGTCTTCTGGGCGGCGGCGGCACGGGCGTCGGCGTCGGCGGCGTCGGCCGTGCCCGCGAGGGAGAGGGGGAGGAGGAGGGTCAGGGCCGCGAGGGCGGCACCGGCGAGGGATGTTCCGGATCTGTGCACACGCATTGCGTGCCTCCGAAAGGCTCGGTGGGGGGAGCGGGGAGACATGTTCCGGGGCATGTCCTGGCAGACATGTTCTGAACATGTCAGGCGAGGTCGCCGACAACGACGCTACGCACGTAGACCCGCGGGCGGAAGGGGGCCTGGGTGGTGCCGTTGGTCTACTCCTGCGAAATACTGCAACGAGCTGCGGCGATGGCCGCGGCCGGAAGAAACTTTCAGCGAGCGGAAAGCGCACGAGGGGTGCTGACGTGCACGGAAGCGGTACGGGGAGTGAATCCGGACCCAAGCCCGGGAGTGGTGTGGACCAGGAGTTCCTCGCCCTGGAGCGCGAACTGGCGGTCTTCCTGCGCCGTGCCCGCGCCCAGTCCGGCGAGATGGCCCGCGAGGTCCACCCCGAACTGGAGCCCGCGGCCTACGGCCTCTTCGTCCGGCTCGACGAGGCCGGACCGCAGCGCGCCACCGACCTGGCCGGCTGGTTCGGCGTCGGCAAGGCCACGATGAGCCGGCAGCTGCGCGCCCTGGAGGAGCTCGGCCTGGTCGCCCGCGACCCCGACCCGGCCGACGGCCGCGCCTCGCTGGTCCGGCTCACCGAGGAGGGGCAGGGCCGCTTCCGGCACGTACGGGACGCCCGCCGCGAGCGGTACGTGCGCAAGCTCGCCGACTGGGACCGCGCCGAGGTCGCGGAACTGGCACGGCTGCTCCACCACTTCAACGTCCGGTCGGCGGAGGGCTGACCGGCATCCGCGAAGGGCCGGCTACAGCTCCACGTACACCGCCGTCGCGTCGTCGTGGAGCTTCCACCGCCGCGCCGGACCGCCCGCCCTCGCGTCGGCCGCCTCCAGCGCCCGCACCCGCTCGATCAGCCCCTGTGGGCCCTCCTTCGTCAGCACCGCGAACAGGTCCGCCCAGTCGCCCGCCCCGAACAGCTCCACCCACCGGGTCGCGCCGTCGGTGAGCGCCGCGAGGGCGCGGACCTCCGACCTCGGGGTCGTACCGGTCACCGCCCGGGCCGCGACGGACGGGTCGGCGGCCGCCGTGAAGAAGCCGCCCTCGCGGTTGCGCAGCCGGTCCGTGGCCTCCAGGGAGCGCAGGATCTCGTCCGGGACGCGGTCGAGCCGGTCGTCGAGCACCGCCCGTACCGCGCCGTCCGGGGACCGCAGGAGCAGGGCCGCGTCGGACAGGACGAGGTGCTCCACCGTCGCCCCGTCCCAGCGCGCCATGGCCACCGTCGCCTGCGGAGTGCGTACGTGAGAAAGGTCACAGGTGGTCCGGTGGGCGTCCGCGGTGCGCCGGATTGCCAGCGACAGAATCTCGGCCAGCGTCAGATCGCCCCGTGAAGCGGACAGTTCCGTCAAAGCGCCACCGAGTCTCGCGGTGAACCAGGGCACCCCGTGCACACAGCCGTCGTCACCCCTCGGGGGCGTCACCCCGTCCAGGACGACCACCGTGCCGCCCGCCCCGGAGGCGGGCTGAGCCGTGGCCGACCAGTCCTCGTTGGGGCGTTCGGGACTGCCGGGGAGGGTCGCCGTCTCGGTCCGCATGATCCGCAGTCTGCCCCGCCTCGCGGCGGCTCCGCATCGCTCCATCACATCGCCTCCAAACGGCGGAAATTGGCCTGTACCAACGGATTGTGAAGGGCGCGGAAGGCCGGAACTGGCACCTCCGGGAAGCTGCGGCGGGGCATCCTGCCAAAGCCCGCGCGGAAGATCCAACCGACGGTAAGCCCGGCGCCCCGGCGCTCGCCGACACGAGTTGTTAGCCAACTACTGAGTGTTGTTCACTCGTTCGGGTGGCGCAGCGGCCGATGCGAGTCCCCCGACCAGAACCGCTGAAATGGTCGGAAGACACACCAGGGGTGGGGGCTCTTACATGTGACCGGTCGTCACCTCTGCGTCAAGGGCGGACGAGTCGAGAATGCGAGCACCGGTGCAGAACACCCCCCCGGCCCCGGCCGGCCGTACCAAGCGGGTCCGCAGCCGGCTCGTCGCCGGAGTCGCCCTGGTCGGCGTCACCGTGCTCGCCGCCGGCGCCCCGGCGGTCCTGACCGCCTCCGCCGACCTCGACGAGACCGTCAACCTGGTCGCGCTCGCCGAACTCGACCAGCAGGCCGTCACCCTCGCCCATTCCCTCTCCGACGAGCGCGACGAGGTCGTCGCGTACATCGCCGCAGGCCGCGACGACCAGCAGGGCGAAGGCAAGGACAGGAAGCGGAT
Source organism: Streptomyces sp. NPDC101160 (assembly GCF_044768205.1). Taxonomy (NCBI): domain Bacteria; kingdom Bacillati; phylum Actinomycetota; class Actinomycetes; order Kitasatosporales; family Streptomycetaceae; genus Streptomyces; species Streptomyces sp. NPDC101160. The sequence goes on along the minus strand of NZ_JBIWPJ010000004.1, from coordinate 480,795 downwards.
CAGCGGCGCCCGGTCCGCCCGAGTCGACCGCCAGATCGACGAGATCCGCGCCGCCGCCCCCGAGGACCTGCGCCGCGAGCTCGCCGCCCTGCCCTCCATCCGGCGCACCGCGCTGACCGGCAAGGGCACCGCCCTGGAGGCGCACAAGGCGTACACCGACGTCATCGGCAAGCTCCAGGCGCTCTCCGACCAGCTCGCCGAGCGCACCCCGGCCCGCGCCGCCGAGGCCGTCCGGGCGCCCGCCGCGCTCGGCCGGGCCACCGAGCTGGCCTCCGCCGAGCGCGGACTGCTGCTCGCCGCGCTCGCCGTGCCCAAGCCCGCGACCACCAGCACCACCACCCACTACGACCCGGTCACCGGGACGTACGTCACCGAGGCGGCCGAGGGCTCCGACGAGGACAAGCGGAACCGTGACGCGCTCACCGCCGCCGCGTCGCAGGCCCGGGTCCGCGAACTCGCCGCCCTCGCCGACTTCGACCAGGCCGCCACCACGCCCGCCCGCGACTCGCTCGCCGCCGGCGTCACCGGCCCCGACGTCAAGGACGCCGAGCGCTACCTGGCCCGGCTCACCGACCGGCCCGAGCTCTCCGAGTCCGAGCTGAACACCGACCCGGCCAAGCTGGACGCCGCGCTCTCCGCCCGCATCGAGCAGATGCGCGGCGTCGAGTCCGCCCTCGCCACCCAGCGCGCCGAGCACCTCGCCCAGCTCCGCGACGACGACGTCACCGCGCTCGAACTGCGCGTCGCCTTCCTCGGCGGCTGCCTGCTCGTCGCCGTCGGCATCGCCACCTACGTGGCCCGCTCGCTCACCCGGCCGCTCGCCGTGCTGCGCATCGGCGCGGCCCGCCTCGCCGCCGCGCCCGAGCCGCACCACGAGGAGCCGATCCGCTTCACCGGGCGCAACGACGAGTTCGCCCAGGTCGTACGGTCGCTCAACACGCTCCAGGGCAAGCTCGCCGCCCTCGCGGCCCGGGTCGAGCAGCTCGACGGCGAGCGCGCCGACCTGGCCGGGGCCCGCGAGGCGATCGCCGCCGAGCTGGCCGCCCAGCGCGCCGAACTCCAGGGCCAGAACGCGCTGCTCAGCGCCGAACTGGAGCGGCTGCGCGGCACCGTCCAGCACACCTTCGTCAACCTCTCGCTGCGCAGCCTCGGGCTCGTCGAGCGCCAGCTCGGCGTCATCGAGAAGCTGGAGGAGCGCGAGCAGGACCCGGACCGGCTCGCCACCCTCTTCAAGCTCGACCACATGGCGACCGTCATGCGCCGGCACAGCGAGAACCTCCTCGTCCTCGCCGGCCACGAGCACCACCACGGCCACCCCGGCCCGGTCCCGCTCGTCGACGTGCTGCGCGCCGCCGTCAGCGAGATCGAGCGCTACGAGCGGGTCAGCATCCAGTCGCTCCCGCCGCACACCCAGATCGCCGGCTTCGCCGCCGACGACCTGAGCCACCTGGTCGCCGAACTCCTGGAGAACGCGACCTCCTTCTCGCCGCCCGACACCCAGGTCCAGCTCTCCGGCTGGCTCCTGGAGTCCGGCGAGGTCATGCTCTCCGTCCAGGACGGCGGGATCGGCATCGCGCCCGACCGGCTGGCCGAGCTGAACGCGCGGCTCGCCACCCCCGAGGCCGCAGGCCCGGACGGCGAGGGCCTCGGCATCCGGGTGACGGCGCTGCTCGCGGCGCGGCACGGCGTACGGGTCGAGCTGCGCGAGCAGAAGCAGGGCGGCGTCGCCGCGGTCGTGGTGCTGCCGCTGCCGCTCCTCCCCGCCGCCCCGCCGACCGCCGTTCCTCCCACGGTCACGGTCGCCGGTGTCTCCCCGGCCCCGGTCCTCACCCTCCCCGGATCGGTCGCCGAGGCCAACTCCAACACCCTGCCGTCCCGCCATCGCGACCCGCTGGTCGAGGCAGCGGAACGGGCCATCGCCGAGGCGGAGGCCGCGACGACCACGGACCCGGAGCCGGCGCAGCCCGTACAGCCGGAGCCCGCACCCGTAGAGACCCACGTCGAGACCCTCGCCGAGCCCGAGCCCGAGCCCGAGTCCGCGCCCGCCGAGTCCCTCGCCGAGACCACCCTTGAGATCCGGCTGCCGCAGCCGCCGCCCGAGCCCGAGGCCCACGAGCGCGTGGAAGACGCGGCCGTGGCTCCCGAGCCCGGCCCCCGGCCCGGCCAGTGGGAGCGGGTCACCGACAAGGGACTGCCCAAGCGCACGCCGCGGATAGTGCGCCAGGAGAAGACGACCACCACGCCGATACGCCGCGGCGGCGTGGACGCCGAGGCGCTGCGCCGCCGGCTCGGAGGCTTCCAGCGGGGGGCCGCGAACGGCCGCCGTGACGTGGCCGACGAGATCCGGGCCGCACAGACAGCACGTACCGAGGAGAACACGGGGGACACAGTCGAGGAGGCACGCAGTTGACCGCGACCGGAACATTCGGGCTGAGCAGTGAGGCCCGCAACCTGCAATGGCTGCTGGGCAACCTGGTCGAGGAGGTGCCGGGGGTCCGCTCCGTCGCCGTGGTGTCGTCCGACGGGCTGCTCCTGCTCTCGTCGGACCCGGACGTCCAGGGCACGGCCGACCGGCCCACCGGGCCGCGCGGCTCCACCGCCGACCTCGCCACCATCGTCTCGGGCATCGGCAGCCTCACCGTGGGCGCCGCCCGGCTGATGGACGGCGGCGGGGTCAAGCAGACCATGGTCGCCATGGACGAGGGCAGCGTCTTCGTCATGTCGATCAGCGACGGCTCGCTGCTCGGCGTGCACGCCGAGCCCGACTGCGACATGAGCGTCGTCGCGTACCACATGGCGCTCTTCGTGGGCCGCGCCGGGCACGTCCTGACGCCGGAACTCCGCAGCGAACTGGCGAAGTCCATGGAGAGCTACCAGTGACGTCCGCGACCCACGCCCATCGGCTGCCGATACGCGGGGAGGGGCGCCGCCCCTCCCGGGTCCGTCCCTACTCGCTCACCGGCGGCCGTACCCGCTTCGGTCACGTGCTCCTCGTGGAGACCTTCGTGGCCGCGCTCGACATCGCGGCCATCGGGGCCGCGCCCGAGCGTAAAGTCCTCACCGACGGTGGGCCCGCCGCGCGCGGCCTCATGCCGGAGATGCGGGCCATCGTCGAGATCTGCCGCCGGATGCGGACCGTCGCGGAGATCTCGGCGCTTCTGAAGATGCCGTTGGGTGTCGTCCGGGTGCTGCTCAGCGACCTGGCCGACCAGGGAAAGATCCGTGTGTACGGGACCGGTCACGGCACCGACCGTCCCGACCGCGCGCTCCTCGAAAGGGTGCTGAGTGGACTCCGTCGTCTCTGACGCAACCGACGCGCCGGTGCTCACCGGCATCCCCGCCCAGCCGACGGGGGGCGAGCCCGACAGCGTGCCCGATCCCGAGGACGGCGCCCAGGACTGGCAGCTGGACCACACCCGCGCCCCGATCGCGACCAAGGTCGTTGTCGCGGGCGGCTTCGGCGTCGGCAAGACCACCTTCGTCCGCGCGGTCTCGGAGATCACCCCGCTGCAGACCGAGGCGCTGATGACGCAGGCGAGCGAGGACACCGACGACCTCACCGCCACGCCGGACAAGCTGACCACCACCGTGGCGATGGACTTCGGCCGGATCACGCTCGACGACGACCTGGTGCTGTACGTCTTCGGCACGCCGGGGCAGCAGCGCTTCTGGTTCATGTGGGACGACCTGGTGCGCGGGGCGATCGGGGCGATCGTGCTCGCCGACACGCGCCGGCTGACCGACTGCTTCCCCGCGCTCGACTACTTCGAGAGCTGCGGCCTGCCCTACATCGTGGCCGTCAACCACTTCGAGGGCACCGAGCGCTTCGAGGAGGCGGACGTCCGGGACGCGCTGACCGTGCCCGCGCACGTACCCGTCATGATCATGGACGCGCGCAAGCGGTACAGCGTGGTCGAGACGCTGCTCGCGATGGTCGAGCACGCGCTCGAAGCAACCCCCGAGTAAACCCCAGGAGCCTCCCCGCCATGCGGAAGATACTCATCGTGGGGGCCGGTCAGTCCGGCCTCCAGCTCGCCCTCGGACTGCAGTCCAAGGGCTACGAAGTCACCCTCATGTCCAACCGGACGGCGGACGAGATCCGCTCCGGGCGGGTCATGTCCACGCAGTGCATGTTCGACACCGCGCTCCAGCACGAGCGCGACCTGGGCATCAACTTCTGGGAGTCCCAGGCCCCGCGGATCGAGGGCCTCGGCGTCTCCGTCGCCGCGCCTGACGCAGGGCGCGCGATCGACTGGGTGGGGAAGCTCGACGGGTACGCGCAGTCCGTCGACCAGCGCGTGAAGATGGCCGGCTGGCTGGAGACCTTCGCCCAGCGCGGCGGCCAGCTGGTCATCCACGGCGCGGCCGTCGGCGACCTCGACTACTTCGCGCGCGGCTACGACCTGGTGCTCGTCGCGGCCGGCAAGGGCGAGCTGGTCTCGATGTTCGGCCGGGACGCCGAGCGCTCCCCGTACAGCGAGCCGCAGCGCGCGCTCGCGGTCTCCTATGTGCACGGGCTCGGCCCGCGCCCGGAGCACCCGGACTTCGACGCGGTCCGCTGCAACCTGGTGCCGGGCGTCGGCGAGCTGTTCGTGATGCCGACCCTCACCACCTCGGGCCGCGCCGACATCCTCTTCTGGGAGGGCATCCCGGGCGGCCCGGTCGACGCCTTCCGGGGTGTGAAGGACCCGGCGGACCACCTGGCGCTCACGCTGGAGCTCATGGAGAAGTTCACGCCGTGGGAGTACGCGCGCGCCACGAAGGTCGAACTGACCGACGCGGGCGGCACGCTGGCGGGCCGTTACGCCCCGACCGTGCGCAACCCGATCGGCCGGCTGCCCGGCGGCGGCCTGGTCCTGGGCGTCGCCGACGTGGTCGTCGCGAACGACCCGATCACCGGCCAGGGCTCCAACTCTGCCGCCAAGTGCGCCGCCGTCTACCTCGACTCGATCGTCGAGCACGGCGACCGCCCCTTCGACGAGGCGTGGATGCGGGCCACGTTCGACCGCTACTGGGACATCGCGCGGCACGTCACCAAGTGGACCAACGCGATGCTGGGCGTCCCGCCGGAGCACGTCCTGAACCTGATCGGCGCGGCCGGGCAGCTCCAGCCGGTCGCCGACCGCTTCGCGAACGGCTTCGACGACCCGGCGGACTTCGAGAACTTCTTCTTCGAGCCGGAGAAGACCGCCGCCTACCTGGAGTCGGTGGCGTCCGGGGCCTGATCGCCCGAGAACCCTTCGTCCGCGCCGTCCGTGGCTCCCGCCGGGAGCTCGGGCGGCGCGAACGTCTTCAGGGGCGGGCCGTCGGGGTCGGGGCGGACGGCGCCGAGGAAGGGGTTGGCGGCGAGCGGGGAGACCTTGACGCGGGCGCCGGGGCGGGGGGCGTGGACGACCAGGCCGTCGCCGAGGTAGAGCGCGATGTGGGTGGCCTCGGGGAAGTAGACGACCAGGTCGCCGGGGCGCAGCTCGCTCAGCGGGACGCGGGGGAGGGTCTGCCACTGTTCCTGGCTGGTGCGGGGGAGTTCGCGGCCGGCCGCCGCCCAGGCCCGCTGGGTGAGGCCCGAGCAGTCGTAGGTGTCGGGGCCCTCGGCGCCCCACTCGTACGGCTTGCCGATCTGGCGCACGGCGAAGCGCAGTGCCTCGGCGCCTTCGGCGGAGGGTGTGCGGTGGCCTGCGAGCGCGCCGGAGCCGAGGAGCTGGCTCTGGGCGCCGGCGGTCTGGGTGGTCTCCAGGGAGGTGAGGCGGGCGAGCTGGTCGGCGCTGAGCGAGGCGAGCAGCCCCTCGACCTGGCGGAGCTTCGTCCGGACCGTCTCCTGCTGCTTCCTCCGGCTGTCGAGGAGCGCCTTGCGCTGCTCCAGGGCCTTGCGGGAGGCCGTGGCCAGGGCGTCGGCCTTCTTCTCGGCGGCCTGGAGGCGGGTGACGACGGTGACGCGGGCGCGGGCCGCCCGGGCGAGGAGATGGCTCTCGTCCAGGGCGTGCTGCGGGTCGGGCGCGAGCAGCAGGCCGAGGTACGGGGAGAGTTCGGAGCGGCCCTGGTACTGCTTCCGGGCGAGGCGCCCGGCCTCGTTCCGGCCCTTCTCCAGGGCGCGTCGGGCGGCGGTCAGCTCGGCGCCGGTGCGTCTGGTGTCGGCGGTCTGGCGCTTGAGGGCCTCGTCGGCGGCGTTGTACGCCTCGCTGGCCCGCTCCGTCTCCTGGTAGAGGGTACGGAGACGGGTGAGCAGGCCGCTGACCGAGTCGGTGGGGTCGGTCGGGGCGCCGGGGGCGGCCGTCGCCGTCCCGGCCAGCGTCGTCAGGGCGAACACGCTCGTGCAGACCGTGCGCAGCAGGCGTCGTCGCGGCACGTCATCACCTCCACCCGGATGATGACGTGATGAATGGTGTGATTACCGGACGATCGGGGTGGTGTCCTGTCCGCTCACTCGGACGGCGCACCCGACGGCTTCGACCACGGCCACTTCAGCTCCCGGCGCTCCCGCCCCTCCGGCGCGTACTCGTACACCCAGCCGCGCTGCAGCCCGAGCCGCTTCGTGTAGCCGGCCGGCTCGCGGCGGTACGCGTACACCGTCGCCGGGTGCCCGTCGTGGGCCGGGACGGGCACCTCGTACCACTTCGGCGGGTGTCCGGTCGGGCCGGTCAGGACCGGCAGCACCTTGCCGTCGAGGGGGCCGCCGCGGAAGGGGGTGTTCTCGCTTCTCACCCCACCAGTGTCCGTCAGAAAAGCGTCACAGCAGGTGCGCGGCCTCGCCGACCACCGGGAGCACGCCGCGCGCCAGGCGCCCCACCGGCCCCGCCGCCCGCTCCTGGGCGAGCAGCCGGGTCGCCACGCCGGCCGTCTCCGGGTCGCTCGCGGCCGTCGCCGTGAGCAGCGCCACCAGGTGGTCGACCAGCCAGTCGCGCAGCTCCGCGGCCGGCGGCCGCTTGCCCTCGTCGACCCAGATCAGCGACGCCGCCTCGACGGCCGCGATCCAGGTGCGCACCATCATCCCGAAGCGCGGACCGGGCCGCTCCACGCCCAGGTGGAACAGGATCTGCTCGGCCGCGGCCCGCCGCACCTCGTCGACGATCGCGCTGGTCCGGGAGGTCTCGGCGACGCTCCCGCCGCGCAGCAGGGCCGCGAAGCCGGCGTCGTGCCCGTCGACGAAGGCCAGATAGCGGTCCAGGACCCGGGCGAGCCGCTCGGTCGGCGGACCGGCCGGCGGCTCGGCGAAGCAGCGTTCCAGGGCGTCGGCCGAGGAGCGCAGCGCCGCCTCGTACAGCTGCTGCTTGCCGCCCGGGAAGTAGCGGTAGACGAGCGGCCGGGAGACCCCCGCCACCTCGGCCACGTCGTCGAGCGACACGTCCTCCGGCGGCCGGTGCGCGAAGAGCGTCAGGGCCGCGTCGAGCAGCTGGATCCGCCGCTCCTCGACGCTGAGCCGGCGGTACGCGGGCGAGGCGGGACTCGTCATGTCCGCAGCGTAACCCCGCACCGCCGGGCGGGAGCGGGCTCCGGTCGAACCCGGGGGATGTCAGGCCAGCAGCCCCGACGACTTCCACAGGCGCCGCCCCGCGCCCCGCAGCACCCCGACGTCGTCCAGGAAGTCGGTGAGCCGCTTCGCGCCCGACTGCATCACCTCGCGGCGGTGGCCGCTCGCCTTCACCTGGGCCACGGCCTCGCGGCGGTCCAGCCCCACGTGCTCGTACACGGCCGGGTTGACGAAGCAGACCGAGAAGACCCGGGCGGCCTCGCCGCAGCTCAGCCGGGTGAACTCCTGTTCCCAGCGCGGCGCGGTGGCCATCTGGCGGCGCAGCTCCTCCCGTGCGTACCGCACGTGGCGGGCCTCCTCGACCACGTGGATGCGGGTGACGCCGCGGACCAAGGGCTGCACCCGCTCGTCCGGGAAGGTCAGCCGCTGCATCCAGTCGAGGATCTCCTCGCCGAGCAGGGTCGCGGCGAAGGAACCGGGGGTGGTCGAGACGGCCTTCAGGATGCGGCCGAGGTTGTGGTAGACCCGCGGCACCGGGTACGCGGGCGTCCCGCCGCGCCGGATCAGCCGGGCGAACATCATCGAGTGCCGGCACTCGTCGGCGATCTCGGTGAGCGCGTAGCGGACGTGGTTGCTGGTGAGCGGCTTGTCGTAGATGTGCCGGACGAGCAGCTGCATCAGGATGATCTCGAACCAGATGCCGAGCGAGGCGAGCGAGGCGGCCTCGTGCCGCGAGAGTGCGACCCGCTGCTCCTCGGACATCCTCCGCCACAGCGGGGTGCCGTAGAGGGAGACCAGCTCGGGCGGCCAGAACCACTTGCCGTCCTCGAAGGGGGCGTCCCAGTCGAGCTCGGTGTCGGGGTCGAAGGAGTGCCTGGCGGAGGACTCCAGGAGCCGTTCCGCGACCTGCTCGCGGTCGCGCAGCGGGCCCAGGGCGTCCCGCAGGAGGGCGAAGTCGGGCTCGGTGAGGCGGGGCATGCCACTTATAAGACTCCCCGTCAGTAACGTCGTCAATCCCTCACGCACGACTTGTTGACCCTGCGTCTACCAACGTGTGAGCCTGCCTGCTGGAAACCGAAGGGGAAACCGAAGGAAGGAGCCGTCGGTGTCGACGCACGACCTCTACGCCCAGGCCCCCAAGGAGTCGGTCTGGCAGGTGCCGGCCGCCGGCGCCGCCCGCTTCAACTGGGAGTACGACGAGGGCCGCGACCGCCTCCTCGCCCTCTACCAGAAGGGCAAGGACAAGCAGTGGGACGGCGCCACGCGCATCGACTGGGACCTGGAGGTCGACCCGTACGACCCGCTGGGCACCCCCGACGAGGCCATGTCGCTCCACGGCACCCGGCACTGGGCGAAGATGACCGAGAAGGACAAGGGCGAGCTGCGCCGGCACTACGCCTCCTGGCAGTTCAGCCAGTTCCTGCACGGCGAGCAAGGCGCGATGATATGCGCCGCCCGGATCGTGGAGTCCGTGCCCGACCTCGACGCCAAGTTCTACTCGGCCACCCAGACCATGGACGAGGCCCGGCACGCCGAGATCTACGGGCGCTTCCTGCACGAGAAGATCGGGATGCTTTACCCGATCAACGACAACCTGCAGAGCCTGCTCGGCGACACCCTGCGCGACTCCCGCTGGGACATGCCCTATCTCGGCATGCAGGTGCTCATCGAGGGCCTCGCGCTCGCCGCCTTCGGCATGATCCGCGACACCACCGACAAGCCGCTGCCCAAGCAGATCCTGGCGTACGTGATGCAGGACGAGGCCCGGCACGTGGCCTTCGGACGGATGGCGCTGCGCGACTACTACAAGCAGCTCACCGACGCCGAACTGCGCGAGCGCGAGGAGTTCGTGATCGAGGGCTGCTACCTGATGCGGGACCGGCTGCGCGGGGTCGAGGTCCTGGAGAACTTCGGCATCCCGAAGAAGGAGGCCGAGGCGCTCAGCGAGCAGAGCGAGTTCCTGCACCTCTTCCGCAAGCTGCTGTTCAGCCGGATCGTCCCCTGCGTCAAGGACATCGGGCTGTGGGGCGAGCGGCTCCAGAAGGCGTACCTCGACATGGGCGTCTTCGACCTGGGCGACTCCAACCTCGACCTGCTGATGACCCAGGACGAGGAGATCGCCGAGGCGCTCGACCGCGAGCGGTTCGCGGCGGAGGAGCGGGAGCGGGTCGAGGAGGTCGAGGCGACGATCGCGGAGGGCGGGGCGGCGGCCTCGTAGACCGTACGCGAAAGGGGTGAGCCCCCGGCGCCGTGATCAGCGCGCCGGGGGCTCACCCCTTCCGGGCTTCCGGGACTACCCGAACGCCTTCTTCGTCGTCCAGCCCGACGAGATCACCGTCTTCACGGGTGCGTTGGTGTTCGTCGTGGACGGGTTGTAGATCGCCATGTGGCCGTCCGAGACGAACAGCGCCCAGATGTCCGGGATGCCGTCGTTGTTGAGGTCCGGGACACCGATCGCGTACTTGACGTTGGCGTCGGTCCAGCCGGTGCCGAAGTTCTCGTCGACACCGGCGGCGGAGTTGGCGGCGAGCGCGATCGAGTTGAGGTCGACGCTGCCCGCACCCGTGCCCGGCTTGCCGCGGCGCAGGTACATGTTGCCGTTGTCCAGGTTCCGCCAGAGCAGGTCGGGCGTGCCGTCCTTGTTCATGTCGGCGACGTTGACGATGTCGCGACGGGCCCAGGCGGTGCCCTCCTCGAGGGTGGCCGTCTGGATGGTGCCGCCGCTGTAGCCGGACAGGATCCAGAAGGCGGTGCCGGCCTTCACGACGAAGTCGGGCGCCTTGTCGCCGGTGATGTCACCGACGGCCTTGAGCGTGTCCCAGGTGGACGGGGCGGGCGCGTTGGCCGGGAGGCGCACCTTCATGCGCTTGCTGACGTCGAAGGAGCCGTAGCCGTCACCCGGGTAGAGCCAGAAGCCGCCGTCCGGGGTACGGGCGAACAGGTCCGTGGTGCCGTCGCCGGGGTAGGCGTCCGCGTAGTGCGCGATCAGGGCGGACTTGCCGGTGGCCGGGTCGTACCAGTGGCCGGCCGGGTCGAGCGCCGGCTTGCCGTCCGCGCCCATGAGGTACGAGGCGGACAGCTTCTGGTACAGCTCGCCGTTGGTCTGGCCCGGGTACGTCTTCAGGTTGCCGTTCTCGTCGACGACCAGCAGGTCGGCGATGCCGTCGCCGCCCACGTCACCGGGGGTGTCGGCGGTGTTCTTCGGCGGCACGTAGAAGGTGTAGTCGGTCCGCGCGCTGGGGTTGCCCAGGTTGTCGTACGCGTACACCTGGAGGGTGTTCGGGCCGGAGTTCGGCGGCTGCAGGTTGGGCACGGTCGCCGCGCCGCCGGTGGCGTTCACCGTGACCGGGGCGACGCCGCCCCAGGACCAGGTGAACTTGACCGCCTCGGGCGACTCGAAGGTGATCGGGGCGGTCGTGCCGAAGGGCTGGGTCGCCCAGACCGTGCCGTCGTTGTTCACCGGCAGCCACACGTCACTGCTGACGACGGGCTGCGAGGGGCCGCTCGGGTCGACCGTGATGCGGCAGGGCTCGGTGCCCGGCGGGTAGACGGACGAGGTCGCCGGGGTGGGCGAGTTGGAGTCCTGGGCCATGGCGTCCCAGGAGAAGGTGGTGGTGGTCGTGAGGTCCTTCAGCCGCGCGTCGGTGACCGGGATGGTGATCGACTTGGTGTCGCCGCCCGCGGCGAACGTGACCCAGTCGCCGGCCGGGATCGTGCCGCCGGTCTTCCAGAAGCGGAAGCGGACCTTGCTCAGGTTCTTGTCGGGATCCGTGGCGGTCACCGTCAGCGTGATGCCGGTCTTGCCGACCGTCACACCCGCGCCGGGGCCGGGCGTGCAGACGCCGCCGGGCTTCGAGGAGCCGTTGTAGGGCTCCTTCGGGTTGCGGTTGTACGTGGCCTCGATCACCGCGGACGTCGCCTTGAACTTGCGCCAGGTCTGGACGTCGGACTCGCTGGTGGCGCGCATGCCGAGGGTGACGGTCGAGTAGCCGTGGTCCGTGGAGTACTGGGCCGCGTCCTTGACGTTGAACGCCTCGTAGTCGTCCGGGCAGGAGGTCGACCAGCCGTGCGCGAAGGACTTGTGCTGGAGGTCGTCCGACCAGCTCGGCTGGGCGTTCCAGGTCGTGCTGGACGAGATGGAGCCGGTGCGCCAGATCTGGAACTCACGGGCCGTGCAGGACCACGAGTGGTTGTTGAGCACCTTGAAGGTCGCGGAGCTGATGTCCGCGCCCTTGATGCTGCTGTCCCAGTCCATCCGCCAGAACGAGCGGGCGGTGCCGCCGGTGTCGCTCTCGTGGCCGACGCGGGCGTCGGAGGTGCCGGAGGAGAAGTTGGTGCCGTTCCAGAAGCTGGTGCTCGGGTACGGCTTGTAGGCCACCGTCCACGCCTGCCAGCCCGGGTTCAGCGACGGGTCGACGAACAGCGGGTAGGTGACGTCCTTGCGGTCGGCCAGGCCGGTCGCGGCGAAGCCGACCTTCAGGTGGGCGGTGCCGGTGCCCTCGCCGTCCAGGCCCATCGGCAGCTGCGCGGACTGCGCGCCCGGCTCGACGCCGGTGAGGCCGGAGAGCTTCAGGACGTCGGCGGGGGTGCCGGTCGCCGTACGGTGCTCGGTGCCGCCGGGCAGCTCGGGGTCACGGCCGCTGGAGTCCCAGGCGAAGGGCGTGGGGACCGACCCGATCTCCTTGCCGGCCTTGTCGAGCACCTGGACCCGCTTGGCCTTGTCGTCGCTGCGGAAGACGGCGTCGTCGGCACGCAGTCCGTACGAGACGGTGGCCAGGGCCTCGCTGTGCGCGGCCTCGGGCGTCTTGACGATCAGGGCCTGGGCCAGACCGCCCTCCTCACGGGCCACGAGCAGCAGGTCGACGCCCGGCAGCACCTCGGAGTAGAGGGCGCGGGGGCCGTCGAGCACCGGCTCGGGCAGCGCGCCCGGCCAGGTGTACGCGACGGTGTGACCGGCGAGCTCCACCTCGGCGAGCAGGGTCTCGCCCGGAGTCTCGGCGCGGGTGAAGGAGCGGTCGGCGCGCGGATGCGGAGCGTTGCCGCTCGCGAAGCGGACCGGGACGGGCGCGTTCACCGGCGCGATGCCAAGGCCCTTGGGAGCCTTGGGCGTTCGCTTCAGGGTGTTGTCGACCGGGGCCCAGTGGCCGGACGCGTTCTTCGCCCGGACCGGGGCCGCGTTGATCCGGACCTTGAACTGCCCGGTGGGCAGCGCCCAGGTGAGCGAGGTGGCGGTGGTGGCGGTGTCGACGAGGACCTGCTTGTGGGTGCGCAGGGCCTCGGTGACGGCGGCGGCCTCGTCACGCGGGCCGGTCGAGGCGGGCGTGGCGTCGGTGGCGCCGCCCGCGGTGGTGGGGGTCGTGCCGCCGGGGTGCCACCAGGGCAGCAGGGCGGCGGTCAGTGCGGCCAGCACGAGGCCGAGGGTCAGAGACAGCCGCGTGCGCGTGCGCACGAATGGGCTGAGATATCGGGGCGGCGCGGTCACGGCGGTCTACTCCCGTGGGAACCAAGCGGATTGAGGACAGCACAGACAGCCCCGGTCGGCAGGCCGCGGGGCAGAAGGCGCGCACACGATCACACATGCGAAGATCCGCGTCCATGCGTGATGATGTTGTAAATCCGTTATGCAAAAGCGGAACCGATGCGAAGTTGTATCAATCAAGTCCGCTTCAGGGGGGTTTCTGGGGTTGTAATGATCGTGTTCGACCCTTTGGCGGCCAAGGGGCTGAAAGGCCGTTAGCGGAGTGATCTGATCCGTTTCGCCGCGTGACGGAGATCACCTCAAGTGGGTTTCCGGCCATCGGGCCGATCTTGAACTCTGTGCCGGACATGACAGAGAGTGCGCACGCACGCGCCTGAGCCAGACGTGTGCCTTTTGGTGTTTCCGCACCGTGGGTGTTTCCGCACCTCGTCCGTTGAATGATCCGCCAGGGTGGGAGTCGACGCGTATGCGTGCTTCAGGTCCGCTGTCATGGCTGGGGCGAGGACGCCCAGCCTTGACAGAGTCACAACGAAGGCGCCGGCGGCGAAGCCGCACGGCCATAGTCCTTCTGCTGTCCTCGACACTGACCGTGACGAGCCTGGGCGGTGAGGCGCTCGCCGCGCCCGGCCCGGGCATGAACCGCACGGAAGACATCGCGAAGGTCGACCTCCCGGACATCCCGCCGAGCTCCGAGACCGACGGCGACGCCGGCGCCTCGACGACGCTCGACCTGGCGCCGCAGACGCCGATCGACCCGTACGTCCCCGCGTCCACCGCCGCGTGGAACTCCACGGCTCAGGCCGGTCTCCCGGTCACCATCCAGTCGACCGACGCCCCCGGCACCACCAAGCCGGTCGGTACCACCCCGGTCGCCATCGGCGTGCCCGAGGGCGGCGACCCGAACGCGCTCGCCGGCAACTGGACCGTGGGTGTCGCCCCGCAGACCACCTCGGTGGACGCGGGCGCCGCCGGCGTGGTCATGAAGGTCACCCCGCCGGCCGGCATCGACCCGAACGCCGAGGTGGCGATCAGCGTCGACACCACCGGCTTCGCCGACCTCTACGGGCCGCAGGCCGCCGACCGCTTCGGTCTGATGCTGCTGCCCGACTGCGTGTACTCCTCGCCGACCACCGGCGACTGCGCGGACGGCGGCGGCACCGCCCCGATGTCCCTCGCCGACGGCGACAAGGACGTCAAGAACGGCAAGCAGCACTTCCAGCGGCTGCGCAGCTCGGTGACGACGGTGGCCGCCAAGGACGCGCCCACCAAGGCCCCCGAGCCGAAGAACGCCAAGGTCCACAAGATCGTCACCGGCACCGTTCCGGTCTCCGCCCTCCTCGACGCGGGCTTCGCCTCGTCGACGGCGGACAAGACGGCGACCAAGGCGTCCTACCAGGACGGCGTCCAGCCCGCGGTGGCCGCGAACGGCGGCAACGCCCTCGGCATGCTGGACACCGGCAGCTCCGTCTCCGGTGACTTCACGGCCTCGCCGCTGCTGTCCTCCGGCTCCTGGTCGGCGGGCTCCTCCTCCGGCGCCTTCACGTACAACTACGACATCCAGGTCCCGGAGACCGCCGGCGGCCTGATGCCGAAGGTCAGCCTGGCCTACTCGTCGCAGACCGTGGACGGCCGGACCTCCTCGTCGAACAACCAGGCCTCCTGGATCGGCGACGGCTGGGACTACAACGCGGGTTCCATCACCCGTACGTACGCCAACTGCCGCCAGGACTCCAAGAAGGCCGGTTCGAACAACTCCACGCACCGCACCGCGGACCTGTGCTGGGGTTCGAACAACGCCACCCTCTCGCTCGGCGGCATGACCACCGAGCTGGTCTGGGACGCCACCAAGGGCCCGAACGACGCCAACGGCAAGCCTGTCGGCCAGTGGTTCACCGCCAACGGCGACGGCTCCAAGGTCGAGCAGATCAAGGACCCGGCCACCGCCAACGGCGCCAAGGACGGCGAGTACTGGGTCGTCACCACCAAGGACGGCACGAAGTACTACTTCGGCAAGAACAAGCTGCCCGGCTGGAGCGATCACGGCACCGACCCGGACGACCCGACCACCGACTCGGTGCTCACCGTCCGCGTCTACGGCAACCACAGCGACGAGCCCTGCTACAAGGGTCCGACGACCACCGACTGGACCAACTCCTACTGCACGCAGGGCTGGCGCTGGGGCCTCGACTACGTCGAGGACGTCCACGGCAACGCCATGTCGCTGTGGTGGAAGAAGGACCAGAACTACTACGCGCCGAACTTCAACTTCAAGGACCCGGTCGTCTACGACCGGGACGGCTGGCTCGACCACATCTACTACGGCCAGCGCAACAACAACATCTTCACGGCGACCGCCCCGGCCCGCGTCGGCTTCACCGTCGCCGAGCGCTGCTACACCGTCGGCTCGGTCACGTGCATCGACGACAACTTCAACTCCAAGGACCCGGGCAAGTACCGGCCCTGGTTCGACACCCCGGCCGACCTGCGCTGCGAGGCCAAGAAGAAGTGCTGGAACGCGGGCCCGTCCTTCTGGACCCGTAAGCGCCTCGACAAGATCACGACCTCGGCCCAGCGGCGCACCGACACCAGCGCCCGCCAGGTCGTCGACGAGTACCAGCTCAAGCAGAGCTTCGCGCAGCTGAGGACCGGCCCCAACACCGCCCTCTGGCTGGAGTCCGTCCAGCGCACCGGCTACGCCCGCAACGGCTCGACCGACGCCAGCGTCACCATGAACCCGGTCCGGTTCGAGCCCAACGTCGAGGACATGCCGAACCGCGTCAAGGCGGTCCACCCCTCCCGGCCCGGCTTCTCCCGGCTGCGCATCGGGCACGTCGTCAACGAGTACGGCGGCGAGACCTTCGTCACCTACAAGCAGCCGAAGGCAGACGACCCGACCGGCCAGACCAACGACTGCGCCACCGGCAACCTGCCCGCCAAGACGGACACGGCGGCGCTGAAGGCCAACAACCGGCTCTGCTACCCGGTGTTCTGGAACCCCGACCCCGAGGTCGAGGACATCGACTGGTTCCACAAGTACGTCGTCGACTCCATCGAGGAGTCGCCGAACGTCGACGGCGCCATGCCGATGCAGACGCAGTACGTGTACAAGAACCCGGCGTGGAAGCTCGCCGAGGCCGAGTTCACCAAGAAGTCCACGCGCACCTACTCGCAGTTCGCGGGCTTCGAGCAGACCACGGTCCTCACCGGCGAGGCGCCCAGCGCCGAGCACCCCGAGCTGAGGCAGTCCAAGGCCGTCACCCGCTTCTTCCGCGGCCTCGGCAGTGACGTGTCCGTCAAGGACATCACCGGCTCCGAGATCGCCAAGGACGAGGAGCCGTTCGCCGGCCGGATCGCCGAGGAGCTCACGTACCTGGACTCCTCCAAGGCCGACAGCGACTGGCTCTCCCGCTCCATCACCGTCCCGGAGGCCACCGAGCTCGCCAGGCGCAACCGCGACGACGGCCTGAGCCCGCTGCGGTCGTGGCGGGTCACGGAGCCGACGGAGATCGCGTACAGCAAGTCGTCGGGCACGAACACGGACGACCCGCGCACCGTGCGCCAGGTGCGGACGACCACCACGTACGACCCGACCTACGGGTACCCGACCCAAGTCGAGTCGGAGGGCGACACCGGCAAGAGCGGTGACGAGTCCTGCACCAAGTCCACCTACCTGAACCGGACCGACAAGAACCTCATCGGTCTGTCCAAGGAGGTGCTGGTCTCGCCGACGCTGTGCGCCAACGCCAACTGGTCCGACCTGACGACGCTCAGCGGCGGCAGCCGCACCGCGTACGACGGCACGGCCTACGGCACCGCTCTCGGCTCCGACACCCGGGGCCTGGCCACCGAGTCCTGGTCGCTCAACGACAAGGGCACCGGCTGGAACACCAACGGCACCACGGGCTTCGACGCGGTCGGCCGGGTGGTCAAGCAGACCGACCCCGACCAGCTGAAGCAGCAGACGCCGAAGTCGTCCACGATCGCCTACGACTCCATCGGACCGGCCACCGGCCAGATCTTCAAGGTCACCACGACCAACGTGCTCGGGCACACCCAGATCCAGGAGCTGGAGCCGGGCCGCTCGACCACGCTGAAGACGACCGACCCCAACAACCTCATCAGCGAGGCCGTGTACGACCCGCTGGGTCGCCTCGCCGAGGCGTGGGCCCCGGGCCGCACCCCGTCGCCGAACTCGGTGCCGGACTTCCGCGCCGTCTACTCGGTCCCTCCGGAGGAGACCGACCCGAACGACCCCAACGTCAAGATCCGCAAGCCTCCGTACGTCACCACCTACGCCCGTGGCTACGAGGACCGGATCGAGCAGTCGGTCACCCTCTACGACGGCCTCGGCCGTGAGCGGCAGACGCAGGAGGAGGCCGACAACGACGCCGGCTGGCTGATCACCGACACCCTCTACGACGGGACCGGTGAGGTCTACCAGACCAACAACGCCTACCTCACCCAGGAGGCCACGCCGGGCCAGCTCTTCACCCCGGTCTCCGACCTCCAGATCCCCAACATCACGCGCTACTCCTACGACGGCCTCGGCCGCGTCACGCAGGAGACGCCGTGGATGAAGTGGGTCGACCCCGCCGACGGCAAGGACTACTCCAAGGCGTTCGAGGACCGGGCCACCAAGTACGAGTACGGCGAGGACTGGTCGAAGGTCATCAACCCGCAGGGGGCCTCCTCCTACCGGGTCTACACCGACGCCCTCGGCCGCACGGTCCGCACGGACACCTTCAATCCGGATGCCGCGCCCGACGTCAGGGGTGAGCGCTACACCTCGACGGCCTACGAGTACGACAAGCACGGCCGCATGGCGAAGGCGACGCAGTCGGCCGACAAGGCGCATCCGTGGAGCTGGACGTACAACCACGCCGGCCAGATGGAGACCGTAACCGACCCTGACGCGGGTACGACCACCACGGCGTACGACGACCGCGGCCGGGTCCTGACGACCACCAACGCCCGCGGCGTCAAGGTCTGGAACAGCTACGACGAGCTGTCGCGGCCGAAGGAGATCCACGAGAACGACGCGGCCGGCAAGCTGCTGTCCTCGTTCACGTACGACACCGCCCCGGGCGGCAAGGGCATGCCCGCCACCGCCGTCCGCTACACGGACGGCGAGGCGTACACGCAGTCGGTCGACGGCTACACCAAGGACTACCAGCCGACCTCGACCACGCTGACGCTGCCCGACTCCATGGTCAACACGTGGGGACTCAAGAAGACCTACACCTACGGCTACTCGTACTCGGACACGGGCGCGCTTGAGGACACGACCCTTCCCGCGGTCGGCAACTTCGCCTCGGAGAAGCTCGTCGTCCGCTACAACAAGGACGGCAAGCCGCTCTCCATCTCCGGCAAGGACTGGTACGGCTCCGAGACCGTGTACGACCCGTTCGGCCAGGTGCTGCGCTCCACCCTGGGAGCCCAGCCCTACCGGGTGTGGACGCAGAACAACTACGACGAGTCCAGCGGTGAGCTGAAGGACCAGCAGGTCTACCGCGAGAAGGGCGCCACCGACCCCGCGACCGACAAGAGCGTCGTCGGCGGCAACCTCGTCTCCAACCGGGCGTACACCTACGACCCGGCGGGCAACGTCACCTCGATCCAGGAGAAGTCCACCGGGATCGCGGAGCGCCAGTGCTTCGTCTACGACCCGATGGGTCAGCTGAAGTCGGCCTGGACCTCCAACGACCAGTCGAACTGTGTCAACCCGAGGAACCCGGACGGCTCGTTCAACAGGGACGCGACCGGCTCGCTCCGGGTCGCCACGGGCACGGACAACTCCGGCTACTGGCAGGAGTACGAGTACGACCTGCTCGGCAACCGCACCAAGCTGACGGAGAACAACCTCAGCGGTGACACCACAAGGAACGCCGTCACCTCGTACGAGTACGGAAAGGGCACCAGCAAGGACCAGCCCCACACGCTGACCAAGGTCACCAAGAAGTACAAGACCCCCGCGGGCGCCGACGTCGCCGCCGCGGCCACGCGGCTGTACGAACTCACCGGCGAGACCAAGACGGTCACCTCGGTCGACAACGGCGACAAGCAGGACCTGACCTGGACCTACGACGGCCAGGTCGACCGGATCACCGGTGCGGGCACCGGCGGCAAGACCCCGTACGTGGGTCCGGCGCAGAAGTGCCTGGACCTCAAGTCCGGCCTCGCCGCGGCCTCGCAGCCGATCCAGCTGTACGCGTGCAACGCGTCGTCGCCGCAGAACTTCAAGTTCACGCCGACCCCGGCCACGGCTACGGTTCCGCAGCCCGACGCCAACCGAGGCACGCTCTCGGTCTCCGGTGACTGGTGCCTCCAGCCGACCGCGAACACGGTCGGCTCCGCGGTGCAGATCCAGAAGTGCGACGGTTCGTCCAAGCAGGAGCTGCTCCGCAACACCGCCGGCCAGCTGACCCACAGGGACTCCAACCTGTGCCTCGCGGCGCAGGGCGGGGCCACCGCGAACGGCACCGCGATCGTGCTCGCGACCTGTGACGCGGCCTCCGCCGCGCAGCTGTGGTCGCCGCAGAACGACACCCGTCACATCTACGGCCCCGACGGCACGCGGCTGCTCACCATCAAGGGCAAGCAGGCCACCCTGTACCTGGACGAGGCCGAGGTCACGCTCCAGCAGGGCGGTGTCCTGGTCAACACCCAGCGCACCTACCCCGCGCCGGGCGGCGCGGTCATGCGCTACTCCTACGGCACCGGTTCCGAGACCCTGGTCGCCCAGACAGCGGATCCGCAAGGCAGCGCGTACACGGAGGTCGCCCTCTACGGCGGCATGTCGGTGCGCGTCCGCAAGCAGGACCCGTTCGGAAACGAGCGCGGCACCTTCGCCGGCAACCTGCAGAGCCACAAGGGATTCCTCGGCAAGGAGCGGGACGACTCGTCCGGCTACCAGCCGCTGGGCGCCCGGCTCTACGACCCGGCCGTGGGCCGCTTCCTGTCCGCCGACCCGCTGCTCGACGTGAACGACCCGATGCAGTCGAACGGGTACGCGTACGCGAACAACAACCCGATGACGTTCGACGACCCTTCGGGTCTGTCCATCGCCCTCACGGCATCCGAGCGGGCCGCGGCCCTCGCGGGCGCCGGTCTGTCGGCCGCCGAGGTCGCGCAGGCACAGTCGATGCAGGGCAAGTCCCTGACCTCGGTGATCCTTGCCGTGGCCTGGGAGACGCTCAAGGACTTCATCGGCATCAACGACGCCATCGCCTGCTTCGGCGGTGACATGTGGTCCTGCGCCAGCGTCATCATCGACGCCATTCCGTGGGGCAAGCTCGGCAAGATCCCGGCCGTGATGAAGGCCGTCGACCGCACCATCGAGGCCATCAAGGCCTTCAAGGTGGCCAAGCGCGCCGCGGAAATCGTCCTCAAGGCGGCCAAGGCGGCCGAGACAGCGGCGCTACGGGCCAAGAAGCTGGCCATCGAGAAGGCCAAACGGGAGGCCATCCAGAGAGCGAAGAAGAAGGCCGCCGAGGAGGCCAAGAGAGCGGCCGACCGAGCCGCCGAACGGGCCAAGAAGACCGGTAACCCGGTCCACAAGGCGGCCCAGGCCAAGGCCGCGCCCAAGTCCTCCGCGCACGCCGGCTCCGGTGGCGGCGGTCACGGAGGGAAGACCGAGGGCAAGGCCGGCGGCGCCGAGCGCAGCCATGGCGGTTCGAGCGGCGGCCACGGCTCCGGAAAGGCCGAAGGCGGCTCCTGCCCGATCGGAAACAGCTTCGTGCCAGGCACGAAGGTGCTGATGGCGGACGGCTCTACCAAGCCGATCGAGAAGGTCAAGGCCGGCGACAAGGTCGTCACGACCGACCCGAAGAGCGGCGAGACCCGCGTCGAGACGGTCACCGCCGAGATCAAGGGCCAGGGCCTCAAGCATCTGGTCACGGTCACGATCGACACCGACGGCAAGGCCGGCTCCAAGACGGCCCAGGTCACCGCGACCGACGGCCACCCCTTCTGGGTCGCCGCGCTCCACAAGTGGATCGACGCCACCGACCTCAAGGCCGGTGAATGGCTCCGGACCGCCTCCGGTACCCAGGTCCAGATCACCAAGATCCTGCGCTGGACCAGCCAGGGCGCCACGGTTCACAACCTCACCGTGTCCGACGTCCACACGTACTACGTGGTGGCGGGTGCGTCGTCGCTGCTCGTCCACAACTGTGGCACGGGCGGCCCGAAGGTTGAGGGGCACTCCGATCTGTGCAACTGCGACCCGGAGAAGCCCCGCAGCGAGGTCGTCGTGGACACGGACTCGTTCGAGCAGGCCAGGAACATGGGCCTGGACATCGTGGGACCCATCGACACCGGTTCGTGGACGCGCCGGCAGGGCACCATGGAGTCCGCGGTCGACACCTTCGGCAGGGATACCGGCTTCACCGCGACCAGCGGTGGCGAATACAGGTCGTTCCGTCTGGACACCGACGACAAGATCGGCCCGCACATCAACGTGATGACGGGCAAGGGTGCGTCGGTTCGCAAGTGGGCGATTCGGTTCCCCGGTGGGAGCATTTCGACATGGCTGAAGAAGAACGTATGACCGGAACCAGTTCCTACGGGAGTCGTCCGGAATACCTTCCGGGCTTCATGAACGACCCCCGCGATGACGACGGCCGCCAGGTCGTGAAGTTGGACCTCGCCGAAAACCGCGTACTGACGGCAGCGAGTCTGAGCAGGTTTCCGGCCAGGGCCGGCGACTCGATCGACTTCGAAGCCGTTCCGTACGAGGACCGCCTCTGGTGGGACGACGAGGAGCACTGGACGAGGATGGCGGCGGAGCTGCTTTCCCCGTACGTGCAACGCGGGGAGCGGATCGCCGTCATCTGGGGCAACTACCTGATGCCGACCGTGACCATGCCCGCGGATGTCGCGGTACGACATGCGCGGGACATCCTGGACGCCGGGCCGCACTTCTGGATCCACCCGCTGGGTGGTTCGGTGCTCATCGAGTGCCTGATGGACGGGCAGGTGACGGTAGCGACGATTCCGTCGGACTAGTTGCCGAAACGCAACAGGCCGGAGGCCCTGTCGAACTTTGGTTCGGCAGGGCCTCCGGGCGTTTGGCGGCAACAGCGGCCTCATCTCCGCGCCTCCGCCTCCAGTCGCAGCCCCTCCTCCATCACCGCCCGCGCGATCGGCGCCGCGCTCCCGCCCCCGCTGATGTCCGTGCGGTTCGCCTCCGCGTCCTCCACGACCACCGCGACCGCCACCGCCGGCTGGGCCGAGTCCGCTGCCTGGGCCCAGGCGATGAACCAGGCGTACGGGGTGCCCGCGTTGCCCAGGCCGTGCTGGGCCGTGCCCGTCTTGCCGCCGACCAGGGCGCCGGGGATGGCCCCGTTGGTGCCGGTGCCGTCCTCGACCGCGCGGACCATCAGCTCGCGCAGCCGGGTCGCGGTGGCCGGGGACATCGCCCGGCGGTAGCTGCGGCGGCCGGTGGTCGAGACCGTCGTGCCGCCGGAGGTCGTGGTGCGCTCGACCAGGTGGGGCTGGGCGATCTCGCCGTTGTTGGCGACGGCCGAGGCGACCAGGGCCATCTGGAGCGGGGTGGCCGCCGTGTCGAACTGGCCGATCGACGACAGTGCCAGCTGGTCGTCGCTCATGTCGGTGTCGAAGTTGGACTTCGCCACCCAGGACGGGATGCGCAGGCCGGTGTCGTCGAAGCCGAAGCCGCGCACCGCGTCGACCATCCCGGCGCGCCCGACCTTCACCCCGAGCCCCGCCATCACCGTGTTGCAGGACCACTGGATCGCGTACGCGAGGGACGCGTTCTCGCAGCCGGTGGCCTCGTTGGGCAGCACCTGGCGGGTGCCCGGCAGCACGAAGGGGTCGGGCGTCACGGTCGGCGCGTCGACGTCGGTGACCACGCCCGCGTCCAGGGCCGCCGCCGCGGTCACGATCTTGAAGGTGGAGCCCGGCGGATAGGTCTGCCGGATCGCCCGGGCCAGCATCGGCTGGTTCGGCGAGGAGTTGAGCCGCCGCCACGCGGCGGCGACCGCGCTGCCCGTACCGGAGAGCACGCCCGGGTCGTACGAGGGCGAGGAGACCAGGGCGAGGATCCGGCCGCTCGACGGCTCGACCGCCACCACCGCGCCCCGCTTGCCGTCCAGGCCGCGGAAGGCGGCCTGCTGCATCCCGGCCCGGATGGTGGTGACGACGTCGCCGCCGGGCCGCCGGTCCCGGCTCAGGTCGTTCCACAGCGGGAACGGCGCGAGCAGCGGATCGGTGCCCGAGAGCAGGCTGTCCTCGGCGCTCTCCAGGAGGGTGGTGCCGTACGTCTGGGAGGCGTAGCCGGTCACCGGCGCGTACAACGGCCCCTGGGTGTACGTGCGTTCGTAGCGCAGCTGCTGGCCGCTGTCCCGGGAGCCGGTGACCGGGCGGCCGTCCACCACGATCTCGCCGCGCGGCTGGCCCCAGCGGGTGATGGCGATCCGCCGGTTCGCCGGGTTGTCGTCGTACGAGTCGGCCTCGACGACCATCACCCGGGCCGCGTTCACGAGCAGTGCCACGAGCAGCGCGAGACAGAGCACGGCGGCCCGTCGGATGTACCGGATCACCTGGTCTCCTTCACTACGAGTCGTCCGTGATCGGGGCGATGACCCCGGTGTCGGCCATGTCGGGGCGCGGGGCACGCGCCGAGTCGGAGACCCGGACGAGCAGCGCGATGATGACCCAGTTGGTGACGACCGAGGAGCCGCCCTGGGCGAGGAACGGCATCGCCATGCCGGTGAGCGGGATCAGGCCCATCACCCCGCCGGCGATGACGAAGACCTGGAGCGCGAGGATCGAGGCGAGACCGATCGCGAGCAGCCGCCCGAAGGGGTCGCGCAGCGCGAGTCCGGCGCGGTAGCCGCGGGCGACGAGCAGCGCGTACAGCAGGAAGACGGCGGTCAGGCCCACCAGACCCAGCTCCTCGCCGACGGTGGCGAGGATGAAGTCGGACTTGGCGGCGAAGCCGATGAGCACCGAGTGGCCGAGGCCCAGGCCCGCGCCGAGCATCCCGCCGGCGGCGAAGGCGAAGAGCGACTGCGCGAGCTGCCCGGGCCCCTTGCCCGCCCGGATCGAGGCGAACGGGTCCAGCCAGTCCTGCACCCGGCTGTGCACATGCGGTTCCAGCGAGCCCACCAGGAACGCCCCGGCGGCGGCGAGCAGCAGCCCGACCGCGATCCAGCCGGTGCGCCCGGTCGCCACGTACAGCATGATCACGAAGAGGCCGAAGAACAGCAGCGAGGTGCCGAGGTCCCGCTCCAGGACGAGCACGCAGACGCTCAGGCCCCAGATCGCCACGATCGGGCCGAGCACCCGGCCGGTGGGGAACTGGAGCTTCCACACCGTGCGGCCGGTGTACGCGAGCGCGTGCCGGTTGGCGGCGAGATAGGCGGCGAAGAAGACCGCGAGCAGGATCTTCGCGAACTCGCCCGGCTGGAAGGAGAGTCCGCCGATCCGGATCCAGATCTTGGCCCCGTTCACCGCCGGGAAGAAGATCGGCAGGATCATCAGGGCGAGCGCGCCGGCGACGGAGAGGTAGGCGTACCGCTGGAGCAGCCGGTGGTCCCGGACCAGCACGACCACCGCGATGAACAGGCCCACGCCGAGCGTCGACCACACCAGCTGGGTCGGCGCGGCGATGTCGCCGGGCGTTTCCAGGTCCAGCCGGTAGATCAGGGCCAGGCCGAGTCCGTTGAGCAGCACGGCGATCGGCAGCAGGAGCGGATCGGCGTACGGGGCGCGCCAGCGCACCGCGAGGTGCGCGACGAGCGCGAGGGCGCCGAGCCCGGCGCCGTACCGCGCGGCGTCCGGCGGCACGGCGCCGCTGCGGGCCAGACCGACCTCGGCGTAACCCAGCACGGACAGCAGCACCGCGCCGACCAGCAGGGACAGCTCCACACCGCGCCGCTTGGGGATGCGCACCCCGGGCGGGGGTGCGTCCCCGGGGGCCCTGGCGTCCCTGGAGTCGGTCGGCGGCGGTGCGGTCATGGTCCGCAACGTAGCAAGCAGTAAGCCTTATGTCCCTTTTGTGTGACGGTGAGCCGTCAGGCGTCGGAGTCAGGCGTCGGGGTCAGGCGTCGGGGTCAGTCGTGGGCGGCGTCGTCGGCGTCAGTCGGCGTCGGCCGCGTCGTCCTCCGCGTCAGCCCTCGGGGTCGCCGTGCTCACCCGGGTCGGCGAGCGGGAGCGTCAGGCGCGCCACCGCCCCGCCGCCCTCCGTCCGGCGCGCGTTGCCGAAGACCAGCCCGGCGCCGATCACCTCCGCCTGGCCCGCCGCGATGGTCAGCCCGAGACCGTGGCCCTTGCCGCCGCTCTCGGTGCGGAAGCGCTGCGGCCCCGACTCCAGGAGGTACGCCGGAAAACCGGCCCCGTGGTCCCGTACCGTCACCACCGGCCCGTCCACGGTCAGCACCACCGGAGGCGCCCCGTGCCGGTGCGCGTTGGCCACCAGATTGCCGAGCACCCGCTCCAGGCGCCGCCGGTCCGTCTCCACCCGCGCGTCCCGCACCACCCGCACCTCGGTGTCGGTGCCCGAAGCGCGCACCACCCGCTCCGCGAGCGGCCCGAGGTCGTGCACCGCCAGGTCCACCCGCTCGGTGCCGGCGTCGAGCCGCGAGATCTCCAGGAGGTCCTCGGTGAGCGAGCGCATCGCCCGCACCCGGTCCCGCACCAGCTCCGACGGCCGCCCCTCGGGCAGCAGTTCGGCCGCGGCGGACAGCCCGGTCAGCGGAGTGCGCAGCTCGTGCGCCACGTCGGCGGTGAACCGCTGCTCGGTCTGCAGCTTGCGCTGGAGCGAGGACGCCATGGTGTCGAGCGCCCCCGACACCGTCGCCACCTCGTCCTGCGGGCGCGAAGGGTCCTTCGTACGCGGGTCGTTGACGCGCGCGTCGAGATCGCCCGCGCTGATCCGGCGGGCCACCTGCGCGGTCGCGTGCAGCCGCCGGGTGATCCGGGTGACCGCGAACGCGCCGACCAGCAGCGTGGCCCCGATCGCGAGCAGCGACGAGCCCAGGATCGAACGGTCGAGCCCGTCGATGGTGGCGGCGCTCTGCGTGTAGTCGATGCGCACGGCGAGGGCACGGCCGTCCGCCGGGCCGGCCGCCCACATCGTCGGCCGGCCCTCGAAATCGGCCACCATCGTGCCCCGGTCGCCCCGCACCGCCAGGTCCCGCAGCCGGTCCGGCATCCCCGGCGGGTTCACCCCGGCGAAGCGCGGCAGCGGCTCGCCCGCCTCGTACAGCCGGCTCACCTCGCCGAGCCGGGCCAGCGCCTTGTCCCGCGAGTCCTTCACCGTCTGGCCGGCCACCGACACATGGACCAGGACGCCGAGCAGCGCGGCCAGCGCGCAGCACATCACCGTGATGAAGACCGCCGCCTTCCAGGTGAGCGTCGCGGTCCAGGCGGGCAGCCGGGGCGCTCTCACTGACTCACCTCGGGCGCGGACGGCACGGGCGCGGGGGTACGGGACGGGCTCGGGCTGACGAAGTCCGGCGCCGGCACCAGCGAGGCACCCGGGTCGGGCGGCTTGATCCGGACGATCTCGTCCCGGGCCGGCAGCATCGCCCGCTGCTGCTCGTCCCAGGACCAGGCGGTCCGGTACTCGTAGCCCGGGATCCCGGCCGAACTCGCCCGCACGATCAGGTCCCGGCCCGCCACGTCGACGCTGATCACCTGGTCGACCGTGGACATGATCCGGATCAGGCCGTCGTTCTCGGCGAGGTACACCCGGACCCCGAGCTGCTGCTCCGGCATCCGGATGCCGACGATCAGCTCGTCGCGGCCGTTGCCCGTGAGGTCGCGGTAGTACGGCGTCAGGACCGGACAGTGCGGCCGGTCCGT
The DNA here is from genome assembly GCF_044768205.1 of Streptomyces sp. NPDC101160. Taxonomy (NCBI): domain Bacteria; kingdom Bacillati; phylum Actinomycetota; class Actinomycetes; order Kitasatosporales; family Streptomycetaceae; genus Streptomyces; species Streptomyces sp. NPDC101160. The sequence continues at coordinate 454,021 of NZ_JBIWPJ010000004.1, read as the reverse complement.
GGTGCAGGCGAGCACCGCCCTGACGGTCTCCTCGTACAGCCCGTCCTGCCCCGAGCGGTCGCTCGGGTGCGCCCGCACCTCGGCCTGCACGACCGCCACCGGGTCGACCCGGCGCACGTCGTTGTCGGGGACCCGGATGCCGGGCACGCGCTCGGTGTCGGACTCGCCGTAGTCGAACGGCGGATTCGTCGCCGGCGGCAGACTCGGCCACAGCCGCACCGGACCGATCGCGGCGGGCGAGGGGCCGGCGCTCTTGAGCCCGCCCTGGCGCCCGCAGCCCGTGAGCCCGGCGGAGGCGACGGCGAGCACGCCGAGGAGGACGGCGGGCAGAAGCAGGGTGCGGCGCTGTCTCACTCCCTGCTCCCTCCGGCTCGGGCGTCGGTCTTCCCCTAGACCTTATTCGTAGGGAAGTCCTTTTTGCCCATTAGCGGAGCGGGTGCTCTATCTGCGACAGGGCCGCGCGGCACAGGGTGATCAGCTTCTCGTCCTCGTGGACGTCGTGGGAGCCCGAGCCGTCGTCGCGGGCGTTGTGGCGACGTCTTCGGGACAGCTCCGCGCGGATCGCGGGCTCGGCGTCCGCGGCGAGCGGGCCCATCTCGGCCAGGCACTCGGCCACGGCCACGCGGGCGTGCCGGTTCTCCTCCCAGGCGGCCAGGAGGACCGGGAGCACCGTCCGCGCCTCGCCGGAGACGCGCCACAGCGCGGCCGCCGAGCGGACCCGGACCCACAGGTCGCGCGCGCCCAGGCCGGCCCGGAGCGCGGGGGCCGCCTCCGCCGCCGCCGGGCCGATGGCGCCGAGGGCCTGGGCGGCCGCGCACCACTCGGCGCAGGTCGTGCCGGGACGCAGCCAGCGCTCGAGCGCGGCGAGGGCCTCGCCCACGGAGCCGTCCAGGGACCAGACGGCCTGCGCGGCGACCGTCGAGACCGCCGCCGACCCGTCGCCGAGCAGCGCCCGCACGTCCGGCAGCGCCTCCCGCGCGACCGGCCCGAACGCGGCGAGCGTCCGCAGGCACGCCTCGCGCACCCGGTCCCGCCGGTTCGGCGGCGCCTCGCGCAGCACCCGCAACACCTCCGGCAGCGCCTGCGCGCCGCGCACCGACCCGAGCGCGAAGAGCAGCGGCGCCGCCCGGTCGTACAGCAGCTCGTCCAGCTCGACCTCGGCGAGCCGGCGCCGGAGCACCGGGGCGAGCGGCTGCGCGGCCGGGCCCAGCGCGTCCACGGCGTACAGCAGCTCGCGCCGCATCTCGCGCTCCTCGTCGAGGGCGCGCGCGAGCAGCGGGATCGCGCGGGCATCACCCGAACGGGCGAGGGCGAGCAGCGCACCGCCGCGCCCCGCGCGGGCACCCGGCCCCGGCAGGCCCAGCGGGCCCACGGGCCCCGCCGTGAGCCGGGCCGCGAGCGCGTCGGCGGCGGGCGCGCCGAGCTCGAAGAGCCGCTCCAGGAAGGAGGTCGCGGCCTCGCGCAGCCGCGGCTCCGGATCGGCGAGCTGCTCCCCGACGAGCCGCACGACCTCCTCGTACCGCCCGCGCCAGGCTCGTATCAGACCGCCACACAGCCAGACCGCGTCCGACCGCTGCCCCCAGTCGGGGCTGCGCAGCTGCGCCAGGATCAGCGCGATGCGGTCGTCGACGCGGTCGTCGAGGGCGGTGTGCAGGGTGCGGAGCAGCTCCTCGGTCCACGGGGTGGGGCGGCCCGCCGAGTGCTCTTCGAGCAGCTCGCGGACCTGGCCGATCAGCGTCGGGGCGGCGGCCCTCGGGGTCTCGACGGGGCGGTCCGGCGGGGCCGTGCGCACCTCGTCGAGCAGGGTGGTGACCCGCTCCACCACGTCGGCGGGGATCTCCGCCGGCGCGCAGCGGGCGAGCTGGGCGAGCGCGGCGAGCCGCAGGCCGGGCGCCTGGGCCACGTACGACAGCCAGCCCAGCCAGTCGACGGTCTCGGCGCGCAGCGACTCGTGCCGCAGCGCGATCCGTCCCACGGCGGCGACCAGCGCGAGCCGCACCTCGGTGTCCCGCTCGACGGTCAGCCGCTCGCGCAGCAGGTCAAGCACGTGCGCCGGGTCGGGGTGCAGGGACGCGAGCGCGCAGGGCGCCGCGAGCCGCACCTCGGGATCGGGGTCGTCGACCAGGCCGAGGAAGACGTCGGCGCCGGCCGCGATCGCCGCGGCGGCCATCGCGTAGTTCGCCGCCGGGATGAACTCCTCGTCGTCCGGGTCGAGTTCGTCGAGTTCGTCGAGCTCGTCGTCGTCGGACAGCTCGATGCCGCCGATGCTGGTGAGCAACTCGACGATGCCGCCCCGGTCCTGGACCGCGGGGTCGGCGACGAGTTCGAGGAGGAAGGGGATGCAGGCGAGCGTCGAGTCGTACACGTCGCCCTGGTGGTGCACCGCCCCGTACATGCCGTCGAGGGCCTGCTCGCGCTCGGCGGGGTCGTCGGAGGCGAGGCCGCGCAGGAGCTCCGGCACGTCGTCCGCGGGGCCGTACGCATGACCCAGCGAGGCCCAGTCGACCTCCTCGATCCCCGTCAGCATGCCAAGGCCGCCTTCCCCGTGAGCGCTGTACCAGGACGCAAGTGTGCACCAACGCACCGACAACAAGGCCCCGCCTGCGGGAGCCTGCCCGGTAAGCCCCGCCCGGGCGTTCGCTTTGCGCCACGTCCGCGCGGTCGCGGGACCCCGGCCGGCCCCCGGCCCGGCGCTCCACCGCGCCCCTTACACCCCCTCAGGCCGATCCGGACCGCCCTCCGCGCCCGCCCTACCGGCGCACTTGTGCGCCGGGGTGCCTCCCGGGGCGCGCACGGCGGACGCACAGGGAGTTTGTCCTGAACGGAGCGGAGCGGAGGGGGAGTCGGGATTCAGCCGCGTGGACGCTTGTCGGCCTGGGGCGGCGCCGTCGGCGTGTCGTCACCGTCGCCGGAGCCACGTGCCGGGCCGGCGTGGAGGGGGTGTTCGGGGGGGCGGGCCGCTCAGTCCGGCGCCGCGTCCGCCGGTCCGTCCGCGGCGGCGTCCGCCGGTCCGTCCGCCGGTCCGTCCGCGGCGGCGTCCGCCGGCTCGTCCGCCGGCTCGTCCCGTACCCGGACGAAGCGCGCGACGTCCTGGCGGGTCCGGATCAGCAGCAGTTCCACGGGCAGCGGATCGGCGAGCGGGCGCACGGGCCCGTGCTCCGGGTCCGTCACCGGCGCTTCGAGCCGCCCCGCCGCCCACTCGGCGACCTCGCGGGCCTGCGGGCCGGTCAGCCGGGGCGTGGTGCGCAGGGTGCGCCCGTCGGGGAGGCGGACCAGGGCGGCGTGCGGGCGGTCCGGCGGGCCGAACACCCCGACGAGGAGGGCGTCCTGGGTGTCCGCGTGCCGGACCTTCCGCCACTGCCAGGTGTGACCGGGCCGGTAGGCCGAGTTCCACGCCTTCGCCACGACCCCCTCCACGCCCGCCTCCCGCAGCGCCCCGAACCACTCGCGGGCCGTCGCCTCGTCGTCGGTGGCGAGCACCCGCTGGAGCGGCGGCCCGGTGCCGGCGAGGGCCGCGCCGAGCAGCTCCCAGCGCTCGCGCAGCGGCCGGCCGCGCAGGTCGTGGCCGGGCAGGGCGAGCAGGTCGAAGGCGATGTACGAGACGGGGATGCCGGCCCGCTCGCGCTCCCGGTGCGAGCGCAGCAGGTCGGTGAAACTGAGCCGGCCCTCGCGGTACGCGCAGAGCTCACCGTCCAGGACGACGCCGGCCGGCAGCCGCTCGCCCAGGTACGCGGCGACGGCCGGGAACTCGGGGGCGAGGTCGCGCCGGTTGCGCGACTGGAGGAAGACCTGGCCGTCGCCGAGCACGAAGGCGAGCGCGCGGAAGCCGTCGAGCTTGAGGGAGTACTGGAGGCCGCCGGGGACGGAACCCTGCGGCGGGATCGCGTCGGCGGGCCGGGGCCGCATGACCTCGACGGGCGGCCGCAGGACCACGCCGCCCGCGTCCCCGGTCACGGCAGGGCTCCGCTCGCGACGGGCGGCCGCGGGACGACGTCGCCGCCGTCTCCGGCCGCGCGGGGGCTCCGGTGCCCGGTCACGGCAGGGCTCCGGTCGCGGCGGGCGGCCGCGGGACCACGTCGCTCCGGTCCCGCGGTCACGGCAGGGCTCCGGCGGCGGACGGGTCGAAGAGCGGGGCGAGCAGGTCGCCGCCGTATGCCTCCAGGCGGGGCGCGATGTCGTCCATGAGCAGGAGGAGCCGGTCCGGGTCACCGGCGCCGGCGGTCTCCTCGACCTCCTCCCAGGTCACGGGCGCGGAGACGGCCGGCAGACGGCGGGCCCGCAGGGTGTACGGGGTCGCGGTGGTCTTCGCGGCGGCGTTCTGGCTGTGGTCGACGAAGACCTTGCCGGGGCGCAGCACCTTCGCCATCTTGTGCACGACGAGCCCGGGCAGCTCGGCCTCCGCCTCGACGGCGAGCTGCCGCGCGTATGCCGAGACCTGCGTGGACGGGGCCGGCTCCAGGGGCGCGAGGAGGTGCAGGCCCTTGGCGCCGGAGGTCTTCGCGTACGCCGTGATGCCGTCGGCCGCGAGCCGTTCCCGCAGGTGGAGGGCGACCCGGCAGCACTCGACGACGGTCGCGGGCGGCCCCGGGTCGAGGTCGAGGACCAGCCGGTCCGCGACGCCGAGTGAGCCGTCCCGCCACTGCGGGGTGTGGAACTCCACCACCAGGTTCGCCGCCCACATCAGCGACGGCAGGTCCTGGACCAGCACCTGCCGGGCGCCCGGCGCGTCGGAGCGGGGCACGGGGGCGGTGTTCACCCAGTCGGGTGTGCCGGGCGGCGGGTTCTTGGTGAAGAAGAGCTGGCCGTCCGGGCCGTCCGGGTAGCGCAGGAAGGAGACCGGCCGGTCCCGCAGATGCGGCAGGATCGCGGCCCCGACAGTGGCGTAGTAGTGCAGCAGCTCGCCCTTGGTGGTGCCGGTGGCCGGGTGCAGGACCTTGTCCAGGTTGCTGAGGGCGATCCGCCGTCCCGCCACCTCTGTGATGGGCGTCATACGATGAGAATCCCACGGTTACCAGGACGAAGGGGATGAAGCGTGCGATCCATCTGGAACGGTGCCATTTCCTTCGGTCTGGTCAGCATCCCGATCAAGCTGGTCAACGCCACCGAGAGCCGGTCGGTCTCCTTCCGGCAGATCCACACCGAGGACGGCGGCCGGATCCGCTACAAGAAGGTGTGCGAGCTGGACGGCGAGGAGGTCACCCAGGCCGAGATCGGCAAGGCGTACGAGGACGCCGACGGGACCATGATCCCGATCACCGACGAGGACCTGGCCGCCCTGCCGCTGCCGACGGCGAAGACGATCGAGATCGTGGCCTTCGTGCCGGCCGGCGACATCGACCCGCTCCAGATGGACGCCGCGTACTACCTCTCGGCCAACGGTGTGCCCGCCGCCAAGCCGTACACGCTCCTGCGCGAGGCGCTGAAGCGCAGCGACAAGGTGGCGGTCGCGAAGTACGCGCTGCGCGGGCGCGAGCGGCTCGGCATGCTGCGGGTGGTGGACGACGTGATCGCCATGCACGGGCTGCTCTGGCCGGACGAGATCCGCGCCCCGGAGGGCGTCGCGCCGGAGACCCAGGTGACCGTGCGGGAGGCCGAACTCGACCTGGCGGACGCCCTGATGGCCACGCTCGGCGAGGTCGACATCACCAGCCTGCACGACGACTACCGCGAGGCCGTCGAGGAGATGATCGCGGCCAAGACGGAGGGCGGCGAGGCCGTGGCGCCCGCGGAGCCCGCGGCGGCCGGCGGCGGCAAGGTCATCGACCTGATGGCGGCCCTGGAGAGCAGCGTGCGCGCGGCGAAGGAGGCCCGCGGCGAGGCGGCGGCGGAGGTCACCGAGCTCCGGCCGCGGGGGCGGACGGCGGCGTCCCGGGCCGAGCCCAAGGAGACCGGGGCGAAGAAGTCCACGGCCCGCACGGCGGCGAAGAAGACGGCGGCGCCGGCCCGGAAGTCCACGGCGAGGACGGCGAAGCCGGCCGCGACGAAGTCCACGGCCGCGAAGTCCACGGCGACGAAGTCCACCGCCACCAAGTCCGCCGCCACCGGGTCCAGCGCGGCGAAGAAGCAGGCCGCGAAGGTCACCAAGGCCACGAAGAAGGAGCCTGCGAAGAAGGAGGCCGCGAAGAAGGCGACCCCGCGCAAGCGGACTGCCTGAGCCCTGAACCTCCGGTTCCGCCCATGTGGCCGGAAGTGACCCCCGACACACCCGTTCACGGCCTACGGCAAAGAGAATCCCATGCCGGTTCCAGGAGGTCTCAATATGCGGAACAGGCTCTCGGCGCACATGCCTGTGGGCAGCGCACACGCGTGTTCCTGACTGTTTTCGGCCGAGCCTCGCACCGCCCTGACCGGCCGGGCGGCCCCCCGGCGCCGCCCGAGCCCTGCCCAAAGCCCCACGGAGGGTGTCCGGAATGATTCGCCCGGCACGGGTCGCACACCCGCGCCGTGTATCCTCGGAGATTAAAAAAATTCCCCGAACATTCCTGAGCGATTCGATGATCCGCGTTACTCCGTCGACATGACGTGTTTACGTCGGGGATCTTTGACAAAGCGAAGCGGCGGTTTTTAGACTCCTGGGGACACTAGTCCATGGGGGAGATGATGAGTCAGCGTACGCAAGAAAAGCCTGCACCTCTCATATCGGAAAGCATAATTCCCGCCGCGGCCGGCGAAGCCTGGCGGATCCTGGTGGTGGAGCGCGACGTCACGTACGCGGAGTCGCTGATGGCGGGCCTCCGCCGGCACGGCCACCAGGTGACCAGGGTCGAGACGGGCGGCGCCGCCCTGCAGGTCTACGGCAACGCCGATCTCGTCCTCATCGACCTCGAACTGCCGGATCTGGACGGACTGGAGGTCTGCCGGGCCATCCGCTCCGCCGGCGAGACCCCGATCATCGCGCTCACCGCGCGCGGCAGCGAACTCGACCGCGTCCTCGGCCTGCAGGCCGGTGCCGACGACTACATGGTCAAGCCGTACGGGTTCCACGAGCTGATGGCCCGCATGCAGGCCGTCATGCGCCGCGCCAAGCCCCGGCCGCAGACCGTGGACGTCATCGACCAGGGCCCGCTGCGCATCGACGCCGGCGCCCGGCAGGTCAGCCTGGACGGAAAGCGGATCGACGTCACCCGCAAGGAGTTCGACGTCCTTTATCTGCTCGCCTCCAATACCGGAAACGTCGTGCCGCGCAAAAAGCTCATGCAGCAGATCTGGGGGGATTCCTGGTCCCGGCGGACCGTCGACACGCATGTCAGCAGCCTGCGCAGCAAGCTCGGCTGTCCTGACTGGATCGTCACCATTCGCGGAGTCGGATTCAGACTCGGCCACGGGTGACATCCGGTGGATTTCGACATCCATTCCGCTCAGTGCGCATTTCGGCAGGCTTCGGAACAGGACGGAAAAAAGAAAATGACTCACCCGGGAACGCACATCCCTCCACGGACCATGTGCGTGGGCGAGGAATGCAGGCGCAACGCCGCCGACGGCGGCACTAAACGATCCGCGCGGCCGGGGCTCCGGCTCTGCCCCAGCTGTCTCACCCGGCTGGTCGCCACGGTCGAGGAGCTGCCCGGCCTCTACGCCGAGTGCGAGCGGCTGCTCGGCGGCGGCGGACCCGCTCGCGGCGGCGGCGAACGGCGCGGCACCGGCGGGGCGCCCGCCGGGATCCCTCTCAACGGCCCGGCGGCCGAGGTGCGTTCGGCGATCGTCGCCACCCTCGCCTCCTGGAGCGGACTGATCGCCGACGAACGCCGCTTCCCGGCGCCCCGGCGCACCCCGGCGCACCTCGCGGCCTTCGTGCTGCGCAGCGCCGAGTGGCTCGCCGCGCACCCGGCCGCCGCCGACGCCACCCGCGAGCTGCACCGGCTGGCCCGCGCGGCCCGCCGGGTGGCCCGCGCCGAGCCCGCCCGCGAACTGCCGGTCGGGCCCTGCGTGGAGCCCGGCTGCACGGGCCGGCTCGCCGTTCCGCCCGGCGCCCGGCACATCGAGTGCGACGCCGACCCCACGCACCGCTGGGGCGCCCCCGACTGGTCCCGGCTGCGCCGCGCGGCCGCCCCCGAATCGGGCGAACGCTGGCTCACCGCCCGGGACATCGCCGAACTCTTCGGCGCACCCACCGGCACCGTCTACCGCCTCGCCAGTGAACAGCGCTGGCGCCGCCGCAACCTCGGCGGCCGCACCTACTACGCCGAAACCGACGTCCACAACACCTTCAGCCGCCGCCGCACCCCGGCGACGACCTGCAGGCCGTGACGCGGGGGGTGTGGCCTGGCGCTCCCCGGGGCGTCGGGCCACACCCGGCAAGACCGCGCGCCCCGGGCCGCGCCGCCGTGCCCGCCGTGACCGGCCGGGCGTGCCCCGGCCCGGCGCGCGGCGCAGGCCCGCGCCCGCCGCGACCGCGAGTCCCGGCCCAACCCCGTTACCTCCCAACCCCGTTACCCGCACCCCCGCACCCCCCGCACCGCCCTCGCCCCGTCCGCCCACCAGGCCGGCGGGGCGACGCCGTGTGCCCGTCGCCCGCACTGTGAGGACACCGCATCATGCAGGCCGAAGCCTGGCTTCTGGAGCTCGCCGAGAGCTCTGTCGACGACCTCGACACCGCCACTCTCGACGCGCACGAACGCGAGCGCGCCGACTCCTTCCTCCGGGCCGAGGACCGGCGGCTCTACGTCGCCGCGCATGTCGCGCTGCGCGCCGTGCTCGGGCGGTTGTTGGGGGAGCGGCCCGGGGAGCTCGTGTTCGCGCGGGAGCCGTGTCCGTGCTGCGGGGCGCCGCACGGGCGGCCGGTGCTCGCCGTACCGGAGCCGCCGGTGCACTTCTCGCTGTCGCACACCCGGGGCCGCGTCCTCGTCGCGACCGCGCCCGTCCCGGTCGGCGCCGACGTCGAGTGCGCCCAAGTCCCCGCGGCCGTACGGGATCTGCTGCCCGCGCTGCATCCGCGCGAGCGGGCGGAGGTCGAGGCCGCGGCCGACGCGGAGCGCGGGGCGGCCGTCCTGAGCCGGATCTGGGCACGCAAGGAGGCGTACCTGAAGGGCATCGGCACCGGCCTCGGCCGGGCCACCACCCTCGACGACCTCACCGGCGAGCCGGCCGGCTGGACCGTCCACGACCTGCCGTGCGGCCCCCGCCACCACGGCGCGCTCGCCGTCCACGCACCACGGTCCGACGCCCCGGCCCCTCGCCTCCACCGGCTCGCGTCCCCGACCGAAATCCAGGACAACCCGCTCACACCGACCGGGATTTGAGAATCCCGACAAAGCTCTGACACGATGCCCATTGAACCCGGCGGCCCGACCGAAGAAGCTGGTTGTCAAGGTCCGGTGCGTTGCCTCCACCGTGTGACCAGCCCAGCCGGAAGCACCCTTCCGGCCCGGTAGATCCCCGCCCCCCCCACGAAACCCGACGCCGCCGTCGCGCCGCCCATCCCGCGGCCGGCGGCGGCCGTGTGTCCGGACCCGTCACACGGCCCCGTCACAAGGACCCTCATGCGAACCGTGGACACGGCCCTCGCGCGGAGCGCCCGCACCGTACACCCCACTCAGCGAAGAGAGGACATCGCCATGACCGTGGCCATCCCATCGATCCGGACCGTCGCCGACCTGCTGCTCCAGGCGGCGGAGGACCACCCCGGCAACGGGGTCCTCTACCACGAGGGCGATGCCACCTCCGAGGACAGCCACCTCCAGCCGTATCCCGAGCTCGTCCGCGAGGCCCGCCGGGTCCTCACCGCCCTGCGCGACCGCGGTCTCGCGCCGCAGGACAAGGTCGTGCTGCTCCTGGAGCGCCCGCAGGAGTTCCTGACCGCCTTCTGGGCCTGCCTCCTCGGCGGCTACATACCCGTGCCCATGGCCCCGCTCGGCGGCGACCCGGAACGCTGGGCCGCCCAGCTCGGGCACGTCGACACCCTCCTCGACCACCCGCTGGTCGTCACCAGCGAGTCCCTCGCCGCCGAACTGCCCCGCGTCGAGGGCCTGGCCGTCACCGCCCTGGAGACGCTGTACGCGGCCGAGCCGGCCGACACCGCGACGCTGCACGAGGCGGCGCCCGAGGACACCGCGCTGCTCGTCCTCACCTCCGGCTCCACCGGCAACTCCAAGGCCGTCCGCCTCACCCACGCCAACCTGCTCGCCTCCATGGCCGGCAAGAACAGCGCCCACCGCATCGGCGCCGACGACATCTCGCTCAACTGGGTCTCCTTCGACCACGTCGCCGCGCTCCTCGAGTGCCACCTGCTCCCGCTCTCCGTCGGCGCCACCCAGCTGCACGTCCAGGCGGCCGTCGTCCTCGGCGAGCCGCTCGACTTCCTGCGGCTGATCTCCCGCTACGGCGTCACCATGACGTTCACCCCGAACTTCCTGCTCGGCCTGCTCAACGCCGCCGCCGACCGGCTCACCGAGCACGGCCCGGTGGACCTCTCCAAGCTGCGCCACATCATCAGCGGCGGCGAGGCCGTCGTCCGCGCCACCGGCGAGACCTTCCTGGAGCGCTTCGCGCCGTACGGCCTCAAGGGCGACACCGTGTGGCCCGCCTTCGGTATGACCGAGACCTGCGCCGGCTCCATCTACTCCCGCGAGTTCCCGCTCTCCGATCAGGGCCAGGAGTTCGCCAACCTCGGCCGCCCCGTCGACGGCCTGCGGATCCGCGTCGCCGACGAGCTCGACCGCCCGCTCGGCGAGGGCGAGGTCGGCGAGCTCCAGCTCATCGGCCCGATGATCACGCCCGGCTACCACAACAACGAGCAGGCCACGAAGGAGGCCTTCACCGCCGACGGCTGGTTCCGCAGCGGCGACCTCGGCCGGATCGACGAGGGCCGGCTCACCCTGGTCGGCCGCAGCAAGGACAGCATCATCGTCAACGGCGTCAACTACTTCAGCCACGACATCGAGACGCTGCTCCAGGAGCTCGACGACGTCGCCCGCTCCTATGTCGCCGCCTTCCCGACCCGCGCCCCCGGCTCCGACACCGAGCAGCTCGTCATCGCCTTCCACCCGGAGACCGAGGAAGGCGACGAACTCGCCCTCTACCGCGTGCTCTCCGCCGTCCGCTCCAGCGTCGTCATGCACTGGGGCTTCCGCCCCTCGCTGATCCTGCCGCTGCCGAAGGACGCCTTCCCCAAGACCAGCCTCGGCAAGATCCAGCGCCCGCTGATGCGCAAGCGCCTGGAGGCCGGCGCGTACGCGGAGACCGTCGACGCCGTCGCCGACCTCATCCTGCGCCGCCTCGGCGGCTACACCGCGCCCGAGGGCGAGACCGAGACGGTCCTCGCCGGGATCTACGCCGAGATGTTCGACACGGACCCGGCGAAGCTGAGCGCCACCGCCAACTTCTTCGACCTCGGCGGCACCTCGCTCGACATCCTGCGGCTGCGCAGCCTGGTCGCCCAGCGCCTCGGCGCGAACGACCTCCAGGTCATCACCGTCCTCACCAACCCCACGGTCCGCCAGCTCGCCGCCCGGCTCGCCGAGGACGCCAGCGGGGTCGTGGAGCGCCCGTACGACCCGATCGTGCCCATGCAGGTCATCGGCGACAAGACGCCGCTGTTCTGCGTCCACCCCGGCGTCGGCGAGGTCCTCGTCTTCGTCAACCTCGCCAAGTACTTCGTCGGCGACCGGCCGTTCTACGCCCTGCGCGCCCGCGGCTTCAACCCCGGCGAGAAGCCCTTCGAGAGCTTCGAGGAGATGGTCTCCACCTACGTGGCCGCCATCCGCGAGAAGCAGCCGCACGGCCCCTACGCGCTGGCCGGCTACTCGTACGGCGGCGCCGTCGCCTTCGAGATGGCCAAGGTCCTGGAGGCCGAGGGCGAGAAGGTCGACTTCGTCGGCAGCTTCAACCTGCCGCCGCACATCAAGTACCGCATGGACGAGCTCGACTTCGTCGAGACCGCCGCCAACCTGGCCTTCTTCCTGGCGCTCATCGACAAGAAGCAGTCGCTGGAGCTGCCGGCGCAGCTGCGCCACCTGTCGAAGGAGGAGCAGCTCGCGTACTTCATCGACAACGCGCCGCAGGCCCGGCTCGCCGAACTCGACCTGGACCTGCCCAAGTTCACGGCCTGGGCCGAGCTCGCCGACGGCCTCACCAACCTGGGCCGCACCTACTCCCCGTCCGGCCGGGTGCGCGCGATGTCGGTCTTCTACGCGATCCCGCTGCGCGGGACCAAGGAAGACTGGCTCAACAATGAGCTGAGCCGCTGGAAGGAGCACTCCGACGACGTCAACTACATCGACGTCCCCGGCGAGCACTACACGCTCATGGGCCCGCAGCACGTGGCGAGCTTCCAGTCGATCCTCCGCAAGGAGCTCGACCGGGCGCTCGGCGACGGCAAGTAAGCAGCGGCGAGCAAGCGGCGGAACACGTCAGTTCCGAGAACCACCCGAGATCAATCTGAGGGGATTGAACCACCATGCAAGGCAAGAAGATCCTGGTCACCGGCGGCACCGGACAGGTGGCCGGCCCGGTCGCCAAGGCGCTGGCCAAGGACAACGAGGTCTGGGCGCTGGGCCGCTTCGGCTCCCCGGGTTCGGAGGAGGCGCTGCGCGAGCACGGCATCACCACCTTCCGCTGGGACATGAACGACACCAGCGAGGGCGGCCTCAAGGGCCTGCCCGAGGACTTCACGCACGTCATCCACTCCGCCGTGAACCGCGGTGAGGACGGCGACTTCAACAAGGCCATCGAGGTCAACACGGTCGCCGCCGGGCGCCTGATGACCCACTGCCGTACGGCCGAGGCGTTCCTGTACGTGTCGACCGGCGCGCTCTACAAGCGCCAGACGCTCGACCACAAGTACAAGGAGACCGACCCGGTCGACGGCGTCGCCGACTGGCTGCCGGTCTACCCGGTCGTCAAGATAGCCACGGAGGGCGCGGTCCGCGCGTACGCGCAGACGCTCGGCCTGCCCACCATCATCGCCCGCCTCAACATCGCGTACGGCCCCGGCGGCTACGGCGGCGTGCCGATGATCTACTTCAAGCGGATGCTCGCCGGCGAGCCCATCCCGGTCCCGATCGAGGGCCAGAACTGGTGCTCCCTGCTCTACACCGACGACCTGATCGAGCAGGTCCCGCACCTGTGGAACGCGGCGACCGTGCCCGCCACCCTCACCAACTGGGGCGGCGACGAGTCCGTCGGCATGACCGACTGCGTGCGCTACCTGGAGGAGCTCACCGGCGTCGAGGCCAAGCTCGCGCCGAGCGAGGTCACCCGCGAGACCTACCAGTTCGACCCGACGCTGCGGAAGCAGCTGACCGGCCCGTGCAAGGTCGACTGGCGCGAGGGCATCCGCCGCACGGTCGAGTCCATGTATCCCGAGTACGCGAAGAAGGCCTGAGGCACGCGCAGATGACCACCACGACCCCCACCTCGACCTCCACGGCGACCTCCACCGCGAGCAACCTGGACCTGATCCACGCCGCCTACGCGGCCTTCCGCGACCGTGACGTCGACGCGCTCGTCGCGACCATGGCCGAGGACATGCAGTGGATCCACCCCGAGAGCATGGACAAGTACGGCCTCGGCGGCACCAAGCACGGCCACGCCGGCGTCCGCGCCTTCCTGGCCCACGTCCCGACCGTGCTCGGCGGGATGAAGCTCCAGCCGCTGGAGTTCCTCGACAACGGCGACCGGGTCGTCGTCTTCGGCGTCCGTGACGTCACCTCCCGCTCCGGCCACACCGAGACGCTGCAGTTCGTCCACTCGTGGACGTTCCGCGACGGCAAGGCCGTCCGCATGGAGGACATCTTCGACACGGTCGCGTTCCACCGGGTGATCGAGAGCTGACGGGTGCCCCGGCCATGACCTTCGCCTCATACGCCTATCTGGGCCCTGAGGGCACCTTCACGGAGGCGGCGCTGCGCAGGCTGCCCGGCTACGCGGAGGAGCTGCCCCGTCGGCCGTACCCCAGCGTGCCGGCGGCGCTCGACGCCGTACGGCGCGGTGACTGCGCGGTCGCCGTCGTCCCGCTGGAGAACTCGGTGAAGGGCGTCGTGCCCGCCACCATGGACCAGCTGGCCGAGGCGGAGCTGCACATCATCGGCGAGGTGGAACTCGCGGTGACCTTCGCCCTGATGGCGCCGGAGGGTACGGAGCTGGCGGACGTACGGGAGGTGGTCAGCCACCCGCACGCGCTCGCGCAGTGCGCGGGGTGGCTGGCCGAGCACCTGCCGGACGCCCGTACCGTGCCCGCCGACTCCACGGCGGCCGCGGCGGCGGGCGCGCGCGGCGGGACGGCGGCGATCGCCGCTCCGCCGGCAGCCGAGCGGTACGGGCTCCGGATCCTGGCCGAGGGCCTCGGCCGCCGCGGCGGAGCGGTCACCCGCTTCGTCGCGGTCGCCCCGGCCTGGCTCCCGCCCGCCCGCACCGCCCGCGACCGCACCTCCCTCGTCGTCACCACCCCCGACGGCGGCCCGTCCCGCCTCGCCGACGTCCTCGGCCTCTTCTCCGGCCGAGGCATCCCGGTGAGCCGCATCCACTCCTGGCCCACCGGCGAACGCCTCGGCAGCTACCGCTACTTCGTCGACCTCGACGGCCACGTCGAGAACCCGGCGGTCCGCGGCGCCCTGTCGGCCCTCCCGGCGGTAGGCGCGGGAGCCCGCTTCCTGGGCAGCTACCCGCGGTGGACGGCCGCGGGCGCGGTCCCGGGTGCGGTCACGCCCACGGGCGCGATCACGGGCCCGGCCGCCGGGCCGGCGCCGGGTGCCGCTGCCGTGGCCGGCTCCGCGACCGCGCAGTCGGCGGACGTTCAGTACGCCTTGTCGGGGGCACGGACGGCTGCCTGACGGAGCCCCGGCCCTCCGGGACCCTCGGTCCGGCCTCCCGGCCTGGGCAGGGAGGCCAGGGTCTCGGGCCCGGCCTGTTCCGGCCTGGGCCGGGAGGCCCGGTCTCCGGGCTGCCTGCTCCTCGGCCTCTCGGTCGGGCCCGGAGTTTCAGGCCCCCGGGCCTGGCGACCGGCTTGGCTGTCGGGCCGGACCCCGACTGCCCGGCCGAGTCCGTGCTCGGCTGAGCCGGCAGTCGGTCCGTCCGCCCTCCGGGGCGCGCGGGCGGCTGCCTGACGGGCACGGGCCGCCGGGGGGCCTCGGCCCCGGTGGCCCGGTCTGGGGCGGGAGCCCCAGGCTTCCCGGCCCGGCCTGGCCGGGTCCGGCCGGGTCCGGCCTGGTCCGACCAGGTCCAGCCTGGCCTGGTCTGTCCCGGCCTGGCCCGGCCCGGCCCACCCGGCCCTCGACCCGTCCGGGGCCTCGGGCCACCCCGGCCCTCGCCCCGTCCGGCCCCCCGGGCCTTCCGCCCTCCCGGGAGGTCCGGGGTCTCGGCCGGTTCGCGTTCGCGTTCGCGCGGGTCGGTGGGCGGGTCGTACGCCGCCCCTGACGCGGGCTTCGCGTCGTGCTCCTCGCCCCGTCCTTTTCCCACCGCACCGGACCGTCAGGAGAGACCACCTCATGCCCACCCTGCTCCACATCGACACCAGCGCCCGCCTCGGCTCCACCACCCGGCGGGTCACCGCCGAGTTCGCCGCGTCGTGGCGGGCCGCGCACGAGGGCGGGACGATCGTGTACCGCGACCTCGGGGTCGCGCCCGTGCCGCACATCGACGGGGCGCAGATGGCCGTCATGCAGCGGATCGAGACGGCCGGCGTCCGTGACCTCGACGAGGCGCGCGGGGCGGCCCGGACGGTGGAGGAGAAGGAGAGCTGGGAGATCACCTGGGAGCTGGTCGACGAGGTGCTCGCGGCCGACACGATCCTCCTGGGCCTGCCCATGCACAACTTCTCGCTGCCGTCGACGTTCAAGGCCTGGCTCGACCGGGTCGTCGTCGCGCCGCTGGTCGTCGACCCCGAGACCGGCACCGGCCCGCTGGCCGGCAAGCGCGTCGTCGTGGTCACCGCGCGCGGCGGCGCGTACGGCCCGGGGACGCCCCGGCACGCGTACGACTTCCAGGAGCCCTACCTCAAGGCCGCGTTCAGCATGATCGCGCTCGCGGACGACCTGACCTTCCTGCACGCCGAGATGACCAAGTCCGGTCACGTCCCGCGGCTCGCCGGCTTCCAGCAGATGGCGGCCGAGTCGCTGAAGGCGGCGCTCGCGGGCGCGCGCGAGCACGCCCAGCGCGCCTGACCCCGTACCGGCCCGACTTCCCACATCCCACAAGACCTGCGGCGCTCCCCTCCGCCGCAGCCCGGCGGTCCCGGCCGGGCGTCCCCTTCGCGGGCGGCGCCCGGCGGGACCGTCACACCCCGCCTCGCCACCTCTCCGGGAGCTTCCGTCATGGAGACCTTGAAATCCCAGACCCCGAGCCTTGAATTCGAACTGGTGAACACATGGGGCGGGCTGCCCGCGGCCCAGCAGCCCGAGTACCCCGACCCCGCCGCCCTCCTCCGCGTCACCGCCGAGCTCGCCGCCGCGCCCCCGCTGGTCTTCTCCGGCGAGTGCGACCGGCTCAAGGACCGGCTCGCCGCCGTCGCGCGCGGCGAGGCGCTGCTGCTCCAGGGCGGCGACTGCGCCGAGACCTTCGACCGGGTCTCCGCCGAGACCGTGCACAGCAAGCTGAACACGCTGATGCAGATGTCCGCCGTGCTCACCTACGCCGCCGCCATGCCGGTGGTGAAGGTCGGCCGGATCGCCGGCCAGTACGCCAAGCCGCGCTCCAAGCCCACCGAGACCCGCGACGGCCTCACCCTCCCCACCTACCGCGGCGACGCCGTCAACGGCCTCGCCTTCACCGCCGAGGCCCGCGTCCCCGACCCGGAGCGGCTGCTGCGGATGTACCAGGCGTCCTCCAACACCCTCAACCTCGTCCGCGCGTTCACCGCCGGCGGCTACGCGGCCCTCAGCCAGGTCCACGAGTGGAACCGCGACTTCATCGCCACCTCCCCGCAGCGCGAGCAGTACGAGGCCATCGCCGACGGCATCGACCGCGCGCTGAAGTTCATGCAGGCCACCGGCGCCAGCCCGCGCGCCTTCGACGACTCCGAGTTCTACGTCTCCCACGAGGGCCTGCTTCTCGACTACGAGGCCCCGCTCACCCGCCACGACCCCGAGGCCGGCCGCGTCTACGCCACCTCCGGCCACATGCTGTGGATCGGCGAGCGCACCCGGGACCTCGACGGCGCCCACGTCGAGTACTTCTCCCGCATCGACAACCCGATCGGCGTGAAGCTCGGCCCCAGCACCACCGCCGACACCGCGCTCCGGCTGATCGACCGGCTCGACCCGAACCGCGAGCCGGGCCGGCTCACCTTCGTCGTACGGCTCGGGGTCGACCGGGTCCACGACGTGCTGCCCGGTCTGGTCGAGAAGGTCACCGCGTCCGGCGCCCGGGTGGCCTGGGTCTGCGACCCGATGCACGGCAACACCGTCGAGGCCCCGTCCGGCCACAAGACCCGGCACTTCGACGACATCCTCGGCGAGGTCCGCGCCTTCTTCGAGGTGCACAGGTCGCTCGGCACGCACGCCGGCGGCATCCACGTCGAGCTCACCGGCGACGACGTGACGGAGTGCGTCGGCGGCGGCCACGACCTCGGCTTCCCCGACCTCTTCGAGCGGTACGAATCGGCGTGCGACCCGCGGCTCAACCGCAGCCAGTCGCTCGATCTGGCCTTCCTGGTCTCGGAGTTCCTGCACCGCGAGGAGCAGGCATGACAGGCATGACGGGCCTGGCAGGCCTGGCAGGCCTGGCAGGCATGACAGACGTGGCAGGCACGACGGCAGCAGCAGAGGCACGGGCGGAACTCGCGCGGCTGCGGGCCAGCATCGACAACCTCGACGCGGCCGTCGTGCACCTGCTCGCCGAGCGCTTCGCCCACACCCGCCGGGTCGGCGAGCTGAAGGCGGAGCACGGTCTGCCGCCGGCCGACCCGGCCCGTGAGGCCCGGCAGATCGCCCGGCTGCGGGCCATCGCCGAGTCGGCCGGGCTCGAACCCGATTTCGCCGAGAAGTTCCTGCGCTTCGTCGTCGCCGAGGTCATCCGGCACCACGAGTCGATCGCCGAGTCGATCGCCGAGTCGATCGCCGAGCCGATCGGCGATTCGCTGGCCGAGACCCTCGCAATGGAACGACGAATTCCGGCCTAGGGTGCCCGACGGGCTTCGGTCCGTACTGGCGGAATCTTGACATTCGCATGCCGAAAACTGACGCGGCGCGTGCATGACCTGCGGAATTGCACGTACCCCTGAATCCTCCTCCATTGATCAAGTCGTGGGGCCACCGGAGAATTATGGCCATGATCCGGCCCGATTCTCCGTGGCCGGACTCTCGTTCACGACGGACTACTCCCGGACGCCGGTCTCGGCCGTTCACCGGGGGCATCATGGGGGATTTTCGTGATCACTCGTCGAAACGTACTCAAGGCGGGCGCGGCGGTGGCCGGTACGGCCGGCGCCGCGGGCCTGTTGATACCGGTCGCGAGCGGCACCGCCGAGGCGGCCGACCTCGATCCGGCCACCGTGCCCAAGTTCGCCCAGGCCATGCCGATCCCGCCGACGCTCGCCCCGTACTCCTCCACCGGCACCGCGGACTACTACGCGATGACCATGAAGGAGGCGGACGTTCAGATCCTGCCGGGCCGCCTCACCCGGGTCCGTACCTTCAACGGCAGCTTCCCGGGCCCCGTCATCCGCGCCAAGTCGGGCGTGCGGGCCGTGGTGCAGCAGACGAACAACCTGCCCGTCGCCACCTCCGTCCACCTGCACGGCGCGCACGTGCCGATGGACAGCGACGGCGGCCCGATGGACCTCATCGCGGCGAACGGCGGCACCAAGACCTACACGTACCCGAACGACCAGCCGCACGCGAACCTCTGGTACCACGACCACGCGCACCACGCCGAGTCCGAGAACGTCTTCCGCGGCCTGAGCGGCACGTACCTGCTCACCGACGACGTCGAGAAGAGCAACACCATCCTGCCGACGGGCGCGTACGACGTGCCGATCCAGCTGCGCGACGCCCGCTTCGACGACCAGGGCCAGCTCGTCTACGCCATGGACGACTTCCTGAACCGGAACGTCATCCTCGCCAACGGCAAGGCGTGGCCGTACTTCAACGTCGAACACCGCCAGTACCGCTTCCGCATCTTCAACACCTCGAACATGCGGTACTTCAACCTCAGCCTGTCCAGCGGCACGTTCACGCTGATCGGCACCGACGGCGGACTGCTGGAGAAGCCGCAGGACATGAGCAGCGTGATGCTCTCTCCCGGCGAGCGCGTCGACATCCTCATCGACTTCTACGACTACCCGCTGAACAGCACCGTGGAGCTCCGGAACGCGGCCGACGCCATGCCAGGCGGCCCGGCGGACCAGATCACCAAGGTGCTCCAGTTCCGGATCGGCAGCACGGGGGCGAAGGACTTCGGCGCCATCCCGTACCAGATGCGCACCTTCCCGGCCCTCCCGCCGGCCACGGTCAACCGTTCGTTCACCCTGAGCATGGACGAGAACGGCATGGCCACGGACATGGGCTACATCAACAACGTCAGCTACGACATGAACCGGATCGACACCGAGATCGCCTACGGCACCACGGAGATCTGGACCGTCACCAACGCCAACAAGATCATCCCGCACAACTTCCACATCCACCTGGTGCAGTTCCGGGTCCTCGAACGGAACGGGAAGCCGATCACCTCGGGGCCGGAGGTCGGGCTCAAGGACACCGTCAACCTGAACCCGGGGGAGACGGTCAAGATCCAGGCCACGTTCACCGGTTACCGGGGGACGTACCTCTACCACTGCCACATCTTCGACCACGCGGCGATGGGCATGATGGCCCAGATGCGCGTCTCCTGACGTCGCGGACCGGACACGCCGACGGCCGGCGGCCCGCCGAGAGCGGGCCGCCGGCCGTCGGCATGCCGTACGGGCTCAGTCCGAGTCGAACGTGAGCCGGGACATGCTGATGTACTCGCGGTGCTCCTCGGACCACTTGATGAGCGAGGCCACCTCACGGGAGAGGGTGTGGCCGACCGGCGTCAGCTCGTAGTCCACCCGCGGCGGCGTGCTCGGCGTGACGGTCCTGATCACCAGACCGTCCCGCTCCAGACTGCGCAGCGTCAGGGTGAGCATCCGCTGCGAGATGCCGTCGATCGAGCGGCGCAGCTCCGAATAGCGCCGCGGCCCGTCGCCGAGCAGCGCCATGATCAGGACGCTCCATTTGTCGCCGACCCGGTCGAGCACATCCCGTAGCTGACAGGTGGTGAGACCCTCTCCGACCTGCTCGGGAACATTCATGTGCGTAGGGATTTTTGAAGTGCCGTCTTCTGCCACAGCAGAAGGATCGCCCAGAATTCTGTCGGAAACAAGAAGTAACCAGCGCACGGAAAGTGCGCGGCTTCGCCGCACCTCGCACCGCACCCGGAGGAATTCCCATGGCCGTCGATCTGAGCGTTCTGCCCCCGCGCAAGGGGACCCGTCCCGCGACGACCGGCCGGGAGATTCCGCACGACCAGCTCGAGGACTTCTCGCCGCGGGAGATCCGCGACGCGCTCATCGCCCGTGCCCAGGAACTGCCCGGCGTCTTCACCAGCCCCAGCCTGGTCTCCGAGCCCGGCTCGCTCGCCCTGCGCCTCAACCGGCAGAACCGGCCGTTCGAGATGTTCCTGCACCCGTCGGTGGACGAGTTCGGCCACATCCACCGCTCCGGTTTCATGCACCTGTGCGTGCCGCTGGACGCCCTGGCCACGCTCACCGAGCTCGGCTGGACCGAGCCGCACCCCATCACCCGCCGCGCGGAGTTCCCGAACAGCATCGTGATGCTCTACGCGCCGCGTGACGAGGACGAGCTGGAGGTCGCGGCGACGGTGCTGCGTGCCTCGTACGAGCAGGCCGTGGCCTGACCGCCGGCGTACCCGGGCAACGGTTCGCCTTCCGCTTCACCTTCCGCTTCACCCGCATTCACCGTTCCGCCGTTTCATCGGAAAGAGGAAACACCCATGCGCGCAGTGACCATCGACGAATTCGGCGCGGCCCCGACCGTCACCGAGGTGCCCAAGCCGGTTCCCGGTCCGGGCGAGATCCTCGTCAAGGTCAGCCACTCCTCCCTCAACGGCTTCGACGGCGCCGTCATCTACGGCTTCCTGAAGGACGTCCTTGAGCACAAGTTCCCGGTGACGCTCGGCAAGGACTTCGCCGGCACCGTCGAGGCCGTCGGCGAGGGCGTCCAGCGCGCCGCCGGCGACCGCGTCTTCGGCGTCGTGATGAAGCCCGTCGTCCAGGACGGCGCGCTCGCCGACTACGTGGTGGTGGGCGAGGGTTACGGCATCGCCGCCGCCCCCGAGGGCCTGGACGCCGCTCACGCCGGCGCGCTCGGCCTGGCCGGCTCGGCCGCCGTCGGCGTCGTCGACGCCCTCGCCCCGCAGTCGGGCGAGACCGTGCTGATCGTCGGCGCGACCGGCGGTGTCGGCGCGTACGCGGTGCAGCTCGCCGCCAAGGCCGGCGCCACCGTCATCGCCACCGCCAAGCCGGGCGAGGAGACCGACTTCGTCAAGGGCCTCGGCGCCGCCCACGTCGTCGACCACACCGGCGACCTGGCCGCCCAGGTCAAGGCCATCGCCCCGAACGGCGTGCAGGCCGCGGCCCACCTGGCCGGCGACCCGGTCGCCGTCGCCGCGCTCGTCGCCGCCGGCGGCCGGCTGGCCTCCACCCTGGGCTTCGGCCCGGAGGCGGCCGCCGAGCTCGACATCACCGTCACCTCCGTGATGGCCAACCCCGACCCGGCCACCCTGCAGCGCCTCGCCGACGCCGTCGTCTCCGGCGCCCTGACGGTGCCGATCGCCCAGAGTGTCGCCCTGGAGGCGGTCGGCCAGGGCTTCGCCGCCTTCGGCGCCGGCACGGTCGGCAAGATCGGCGTCACGGTCGCCTGACGCCTGACGCCTGACGCCTGACGCCGGTGGCCGCTGGGCGGTCGCCGGTGGCCGGTCGCCGGCCGCCTGAGGCCTGACCTGCGGCACCGGCACCGGCACCCGCAACCGCCACTGGCACCGGAAACCGGCCTGGCAACCGGCAACCAGCGACCGGCACCGGTACCGGCACCCACCAGCAACAGCCGGCGCCGGCACGGCGCACGGCGCGCACCGCAGCACGACCGTACGGGGTGGCCCCTGCCACCCCGTACGGCCGCGCGCCCGACGCCCGCGCCCGCGCCCTTCCACGTCCCTTGTCCCGCCTTCACGAGCACCGGAGCAGACCTCCCCATGGACGCACGCACCAGCGGACCTGAGCAGCAGGACCGGCAGCCCGACTTCCAGCGGATGTTCGAGATCGTCACCAGCTACTGGGTGTCCCGGGCCGTCCACGCCGGAACCGCGCTCGGCCTGCCCGACCTCGTGGCCGAGGCCCCCCGGACCGCCGCCGAACTCGCGGCGGCGACCGGCACCGACCCGCGCTCCCTGCACCGCCTGCTGCGCGCCCTCGAAGGCGTCGACGTCCTGAGCGTCGACGACGAGGGCCGCTACGCCACCACCGCGCTCGGCGACACGCTGCGCACCGACGTCCCCGGCTCGCTCGCCTCCCTGGTCCAGCTGGAGCTCGGCGCCGCCCACCACGGCACCTGGGGCCTGCTCGCGGAGTCCGTCCGTACCGGCGCCCCGGTCTTCGAGGCCGCGAACGGCCACCCGATCTGGGAGTACTTCGAGCGCACGCCGGAGCTGGCCGACCACCTGGGCAAGGCTATGACCGGCCTCACCGCGATGGTCGCCGACGCCGTCGTGGAGGCCTTCGACTTCACCCCGTACGGCACGATCGTCGACGTCGGCGGCGGCGAGGGCGGCTTCCTGTCCGCCATCCTCCGCGCCCAGCCGAAGGCCCACGGCATCGTCCTCGACCTGCCGCACGTGGTCGCCAACGGCCGCGCCCGGGTGGCCGAGGCGGGCCTCGCGGACCGCTGCGAGCTGATCGGCGGCAGCTTCTTCGAGAAGGTGCCGGAGGGCGCCGACCTCTACACGATGAAGTGGGTCCTGCACGACTGGAACGACGAGTCGAGCATCGAGATCCTCAAGTCCGTGCGGCGCGCGATGCCCGCCGACGGGCGGCTGCTCGTCGTCGACACGGTCGTGCCGGAGGGCGGCGGCTTCTCGCCGAGCAAGATCATCGACCTCAACATGATGGTGCTGAGCGGCGGACAGGAGCGCACCGCAGAGGAGTTCCGCGCCCTGCTCGACGCCGCCGGCTTCACCCTCACGCGGATCCTGCCGACGCGCTCGCCGAGCAGCGTGGTCGAGGCGATCCCGCGCCCCTGACCTCCTTCTCTCTCCTGGACAGTCCCCGTCCCCGTCCCCTTTCCCCCTCACCCGCTCAAGGAGCAACCGTGTTCATCGCTTATGTCGTCCTGGCGATCCTGGTCTCGCTGGTCCTCGTCGGTTCGGCGCGCGGCAAGCTGGTCCGCGACGAGAAGATCGTGGCCGGCATGCAGAAGGTCAACGTCCCGGACTCCTGGCTGCCCCGCCTCGCGATCCTGGAGATCCTGGGCGCGATCGGCCTGATCGCCGGCATCTGGTTCCGCCCGCTGGGCATCGCCGCCGGTGTCGGCGTGGTCCTGTACTTCCTCGGCGCGTTCGTCACGCACATCCGCGCCAAGGACGGCAAGGGCGCCCCGGTCCCGGTGGTCCTGGCGCTGCTCGCCGCCGCGCCGGTGGTCCTGGGCCTGGCGACCAACTGACGCAGATTCGTGAGGGGTTCACGTCGGTCGCGGCGGCACGCGGCGGACGTGGACCCCGTCGTCGTACGTACGGAGGAGAGGAACGGAAATGAGCACCACCGAAGAGCAGACGCGCGTCGCTGTCGACTTCTGGTTCGACCCGCTGTGCCCGTGGACCTGGGTGACCTCCCGCTGGCTGGTGGAGGCCGAGCGCCAGGGTCTCGCCGAGATCCGCTGGAACGTGATGAGCCTGGCCGTCCTCAACGAGGACCGGCTGGACCAGATCCCGGAGCAGTACCGGGAGCTGCTCGGCCCCAAGGGCTGGTACCCGGTGCGGGCCCTGGCCGCGGTCAAGGACAAGTACGGCAACGAGGCGGCCGGCCGGCTCTACACCGAGCTCGGCACCCGCTACCACCCGGGCGGCCGGGCGCCCGAGCTCGACGTGATCGAGGAGGCGCTGACGGCGGCGGGCCTGCCGGCCGGCGAGCTCATGCCGTACGCGAGGAACGACACGTACGACGGCGAGGTGCGCGCCTCGCACGAGGCGAGCCAGACGGCCGTCGGCGAGGAGGCCGGCAGCCCGGTCCTCGCGGTGCCGGGCCCGGACGGGCAGCCGCTGGGCTTCAACGGCCCGGTCCTCACCCGGGTGCCGCGGGGCGAGGAGGCGGCGCGGCTGTGGCGGGCGACGCTGCTCGCGGCGTCGGTGGCGGGCTTCGCGGAGCTGAAGCGGGCGCGGATCTCGGGCCCGGTCTTCGACTGACGCCGGGGCCGCGAGGCGGTCGAAGGGTCGCCCGCGGGTGGTCGGGAGAGGCCGGGTGGGGGTCGCGAGGGGGTCGTGAGGGGGTCGTGAAGGGGGCTCGGAGGAGGCGGCCGGAGTTCCGAAACCACCTTTCACAAACCCTCTCCGCGACCCTGCACGACCCCTATTGCACCCCCGCACGACCCTTGAGGCGGTCACCTCCCCGTATAGCGGACGGAGTTGGCCGCCCTTCGGACAACTGCAGGTCAAATCCTTGTTGCATACCTGTCAATCAAGGCTGGTTGGTGGCACGCTCACCTCCGCACCACCCCCCACAGCAACCCCCACGCTTCACAGCGAAGGAGCCCGCGTGACCCGCCTGCAGTCCTCGCACCGTCGTACCACCGCCGCCGCCCTGATCGCTTCCGCCGCCATGGTCGTCGTCGGTATCCAGGCCGGATCGGCCACCGCCGCCGACACCGCCGCCCAGCGTGAGGCCGGCGCGACCGCGCTGAGCCTCTCCGGCAGCCAGCGCGCCGCCGCCATCCACGACGCCCAGGCCGTGGCGGCCGACACCGCCAAGGCCCTCGGCCTGTCCGGCCAGGAGAAGCTGGTCGTCCGCGACGTCGTCAAGGACGCCGACGGCACCGTCCACACCCGCTACGAGCGCACCTACCAGGGCCTGCCGGTCCTCGGCGGCGACCTCGTCGTGCACCAGAAGAAGGACGGCGCCCGCTCCACCACCAAGGCGACCAGCGCGAAGATAGCCGTGGCCTCGACCACCCCGGCCCTCGCCGCCGCCACCGTCGGCAAGCACGCCGTCGCCGAGTCCGGCGCCGCGGGCAACAAGGCCGCCACCGCGTCCTCCGCCCGCAAGGTCATCTGGGCCGTCACGGGCAAGCCCGTCCTCGCCTGGGAGACCATCGTCACCGGCACGCAGGCCGACGGCACCCCGAGCAAGCGTCACGTCATCACCGACGCCAACACGGGCAAGGAGCTCGAGTCCTACGAGGCCATCGAGACGGGCATCGGCAACACCGAGTACAGCGGCCAGGTCACCCTCGGCACCTCCACCGGCGGCTCGGGCTTCACCCTGACCGACGCCGGCCGCGGCGGCCACAAGACGTACGACCTGAACGGCGGCACCACCGGCCAGGGCACGCTTTTCACCAACTCCACCGACACGTGGGGCAACGGCCTCTCCTCCAACCGCGAGACCGCGGCCGCCGACGCCCACTACGGTGCGGCCGTCACCTGGGACTTCTACAAGAACGAGCTCGGCCGCTCGGGCATCCGCGGTGACGGCGTCGCCGCCTACTCCCGCGTCCACTACGGCAGCGCGTACGTCAACGCGTTCTGGGACGACTCCTGCTTCTGCATGACCTACGGCGACGGCATCAACAACACCCACCCGCTCACGTCGCTCGACGTGGCCGGCCACGAGATGTCCCACGGTCTGACCGCGTCCACCGCCAACCTCCGCTACAGCGGCGAGTCCGGCGGCCTGAACGAGGCCACCTCCGACATCCTCGGCACGTCGGTCGAGTGGTACGCCAACAACTCCACCGACCAGGGTGACTACCTCATCGGTGAGAAGATCGACATCAACGGCAACGGCACCCCGCTGCGCTACATGGACAAGCCCAGCAAGGACGGCAGCTCCGCCGACTACTGGTCGAAGACCGTCGGCCGCCTGAACGTGCACTACTCCTCGGGCCCGGCCAACCACTTCTTCTACCTCCTCTCGGAGGGCAGCGGCGCCAAGACCATCAACGGTGTCTCCTACAACTCGCCCACCTACAACGGCGCCACGATCACCGGCATCGGCCGCCAGGCCGCGTACAAGATCTGGTACAAGGCCCTCACCACCTACATGACCTCCACCACGGGCTACTCCGGCGCCCGCACCGCCACCCTCTCGGCGGCGAAGGACCTGTACGGCGCGGGCAGCACCCAGTACAACGCGGTGGCCGCCGCCTGGTCGGCGATCAACGTCAACTAAGCAGTCCCACCTGCACCTGTGAAGCCCGAGGGCCGCGCGGCGATCACGCCGCGCGGCCCTTGCCGTTCCCTTGGCCCTTACCGGTCCCTCGGTGTCGCCTGAGCGTCACCTCACTCCGGCAGTGAGCACCTCTCCCGTCCGCAACGCGCTCAGCCAGGCCTCCGGGCTCGCCTCGCCCGCGGGCGCGGCGCTGTCGTGCAGCCGCCCCCTCTCCCCGCCCACGTGGGGGTAGCTGCCCAGGAAGCAGATGTCCACGGCCCGGCGTCGCAGGGCGATCATCGCGTCGCCCACGGCGGCGTCCTCGATGTGGCCGTCGACGTCCAGGAAGAAGTGGTAGTTGCCGAGGGCCGTACCGGTCGGCCAGGACTGGATCCAGGTGAGGCCCACGCCGCGGGTGGAGAACTCGGCCAGGATGTCCACCAGGGCTCCCGCGCGGGCGCCGTCGGCGGTCACCACGAGGGACGTGCGGTCGCGGCCGGTGCGGGCCGGGGACGGGCCGGTGGCGCGTACGGAGACGAAGCGGGTGACGGCGTCCCGGCGTTCGCCGATGCGGGAGGCGAGGACGGACAGGCCGTAGCGGGCGGCGGCGATGGGCGCCGCGATCGCCGCGTCGTAACGGGTGTGCGGCAGCGGGGACTCCGCGATCTCGCGGGCCGCCGCGGCGGTGGACGTCGAGAGGCAGACCTCCGCCCCGGGCATCCGCTCGGCGAGCCAGCGGTGGCACTGGCCGTGGGCGTGCGGGTGGCTGAGCACCCGCCGGACGTCCTGGATCTCCGTGCCCGGCCGCGCCATCAGCGCGAAGGTCACCGGCAGTTCGATCTCCGCGTCGAACTGGAGCCGGGCGCCGTCGGAGATCAGCTCCTCCAGCGTCGCCGGCACCACACCGCGTACCGAGTTCTCCAGCGGCACCACGGCCGCGAAGCAGTCACCCGACCGCACCGCGTCCAGGGCCGACCGCACGGTAGGAAGGGGCTCGCACACCGCTCCGGACGTCTCGGGCAGCAGCCGAAGGGCCGCCTCGGTGAACGTTCCCTCCGGTCCCAGATAGGCGTACCTCGGTTCACCGCGCATGGCTGTGCCCGCTCTCCCGCGACGCGTTCCCGGCGCCGCGCAGGCCCAGTCGGCTCTCTATCTCCGCGATGCGCAGGGTCAGTTCGTCGATCGTCTTGGACTGCGACCGCAGCAGGGCGGTCAGTTCGGGCGCCGGCTCGTTCCTGTCGCCGGAGCGGAGGATGTCCTGCTGCAGGTTCCGGATCCGGGCCGACGGTTCGAGGCCGAGGTTCTCGATCATCGCCGTACGCAGCCGCTGGTACACCGCGAGCGCCTCGCACCGCCGGTCGGAGCGGTACAGGGCCAGCATGTACGTGGCGTGCAGCCCCTCGTGGACCGGATGCTCGGCCGGCCGCGGCGGCCTCGTCGCCCTCGGCGGCGGAGTCGGCCGGGGCGAGGCACTCGACCAGGTACTCGGCGATCGCGAGGACCGTGGGCCGGTTCCACAGCAGGGTCGCGGGCAGGCTCAGCCGGAACAGGCGCTCCAGACGGCGGCGCACGGCCACCGTCATCACCGAGCAGCAGGCTCCGGGTGCGGCGGTACGGGCAGGCCGAGGGAGAGCCCGGGCCGCTGCCTGGCGAGGACCAGGGCGGCTCCGCGCGCCTCGGCGGCGCGAACGGCGGCCTCCCGGTCGCCGCAGTCCTCCGGCAACACCTCGACGAGGCGGTTGCGGAGCCGGACGGAACCGAGGAGCAGGGGTTCCGTGACCGCGTTCGGCCGCAGGTCCACGGCAGCCGCTGCCGGCGCGGCTCCGGCGGCGCCTCCCGACGTCCGGTAGGCGGCCTCGGCCTCGTCGACCCGGTCGGGGAAGCGGCGGCGCAGCCCCTCGTAGGACAGCGCGGAGGTCCGGGTCATGAAGTGCAGACCGAACTGGGCCGGCGCCATGTGCAGACGCCGCCCGAACGTCTCCCACCAGCGCATGCTCGGCTCCGCCCACTCCTGGGTGCGGGCCACCGGGCCGCGGCGTTCGCGCTCGTACTCGGCGAACGCCGGTCCCGGATCGGTGTTGCGCTGGAGCGCCGCCGCGAGGGAGATCGCGTCCTCCATCGCCATCTTGGTCCCGGAGCCGACCGTGAAGTGCGCGGTGTGGGCGGCGTCGCCGAGCAGGACCGCGTTGCCCTCGGACCACCGCTCGTTGTGCACGGTCCGGAAGGTGGACCAACGGCTCCGGTTGCCGATCAGCGGATGCCCGCCGAGATGCTCAGCGAAGATCTCACCGAGCTGGGCCAGGGCCTCCTCGTCGCTGCCGCCCGGATTCCGCGAGAAGTCCCCGGCGCGGTCCATCCCGGACGCCTTCCAGGTGCCCGGATCGGTCTCGACGACAACGGTCGTCATGCCGTCCGCGTACGGATAGGCGTGGCCGGCGAAGTGCCCGTGCTCCGTCTCGACGAACGCGAACGTCGCCGCGTCGAACGGGGCGTGGGTGCCCAGCCACATGTACGGGGACGAGCCGTGCCGTACGGAGGTGCCGAAGCGCTCCGGATCCACGTCCCGGTGCGAGGAGTTCGCCCCGTCGGCGTAGACCACGACATCGGCATCGTCGAGGCTGCCGGGCGCCACGAGCTTCCCGAAGTGGAGCGTGGCACCGGCCTTCGCGGCCTGCTCCCGCAGGATCAGCAGCAGGGCCCGGCGCGAGATGCTGGAGAAGTCGAACCCGCCGTACCGCAGCGTGGCCCGCGGATGCCGCAGCTCCATGTCCGACACGGCCACGCTCGCGGCGACGATGCGGGCGTGGGTCTCCGGGTCGTTCCTCCGCAGCTCGGACATCGTGCGGGCCGAGAAGACCACACCGAAGCCGGACGCCTCGTCGGGAGCGTTCCGCTCGTACACGTCGACCGATACGGCAGGCCTCGCCATACGGATCAATCGCGCCAGGAACAGCCCTGCGGGCCCGCCCCCGACGACGGCGACCTTTCTCCAACCCCCGGTCAACGCGGCCCCCTCGTTCCTTTGCACGATCAAGTTCCAGCCGATCATGCACGCCGCGTGTCGAGCCTCCGTTGAGCGGATGTTGAGCGGGCTCGACGGGTGCGGTGGGTCGCTCAGGGGGCGCGCGGGTGGACGACGTCGGCGAAGGGGATGGAGGCCTGGGCGTCCACGGTGAAGAGGTCGAAGCGGCGGTACTCCTGCTTGGTTTCGCCGTCCGTGACCTCCCCCTTCCCGCTGAACGTCGAGATGGAAGCATCCCAGTCGGAGTCCTCCGCATTGACGTGCCACCACGACGTCACGTAGCGGGGCTTTCGCGTCACGGTGATCACGTTGGAGTTGAACCTCACTTCAGCGTGGTACACGAGCCACTCGCCGCAATCCTTAGGTGGGCAGTAGAACGTCGACTTTTTGTCCCACGACTCCTGTGCGGTTCCGAAGGCGTCCATGTCGATCATTCCGTGGTCCTTCCGCATGACCATGGCCTCGAGTTCGGCTTCGAGCACGTCGTACTTCGCGTTCTTGGGCACCTCGACCATCTTCTGCTCGCTGTATTCCTCGCCCGGTTCGAACCATGTCCCGGGGCCGGAGAAAGGGCCGGTGCCGAGGGTCGTCCAGCCCAAGGACTCGATGTGGCGGGCGATGTCCTCTCCCGCCTCCAGCGCCGGTTGGCGATCCCGCAACCCCGTGCTCTTCTCGACGTACTTTTCCGTGCGCCCGTACACCGTCCAGCCGTCCGCGAGGACGTACAGCCCGACGGCCCCGGTGTTCTTGAGGTAAAGCGTCACGGGGATATGGATGACGGGTCGTTCGAGGTCCGCCCGCGGAGTTCCGTACCGAACCTGCAACACCAGGTTGGCCGGAACGGCCGTCGGCTGGTACAGCGCGGAATAGGCGAAGTTGCCCCCGGCCAGGACCGCCGTGACGACGACCCCCGTCGCGATTTTCGTGGGGTGCGGAGTGCCGCGCCAGATCTTCTCCCGGACGACCACCCACAGCGCCCACAGAGACCAGAAGAAATGCGGGAAGAAGGCCAGCGTGTAAATCGTGGCCTCGGTTTCCTGGAACCACAGGATGACCAGCAGGGTCGTGACGGTCACCGCGATGAGCACGCCGACGAGGACGACGGCCCCCGAGATGTTCAGACTCCGTTTGCCCCAGTAGTCGAAGGTCGCGATGGCCGCGGCGGCTTCGGTCACCCCTCCGAGGATGAACAGGAAGCCGGTCATCCGCCCGGCGAACGTCATCGCGTCGAAGGCGTCCGGAACGCCGATGACGATCAGCAGGGCCATGCACGCCACCAGCCCGAACGCCATCAACCCGATGGTCGCGCGCCGCCGCCGCGGGTGATCCGGCCACACGTCGCTGCCGCCACCCGACCAGCTCACCTGGGACCTGTCCTCCAGGTCCATGTCCCGCGGGTAGCCGTGGTTGCGGAGAATGCCCCGCAGGTCCCGCAGCGACCATGCGCGGCCCACCGTCTCGGCGCCGACGCGCACCTCGCGCAGCCCTCGGCTGTCCGGCGGAAGCACTGTGACCCTGGCCCGGCGTTCCATGCCCCCAGACTCCCCGCCGGCCCACCGCCCCGCAGCCAGAGCTGCCCCGTTGGAGTGCCGAGCCGCTCTCCTGTGGCCGAGGTCAGACCTTGATGACAGTGGCGCGTCCGCCGCACAGCGTGGCGAGGTCCTCGGGATCGGAAGTGAGGATCGTGACGGGACCCGGGGCGGCCAGTGCGGTGGCGGCGAGCATCGCGTCGATGGCGTGCTTGTGGCCGTGCAGGCCGGCATCGGAGAGGAGTGTGGCGGCGTGGCGGGCGAGCACCTCGGTGATCGGTTCGATGACCAGGCGGGAGAGCGTCCATTCCAGGGCGGGACGGTTGACGCGAGGGTGGACCACTTCGACGAGTGTGGCCGCCGAGGTGATCACGCGCAGGTCGTCCGCGCGCGCCAGGGCGAGCCAGGTGGTGACCGTACGGTCGCGTAGAACGGCCTTGGCCAGTCCTTCCCTGTCCAGGACGAGGGTCCCGCCGGGGACAGCGGGCGAGCGGCTCACGCCGCGCTCGCTCCGCGCCGAGCCTGCTCGCGGCGTGTCTGCGTGAGCTGATCACGCAGAGACTGGATCTCCTCGTCGGTGACGGGTCCGTGCTCGGCCTCGGCCACGGCGATGAGCTCGTTGAGGTTGTCCCGCTCGCCCGCACCCCCGGAGTGATCTTGGCCGGTCAGCTGCCGCATACTCCGCGCGTGGACATATCCGATGAAGGCCAAAGGCTCGATGCCTCGTGGACGGACGCGGACAACAACGTGTGCGGTGTGCTGCACGGTTGTCGTGACGCCTCTGCCGCGGCCGCGTGCTTCGTCCGGGCCGGCTGGTGCTCGCGATCGTCATCCTGGGACGGCTACGAGGTGGAAACCAGCTGGTGTCAGGTGGAGCTCGATCCGGTCGACGGCCCGGACGTCCTGCTGAGCGGAGTTGTGGACCCGGCGCGCTTCGACGAGTTGGGCAAGCTCCTCGCTGCCTTCGGGCTCGCGTACGCGCTGGAGTTGAGCGACGAGAACGACGTGCCGGTACGGGAGATCCGAGGGTGATCCACCCTGTCCGCGGGGGCCTTTCTCCTTTCGCCCCACGGCCCGGGCCGCTGCCCCACGGCTGCACATACAACAAGACCCCGTGTTCAGCGTTTTGCTGATCACGGGGTCTTTTGGCACTTCCTGCGAAGTGCCCCCGGCAGGATTCGAACCTGCGCACACGGCTCCGGAGGCCGTTGCTCTATCCCCTGAGCTACGGGGGCTCCGCCGCTTCTCGCGGCGACGGGAAGAACACTACCAGCTCCCGGAGGGTGCCTGTGAACAGGTATTTCCGGGGCGTCACCGAGGCGGCGTTCGCTCGCACGGGTCAGAAGTGGGCAAAAGCCGGACGCGGCCGCTCCCCGCGACCTACTCTCGACGTGTGTCAGGGGTGTCCGGGCGGGTGCTGGTTGTGGACGACAACCGCGTGATCCGTCAGCTGATCAGGGTCAATCTCGAACTCGAGGGGTTCGAGGTGGTGACCGCGGCCGATGGTGCCGAGTGTCTCGATGTGGTGCATCAGGTCTGTCCTGATGTGGTCACCCTGGACGTCGTCATGCCCCGGCTGGACGGACTGAAGACCGCCGCGCGGCTGCGGGAGGATCCGCGGACGAGTCATCTGCCGGTGGCGATCATCAGCGCCTGCACCGAGTACGAGACGGACGGCGCCGGTGTCTCCGCAGTCGACGCGTTCCTCGCGAAGCCCTTCGAGCCGGCCGAGCTCGTCCGGGTCGTACGGCAGCTCATGCACCGGGAGCCGCGGGAGCGGCGCGGGCCGCGGGACGAGGCGGGTGGGCAGGACGCCGGTGAGGAGCCGGCCGCAGGGGAGGGACGGCAGGGCGCCTGGAGTTTGAGGCCGAAC
Source organism: Streptomyces sp. NPDC101160 (assembly GCF_044768205.1). Lineage (NCBI taxonomy): Bacteria > Bacillati > Actinomycetota > Actinomycetes > Kitasatosporales > Streptomycetaceae > Streptomyces > Streptomyces sp. NPDC101160. Next base: position 421,268 of record NZ_JBIWPJ010000004.1, on the reverse strand, counting down.
GGCTAGCCCAGGGCGGTACGGAAGGGATGGTTCCGCCGTCGAACCGACGGCGCCGCTCCGCGCCCCGTCGTGTCGAACCGACGGCGCCGCTCCGCGCCCCGTCGTGTCGAACCGACGGCGCCGCTCCGCGCCCCGTCGTATCGAACCGGCGGTGCCGCGCCGCGCCTCGTCGTGTTCGAGCCGTGGCTTCGGGCCGCGCCGCCCCCGCCATTCCGACCCGCACCGCCCACATGCCGAAACCCGTTCGCGTTCCCTCCCCCCTCCTCCCCTAGGCTGGTCCCGTGACCCCCGCGGACCTCTCTCTCACCGTGCTGCACGCCGTGCGCCGTGCGGTCGACGAGGGTGCGCTCCGGGTCGAGGTGCCCCCGCGCGTCAAGGTCGAGCGGCCGCGGGCCGGGGGAGTCGGCGACTACGCCAGCAGTGTGGCCCTCGGGCTCGCCCGGCCCGCCGGGCTCGACGCCCGCGCCGTGGCCGCGATCCTCAGGGAACGGCTCGACCCCCATCCCGGCATCCGTGCCGTCGAGATCACCGGGCCCGGCTTCCTCAACTTCACCCTGGACGAGCAGGACGACACGCGCGTCGTCCGGCGCGTACTCGCCGAAGGCCTCCGGTACGGGTACTCCACCGCGCTCTCCGGCACCCGCCCACGGCTCCGCCCCGCCGCCGAGCCCCGCGCCGGGCTGGTCACCGACACCGTGCTGAGGCTGCTCCGCGCCCAGGGTGCCGACGCCCGTCTCGACCCTGACGGTGAGCTGATTCCCGTACTCCCGGTGCCGTGCGAGACGTACGAGACCTACGAGGCCATCGGAGACGACGCCGCGCGCTGGGCGCTGCTCCGGCCCGCCGCGCACCATCTCGCCCTCGCCCCCGCGCCCCTCCTCGTACAGCACGAGCGCAATCCGCTCTTCCGGGTGCGGTACGCCCACGCACGGGCGCACAGACTCGTAGCCAACGGCGCACAGCTCGGGGTCACCCCCCGCTACGAGCAGCCCGTCGACGCCCCCCGCCTCCTCACCCTCCTCGGCGACCACCCCGACGTCCTTCTCTCCGCCGCCCGCCTCCGCGCCCCCGACCGGGTCGCCCGGCATCTGGAGAGCGTCGCCGACGCGCTGCTCGCGTTCCAGCACACCGTCCTCCCCCTCGGTGACGAGAAACCCTCGGCCGCCCACCGTTCCCGGCTCGCGCTCGCCGAAGCCGCCGGGACGGTGCTCGCCGGTGGCCTCTCCCTGCTCGGCATCAGCGCACCCGACCAGATCTGAAAGAGCCAGTCGTCATGAGCCGTTCCGCCCACCCCGCCGGGCCCCGTCACGCCGATGTCCTTCCCGAGGGGCACTACTCCGCGCCGCCCGCCGACCTCAACCACCTCGACCCCAAGGTCTGGGCCCGGACCGTCACCCGGGACGAGCGGGGACAGATGACGGTCGGGGGGCTGAGCGTCGCCGAACTCCGTGAGGAGTTCGGCACCCCCGCCTACTTCCTCGACGAGTCCGACTTCCGCGCCCGCTGCCGCGCCTGGGCCGACGCCTTCGGCAAGGACGCGGACGTCTTCTACGCGGGGAAGGCGTTCCTCTCCCGTGCCATCGTCCGATGGCTCAAGGAAGAGGGGCTCAACCTCGACGTCTGCTCCGGCGGCGAGCTCTCCACCGCCCTCTCCGCCGGCATGCCCGCCGAGCGCATCGCCTTCCACGGCAACAACAAGAGCACCGAGGAGATCCACCGCGCGGTGGAAGCCGGCGTCGGGCGCATCGTCCTCGACTCCTTCCAGGAGATCGTCCGCGTCGCCCACGTCGCCCAGTCCCTCGGCAAGCGGCAGCGCGTGCAGATCCGGGTGACCGTCGGCGTCGAGGCGCACACCCACGAGTTCATCGCCACCGCCCACGAGGACCAGAAGTTCGGCATCGCGCTCGCCGGCGGCCAGGCCGCCGAGGCGGTGCGCCGGGCCCTCGCGCTCGACTCGCTCGAGCTCATCGGCATCCACTCGCACATCGGCTCGCAGATCTTCGACATGGCCGGCTTCGAGGTGTCCGCGCGCCGCGTCGTCCAGCTCCTCGCCGAGGTGCGCGACGAGCACGGCGTCGAGCTGCCCGAGATCGACCTCGGGGGCGGGCTCGGGATCGCGTACACGTCGGACGACGATCCGCGCGAGCCGCACCACATCGCCAAGGCGCTCACCGAGATCGTGACGCGGGAATGCGAGGCCGCCGGGCTCGCCACGCCCCGGATCTCCGTCGAGCCCGGGCGCGCCATCGTCGGGCCCACCGCCTTCACCCTCTACGAGGTGGGCACGGTCAAGCCGCTGGAGGGGCTGCGCACGTACGTCTCCGTCGACGGCGGCATGTCGGACAACATCCGCACCGCGCTGTACGACGCCGAGTACAGCGTCGTCCTCGCCTCCCGGACCAGCGACGCCGAGCCCATGCTCTCCCGCGTCGTCGGCAAGCACTGCGAGAGCGGCGACATCGTCGTGCGCGACGCGTTCCTGCCCGCCGACGTGGCCCCCGGCGACCTGATCGCCGTGCCCGCCACCGGGGCGTACTGCCGCTCCATGGCGAGCAACTACAACCACGCGCTGCGCCCGCCCGTCGTGGCGGTACGGGACGGCGAGGCGCGCGTCATCGTGCGGCGCGAGACGGAGGAAGATCTCCTGCGTCTCGACGTCGGGTGACGAAAATAGTCATGTGATGGAATCCATGTCTCGCCATCCGGACAAAGCCCTGAAATGGACGTCCGGTGCGTGAGACTGGTTCCACCGTAGGGATCCCGTAGGGATACGACGCAGAGAACCGTAGAGATACGGATCAGTAGGTTCGAGAAACGAGGTCGGATGATGCGTACGCGTCCGCTGAAGGTGGCGCTGCTGGGCTGTGGAGTGGTCGGCTCAGAGGTGGCGCGCATCATGACGACGCACGCCGACGACCTCGCCGCGCGCATCGGCGCGCCGGTCGAGCTCGCCGGCGTCGCCGTCCGCCGGCCCGACAAGGTCCGCGCCGGCATCCCCGCCGAGCTGCTCACCACCGACGCCACCGCACTCGTCAAACGCGGCGACATCGACGTCGTCGTCGAGGTCATCGGCGGCATCGAGCCGGCCCGCACCCTCATCACCACCGCCTTCGAGCACGGCGCCTCCGTCGTCTCCGCCAACAAGGCGCTGCTCGCCCAGGACGGCGCGACCCTCTACGCCGCCGCCGAGCAGCACGGGCAGGACCTCTACTACGAGGCCGCCGTCGCCGGCGCCATCCCGCTGATCCGGCCGCTGCGCGAGTCCCTCGCCGGCGACAAGATCAACCGGGTGATGGGCATCGTCAACGGCACGACCAACTTCATCCTCGACAAGATGGACACCTCCGGAGCCGGCTACTCCGAGGCCCTCGACGAGGCCACCGCCCTCGGTTACGCCGAGGCCGACCCGACCGCCGACGTCGAGGGCTTCGACGCCGCCGCCAAGGCCGCCATCCTCGCCGGGATCGCCTTCCACACCCGGGTCCGCCTCGACGACGTCTACCGCGAGGGCATGACCGAGGTCACCGCGGCCGACTTCGCCTCCGCCAAGGAGATGGGCTGCACCATCAAGCTGCTCGCGATCTGCGAGCGGGCCGCCGACGGCGGGTCCGTCACCGCGCGCGTGCACCCCGCGATGATCCCGCTCAGTCACCCGCTCGCCTCCGTCCGCGAGGCGTACAACGCGGTCTTCGTCGAGGCGGAGGCCGCCGGGCAGCTCATGTTCTACGGCCCCGGGGCGGGCGGCTCGCCGACCGCCTCCGCCGTTCTCGGCGACGTCGTCGCCGTCTGCCGCAACCGTCTCAACGAGGCGACGGGCCCCGGCGAGTCCGCGTACACCCAGCTGCCCGTGAGCCCCATGGGCGACGTGGTGACGCGGTACCACATCAGCCTCGACGTGGCCGACAAGCCGGGCGTACTCGCCCAGGTCGCGACGGTCTTCGCCGAGCATGGCGTATCCATCGATACGGTGCGCCAGCAGGGCAAGGACGGCGAGGCATCGCTCGTCGTCGTCACCCACCGCGCGCCCGACGCCGCCCTCTCCGGGACCGTCGAGGCGCTGCGCAAGCTCGACACCGTGCGCGGTGTCGCCAGCATCATGCGTGTTGAAGGGGAGTAAGGACCCATGACCAGCAAGGGCACCCACCAGTGGCGCGGCATCATCGAGGAGTACCGGGACCGCCTTCCGGTCACGGACACGACGCCGGTCGTCACGCTCCGTGAGGGTGGCACGCCGCTCGTCCCCGCTCAGGTCCTCTCCGAGCGCACGGGCTGCGAGGTGCACCTCAAGGTCGAGGGCGCCAACCCCACCGGATCCTTCAAGGACCGGGGCATGACCATGGCCATCTCGAAGGCCAAGGAGGACGGCGCCAAGGCCGTCATCTGCGCCTCCACCGGCAACACCTCGGCCTCCGCCGCCGCCTACGCGGTGCGCGCCGGGATGGTCTCCGCGGTCCTCGTGCCGCAGGGCAAGATCGCGCTCGGCAAGATGGGCCAGGCCCTCGTGCACGGCGCGAAGATCCTCCAGGTCGACGGCAACTTCGACGACTGTCTGGACCTGGCCCGCGCACTGTCCGACAACTACCCCGTCGCGCTGGTCAATTCCGTCAACCCGGTCCGTATCGAGGGCCAGAAGACGGCCGCCTTCGAGATCGTGGACATGCTGGGCAACGCCCCCGACATCCACGTCCTCCCGGTCGGCAACGCGGGCAACATCACCGCGTACTGGAAGGGGTACCGGGAGTACGCCGCCGACGGCCTCGCCGCGCGCACCCCGCGCATGTGGGGCTTCCAGGCCTCCGGCTCCGCCCCGCTGGTGCGCGGCGAGGTCGTCAAGGACCCGGCGACCATCGCCACCGCGATCCGCATCGGCAACCCGGCCTCCTGGGACTACGCGATCGCCGCGCGCGACGAGTCGGGCGGCCTCATCGACGAGGTGACGGACCGTGAGATCCTGCAGGCGTACCGCCTGTTGGCCTCGCAGGAGGGCGTCTTCGTCGAGCCCGCCTCGGCCGCCTCGGTCGCCGGTCTGCTGAAGGCCGCCGCCCAGGGCAAGGTCGACCCGGGCCAGACCATCGTCTGCACGGTCACCGGCAACGGCCTCAAGGACCCCGACTGGGCCGTCGCCGGCGCGCCGCAGCCGGTCACCGTCCCGGTCGACGCCTCGGCCGCCGCCGAGCGCCTCGGCCTGGCCTGAAACCGGCGCTGAGCCGGCACCGAAGCACCGCTGGGTGGGTTCTTGATCGGGGGTAAAACCCGATCAGGAACCCACACAGATGCACAGGTTGCCCCGCGACACGCATCGTGCGCCTCCTGTGCGCCCTATGTCGCCACAGAACCTTCCTTCGATAGGCTGTAGCGAACCCGCCCCGCCGCATGTGCGCGGTGTTGTCGCCGTCGTCGCCTTCAGGCGCGAACGGCCCCCGGGTTCCGTGTACTTCCTTCGAGTCACCCCGCACGTCAAGGAGATCATCGAGCGATGGCCGGTCCAGCGTTCCGCGCCGCCGCCGTACGGGTGCGCGTCCCCGCCACCAGCGCCAACCTCGGCCCGGGCTTCGACGCCTTCGGCCTGGCGCTGGGCCTCTACGACGACGTCGTCGTCCGGGTCGCCGACTCCGGGCTGCACGTCGACATCGCCGGAGAGGGCGCCGACACCCTGCCGCGTGACGAGAGCCACCTGCTCGTACGTTCCATGCGCACGGCCTTCGACCTGCTCGGCGGGCAGCCGCGCGGCCTCGAGGTCGTCTGCGCCAACCGCATCCCGCACGGCCGCGGCCTCGGCTCCTCCTCCGCCGCCATCTGCGCCGGCATCATGGCCGCCCGCGCCGTGACCATAGGCGGCGACGCCCGCCTCGACGAGGCCGGCCTGCTCGAACTCGCCACCGAGATCGAGGGCCACCCCGACAACGTCGCCGCCTGTCTGCTCGGCGGCTTCACGCTCGCCTGGACCGAGGTCGGCGCCGCCCGGGCGATCACGATGGACCCCCACGATTCCATCGTTCCGGTGGTTTTCGTCCCCGGAAAGCCCGTACTCACCAAGACCGCCCGTGGCCTGCTCCCGCGCACCGTCCCGCACGTGGACGCCGCCGCCAACGCCGGCCGGGCCGCCCTCCTCGTCGAGGCCCTGACCCGCCGCCCCGAGCTGCTGCTCGCGGCCACCGAGGACCGGCTGCACCAGGAGTACCGGGCGCCCGCGATGCCCGAGAGCATCGCCCTTGTGAACCGGCTGCGGGCGGACGGAGTGCCCGCGGTCATCTCCGGCGCGGGCCCCACGGTGCTCGCACTGGCGGAGCCGGGCACGGCCGACAAGGTCGCCCTGCTCGCGGGCGAGGGCTGGGCCGCCAACCGGCTCGACCTCGACCACTCCGGGGCGAGCGTCCTGCCGCTCGCGCCCTGACGCACGGGGGCCGTCCCGCCGGGCGGCCAGCACGGTGCGCGCGGGTTCCTGAGCCGGGGATCCGCGCGGACACGAGATCACCGGAGAGCCGGACACGGGATTGCCGGTGACGGAGAGGGGGAATGTTTGTTGGAGCCGGTAGTGTTAACCTCAAGCTTGTGCACCCGACGTCTTCAAGGCGCGGTGCTGAGTGTCCCCATCAGGGACCACCAATTCTTCCGGGAGCCTCCTCCACTGCCTGAGCAGCCTGCCTGAGCAGTTTCGAGCACGCTCCGGAACCGGCACGACACCCCTCGCTCTTCTCTTGGTGAGGGCCGAGCAGGGGGCGCTCGGGCCGGACCCAGCACGTTTTCTCTCTTTCCGCCGCACCCGGCGGGACCACCGCCCCGACACGGCCCACCAAGCAGGGCCGATGCCGGACAGCACAACCGGTCGCCGAGCCAGATGGCCGACGTCCGCTCCAGGGAAGGACCCTTCGTGAGCGACACCACCGATCTGATGGGCGTGACTGCCGACAACAGTGTCGACGCCGCCGCGCCCGCCGCAGGTGCTGCCTCCGGCACCACCGCACGGCGCCGCCGCTCCGGCACCGGCCTCGAGGGCATGGTCCTGGCCGAGCTGCAGCAGGTCGCGTCCGGCCTCGGCATCAGGGGCACCGCGCGGATGCGCAAGGGCCAGCTGATCGAGGTCATCAAGGAGGCGCAGGCCGGGGGCTCCGGTGCCGCCGCGTCCGCCAAGTCCGCGGACGCCGCCGAGACCAAGCCGAAGCGCCGCGCCACCTCCAAGGCCCGTACGGGCGAGACCGCCGCCGAGGCCGCACCGAAGGCCGACAAGGCCGAGCCGGTCGCCCAGCAGCAGATCGAGATCCCGGGCCAGCCGGCCGCCGACGACGCCCCCGCGGGCGAGCGCCGCCGTCGCCGTGCCACCGCCCCCGCCGGTTCGCCGGAGGGCGCCGAGCCCAAGGCCGCCGAGGCCGTGCAGACCGTCAAGACCGAGGCCCGTACGGCCGAGGCCAGGACCGAGGCGCAGCCGCAGGCCGACGCCAAGGCCGAGGCCGCCGTCGACGGCGCCGAGGGCCGCGGCCGCCGCGACCGCGGTGAGCGTGGCGAGCGCGGTGACCGCCGTGACCGCCGCGACCGCCAGGACCGTCAGCGCGACCGCAAGGGCGACGAGCAGCAGGGCGGTGGCCAGGGCGGCCAGCGCCAGCAGCGCCAGGGTGGCCAGCAGGGTCCGCAGGGCGGCCAGCAGGGCCCGCAGGACGAGGACGACTTCGAGGGCGGCCGGCGCGGCCGGCGCGGGCGCTACCGCGACCGCCGTGGCCGTCGCGGCCGTGACGAGTTCGCCGGCGGCGGCGAGCCGCAGGTCTCCGAGGACGACGTGCTGATCCCCGTCGCGGGCATCCTCGACATCCTCGACAACTACGCGTTCATCCGGACCTCCGGCTACCTGCCCGGCCCGAACGACGTGTACGTCTCCCTCGCCCAGGTCCGCAAGAGCGGCCTGCGCAAGGGCGACCACGTCACCGGTGCCGTGCGCCAGCCGAAGGAGGGCGAGCGCCGCGAGAAGTTCAACGCGCTGGTGCGCCTCGACTCGGTCAACGGCATGGCGCCGGAGTCCGGCCGCGGCCGCCCCGAGTTCAACAAGCTCACGCCGCTCTACCCGCAGGACCGGCTCCGTCTGGAGACCGACCCGGGCGTGCTGACCACGCGGATCATCGACCTCGTGTCGCCGATCGGCAAGGGCCAGCGCGGTCTGATCGTGGCCCCGCCGAAGACCGGCAAGACCATGATCATGCAGGCGATCGCCAACGCGATCACCCACAACAACCCCGAGTGCCACCTGATGGTCGTCCTGGTCGACGAGCGTCCGGAAGAGGTCACCGACATGCAGCGGTCGGTGAAGGGCGAGGTCATCTCCTCGACCTTCGACCGCCCGGCCGAGGACCACACCACGGTCGCCGAGCTGGCCATCGAGCGCGCCAAGCGCCTCGTGGAGCTGGGTCACGACGTGGTCGTCCTGCTCGACTCCATCACCCGTCTGGGCCGCGCGTACAACCTCGCGGCGCCGGCCTCCGGCCGCATCCTGTCCGGTGGTGTCGACTCGACCGCGCTCTACCCGCCGAAGCGCTTCTTCGGTGCCGCGCGCAACATCGAGGACGGCGGCTCGCTGACCATCCTGGCCACCGCGCTGGTCGACACCGGCTCGCGCATGGACGAGGTGATCTTCGAGGAGTTCAAGGGCACCGGCAACATGGAGCTCAAGCTCGACCGGAAGCTCGCCGACAAGCGCATCTTCCCGGCCGTCGACGTCGACGCCTCGGGTACGCGCAAGGAGGAGATCCTGCTCGGCAGCGACGAGCTCGCCATCACCTGGAAGCTGCGCCGCGTGCTGCACGCGCTCGACCAGCAGCAGGCGATCGAGCTGCTGCTCGACAAGCTCAAGCAGACGAAGTCGAACGGCGAGTTCCTGCTGCAGATCCAGAAGACGACGCCCGGCGGCAACAACGACTGACGCCGAGAGGTCCGTCACACGAGAGCACGAGGCCCTGCCCCCGTAACCTCGCCGTGACCTGCGCAAACGACCGCGCCCACCGAGTTTCCTCGGTGGGCGCGCTCGTGTTTGCGATGATCACTCACCGAAACCTCACAGCCTCCTATGCAACCCTTTCGGGTGGTTCGCCGTCACCCAAGGTGAACCGTTGGGCTAAGGGATGGCGATGAGCGAGCAGAAGACGAAGGGCCGAATACGGGCCGGCGGCGGTCGCCGCCGCAAGCCGCCCGCCAAGGGGCGCCGCGCCGCGACCGTCGCCGCCTGGGGCGCCGCCGGGGTCGTCCTCGTCGGCGGCTCCGGGCTCGGCTACGTGTACTTCAAGCTGAGCGGCAACCTCAAGGGCGTCGACATCAACGGGCAGCTCGGCAAGGACCGGCCCGAGAACGTCGACAACGGCTCGATGGACATCCTGGTCCTGGGCTCCGACTCCCGTTCCGGCGCCAACGGCGAGTACGGGAAGGACGAGGGCAACGCCCGCTCCGACACCGCGATGGTCGTGCACGTCTACGAGGGCCACAAGAAGGCGTCCGTGGTCTCCATCCCGCGCGACACCCTCATCGACCGCCCGCGCTGCACCGACGGCGAGGGCAACACGGTCGCCGGCCGGCACCGGGCCATGTTCAACACCGCGTACGAGGTCGGCGGGCCGGCCTGCGCCGTGAAGACCGTCGAGTCGATGTCCGGCATCCGCATGGACCACTACATCGAGGTCGACTTCACCGGCTTCAAGAAGCTCATCGACAAGCTCGGCGGCGTCGAGATCACCACGACCAAGGCCATCAGGGACACCAAGAGCCACCTCGACCTCGCCCCGGGCACGCACACCCTGGACGGCGAGCAGTCCCTCGGCCTGGTCCGCACCCGCAAGAGCGTCGGCGACGGCAGCGACCTCGGCCGCATCCAGCTCCAGCAGGCGTTCATGAAGGCGTTCATCGACCAGGTGAAGAGCGTCGGCGTCTTCTCGAACCCGAAGAAGCTCTTCGACGTCGCCGACACCGCCACCAAGGCCATCACGCCCGACTCCGAGCTCGACTCCGCGGCCGAGCTGATGGGCTTCGCGAAGGGGCTGTCCGGGCTCGGCGCCAAGGACGTCCACATGGTGACGATGCCGGTCCGCTACGACCCGGTGGACCCCAACCGCGTGGTGCCCCTGGAGGCGCAGGCACAGCAGGTCTGGAAGGCCCTCAAGGCCGACCGGCCGATCCCCGCGTCGGCCACCAGCGACACCGCCACCGGCAAGGCAGACGGCCTCGTGAAGCAGCCCCCGGGGGAGCCCGGGGAAGCCCAGGAATAGTTCCGCGCCCACCCCGGTTTTGGGAGATGCGGCCGGTCCTGGCAGACTGGTACGTCGGCCCCGGTTCACGCATGTGCATCCCGCACGGGCGACCCGGAGCCCTCCCGGAACTAGGAGACACCTTGAAGCGCGAGATCCACCCCGAGTACGTCGAGACCCAGGTCAGCTGCACCTGTGGCGCGTCGTTCACCACCCGTAGCACCCTGACCGAGGGCACCATCCGTGCCGAGGTCTGCTCCGAGTGCCACCCGTTCTACACGGGCAAGCAGAAGATCCTCGACACCGGCGGCCGCGTCGCCCGCTTCGAGGCCCGCTTCGGCAAGGCTGCGGCCAAGAAGTAGCACGTCACTGCGCCGGTCCTGGGTCGCTCCCGCACGGGGGCACCGGACCGGCGCTTTGCCGTCCCCGCAGTATTTCCCGCAGCAGCCCTTCACGAATTCACCCCAGGAGCATCCGATGTTCGAAGCGGTCGAGGAACTGGTCGGCGAGCACGCCGACCTCGAGAAGAAGCTCGCCGACCCTTCGGTCCACTCCGACCAGGCGAACGCGCGCAAGCTCAACAAGCGTTACGCGGAGCTGACCCCGATCATCGGCACGTACAAGGCGTGGAAGCAGTCGACGGACGACATCGAGACGGCCAAGGAACTGGCCGCCGACGACCCCGACTTCGCCGCCGAGGTCAAGGAGCTGGAGAAGCAGCGCGAGGAGCTCACCGAGAAGCTCCGCCTGCTGCTGGTCCCGCGCGACCCCAGCGACGACAAGGACGTCATCCTGGAGATCAAGGCCGGCGCCGGCGGCGACGAGTCCGCCCTGTTCGCCGGTGACCTGCTGCGCATGTACCTGCGGTACGCCGAGCGCGTCGGCTGGAAGACCGAGATCATCGACTCCACCGAGTCCGAGCTCGGCGGCTACAAGGACGTCCAGGTCGCCGTGAAGACCAAGGGCGGCAACGGCGCCACCGAGCCCGGCCAGGGCGTCTGGGCGCGGCTGAAGTACGAGGGCGGGGTGCACCGCGTGCAGCGCGTGCCCGCCACCGAGTCGCAGGGCCGCATCCACACCTCCGCGGCCGGTGTGCTCGTCACGCCGGAGGCCGAGGAGGTCGAGGTCGAGATCCACGCCAACGACCTGCGCATCGACGTCTACCGCTCGTCGGGCCCCGGCGGCCAGTCCGTCAACACGACCGACTCCGCCGTCCGCATCACGCACCTGCCGACCGGCATCGTCGCCTCCTGCCAGAACGAGAAGAGCCAGCTCCAGAACAAGGAGCAGGCCATGCGCATCCTCCGTTCCCGGCTGCTCGCCGCGGCGCAGGAGAAGGCCGAGGCCGAGGCCGCGGACGCGCGCCGCAGCCAGGTCCGCACCGTCGACCGCTCCGAGAAGATCCGTACGTACAACTTCCCGGAGAATCGCATCTCGGACCACCGCGTCGGCTTCAAGGCGTACAACCTGGACCAGGTGCTCGACGGCGAGCTCGACCCGGTCATCCAGGCGTGCGTCGACGCCGACTCGGCCGCCAAGCTCGCCAACGCGTAAGGCCGCGACGCGTAAGGCGGAGACGCGTAAGGCCGCACACGACGAGCCGGCGCACGACGCACGACCTTGTAAAGCCCCACCCGCACCACGGAGGACCAGCGTGAACCTGCTGCTTGCCGAGGTGGCCCAGGCCACCCAGCGGCTGGCCGACGCCGGCGTTCCCTCACCGCGTTTCGACGCCGAGGAGCTCGCCGCGTTCGTGCACGGCGTCAAGCGGGGGGAGCTGCACAACGTCAAGGACGCGGACTTCGACGCCCGCTACTGGGAGGCCGTCGCCCGCCGCGAGGCGCGCGAGCCGCTCCAGCACATCACCGGCCGCGCGTTCTTCCGCTACCTGGAGCTCCAGGTCGGCCCCGGTGTCTTCGTGCCCCGGCCCGAGACCGAGTCGGTCGTCGGCTGGGCCATAGACGCCGTGCGGGCCATGGACGTCGTCGAGCCGCTGATCGTCGACCTGTGCACCGGCTCCGGCGCGATCGCCCTCGCCATGGCCCAGGAGGTGCCGCGCTCGCGCGTGCACGCCGTGGAGCTGTCCGACGACGCGCTCGTGTGGACGCGGAAGAACGCCCAGGGCTCGCGCGTCACCGTGCACCAGGGCGACGCGCTCACCGCGCTGCCCGAGCTCAACGGCCAGGTCGACCTGGTCATCTCCAACCCGCCGTACATCCCGCTCACCGAGTGGGAGTACGTGGCGCCCGAGGCCCGCGACCACGACCCCGAGATGGCGCTCTTCTCCGGCGAGGACGGCCTCGACACCATCCGCGGCATCGAGCGCACCGCGCACCGGCTGCTCAGGCCCGGCGGGCTCGTCGTCATCGAGCACGCGGACACCCAGGGCGGCCAGGTGCCGTGGATCTTCAACGAGGAGGCCGGCTGGGCGGACGCCGCCGACCACCCCGACCTGAACAACCGGCCGCGTTTCGCGACCGCGCGCAAGGCGACCCCATGACCAGGCAGATGCACGACGTGTACGAGGAGGAGCGGGACTGATGGCACGGCGATACGACTGCAACGAGGCGACGGACCGTGCGACGGGTCTGCGTGAGGCCGCGTCCGCCGTGCGCCGCGGCGAGCTGGTCGTGCTGCCCACCGACACCGTGTACGGGATCGGGGCGGACGCCTTCAGCGCGGAGGCCGTCGCGGACCTCCTGGCCGCCAAGGGCCGGGGCCGCAACATGCCCACGCCTGTCCTCATCGGCTCCCCGAACACGCTGCACGGCCTGGTCACGGACTTCTCCGAGGCGGCCTGGGAGCTCGTCGACGCCTTCTGGCCCGGCGCGCTGACCCTCGTCGCCAAGCACCAGCCGTCGCTCCAGTGGGACCTCGGCGACACCCGTGGCACCGTCGCGATCCGGATGCCGCTGCACCCGGTCGCGATCGAGCTGCTGACCGAGGTCGGCCCGATGGCCGTCTCCTCGGCGAACCTCACCGGGCACCCGTCGCCGGAGGACTGCGACGCCGCGCAGGGCATGCTCGGCGACTCCGTCTCCGTGTACCTCGACGGCGGCCCGACGCCCGGCATCGTGCCGTCGTCGATCGTCGACGTCACGGGCAAGGTGCCGGTGCTGCTGCGCCAGGGCGCGCTCAGCGCGGAGGAGCTCCGGAAGGTGGTACCCGACCTCGAGGTGGCCCCGTGAGCGGAGCGAACAACCGAGGAATAGCACAGTGACCGCCCCTGAGGGGCGTGGCATAGCGGGGCACGAGCTCGACCGCAGTACCTTCCGCATCCTCCACGTCAGCACCGGCAACGTCTGCCGCTCGCCGATCACCGAGCGGCTGACCCGCCATGCCCTCGTCGACCGGCTCGGCGACCCCATGAGCGGCGGCCTGATCGTGGAGAGCGCGGGCACCTGGGGCCACGAGGGCGCCCCGATGGAAGCCAACGCCGAACTCGTCCTCGCGGACTTCGGCGCCGACCACACCGGCTTCGCGGGCCGCGAGCTCCTCGACGAGCACGTCATCCGCGCCGACCTGGTCCTCACCGCGACGCGCGACCACCGCGCGCAGGTCATCTCGATGGGCCACTCGGCGGGCCTGCGCACCTTCACCCTGAAGGAGTTCACCCGCCTCGTCCGCGCCATAGACCCGGCCACCCTCCCGGACCCCCTCGGCACCCACGGCACCGTCGACCGCGCCCGCGCCCTGGTCCGCGCGGCCGCCGCTCTACGCGGGTGGCTCCTGGCCCCGTCGGCGGAGGCGGACGAGGTGAACGACCCGTACGGCGCGCCGATCACGTTCTTCCGGTCGATCGGCGACGAGATCAATCAGGCGCTGGACCCGGTGGTGACGGCGCTGACGGGCGTGCCGGCGAAGCGCTGATCCCGCCGGCTGTCGGGCGTTGCCCGCGACCGCCGGTCGGAGGCCGGCGCAGCGGCCCGAAGCCGGGGAGGCCCCCTGGGGCCGAGCAGTGCGAGGGGCGCGTCGGGGTGGGGCTCAATCAGGCGCTGGACCCGGTGGTGACGGCGCTGACGGGCGTGCCGGCGAAGCGCTGATCCCGCGGGCTGTGGGACGTTCCCGGCGAAGCGCTGAGCGGGCCTCGTCGGGGTTTTGGCGGGTGCGTAGTCCCAGTGCACCAACTCGGGGCGCGCGGCGGCCCAGGCGTGCCTACAGTGGATTTCTAGGCCCCCGCTCACGCCCGGAGTGCCCCCATGCCGGTCACCGCTCCACCCGAAGCCGAGCACGAGCTCGACGTGCTGCGTCGTCAGGACCCCGAGGTCGCCGATGTGCTGCTCGGCGAGGCGCGGCGGCAGGGGGACAGTCTGCAGCTGATCGCCGCGGAGAACTTCACGTCGCCCGCGGTGCTCGCCGCGCTCGGGTCGCGGCTCGCCAACAAGTACGCCGAGGGGTACCCGGGGGCGCGGCACCACGGGGGCTGCGAGTACGCCGACGCGGTCGAGCGGATCGCCGTCGAGCGGGCCATGTCGCTGTTCGGTGCCGAGCACGCGAACGTACAGGCGCATTCCGGGTCGTCGGCCGTGCTCGCCGCGTACGCCGCGCTGCTGCGGCCCGGGGACACGGTGCTCGCCATGGGGCTCGCGTACGGCGGGCACCTCACGCACGGCTCGCCGGCGAACTTCTCCGGCCGCTGGTTCGACTTCGTGCCGTACGGGCTCGACGCCGAGAGCGGGCTCGTCGACTACGAGCAGGTCGCCGCGCTCGCCCGGCACCACCGGCCGAAGGCGATCGTCTGCGGGTCCATCTCCTATCCGCGGCACCTCGACTACGCGACCTTCCGGGCCATCGCCGACGAGGTCGGCGCCTATCTGATCGCCGACGCCGCCCACCCCCTGGGCCTGATCGCCGGCGGCGCGGCGCCCAGCCCCGTCCCGTACGCCGACATCGTCTGCGGCACCACGCACAAGGTGCTGCGCGGTCCGCGCGGCGGTCTCGTGCTGTGCGGCGAGGAGCTGGCGGCGCGCGTGGACCGGGCGGTGTTCCCGTTCACGCAGGGCGGCGCGCAGATGCACACCATCGCGGCCAAGGCGGTGGCCTTCGGGGAGGCGTCGACGCCGGCCTTCACCACGTACGCCCATCAGGTGGTCGAGCACGCCCGGGTGCTGGCCGCCGCGCTCGCCGCCGAGGGCTTCGCGGTGACGACGGGCGGCACGGACACCCATCTGATCACCGCCGACCCCGCGCCGTTCGGCGTCGACGGCCGCACGGCGCGCGCCCGGCTCGCCGCCGCCGGCATGGTGCTCGACACGTGCGCGCTGCCGTACGGGGACGGGCGCGGGATCCGGCTCGGCACCGCCGCCGTGACGACGCAGGGCATGGGGTCGCCGGAGATGGCGAGAATTGCCGGACTGTTCACCACCGCGTTGCGGGACGACCCGCGGGAGACGGCGAGGGTACGCGCGGAAGTACGCGAGCTTGCCGGGCGATTTCCCCCGTATGGCCGGTGAATGGGCGGGAAAGCGGGCCGTGTGGAACCGTTCGCGGGCCCGGGGTGTCCTCGACCATGGGGACGGCCCGGCTAGGGTGTGGGGCTGAGATGGCCAGCGATTCCTGTGGGGCAGCCCGTGCGTGATTACCTGCTGACGCTCTGTGTCACGGCCGCGGTGACCTATCTGCTGACCGGTCCGGTGCGGAAGTTCGCCATCGCGACCGGCGCGATGCCGGAGATCCGCGCTCGCGACGTGCACCGAGAACCGACTCCGCGGCTCGGTGGCATCGCCATGTTCTTCGGCCTGTGCGCTGGCCTGCTGGTCGCCGACCACCTGCAGAACCTCAACAGCGTCTTCGAGCTGTCCAACGAACCGCGCGCGCTGCTCTCCGGCGCCGCCCTGATCTGGCTGATCGGCGTCCTCGACGACAAGTTCGAGCTGGACGCGCTGATCAAACTCGGCGCGCAGATGATCTCCGCCGGCGTGATGGTGATGCAGGGTCTGACGATCCTGTGGCTGCCCATCCCGGGTGTCGGCACGGTCGCGCTGACCCAGTGGCAGGGCACGCTGCTGACCGTCGCCCTGGTCGTGCTCACCATCAACGCCGTGAACTTCGTCGACGGTCTCGACGGTCTGGCCGCCGGCATGGTGTGCATCGCCGCCGCGGCCTTCTTCCTCTACGCGTACCGGATCTGGTTCAGCTACGGCATCGAGGCGGCCGCCCCGGCGACCCTCTTCGCCGCCATCCTGATGGGCATGTGCCTGGGCTTCCTGCCGCACAACATGCACCCGGCGCGGATCTTCATGGGCGACTCCGGCTCGATGCTGATCGGTCTGATCCTGGCCGCCTCCGCCATCTCCATCACGGGGCAGGTCGACCCGGACGCGCTGAAGATCTTCGAGGGTTCGACGAAGGCCGCGACGCACGCGGCCCTGCCCGTCTTCATCCCGCTGGTGCTGCCGCTGACCATCATCGCGATCCCGATGGCCGACCTGGTGCTCGCGATCGTGCGCCGTACGTGGAAGGGCCAGTCGCCGTTCGCGGCCGACCGCGGGCACCTGCACCACCGGCTTCTGGAGATCGGGCACTCGCACAGCCGCGCGGTGCTGATCATGTACTTCTGGTCGGCGCTCATCGCCTTCGGCACGCTGGCCTATTCGGTGCACTCGACGTCGATGTGGATCGTCCTCAGCGTGGTCCTGCTGAGCGCCGTCGGCCTGGTGCTGCTCCTGCTGCCGCGCTTCTCGCCGCGCGCCCCTCGCTGGGCCGAGGCGGTCGTCCCGCCGCGCTACCGGCGCCGGGTCCGCGCGGTGCTCGACACCGAGCCCGAGGCGCCGGAGGCGGCGGACCTCGCGGGGGAGGACCGCGTCGAGGAGGAGCTGGAGCCCGTACCCGCCGGAGTCAACGGAGCGACCGCCATCGGCCACCGTTCGCGTTTCTCCGACCGGAGTAAGGCCGGGGCGCGGGGTTGACGAAAGCCCCACGCCGGTCCAATACCAGACAAGTCGACGCCCTGTCGTGCACACACGCGCGCGGTCACTCTCACGTGTGACAGTTGGCACACCACACGGGTAAAGACCTATTCAAATAGTTTGTGATACGGTTCACGAGACCCGGCGACAGTGCCGAAAGACCGTAGTGCGACGGTCCCTTAGGCCCCGAGACCCACCTCGGACCGGGCTTACGCTCGTCCATGACGACACCATCGCCCCCTCCAGCAAGCGGAGACACCGCCATGCCGTCCAACGACGCACGCACCCTGCTGCTCACCGCAGTGCCCACCGCCGCCGCCGGCATCATCGCCACGGTTGTCAGCGGTGTGGTCGCCGGTGGCAAGGGCGCGCTCGGCGCCGTCGTCGGCACCGCGGTCGTGATCCTCTTCATGGGCATCGGGCTGGTGGTTCTGCAGCGGACGGCGAAGAAGCTTCCGCAGTTGTTCCAGCCGATGCTGCTCATGCTCTACGCGGCCCAACTGCTCCTGCTCTTCATCTTCTTGGCCTTGCTGAAGGACACCACGGCGTTCGACTTCAAGGCCTTCGCCTTCACGCTGCTCGGAACCACCGTCGTGTGGGTCGCCGCACAGGCCCGGGCCTATCTGAAGGCCAAGATCATGTATGTCGACCCCGACAAATCGGGGCCGAAGCCGTGAAGGGTAGGGCCGGGATAAAGACGCGTTCGGCTTCCTGCTATCGTCCGGTGCCAACTGCGGCACTGCGGGCGCGGGCATCCGAAGCGGCGCCTGACCCAGCGCGAGGCTCGATGCCGAACCGCCGCCCCCTTATCCGTAAGACCAGTCCAGTGCCGACCCGCGGCTGCGTGCCGCGCCGACACAACGAGGTTGCCGTACCTATGCGCCACGCTGAAGGAGCCCGCGGTGAGTGCTGACCAGACGCTTGCCTTCGACCCGGATTGCCACATCTTCTCTGGATGTGGCTTCCCGGCGCCGGGGCTGCACACGTTCATGTACGAGCCCATCTTCACCGTGGGCAGCTTCGAGTTCACCAAGCCGATGCTGCTCGCCATCCTGGGTTCGATCGTGGTCGTCGGCTTCTTCTGGGCCGCTTTCAACAAGCCGAAGCTGATCCCCGGCAAGATGCAGATGGTCGGCGAGGCCGGTTACGACTTCGTCCGCCGCGGCATCGTCTACGAGATCATCGGCAAGAAGGACGGCCAGAAGTACGTGCCGTTCATGGTCTCGCTGTTCTTCTTCGTGTGGATCATGAACCTCTGGTCCATCATCCCGCTGGCCCAGTTCCCGGTCACCTCGCTGATCGGCTTCCCGGCGGCGCTCGCGCTGATCGTGTACGTGCTGTGGCTCTCGCTGACCTTCAAGAAGCACGGCTTCGTCGGCGGCTGGAAGAACATCGTCGGCTATGACAAGTCGCTCGGCCCGATCCTTCCCCTGGTCGTCGTTCTCGAGTTCTTCTCGAACCTGCTCATCCGGCCCTTCACGCACGCGGTCCGACTGTTCGCGAACATGTTCGCCGGTCACCTGCTGATCGTGATGTTCTCGCTGGCCACCTGGTACCTCATGAACGGCCTCGGCTTCGTCTACGCCGGCGCCTCCTTCGTGATGGTCATCATCATGACCGCCTTCGAGCTCTTCATCCAGGCCGTCCAGGCGTACGTCTTCGTCCTCCTGGCCTGCAGCTACGTCCAGGGCGCGCTCTCCGAGCACCACTGAGCCGGCCCGGCAGCAGCACCACACCCCCTTACCAACAGTCGTCCGGTGGCCAACCCCCACCGGGTCCTTGAAAGAGAAGGAAGAACCGGCATGTCCGCTCTCGAGACTCTCGCCGCCGTCAACGGAAACGTCGCCTCCATCGGCTACGGCCTCGCTGCCATCGGCCCCGGCGTCGGCGTCGGCATCATCTTCGGTAACGGCACCCAGGCCCTCGCCCGTCAGCCCGAGGCGGCCGGCCTGATCCGTACCAACCAGATCATGGGTTTCGCCTTCTGTGAGGCGCTCGCCCTCATCGGCATCGTCATGGGCTTCGTCTACAAGTAAGCCGGCCCTGACAGCCCGATTCTTTTACGGAAGGCACTGATGTGAACGCTCTGCTTCTTGCGGAAGCGGCGGAGGAGCAGCCTCCGCTCATCCCGCATCTCGACGAGCTCGTCATCGGCCTGATCGCCTTCGTCATCGTCTTCGGCTTCCTCGCCAAGAAGCTCCTCCCGAACATCAACAAGGTTCTGGACGAGCGCCGCGAGGCCATCGAGGGTGGCATCGAGAAGGCCGAATCGGCCCAGATCGAGGCTCAGAGTGTGCTGGAGCAGTACAAGGCTCAGCTCGCCGAGGCCCGCCACGAAGCCGCGCGTCTCCGCCAGGAGGCGAACGAGCAGGGCGCCGCGATCATCGAGCAGATGAAGGCGGAAGGCACGCGCCAGCGCGAGGAGATCGTCGCCGCCGGTCAGGCCCAGCTCGAGGCCGACCGCAAGGCCGCGACCGCCACGCTGCGCCAGGACGTCGGCAAGCTCGCCACCGACCTGGCCGCGAAGCTGGTCGGCGAGGCCCTCGAGGACCACGCTCGTCAGAGCCGGACCATCGACCGCTTCCTCGACGAGCTCGAGGAGAAGGCCGAGGCCGTGCGATGAACGGAGCGAGCCGCGAGGCACTGAGTGCCGCACGTGAGGCCCTCGACGCGCTGACGGACAACACGTCGGTGGACGCGGGCAAGCTCGCGGGAGAGCTGGCCGCGGTCACCGCGCTGCTCGACCGCGAGGTGTCGCTGCGTCGGGTCCTGACCGACCCGGCGCAGGCGGGCGAGGCCAAGGCCGAGCTCGCGCAGCGACTCCTGGCCGGACAGGTCGGTGGCGAGGCCGTCGACATCGTCTCGGGCATGGTGCGCTCCCGCTGGTCGCGTTCGCGCGACCTGGTGGACGGCGTCGAGGAGCTGGCGAACATCGCCGACCTCACCGCCGCCCAGAAGGCGGGCGGCCTCGACGACGTCGAGGACGAGCTGTTCCGGTTCGGCCGGATCGTCTCCTCCAGCAACGAGCTCCGCTCGGCGCTGACGGACAAGAAGGCCACCGCCACCGCCAAGGGCGAGCTGCTGCGCAGCCTGCTCGGCGGCAAGGTGAACGTGGTCACCGAGCGCCTGGTCGTCCGTCTCGTGACCCAGCCCCGGGGACGTAGCCTGGAAGCGGGACTCGAGTCCCTGTCCAAGCTCGCTGCGGCGCGCCGGGACCGGATGGTCGCCGTGGTCACCTCGGCGGTGCCGCTCACCGACCAGCAGAAGCAGCGCCTCGGCGCCGTTCTGGCCAAGCTGTACGGCCGCCAGATGCACCTGAACCTGGACGTGGACCCGACGGTCCTCGGCGGGATCGCGGTGCGCGTCGGCGACGAGGTCATCAACGGCACCATCGCGGAGCGCCTCGACGAGGCGACCCGCCGCCTGGCCGGCTGACCTCGGCCAGAACTGAACAAGCATGACCAGCGGCCCGGTTGGGCCGTGCAGAGATTGCAGAAGATTCCTGGGGGTCGCCCCCAGACCCCTAAGAAACTTCGGGCCCAACAAGGAGAGCAGGGAACCCAGATGGCGGAGCTCACGATCCGGCCGGAGGAGATCCGGGACGCGCTGGAGAACTTCGTCCAGTCGTACCAGCCGGACGCGGCCTCGCGCGAGGAGGTCGGCACGGTCAGCCTGGCCGGCGACGGTATCGCGAAGGTCGAGGGTCTTCCCTCGGCCATGGCGAACGAGCTGCTTAAGTTCGAGGACGGCACCCTCGGCCTCGCGCTGAACCTGGAAGAGCGCGAGATCGGTGCGATCGTCCTCGGCGAGTTCAGCGGCATCGAGGAGGGGCAGTCGGTGCAGCGCACCGGCGAGGTCCTCTCCGTCGGCGTCGGTGAGGGATACCTGGGTCGCGTCGTCGACCCGCTCGGTAACCCGATCGACGGTCTCGGCGAGATCGCGACCGAGGGCCGCCGCGCCCTCGAGCTGCAGGCCCCCGGCGTCATGCAGCGCAAGTCGGTCCACGAGCCGATGGAGACCGGCTACAAGGCCGTCGACGCCATGACCCCGGTCGGCCGTGGTCAGCGTCAGCTGATCATCGGTGACCGCCAGACCGGCAAGACCGCCCTGGCCGTCGACACGATCATCAACCAGCGCGACAACTGGCGCTCGGGCGACGTCAACAAGCAGGTCCGCTGCATCTACGTTGCCGTCGGCCAGAAGGGCTCCACCATCGCGTCCGTGCGCGCGGCCCTCGAAGAGGCCGGTGCGCTCGAGTACACGACGATCGTCGCCGCCCCGGCGTCCGACCCGGCCGGCTTCAAGTACCTGGCGCCGTACACCGGTTCTGCCATCGGTCAGCACTGGATGTACCAGGGCAAGCACGTCCTGATCGTCTTCGACGACCTGTCGAAGCAGGCCGACGCCTACCGCGCCGTCTCCCTGCTGCTGCGCCGCCCGCCGGGCCGCGAGGCGTACCCGGGTGACGTCTTCTACCTGCACTCCCGTCTGCTCGAGCGCTGCGCCAAGCTCTCGGACGACCTGGGTGCCGGTTCGATGACCGGTCTGCCGATCGTCGAGACCAAGGCCAACGACGTCTCGGCGTTCATCCCGACCAACGTCATCTCCATCACCGACGGCCAGTGCTTCCTGGAGTCCGACCTGTTCAACGCCGGCCAGCGTCCGGCCCTGAACGTCGGTATCTCGGTCTCCCGAGTCGGTGGCTCCGCCCAGCACCCGGCCATGAAGCAGATCTCCGGCCGTCTGCGCGTGGACCTGGCCCAGTTCCGTGAGCTCGAGGCGTTCGCCGCCTTCGGTTCCGACCTGGACGCCGCGTCGAAGGCGCAGCTGGAGCGCGGTCAGCGCATGGTCGAGCTGCTCAAGCAGGCTCAGTACCAGCCGATGCCGACCGAGAACCAGGTCGTCTCCATCTGGGCCGGCACCACCGGCAAGATGGACGACGTCCCGGTCGCGGACATCCGTCGCTTCGAGGCCGAGATGCTGGCGTTCATGCGCCAGAACAAGTCGGCTCTCATGACCTCCATCCGCGAGGGCAAGAAGATGTCGGACGACACGCTGACGGCCGTCGCCGACGCCATCGCCGAGTTCAAGAAGCAGTTCGAGACGTCTGACGGCAAGCTGCTCGGCGACGACGCCTCCGCCGTCAACGTCTCGAAGTGACGACGGAAGGGACCTGACTCATGGGAGCGCAGCTCCGGGTCTACAAGCGTCGCATCAAATCCGTCACCGCGACGAAGAAGATCACCAAGGCGATGGAGATGATCGCCGCCTCCCGCGTCGTCAAGGCGCAGCGCAAGGTGCAGGCGTCGACCCCGTACGCGACCGAGCTCACCCGTGCGGTGACCGCGGTCGCCACGGGTGCGAACGACAAGCACGCGCTGACCACCGAGGCGGAGAACCCGACCCGCGCCGCGGTCCTGCTCCTCACGAGCGACCGCGGTCTGGCCGGCGCCTTCAACTCCAACGCCATCAAGGCGGCGGAGCGGCTCATCAAGCAGCTGGAGGGCGAGGGCAAGGCGGTCGACATCTACGTCGTCGGTCGCCGTGGCGTCGCGCACTTCAACTTCCGTGAGCGCAAGCTGGCCGACACGTGGACCGGTTTCACGGACGAGCCGTCGTACGCGGACGCCAAGAGGATCGGCGAGCCGCTGATCGAGGCGATCGAGAAGGACACGGCCGAGGGTGGTGTGGACGAGCTCCACATCGTCTACACCGAGTTCGTCTCGATGATGACGCAGACGGCGGTCGAGGCCCGGCTGCTGCCCCTCAGCCTCGACGAGGTGGCGAAGGAGGCCGGCCCGGCGGACACCCTCCGCCCGCTGTACGACTTCGAGCCGTCGGCCGAGGACGTCCTCGACGCGCTGCTGCCGCGGTACGTCGAGAGCCGGATCTACAACGCGCTGCTCCAGTCCTCGGCTTCGAAGCACGCCGCCACGCGGCGCGCGATGAAGTCGGCGACCGACAACGCGGGTGAGCTGATCACCAGCCTCACCCGACTTGCCAACGCGGCCCGCCAGGCCGAAATCACCCAGGAAATCAGCGAGATCGTCGGTGGCACCGCAGCCCTGGCCGACGCGACCGCGGGGAGTGACAAGTAATGACGACCACTGTTGAGACGGCCGCCGCCACGGGCCGCGTCGCCCGGGTCATCGGCCCGGTCGTCGACGTGGAGTTCCCCGTCGACGCGATGCCGGAGATCTACAACGCGCTGAACGTCCAGGTGCCGGACCCGTCCACCGGCGGCACCAAGACGCTGACCCTCGAGGTCGCGCAGCACCTCGGCGACGGCCTGGTCCGCGCCATCTCCATGCAGCCCACCGACGGTCTGGTCCGCCAGGCCCCGGTGACCAACACGGGCGCGGCCATCTCCGTGCCGGTCGGTGACGTCACCAAGGGCAAGGTGTTCAACACCCTGGGCGAGGTCCTCAACGAGGACGCGTCCACGGTCGCGAACGCCGAGCGCTGGCCGATCCACCGCAAGGCCCCGGCCTTCGACCAGCTCGAGTCCAAGACCGAGATGTTCGAGACCGGCCTGAAGGTCGTCGACCTCCTCACCCCGTACGTCAAGGGTGGAAAGATCGGTCTGTTCGGTGGTGCCGGTGTCGGCAAGACCGTTCTGATCCAGGAAATGATCATGCGTGTGGCGAAGCTGCACGAGGGTGTGTCGGTCTTCGCGGGCGTCGGTGAGCGCACCCGTGAGGGCAACGACCTCATGGTCGAGATGGAGGAGGCCGGCGTTCTCGACAAGACCGCGCTGGTCTTCGGCCAGATGGACGAGCCCCCGGGCACCCGTCTGCGCGTCGCCCTGGCCGGTCTGACCATGGCGGAGTACTTCCGCGATGTGCAGAAGCAGGACGTGCTGTTCTTCATCGACAACATCTTCCGCTTCACGCAGGCCGGTTCCGAGGTCTCGACCCTGCTCGGCCGCATGCCCTCCGCGGTGGGTTACCAGCCGAACCTGGCCGACGAGATGGGTCTCCTCCAGGAGCGCATCACCTCGACCCGTGGTCACTCGATCACCTCGATGCAGGCGATCTACGTCCCCGCCGACGACCTCACCGACCCGGCGCCGGCGACCACCTTCGCCCACCTCGACGCGACGACGGTTCTCTCCCGTCCGATCTCCGAGAAGGGCATCTACCCGGCCGTGGACCCGCTGGACTCCACGTCCCGGATCCTGGACCCGCGTTACATCGCGCAGGACCACTACGACGCCGCCATGCGCGTCAAGGGCATCCTGCAGAAGTACAAGGACCTCCAGGACATCATCGCGATCCTCGGTATCGACGAGCTGAGCGAGGAGGACAAGATCGTTGTCCACCGCGCCCGCCGTGTCGAGCGCTTCCTGTCCCAGAACACCCACGCGGCGAAGCAGTTCACCGGCGTGGACGGTTCGGACGTTCCGCTCGACGAGTCGATCGCCGCGTTCAACGCGATCTGCGACGGTGAGTTCGACCACTTCCCGGAGCAGGCGTTCTTCATGTGTGGTGGTCTTGAGGACCTCAAGAAGAACGCCAAGGAGCTCGGCGTCTCCTGAGCCCAGGCTCGCCCGAGAGGGGCGGGAACGGTCCCGCCCCTCTCTCCACGCCCTCTAGAATTGATCCCAACACCCGGCAGCACCGCCGGGTGGTGACCCGAGGAGCCACCCTTGGCTGCTGAGCTGCACGTCGAGCTGGTCGCCGCGGACCGGAGTGTCTGGTCCGGCGAGGCCACCCTGGTCATCGCGCGTACCACCTCCGGCGACATCGGCGTCATGCCCGGTCACCAGCCGCTGCTCGGTGTGCTGGAGTCGGGCCCCGTGACCATCCGTACGAGCGAGGGCGGCACGGTCGTGGCCGCCGTCCACGGCGGTTTCATCTCGTTCGCCGACGACAAGCTGTCTCTGCTCGCGGAGATCGCCGAGCTGGCCGACGAGATCGACGCCCAGCGTGCCGAGCGCGCGCTGGAGCGTGCGAAGTCTGACGAGGACGCCGCCGCCGAGCGGCGCGCCGAGGTCCGGCTGCGCGCGGTAGCGGTCCGCTAGCGGACCGCGCCGAGAGCCTTACCCTCAGCCGCGGCACGGTCTGGAACACCTCCAGACCGTGCCGCGGCTGAGGCGATGCAGATGCAGGTTGTGTTCGGTCCGGCCGGGTCCACCGGCCACGGGAAGCGGCGAGGAGGTCGGTGAGGATGTTCCTCGCGCTGCTTCTGTGCGGCCTGGTCGTCGCACTGCTGGTGATCGGGCTCTTCGTCTTCGGCTTGCGCCGCAGGCTGATCCAGCGGGCCGGCGGCACCTTCGACTGTTCCCTCAGATGGAACGTCCCCGAGACGCCGGACCTCTCCGGCAAGGGCTGGGTGTACGGCGTCGCCCGCTACAGCGGTGACGAGATCGCCTGGTTCCGCGTCTTCTCGTACGCCCCCCGCCCGAAGCGGATCCTGGAGCGCTCGGCCATCGAGGTCCTGGAGCGCCGGATGCCCGAGGGCGAAGAGGAGCTGGCGCTCCTTTCCGACTCCGTGATCCAGGGCTGTCTGGTCCACGGGACCCGCCTGGAGCTGGCGATGAGCGAGGACGCGCTCACCGGCTTCCTGGCCTGGCTGGAGGCGGCGCCGCCCGGCCAGCGAGTCAATGTGGCCTAGAGAGCTTTCTCGCTGGATGGGGGCACCCCCGGACGAAGTCTGGGGGAGGGTCGATGTCGCCTGATACCGAGATATCTGTACGGCCCGGTGAGTGCCATGTGTGGACCGCCCGGGCCGTTTCCGTTGCCCGTGATCTCTCCGTGCTGCTCGACGAGCGGGAACGCCGGGTCTACGAGTCGCTCACCGAGGAGCGGGTGCGCGCGCAGTACGTGACCGCGCACGCGCTGCTGCGTACGGTGCTCGGCGAGGTGCTCGACCGGGATCCCGCCTCGCTGTCGTTCGCCAAGGGGCCGCACGGCAAGCCGTATCTCGCCGACGTTCCCGTGGAGTTCTCGCTGTCCCACTCGGGCGAGCTGGTCGCGGTCGCGCTGTCGCTCGAAGCGCCGGTGGGCGTGGACGTGGAGCGGGTGCCGGAGCCGTCGGCCGAGCTGCCGCTGCCGGTGCTGTCGTCGGCCGAGCGGGCGGAGTACGACCGGGTGGCCGCGCCGGAGCGGGCCGCCGCGTTCACCACGTACTGGGTGCGCAAGGAAGCGGTCCTGAAGGCGACGGGGGAGGGGCTGCGGGTGGATCCCGCGCGGCTCACGGTGGCCGCCCCCGACCGGCCGGCGGAGCTGCTCGGCTGGCGGGGACGGGACGCGGAGCCGGGCCGGGACGGCGGACAGCCGCACCCGCCGGTGCGGCTGTACGACCTGGACGCGGTGGACGGATACCGGGGGGCCGTGGCCCTGCTGGGCGGGCCCCACCGGATCGTTCCCCGCTCCTGCTAGTTCAGACCGGCACTGAGGGCGCCGACGAGCTCGCCGTTGGTGGTGTCACCGCTGAACTCCCAGAAGAACGCGCCGCCGAGGCCCTGCCCCTTGGCCCAGCTCATCTTGGAGGTGACGGTGGCGGGGGTGTCGTAGCTCCACCAGTTGCTGCCGCAGTGGGCGTAGGCGGTGCCGGCGACCGTGCCGGTGGCCGGGCAGGAGTTCTTCAGCACCTTGTAGTCCTCGATGCCCTGCTCGTACGTGCCGGCCGCCGGTCCGGTGGCGGTGCCGCCGGGGGCGTCCTGGGTGACGCCGGTCCAGCCGCGGCCGTAGAAGCCGATGCCGAGCAGCAGCTTGTTCGCCGGGACGCCCTTCGCCTTGTACTTGGCGATCGCCTCCGCCGAGTTGAAGCCCTGCTGCGGGATGCCGGGGTACGCGGTGAGCGGGGAGTGCGGGGCGGTCGGGCCCTGCGCGGCCCAGGCGCCGAAGAAGTCGTACGTCATCACGTTGAACCAGTTCATGTACGGCGCGGCGCCCGCGTAGTCGGTGGCGTCGATCTTGCCGCCGGTGGAGGCGTCGGCCGTGACGGCCGCGGTGACGATCGCGTTCTGGCCGAACTTGGCGCGCGTGGCCTGGATCAGATTCCTGAACGCGGCCGGGCCGCTGGTGTCGCAGGACAGGCCGCAGGCGTTCGGGTACTCCCAGTCCAGGTCGATGCCGTCGAAGACGTCGGCCCAGCGCGGGTCCTCCACCAGGTCGTAGCAGGACTGGGCGAAGGCGGCCGGGTTCGCCGCGGCCTGGCCGAAGCCGCCGGACCAGGTCCAGCCGCCGAAGGACCAGATGACCTTGATGTTCGGGTAGAGCTTCTTCAGCTTGCGCAGCTGGTTGAAGTTGCCGCGCAGCGGCTGGTCCCAGGTGTCGGCGACGCCGTCGACGGACTGGTCGGCGGTGTACGCCTTGTCGTAGTCGGCGTAGGAGTCGCCGATGGCGCACTTGCCGCCGGTGACGTTGCCGAAGGCGTAGTTGATGTGGGTGATCTTCGCGGCGGAGCCCGAGGTCACGATGTTCTTCACGTGGTAGTTGCGCCCGTAGACGCCCCAGTCGGTGAAGTAGCCCATCTTCACCGTGTTGCCGGTCGGGGGCGGGGTGCCGCCACCGCCGCCGGTGGTGTGGACGGCGACCGGGCCGGCGGCGGGGCCGGTCTGGTCGGCGGTGTCGCGGGCGACGACCGTGTAGCTGTAGTCGGTGCCGGCGGTCAGGCCGGTGTCGGTGTACGTGAGGCCCGTGGTCGTGGTGACCTTGGCGCCGTCGCGCAGCACGTCGTAGTTCTTGACGCCCTTGTCGTCGGTGGCGGCGGTCCAGGTGAGCTTCACCGAGGTGTCGGTGATGTTCGACGCGACCGGGGTGCCGGGCGCGGACGGCGCGGAATCGGCGGGCGGCGGGGTGGTGGAGCCGTCGCAGGAGCCGCCGTTGACCTTGCAGCCGCTCGGCGCGCCGGGACCCGCGCCGTTGTAGCCGAAGGAGACGCTGGCGCCGGGCGCGAGGCTGCCGTTGTACGACTTGTTCTTGGCGGTCCAGTGGGTGCCGGCGCCGGTGACGTCGGCGTCCCAGGCGGAGGTGACGGAGGTGCCGGCCGGATAGTCCCACTCGACCGTCCAGGAGGAGAGGGTGGTGGTGCCGGTGTTCTTCACCGTCCACTTGCCCTCGAACCCGGTGCCCCAGTCCTGGGTCTTGGTGTACGTGGCGGTGACGGAGGTGGCGGCTTCGGCGGGGGAGGCGAGGCCGACCAGCGCGGCCAGGGGCAGGACGAGGGCGGTGAGACCGGCGGCGGCCCGGCGTCTCAACCCTGCTCTGCGCGTCGGTGCTTGAGTGCTCAACGGTGCTCCTCAAGTAGCGGACGGTCAACGTGGGGGTGGTCCGTGAGTTGCGCGCGCCCCGTGAGCGTAGAAAGGTCTGTACCAAGCGTCAAGAGGTCCAGACCAACGTCGGAACCGGATCTCTCAGATTCCTCGTCAGATTCCCAACTCACGGGCGAGTACCGCTGCTTGGACCCGCGACCGGAGCTCCAGCTTGCCGAGCACCTTCGACACGTGCGTCTTCACGGTCGCCTCCGCCATCTCCAGGCGCACGGCGATCTCCGCGTTCGAGAGCCCCGCGCCGAGCGCCGACAGGACCTCCCGCTCCCGGGGCGTCAGCCCGTCCAGGGCCGCCGAGTCCGGCGGGGCCGGCCGGCTCGGGGCCGCGAACTCGGCGATCAGGCGCCGGGTCACCGCCGGGGCGATCAGCCCCTCGCCGCGCGCCACCGTGCGCACCGCCTCCAGCAGGTCCTTCGCGTCCGTGTTCTTCAGCAGGAAGCCCGCGGCCCCGGCGCGCAGCGCCCCGAACACGTACTCGTCCAGATCGAAGGTGGTGAGCACCAGGACGTCCGCGAGGCGCTCGGCGACGATCTGCCGGGTCGCCGACACCCCGTCCAGCTTGGGCATCTGCACGTCCATCAGGACCAGGTCAGGCCGCAGTTCGCGCGCCAGCTCCACCGCGCGCTCGCCGTCCGCGGCCTCGCCGACGACCTCGATGTCCGGCGCGCTGCCCAGGATCAGCACGAGCCCCGCCCGTACCGCGCTCTGGTCCTCGGCGACCACGATGCGGATCGTCATGCGTCCGGTCGTCATGCGTCCGGTGTCCTTTCCTCAGCGGGCAGTACGGCCCGCACCTGCCAGATCCTCGCCCCGTCCCCGTCCCCGTCGGCCACGGCCCCCGCCGCGAACTCCCCGCCGAGCAGCGCCACCCGCTCCCGCATGCCGACCAGGCCGGCCCCGGAGCCCGGCGCGCGCGGCCCGGGCCGCTCCCCGTACCGGCTGGTCACCCGCACGGTCAGCGCCTTGGCGTCGCGGGCCAGGAACACGCCGACCGGGCCGGCCCCGGCGTGCTTGAGGGCGTTCGTCAGCGACTCCTGCACGATCCGGTACGCGGCCAGCTCGACCGGCGCCGGCAAGGGCTCCTCGTCCTGAGCGCGGGAGTCGTCGAGCGTGAACGTGAGGCCGCTCGACGCGCCGTTCGCCCGCGCCTGCGCGACCAGCGCGGCCAGGCCCGAGAGCCGGGGCGCGGCGGCCGGCCCGCTGTCGGTGTCGCTGTCCCGGAGCAGCCCGATGAGCCGGCGCATCTCGGCGAGGCCCGCGACGCTGTTCTCCCGGATCACGGTCAGCGCCTGCCGCGTCGTGCCCGGCTCGTCGATCGACAGCGCGGCCGTGGAGTGGATCGCGATCGCCGACAGATGGTTGGCCACCATGTCGTGCAGCTCGCGGGCCATCCGGGCGCGCTCGGCGGTCACCGCCTGGGCCCGGTCCATCTCGGCGAGCAGCGCGGTCTGCTCGGCCCGCAGCCGGGCGGCGTCCGCGGCCTGCCGGTGGTTGCGCACGATGGCGCCGGTGAGCGCGGGCAGGAAGCTGATCATGCCGGAGAGGACGCCGACGAGCAGCGCGATCGCGTTCTGCCACCAGATCAGCAGCACCACGGTGATGGCGACGGTGACCAGACCCGTGGTGTACGGGATGCGGCGGGCGGAGGCGGGCGTGCCGTACACGACCGCCGCGTAGACCACGTCCGTGAACATCAGCACGGTGGCGAGGTTGCCGTTGGTGAGCTGGTTCGCGGCGATGGTGGCGGTGCCGACGATCAGCGCGGTCTGCGGGGCCGTGCGGCGCAGCGCCTCCATGGCCGCCATCACGGTCAGCGGGATCAGCGAGGCCCAGCGCTGCCCGAAGAGGTGGCTGCCGGTCACGTACAGACCGAAGAACCAGAGGACCAGCCCGCCGGCCAGGCCGATGAAGGCGATCAGCAGGTCGTCGCGATGGGGTCGGGGGAGCGGTCGGGCGAGGTGCACGTCCTCATCCAACACGCTGCCCGGGGCTCGTACGTCCTCGTACGGACCGAGCCGTACCCGGCCGTTCCTCCGTCGAAGGATGTAGGCGCGGTTCCTCACCGCCGACGACGAAACCGCCCCGGACGGCCGCGAGCCTGGAGACGTACCGAAAGGGGAGCGCCGTGATCGTCACGCTCATCGTGATCTGCGAGGTCGGCTTCTGGGTGCTGCTCGCCGCAGGTCTCGCCGCCCGTTATCTGCTGAGGATGCCGCGCACCGGCCTCGCCCTGCTGCTGTGCGAGCCGCTCCTCGAGGTCGTCCTGCTGGTCGTCACCGCGGTCGACCTGAGGAACGGCGCCGACCCGAGCTGGAAGCACGGGCTCGCCGCCGTCTACATCGGCTACACCGTCGGCCACGGCCACCGCACCGTGAAGTGGCTCGACGGCCATGCCGCGCACCGCCTGGGCGGCGGCCCGCCACCGCCGAAGCCGCCCCGCCACGGCATGGCCCGCGCCCGCCACGAGGGCGCGGTCTGGCTGGGCACACTGGTCGGCGCCGTGGTGGCGACGGCGCTGCTGCTGATCGCGACCTGGTACGTGGGCGACGCCGGGCGCACCGAGTCGCTCAAGGGCTGGATCCTCGCCGCCTGGCGCGCGGTCGGCATCCACGGCCTGATCGCGCTGTCGTACGCGATCTGGCCGAAGAAGCCCCCGCAGGATCCGGCACGCGAGAGGTCAGCGGTCGCCGCCCGGGACCCAGAGGACGTCCCCGACCGCCCTGTTCGCGGTCCGCGCAAGGATGAAGAGCAGGTCTGACAGCCGGTTGAGGTACGTGGCGGTCAGCGGGTTCATCGTCTCGCCGTGCACCTCCATCGCGGCCCACGTGGAGCGCTCCGCCCGGCGGACCACCGTGCACGCCTGGTGCAGCAGCGCCGCGCCGGGCGTGCCGCCGGGCAGGATGAAGGAGCGGAGCTTGTCGAGCTGCTCCAGGAAGCGGTCGCAGTCCGCCTCCAGCTTGTCGATGTACGACTGCTCGACGCGCAGCGGCGGGTACTCGGGGTCCTCGACCACGGGGGTCGACAGGTCCGCGCCCACGTCGAACAGGTCGTTCTGGACGCGGACGAGGACCTTGACGACCTCCTCGTCGAGCTGCCCGAGCGCCACGGCCGTGCCGATGACGGCGTTGGCCTCGTTGGCGTCGGCGTAGGCCGAGATCCGCAGATCGGTCTTGGCGGTCCGGCTCATGTCGCCCAGGGCGGTGGTGCCCTGGTCGCCGGTGCGGGTGTAGATGCGCGTCAGATTGACCATGAGGCCAGCGTAGTTACGCGCCGGCCTTCCGGAACGTGCGTGTGCCCACCGTCACGGCGAGTGCCGTGAGTCCGGTCGCGGCGAGGACGCCGTACAGCATCGTGGCGGTCGCGTAGTGCCCCACGTACGCGTCGCGCACCGCGTCGACCAGATAGCGGAACGGCATGAAGTGCGAGAGCACGTCGAGCCAGCCGGGGGCGAGCGCCATCGGGAGCATCAGGCCGGAGAGCAGCATCGAGGGCATCGCCAGGGTGTTGACCGCCGGGCCGAACTCCTGCGGGCTCGGCAGCTTCAGCGCGAGCACGTACGAGAGCGAGGCGAGCGAGAAGGTGAGCAGCGCGACGAAGCCGAAGCCGACGAGGATGCCGGCGAGCGGCGCCCGCAGGCCCATGAGTACGGCGGCGAGCACCAGCAGCACGCTCTGGAAGAGGAACAGCGCGGCGTCCCGCAGGGTGCGGCCGAGCAGCAGCGCGAGGCGGCTGACCGGGGTGACGCGCATCCGTTCGAGGACGCCCCAGTTCTTCTCCATGATGACGGCGAAGCCCGCGAACGAGGCCCCGAAGAGGCCGAGCTGGAGGAGCAGGCCGGGGACGAGGACCTGCCAGGAGTCGCCGGTGCGGCCGAGCGGGAGCCCGGTGAGCAGCGGGCCGAAGAAGAACAGGTAGAGCAGCGGCATCAGCGCGCCGAAGAAGATCTGGAACGGCGAACGCAGGGTCTGCCGGGCGTAGCGGCCGAAAAGGACCGCGGTGTCGTGGAGAAGCATCGGGTGGGCTCCTAGACGGCGACGGGCGTGGTGTCGACGGGCGCGGGGGCGCGCCCGGTGACGGCGAGGAAGGCCTCCTGGAGGGTGTCGGCCCCGTGCGCGGCCTTCAGCGCGGCCGGGGTGCCCTCGGCGGCGACGACGCCCCGGTCGATGATCACCAGGCGTTCGGCGAGGGCGTCGGCCTCGTCGAGGTAGTGGGTGGTGAGGACGACCGTGGTGCCCTGCTCGTCGCGCAGCCGCCGCACCAGGTCCCACAGGGCGGCGCGGCTGCCCGGGTCGAGGCCGGTGGTGGGCTCGTCGAGGAAGAGCAGCGCGGGGCGGTGGGTGAGACCGAGCGCGAGGTCGAGCCGGCGCCGCTGGCCGCCGGAGAGCGCGGTGGTGGAGCGGTCGAGCAGCTCGGTGAGGTCGAGGTCGCGGGCGAGTTCGGCCGCGCGCTCGGCGGCCTCGGCGCGCGTGAGCCCGTACAGCCGGCCCTGGAGGACGAGTTCGGAGCGGACGGTCTCCTGCGGGTCGGTGCCGCCGGACTGGGCGACGTAGCCGATCTCGCGGCGGACGGCGACCGGGTCGCGCAGGAGGTCGTGGCCGGCGACGGTGGCGGCGCCGCCGGTGGGCGGGAGCAGGGTGCTGAGCATCCGCAGGGTGGTGCTCTTGCCGGCGCCGTTGGGGCCGAGGAAGCCGAGGATCTCGCCGGCGCGGACGGTGAGGTCGATACCGCGGACGGCCGTCACCTCGCCCTGTTTCGTACGGAAGGTCCGGGAGAGCCCGGACGTGCTGATGATGGGCATGGCGACCACAAAAACAGAGTCTCTTAAATTTTGCAACGTCCCCAAAATTTCAGGGCGCCTAGGAATGCCTAGGATGGCGCCATGGCTGAAGGGCTGAGGGAGCGCAAGAAGCGCCAGACGAAACAGCGGATCTCGGACATCGCGACCGGGCTCTTCCTGGAGCGCGGCTTCCAGGCCGTCACGGTGGCGGAGATCGCGGAGGCCGCGGACGTCTCCGTCAACACCGTCTACAACTACTTCCCGGCCAAGGAGGACCTCTTCCTCGACCGGATGGAGGGCATGTCCCACCGCCTCGCCCGGATGATCCGCGGCCGCGACCCCGGCGAGTCCGCCGCCCGGGCGGTGCTCCGCGAGATCCGCGGCCATGTCACCGCGGTCTCGCCCGCGTACGGACTCATGACCGGCTTCGCCGACTTCATGCGGGTCATCGACGGCGCCCCCACCCTCCAGGCCCGGCTCATGGCCCTCCAGCAGGAGGTCCGTCGGACCACCGTCGCCGCCCTGCGCGAGGAGGCCGGCACCGGACCCGACGACACGATGCCGCAGCTCGTCGGCGGCCAGATCGCCTGGATCCAGGACGTCGTCGTCGAGTTCATCAGCGCCGAGATGACCGCCGGCCGCGACCCGGGCGAGGTGTCCCGCGAGGCCCTCGGCCTCCTCGACGACATCGAGGACCTGCTCAGCGAGGCGGTGCTCGACTACGCGGTACGGGCGTAGCCGCCCCCGCGGACCTGTCGCGGGTGTGACGTCCGTCAAAGCGGGCGTGACGTGCCTTACTAAGCGGTCACATGGTGCCCCCGGCCCGCTAATCTCCGCCGAAGAGCCAGAGGT
This sequence comes from Streptomyces sp. NPDC101160, assembly GCF_044768205.1. NCBI lineage: Bacteria > Bacillati > Actinomycetota > Actinomycetes > Kitasatosporales > Streptomycetaceae > Streptomyces > Streptomyces sp. NPDC101160. The sequence goes on along the minus strand of NZ_JBIWPJ010000004.1, from coordinate 387,236 downwards.
GAACAGTCGTTGGGCGCGCGATGCATCGCATGCGCGCCATGGGTGATGTGGGGTGGAAGACGTGGCAGGGAAGCTCGCGGTCATCGGGGCCGGACTCATGGGGTCCGGCATCGCGCAGGTCTCGGCCCAGGCCGGCTGGGACGTCGTCCTGCGTGACGTCACCGACGCCGCGCTGGCCCGGGGCACCGACGCCATCCGCAGCTCGTACGAGAAGTTCGTCGCCAAGGGCAAGCTGGACGCCGCCGACGCGGAGGCCGCCCTCGGCCGGATCACGGCCACCACCGACCTCGACGCGGTCGCCGACGCCGACATCGTCGTCGAGGCCGTCTTCGAGAAGCTCGAGGTCAAGCACGAGATCTTCCGCTCCCTCGACAAGATCGCCAAGGACGGCGCGGTCCTCGCCTCCAACACCTCCGCCATCCCGATCACCAAGATCGCCGCGGTGACCGGGCGCCCCGAGTCCGTCGTCGGCGTCCACTTCTTCTCGCCGGTCCCGATGATGCAGCTCGTGGAGCTCGTCCGCGGCTACAAGACCAGCGACGAAACCCTCGCCACCGCACGGGAGTTCGCGGAGTCCGTCGGCAAGACCTGCATCGTCGTCAACCGCGACGTGGCCGGCTTCGTCACCACCCGCCTCATCTCGGCGCTCGTCGTCGAGGCCGCCAAGCTCTACGAGTCGGGCGTGGCCACCGCCGAGGACATCGACATCGCCTGCAAGCTCGGCTTCGGCCACGCGATGGGCCCGCTCGCCACCGCCGACCTGACCGGCGTCGACATCCTGGTCAACGCCACCAACAACATCTACACCGAGTCCCAGGACGAGAAGTTCGCGCCGCCGGAGCTGATGCGCCGGATGGTGGACGCGGGTGACATCGGCCGCAAGAGCGGGCAGGGCTTCTACACGTACTGACGTCGCCTCAGCACGTAGGCCGGGGCGGTGAACCGATTCCGCACAGGGGTCCGATCGCCCCGGCACCATCGCCCCCAGGGGTGAATTTCGATATCGGTTCGCTTACAAGGCGCAACGCTTCTGCCGATGCGGAAGTCAAGCGTTGCGAAGACGGGCACACGACCGGGCAACGACGGAGCACTCTCGGGGAGCGCATATGCACATCAGGGGCGACCACGCCGAACTGGTCGTCGGGGGCCGCCTCGACGTCCGAAGCGCGGCGGACGCCCGAACGGTCCTGCACTCGGCGGTCGACGACGGAGTCGGCGACCTCGTGCTCGACCTGACCGGCCTCGACTCCTGGGACGCCACCGGACTCGGCGTCATCATGGGCGCCCACCGCCGGGCCGGCCGCTGCGGCCGCCGACTGGTGCTGCGCGGAGTGCCGCCCCAGATGCAGCGCCTCCTCGTCGCCACCCGGCTGCACCGCATCCTCGCCATCGAGGGCGGCCTCGCCGCGGAGTCGCTGCCGCGCGTGTGACGTCGGCATATGACGCGGTTGGCGCCCGTGTGACCCCCGGGGCGGCGAACGGCGTGTGAAGCACCTGTGAGAACCAGGCGTCACACCCAATCCTCACAAGACCGTGACGTCTTGGTCTCCACACCACCCCACCTGTTCCCGCAGCTCGGACAACCGTCTAGGGTCGGCTCGCCTGCACATCGCCCGCCGCTTGGGAGCTTGGACCATGGACCCGATCAACCGGGGACCGGAGGACTACGGTCACGACACCGAGGGCGAGGACGCCCGCTCCGGCCTCGCCGCCCCCGCGCCCGCGGCCGGCGCCCCCAGCCGAGTACGCACCGCGCGCCTCGTCTCCGGCGGCCTGCTGCTCACCCTCAACCCGCTCGACGGCAGCGAGATCGAGGTCTGCCCGCCCGCCGAGCAGCCCGCGGCCCCCCGCCGCCGCACCGCCAAGGAGCGCGCCGAGGTCGCCCGCGCCGCCGCCCCGCCCGTACCGCCCGGCCCCGCGGCCCCCGCCCTCCCGCTGCTCGAACGGCAGGAACAGCGCGAACAACTCGTCCAGCACCTCACCCGCGGCCGCTCCGCCCGGCTCACCGGCCCCGCCGGCTCCGGCCGCACCGCCCTGCTCGACGCCGTCGCCGCCGACTGCGCCGGCATCGCACCCGACGGCGTCGTCCGGCTCTCCGGCCACCACCGCACCCCCACCGAGCTGCTCTACGAGCTCTTCCAGGCCGTCCAGTACGCCCCCGGCTTCCGGCCCGACCGCGAGGAACTCCTCCTGGAGGTCCGCTCCATCGGCGCCATCGTCGTCGTCGACGACCTCGAGTTCGGCGGCGCGGCCCTCGACCAGCTCCTCGACGCCACCCCCGACTGCGCCTTCCTGTTCGCCGTCACCCCCGACACCCCGGCCCCCTCGCCCGACGCCGGCCTCGAAGAGCTCGCGCTGCCCGGCCTCGCCCGCGCCGCCGCCGTCGAACTCCTGGCGGCCGCCACCGGCCGCGAGCTCGACGACGACGAGACCAACTGGGCCGGCGATCTCTGGTTCGAGTCCGAGGGCCTGCCGCTCCGCTTCGTCCAGGCCGGCGCCCTCCTGCGGCAGCGCGACCGGCTGCGCGTCGGACCCGCCGAGTTCGACGCCTTCGGCGCCCTGGAGGAGGCGTTCGGCCCGTCCGGACTCGCCGCGCCCGCCCGTTCCGTCGACGACCCGGACGTCGAACTGCGCGACATCGCGCTGCCGAGCCTCGCCGAGGGCGCCGCCCCCGCCACCCTGCTCGCCTCCCGGCTCAGCCGCGCCGCCCAGGACACCCTGCGCTTCGCCGTCGCCCTCGGCGGCGAGGTCCCGCACCAGGCCCATCTGCCCGCCCTCGTCGGCGACACCCACGCCGACGCCGCCGTCGGCGAGCTCATGTCCGTCGGCCTCCTCTCCCCGGTCGGCACCCGCTACCGGCTCGCCGCCGGCGTCCTCACCCAGCTGCTCGCCGAGGAGTACGAGCCCGACCCCGCGGCCCGCGCCCACACCGCCGCCGAGCACTACGCCTGGTGGGCCGCACACCCCTCCGTCACCGCCGACCGCGTCGTCGCCGAGGCCGACTCGCTGCTCGCCGCGCTGGCCGCGTCCGTCTCCGGCGCCGACACCGAGCACCACACCAGCGCCGTCAAGCTCGCCCGCGGCGCCGCGCCCGCCTTCGCCGCCGGACTGCACTGGGGCGCCTGGGAGCGGGCCCTGCGCGGCGGCCAGGAAGCCGCCCGGCTGGCCGGCGCCGTCGCCGAAGAGGCGTACTTCCACCACGAGTTGAGCGTCCTCGCGCTCTGCCGCGGCAGCCTCCAGCGGGCCCGCGCCGAACTGGAGGCGTCCATCGCCCTGCGCGGCGCCCTCGCCGACAAGCGCGGCACGGTCGCGGGCCGCCGCGCCCTCGCGCTCGTCGCCGACCTGACGGGGGAGAGCAGCACGCCCCTGGAGCTCACCCCGCCGACGCCGCCCGCAACGCCGGCACCGGCCCTCGGTTCCGCCTTCGGATCCGCGCCGGGGTCCACGCCCGGCGCGGCGTCGGCCTCGGGTTCCGGTTCCGCCTCCGCGCTCGGCTCCGCGCCTGCGCTCGGGTCCGCGTCGGGCTCCGGGGCGGCGTCCGCCTTCGGATCCGCGCCTGGATCGGCGTCGGGCTCGGGTTCCGCGTCTGCCTTCGGGTCTGCGTCCGGGGCCGCGTCCGGCTCTGGGCCGGCGTCGGGCTCCGGTTCTGCGTCCGGCTCCGATTCTGCGCTCGGGTCGGCGTCCGGCTTCGGTTCCGGGGCCGCGTCCGCCTTCGGGTCCGCGCCTGGATCCGCGTCCGGCTCCGGCACGGCGTCCGCGTCGGGGTCGACGTCCGGCTCCGGGTCGGCGTCCGGCTCCGGTTCTGCGTCCGGCTCCGGGTCCGCGTCCGGCTCCGGCTCCGGCTCCGGTTCCGGGACCGCGTCCGCCTTCGGATCCGCCCCTGGATCCGCGCCCGCGGCCGGCAAGTCCGCCGCGTCCGGCCCGCTCGCGTCCGGGCTGCCGCGCCGTGACGGGCCCGCGTCGCCGCCGCGCGGCATCCCGGTGGCCGGTCCGCCGACCGGCCCCACCGTTCCGGTGGCCGCGCTCCCGGCCAAGCCCGCCTTCCCCGACCTCGCGCCGCCGACCCCGGCCAAGCCGATGCCCCCGGTGGCCTCCAAGGCGTCCCTCGACGCCTTCGCCACCTTCGACAAGGAAGCCCCGACCGTCGTCGTCGGCCCGCCCGTCCCGGCCCCGGGGGCCGCCCGGCGCGGTGGCGGCCTGCGGGCCGGCATCCTCACCGGCGCCCGCCGCAACATGGCCGCCGTCGGCGCGGGCGCCCTGCTCGTCGCCGTACTCGGCACCGTGGTGACCCTCGGCGCCACCTCCGGCAACGGCGACGACACCGGCAACGGCGACCGGGTCACCTCCGACAGCACCGCGACCCAGGACACCCCTCAGGACGGCACGGGCGGCGAGACGGAGCCCAGCCAGGGCGCCACCGACAGCCCCAGCGACCCGGCGGCCCCGAACGCGACCGGCACGGCGACCCCGACCGCCACCGGCTCGGCCGGCACCACGACGAGCCCGTCGGCCACGCCGTCGGCGACGGACGGCACGAAGCCGACGGCCACGGCGACGACGAAGCCGCCCAAGCCGACACCGACGCCGACGAGGACCGGCACGCCCACCACGTCGCCGAAGCCGACGGAGACGCCGACGGACCCGCCGACCACGTCTCCGACGACTACGGCCCCGACGCCGACGGAGACCGCCACCGGCACCAGCTCCTCCACCGTCAGCGGCTCCCCGGCCACCTGACCGGCGCGCGCCGGCGTACGCGAAAGGCCCGGGTGCGGTCCACCGCACCCGGGCCTTTCACCGGCCGTCAGAACAGCCGCAGCTTGTCGTCCTCGATCCCGCGCAGCGCGTCGTAGTCGAGCACCACGCAGTCGATCCCGCGGTCGTTCGCGAGCACCCGCGCCTGCGGCTTGATCTCCTGCGCCGCGAAGATGCCCTTCACCGGCGCCAGGTGCGGGTCCCGGTTGAGCAGCTCCAGGTAACGGGTCAGCTGCTCCACGCCGTCGATCTCGCCGCGCCGCTTGATCTCCACCGCGACCGTCGCCCCGTCGGCGTCCCGGCACAGGATGTCGACCGGGCCGATCGCCGTCGGGTACTCGCGGCGGACCAGCGTCCACCCCTCGCCCAGGGTCTCGATGCGGTCCGCGAGCAGCTCCTGGAGGTGCGCCTCGACGCCGTCCTTGATGAGGCCCGGGTCCACGCCCAGCTCGTGCGAGGAGTCGTGGAGGATCTCCTCCATCGTGATGATCAGTTTCTCGCCCGCTTTGTTGATCACGGTCCAGATGCCCGCCTCACCGTCGACACCCTCCTTCAGGGTGCACGGCGGCGACATCCAGTTCAGCGGTTTGTACGCCCGGTCGTCGGCGTGGATCGAGACGCTGCCGTCGGCCTTCACGAGGATCAGACGGGGAGCGGAGGGCAGGTGGGCCGTGAGCCGACCGGCGTAGTCCACGGAACAACGGGCAATGACGAGACGCATGGTCCGCAACGCTACAAGACGGACGCCGTCCGGCGCGATTCGGGCGCCGGCGGGGCGCCGCCGACCGCCCGGCGCACTCGCTGGATGCGCCCAACACCCGTCACTTATCGGCCGGTTGTATGCCCATTCTCCTGGTGCGGGCCCGGGCCGACGCTTACCGTGGAGGACAGGAGGTCGTCGCCCGTGCACGCTGCGTGCGCGTCGCCGGCCCCTGTCCCTGCCCGCAAGACCCCGCCCGGCGGGGTCGCGAGAGGAGAACCCATGTCGCTCGACGTCTCACCGGCTCTGTTGGCACAGGCCGAGCGAGGCGAGGTCGACGAAGCCGACTTCGTCGACTGCGTCCGGACCTCCCTGCCCTACGCATGGGAGATGATCAGTTCTCTGGTGGCCCAGCTGAAGGTCGACGGCGGAGAGTTCGCCGACAACCAGACGCCGCCGCCGAATGAGCAGGCACGTGGTCAGCTGCTGCGCGCGCTCGCGAGCGATGCCATCCGTGGTGCGCTGCAACGGCACTTCGGGGTGCGACTCGCCTTCCAGAACTGCCACCGGGTGGCGGTCTTCCCCCTGGACCCCTCGGTGGACGAGCGGCTCGCCCGCTTCACCTCCGTACGGGGGCAGCTCCTCAACCAGTCGCCGGAACTGCGCGACTGCTGACAGACAGGCCCGGTGCCGCCGCCCCGCGTCGCGGGAGAGCACGACTGATGCGGGAGCGGCGACACGGTCTCTTTACGGCCAATCTCATCCGTCATATGTCACCCACCCCGAGCCCCGTGTCACACGAGCAGCGGGAGCACCTCGGCGCCGAGCCGCCGGACGTTCTCCTCCGTGGCCGCGAGATCGCCGGAGCCCTCGGCGAGCAGCGCGAAGCGGCTGATGCCCGTGCGCTCGGCGGTCGCCGCCAGCCGGTCCGCCGCCAGTCTCGGCGTGCCGACCGGGTGCAGCCCGCAGAGCAGCTCGGTGTACGCGACGGGATCGCGCATCACGCGATGCCGGCCGTCCACCGTCACATGGGCGTCGAGCCCCTGCTTCAGCCAGCCCGGCATCGCCTTCACCAGGGCCTCCGCCGCCTCCGGGGCGCGGTCAGCGAGCTGGACCACGCCGGCCGACACATGGCCGGCGCCGATCCGCGCGATCTCGTCCGGGTCCCGCCCGGCCTCCCGCGCGCACCGCTCCCAGCACGCCACCATCTCGGCCTTGTCCTCGTCGCCGCAGTGCATGCCGAGCAGCATGGGCAGCCCGCGCTCGGCGGCCAGCCGCACGCTCTTCGGCGAGGTGCAGGCGACCAGGACCTCGGGGGACTCCGGCCCGCCGATCAGCTCGCCGGGCGCCGGTACGACCGCCACCTCACGGAAAGCGAATCGTTCCCCCTCGCCGCCCGCGGCGCCGACCCGCTGCTCGGTCAGCCAGCGCAGGAGCAGGTCGAGCGATTCGGGGAAGCCCTGCTCGTACGCCCGGAGTCCCGCGCCGAACACCTCCAGGTCGACCCAGGGACCGCCCCGGCCCACCCCGAGGGTGAACCGGCCGCCCGAGGTCAGGTGCAGCAGCGCCGCCTGCTCGCCGAGCGCCACCGGGTGCGCGCTCGGCAGCACGCTGACGGCCGTGCCGACCCGGATCCGGCGGGTCCGGCCGAGCAGCAGCGCGGCCAGGGTGACGGCCGACGGGCAGACCCCGTACGGCACGAAGTGGTGCTCGGCCAGCCAGACGGAGTCGAGCCCCGCCTCCTCGGCGACCTCGGCCGTCCGCACCGCCCGGTGCAGCGCCTCCTGCTGACCCTGGCCCGGGAACTGGGCGGCCAGGACGAACGTACCCACGCGCATCACGCTTCTGCCTCCTCGCGGCCGGCGCGTCTCCCCCTCGGACCTGCTCCTCGGAGGTCCCCCGGTGAACCCCTCGTACTGGCATCAACGTCTGACACGTGCCATAGGCAACGGCCGAACATGAAGTTCTTGCGATTTTCCGCTGATCGGCCACGGGCGGGTTCGGAGTCACCCCGTCGCGGCCCGTACGCTGGACGGAACCGTCCGTGTTCCCGTCCCCAGTGAGGTGTCGAAGTGTCCCCGCGCCACAACCGCTCCCGCGGAGCCGCGAAGCCGGCACGGCAGGACGATCAGGGCGACCGGTACGGCGGTGTGCAGAACACCGAGACCTGGCAGGGCGAGGAGTGGTGCGTCCGCCATGTCGCCGGCGCCAGCTCGCCCGGCAAGCGCTACCGCTGCCCCGGCTGCGACCAGGAGATCCCGGCCGGCGCCCCGCACCTGGTGGCCTGGCCGGAGTACGGCGGCGTCGACGACCGCCGGCACTGGCACAAGGCGTGCTGGAACGCGAAGGACCGCCGCACCACGCGGGTGCAGCGGTCCCGTAACGCGCCCCGGCACTGACGGGCTGAGGGCCCTAGACGTCCCGGTGGTTCAGCAGCGCGTAGGCCCCGCCGAGGACGGCCGCCGCGAGACCGGTCATGATCAGCACCGGCTCCCAGCCGGCCGGGCCGTGGTCGTTGAGCGGCGCGGTCTCGCTGTAGAGGGCGATCATCTGCGAGGGGATCGCGTACGTGAACAGCGCCTCCTGCACCGAGTGCAGCGCGGCGTTGAACATGAAGAGCGCCGCCACCAGCGGCAGCAGCAGGATGCCGATCATCACCGTGATCGCCCCCGCCGAGTGCCGCATGATCGCACCGACGCCCATCGAGAGCAGTCCGAGCAGCGCCAGGAACAGGCCCGCGCCGACCGTGGCCCGCAGCCACTCCGCGGCGGTCGGCTGCGGGGCCTCGAGCATGCCGACCTGGATCGCGCCGACCACCGCCGCGAGCACCGTGACGATCGAGAAGACCAGCAGGAAGAAGACGATCGCCTTCGCCGTGAGCACCCGGGAGCGGCTGGGGCAGGCGGTCAGCGTCGTACGGATCATGCCCGTGCCGAACTCCGAGCTGATCGTGAGCACGCCGAGCGTCATGACGCAGATCGAGGCCGGCAGCATGCCGAAGAAGCCCATGCCGAGCGCGGACTGCTCCGCCTCCGAGGTGTCCGTGGTGGCGGCGATCGCGGCCACGCCGAGACCGAGGCCCAGCATCAGCAGCGCCATGACCCCCAGCGTCCACACGGTGGAGCGCACCGAGCGGATCTTGGTCCACTCGGAGGCGAGCGCGTCACCGAGGTGCGCCCTGCGGACCGGGATGGGGGAGACGTACGCGTACGGCGCCGGGGCCGCCTGCGGGGACGGGGACGGGTTGCTCATCGGGCGTCCTCGGGGTTCTGCGGGGCCTGGGGCTGGACCTGGGGCGGCTGCGGCGGGGCCTGCGGGGGCTGCTGCGGGGCGGCGTACGGGTTCTGTCCGGGCGGCGGCGGGGCGTACCAGCCCTGCTGCGGCACCTCCGGGATCTCGCACCCCGGCGCTTGCGGATGCGGCGGCTGGTGCGCCGGCAGCGGCGGCTGGAGGTGGGCGAGCCGGTCGTCGGTGGAGCGGTAGTCCACGGCGCCCTGCGTCATCCGCATGTACGCCTCCTCCAGCGACGCCTGGTGCGGCGAGAGCTCCCACAGCCGGACGTCCGCCCCGTGCGCCAGGTCGCTGATCCGCGGCAGCGCGAGACCGGTCACCCGCAGCGCCCCGTCCGGCTCCGGCAGCACCTGGCCGCCGGCCTCGGTGAGCACGGAAGTCAGCTTCTCCCGCTGCTGCGGCTCGGTCTGCGGGGTGCGCACCCGGGCGAAGTCCGAGGAGTTCGCCGCGATGAAGTCCGTCACGCTCATGTCGGCGAGCAGCTGGCCGCGGCCGATCACGATCAGATGGTCGGCCGTGAGCGCCATCTCGCTCATCAGGTGGCTGGAGACGAAGACCGTGCGGCCCTCGGCGGCCAGCTTCTTCATCAGGTTGCGCACCCAGAGGATGCCCTCCGGGTCGAGTCCGTTGACCGGCTCGTCGAAGAGCAGCACCTGCGGGTCGCCGAGCAGCGCCGCCGCGATCCCGAGCCGCTGCCCCATGCCGAGCGAGAAGCCCTTGGAACGCCGCTTGGCCACGTCCTGCAGGCCCACCACGCCCAGCACCTCGTCCACCCGCTGCGCCGGGATGCCGGCCAGCTGGGCGAGCGAGAGGAGGTGGTTACGGGCGCTGCGGCCGCCGTGCACGGCCTTGGCGTCGAGCAGCGCGCCGACCTGCCGGGGCGCGTTCGGCAGCTGCCGGAACGGGTGCCCGCCGATCGTCACGTGCCCGGACGTCGGCCGGTCCAGGCCGAGGATCATGCGCATGGTCGTCGACTTGCCGGAGCCGTTGGGCCCGAGGAAGCCCGTGACATGGCCGGGCCTCACCTGGAAGGAAAGGTTGTACACGGCCGTCTTGGCGCCGTAGCGCTTCGTCAGGCCGACTGCCTCGATCATTCTGTGGCCCCATCGACAGGTCAGGTCGTCGTCGGGGCATGACGGCCTCGGCCGGAGCCCCCCGTACGAGCGAAGAGCTTAACCAGCCGTTTACGGTTCCCGCGAAGCGGAATCGTGACCTTGCGCCACGGCCGGGGCGCCGCCGGGTCCGACGGCGGCGCGGCTAGGCGTCGCGCTTCTTCAGCACCAGGTAGCCGCCGAGCAGCGCCGCCGCCACCCAGATCAGCATGATCCCGAGGCCGCCCCACGGGCCGTACGGCGCCTTCTCCGAGTTCATCGCGTTGGGCACGACCCGCATGATCTTCGAGCCGGCCTGGTCCGGGAAGTAGCGGGCCACCTCCTTGGCCTTCGGCACGGCCGACAGGATCTGCGAGACCAGGAAGAAGAACGGCACCAGGATGCCGAGCGACAGCATCGAGGAGCGCAGCATCGCCGCCACGCCCATGGAGAAGATCGCGATCAGACCCATGTAGAGCCCGCCGCCGATCACCGCCCGCAGCACGTTGTCGGCACCGATGGAGGTCCGGTGCGTGCCGAGCAGGCCCTGCCCCAGGAAGAAGGCGAGGAAGCTCGTCGCGAGCCCCACCAGGAGCGCGAGCGCGCCCGCCACCGCGATCTTCGAGAAGAGGAAGGTCGCCCGCTGCGGCACGGCGGCCAGCGAGGTGCGGATCATGCCGGAGGAGTACTCGGTCCCGACCACCAGGACGCCGAAGACCACCATCGCCAGCTGCCCCAGGATCATCCCGGAGAAGCTCACCAGCGTCGGGTCGAAGGTGGCCCTCTCGACCTCCCGCATGTCGGCGTAGTTGGCGTTCGTCAGCGCGCACAGCGCCGCGCCCATCGCCACCGTCACCAGCAGCGCGCTGGCGAGCGTCCACACCGTCGACGACACCGTCCGGATCTTGGTCCACTCCGACTGGAGGACCGCGGCTGCCGCTGCCATCTACCGTGCTCCTTCGAAGTCCTCGTCGCCGAGGCTCTCGCCCCAGCGGGGCCCCGCCGCGGGCCCGCCGTCGTGCACGTCCGTGCCGTGCGCGTGGTACTCCACCGCGGCCGCCGTCATCTGCATGAACGCCTCTTCCAGCGAGGCCTGTTGGGCGCTCAGCTCGTGCAGCACGATCCGGTTCGCCGCGGCCAGCTCGCCCAGCTTCTCCGTCGTCGTCCCGTCCACCTCCAGGACGCCGCCGGCCGTCTCCACCACGATGAACCCGTTGGCGTGCAGCACGTCCCGCAGCTGCTCCTGCTGCGGCGAGCGGAGCCTGACGTAACTCCGGGAATTCTGCTGGATGAAATCCGCCATCGATGTGTCTGCCAGCAGTTTTCCCTGCCCGATGACGATCAGATGATCGGCCGTCAACGCCATTTCACTCATCAGATGGCTGGAAACGAAGATCGTCCGGCCTTCCGCGGCGAGCGCCTTCATCAGATTGCGGATCCAGTGAATTCCCTCGGGGTCCAGACCATTGACGGGTTCGTCGAACATCAGGATCTCCGGGTCGCCGAGCAGCGCCGACGCGATTCCGAGCCGCTGCCCCATGCCCATCGAGAAGCCCTTCGACTTCTTCCGCGCCACCGCCGTCAGACCCACCAGATCGAGCACCTCGCCGACCCGCCGCCGCGGGATCCGGTTCGACTGGGCCAGACACAGCAGGTTGTTGTACGCGGTGCGGCCGCCGTGCATCGCCTTGGCGTCGAGCAGCGCCCCGATGTACTTCAGCGGCTCCTGCAGCTCGCGGTAGTGCTTCCCGTCGATCCGCACCGTGCCGCTCGTCGGGTTGTCCAGATCGAGCATCATCCGCATGGTCGTCGACTTGCCCGCGCCGTTGGGCCCGAGGAAGCCCGTCACCACCCCCGGTCGCACCGTGAAGGTGAGGTGGTCGACCGCGGTCTTGGATCCGAAGCGTTTGGTGAGGCCCTCCAGCTCGATCATGCGTCCCAACCTAAGGGCACGCGAAACCCCCCGCCACCGGAGTGACAGGGGGTTTTCGCGGAGCCGTTGCGCCGTCGCGACATCAGGGGTTCAGCACGACGACGGCCGATGTGCCAGAGGCGTCAGCGCGTCTGCTGCGCCGGAACGCCCGCCGTGCGCTCCTCGTCGAGCGGGGAGCCGGCCGCCGCCACCGCGGCACCGGTCAGCGTGGCCAGCATCTCGCGGACGTTGGTCAGCTGCGCGTTGATGGAGTCGCGGCGGTTCGTCAGCGCCGCGAGCTCGCGCTCCGATTCCGAGCGGATCCGGTCCGCCTTGGCGTTCGCGTCGGCCACGATGTCCTCGGCCTGGCGCTGCGCGGTCTCCACCGTCTGACGGGCCCGGCGCTCCGCGTCCGTACGCAGCTTCTCGGCCTCCAGGCGCAGCTGCTCCGCCCGGTGCTCGATCTCCGCCAGACGCTTCTCCGCCTTCGCCTGACGCGAGGCCAGGTCGCGCTCCGACTGCTCGCGGCGCTTGGCCAGGTTGGTCTCGAAGTCCGCGGCGGCCTGGGCGGCCTTGGCGCGGGTCTCCTCGAAGAGGGCGTCGGCCTCCTCGCGCTTCGACTGCGCGTCCTTCTGGGCCTCGGCGCGCAGCGAGTTGGCCTCGCCCTGCGCCTTCTCGACGATCCGGACGCCCTCGTCCTCGGCCTTCGACTTGCGCTCGGCCGCGAACGCCTCCGCGTCGTTGCGGACCTGCTGGGCGGCCGACTCGGCCAGCTCACGGTGCTGCTCGGCGGCGCGACGGGCCTCCTCGCGCAGGTCCTTCGCCTCCTCCTCGGCGAGCCGCAGGATCTTCTCGACGCGGGCGCCGAGACCGGCGTACGACGGCTCCGCGTCGGACACCTGGGCCTGGGCGTTCTGCGTCTCGAGGTGGAGTTCCTCGATGCGCTTTTCCAGAGAGGTGATTCGGGCCAGAGCACTGTCACGGTCGGCGACGAGCTTGGTAATGCGGTCGTCCACCTGACCGCGGTCGTAACCACGCCGCACGAGCTCGAAGCCGAAGGGGGAGGAAGTGTCGCTCATGGGGTTCCTGTCGAATGAGACCGGTGAGGTGTTAGAGGGAATCCTAGGGGTCGAAGCGGCGTGTCATCGAGCGTATGCCCGTTTGATCTGGAGAATGTCCAGCCTTTTGAGTGGCTAGCTCTCGGAGGACTTGCCACCCGAACGAGTGGCCCCCGCGGACGCCCCCGTCTTGAGGCCGTCCTTCGCGGCACTGCCCGGCGCCTCGAAAGACTCCAACGCCTCCAGGACGTCCTGGACACGGGAGATCTCGGCATTGATGTCCTGGCGCCTGCGGGTCAGCATGTCCAGCTCGCGCTTGCCGTCGGTGACCGTCTTCTCGGCCTCCGCCACCGCGTCCGCCTTGATCTTCTCCGCCTCCGCGACGAGCCGGGCCTTCTTCTGCTCGGCCTCCTTCAGGAGCCCCTCGGCCTTCTTCACGGCCGCGATCCGGACCTTGCTGGCCTCCGAACTCGCCTCCGAGAGCATCTCCTTGGCCTTCTCCTCGGCCTCGGCCTTCTGCTCCTCCGCGGCCTTGACCAGCTTGTCGACGCGCTCGCCCGCCGACTTCATCTGCTCGGCGGTCTCGCGCCGCGCCCGCTCGTGGAGTTCCTCGATCTCGCTCTCGATGCGGCCGCGCAGCTCCTCCGCCCGCTCCCTTATGGCGGTGGCGTCGCTGCGCGCCCCGACGAGCAGCTCGTCGGCGTCCGTACGGGCCTTCTCCACCAGGGTGTTGCCCTCGATGGTCGCCTCGGCGACGATCCGCTCGGCCTCCTTGCGGGCCGCGCCGACCATCGTGTCCGCCTGCTCCTCCGCCTCGGTGGTGGCGCGCAGCGCCTCCTCCTGGGCCTTGGTCATCAGCTGGTCGGCCTGCTCTGCCGCGTCCGCGCGCTTCTTCGCGCCGGCCTCGCGGGCCTCGTCGAGCGTGCGGTCGGCCTCGGCGCGCGCCTCGGAGCGCATCTCCTCGGCCGCGGCCTCGGCGTCCGCCCTGACCCTGGCCGCCTCGACGGCGATCCGCTCGGCCTCCGCCGTCGCCTCCGCGACGAGGGCCTCGGCGGTCTGCCGGGCCTCTTCGAGGGCCAGCTCGGCCTCGACGCCGATCCGCTCGGCCTCCGTACGGGCCTCGCCGATGAGCGTGTCCGCCTGCTCGGCCCCGTCCGCGCGCCGCTTGTCGGCGGCCTTGCGGGCCTCGTCCAGGATCCGGTCGGCGTCCGCGAGCGCGGCACTGCGCAGCGCCTGCGCGTGCGCCTCGCCGTCCACCTTGACCTGCTCGGCCTCGGCCCGCAGCCGGGCCGCCTCCTGCTCGGTCGCGTCCAGGAGCTCGGCGGCCTCCGTGGTGAGGCGTTCGGCTTCGGCGGTGGCTTCGGTGATGAGGGTGTCGGCCTGCTCGGCGGCGTCGGCGCGGCGCTTGTCGGCGGCCTTGCGTGCTTCGTCGAGGACCTTTTCGCCGTCGGCGCGTGCGGCGGCGCGCAGGCCTTCGGCCTCGGCTTCGCCGTCGGCCTTGACCTGCTCGGCCTCGGTGACGAGTTCGGCCGCTTCCGCGGTGAGTCGCTCG
>NZ_JBIWPJ010000004.1:362740-372778 GCF_044768205.1 Streptomyces sp. NPDC101160 | reverse complement strand
CGGCCTGCTCGGCGGCGTCGGCGCGCCGCTTGTCGGCGGCCTTGCGGGCCTCGTCCAGGACCTGCTCGCCCTCGGCGCGCGCGGCGGCGCGCAGGCCTTCGGCCTCGGCTTCGCCGTCGGCCTTGACCTGCTCGGCCTCGGTGACGAGTTCGGCCGCTTCCGCGGTGAGTCGCTCGGCCTCCGCCGTGGCCTCGGTGATGAGGGTGTCGGCCTGCTCGGCGGCGTCGGCGCGCCGCTTGTCGGCGGCCTTGCGGGCCTCGTCCAGGACCTGCTCGCCCTCGGCGCGCGCGGCGGCGCGCAGGGCTTCGGCCTCGGCCTCGCCGTCGGCCTTGACCTGCTCGGCCTCCGCGAGAAGCCGGGCCACCTCCTCGCCGATGCGCTCCGCCTCGGCCGTCGCCTCGCCGATCAGCGCGTCCGCCTGCTCGGCCGCGTCGGCGCGCCGCTTGTCGGCGGCCTTGCGCGCCTCGTCGAGGACCCGCTCGGCCTCCTCGGCGATGCGCTCCGCCTCCGCGCGGGCCTCGCCGACGACCTTCTCGCCGGCCGCGGCCGCCTCGGAGCGGATCCGGTTGGCGTCCTCGCGGGCGTCCGCCCGGGTGCGGGCCGCGTCCTGCTCGGCCGAGGCCAGTGCGTCGGTGACCTCGGTCCGTACCCGCTGCGCGTACTCGGCGGTGTCCGAACGGAGCTTCTCCGTCTCCGCGACGGTGTCCGAGCGGAGCTTCTCCACCTCGGCGGCGGTCTCCGAACGCAGCTGCTCCGCCTCGGCGAGCGCCTCCGTGACCGTCCGCTCCGCCAGCGCCTTCGCCGCCTCGGACTCCTCCTGGGCGCGCTCGCGCGTGCGGTTGGCGTCCTCGGTGGCCCGCTCCCGCTCCTCGTAGGCGTCGGCGCGGACCCGGTCCGCCTCCTCCTGCGCCTCGGTGCGGGTGCGCTCGGCGGCGTGCTCGGCTGCGCTGCGCAGGCCGGCGATCTCCTCCTCGGCCGTCTCGCGCAGGCCCGAGACCGAGTCCCGTACCTCCTGCGCGGTCGTCTCGGCCGTCGTGACCAGCTCGGTCGCGCGGGCCTCCGCCTCCTCGACCAGGCGGTGCGCCTCGGTCTGGGCGTCCTCGACCCGCTTGCGGGCGGAGGCGAGCAGCTCCTCGCTCTGCTCCCGGGCCAGTTCGCGCTCGCGGCCGGCCTCGGAACGGGCCGAGTCCAGCGTCTCCTCGGCCTCCCGGCGCCGCCGGTTGGCCTCCTCCCGGGCGGCGGCGAGGGCCTCCGCGGCCTCGGCGGCGACCCGCTCGGCGGCGGACGCGGCCTCGGCGCGCAGCCGGTCCGCGGTCTCCTGCGCCTCGGACTTCAGCCGCTCGGCCTCGGTCTCGGCGGACTCGCGCAGCGCGGTCGCCGCGGTCTCCGCCTCCGTACGGGTGGTGGACGCGTCCGCGGCGGCCTCCGCGCGCAGCCGCTCGGCCTCGGTCTCCGCCTGCGCCTGCAGCGTACGGATCCGCTCGGCGGCCTCGGTGCGCTGCCGCTCGGTCTCCTCGGCGGCCTCGCGCCGGATCCGCTCGCCCTCGGCGCGCGCGTCGGTCAGCTCCTGGCCGGCCGACGCCAGCTTCGTCTCGGCCTCGGTGTGCAGCCGGGCCAGCTCGTCGGCGGCCTCCGCCTGCCGGGCCGCGGCGGCCCGCTCGGCGTCCTCGCGCAGCGCCGCGGCGGCGGCCTCCGCCGCCTCCTTGACGGACTCCGCCTGCTCCTCGGCCTCGGCGCGCATCCGCTCGGCCTCGGCCCGGGTGCGCTCCAGGGTCTCCTCGGCCTGGGTGCGCAGCGTCTGGGCGCGCTCCATCGCCTCGCCGCGCACCCGCTCGCTCTCGGCGCCCGCGCTCGCGCGCAGCTCGTCGGCGTCCGTGCGGGCCTTGGTGAGCAGCTCCTCGGCGGTCTTCGCCGCCTCCTCGATCTGGCCCACGGCCTCACGCCGGGCCTCGCCGCGGATCCGCTCGCCCTCGGCGATCGCCTCGGCGCGCAGCTGCTCGGCCTCGCCGCGCAGCCGGCGGGCCTCCTCCTGCAGCTCGACCGTCTTGGCGCGGTACTCCTTGGTGTCGTCCTTCGCCGAACCGAGCAGCTCGTCGGCCTGCTCCTCGGCGGTGTGCCGCAGCCGGTCGGCCTCCGCCTCGGCCTCGCGGCGCAGCCGCTCCGCCTCCTCGGCGGCCTTGCGGGTGGTCTCCTGGGCGTCCGCGGACGCCTTGGTGAGGATCTCCTCGGCCTGCCGGGCGGCCCTGGCGAGCGCGGCGGCGGAGTCCTCTGCGGCGGCCGTACGGGCCTTCTCGCCGGCCTCCGAGACCATCTTCTCGGCGGCGGCGGTGGCCTCCCGGAGCTGCTCCTCGGCCTGCTCCTTGAGCGCCTCGGCCTCCTTGGTGGCCTCGCCGACCAGCCGGGCGATCTCCGCCTTCGCGGTACGGGTGCGCTGCTCGTTGGCGGTCTCGGCGCCGGCGATCTGCCGGGCCGCGGCGTCCTTGGCCTCGGCCAGGGTCCGCTCGGCCTCCGCGCGGGCCTCGCGCAGCCGCTCCTCGGCCTCCTGGACGCGGAGCTCGGCCGCGCGGGACAGCTCGGCGGCCTCGCGGCGGGCCTGCTCGGTCTCGGCCGCGGTGCTCGAACGCAGCTGCTCGGCGTGGCTGGTGGCCTCCTGCGCCTGGCCGGCCGCGGTGTTCAGGAGCCGCTCGGCGTCCTTGCGGGCGCGCAGCAGAATCGCTTCGGCCTCGGCCCGGGCGGCCTCCGCGTCGGCGCCGACCCGGCGGCGGGTCTCCTCGGTGATCCGGGCGGCCTCGGCGCGGGCGGCGGCGAGCGAGGCCTCGGCCTCGGCGCGCGACTCCTCCATCAGGCGGCGGGCCTGGGATTCGGTGCGGGCGCGCAGCTGCTCGGCCCACGCCACGTTCTCGTTGACGTGCGACTCGACCGTCTGGCGGCGCTCGTTGAGCTCCTGGTCGAGCTGCTGGCGGCGGGTCACGGCCTCGGTGTGCAGCTCGGCCTGCAGGCGGGCCTGCTGCTCGGCGTGCTCCTGGAGGATGCGCTGCGTCTGGGCGCGGGCCTCGCGCAGCTCGCGCTCGGCGTCCTGGCGCAGCTGCTCGGCCTGCATCTGCGCGTTGCGCAGCATCTGTTCGGCCTGGTAGCCGATGTCCGCGCTGTCGTAGGCCGGCCGGGACGCGATGGTGCGGCGCGCCTCGTGGAGCTTGGCACGCAAGACCTCGACCTGGTAACCGAGGTCCTCGGCGTGCTGGACGGCCTTCTCCCGCTCCTTCTTCAGCCGCTCCATCTCGGCTTCGAAACGCGAGAGATGGTCGTCTTCAGCTCGGTGGCTCTCCTGGCGTTCGTAGCCCCGCACTGCGCGGTCCATCCGTCCCCTGGTCGCAACACTCCAACGAGCACGCCCTCACGGCCGAGGACGGGCCCCCGGGAATTCGGCGCAGATCGGACGACCCCGACATCCCGACTTCGGTGCCGCGCGCACGCAGCCCCGACCGGCCCCGGCCCGGAGCCGCCCACTCTACCGGGCCGGGAATCCGGAGGTCAGTGCTCCGCTGAGGAGTGGTCAGCGGACGGCTCTGCCGAAGTGACCAGTTCCGTCAGGACACCGTGGCAGTCCTTGGGGTGGAGGAAGGTGATCCGGGAGCCCATGGAGCCGATCCGCGGCTCGTCGTAGAGGACCCGGACGCCCTTGTCGCGGATGGCCGCGGCGTCCCCGTCGACGTCGGCGGTGCCGAAGGCGATGTGGTGCACGCCCTCGCCGTTCTTGGCGAGCCACTTGCCCACCGCGGAGTCCTCCCGGGTGGGCTCCAGGAGCTGGAGGTAGGAGGCCCCGCCGTCCGAGGTCTCGTTGATCTTGAGCATGGCCTCGCGGACGCCCTGCTCCTCGTTGACCTCCTCGTGGAACACCTCGAAGCCGTAGGTCGCCCGGTAGAACTCCACGGTCTCGTCGAGGTTCCGGCAGGCGATCCCGATGTGGTCGATACGCGTCAGCATGCCTCCAGTGCAGCGCCGACCGGATGGTTACGCAACGTGCGCGCCGTCACACCGGCAGGCCGGTGACCCGGCGCGCCACGGCTCAGTACATTGGCGGTAAACCCTCGTTCACTCCTCATCCCAAGGGGCTGCGCCTCATGTCTGGAACGACCGGTACCACCTCAGTGATCGTCGCGGGCGCCCGCACGCCCATGGGTCGCCTGCTGGGCTCGCTCAAGTCCTTCTCGGGCGCCGACCTCGGCGGCTTCGCCATCAAGGCCGCCCTGGACCGGGCCGGCATCGGCGGCGACCAGGTGCAGTACGTGATCATGGGCCAGGTGCTCCAGGCGGGTGCCGGGCAGATCCCCGCCCGCCAGGCCGCCGTCAAGGCCGGCATCCCGATGAACGTCCCCGCGCTCACCATCAACAAGGTGTGTCTGTCGGGTCTCGACGCCATCGCGCTCGCCGACCAGCTGATCCGCGCGGGCGAGTTCGACATCGTCGTGGCGGGCGGCCAGGAGTCCATGACGAACGCCCCGCACCTGCTCCCGAAGTCCCGCGAGGGCTACAAGTACGGCGCCATCGAGATGCTCGACGCCATGGCGTACGACGGCCTCACCGACTCCTTCGAGGGCATCGCCATGGGCGAGTCCACGGAGAAGCACAACACCCGCCTGGGCATCCCGCGCGAGGTCCAGGACGAGCTCGCCGCCCTGTCGCACCAGCGCGCCGCCGCCGCCCAGAAGAACGGCGTCTTCGAGGCCGAGATCACCCCGGTCGAGATCCCGCAGCGCAAGGGCGAGCCGGTCGTCTTCTCCCAGGACGAGGGCATCCGCGCCGAGACCACCGTCGAGTCCCTCGGCAAGCTCCGCCCGGCCTTCACCAAGGACGGCACCATCACCGCCGGCACCGCCTCGCAGATCTCCGACGGCGCCGCCGCGGTGGTCGTGATGAGCAAGGCCAAGGCGGAGGAGCTGGGCCTGGAGTGGATCGCCGAGATCGGCGCCCACGGCAACGTGGCCGGCCCGGACAACTCGCTCCAGTCGCAGCCGTCCAACGCGATCCTGCACGCCCTCAAGAAGGAGGGCCTGGACGTCTCCGACCTCGACCTGATCGAGATCAACGAGGCGTTCGCCGCCGTGTCGCACCAGTCAATGAAGGACCTCGGCGTCACCCCTGAAAAGGTGAACGTCAACGGCGGCGCCATCGCGCTCGGCCACCCGATCGGCATGTCCGGCGCCCGTCTGGTGCTGCACCTGGCCCTGGAGCTCAAGCGCCGCGGCGGCGGCGTGGGCGCGGCGGCCCTGTGCGGCGGCGGCGGCCAGGGCGACGCCCTGATCGTCAAGGTCCCCGGCAAGTAATCACCTCAAGGAGCAGCTGCACATGGTGGACGTCCCCGCACTGGTCGACCAGGCACGGGAGGGCCGGCCGCGCGCCGTGGCCCGGCTGATCTCGCTCGTGGAGGGGGCGTCCCCGCAGCTGCGCGAGGTGATGGCGGCGCTCGCCCCGCTCACGGGCAACGCCTACGTGGTGGGCCTGACCGGCTCGCCCGGCGTCGGCAAGTCGACCTCGACCTCCGCGCTGGTCTCCGCGTACCGCCGGGCGGGCAGGCGGGTCGGCGTGCTCGCCGTAGACCCGTCCTCGCCGTTCAGCGGCGGCGCACTCCTCGGCGACCGGGTGCGGATGGGGGAGCACGCCTCCGACCCGGGCGTCTACATCCGCTCCATGGCCACCCGCGGCCACCTGGGCGGCCTCGCCTGGTCCGCCCCGCAGGCCATCCGGGTCCTGGACGCGGCCGGCTGCGACGTGGTCCTGGTGGAGACCGTCGGCGTCGGCCAGTCGGAGGTGGAGATCGCCTCCCAGGCCGACACCTCGGTCGTCCTGCTCGCCCCGGGCATGGGCGACGGCATCCAGGCCGCCAAGGCGGGCATCCTGGAGATCGGCGACGTGTACGTGGTCAACAAGGCCGACCGGGACGGCGCGGACGCCACCGCCCGTGAGCTCAACCACATGCTGGGCCTCGGCGAGGCGCGCGGGCCCGGCGACTGGCGGCCGCCGATCGTGAAGACGGTCGCGGCGCGCGGCGAGGGCGTCGACGAGGTCGTGGAGGCCCTGGAGAAGCACCGGGCCTGGATGGAGGAGCACGGGGTCCTGGCGGAGCGCCGCCGGGCCCGGGCGGCCCGCGAGGTCGAGACGATCACGATCACGGCCCTGCGCGAGCGGATCGGCGACCTGCACGGCGACCGGCGCCTCGACGCGCTCGCGGAGCGGATCACGGCCGGTGACCTCGACCCGTACGCGGCCTCGGACGAGCTGATCGCGAGCCTGACGGGCCACTGACCGGCGAGACGGGAGGGCTCGGGCACGCACGTGCCCGAGCCCTTTTTCGTGCCGCAACCGGCCTGCCTCAACTGGCCCTGTCCGTACGCACGTTGGCCGATGGTGAACCCGTTGACGGGCCGGGGGCGTCCTGCGACGCTCGTGTCATGGAGGGGGAGCCGGAACAGACGGAGCGGACGGGCGACCAGAGGAAACACTGGACGACGGTGCTCGCCCGGGCCGCGGTGGCCCGGCTCGCTCCGGACGAGCTGGCCCTCTTCGAGGAGACGGCCACCGCGTACTTCGCCCGGCCCGCGGCCGGGCGCACCGCACGAGCCGGGACCGGCGCGCCCCGGACCGAGCCGCTGGGCATGGGCATCGAGATGGCCGTCGACCTGCTCACCGGCGCGGCGCTCGCCGTCTCCGCCGAGGTCGCCCACCAGTTGTCCACGGACGCGGGCCGCGCCGTCGCCGAGCGCACCCGCCCCTGGCTGTCCCGCCTCCGCCTCCGCCGCCGCCCGGCCCCGCCGGCCGAGGAGCCCGCCGAGCCCCTTCCGGAGCTCGATCCCGCCGCACTCGCCCGCATCCACGCCCTCGCCCTCACCCGTGCCCGCGCCCTCGGCCTCCCGGACGAGCGCGCGGCCCTCCTCGCGGACGCGATCGTCGGCGGCCTGACCGTCCGCCCGCCGTCCGAAGAGCCGTCCCCGGCCCCGCCGGACGCGGCCGGCACGTCTCCGTCCCCGTCCCCGGCCCCGGCCCCGGCCCCGGCCCCGGCCCCGGCCCCGGCCCCGGCGGAGGATCGGGGCGATCCTGGCGCGCCCGGCACCACCCAGGACCCCGGGGCCGGGGAGGGGGGCGCGTCGTGACGGACGCGTCCGCGTTATCGGGCCGGGTGCGGCCGGATCCGTTCGCGGTGACCTCGGGGACGACCCTGCGGTTCGGGCTGCTCGTGCTGGCCATGTCGGCGGCGGCGACGACGGTAGGGGTGGCCTGGACCGGCTGGCTGGTCGTGCCGGACGGTGCCGACCCCGAGGCCATGCGGAACTGTCTGTTCGGGATCCTGGACGACGTGCGGGCCGGGCGGCCCGCGCCGGATTCCGAGCAGTGGGCCCGGATGTGCGGAGGCATGTCCCCGCTTCGGTCCGCGCTGGTCACCGTGGTGCCGCTGGCTCTGTTCTGGGCCGCCGTCCTCGCCCTGTACTGGGTCCGGCCCGCGCTGCGGGTCCGCCGTCGCGGACTGCGGCCGTTCCCGGTGGCCGCACTGCCCGGGACGGCACGCGAGCTCGACCGGCTGCGCGAGCTCTCCGGCGTGCGCGAGCCGGTCGGCTTTCTCGTCGACCTGCTCGATCGCGGTGTCACCGGACTGGCGTTCGGGCGGCGAGGCCGCCGCCACATCGTGCTGGCACGCGGACTGCTCCAGCTGTACGAGCGGGATCCCGTCGCCTTCCGGGCGATCGTCCTGCACGAGCTGGCCCATCTGCGGAACCGGGACGTCGACATCGCTTTCGTGACGGACGCCGCCTGGTTCGTCTATCTGCGTGGCCTGCTGGTGCCCGCCCTCCTCACACCGCTCACCCCGTGGCTGAACCCGGCCGGCTCCGGGCCGGTGCTCTTCTACCTGCTGAGCGCCGGCCATCTCGTCCTCGTCGGCGTGGTCGTCCCACTGGCCCGCAAGTCCGTGCTGCGCAGCAGGGAGCTGCACGCCGACGCCCGGGCCGCGCTCGTGCCCGGCGGCGCCGAGGGGCTGCGGGCGGTGCTCACGGCCGAGGCCGCCGCCCGGCCGCCGCAGCAACCCCGCCCCTCCCGCCGACGCCGCCACCGAAAGGCCGGGCGGGCAGCCCCGCCGGCCGAACCTGTACCGCCGCTGGCCGAACCGGCACCGCGGCTGACCGAGCCCGTACCGCGGCTGGCCGAGCCCGTACCGCTGTCGACGGAGCCGGCACCGGGGCTGGCCGAGCCCGTACGGCCGTCGGCCGAACTGGCACTGCGGTCGGCCGAACCCGTACCGCCGCCGGCCGAACCCGCACCGGGGTCGGCCGAGCCCGCACCGGGGTCGGCCGAACTGGCCCCGCGGCTGGCCGAGCCCGTACGGCCGTCGGCCGAACTGGCACTGCGGTCGGCCGAGCCCGCACCGGGGTCGGCCGAACCTGCACCGCCGCCGGTCGAGCCCGTACGGCCGTCGGCCGAGCCCGTACCGCGACTGGCCGAGCCCGAATCGCTGTCGGCGGAGCCGGCACCGCGGCTGGCCGAGCCCGTACCGCCGTCGGCCGAACCGGCACCGCGGTCCGAATCCGCAGCCCCGTCGGCCGAACCCGCACCGCCGCCGGCCGGCGTCTCCGACCCCGAGGACGTTCTCGCCAACCACCCCGGTCCCCGGGCCCGGCTGCGGGCCCTCGACGATCCCGGGCTGCTGTTCGGATTCAGCCCCGGCAGCGCGCTCGCGTTCGGGGTGGCCGCCGGCTTCGCGTACGAGCCGGTGATCGGACTGACGTCGGAGATCCCCGGCGTCGACCGCTACGGGGCGGTCGCCCTGCTGCCGCTGGCGCTCGTCCTGGGCGCCGGTCTCGCGCTCGCGATCTGGCGGGCCGAGCTGGCCGCCTTCCTCACGGGCGGGCGCTGGCGGCAGGCCGACAAGGCCGGGCGGTTCCTCGGTCTGGGCCTGGCCATCGGCAGCGCGGGCGACGACTACTACGCCCTGACGACGGGCACGGTCATCGGGATCTCCCCGTGGACCCTGCTGCTCTCCCAGCTCACCCTCGGCACCGGTGGCTATCTCGCCGTCCGCTGGATCGCGGGGGCCGCCCGCTCCTGGGTGCCGGTCGCGATGGCGGTCCGGCGGCCCGGCGCCGTCCTCGCCGGGCTGGTCGGCTGCACGGTCCTGCTGGTCGCCCTCTGGCTCGCGTATCTGCTCCAGCTCGGCGGCTGGTCGGAGATGCTCGGCTGGAACGGGCCCGTCGCCGGACTCCCGGACGGCCTCCGCTTCCCGGTGGCGGCGGTGCTCGCCCTGCTGCCGCCCTCGTCGGCGGCGATGACGGCGCTGCTCGCGGCGGTCGCGCTCGTGCCGCTGCTCGGCGGCCTCGCGGCCCGCCGGGCCGCCACCCGCGGTGCCGTGCACCCCGGCCGCTGGCTGCTCGACCCCGTACCGCCGCAGTGGCGGCCGCCGGAGCCCGAGCCGGGTCCGGGGACCGCGCTGCGGGCCGCCGCGTGGGTCGGCGGCGGGGGAGCGGTGCTGTGCTGGGCGGTGCATGTGCTCAGTGCCCTGTGGCTGCCCGAGCTGCTGCTGTGGAGCCACTTCCTGTACGGGCTCGTCCTCGCGGCGCTCGTCCAGGTGGTCCTGGCCCTGGTGGTGGAGCGGCGGGTACGCGGCCGGGCGCGGGAGCTGAGCCCGCTGCACGGCATCCTGGCGGCGGCGCTCGCCGGCCCGCCGCTGCACGTGGGGCTGCTGGTGTCCCGGGACCACTTCGGCTGTCTGCACTGGGGGTTCGCCGCGGAGGAGTACTGCCGGTTCGTCCCGACCGGCGCGGAGTGGTCGATCGCCCTGCGCTTCCAGTGGTGGGGGCTCATCGCCGCGTGCCTCGTCCTGCTGCTGCGCGTCGGGCTCATGCGCGCCAAGAAGCGGCCGCAGGGGTGACGGGGGGATCGGCGGCGGCAGGGGGAGGGACCGCAGGCGTGGGGGGGGGCCCCCCCCCCCCCCCCGGGCCCCCCCCCCCCCCGGGGCGCCCCCCCCCCCCCCCCCGCGGCCGCCCCCCGGCCCCC
>NZ_JBIWPJ010000004.1:109651-362730 GCF_044768205.1 Streptomyces sp. NPDC101160 | reverse complement strand
GGGGGGGGCGGGGGGGGGGGGGGCCGCGCCGGGGCCGGGGGGGGGGGGGGGGGGGGGGGCGGGGGGGGGGGGGGGCCCGGGGGGGGGGCGGGGGCCCCCGCCCCCCGGGCGGGCCCCCCCCCACGCCTGTGCGCGCCCTACAGCTTGCCGCGGCGGCCGCGCAGCTGCTCCGCGATGGGCTTCAGCGACTCGTGCAGGTCGCCGAGGGCCTCGGGGCTGAGCTGGTCGATGAAGTGCTTGCGCACCGACTCGACGTGGTGCGGGGCGACCTTCCGCATGGTCTCCATGCCCTGGTCGGTGAGGACCGCGTAGAGCCCGCGCCGGTCGGACTCGCAGTTCGCCCGCCGGACCAGACCGGCGTTCTCCATGCGGGTGATCTGGTGGGAGAGCCGGCTCTTCGACTGCAGGGTCGCCGCCGCGAGGTCGCTCATGCGCAGGCGCCGCTCCGCCGACTCCGAGAGGTTCACCAGGATCTCGTAGTCGTTCATCGTCAGGCCGAAGGGCTGGAGGTCCTTCTCCAGCTGGTACGTCAGCATTCTGTTGACGTCCAGAAAGGTGCGCCAGGCGCACTGCTCGACGTCGGTGAGCCAGGGGGTGGCCGTCTCGGTCTCCATGTATGGATTCTACCTAAGAAGTTGAATACTTGACGAGTTCTGGGAGTGTGTTCGACGCGTCACGCTCCGCAGACTACCGCTCACAGACCGAAGCGCCGCTGCAGGTCCCCGAGCTGGCCGGGAAGACGCGGTACCGAACCCAGCGGCCCCTGGCCGGAACCATGCGCCCCGGGCACACCATGACCGCCCGGAACCCCCGGCTGCCCACCCGGCTCGCCGATCGCCCGGTCCGGCATCATCAGCTCCGTCGACTGGAGCAACACGGTACCCGCCCCGACGAACTCGAACTGGTGCTCCTCGCCCGACGAGCCGCCGATCCCGGTGAGCGCCCGCAGGCCGCCCATCACGCCCGTCAGATAGCCGTGGTCGTAGTGGTGGCACGGGGACGGGCAGTCGGCCCAGCCGACCAGCGCCTGCGGATCGACCCGGAGCGGCGGCTCCATGAAGACCACCGGCCCGTTCGACGCGGCCACGAACTTGCCCGTGCCGATCAGCGTCACGAAGCCCGGCACGATCGACTGCTTCAGCGCGAGCGAGGGCTGGTAGGCCAGCAGGTTGCCGGACCGGATCGTCAGATTGCCCTCGTCCAGGTCGTACGAGTTGACGTCGAAGGCCCGGTCCGCGAGCAGCATCTTGCCGCTGCCCTCGGCCACCACCCAGTCGCTCGCGTGCAGCGGCGAGTGGAACGACGTACGGACCAGCCGGTCGAGCCGGCCGTGGCCGATGCCGTTGAACTCGATGCGCCCGTAGTAGGCGATCATCTTGCCCTTCTGCAGGAACCACGGAGAGCCCTTGAGCTCGACGCAGAAGGTGTAGGCGTTGACGTTGTCGTCCGACGGCAGGGACTGCGGGTCATGGATCACGGGGCCGCTCACAGCTTCTCCTCCGACGCCTGCACGTACACCGCGCCACTCCCGCTCAGCTCCAGCTGGAACGCCTCGCCCGAACCGCGCCCCACCATGTCGCGCCAGCCGAGCGCGGTGGACAGCTTGTTGCGCACGTCGCCGTGGTGGGCCACGTACGCCTGCGGGTCCACGTGCACCGGGCGGCCCGGGGCGATCGGCAGCTCGATCACGCCGCCGTGCGCCATGACCGCCACCGCGCCGTGACCGCGCAGGGTGGTGGTGAACAGGCCCTGGCCGGTGACCTGGCCACGCACCATGCCCATGACCCCGCCCTGCGAGCCCATGAACATCGTGCCCTGCTCCAGCGTGCCCTCGAAGGCGAGCAGCCGGTCGGCCTCCACGTAGAGGGTGTCGCCGGTCAGCCGGATCACATGGACGTGGTGGCCGCCGTGCCCGAACATCACCGTGCCGCTGCCCTCCACCGTCATCAGCGGCGTCGCCTCACCGGCCACCCGGCGGCCGATCATCGACATCACACCACCCTGGCCGCCGGTCAGGTTCGGCGTGAAACTGACCTCGCCGCGGTACGCGAGCATCGCGCCGCGCTGGCTGAAGAGCCGCTGCCCCGGGACGACCGTGGCCTCGATCATCTTGGAATTGACCTCGCGGAAGGACATCAGACGTCACCCCCGATCGTGTTCCGCTCGCTCGGCTGGACGTAGACCAGGCCGTCGCCCTCGAAGCGGATCTGGAACGCCTCGCCGCCGCCCTCGCCCATGAAGGTGCGGAAGGTCACACCGGACTGGAAGTGCTGCTGGAGGTTGCCCTGGTGGGCGATGTACGCGCCGGGGTCCACGGACAGCGGGTACTGCGGGCTCACCCGCAGCACCACCGCCGGGCCGTCCGACATGATCGCGGCCTGCCCGGTGCCCTCCACGGTCGTGGTGAACAGGCCGTTGCCCGTCACGCCGCCGCGCAGTCCGGTGAAGGTGGTGCCGGTGCGCAGGCCGGCGTCGGTGCAGAGCAGATTGCTCGCCTCGACGTACAGCTTGTCGCCGCGCAGCTGGACCAGGTTGATCTCGGAGGCCCGGTCGGCGAACCAGCAGGTGCCCTGCCCGCGGACCTCCATCACCGCCATCTGCTCCCCGGTCAGCCGCCGGGTCACCATGCCGCGCAGACCCTCACCGCCACCGCTCATCTTCTTGAACGCCATCTGACCGTCATAGGCCACCATCGAGCCGTTCTTCGCCTTCACGGCGTCGCCGGTCATGGTCACGGCGAGCACTTTGCTGCCCTGGAGTCGAAACGTTGCCACGGAGGGACCGTACTGGCCCCCCGGACAAAGGAACAGCAAAGTCGCCATGCACAATGGACGGGCCCTTGTGCATCCGTTCACAAGATCGAACGAAGGTGACCCCTGTCGTGGACATCAAGACCGCTTCCTCACTGCACCGCCTCCGGCTCGTCTCCGCTCCGGAGGGCGTGTCGTTCCTGCTGCTGCTGACGTGCTCGGTCCTGAAGCGGACGGTCGGCTTCGACGCGGTCTTCCCGATGGGTCTGATCCACGGCATCCTCTTCATCCTCTACGTGCTCTTCTGGCTGGACGCCTGGAACCGCACCAAGTGGGCCTTCAAGACGGCGGCCCTCTACTTCGTCCTGTCCGTCCTGCCCTTCGGCGGCTTCGTCGCCGAGCGCAGGCTCAAGCGCGAGGCCGAGAACGCGGTCATCGCCTCCCGCGCCCGCCGCGAGGGGGTCGTGAACGCATGATCGTCGCCTTCTCGGTCACCCCGCTCGGCGTCGGCGAAGAGGTCGGCGAGTACGTCGCCGACGCCGTCCGCGTCGTCCGCGAGTCCGGCCTCCCGAACCGCACCGACGCGATGTTCACCTCCGTCGAGGGCGAGTGGGACGAGGTAATGGACGTCGTCAAGCGCGCCGTCGCGGCCGTCGAGGCGCGGGCGCCCCGCGTCTCGCTCGTCCTGAAGGCCGACATCCGCCCGGGCGTCACGGACGGCCTCACGGCGAAGGTCGCGACCGTGGAACGCCACCTGGCCGACTGACGGCCGTCACTTCCTCCCCGGCCCCGGCCCGGCTCCGGCCGGCTGGGGCCGGGTCGCTCGCCGGCCCGATTCGCGCTGCGGCTGTCTTGATCGATAAGGTCCTCGGTCAACGACCGCACCCTCGTTCGATCCGTGGGCCGGTCAGGGCTCTGCCGCAGTGCGTGGCAACTCCACGGCTGCCGTGCCGATCTCTGCCTGCCCGGGCCCCGGGACACGGGGGGCGGTCCTCACGGCGCGGGGCAGTCGGCCCCGGCCGACGGGCCAGGAGGAACAGTGGCACAGATCATCGCCGAGGTCTCGCGGACGTTCAACGAGTTCCTGCTCCTGCCGAACCGGACTCGGACCGACTGCTCGGCCGCGACCGTCGACCTGCGTACGCCCCTGGTGCGGCACATGGTGGGCGAGGCGTCGGCGATCGAGCTGCAGTCGCCGTTCACGTCGGCGATCATGCAGGCCGTCAGCACACCCGAGCTGGCGATCGCGCTCGCGCGCAGCGGCGGGCTCAGCTTCGTGCACCACAACCAGCCGGTCGAGGACCAGGCGGCGGCGGTCCGTCAGGTGAAGAACTTCAAGGCCGGATTCGTCACCAGCGACACCAACGTGCGCCCCGGCGACAGCCTGGGCGTCCTGGCCGAGGTCATGCGCCGCACCGGCCACAACACCGCCGCGGTCACCCACGACGGGACCGCCGGCGGCCGCCTCCTCGGCCTGGTCACCTCCCGGGACTTCCACCCCCAGCGCCATGACCTGGACGCACCGGTCAGCGGCCGGATGACCGCCGTCGCCGACCTGGCCCACGCCGGGCCCGACATCACCCTTTCCGAGGCCAACGCGCGGCTCTGGGACGAACGCCTCGACTGCCTCCCGGTCCTTGACGCCGAGGGCCGGCTGCAGCATCTGGTGTTCCGCTCCGACTACACGGACAACAAGCGCTTCCCCCATCAGCTCGTCGACGCCGCCAAGCGGCTGCGCGTGGGCGCGGGCATCAACACCCACGACTACCAGGAGCGCGTCCCGGCCCTGATCGCAGCGGGCGTGGACGCGCTGTGCTTCGACTCGTCCGACGGCTACAGCGACTGGCAGGCCCAGGCGCTGACCTGGGTGAAGAAGCACTACCCGGAGATCCCGGTCGGCGGCGGCAACGTGGTCGACGGCGAAGCGTTCACCTTCCTCGCCGAGGCGGGCGCGGACTTCGTCAAGGTCGGCGTCGGCGGCGGCTCCATCTGCATCACCCGCGACCAGAAGGGCATCGGCCGCGGCCAGGCCAGCGCCGTCCTCGACGTCGCGGCAGCCCGGGACGCCTTCCGCGAACGCACCGGCGCGTACGTGCCGATCTGCTCCGACGGCGGCCTCGTGCACGACTACCACGTGGCCCTGGCGCTGGCGATGGGAGCCGACTTCGTCATGATGGGCCGCTACTTCGCCCGCTTCGACCAGGCGGCGGGCGCGAAGCTGCCCACCCGCGACGGCTTCGTGAAGGAGTACTGGGGCGAGGGCTCGAACCGCGCCCGCAACTGGCAGCGCTACGGGCAGGGAGGCCAGGGACTCCTCTTCGAGGAGGGCGTCGACGGCTACGTCCCCTACGCCGGCGACCTCAACGAGGGCCTCGCCCTGACCGTCGCCAAGCTCAAGACCACGATGGTCTCCTGCGGCTCCACCACCCTCCCGGAGTTCCAGTCCACGGCCCGCCTCACCCTCGTCTCCGACCAGAGCTTCCAGGAGAGCCACGCGAACGTCACGGTGCGGGAGGCGTCGGCCACGGTGTCCTAGGCGGCGGTGTCCTGGGCGGCCTCGGCCGCCAGCGTGTCCAGGTGTCCCGCCACCCGCTGGAGCAGCTCCATCAGGGCCGTGTGCTCCTCGGGTGCCAGGCACTCCACCACCTGGGCCCGGAAGGCGCGGGTCTTCTCCGCGACGCGCCGGTGGCCTTCGCGGCCCTCGGCCGTCAGGGCTATGAGCTCGTCGTCCGTGCGGTGGGCCCAGCCGCGGGCGACGAGCTCGTCGACGTACGGGCGCATGGTCGGCTCGTCGGCCGTCAGGAACGCGGCCATGGTCGCGTCGACGTCGGGCAGGGCGATCGGCTCGTAGGACAGCGTGTTGAGGACCTGCCAGCCGCGGCGGGTGAGGCCGTCGGCGGCGAAGAGGCGGGCCATGGTGTCTTC
This sequence comes from Streptomyces sp. NPDC101160, assembly GCF_044768205.1. NCBI lineage: Bacteria > Bacillati > Actinomycetota > Actinomycetes > Kitasatosporales > Streptomycetaceae > Streptomyces > Streptomyces sp. NPDC101160. Next base: position 357,055 of record NZ_JBIWPJ010000004.1, on the reverse strand, counting down.
CAGCGCGCCGTCGATGTGGCGCAGCCAGTAGCCGAGCGGGCGGTGCTTGCGGACGTCGGGCATGGCGTCGGACATGGGCATGATGGTCCCCCCTAGTGCATGTCATCTGACAACAGTTGTAAACTAGCATGCATGTCCGACAGGGATCAAGAAGAAGCGCTGACCGCCGTCGAGCGCGCCATGGTGGCCATCCGTCGCAGCCAGACCCGCCGTCAGCTCGGCCGGCTCGCGTCGCCCGACGGTGGCGGGGCGGTCGACCCCACGCTGTTCGGTGTCCTCGATGCCGTCGAGGGCCGCGACGGCGCCTGCTCCGTCAGCGATGTGGCGACGGCACTCGGGGTCGACCAGCCGCGGGCGAGCCGGCTCGTGGTCAAGGCCGTCGACGAGGGGTGGGTCGAGCGGGCGGCGGATCCCGCCGACGCGCGGCGGACGCTGCTGAGCCTCACCGCCGCCGGGCAGGAGCAGGTCGACCGCACCCACCGCTTCCGGCAGCAGGTCTTCGCGCGGGTGATGGCCGACTGGCCGGACTCCGACCGCGTCGAATTCGCCCGGCTCATCACCGCGTTCGTCGACTCGCTCGCCAGGACGACCCGGTCTTGAGCGAGTGCTCAACGCTGAGGTACTTTCTTTTGAGCGGTCGCTCAAAAGGAGGAAGGGGGGCCGAGCCTTGGGGCTCTACGTCGAGACGCGTGTGCGCGCCGGCCTGGACACGCTCTGGGAGCGGACCCAGGATCCGGCGCAGCACGAGCGGTGGGATCTGCGGTTCACCGAGATCACCTACCTGCCCGGAGAGCCCGGCGCCGAGGCCGAGGGTGAGCCGCGGCGGTTCCGGTACGCCGTGCGCGTGCTGCCCTTCCTGGTCGTCGCCGGCACCGGTGTCTCCGCGGGGGAGCGCCACCGGGCCGGCGGCGACCGGGTCTCCTCGCTGCGGTTCGCCTCGCCGGACCCGCTCTCCCTCCTCGCCGAGGGAAGCGGGTACTGGCGGTACGTCCCGCAACCGGACCGTGCCGACGGGATCCGGTTCCTGACCGGCTACGACTACCGGCCCCGCTGGGGACGCTTCGGCCGGCTCGCCGACCGGCTCGTCTTCCGGCCCCTCATGGGCTGGGCCACCGCCTGGTCCTTCGACCGGCTGCGCCTGTGGTGCGAGCACGGCATCACGCCCGAGCGCGCCCGCACCCACTGGCAGCTCGAACTCGCCGCCCGCGCCCTGCTGACGGCCCTCGGCGCCGCCGTCCACCCCGCGGCCCTGGCCCTCGCCTGCGCCGCCGCCCTCCTCGTACCGCCGTCGCCGCGCACCCCGGCCGCCCGCCGCTGTCTGCGCACCCCACCGGAGAAGTCATGAGAACCGAGAGTCCGAGCCCGAGCCCGAGCCCGAGTTCGATCTTCCGCACCGCCATGGGCGAGGACGCCTTCGCCCGCCTGCACCCCGAGCTCCGGCGGCGCTTCTCCGTCGGCCTCGCGAGCGGTGAACTCTGCGTCGGCCGCGGCGTCATGGACCGGATCTGGCACAGCAAGGGGCTCACCCGCCACCTCATCCGCCCGTTCCTCGCACTGGGCTCCACCCGCAACATCCTGCTCCCGCGCACCGGCCGCGACGTGCCCTTCGTCATCGAGAACGTGCCGTACCTCGACTCGTACGGCCGTGAAACCGTCACCTTCGTACGGACCTTCCGCCTCCCCGGCGGGCCGCGCCGCTTCGACGCCACGATGGTGGCCGGCCCGGCGCCCGGCACCGTCCTCGACTACCTCGGCACCCACCAGCACCTCGCCAGCGAGCTGCGCCTGTCCGCCGAGCCCGACGGGTCGCTGCTCATCCGCTCCGGCGAACACCGCTTCCGCGAGGGCCCGGTGGACGTCCGCGTGCCCGCGCTCGTCGGCGCCGACGCCGAGGTGCGCGAGTCCTTCGACGAGCGCACCGGCCGCTTCCGCATCCGGGTCCGGGTGGTCAACCCGTACGTCGGGCCGCTGTTCGGGTACGAGGGCTCCTTCACCGCCTCGTACGCGTCCGTGCGCTCCTGCGGCGTCCGCCCGGGGCTCCGCCCCGTACGCGAGGAGGCCCGCGCGTGAGCACCGAGGAGACCCGGGGCAAGCTGCTCGAAGGCGCCCTTCAGGTCCTCGTCGAGCAGGGCATCGCCAAGACGTCGGCACGGTCGGTGGCGACGGCCGCCGGGGTCAACCAGGCGCTGGTCTTCTACCACTTCGGGTCGGTGGACGAACTCCTCTCCGCTGCCTGCCGGTACGGCGCCGAGCAGCGGGTCGCGCTGTACCGGGAACGGCTCGGTGATGTCGGAAGCCTTTCCGAACTCCTCGCCTTCGCCCGGGAGATGCACGTCGAGGAGCGGGCCGCCGGGCAGGTCGCCGTGCTCGGGCAGCTGCTCGCCGGGGCGCAGACCCATCCCCGGCTCGGGCCCGCCACGGCCGCCGGGCTCGACCTGTGGATCACGGAGATCGAGCAGGTGCTGCGGCGGGTGCTCGCCGGCGGCCCGCTCGACGGCGTCGTCGACCCGGCCGGCCTCGCCCGCGCGGTCGCCGCCTCCTTCGTCGGGCTCGAACTGTACGAAGGGGTCGACCCGGCCGGCGCCGGAGCCGCGCTCGACACGCTCGAACACCTGGGCACCCTCATGGCCGCGCTCGACGGACTCGGTCCGGTCGCCCAGAAGGCCGTACGCCTCGCACTGCGCCGAAAGGGTCGTCTTCCGTAAAACCGCTCACTCGGACGCTTCCGGTCGACACGCCGATGCACGTCCCTTTTCGTGAGGCTATCGACCCGTTCGACAGCAGCTGGAGGCACCGTGCGGCCGGGAGGCTACGACTACGACACCTACAGCCGACTCGCCGGTCCCCTCACGGACCCCGACCCGGACCCGGCGGCCGGGGGCTACCGGGTGCGGTACCGAAGCCTGCTCTCGAAGGAACCGCACCGAATACGAGCCGCCCTCCTCATGGGCCTCGCGCCCCTGCTCTCCGCGCTGCTCCTGGTCTACCTCGTCTGGCCGAGCCACTGGACCGTCCGCGAGGGCGACGACGTCTGGCGTGTCCCGTACGACACCGTGATGCTGGTCTCGATCGGGCTGATCTGCTTCTTCATGCTGGTGAACGTCACGTCGATCGCCCACGCCACGCTCGTCGCCCGCGACCCCATACCCGTGCGCGCCGAACCCGGCACCCGGGTCGCCTTCCTCACCACGTACGTGCCCGGCAAGGAACCGCTCTCCATGGTCCGGGCCACCCTCGAAGCCGCGGTCCGGCTGCGGCACGACGGTCCGCTCGACGTGTGGCTGCTCGACGAGGGCGACGACGCCGACGCCAAGGCCCTGTGCGCGGAGCTCGGCGTCCGCCACTTCACCCGGGCCGGCGTCCCCGAGTGGAACCGCGGGAAGGGCGTCCACAAGGCGCGCACCAAGCACGGCAACTACAACGCCTGGCTCGCCGTGCACGGCGACGCCTACGAGTTCTTCGCCTCCGTCGACACCGACCACGTGCCGCTGCCGAACTTCCTGGAACGGATGCTCGGCTTCTTCCGCGACCCCGACGTCGCCTTCGTCGTCGGCCCGCAGGTCTACGGCAACTACACCACCGCCGTCACCAAGGCCGCCGAGTCGCAGCAGTTCCTCTTCCACGCGCTGATCCAGCGGGCCGGCAACCGCTACCGCGCCCCCATGTTCGTCGGCACCAACAACGTCGTGCGGATCGCCGCCCTCAAGCAGATCGGCGGCCTCGTCGACTCCATCACCGAGGACATGGCCACCGGCTTCGAACTGCACCGCAGGAAGAACCCGGCGACCGGCCGCCACTGGCGCTCCGTCTACACGCCCGACGTGCTCGCCGTGGGGGAGGGGCCCGCCTCCTGGACGGACTTCTTCACCCAGCAGCTGCGCTGGTCCCGCGGCACGTACGAGACGCTCCTCAGGCAGTACTGGAAAGCGCCCTTCCGCACCCCGCCCGGCCGGCTCCTCAACTACACGCTGATGCTCGTCTACTACCCGATGACGGCCGTCAACTGGCTCCTCGGCATCCTCTCCTGCGTCCTCTACCTCTGGATCGGCGCCTCCGGCACCCAGGTCTCCTCCTCGGTCTGGCTGATGATCTACAGCGACGCCGTCGCCCTCCAGATCGGCCTCTACCTGTGGAACCGGCGCCACAACGTCTCGCCGCACGAGCCCGAGGGCTCCGGCGGCCTCGCCGGCATGGCGATGTCCGCGCTCTGCGCGCCCGTCTACCTCAAAGGCCTCGGCTCGGCGCTGCTCCGCACCCCCGGCCGCTTCGTCGTCACCCCGAAGGGCGGCGAGGCCAGCCCCGACCGCGTCCTCACCTTCCGCATCCACCTCTCCTGGGCGGCCGTGCTCGTCGCCTCCCTCGCCGCCTCCGTCCACTACGGCCACACCCACGCGGCCATGCGCACCTGGGCCGTCCTCGCCCTGCTCATCGCGCTCGCCCCGCTCGCCGTCCGGACCGCCACCGGACTGCGCGCCCGCCGCCGGGACCGGGTCCGCACCGAGCTCCGCACCGCCGCCCGGGCCCGGGCCCGTGGCCGTGCCCGTGCCCGTGGCCGTACGGACGCCGCCGAGAGCCTCGGCCGGGTCACCGTCGTCACCGCCCCGGCCCCCGCGAAGACCGGATCCGCCCCCACCACCGCGCCCACGACGAGCGGAGGGAGCTGAGCCATGGCCTACCGGCCGTCCAAGCAGTTCAAGAAGACCCTGCTCGGCAGCGGCGCCGTCCTCGTCCTCGCGGCCCTCAACGCCCCGGCCGCCGTCTCCTTCGCGACGGAGAAGTACCACGCGTACAAGATCGCCCAGCCCGGCTACCAGAGGAAGTACGGCTCCTGGGCCGTCGTCGACGTGCCCCCGCAGTACCGGATCAACGCCGTCCACGCCGCCCTGCTGCACACCGGCAAGGTGCTGCTCGTCGCCGGCTCAGGCGACAACCAGAAGCAGTTCGACGCCGGCACCTTCGAGACCGTCCTCTGGGACCCCGCGCGGAACACCTTCAAGAAGATCCCCACCCCCGAGGACTTCTTCTGCTCCGGCCACACCCAGCTCGCGAACGGCCACCTCCTCGTCGCCGGCGGCACCGCCCGCTACGAGGTCCTCGACGGCCAGGTCAAGAAGGCCGGCGGCGCCATGCGGGTCAACAACGAGAGCCCCGACAAGGCCGTCACCCTGAAGAAGGGCACCGTCTTCCGCTCCCCGTCCGGCGTCGAGTACGTGTCGAAGTTCGACGTCACCGTCCCCAGGGCCAGGCGCGAGTTCGAGAGCTCGTACATCAAGAGCGGCCAGATGAAACCGTGGGAGACCAAGGTCACCGCGGGCGAGGCACGGGTCTTCGTCGAGGCCGTCAAGGCGGGTCCGCAGGCGCTCACCACCGAGGCCGCGCAGTACGAGGTCGTCGGCCTCAAGGGCGCCGACGCCGACCACGTCCACGGCCTCGCACAGAGGCTCACCACCGAGAAGCAGGACTTCCAGGGCATCAGGGCCGCCTACGAGTTCGACCCCAAGGCCGAGCGGTACGTCCCGGTCGCGCCCATGAAGGACGCCCGCTGGTACCCCACCCTCGTCACCCTCGACGACGGCAGGGTGCTCGCCGTCTCCGGCCTCAACGACGTCGGCGACGTCGTCCCCGGCGACAACGAGATCTACGACCCCGCCACCAGGAAGTGGTCCAAGGGACCCTTCCGCTACTTCCCGACCTACCCCGCGCTCTTCCTCACCAAGGGCGGCAAGCTCCTCTTCACCGGCTCCAGCGCCGGCTACGGTCCCGCCGACAAGGGCCGCCGGCCGGGCCTGTGGGACCTGAGGAAGAACTCCTTCACCACGCTTCCCGGGCTCACCGACCCCGACCAGCTGGAGACCTCCGCCTCCGTGCTGCTGCCGCCCGCGCAGCACCAGAAGGTGATGGTCCTCGGCGGCGGCGGGGTCGGCGAGTCGCCCGCCTCCACCGCCCGCACCTCGATCATCGACCTGTCCAAGGACAGCCCGGTCTTCCGGGACGGGCCGCGGCTGCCCCAGGGCACCCGTTACCTCAGCAGCGTGCTCATGCCCGACGACACCGTCTTCACCACCGGCGGCTCGGGCGGCTACCGCGGCCGCAGCCGCAGCGACATCCTCAAGGCGCAGTTCTACGACCCGAAGAGCAACGCCTTCAGCAAGGCCGCCGAGCCGACCGTCGGCCGCAACTACCACTCCGAGGCGCTGCTCCTGCCCGACGGCCGGGTCGCCACCTTCGGCTCCGACCCGCTCTTCGACGACGCCGACAACACCAAGCTCGGCACCTTCGAGCAGCGCATCGAGGTCTTCACCCCGCCGTCCCTGCACCGGGCCGGCCCCGACCGGCCGGTGCTCGGCGAAGGCCCGCGGCAACTCGACCGGAACGGCCGCGCCACCTTCAGGAGCAAGGACGCCGGCCGGATCGCCAAGGCCCGGCTGATGCGCCCGAGCGCCGTCACCCACACCACCGACGTCGAACAGCGCTCGGTGGAACTGGGCCTGACCAAGGACCCGGACGGCGTCACGGTCACCGTGCAGGTACCGAAGGACCGGACCCTCGTCCCGCCCGGCTGGTACATGCTGTTCGTGACGGACCGGGACGGGATCCCGTCCGAGGCGAAATGGATCCAGGTGTCCTGACCGGGCGCCGAAGGGCCGGCTCCCGGCTCGTCCCCGGGTCGGTCCTCTTGTCGGTCCCCGGGTCCGTCCCCGTCTCGGCCCCCGTCTCGGCCCCCGTCTCGGTCCCCGGGTCGGCCCCCGGTTCACTCCCTGGCCCGGCGCGCCAGGCCGAGGGCGTACTCCGGCCACCATGTCCCCGCGGCCGGGCCGCCCCGGCAGGTGCCGTCCGAGTCACCGGGCCGCTTGATCCACAGGTACGCGTCGACCAGCTCGTCCCCGGTCCGGTCCGTCGGCGGAACGCCGAGGGCCCGGCCGGGCGGGTTGCACCACCCCTCGGCGCGGTCGCCGGGCAGCGGCCCGGCGCCGTTGCGGCTGGTGTCGATGGTGAAGTGGGCGCCGCCGAGCAGCCGCGACAGACCCGCGCCGAAGCCCCGTACGACGTCGTTGGTCTGGAAGTTCGACACGTTCAGCGCGAAACCGTCGGCCCGCCCGACGCCCGCCCGGCGCAGCGGCTCCACCAGCTTCTCCGGGGTGCGCAGCCAGGCCGGATTGCCGGCGTCGAGATAGACTCGGGTGTGCGGCTGCCGCTTGAACCGGTCCACCGCCTCCGCGAGCAGCCGCAGCCGCTCCTCGTGGTACTCGGCCGGGGTGCAGCCGTCCACGATGTGCGGCACCGCGTCCGGCTCCAGGATCACCACCGCCGGCGCGTCCCCGATCGCCCTGGCGAAGGCGTCCACCCAGCTCCGGTACGCCTGCCCGTCGGGCGCCCCGCCCGCCGAGTACTTCCCGCAGTCACGGTGCGGGATGTCGTACGCGACGAAGACCACCGTGCGCTTGTCGCGCGCCGCGCCCCGGACCGCCCTGGCGACGTCCGGTACGGGGTCGGTCCCGTCCGGCCAGTCGGCGACCGGCCGCTCCGAGATCCGCCGCAGCACCCTTGCGTCCTCGGCACGGCCCTGCGCCTCGTACGCCTTCACCTGCCGGGCCGCGTCGCTGTCCGGGTCCACCCAGAACGGCGAGCCGTCGGTCGGGGGCGCCGCCTCGCCGCGTGCGGAGGGCGGGCCGACCGTGGCGGCGGGCCCGCCGGCGCCCGTCCCGCAGCCGGCGAGCAGCAGCGCGCCGGCCAGGGCGAGGGACCAGACGCGGGCGGGGACGACGACGTGACGGCGGCGGGACATCCGGCCCCCAGGTTCGGGCGACGCGACGACGGCTGGTGACAGGTCGGGCCATCGTGACATGACGGTCAGTCGGCGTCCGGCTGCGACACCGCGAGCGCGATGCCCAGCGGCGTCCGCTCGTACAGCACCTGGTGCCCGTAGCGGCGCGAGGTGAGCAGACCGGCCCCGCGCAGCACCGACAGATGCGCCGACACCGAGGAGGGCGCGAGCCCGAGCCGGTGCGCGAGCGATGCTGCCGCTCGCGGCGACCGGGCTGCTGCCGTTCCTGCTGTACGCGGCCGGGCCCGGCCTCGCACTCGCGGCCGTCGCGCTGTTCCTGGCCGGTGCGACCGGTGCGTACACCCTCGGACTCGACGCCTGGTTCGTCGCCGCCGTGCCCGACGGGCGTCGCGGGCGGGCGATGACCCTGATGACCGCGGGCATGACGACCACGCAGGGCATCGGCATGGCGGGCGCGGGCGTCGCCGCCGAGTTCGCCTCCGTGCGCGCCGTCGTCGCCGGGACCGGCGTCCTCGGCACCGCGGTGCTCCTCTGGCTGGTGGCGGAGGTCCGCGCGACGGCCCGGGCGGCCGCGGAGGCGACCGAAGGGCGAGACGCGGCTGACCGCCAGATGACCCATGGGTAAGGTCGACGCGTGCCGAAGCCGCTCAGTCTCCCCTTCGATCCCATCGCCCGCGCCGACGAACTGTGGCAGAAGCGCTGGGGTCCGGTCCCCTCGATGGCCGCGATCACCTCGATCATGCGCGCCCACCAGATCCTGCTGGCCGAGGTCGACGCCGTGGTCAAGCCGTACGGGCTGACCTTCGCCCGGTACGAGGCGCTGGTGCTGCTGACCTTCTCCAAGGCCGGCGAGCTGCCGATGTCCAAGATCGGCGAGCGGCTGATGGTCCACCCCACGTCCGTGACGAACACGGTGGACCGCCTGGTGAGGTCCGGCCTCGTCGCCAAGCGCCCCAACCCCAACGACGGCCGCGGCACCCTCGCCTCCATCACGGAGAAGGGCCGCGAGGTGGTCGAGGCGGCGACCCGCGACCTGATGGGGATGGAGTTCGGCCTCGGCGCGTACGACGCGGAGGAGTGCGCGGAGATCTTCGCGATGCTGCGGCCGCTGCGGGTCGCGGCGGGCGACTTCGAGGAGTCCTGACCGGGCGCTGCCACGCGCCTGACCGGCCCCCGTCAGGTGTCCTGACCGGACCCTGTCACGCGTCCGGGCGAGCCCGACCCGCGCGAAGATCGCCCGGATCGGGCGGTTAGTCTCGATGCCATGAAATCCAGCGTGCTGACCCGCTACCGCGTCATGGCGTACGTGACCGCGGTCATGCTCCTCATCCTGTGTGCCTGCATGGTCGCCAAGTACGGCTTCGGCGTCGGCGAGGACCTGACCCTCGTGGTCTCCCAGATCCACGGCGTCCTCTACATCGTGTACCTCGTCTTCGCCTTCGACCTGGGCTCCAAGGCCAAGTGGCCGTTCGGCAAGCTCATCTGGGTGCTGGTGTCGGGCACGATTCCGACCGCCGCCTTCTTCGTCGAGCGCAAGGTCGTCGCCGAGACGCTTCCGCTGGTCAGCGGCGCGCAGCCGGCCCCGGCCAACGCGTAGGGCAGAAGCCCCGCACATATGTGCGGGGCTTTGCCATCGACATTTACTAGGACGTCCTAGTAAATTTGAAGCATGGACGCTGACGCGATCGAGGAAGGCCGCCGTCGCTGGCAGGCCCGCTACGACAAGGCCCGCAAGCGCGACGCCGACTTCACCACGCTCTCCGGCGACTCCGTGGAGCCGGTCTACGGCCCGCGCCCCGGGGACACCTACGAGGGGTTCGAGCGCATCGGCTGGCCGGGCGAGTACCCCTTCACCCGCGGTCTGCACCCGACCGGCTACCGCGGCCGCACCTGGACCATCCGCCAGTTCGCCGGCTTCGGCAACGCCGAGCAGACCAACGAGCGCTACAAGATGATCCTGGCCGCCGGCGGCGGCGGACTCTCGGTCGCCTTCGACATGCCGACCCTGATGGGCCGCGACTCCGACGACCCGCGTTCGCTCGGCGAGGTCGGCCACTGCGGTGTCGCCATCGACTCCGCCGCCGACATGGAGGTCCTCTTCAAGGACATCCCGCTCGGCGACGTCACCACCTCGATGACGATCTCCGGCCCGGCCGTCCCGGTCTTCTGCATGTACCTGGTCGCCGCCGAGCGGCAGGGCGTCGACCCCGCCGTCCTCAACGGCACCCTGCAGACGGACATCTTCAAGGAGTACATCGCGCAGAAGGAGTGGCTCTTCCCGCCGGAGCCGCACCTGCGCCTCATCGGCGACCTGATGGAGCACTGCGCGGCCGGCATCCCCGCGTACAAGCCGCTCTCGGTCTCCGGCTACCACATCCGCGAGGCCGGTGCGACGGCCGCGCAGGAGCTCGCGTACACCCTCGCCGACGGCTTCGGCTACGTGGAGCTCGGCCTCTCCCGCGGCCTCGACGTCGACGTCTTCGCGCCCGGCCTCTCCTTCTTCTTCGACGCGCACCTCGACTTCTTCGAGGAGATCGCCAAGTTCCGCGCCGCCCGCCGGATCTGGGCCCGCTGGATGAAGGAGGTCTACGGCGCCAAGACCGACAAGGCGCAGTGGCTCCGCTTCCACACCCAGACCGCCGGTGTCTCGCTCACCGCCCAGCAGCCGTACAACAACGTCGTGCGGACCGCGGTCGAGGCCCTCGCGGCCGTCCTCGGCGGCACCAACTCCCTCCACACCAACGCCCTCGACGAGACCCTCGCGCTCCCCAGCGAGCAGGCCGCCGAGATCGCGCTGCGCACCCAGCAGGTGCTGATGGAGGAGACCGGCGTGGCCAACGTGGCCGACCCGCTGGGCGGCGCCTGGTACGTCGAGCAGCTCACCGACCGGATCGAGGCCGACGCCGAGAAGATCTTCGAGCAGATCAAGGAGCGCGGTCTGCGCGCCCACCCGGACGGCAAGCACCCGATCGGTCCGATCACCTCCGGCATCCTGCGCGGCATCGAGGACGGCTGGTTCACCGGCGAGATCGCCGAGTCCGCCTTCCAGTACCAGCAGGCCCTGGAGAAGGGCGAGAAGCGGGTCGTCGGTGTCAACGTGCACCACGGCTCGGTCACCGGCGACCTGGAGATCCTGCGGGTCAGCCACGAGGTCGAGTGGGAGCAGGTCCGGGTCCTCGGCGACCGCAAGGGCAAGCGGGACGAGGCGAAGGTGCGCGCCTCCCTGGACGCCATGCTGGCGGCGGCCCGGGACGGCTCCAACATGATCCCGCCGATGCTCGACGCCGTACGGGCGGAGGCCACGCTCGGCGAGATCTGCGACGTGCTGCGCGACGAGTGGGGCGTCTACACGGAGCCGGCCGGCTTCTAGGACCCCGTCAGACACGAGGGGCGGTACGGGAGTTCCCGTACCGCCCCTCGGTTGTCCGGCCCCTCGGTCGTCCGGCCCCTCGGTCCTATGTCGCGGCCGCCGCGCCCAGGCCGCCGAGGAGCAGCGCGGAGAGGCGGGCCGCCCAGGGGCCGTCGACCGGCTCGGCGCTGACCAGGGCGCGGTGCACCACCGCGCCGGCGACCACGTCGAAGATGAGGTCGTCGAGGGCGGCCACGGTCTCCGGCTCGCGGTCCCCGGGGAGTTCGCCGCGCTCCTGGGCGCGCCGGCGGCCCTGGAGGACGAGGCGCTTCTGGCGGTCGACGATGGAGGCGCGGATGCGCTCGCGCAGCGGCTCGTCGCGGGTCGACTCGGCGACCACGGCCATCAGGGCGGTCTTGGTCTCGGGGCGTTCGAGGAGCGCGGCGAACTGCAGGACGACGTGTTCGATGTCGGCCTGGAGGGAACCCAGGTCGGGGAGTTCGAGTTCGTCGAAGAGGACGGCGACGGCGTCGACGACGAGTTCGTTCTTGTTGCCCCAGCGCCGGTAGAGCGTGGTCTTGGCGACCCCGGCGCGGGTGGCGACGTCGCCCATGGTCAGCTTCGACCAGCCGAGGTCCACCAGGGCCGCCCGGGTCGCCTCCAGGATGGCCGTGCCGGCCTCGGCGGAACGCGGGCGTCCGGTACGGCTGTGGGAGCTGGTTCGGCGGCACATGGGGGACATGGACGACGACCATACCCGTCAGTAGGTATTGCGCCAGGGGGCGGTGATGTGAGGCAGTTCACCCGTCTTCCCGCTGCGGCGCTCCGGGCTCGACCCTTACGCTACGACCCGTAGCGAAAGGCTCCGCGGCACTCGCCCGGTCACCTCGCGACAACCACCGCGCCGGGTGGGGACCCGGCGCACACGAACACGCGAACCCTGCCGTCCGGCCCCGGACGGCACGGTTCGGCCATGGCTTACCGGTTACGTGCGCGGAAGGGGGAGGATGGGACCATGCAGCCCCGAAACATGTCCATGAGCGGCGTCGTCGACCTCGCCGCGGTGAAGGCGGCCGGTGAGGCCAAGGCGAAGGCGGAGCAGGCGCGCGCCGAGGCGGCGCGGCACGGCGGTTCGCCGGCCGTCGCCCCCTCCGCCCTGGTGATCGACGTCGATGAGGCGGGCTTCGAGCGCGATGTGCTCGAACGTTCCGCCGAGGTCCCGGTCGTCATCGACTTCTGGGCCGAGTGGTGCGAGCCCTGCAAGCAGCTCGGCCCGCTCCTCGAGCGCCTCGCCGTCGAGTACAACGGCCGCTTCCTGCTCGCCAAGGTCGACGTCGACGCCAACCAGATGCTGATGCAGCAGTTCGGCATCCAGGGAATTCCGGCCGTTTTCGCGGTCGTCGCCGGCCAGGCCCTGCCGCTCTTCCAGGGCGCGGCGCCCGAGGCGCAGATCCGGCAGACCCTCGACCAGCTGATCCAGGTCGGCGAGGAGCGCTTCGGCCTCACCGGGCTCCGGGTCGACGCGGACGCGGCGGCGGACGGCGGCCCGGCGGCGCGCCCGGCCGGCCCGTACGACGCACTGCTCGAAGCGGCCATGTCCGCGCTCGACGCGGGTGACATGGCGGGCGCGGTCCAGGCGTACAAGAACGTGCTCGCGGACGACCCGGAGCACCCGGAGGCCAAGCTCGGTCTCGCCCAGGCCGAACTGCTCGCACGGGTGCAGGACATGAACCCGGCCGAGGTGCGCAAGAACGCGGCCGACAACCCGGCCGACGTGGCCGCGCAGATCGCCGCCGCGGACCTGGATCTGGTGGGCGGTCATGTGACGGACGCCTTCGGGCGGCTCGTCGACACCGTGCGCCGCACGTTCGGCGAGGACCGGGACGCGGTGCGGGTCCGGCTCCTGGAGCTCTTCGAGGTGATCGGCCCCGAGGACCCGCGGGTGGTCTCGGCCCGGCAGGCCCTGGCGAGCGCCCTGTTCTAGGCGTCCGGGGCCGTCATGGCGTCGTCATCGCGTCCCTGGAAGGGGACGATTTGGCGACACAGTGACATTCGGCGGCCGCGCTTTACCAAAACTTGGTAATCGCGGCCGCTGTTACTTGCAGTAAATCGATCTCGGGATTCTGTCCGAGTTTCTCCGATCTCATCGCCCTTTGTCGCGTGACCCGGCGGCACCCTGTGTGCCCGGACGGCGGCAGCCCGTCGCCGCGTGGTTATCAGGCCGTTACTAGCGAGTAACGAACCCCCTTGTGCGGGCGCTCGTAATGGACCACGATCGGCCACGCTCGGTCCGACACCGCACCAGCCCGGCACACCCGCCGATCGGCGCGGCGGAGGGTCCCCACCGAGCGGGCCGGCGGCCCCGCCGTCGGCCGTGGACAGGGGGGTTCCTGCTCTCACCGGCAGGGCCTGTCCAATCCGGCCGCGCGCACGGCGTGGCCAGTGGTTGTCGCTCGGGGGTGATCGCCGGTGATTCGGACGCGCGTCGTGCCGCCTGAGCCCTCGGCGCTCTCCTTCCCGAGGACGTAGCACTTCTCCCATCCCAGGACGGGCCCTGGGCCCATCCGGAGATGTACGTCCGAGAAGGAGGAATTCTCATGAAGTCCCAGGTTCGTGGCGGGACCAGATGGAAGCGGTTCGCCGTCGTCATGGTGCCGAGCGTGGCCGCGACGGCCGCCATCGGTGTCGGCCTGGCCCAGGGCGCGCTCGCCGCGTCCTTCAGCATCTCCGGCCAGGATTTCAAGGTCAGTGCCGACAGCCTCGTCGGCAAGGACTTCGTCCAGTACGGCAGCGTCGACGGCGGCAAGGACCTCGACGGCAAGGACTTCGCGGAGCCCGTCGCCGTGTCCGGCTTCTCCGAGGCCTGGATCACCAACATGTGCCAGTCCGTCGTGACGCCGAAGGTTCCGTTCGTCGGTGACGTGACGCTGGTGCTGAAGGCCGGCACCGAGGACAACAAGCCGGTCTACGCCAAGGGCATCTACCTGGATGTCGCCGAACTGAAGGCCGACGCCGAGTTCGGCAACATCGACATCGGTGTCGCGGCCGGCGCCCTGCCGAAGTCCCCGGGCAAGCCGGGCATCCAGCCGAACACGAAGGCCAACCCGTACGGCTTCGGCCAGCGGGCCGAGGACGCGAAGCTCACCAACGTCCACCAGAGGGCGTGGGCCACCACCGCCGCGACCTTCAAGCTGCCGAACCTCGACCTCTCGCTGCACCGCGGCAAGGGCGCCGGGGTCGAGTGCTACTGATGCCGACGTCCGTCCAGGACTGACGCCTCAGGGGGAGGGGGCCGTCCCGTACGGCCCCCACCCGCTTCGGCACCACCTCTTCTTCTTTACCTTTCAGCAACACCGCTTCCAGGGAGCTGTTTCCATGAGCGCCGAGTCCACTGCTTCCCGCGGAGTCCCCAAAGAGAACCGGTTCAAGGTCTGGCGGCAGACCCGGCCGTTCTGGGCGGGCCTTTTCACCATGATCGGCGGCGTCCCGATCGCCTATCTCCCGTACGGGGACATGCGGCTCGGCAACATGACGCTCGCCATGCAGACGACGGCCGGAGCCGGTGCGCTGATCATCGGTGTCCTGCTCATCACGCTCGGTCTCACCATGTGGTTCCAGCCTCACGTCCGGACCTTCGCCGGTGTCGCGGCGATCGTGCTCGCGCTGGTCTCCATCCCCGTGTCGAACTTCGGCGGCCTGGTCGTCGGCTTCCTCTTCGCCCTCGTCGGCGGCGGCATGTCCGTGGCCTGGGCCCCGGCCGGCCCCTTGGCGCAGGAGACGTCGGATGTGAGGGCCGAGGAACAGCCCGTGGCCGAGCCGGCCGAGCACCACATGCACGACGGCACGACGCAGCCCGTGATCCCGCACCAGGGTTCCGAGCCGCAGGTGGCCGAGACCACGACCGAAGCCAACGGCGGGAGGAACAGTGCGGGGTGACGAAACACAGTCGGCCGGGACGACGAGAGGGCCGCGCCACGCGGCGCCCCGCAAGTCCTTCCTGAACAAGATCCACGTGCCCGCCGGCAAGGCGATGGCCCTCGCGGCCATGCCCACCGCGGTGCTCGTGGGCATGGGCCTGGCACCCCGGCTCGCCCTCGCCGACACCAACGGCACGGACATCCCCTTCGCCCCCGGCCCCTGCGTGACCCGCTCGGACGAGCCGACGCCCGACGCGACCGACACCGCCAAGCCCGACGGGACGCAGTCCCCGAAGCCGACGGCGAGCGCCACCGCGACCGACAAGCCGGCGCCGGACACCTCCGCGAGCACCGAGCCCACGCCGGGCGCGACCACGGCCGCGCCGACCCGGCAGCCGGCCGGCACGACGTCCGCGCCCAAGACCACGTCCGCGCCGCAGCCGTCCGCGCCGAAGCCGACCGCGACGAAGTCGACCAACCCGCTCGACCCGCTGGGTCTCGGCGACGCGCTGGGCGGTCTGCTCGGCCTCACGGCGACGAGCAAGGAGGCCGCCCCGGCCCCGACGGCGACCACGGCCGCCCCGAAGCCGAGGTCCTCGACCGCCCCCACGGCCTCGACGGCGCCGACGTCCTCGACGGCCCCGAAGCCGACGCCGACGGCGACGGCCGGCAAGACCGTGGACAAGACGGCCGACGACACGGTCGACAAGACCAAGGACGCCATCAAGGCCGCCGCCGACAAGGCCGGTGCCACCACCACCGAACTGGCCGACTCCGCCAAGGGCCTCGACGCCAAGAAGGACACGGACATTCCGGACGGCGCCAAGCCGCGCTTCCCGTGCCCGACGCCCGACCCGCAGGCGCTCGCCGCGGCCGACCTGGACGAGGGCGTGCCGCTGCTCCCGGACGAGCCGTGGATCCTCCAGACCAGCAAGCTGGAGCTGCGCGGTCTCAAGTACCACGGCATCGTCGAGGTGAAGACGGGCAGTGGCAAGATCAAGAAGGTCCTCAAGTTCACCGCGGACGAGGTGGACATCTGGAACCTGCACCAGCTGACCGTCCACTCCGACGGCCTGACCGGCCACGTGCGCTCCAACCCCGGGTCGGAGTCGACCATGCGCCACGGGACGGTGACCATGTACACGGAGGAGCTGAAGGGCAACCTCTTCGGCCTCATCCCGGTCACGTTCAGCCCGCAGACCCCGCCGCCGCTCGACGTTCCGTGGGCGATCTTCACCAACTGCACGGTGAAGCAGGCCGGCCAGTTCGGCGGCACGCTCACGGTGCCGGGTCTGCGGAACACGATCGAGCCGAGCTGACCCGTACGGCACCAGCGAGACCCTTCCGGGAGCCGCACACGACGGAGCCCCCGCCCCTCCGAGGAGGGACGGGGGCTCCGTCATGTGCGTCAGGCGTCAGGCGCTCTCGGGGCCGCCGAGGTGGTGCACCCGGACCATGTTCGTGGTGCCAGGGACGCCGGGGGGCGAGCCGGCGGTGATGACCATGGTGTCGCCCGGGTTGTAGCGCTGGAGCTTGAGCAGCTCGGCGTCGACCAGGTCGACCATGGCGTCGGTGTTGTCCACGAACGGGACGAGGAAGGACTCGACGCCCCAGCTCAGGGTGAGCTGGTTGCGGGTGCTCTCGTCCGTGGTGAAGGCCAGGATCGGCTGGGCCGCGCGGTAGCGGGAGAGGCGGCGGGCGGTGTCGCCGGACTGGGTGAAGGCGACCAGCGCCTTGCCGCCGAGGAAGTCGGCGATCTCGGCGGCCGCGCGGGCGACCGAACCGCCCTGCGTGCGCGGCTTCTTGCCCGGGACCAGCGGCTGCAGACCCTTGGAGAGCAGCTCCTCCTCGGCCGCGGCGACGATCTTCGACATCGTCTTCACGGTCTCGATCGGGTAGGCGCCGACGGAGGACTCGGCGGAGAGCATGACCGCGTCCGCGCCGTCCAGGATCGCGTTGGCGACGTCGCTCGCCTCGGCGCGGGTCGGCCGGGAGTTGGTGATCATCGACTCCATCATCTGGGTGGCGACGATGACCGGCTTGGCGTTGCGGCGGCACATCTCGACGAGGCGCTTCTGCACCATCGGGACGCGCTCCAGCGGGTACTCCACGGCGAGGTCGCCGCGGGCCACCATGACGGCGTCGAAGGCGGCGACGACGTCCGCCATGTTCTCGACGGCCTGCGGCTTCTCGACCTTGGCGATGACGGGGACCCGGCGGCCCTCCTCGTCCATCACCTTGTGGACGTCCTTGACGTCCTCGGCGTTGCGGACGAAGGAGAGGGCGACCATGTCGCAGCCCATGCGGAGCGCGAAGCGGAGGTCCTCGACGTCCTTCTCGGACAGGGCCGGGACGTTGACGGCCGCGCCGGGCAGGTTGATGCCCTTGTGGTCGGAGATGACCCCGCCCTCGACGACGATCGTCTTGACCCGCGGGCCGTCGACCTCGACGACGCGCAGCTCGACGTTGCCGTCGTTGATGAGGACCTGGTCGCCCTTGGAGACGTCGCCGGGCAGGCCCTTGTACGTGGTGCCGCAGATGGACTTGTCGCCGGGGACGTCCTCGGTGGTGATGGTGAACTCGTCACCGCGCACCAGCTCGACGGGGCCCTCCGCGAAGGTCTCCAGACGGATCTTGGGGCCCTGCAGGTCGGCGAGGACGCCGACGGCACGGCCGGTGTCCGCCACCGCCCGGCGGAGACGGTCGTACCGCTCCTGGTGTTCTGCCTGGGTCCCGTGGCTCATGTTGAATCGGGCCACGTTCATGCCGGCCTCGATGAGAGCCTTCAGCTGCTCATAGGAGTCGACGGCGGGGCCCAGCGTGCAGACGATTTTGGAACGGCGCATGAGGCGGATCCTATCGGTTTGTTTCGCGGCGGAATATTCCGTCTGGTGGAAAGTACAAATGGGCGGGGGGCCGCTCAGGCGTTCACTCCTTCAGGGGTTGATTCGCTCACAAGTGCGTAGCTCTGTCGGGCGATCTCCAGCTCCTCGTCGGTCGGCACGACCGCCACCGCCACCCGCGCGTACTCCGGCGAGACGATCCGGGGCTCGTCGGACCGGACGGCGTTGAGGTCCGCGTCCACCGCCAGGCCCAGCTCCTCCAGGCCGGCGATGGCGGCCTCCCGAACGGGGGCCGCGTTCTCGCCGACCCCGGCCGTGAACGCCACCGCGTCGACCCGGCCGAGCACCGCGTAATAGGCGCCGATGTACTTCTTCAGCCGGTGGACGTAGATGTCGAAGGCGAGCGCCGCGCGCCGGTCGCCCTCGTCGATCCGGCGCCGGATCTCCCGCATGTCGTTGTCGCCGCACAGTCCGACGAGCCCGGACCGCTTGTTCAGCAGCTCGTCGATGTCCTGGGCCGACATGTCCGCGTTCCGCATCAGATGGAAGATGACCGCGGGGTCGACGTCGCCGGAACGGGTGCCCATGACCAGGCCCTCCAGCGGGGTCAGCCCCATCGAGGTGTCCACGCACCGGCCGCCCGCCACCGCCGACGCGGAGGCCCCGTTGCCCAGGTGCAGCACGATCACGTTCACCTCCTCGGGCGCCTTGCCGAGCAGCCTCGCCGTCTCCCGGGAGACGTACGCGTGCGAGGTGCCGTGGAAGCCGTAGCGGCGGATCCGGTGCGCGTCCGCCGTCTCCACGTCGATCGCGTAGCGCGCCGCGGCCTCCGGCATCGTGGTGTGGAAGGCGGTGTCGAAGACGGCGACCTGCGGCAGGTCGGGGCGCAGCGACATCGCCGTACGGATGCCCACGAGGTTCGCCGGATTGTGCAGCGGGGCCACCGGCACCAGGCGCTCGATCTCGGCGAGGACCTCGTCGTCGATGACGGTCGGCGCGGTGAACCGCAGCCCGCCGTGCACCACCCGGTGGCCTATCGCCGCGAGTTCGGGGGAGTCAAGGCCGATGCCGTCCGCGGCCAGCTCCTCGGCGACGGCCTTCAGCGCGGCCGCGTGGTCGGCGATGGGCCCGCTCTTCTCGCGCCTCTCCGCTCCGCCTCCCAGCAGCGGCGTGTGGACGAGCCGCGAGGTCTCCTCGCCGATCCGCTCGACGAGCCCCTGCGCCAGGCGGCTGTCGTCACGCATGTCGAGCAGCTGGTACTTCACCGACGAGGAGCCGGAGTTGAGGACCAGTACACGGGTGGGGGTCGTCATGCCGGGAGCTCCTGGGCCTGGGACTGGATCGCCGTGATGGCGACGGTGTTGACGATGTCGCTGACGAGGGCGCCGCGCGAGAGGTCGTTCACGGGCTTGCGCAGACCCTGGAGCACCGGGCCGACGGCGACCGCGCCGGCCGAGCGCTGCACGGCCTTGTAGGTGTTGTTGCCGGTGTTGAGGTCCGGGAAGATCAGCACGGACGCCTGTCCGGCGACCTCAGAGCCGGGCAGCTTGGTCGCCGCCACGGACGGCTCTACGGCCGCGTCGTACTGGATCGGCCCCTCGATCATCAGCTCCGGACGGCTCTCGCGGACCAGCTTGGTCGCCTCGCGCACCTTGTCGACGTCGGCGCCGGAGCCCGAGGTGCCGGTGGAGTACGAGAGCATCGCGATGCGCGGCTCGACGCCGAAGCGGGCGGCGGTGGCCGCGGACTGCACGGCGATGTCGGCGAGCTGCTCGGCGTTCGGGTCCGGGTTGACGGCGCAGTCGCCGTACACGAGCACCTTGTCCGCCAGGCACATGAAGAAGACCGACGACACGATCGAGGCGTCCGGCTTCGTCTTGATGATCTCGAAGGCGGGGCGGATCGTCGCGGCCGTGGAGTGCACCGAGCCGGACACCATGCCGTCGGCCAGGCCCTCCTCGACCATCAGGGTGCCGAAGTAGTTCACGTCCGAGACGACGTCGTACGCGAGCTCCACCGTCACGCCCTTGTGGGCGCGAAGCCGCGCGTACTTCTCGGCGAAGGCGTCGCGCAGCTCGGAGGTCTGCGGGTCGATCAGCTGGGTGTCGCCGAGGCTCACGCCCAGGTCGGCGGCCTTCTTGCGGATGACCTCGACGTCGCCGAGCAGGGTGAGGTCGCAGACGTCGCGGCGGAGCAGCACGTCGGCGGCGCGCAGCACCCGCTCCTCGGTGCCCTCGGGCAGCACCACCCGGCGCCGGTCGGCCCGGGCCTGCTCCAGGAGCTCGTGCTCGAACATCATCGGGGTGACCCGGCCGCTGCGGGCCACGGAGAGCCGGCGCAGCAGGTCGGCGGTGTCGACGTGGCGCTCGAAGAGACCGAGCGCGGTCTCCGCCTTGCGCGGGGTCG
The DNA here is from genome assembly GCF_044768205.1 of Streptomyces sp. NPDC101160. Lineage (NCBI taxonomy): Bacteria > Bacillati > Actinomycetota > Actinomycetes > Kitasatosporales > Streptomycetaceae > Streptomyces > Streptomyces sp. NPDC101160. The sequence continues at coordinate 336,754 of NZ_JBIWPJ010000004.1, read as the reverse complement.
CCGCGTTCAGCTTCCCTTCGAGGGAGAAGAGCTCGGCGGCGGTGGGGAAGCTGTTGCCGGGCACCGAGATGACGGGCGTGCCGGGCGCGAGCTTCGCGGCCAGCGTGAGGATCTCGTCGCTGGGCCGCTCGTTGAGGGTGAGCAGCACACCGGCGATCGGCGGGGTGCCGGCCGAGTGCGCCGCGAGCGCGCCGACGACCAGGTCGGCCCGGTCCCCGGGGGTCACGACGAGACAGCCCGGGGTCAGCGCGTTGAGGAAGTTCGGCAGCATCGCGCCGCCGAAGACGAAGTCGAGGGCGTCGCGGGCGAGCCCGGCGTCGTCGCCGAGGACGACGGAGGCGCCGAGCGCGTGGGTGATCTGGGCGACGGTCGGCGCGGCGAGGGCCGGCTCGTCGGGGAGCACGTAGCAGGGCACCGGCAGCCGGGCGGCGAGCCGCTCGGCTATCCCGGCCCGGTCCTCGCCGGCGACCCGGTTGACCACCATCGCGAGCACGTCGCAGCCCAGCCCGTCGTACGCGCGGAACGCGTTGCGCGCCTCGGCCCGTACGGACTCCGCGGGCTGGCCCTTGCCGCCGACCACCGGGATCACCGAGGCGCCGAACTCGTTGGCGAGCCGGGCGTTCAGCGCCAGCTCGTCCGGCAGCTGGGTGTCGGCGAAGTCGGTGCCCAGGACGAGCACGACCTCGTAGTCCCGGGCCACGGCGTGGAAGCGGTCGATCAGGACGGAGACCAGCTCGTCGGTGCCCCGCTCGGCCTGGAGCGCGGACGCCTCGTGGTAGTCCATGCCGTAGACGGTGGCCGGGTCCTGGGTGAGCCGGTAGCGGGCGCGCAGCAGGTCGAAGAGGCGGTCCGGGCGGTGGTGGACCAGCGGCCGGAACACCCCCACGCGGTCCACCTGGCGGGTGAGGAGCTCCATGACTCCCAGCTCGACGACCTGCCGGCCGTCCCCGCGGTCGATCCCGGTCACGTACACGCTGCGCGTCACGCCGTGGTCTCCTGTCCGAATTCCCATGGGCCTGATGTCAAGCCGGTGTGTGTAAAAACCACCGATAGGGCGGCAATGCCCTCTTGACAATACCTCTGCGGCTCGATACGACGCCCGCTGGACGAAGGGCACGGAAGCCCGGGACCAAAGGCCCCCGAGGCCCCGCCGGGGCGGCGGACGCGGAGTAGCAGCGAGCGCGCCCGCACCGCCGACCGTGTGAGAATCGACGCGGCTCACACGTACCACTACCGAGCAGGAGACCCAGCACGATGCGCATCGGAGTTCTGACAGCGGGCGGCGACTGTCCCGGCCTGAACGCGGTGATCCGGTCGATCGTGCACCGGGCCGTGACGCACTACGGCGACGAGGTCATCGGTTTCGAGGACGGCTACGCGGGCCTGCTCGACGGGCGCTACCGCCGCCTCGACCTCGACGCCGTCAGCGGCATCCTCGCCCGCGGCGGCACCATCCTCGGCTCCTCCCGCCTGGAGCGCGCCCGCTTCCGCGCCGCCTGCGACAACGCCAAGGAACTCATCGAGAAGAGCGGCTTCGACGCCCTCATCCCGATCGGCGGCGAGGGCACGCTCACCGCCGCCCGGATGCTGTCCGAGGCCGGCGTGCCCGTCGTCGGCGTGCCGAAGACCATCGACAACGACATCTCCGCCACCGACCGCACCTTCGGCTTCGACACCGCCGTCGGCGTCGCCACCGAGGCGATGGACCGGCTCAAGACCACCGCCGAGTCCCACCAGCGCGTCATGGTCGTCGAGGTGATGGGCCGGCACGCCGGCTGGATCGCCCTGGAGTCCGGCATGGCCGCCGGCGCCCACGGCATCTGCCTGCCCGAGCGCCCCTTCGACCCGGCCGACCTGGTCAAGATGGTCGAGGAACGCTTCGCGCGCGGCAAGAAGTTCGCCGTCATCTGCGTCGCCGAGGGCGCCCATCCCGCCGACGGCACCATGAACTACGGCAAGGGCGAGATCGACCAGTTCGGCCACGAGCGCTTCCAGGGCATCGGCACCGCCCTCGCGTACGAGCTGGAGCGCCGCCTCGGCAAGGAGGCCCGGCCCGTCATCCTCGGCCACGTCCAGCGCGGCGGCACCCCGACCGCGTACGACCGGGTGCTCGCCACCCGCTTCGGCTGGCACGCGGTGGAGGCCGCGCACCACGGCGACTTCGGCAACATGACGGCGCTGCGCGGGACGGACGTACGGATGGTTCCGCTGGCCGAGGCCATCACCCAGCTGAAGACGGTGCCGGAACACCGGATGCGCGAGGCCGAGTCGGTCTTCTGAGGCTTCCGAGTGGTCTGCCGGGCGGGGCCGGGCCGAGCGGGGCCGAGCCGAGCCGAGCGGCGCTGAGCCGGGCCGGGCTGAGCCGAGCCGAGCGGCGCTGAGCCGGGCCGGGCTGAGCCGGGTGGGGCCGAGCCGGGCCGAATCCCCGCTTGAGCCCGGCGCCGCGATCAACAAGGCTTGGCCCCTGGGTTGGCGGCGAAGGGGCGGCAGGCATGACCACGGGGGACGGGCCGGGGGGCCGGCCGGGGGACGAGCCGGACGACCAGTCGGAGGACTGGCCGGAGGACGACCCGGAGGGCCGGCCGGGGGACGGCCCGGAGGAGGGTCCGCTCGTCTGGCCCGGCTGTGAAGCGGCGGCGCCCGACGAGACGCCCGTCCCCGAGGAGGAGCCGCCCGGCCCGCGCTCCCGGCTGCGCCGCACCCTCGTCGCCGGCATCGCCGTGACCGGGCTCGTCCTCGCGACCGTCAGCGTGGTCGCCGTCATGCGCGACGGCATCCCGGGCCACCGTCGGCACCCGGCCCTCACCGCACCCGACGAAGGCCCGGTGCGGATCCGGGTCGTCGGCTCGGACCTGTGCCTGGGCGAGCGCCGCGGCAGCCCGAGCGGGCAGGTCCACCAGCGGGACTGCGCGGACGCGGACGTGCCGGCCTACACCCTCGAACGGCTGGGAGCCGCAACCTGGCGGATCATCACGGACCACCCGGACCGCGGCCCCGGCTGCGTCGGGATACCGGGCAGCGGCCGGATACCCGGCGCCGCCCTCGAGGACGCCGAGTGCGGCGACCCGACCCGCGTCGAAGGCTTCGTCCTGGCGCCGTACGGCACCCCCGTCACCGGCTGGCGCATCCTCCCGGCCGGCTCCGTGGTCCCCGGCGGCTGCGTCACCTTCGTCGGCGACCCGAAGGCCGCGTGGGCCTCGCTCGCCCAGGCGCCGTGCCGGCCGGACGCCCGCGGCCAGCTCTTCAGCTTCGACCGCCGGGACTGAAGCGCGGTAGCCGTGACCGAACGCGGTAGCCGTGACTGATCCACGTCAGCCGTGACTGAGGCGCGGTAGCCGTGACTGACGCACCTCAGCAGTGACTGACGCACGCCACCCGTGGCTGAAGCGCCGCAGCCGTGCCGTCACGGCTACTGGCCGACGGCCGCCCAGAAGTGCTCCGTGATCTCGTCGAGGTACGCGCGGCCCGCGTCGCCCGTCGCCCCCGACGCGCCCCAGCTGCTCGTCGCCGCCATCCGGGCGTGGTAGTCGTCGAAGAGCTGCTGCAGCGCCTTCTCCACCGACTGCTTCGGCAGCAGGACCAGCTTCACGACCGGCTTCACGTACCCCTGCCAGCGCGTGGTCGCCGCGTCCCGCAGCAGCCCGGCCAGTTTCCCGTCCGTGCCCGTCGCCGTGAGCAGCGCGCGCGGCCCGAGGCCGAGGACCTCGGCGAGGGCGGCGGTCTGGCGCTCGTTGCCGCGCCACTGGCCCGACTCCTCCATCCGTACGTACGCGGAGGGGTCCAGGCCCACCCGGCGGGCCAGGTCCTCGGGCGCGAGGGCGCGGGCCAGCCGGTGCTCGCGCAGGGAGGTCGCGGAGGTGAGCAGCTCGGCCGGGGAACACCACAGGACCCCGGCGAGCGCGGTCAGCTCCTGGGAGGTGGGGGCGATCCTGCCGCGCTCCCAGGCCATCACGATCTCGGGGGTGACGAGGAGGCCGTACTGGGCGCGCAGACCGTAGGCGACGTGGCCGGGCTGCATGCCGAGACCCTCGCGCAGACGGCGGGCGGCGAGGGCGTTGAAGGGTGGAGAGGGTTGGTGCACCCCGCCACGGTAGGAGCGCAGGGTGACCGCTGGCTACGGTGCGTTCACCCAACGCTCATGGTCGTAGGAAGATGGGAACTGATCAGTAGGCGCGGGGCGTCCGCTCGGCCTCCCCGAGCCAGCGGTACTGCAGCTCGGGCCGCCCTATCTGTCCGTACTGCGGGGCCCGGGCCGCCCGGCCCGCCGTCACCAGGTGCTCCAGATAGCGGCGCGCGGTGATCCGCGAGATCCCGACGGCCGTGCCCGCCTCCGCCGCCGTGAGCCCGTCGGCCGCCGCCCGCAGCGAGCGGGTCACCGCCTCCAGGGTCGGCCCGCTCAGCCCCTTCGGCAGCGCGGCGGGCTGCGGGGCGCGCAGCGTCGCGAGCGCCCGGTCCACCTCGTCCTGCCCGGACGCCTCCCCGGCCGACGCGCGGAACTCCGCGTACCGGGCGAGCCGGTCCCGCAGCGTGGCGAAGGTGAACGGCTTGAGCACGTACTGCACGACGCCCAGCGACACGCCCTCCCGCACGATCGCCAGGTCGCGCGCAGACGTCACCGCGATCACGTCCGCCGCGTGCCCGGCCGCGCGCAGCGCCCGCAGCAGCTGCAGCCCGTGCCCGTCGGGCAGGTAGAGGTCGAGCAGGATCAGGTCCACCGGCACCCGGTCGAGCACCCGCACGGCCGCGGCCCGCGAGTGCGCGACCCCGACCACCGTGAACCCGGCCACCCGTCCCGCGTACAGCGCGTGCGCGTCGGCGGCGACCGGATCGTCCTCGACGACGAGCACCCGGATGCCGGGCTTCGCTGCGATGTCGCTCATGCGCGCGCCTCCAGGGCGGTCTCCGGTCCGGTACGGGCGGATGTGCCGGCCGCGGCACGGACGGCGTCAGGGCCGGGGGGAGGTCCGGCGGTACGCGCGGGGGTACGGTCCAGGGGCAGCCGGGCCGTGAACTCCGCGCCGCCCAGCGGGGATTCGGCGAGCGTGAGGCTTCCCGACGCCCGGGTCACCGCCTGCTGGACGAGCGCCAGGCCGAGCCCGCGGCCCGGGCCCCGGGTCGACCAGCCGCGGTCCAGGACGGCGGCGCGGTCCTCGGGCCGTACGCCGGGTCCGTTGTCGCCGACGCGCAGCAGCAGCTCGCCGCCCTCGGCGAGCGCGGTCACGGTGACCCGGCCGCTGCGCGGAGCCGTCGGCGCGTCACCGAGCGATCCCGGCTCATGGGCCGGGCCGGCCGAGCGCGGCGCGGGGACGGTGCCGCCCGCCGCCTCCACCGCGTTGTCGACGAGGTTGCCGAGGATCGTCACCAGGTCGCGGGCCGGCAGCGACACCGGCAGCACGCCGTCGTCGATCCGGCTGTCCTCGGTCAGCACCAGCTCCACGCCCCGCTCGTTGGCCTGCGCCGCCTTGCCGAGCAGCAGCGCCGCGAGCACCGGCTCGCCGACCGCGCTCACCACCCGGTCGGTCAGCGCCTGCGCCAGCTCCAGCTCGGCCGTGGCGAAGTCCACCGCCTCCTCGACCCGGCCCAGCTCGATGAGCGACACGACGGTGTGGAGGCGGTTCGCGGCCTCGTGGGCCTGCGAGCGCAGCGCCTCCGTGAAGCCCCGCTCCGAGTCCAACTCGCCGGAGAGTGCCTGCAGTTCGGTGCGGTCCCGGAGCGTGACGACGGTGCCGCGGCGCTCGCCGCCGACCACCGGGCGGGTGCTGACCACGAGCACCCGCTCGTCCGTCAGATGCAGCTCGTCCACCCGCGGCTCCGACGCGAGCAGCGCGCCCGTGAGCGGCGCCGGCAGCCCGAGCTCCGCCGCCGAGCGGCCCACGGCGTCGTCCGCCAGGCCGAGCAGCTCCCGCGCCCCGTCGTTGATCAGCGCGATCCGCCGCTGCCCGTCCAGCATCACCAGACCCTCGCGCACCGCGTGCAGCGCGGCCTCGTGGTAGTCGTGCATCCGGCTCAGCTCCGTCGCGTTCATCCCCTTGGTGTGCCGGCGCAGCCGGGCGTTGATCACGTACGTGCCGACGCCGCCGAGCGCGAGCGCCGCGCCCGCCATCCCGAGCAGCGCGGTCACCTGCTCCCGTACCTGCTCGCTGATCCGCTCGATCGTGATGCCCGCGCTGACCAGGGCGATGACCCGGTCGTGATCGGCATGGTCACGGACCGGCGCGACCGTGCGGACCGAGGGCCCGAGCACGCCCAGGTGCGTCTCGGAGAAGGTCTCGCCGCGCACGGCGGGCGCGATGTGCCCCAGATAGCTGCGGCCGATCTGCTCCGGCTCCGGGTGCGTCCAGCGGGTGCCGTCCGGAGCCATGATCACGACGAAGGTGACACCGGTCCGCCGGCGCAGCTCCTCCGCGTACGGCTGGAGCACCGTCGTCGGGTTCACCGTCCGCGCCGCGCGCGCCGCCGCGACCACCGAGGGCGAGGCGGCGACGGCCGTCGCGGTCGCCGTCGACTGGCGGCGCGCCGTCTCCTCGGCCTCGGCACGGTCCGTCACGTACGCGAAGACGGCGCATCCCGCGACGACGACGGCCACGAGCACGACCTGCATCGCGAAGAGCTGAGCTGCGAGGCTGCGGGGCCGGGGGAGGGGGAGACGCATGCGTGCCAGTGTGCCCCGCCCGTTTTGCTCCCTCGTACCGCGCGGCCCGAATCGTTATGTCGACGGTTGCGCAGCGGCGTTCCGTTCGGCCGTGAACGAAACGTACGCAAGCGTGACCCCGGTCACAGGCTGGTGGATAGTCGCGGAGGTCCACCGGGACGTGGACGACCCCCGAGCACGAGGAGGACCCCGTGGCCGCAACCGCACGACGGGACCGCACCCACTATCTGTACCTGGCCGTGATCGGCGCCGTCCTGCTCGGCATCGCCGTCGGCTTCCTGGCGCCCGGCTTCGCCGTGGAGCTCAAGCCGCTCGGCGCCGGCTTCGTGAGCCTGATCAAGATGATGATCTCGCCGATCATCTTCTGCACGATCGTGCTCGGGGTCGGCTCGGTGCGGAAGGCCGCCAAGGTCGGCGCGGTCGGCGGCCTCGCCCTCGGCTACTTCCTCGTGATGTCGACCGTCGCGCTCGCCATCGGCCTCGTCGTCGGCAACATCCTGGAGCCCGGCTCGAGCCTTCACCTCACCAAGGACCTCGCCGCCGCCGGCGCCAAGCAGGCGGCGGGCGCGAGCGAGGGCACCGCCGACTTCCTCCTCGGGATCATCCCGAAGACCATGGTCTCCGCCTTCACCGAGGGCGAGGTCCTGCAGACCCTCCTCGTCGCCCTCCTCGCGGGCTTCGCGCTCCAGGCGATGGGCAAGGCCGGCGAGCCGGTGCTGCGCGGCATCGGACACATCCAGAAGCTCGTCTTCCGCATCCTCGCCATGATCATGTGGGCCGCCCCGGTCGGCGCCTTCGGCGCGATGGCCGCGGTCGTCGGCGCGACCGGCACCGCCGCCCTGAAGTCGCTCGCCGTCATCATGATCGGCTTCTACGTCACCTGCGCGCTCTTCGTCTTCCTGGTCCTCGGTACGCTGCTGCGGCTCGTCGCCGGCGTGAACATCCTGGCCCTGCTCAAGTACCTGGGCCGCGAGTTCCTGCTGATCCTGTCCACCTCGTCGTCCGAGTCGGCGCTGCCGCGGCTCATCGCCAAGATGGAGCACCTGGGCGTCAGCAAGCCGGTCGTCGGCATCACCGTCCCGACCGGCTACTCCTTCAACCTCGACGGCACCGCGATCTATCTGACGATGTCCTCGCTGTTCGTCGCCGAGGCGATGGGCAAGCCGCTGTCGCTCGGCGAGCAGATCTCGCTCCTCGTCTTCATGATCATCGCCTCGAAGGGCGCGGCGGGCGTCACGGGCGCCGGTCTGGCGACCCTCGCCGGCGGCCTGCAGTCGCACCGCCCCGAGCTCGTCGACGGGGTCGGCCTGATCGTCGGCATCGACCGCTTCATGAGCGAGGCCCGCGCCCTCACCAACTTCGCGGGCAACGCCGTCGCCACGGTGCTGGTCGGCACCTGGACCAAGGAGATCGACAAGACCCGCGCCGCCGAGGTCCTCGCCGGCCGCGTCCCCTTCGACGAGACCACCCTCGTCGACGACGGCCACGGCGCCCCGTCGCCGCTGCCGGACCAGCGCCCGGCGGACGAGGGCGAGGAGAAGGCGCGGGCGGGCGTCTGAGACCGGGGGCGAGGCTGTGGCGCCTTGGCCCGTGGCGGCCTCCGGGCCTGGCGGCCCAGCGGGCCCGGCCCTGGACCCTCGGCCCCTCGGGCTGGGTCTCCGGGCCTCTCGGGAGCCGGGTTCTCCGGGCCCCCGGGTCTCCGGGCCCACCGGGCCGGGTCTCCGGGCCCCTCGGACCGGGTCTCAGGGGCCCCCGGGTCTCGGTGCCCCGGCCCTCGGCCTGCGGGCCTCCGGCTGCCCCCGCCGGCGACCCTCGCCCCCTGCCCCCGCCCCCTGAACCCCCGGGCCCCGGGCCTTGAGCCGGATCCGGGTCCCGGTACGGAATGCCCCTGGTCGCGCAGCCGCGCGGCCGGGGGCATTCCGTCGTCGTCGTGCAGTCCGGGCGACCAGGAGCCTTCCGTCGTCGTCGCGCGTCCCGCGCGGCCGGGAGCGTTCCGCCGCCCTCGGCCCTCGGCCCTCGGCCGTCGGCGCCCGCCGGTCACTCGCCGAGCTCGGCCAACTCCTCCGCTGTCAGCTTCAGTTCGGTGGCCAGGGCGGAGTCGCGGGCCGTCTCCGGGCGGCTCGCGCCCGGGATCGGGAGGACGTGGCCGCCGGGGCGGGCCAGGAGCCAGGCGAGCGCCACCCGCTGGGGGCTGACCCCGCGGGTCGCGGCCACCCGGTGGAAGGCGGCGAAGTGCGGGTCGGCCCGGCGGCCGGACGGCCCGTCCAGGGAGCTGCGCGAGATCCCGCCGAGCGGGCTCCACGGCAGGAAGGCCAGGCCGAGCTCGGCGCAGAGGCGGAGTTCGGGCTCGCTGTCCCGGACGGCGGGCGAGTACTGGTTCTGTACGGAGACGAGGGCGTCGCCCAGGATCTCGCGGGCGAGCAGGATCTGCGCGCGGTCCACGTTGGAGATCCCGGCCAGCCGGACCGTGCCCGCGTCGACCAGCTCCCGTATCGCGCCGAGGGATTCGGCGTACGGGACGGCCGGGTCCGGCTTGTGCAGCTGGTACAGGCCGATCGCCCCGCCGCCCAGGCGCCGCGCCGAGTCCTCCGCCGCGCGCCGCAGGTGCGCGGGGCGGCCGTCGACCGTCCAGCCGCCGTCGGCGCTGCGGCCCCGCCCGCCCTTGGTGGCGACCAGGATGTCGTCCCGGCCGGCGCCGCTGCCGCCGTACGCGGCGAGCGCGCGGGCGATCAGGAGCTCGTTCGCGCCGGTGTCGCCGCCGGGCGGATGGTACGAGTCGGCCGTGTCGAGCAGCGTCACACCGGCGTCCAGGGCGGCGTGGACGGTGGCGAGGGCGCGGGCCTCGTCGGGGTGGCCCTCGATGGACAGGGGCATGGCGCCGAGCCCGATGGCGCTGACGGCGACGCGGTCGCCGAGCGTGCGCCGCAGCATCACGCCACCTCCGCCGTGATCGTCTCGGAAAGCGCCGTGCGGAGCCATTCCCGGGAATGCGAGAACCGGTATCCCAGCCGCTCCGCCCGGGAATTGTCCATGCCGTAGGAACGGGCGAAGGAGAACGGCGAGACCTCCCCGACCTCCACCTCCTGGAAAACGGTCCGGCCGCCCACCAGGTCCTCGATCTCCGCGCAGATCTCCGCCGTCGTCAGCGGCCCGGGGGAATGCGCGTTCACCGGCCCGGTGAATTCCGAACCGACCGCCGCCCAGGCGAGGAACGCGGCGATCTCCTCGACGTACACATAGGTGGCCGGACGGTTCGTCGTCGGGACGGCGACGGGCTCGCCGGCCCGGATCCGCTGCGCGTAGTGTGCCACCCGCCCGGTGAAGTCGTCGGCGCCGCCGAGGACGTGCGCGACCCGCACCGAGGCCCACGGGAAGCCGGCCTCGGCCGCGGCGGCCGCGAACACCGCCTCCGCCTGCCGCTTGCCCTCGCCGTAGTGCGCCGCCAGGAACTCCGGGTCCTCCCAAGGCAGTCCGAGGTCGACGCCGACGGTGTCCAGGTCGAGCGCGTCCTCGGCGACCGGGACGGCGGAGTCCTCGTACTCGTACACCTCCACCGTCGACGTCATCACATAACGCCGGGTCCGCCCCGCGAAAACCCGCCGGGCGATGTCCGCCTGACGCGGGGTGTAGCAGACCTGGTCGACCACGACGTCGAAATTCCGCCCGGCGAGCGCCTTTTCCAGGGCGTCCTCGTCATCGCGGTCGGCGACCAGGGATATCGTCCCGGCCGGCGCCGGTGAGGAACCCCGATTGAGCACCGTGACGCGATGTCCGCCGTCGAGCAGACGTGCCATCAGGCGCTTTCCGAAATAGCGGTTGCCGCCGATGATCAGAATCTCCATGCCTCAAGTGTTACGTTGAGCGCTCGTTGCCTGAAGGGGGAAACATGGGAGTCCAGGCCGTCGCACCGAAGGAACCACGGCATCCGCGCGCCGCCACCGTCGAAACCTCGGCGGGCGCCTTCGACCCCATCGACCGGCAGATCCTGGACCTGCTGCAGAGCGACGGCCGCATCAAGCTCAGCGAGCTCGGCCGCCGGGTCCGACTGAGCCCGGCCGCCGTCACCGAACGGGTCCGCCGCCTGGAGGCGTGCGGCGCGATCACCGGATACGGCGCTCAGGTAGCCCCGGCCCGACTGGGCTACGGCATCCAGGCGTTCATCCGGGTCAACCCGCACGGCGGCTACAACCTCAAGCACCCGCGCACCCTGGAGCTGATCGCCCGCCCCGAGATCCGCGAGGTCCACCACGTCGTCGGCGAGGACTGCTGGATCCTCAAGGTCGCCGTCACCGACACGGTGCACCTGGAGGAGATCCTGGAACAGACCTCGGCTCTCGGCCGCACCACGACCTCCGTGGTGCTCTCCTCGCCGGTCGAGCGCAAGCCACTGCTCCCGCCGGGCGTCTGACGGACTTCCCTTGCCTTGACGTCGGCGTCAAGGCTTACGTTCGTGGACATGCGAATCGGCGAGCTGGCCGAGCGGGCGGGCACGACCACGCGGACTCTGCGCTACTACGAGTCCCGCGGCCTCCTGACCGCACGGCGCACGGAGAACGGCTACCGCACCTACGACGAGGACGACCTGCGGCTCCTGCGGCAGATCCGGACCCTGCAGGACTTCGGGTTCGACCTGGAGGAGACCCGGCCCTTCGTCGACTGCCTGCGCGCCGGCCACCCGGCGGGCGACGCGTGCCCCGCGTCCCTCGCCGTCTACCGGCGCAAGCTCGCCGAGATCGACGGACTCATCGCACAGCTCCAGCAGGTGCGCGCCCAGGTCGGCGCGCAGCTGCTCCGGGCCGAGGCGGAACTGCCGGCCGGCCCGGAGCCGCGGTGCGAACTCACATCTCACGAACGGGAACAGGGAGAGCGGACATCATGATCCGAGCGAAGGGCGTGGCCGAGGTCACCGACACCGATTTCGACGCCGAGGTCCTGGGAGCCGAACTCCCGGTCCTCGTCGAGTTCACCGCCGACTGGTGCGGCCCCTGCCGCCAGCTGGCCCCCGTCCTCAGCGCCGTCGCCGAGGAACAGACCGGCCACCTCAAGGTCGTCCAGATCGACGCCGACACCAACCCGGCGACCGTCACCCGCTACGGCGTCCTCTCCATGCCCACCCTCCTGGTCTTCCGCTCCGGAGAACCCGTGAAGTCCATGGTCGGCGCCCGCCCGAAGCGCCGCCTCCTGGAGGAACTGTCGGACGTGCTCTGACCGGGCGTCAGTCCCAAAGCCGGGTCGAGTGCTCCGCCACCAACCCCCTTACTCGGTCGAGCAGTTCCTCCACCGGCATCGGGTCGGGGCGGCGGCCGTCCCTCAGGCGGAGCGACGCCTCGTCCGCCGCCGCCTCCTTCGCGCCGATGATCGCCTGGTACGGGGCGAGGCGGGCGGCGCGGATGCGGGCGCCGAGGGTGCCGCGGGACGGGGGGAGGACGTCGGCGCGCAGGCCGAGGGCGGTGGCGTGGGCGGCGAGGCGGGCGGCGGTGTCGTACTCGGTGTCGGAGACGGGGAGGACGGCGAGCTGGACGGGGGCGAGCCAGGCCGGGAAGGCGCCGGCGTGGAGTTCGACGAGGTGGGCGACGGCGCGTTCGACGCTGCCGATGACGGAGCGGTGGACCATCACGGGGCGGTGCTTGGCGCCGTCGGCGCCGATGTAGTGGAGGTCGAACTGCTCGGGCTGGTGGAAGTCGACCTGGACGGTCGAGAGGGTCGACTCACGCCCGGCCGGGTCCGCGACCTGGACGTCGATCTTCGGGCCGTAGAACGCGGCCTCGCCCGCCGCCTCCTCGTAGTCGAGCCCGGACGCGTCCAGCACCTCGCGCAGCAGCGCGGTCGACCGCTCCCACTTCTCCGGCGCGTCGACGTACTTGCCGCCGGGGCCGGGCAGCGAGAGCCGGTAGCGGACCGGGACGATGCCCATGGCCGCGTACGCCGCCCGGATCAGCTCCAGGGCGCCGGCGGCCTCCTCGGCGACCTGGTCGAGGGTGCAGAAGATGTGCGCGTCGTTGAGCTGGATGGCCCGCACCCGGGTGAGGCCGCCGAGGACGCCCGACAGCTCGGAGCGGTACATGCCACCCAACTCGGCCATGCGCAGAGGAAGTTCGCGGTAGCTGTGGGCCCGGGAGCGGAAGATCACGGCGTGGTGCGGGCAGAGGCTCGGCCGCATCACCATCTCCTCCCCGCCGACCTCCATGGGCGGGAACATGTCGTCGCTGTAGTGCGCCCAGTGCCCGGAGATCTCGTACAGCTCGCGCTTCCCGAGCACCGGCGAGTACACGTGCCGGTACCCGGCCCGCCGCTCGGCCTCCCGTACGTACTCCTCGAGCGCGTGGCGTACGACGGCCCCGTCCGGCAGCCAGTAGGGCAGCCCGGCCCCGATCAGCGGATCGGTGTCGAACAGTTCCAGCTCACGGCCCAGCCTGCGGTGGTCGATGACGTCGTGGGACTCGCTCATGGTCACTCCTCGGTTCGTTGAGGCCGAAGGGGAGGGAGTGAGCACCCGCGGAAACGCCGAAGCCCCGGGGCGCTCGCCCCGGGGCTTCGGACAAAGACAGCTGTCAGCGCGCCGGGACACTCTCCGGCGTCGTCGTGTTGACGGCAGCGCGCTTCATGCCGCTGACGCTAGCAGCACGCGCTCCACCGCGCGCGGGATTATTCGGCCGCTGGAGATCGGGCTCGGCTCCTTCCTCGGCGTCCAGGACGAGGAGCGCCCGCGCGTCCGCGAACGCCTGCTCGCTGAGGCGGGGGCGCCACCGGGTGAAGAGACGGAGCAGGGGGCCGCCCCAGGTGGTGCGGAATTCTGGATTCACCTTTGCCAGGTCGAGTTCGTTCGCCGCCGTGAGTTCCGCGAAGTCCGCTCGCTGCCGGGCGGTCGGAAGGAAGGTCTCGCCCGAGAAGCGGTCGCGGAAGGGGCCGTCTTCGGCGGCCAGGTGCCGGTGCCGCCGGGGTGGGGGACGGTGGCCGCCCCGCAGCGGGTCAGGAGGTCGCGGGCCGCGGCGAAGGCGGCGGGGCCGGGCGGGTCGGTTCCCATGGGGCACAAAAATACCCCGGACTAGAATTGACAGCCGGGGTCGTGCATCGCGTATATTCATGGATTCCGTGTCTGGCCCATCGAAAGATAGCAGCCGAAAGACGCGGAGAAGTTCACTAAAAGCACTGTAACCCGCCGGGAGTCGAATTGTCAACCGAGGAATTTCGGAAAGAGCAGCGATTCATCAGCGAGCTCTACGCGCGACTCGACGACCTGAGGGACCAGGCCGAGGCCGGCGTCGCGCACGCCCTCGGCACCCCCGGCGTCGGCAACGCGCAGGCGCGGCTCGAGCGTGACGTGCTCGTCGCCGAGCAGTCCGGGCTGCTCTCGGCCCTCAATGCCGGCGAGAGCGGGCTGTGCTTCGGGCGGCTTGTGTTCAAGGACGGGCGGGACCACCACATCGGCCGCATCGGCGTCCGCGAGGACGACCCCCAGCGCACCCCGCTCGTCGTCGACTGGCGCGCCGAGATCGCCCGGCCCTTCTACCTCGCGACCGGGTACGAGCCGATGGGCCTGACCCGGCGCCGGCACATCACCACCCAGGGCCGCGAGGTCGTCCAGCTCCACGACGAGGTGCTCGACCTCGCCGACGCCACCCGCACCGGGCACGAGAGCCGCGACGCCGACGAGGTGCTGCTCGCCGCGCTCGACGCGGCCCGCACCGGGCGGATGCACGACATCGTGCAGACCATCCAGGCCGAGCAGGACGCCATCATCCGCTCCCCGCACCGCGGCGTGCTCGTCGTCGAGGGCGGCCCCGGCACCGGCAAGACCGCCGTGGCCCTGCACCGGGCCGCGTACCTGCTCTACGCGCACCGCGAGCAGCTCGCCAAGCGCGCCGTGCTGATCGTCGGCCCCAACCCCGCCTTCCTCGGCTACATCGGCAACGTCCTGCCCTCCCTCGGCGAGACCGGCGTCCTGCTCGCCACGCCCGGCGAGCTCTTCCCCGGCGTCCACGCCACCGGTACGGACACCCCGCGCGCCGCCGCCGTCAAGGGCTCGGCACGGATGGCCGAGGCCCTCGCCGCGGCCGTACGGGACCGGCAGCAGGTCCCCGAACGCGGCGAGCCGCTGATCGTGCCGCACGAGGACGGCGACCTGGTCATCGACTGGGACATGGCCCTCGAAGCCCGGCACAAGGCCCGCGAGACCTTCCTCCCGCACAACCTGGCCCGCCCCTACTTCGTCTTCCACGTCCTCGACGCGCTCGCCGAACAGCTCGCCGACCGCATCGGCGCCGACCCCTACGGCGGCCCCAACTTCCTCGGCCCCGACGACCGCGCCCTGCTCGCCAAGGGCGTCGCCGCCAACCCCGACGTGCACACCGCCCTCGACACCCTGTGGCCGGCGCTCACCCCGCAGGAGTTCCTCGCCGACTACCTCGCCGAGCCCACCCACCTCGACGACGAGGCCGACCTCCGGGCGATCCGCCGGGACGGCGGTCCGTGGACCCCCGGCGACGTGCCGCTCCTCGACGAGGCCGCCGAACTCCTCGGCCAGGACGACTCCGCGGCCCGCGCCGCCGAGGAGGCCGAACGGCAGAAGCAGATCGCCTACGCGCAGGGCGTCCTCGATGTCTCGTTCGCCTCCCGGACCTACGAGTTCGAGGACAAGGAGGAGGTCGACAAAGACGCCTCCGAGGTGCTCTCCGCGCACGACATCATCGACGCCGAGCGCTTCGCCGAGCGCCACGAGGAGGCCGACCACCGCAGCGCCGCCGAACGCGCCGCCGCCGACCGCACCTGGGCCTTCGGGCACATCATCGTCGACGAGGCGCAGGAGCTGTCCGCGATGATGTGGCGCCTCCTCATGCGCCGCAGCCCCACCCGCTCCATGACCCTGGTCGGCGACCCGGCGCAGACCGGCGACCCGGCCGGCGTCGGCGCCTGGCAGGACATCCTCGACCCGTACGTGGAGGACCGCTGGGAGCTCGTCCGGCTCGGCGTCAACTACCGCACCCCGGCCGAGATCATGGCCGTCGCCGCCGACGTGCGCCGGGCGGCCGACCCCGGCTTCGAGCCGCCGCGCTCGGTCCGCTCCACGGGCGTCGAGCCCTGGGACCGCACGGTCGAGGACCCGGTGAAGGAGACCGCCGACGCGGTCGCGGCGGAGCTGAAGGCGCGGGAGGAGGGCCGGCTCGCCGTCATCGCCCCCCAGGCCCTGCACCCCGAGCTGCTCGCCGCCCTCCCCGACGCCGCCCACGGCCCGAAGCCCGACCTGACCCGCCGGGTCGTGCTGCTCGACCCGCGCCAGGCCAAGGGCCTCGAGTTCGACACCGTCCTCGTCGTCGACCCGGACGGCATCCGGGCCGGCGCCACGCACGGCATCAACGACCTGTACGTGGCGCTGACCCGGGCCACCCAGCGGCTCGGCGTCGTCAGGCAGGCGGTCTGATCGGACGGGAGCCGGCGCGCGGTCCGGTCAGGCGGGCCTGAGCCAGACCGTCGCCAGCGGCGGCAGCGTCATCCGCACGCTCGCCGCCCGCCCGTGCCACGGCACCGACTCGGTCTTCACCGGGTCGGTGCCGACCACGTCGCCGCCCCCGTACCGGGCCGCGTCCGTGTTCAGCACCTCCGACCAGGCGGCGAAGTCCTCCGGCACACCGAGCCGGTAGTCGTGCCGCACCACCGGCGAGAAGTTGCACACGGCCATCAGCGGTGAGCCGAACGCGTCGAAGCGCAGGAACGCGAAGACGTTGTCCTCGGCCGCGTCGCCCGCGATCCACTGGAAGCCCTCCGGCGAGGTGTCCCGCTCCCAGAGCGCCGGCGTCGCCGCGTACACCGTGTTCAGGTCGCGCACCAGGTCCCGTACGCCCCGGTGGTCACCGGCCGAGTGGTAGGTCTCGTCCATCAGCCACCACTCGGGGCCGTGCTCCGCCGACCACTCCGCGCCCTGCGCGAACTCCTGCCCCATGAAGAGCAGCTGCTTGCCCGGGTGCGCCCACATGAAGCCCAGGTACGCCCGGTGGTTGGCGCGCCGCTGCCACCAGTCGCCCGGCATCTTCGACACCAGCGCCCGCTTGCCGTGCACGACCTCGTCGTGCGAGATCGGCAGGATGTAGTTCTCGCTGTACGCGTACACCATCGAGAAGGTCATCTCGTGGTGGTGGTACTTGCGGTGCACCGGATCCTTCTCGATGTAGCCGAGGGAGTCGTGCATCCAGCCCATGTTCCACTTCATGCCGAAGCCGAGCCCGCCGAAGCCGCCCGGGCCCACCTGGTCGGTCGGCCGGGTCACACCGTCCCAGGCGGTCGACTCCTCGGCGAAGGTGACCACGCCGGGGCAGCGCCGGTAGACCGTGGCGTTCATCTCCTGCAGGAAGGCCACCGCGTCCAGGTTCTCCCGGCCGCCGAACTCGTTCGGCAGCCACTCGCCGTTCTCGCGCGAGTAGTCCAGGTAGAGCATCGAGGCGACCGCGTCGACGCGCAGGCCGTCGAGGTGGAACTGCTCGCACCAGTACACGGCGTTGGCCACCAGGAAGTTCCGCACCTCCTTGCGGCCGTAGTCGAACTCCAGGGTTCCCCAGTCCGGGTGCGCCGAGCGGCGCGGGTCCTCGTGCTCGTACAGCGGCCGCCCGTCGAACTCGGCCAGCGCCCAGTCGTCGCGCGGGAAGTGCGCCGGCACCCAGTCCATCAGGACGCCGATGCCGGCCTGGTGCAGCGCGTCGACGAGGTGACGGAAGTCGTCGGGGGTGCCCATGCGGGCGGTCGGCGCGTAGAAGCCGGTGACCTGGTAGCCCCAGGAACCGTGGAAGGGGTGCTCGGCGACCGCCATGAACTCCACGTGCGTGAAACCGAGATCACGGACGTAGTCCGGAAGCTGCTCCGCGAGCTGCCGGTACGTCAGCCCCGGCCGCCAGGACGGCAGGTGCAGCTCGTACACCGAGATCGGCGCCTCGTGGGCCGGGCGCGCGCCGCGCCGCGCCATCCACTCCGCGTCCTGCCACACGTGGTGGTCGGCGGTGACGACGGACGCGGTGTTCGGCGGGCACTCGGTGCGGCGGGCCATCGGGTCGGCGCGCAGCGTGTGCGAGCCGTCCGGGCGGGCGATGTCGAACTTGTAGACCGCGCCCTCGCCGATGCCCGGCACGAACAGCTCCCACACGCCGGACGACCCGAGCGAACGCATCGGCAGCGCGCTGCCGTCCCAGTACGTCCAGTCGCCGGTGACGCGCACACCGCGGGCGTTCGGCGCCCAGACCGTGAACCGGGTGCCCGCGACGCCCTGGTGGGTCATCACCCGGGCGCCGAGCGCCGTCCACAGCTCCTCGTGGCGGCCCTCCGAGATGAGGTGCAGGTCGAGCTCGCCGAGGGCGGGCAGGAAGCGGTACGGGTCGTCGAGCTCGAGCTCGGGGGCGGCGTCCTCGTAACGGACCCGGAGCTCGTACTCCGGGACCTTGCGGAGCCGGGGGACCAGCGCCGAGAACAGCCCGTCGCCCTCCGACCGCAGCTCGACCCGGCGCCCCTTCGGCAGGACCGCCGCCACCTCCTTCGCCCACGGGCGCAGCACCCGGATCACCACCCCGCCCTGCACCGGGTGCGCCCCGAGCAGCCCGTGCGGATCGTGATGCTCCCCGGCGATCAGCCGGGCCCGGTCACCGGGGTCGAGCGGGGGCGCCGTACGGGGCGCTGTACGGGGCGTCGTGCCGGCCTTCTTTCCTGCGGGGTTTCCTGCGGGACGGGCGGTCACCGGGGGTGCCTCCTGGGGGTGCGAGGGGGGTACGGGTACGGAACGCGGGGGCGTCCGTCCGGAAACTCGGCCGAACGGGCACCGTCCGCGTCGCCGCAGGCGGTGGCCCTGGCCGTACGGGGTGGCACTGGGCCGAATGGGCGGCGTGGTCGTGGCGCGGGTACGGACAGGGGCGGAACGCGCCCGCCAGGGCGCCGTTCCGTGTGCCCACCCTCCCCCGGACTTCGTCCGGGGGGTGCCCCCATCGCCCTGCGGAACGATTGCCCACACGGGGGACTGGTCGGCGGGAGCCGCGCACACGACGGTGTCACTCTCCTCCCGCCAGGCGTTCGATCGCTGCCATCGGGACCGGGAGCCAGTCCGGGCGGTGGCGGGCTTCGTAGACGACCTCGTAGACCGCCTTGTCCGTCTCGTACGCCCGGAGCAGCGCGGGCTGTTCGCGCGGGTCGGTGCCCGAGGCCTCCGCGTAGCCCGCGCAGTAGGCGGCGCGGCAGCGGGCCGCCCAGGCGGCGTTCCAGGGGCGGTGGGTGCGGGCCGCGTAGTCGAAGGAGCGGAGCATGCCGGCGATGTCGCGGACCGGGGGCTGGGCGCTGCGGCGTTCGTCGAGCGTCTTGGCGGGTTCGCCCTCGAAGTCGATGACGGCCCAGGCCCCGTCCGAGCCGCGCAGGGTCTGGCCGAGGTGCAGGTCGCCGTGGATGCGCTGGAGGCGCCCCGCGCCGAGCGAGTCGCCGGCCGCGGCGAAGACGGCGCGGAGCCCCGGCACGTACGGCAGGAGCGCGGGCACCGCCTGGGCGGCGGCGTGCAGGCGGGCGTCCATCGAGGCGGCGAGGTGCGCGGCGCGGTCGCGCGGGACGCGCTCGGTCGGCAGGGCGGTGGCGAGCGCGAGGTGGACCTCCGCGGTGGCCCGGCCGAGGGCGCGCGCCTCCGTCGTGAACTCCCGTCCGTCGGCGAGCGCGTCGAGGGCGAGCCGCCAGCCGTCCCGCGAACCGCGCAGATACGGCTGGAGGACGCCGAGCGTGGCCGCGCCGGTCTCGAACCAGGCGACCGGTGCCGGGACCCGCGCGCAGCCGGCGCCGGCGAGGGCCAGCGGCAGCTCCAGGTCCGGGTTGGCGCCCGGCGAGACCCGCCGGAAGATCTTCAGGATGAACGAATCACCAAACACCAGCGAGGAGTTGGACTGCTCGGCGTCCAGCATGCGCGGCGCGAGCGCCGGCGGCAGCGGGGCGGTGGCGTGGAAGCGCAGCGGGCCGGTCCGGCCCGGGGTGCGCAGCCGGTCGTAGAGCAGTCCGGCGAGCCGCGGGTCGCGCAGCCCTTCGTAGACGGCCCGGCCGGCCAGTGGGCCCTGCCGGACCCGCCCGATCAGGGCGGGGGCGAGCCGGGGCGGCAGCTGGGGCCGGACCCCGAGGAGCAACTGGTAGCAGTCGGCGGGCGTTCCGGCCGGGCGGGCCGGCTGTTCGACCCGGACGAGGAGATGGAGGAGCCCGGGCCCGTTGCCGTCGAGCGGCAGCAGCTCGGTGGCCGCGTCCAGCGTGAATCCGGTGACCCGGCGGCCCTTGCCCGCGAACCAGCGCTGCCGTGGCAGCCAGGTGTGCAGCAGCGGCGCGAGTGACGGAAGGAGGGCGTCCTGGGCCTCGGTGGTGGATGCGGTCTCCGGCATGGCATCGCGTCCTTTCCCCGGGGCGCGCACAAGGCGTTCGTATGCGTTCAAATGCGCAGAGTGTCCCGGATGGCGGCTTGGGCTGTCCGGCTGTGCGGGACGTGTCGGAAGGGGAAGATCCGTATGGGCCCGGCAAGAAGGCCCGTATGGACCTGAACTGACCTGAATCGTGTGTGGGTCACAGTTCCCGGTGTGGGGCGGGGGAAACCGCCCCACGTGACGGGACTCAATTGACGTTACGTCAGGAGCGCTTCAGGCGGAACCAGTAGAAGCCGTGCCCGGCCAGCGTCAGCAGGTACGGCAGCTCGCCGATCGCCGGGAACTCCACCCCGCCGATCAGCTCCACCGGCCTCGACCCGGCGAAGCGGCGCAGGTCCAGCTCGGTCGGCTGCGCGAACCGGGAGAAGTTGTTCACGCAGAGGACGAGATCGGCCTCTTGTCCCTCTTCGGGCGCGGACTCCCGGAGGAAGGCGAGAACGGCCGAGTTCGAGGCCGGGAGTTCGGTGTAAGAGCCGAGTCCGAAGGCACGGTTCTGTTTGCGGATCTCGATCATCCGCTTCGTCCAGTGCAGCAGCGACGACGGAGACGCCATCCCCGCCTCCACATTGGTCACCTGGTAGCCGTGCACCGGGTCCATGATGGTCGGCAGGTAGAGCCGCCCCGGATCGCAGGACGAGAAGCCCGCGTTCCGGTCCGGCGTCCACTGCATCGGGGTGCGCACCCCGTCCCGGTCGCCCAGCCAGATGTTGTCGCCCATGCCGATCTCGTCGCCGTAGTAGAGCACCGGCGAGCCCGGCAGCGAGAAGAGCAGCGCGGTGAACAGCTCCATCTGCTTGCGGTCGTTGTCGAGGAGCGGGGCGAGCCGCCGCCGGATGCCGATGTTGGCCCGCATCCGCGGGTCCTTGGCGTATTCGGCGTACATGTAGTCGCGCTCCTCGTCGGTGACCATCTCCAGGGTCAGCTCGTCGTGGTTGCGCAGGAAGATGCCCCACTGGCAGCCCGCCGGGATCTCCGGGGTCTTCGCCAGGATCTCGGAGACCGGGTGGCGCGACTCCCGCCGCACCGCCATGAAGATCCGCGGCATGACGGGGAAGTGGAAGGCCATGTGGCACTCGTCGCCGCCCGAGCTGAAGTCGCCGAAGTAGTCGACGACGTCCTCCGGCCACTGGTTCGCCTCGGCGAGCAGCACCGTGTCCGGGTAGTGGTCGTCGATCTCCTTCCGCACCCGCTTGAGAAAGGCGTGGGTCGCGGGCAGGTTCTCGCAGTTGGTGCCCTCCTCCTGGTAGAGGTAGGGCACGGCGTCGAGCCGGAAGCCGTCGATGCCCAGGTCCAGCCAGAAGCGCAGCGAGGACATGATCTCCTCCTGCACCTTCGGGTTCTCGTAGTTGAGGTCGGGCTGGTGCGAGAAGAAGCGGTGCCAGTAGTACTGCTTGCGGACCGGGTCGAAGGTCCAGTTGGAGGTCTCCGTGTCGACGAAGATGATCCGGGCGTCCGCGAACTGCTTGTCGTCGTCGGCCCAGACGTAGTAGTCCCCGTACGGCCCGTCCGGATCGCTGCGGGACTCCTGGAACCACGGGTGGGCGTCGCTCGTGTGGTTCATGACGAAGTCGATGATCACGCGCATCCCGCGTGCGTGCGCCGCGTCCACGAACTCCACGAAGTCGGCCAGGTCGCCGAACTCCGGCAGTACGGAGGTGTAGTCCGCGACGTCGTAGCCGCCGTCCCGCAGCGGGGACTTGAAGAACGGCGGCAGCCAGAGGCAGTCCACGCCCAGCCACTGGAGGTAGTCCAGGCGGGAGGTGATGCCCTTCAGATCGCCCACACCGTCGCCGTTGCTGTCCTGGAAGGAACGCACCAGGACCTCGTAGAAGACCGCCCGCTTGAACCAGTCGGGATCGCGGTCCTTGGCGGGGGTGTCCTCGAAGGTGTCGGGGACGGGTTCGTTGACAGTCATGATGCGGGTGACCCTCCGGTCTGCGGGGACGGTCGCAGGGCGAGTACGTGCGCGGGCGCGACACCCGGCTCCAGTCGCACGTAAGCGGCCCTGCCCCAGTGATAGGTCTCGCCGGTGAGCTCGTCGCGCACCGGCACGGTCTCGTGCCACGCGAGGCCGAGTTCCGGCATGTTCAACGAGACCGTGGCCTCCTGGGTGTGGTGGGGGTCGAGGTTGGCGACCACGAGGACGGTGTCGGCACCGGTGCGCTTGCTGTACGCGACGACGGCGTCGTTGTCGGTGACGTGGAAGGTCAGGTTGCGCAGCCGCTGCAGCGCCGGATGACGGCGCCGGATCCGGTTCAGGGTGGTGACCAGCGGGGCCAGCGAGGCGCCCGAGCGCTCCGCCGACTCCCAGTCGCGCGGCCGGAGTTGGTACTTCTCCGAGTCCAGGTACTCCTCGCAGCCCTCGCGCAGCGGGGTGTTCTCGCACAGCTCGTACCCCGCGTACATGCCCCAGGTGGGGGAGAGGGTCGCGGCGAGCACCGCCCGCACCTCGAACGCCGGCCGGCCGCCGTGCTGCAGATAGGCGTGCAGGATGTCCGGCGTGTTCACGAAGAGGTTCGGCCGCATGACCGCGGCGGCCTCCCCGGACAGCTCCGTCAGATACTCCGTGATCTCCTCCTTGGTGTTGCGCCAGGTGAAGTACGTGTACGACTGCTGGAAGCCGATCGCGCCGAGCGTGCGCATCATCGCGGGCCGGGTGAACGCCTCCGCCAGGAAGATCACGTCCGGGTCGGTGGCGTTGATCTCGCCGATCACCCGCTCCCAGAACACCACCGGCTTGGTGTGCGGGTTGTCCACGCGGAAGATCCGCACCCCGTGGTCCATCCAGTGGCGCAGGATCCGGACCGTCTCCGCCACGATCCCGTCCATGTCCGCGTCGAACGCGATGGGATAGATGTCCTGGTACTTCTTCGGCGGGTTCTCGGCGTACGCGATCGAGCCGTCCGGACGCCTGCTGAACCACTCCGGGTGCTTCTCCACCCACGGATGGTCCGGCGAACACTGCAACGCGAAGTCCAGCGCGATCTCCAGCCGCAGCTTGCGCGCCCGCGCCACGAACGCGTCGAAGTCCTCGATCGTGCCCAGGTCCGGGTGGACCGCGTCGTGCCCGCCCTCCGGCGAGCCGATCGCCCACGGCACGCCCACGTCCTGCGGGCTCGCCGACAGCGAGTTGTTGGGGCCCTTGCGATGGGTCACCCCGATCGGGTGGATCGGCGGCAGGTACACCACGTCGAAGCCCATCGCCGCGATGGCCGGAAGACGCTTCGCCGCCGTACGGAAGGTGCCCTGTTTGGTCCGGCCGCGGACCTTCCGTACGCCCTCCGAGCGCGGGAAGAACTCGTACCAGGAACCGAAGAGCGCCCGCTCCCGCTCCACCCGCAGCGGCAACGCGGCCGAGGCGGTGAGCAGTTCACGCAGCGGATGGCGCTCCAGGGCCTCCAGGACCCGCGGCGCCAGCGCCGCCGCGAGCCGCACCGCGGCCGGCCGGGACTCGTCGCGCAGCGCGTCCACGACGGCGAGCACCGCCTCCCGGCCACCGCCCTTCTTCGGCACGCCCTTCGCGGCGCGCTCGTGCAGCTCCGCGCCCTCGGCGAGGACCAGTTCGGAGTCGATCCCGGCCGGGATCTTGATCCGCGCGGTGTGCCGCCAGGTGGCCAGCGGATCGCTCCACGCCTCGACCGTGTACGTCCACAGGCCCTCGGCGTCCGGGGTGACCTCGGCCCCCCAGCGGTCGGTCCCCTCGGCCAACTCCCGCATCGGGGTCCAGGGACCCGGCCGGCCCGACGGGCCGACCAGCACGACATTGGCGGCGACCGCGTCGTGCCCCTCCCGGAATACGGTGGCCGTGACCTCGAAGGTCTCGCCCACCACCGCCTTCGCGGGGCGGCGGCCACAGTCGACCAGCGGGCGGACGTCCAAGACGGGAATACGTCCCATGAGCGGATTCACGGCATCACCTGACGGTTCGCGGGGGTGCGGGTGGTGTGCGCTCTTTGTAGCTCCGTCGAAGGCCGGTTGGTTGCGAGCATCGCCGCTCCTGTGCGCGTTCACTCGGATGGCGGGTCTGACGACGGTCCAGCGGGGTACGAGGAGGAACCTTCCCCCTGAATTCGGGTGGGCAATCCGGCGCTTTGTTAACTACTAGGGCGTAGCCGCACCGGCAAGAACTCGTCCCGGACAAGAAACCGGCCCCGTCCTTGTGGGACGGGGCCGGTTCCCCCCGGATCCGGTCCGTGGCTCCGGCTCCGGAAGGCTCTTCCTTTCGGCGGCCGCAGAGGTCAGAAGGAGTGCTCCTCCCGGCCCTGCGCGGGGTCGTTCGACCACACGTGCCAGGGCTGCCGGGCCACCCACTCCGACACGGCCGCCGGCGCCACCCCCAGCGCCTCCGCCGACTCCCCGCCGTCGCCCGCGAACAGCAGCGGATCGCCGCCCGCCGCCAGATGGTGGTAGACCCCCGCCACGCCGGCCGCCGCCTCCGGCCCGGCCAGTCGCGCGAGACCCCGCTCGAACACCTCGGGCCGCAACGGCACATAGCGCACCGGCCGCCCGAGGCCCCGCCCGAAGGCCGCCGCCAGCTCGGCGCCGGTCAGCGCCGCCCCGCCGATGTCGAAGGTCCGGCCCGTCAGCCCGTCCCGGGTGAGCGCCGCGTACGCCGCCTCCGCCAAGTCCCCGTGCGACAGCCACGCCGTCGGCAGGGCCTCCGGCAGCGGATAGGCCAGCACGCCGTCGTTCACCAGGGCCGGCCCGTTCCACGGCGAGAACAGGTTGTCCAGGTACACCGGCGGCCGCAGCACCACCAGCGGCACCCCGCTGCCGCGGAACACGTCCTCCGCGACGCGCCGCGTCTCGAACGCCGGCACCGGCGTCGGGGCCTGCGGCACCCGCGTGTTGGCGTTGAACACCAGCCGCGCCAAACCCGCCTCGCGCGCCGCCCGCGCGAGGTTCTCCGCGTACCGGCGCACCAGCTCAGCGTCGTACACCAGCGGCATCGTCACGAACGCGTGCGTCACACCCTCGAACAGGCGCCGCACGGCCGCCGGGTCGCCCAGCCCGCCCGCCGTGAACTCGGCACCCGGCAACGGCGGACGGTCTCCGTCCGGGCGGCGGGTCAGCGAGCGCACCCGGTGCCCCCGCTCGGCGAGCAGCCGGGCCACGGCGCCGCCCTGGAAGCCGGTCGCGCCGACCACGGCCACCGGCATCGGAATCTGACTGGACATGAGCGGAGGAGGCCCTTCGATAGGCTGGGGGAACCGCTGCCGTTCCCGCTTCCTTCCAGGCTCGGACGGCGGCCTGGTCCGTTCAATTAACAAAATGGGGCGGAAATTGAAGGATCGTCCATGGAATCCGGGCACACCGAGTACAGCGAGAGCACCAAGAGCGCCGAGCACCCCGACCTCCTGAGCGAACTGCTCACACCGCTCCGGCTCACCGGCGTCTTCGACAGCCGCTGGCACGTCAGCGCCCCCTGGGCCATCGAGGGCGACGCCGAAGAGCAGTGCGCCGTCCTGCACTACGTCGTCGAGGGCGGCTGCTGGATCACCGGCGCCGGCCGGCCCCCGTTCCACCTGAGCGCCGGCGACCTCGTCCTCTTCCCCACCGGCGCCGCCCACCGCCTCGCCGACTGCCCCGACCGCCGGGGCGTCCCCCTCAAGGCCGTGCTGCCCGGCCGCCGGCCCGGCACCTCCGGCGAGATCCGCATCGAGGGCAGCGGCGTCCGGAGCCGACTGCTGTGCGCCGGACTCCACTACGACGCCGGCGCCGCCACCGGCCTCTACCGCGCCCTGCCCGCCGCCCTCGTCCTCGACCGCCCCCAGGTCGACCGCGAACCGCTGCTCCGCGACACCCTGCGGCTGCTCGCCGCCACCGACCGGCCCGACGGACCCGGCGACCGCCTCATCACCCTGCGCGCCTTCGAGATGGCCCTCGTCCTCGCCCTCCGACCGCTCCTGCGCCAACTCGCCGCCAACCCGGCCGCGCTGCCCGTCCTGCGCCACCCCGGCATCAGCCGCGCCCTCGTCGTGATCGCGACCCGGTTCGCCGAGCCCTGGACCCTCGACGCGCTCGCCCGCGAGGTCGGCATGTCCCGCTCCGCCTTCACCGCCGCCTTCCGCGACCTCGTCGGCGAACCCCCGGCCCGCCACCTCACCGCCCGCCGCATGCAGGAGGCCGCCCGCCTCCTCACCGACACCACCCTGCCCCAGTCCGCCGTCCCCGCCCGCGTCGGCTACCAGAGCGCGGTCGGCTTCCACCTGGCGTTCCGCAAATGGTTCGGGACGACGCCGGGGGAGTACCGGGCCGGGGTCGCGAGCGCGGCCTGACGACAGCGCCATGAGGCCGCGCGGTACGGCCGGACCTCTGCGCCCCCGGTTCGCGCCCTGGCCCCGCGGGCCCGCCGCGCCTAGGCTCCCGGAGCGGAACCCGTGGACGCACAGCGTGGTGCTTCCGCTCCGCTCCGCCACTGCCTGCGAAGGTGGAACACGTGAAGGCAATCCGTCGATTCACCGTGCGTCCCGTCATCCCCGACACCCTTCGACCCCTCGCCGACCTGGCGCGCAACCTGCGCTGGTCCTGGCACGAGCCCACCCGTGAACTCTTCGAGACCGTCGACAGCGCCTACGACGGCACCGACCCCGTACGGGTGCTCGGGCGCCTCGACGCCGGGCGGCTCGACGCGCTCGCCGCCGACTCCGGATTCCTGGAACGGCTGCGGGCCGCGGCCGCGGATCTCGACCGTTATCTGACCGAACCCCGTTGGTACCAGCGGCAGTCCGAGGCCACCGGGCTGCCCGCCTCGATCGCGTACTTCTCGCCCGAGTTCGGCGTCGCCGCCGCGCTGCCGCAGTACTCCGGCGGCCTCGGCATCCTCGCCGGGGACCATCTGAAGGCCGCCAGCGACCTCGGCGTCCCGCTGATCGGCGTCGGGCTGTTCTACCGGCACGGCTACTTCCGGCAGTCGCTCTCCCGCGACGGCTGGCAGCAGGAGCACTACCCCGTCCTCGACCCCGGCGAACTGCCCGTCACCCTGCTCCGGGAGGCCGACGGCAGCCCCGCCCGGGTCACCCTCGCGCTGCCCGGCGGGCGCAGCCTGCACGCCCATCTGTGGCTGGCGCAGGTCGGCCGGGTGCCGCTGCTCATGCTCGACTCGGACGTCGAGGAGAACGCGCCCGGCGAACGCGAGGTCACCGACCGGCTGTACGGCGGCGGCAGCGAGCACCGGCTGCTCCAGGAGATGCTGCTCGGCATCGGCGGTGTGCGCGCGGTCCGTACGTACTGCCGGCTCACCGGCACCCCCGCGCCCGAGGTCTTCCACACCAACGAGGGCCACGCCGGCTTCCTCGGCCTCGAACGGATCCGCGAACTCGGCGGTGAAAGCGGCGGTGCGGGGCTCGGCTTCGACGCGGCCCTGGAGCTCGTCCGGGCCGGCACCGTGTTCACCACCCACACCCCCGTGCCCGCCGGCATCGACCGCTTCGACCGGGCCCTCGTCGCCCGCCACCTCGGCCAGGACGGCGCGCTGCCCGGCGTCGACACCGCCCGGATCCTCGCCCTCGGCGACGAGACCCCGCTCGGCGGCGAGGCCGGCCTCTTCAACATGGCGGCCATGGGGCTGCGGCTCGCCCAGCGCGCCAACGGCGTCTCCACCCTCCACGGCGGCGTCAGCCGCGCCATGTTCGCCGGCCTGTGGCCCGGTTTCGACCCCGACGAGACCCCGCTGACCTCCGTCACCAACGGTGTCCACGCCCCCACCTGGACCGCCCCCGAGGTCGCCCTGCTCGGCGCCGACGCGAGCGACCGGGAGCTGTGGATGCTGCGCCGGACCCTGCGCGAACGGCTCGTCACGGACGTACGGCGCCGGCTGCGGGCCTCCTGGCGGCAGCGCGGCGCGGCGGGTGCCGAACTCGGCTGGACCGACTCCGTCCTCGACCCCGACGTCCTGACCATCGGCTTCGCCCGCCGGGTCCCCTCGTACAAGCGGCTCACCCTCATGCTGCGCGACAAGGAGCGGCTGCGGGCGCTGCTGCTGCATCCCGAGCGGCCGGTGCAGCTGGTCGTCGCGGGCAAGGCGCACCCGGCGGACGACGGCGGGAAGCAGCTGGTGCAGGAGCTGGTGCGGTTCGCCGACGACCCGCGGGTGCGGCACCGCATCGTCTTCCTGCCCGACTACGGCATGGAGATGGCCCGCGGCCTCTACCCCGGCTGCGACGTGTGGCTCAACAACCCGCTGCGGCCACTGGAGGCGTGCGGCACCAGCGGGATGAAGGCCGCGCTCAACGGCTGCCTCAACCTGTCCGTCCTGGACGGCTGGTGGGACGAGTGGTACGAGCCGGACTTCGGCTGGGCCATCCCCACCGCCGACGGGGCCGCCGCGCTCGACGAGGAGCGCCGGGACGACCTGGAGGCCGCGGCGCTCTACGAGCTGATCGAACGCCGGGTCGCGCCCCGCTTCTACGACCGCGGCGCGGACGGCGTCCCGGCCGGCTGGACCGCGATGGTCCGGCGCACCCTCGCCGACCTCGGGCCCAAGGTGCTCGCCGACCGGATGGTCCAGGAGTACGTGGAGCGGCTGTACGCTCCCGCGGCCGCCGCCCACCGCGCCCTCGGTCCCGCCGCCGCCCGCGAACTCGCCGCATGGAAGGCCCGGGTCCGCGCGGCCTGGCCCAAGGTCTCCGTCGACCACGTGGAGGTCGGCGACGACCTCGCCGACGCGGAGCTCGGCGCGACCCCGGCCGTCCGGGTCCGCGTCGCCCTCGGCGAGCTGACCCCCGACGACGTCGAGGTCCAGGCCGTCACCGGCCGCGTCGACGCCGACGACCGCCTCCTCGACCCGCGTACGAGCATCCTGAAACCCTCGTCCGGCCCCGACCTGGAAGGCCGCCTGCCCTACGCGGGCGCCCTCTCCCTCGACCGCACGGGCCCCTTCGGCTGCACGGTCCGCGTCCTGCCCGCACACCGCCTCCTCGCCCACCCGGCCGAGCTGGGCCTGGTGGCGCTGCCGGCGGAGACGACGGGAGCGGGGGCGGGGGTGCTGCTCCGCTGAGGGGACGACGAACGCCGACGGCCCCCGGGGTGTCTCCACCCCGGGGGCCGTCGGTCAGGGCCGGTTCAGCGGCTTCCCGGACTTACGGGAAGGTCAGCTTGAACTGGTTGATGTAGCCGGTGTCGTACGTGGCCTTGTCCTGGACGCGGAGCTTCCAGGTGCCGTTGGCGACCTCGCTGGAGGCGTTCACCGTGTACGTCGCCTGGACGTTGTCCGCCGAGTCGGAGGACGAGAACGGCTTCAGGTTGTAGACCGTGCCGGACGGGCCGATCAGGTCGACGACCAGGTCACCGCGCCAGGTGTGGATGATGTCCACGCCGACCTGCAGGTTGCTGGGCGCGTTGCCGGTGACGCCGGTCACCGTGATGTTCGAGGTGACCGCCGGGCCGTTGTCCGGGATGGACACGTCGGTGTCGTTGGTGAACACCGTGCCGCCGGGGGTGCCGCCGCCGGGGCGGGTGCCGACGTTGACGGCGGCCCAGGCGTTCTGGACGGCCAGGACCTCGGGGCTGTTCGCGCCGTAGAGGTCGGTGGCCGCCGCGACCGTGCCGGTGCGGGCGCCCGCGTAGTTGGTGTTGGAGCTGAACTTGGTGGTCAGCGCCTTGTACCAGATCGCCGCGGCCTTGTCGCGGCCGATGCCGGTGACGGGCAGGCCGTCGGAGGTCGGCGAGTTGTAGGTCACGCCGTTGATGGTCTTCGTGCCGCTGCCCTCGGACAGCAGGTAGAAGAAGTGGTTCGCCGGGCCCGAGGAGTAGTGGACGTCGACGCTGCCGATGCCCGAGTACCACGAGTCCTTGGAGCCGCCGTCCTTGCTCGGCTTGTCCATGTAGCGCAGCGGGGAGCCGTCGCCGTTGATGTTGATCTTCTCGCCGATGAGGTAGTCACCGACGTCGGTCGAGTTGTTGGCGTAGAACTCGACGACCGATCCGAAGATGTCCGAGGTCGCCTCGTTGAGGCCGCCGGACTCGCCGCTGTAGACCAGGCCCGCGGTGTTGGAGGTGACGCCGTGCGTCATCTCGTGCGCGGCCACGTCGATGGACGTGAGCGGGTGGGTGTTGCTGGCACCGTCGCCGTAGGTCATGCAGAAGCAGGAGTCGTCCCAGAACGCGTTGACGTACGCGTTGCCGTAGTGGACGCGGGAGTACGCGCCGACGCCGTCACCGCGGATGCCGGCGCGGCCCTGCACGTTCTTGTAGTAGTCCCAGGTGAGCGCGGCACCGTAGTGCGCGTCGGCGCCGGCGGTCTCCTTGTTGGAGGCCAGGCCGTTGCCCCAGGTGTCGGTGCTGTTGGTGAACAGCGTGCCGGTGCCGGAGGTGCCGCCGTTGAGGTTGTACGTCTTGTGGTTGCCGCGCGTCGTGTCCGTGAGGGAGTACGACGGGGCGGTGCCCAGGGTGACCTGACCGCTGTACATCGTGTTGCCGATGCCGGTCTCGATGGCCTGCCACTCGTACAGCTTGGCGCCGCTCTTGGCGTCCGTGATGACGTGCAGCGCGCTCGGGGTGCCGTCGTCCTGGAAGCCGCCGACGACCGTCTCGTAGGCGAGGACGGGCGTGCCGTTGGCGGCCCAGACGACCTTGCGCGGGGCGCGCTTGGCGGCGGCCTTCTCGGCACCGGCCGCGTTGGCGGCGCCGATCGCCTGCTTCTGGGCGGCGGCCGGGGCGACGGTGGCCGCGGCGGTGTCCACCTTGGCGATGTCGGCACGGTTGGCCTTGATGACACCGGTCTGGGCGCCGGCCTTGGTCTCGTCGACGATCAGGTCGCCGCCGAGGACCGGGAGGCCGTTCAGGGTGCGCTCGTAGCGCGTGTGGGTGGAGCCGTCACGGTCCTGGACGACGTCGCGGACGACCAGCTTCTCCTGGGCGTCGAGGCCGAGGCGCTTCGCCGTGGCGGCGGAGTCGGCCTGGGCGGCCTTGATCAGCGCGGCGCGCTGGGCCGGGGAGAGGTCCGCCGGCAGCTTGCCGGGGTTGGCCTTGCCGGCGGCCTGCGCCTTCGGCGCGGCGGCGAGAGAGCCGTTGGACGCGGCGGCGGTGCCGGTCTGGACGCCGACGGCGACCATGGCAGCGGCGGCGATCAGGGCACCGGTCGCGGTGAGGCGACGGCTGGGCGTGGTTCTCACGCAAACTCCTTTTGCGAGGGGGGTATCCGGAGGGCTGGGTGGGGCCAACCGGGCGGAGCAAACAGAGCTGGGGAGCGACGTGGACCAACGTTCGGGTGAATCTGTGAACGTTGGTTCGCCTGAAGCTGTGGAGAGACTGGCAGTACTGGCGGGTACCTGTCAGGACCGCGTCAACAAGTTGGCCGGAAATCGTCCGTTGCTCGTACGTCGCTGTTCGTTAAGCGGACGTTTCAGCAATCGGAACGAAGGTGTCGTACGGCGCGCACGGCCCCGTCAGTTCGGGGTTTCGGCCCCGGTCCGGGGCCTTATACCGGCAACAACGGAACCTCTCGGCGGGCCGGAAAAAGGTGGTGGCGCGTTCCGTACCGTCCGCCATGCGGACGCTCTTGTGCGACCCTGCGGGCTCCGACGACGCCCTGAGCCGGGTGCCGGCGGGGCCCGTGGCGCCGCGAGGGGGCTGCGGTCAGAGCGGTGGCCCGGCCCGGAGGCGGGTGCCGCCGGGGCCGGGCCGGCCGGGCGGGTTCAGCCCACCAGGCTGCCTCGCCGGGCGGGTTCAGCCCACCAGGCTGTCCCGCCAGGCCCGGTGCAGCCCCGCGTACCGGCCCTCGCCGCCGACCAGTTCGGCCGGCGAGCCGTCCTCCACCACGCGGCCCGCCTCCATCACCAGGACCCGGTCGGCGACCTCCACCGTCGAGAGCCGGTGGGCGATCACCACCGCCGTACGGCCCGCGAGCACCGTGTCCATCGCGCGCTGCACCGCCCGCTCGCCCGGCACGTCGAGCGAGCTCGTCGCCTCGTCCAGGATGAGCACCGCCGGATCGGCGAGCAACGCCCGGGCGAAGGCCACCAGTTGTCGCTGCCCCGCCGAGATGCGGCCGCCGCGCTTGCGTACGTCCGTGTCGTAGCCGTCCGGCAGGCCCGCGATGAAGTCGTGCGCGCCGATCGCCTTCGCCGCCTGCTCGATCTCCGCGCGGGTCGCGTCCGGCCGGCCGATCGCGATGTTCTCGGCGACCGTCCCCGAGAACAGGAACGCCTCCTGCGTCACCATGACCACACCCCGCCGCAGCTCGGGCGTGGCCAGATCGCGCAGGTCCACCCCGTCGAGGAGCACCCGGCCGTCGGTCGGGTCGTAGAAGCGGGCGAGCAGCTTCGCCAGCGTCGACTTGCCCGCGCCGGTCGCGCCGACCACGGCGACCGTCTGGCCGGCCGGGATCGTCAGGTCGAAGCGCGGCAGCACCTCGCCGCCCGTGCGGTACGCGAACCGCACGCCCTCGAAGACCACCTCGCGCCCCGGCGCCGCCCCCGTCCTGGCCGGCAGCTCGCGCGGCGCGGCCGCCTCCGGCACGCCCGGCTCCTGCGCCAACAGCCCGGCGATCTTGGCGAGCGAGGCCGCCGCCGACTCGTACGAGTTGAGGAACATGCCGAGCCGGTCGATCGGGTCGTAGAGCCGCCGCACGTACAGCACGGCCGCGGCGAGCACGCCGAGCTCCAGCGATCCGTGCGCGACGCGCCACGCGCCCCATAGGCACATTCCAGCCACCGCCGTGTTGGCGACGAGCCGGGAACCGACGACATAGCGGGCCATTTCGAGGAGCGCGTCGCCGTTGCTGCGCTCGTGGCGCCGGTTCAGGACCGCGAACTCGGCGTCGTTGACCCGCTCCCGGCGGAACGCCCGCACCGGCCGGATTCCGTTCATCGTCTCCGCGAACTTCACGATCGCCCCGGCGGCCGCCGTGGACCGTTCCGCGAAGACCAGGGCCGAGCGGCGCCGGTAGATCCGTACGAGCAGATACAGCGGCCCGAAGGAGGCCACCGCGACCGCGCCGATGCCCAGGTCGAGCCACAGCAGCACCAGCGAGATCGACACGAAGGAGAGGACGACGGCGATCAGCTCCTGCAGCCCCTCGGAGAGCAGCTCGCGCAGCGACTCCACGTCCGTCGTCGACCGGGAGATCAGCCGGCCGGAGGTGTAGCGCTCGTGGAAGTCGACGCTCAGCACCTGCGCGTGCCGGAAGATCCGCCCGCGCAGGTCGAGCAGCACGTCCTGGTTGACCCGGGCCGCGATCCGGACGAAGGCGTACTGCAGCAGCCCGCCGGCCGCCGCGCACAGCAGGTACCCGACGGCGACCGCGACCAGCGGCCCGTGATCCCCGGCCCGGAAGGCCGGCACGCCCCGGTCGAGCGCGTACGCCACGATCAGCGGCCCCGCCTGCAGCGCCGCCTGCTGCACGAGCAGCACCAGCGCCCCGAGCCCGACCCGCCACCGGTGCGTGGCGAGGAGCGAACGCAGCAGCCGCCCGGTGGCACCGGGAGCGACGGGGAGATCGTCCTGGTCGAAGGGGTCGCCGGGCCCGTCGCCGGCCGTCGGCCCGTCGCCGGCCGCCGCCTGGCCGGCCGGCTCGGCCTGTTCGGCCGCGCCCGGTGAACCGGGCAGGTCGCGGCCGCCGGCCGGCTCACGGTCACTGTCCTGCTCGGCCGCGGCCGGCGTCGGGCGGTCGGCGGGCGCCGACGGCGTCCCCGTGCTCGTGTCCGTCATCGGTCCCGGTCCTCCTCGCGCTCGCCGGACATCAGCCAGGCGTACTCGGCGCTGGTGCGCAGCAGTTCGTGGTGGGTGCCGACGGCCGTGACGCGGCCGCCGGACAGCAGGGCGACCCGGTCGGCGAGCAGCACCGTGGACGGGCGGTGGGCGACGACCAGGGCGGTCGTGTCGCGCAGCACCTCCCGCAGGGCCGCCTCGACGCGGGCCTCCGTGTGGACGTCGAGCGCCGACAACGGGTCGTCCAGGATCAGGAAGCGCGGCCGGCCGACCACCGCGCGGGCCAGCGCGAGCCGCTGCCGCTGGCCACCGGAGAGGCTCAGGCCCTGCTCGCCGACCTCGGTCGCGGCGCCGTCCGGGAGCCGGTCCACGAAGCCGTCGGCCTGGGCGACCTCCAGCGCGCGCCGCAGCTCCGGCTCGGCGGCGTCCGGCCCGGCGCCCATCAGGACGTTCGCGCCGACGGTCGCCGAGAAGAGCGTCGGCTCCTCGAACGCCACCGACACCAGCGACCGCAGCCGCTCCCGCGGCATCAGCGCGATGTCCTCGCCGTCCAGCAGGATCCGCCCGCCGGTGGCCTCGTGCAGCCGCGGTACGAGCGCGGTGAGCGTGGTCTTGCCGGAACCCGTCCCGCCGACGAGCGCCAGCGTCTCGCCGGGCCGGATGTGCAGGTCGACGCCGTCGAGGACGGGCGGCGCGCCGGCCGGGGCGTCCGGGAAACGGAAGCTGACGTTCTCGAACCGCACACCGTCCGCCACGACGTCCCGCGCGATGCCCTCGGGGGCGGCCGGATCCGTCTCCTCCGCCGCGTCCATGACCTCGAAGTACCGCTCCGTCGCCGTCGCCGCCTCCTGGCTCATCGCCAGCAGGAAGCCGATCGACTCCACCGGCCAGCGCAGCGCGAGCGCCGTGGACAGGAACGCCACCAGCGTGCCCGCCGACAGCGTCCCGTCCGCCACCTGCACCGTGCCGAGCACCAGCGCCGAGCCCACGGCCAGCTCCGGCAGCAGCGTGATGACCGCCCAGATCCCGGCGAGCAGCCGGGCCTTGACCAGTTCCGTGCCGCGCAGCCGCTCGGCCAGCGTGCGGAACGCCTCCGCCTGGCTGCGATGGCGCCCGAAGCCCTTGACGATCCGGATGCCGAGCACGCTCTCCTCGACCACCGTCGTCAGATCGCCCACCTGGTCCTGCGCGCGCCGCGCCACCACCGCGTACTTCTTCTCGAAGAGCGAGCTGAGGACCACCAGGGGCGCGGCCGGACCGAGCAGCACCAGGCCGAGCGTCCAGTCCTGGGCGAGCAGCAGCGCGTAACCGGCCAGGATCGTCACGCCGTTGACGAGCAGGAAGGTCAGCGGGAAGGCGAGGAAGAGCCGGACCTGCATCAGGTCGCCCGTCGCGCGCGAGAGCAGCTGGCCGGACGCCCAGCGGTCGTGGAAGGCGATCGGGAGCCGCTGCAGCCGTCCGTAGAGATCGGCCCGCATCGTCGCCTCGACGCCCGCCAGCGGCCGCGCCACCAGCCACCTCCGTATGCCGAACAGGACCGCCTCCGCGATCCCGAGCAGCAGCAGGTACAGGGCGCCGAACCAGACCCCCGCCGTGTCGCCCGCCGCCACCGGACCGTCGACCAGCCACTTCAGCACGAGCGGGATGACGATGGAGAGCAGCGAGGCGACGACCGCGACGACCGCGGCCGTGCACAGGCGGGCGCGCACCGGTACGACGTACGGCCAGAGCCGCAGCAGCGTACGGGTGGTGGAGCGGCCGGCGGCCGCGTTCTTGGTGGGTACATGTTCTGAGGGCATCAGGGCCGAGCCTAAGGTTCACCCCTGACATCGCTCATGTGGTTTTCCGGCCACCGACCGGAGCCGCCGGCGACCGAGCCGTGGACGGCCCGCCGGTCGTAGCCGCCATCAACCGATCGGTTGATCGCGGACCGAGCGCGATGGCCGATACCGCCGGCCGGCCGCGCGGCCGAACCTTGAGCCATGCCCATGATCGAGGTTCAGGACCTGCAGAAGTCCTACGGCGAGCGCAAGGCCGTCGACGGCGTCACGTTCACGGTCGAGGAAGGGGAGATCTTCGGCATCCTCGGCCCCAACGGCGCCGGCAAGACCACCACCGTCGAGTGCGTCGCCGGACTGCGCGTCCCCGACGCCGGCACCGTCCGGGTCGCCGGGCTCGACCCCGTCACCCGGCACGCCGAGGTCACCCGGCTGCTCGGCGTCCAGCTCCAGCAGAGCGCACTCCAGCCCAAGCTCACCGTCCGCGAGGCGCTCGAACTGTACGCCTCCTTCCACGAGCGGCCCGCCGACTGGCGGGTCCTGGCCGAACGGCTCGGCCTCACCGCACAGTTGGGGAAGCGGTACGGCAAGCTGTCCGGCGGACAGCAGCAGCGCCTCTTCATCGCCCTCGCCCTCGTCGGCAACCCGCGCGCGGTGATCCTCGACGAGCTCACCACCGGCCTCGACCCGCGGGCCTGCCGCGACACCTGGGCGCTCGTCGAGTCCGTACGGGACAGCGGCGTGACCGTCCTCCTCGTCACCCACTTCATGGAGGAGGCCCAGCGGCTGTGCGACCGGATCGCCGTCATCGACCGCGGCCGGGTCACCGCCCTCGACACCCCCGCCGGGCTCATCCGCCGGGCCGGGGCCGCCAAGTCCGTCTCGTACGAGGACGACGGACGCGACGCAGGCATCGACCGGGCCGAACTCCTCGCCCTGCCCGGCGCCACCAACGTGCACACCCAGGGCGGCCGGACCGTCGTCACCGGCACCGACGCCACCGTCGACGCCTTCGTCCAACTGCTCGCCCGCCGCGGCCTCACCGCCCGCGGCCTGCGCGTCACCGACGCGACCCTCGACGACGCCTACCTCGACCTGACCGGAGCCGACCAGTGACCACCGCGACGCCCATGACCCCGCCCACCGCCCACGCCGCCCCGCGCAGCCGCCCCGCCATCACCCTCCTGCGGACCGAACTCCGCCTCTTCGGCCGCGAACCCGGCGCCCTGTTCTGGGTGATGATCGCGCCCACCCTGCTCCTGGTGATCCTCGGCAGCATCCCGTCCTTCCGCGAGCCGAGCGCCGACTACGGCGGCGCCCGGGTCATCGACTACTACGTCCCCGTCGCCGTCCTCTTCGCCCTGATCACGGCCGGCCTCCAGGCCATGCCGCCGGCCCTCACCGGCTACCGCGAGAACGGCATCCTGCGCCGCCTGTCCACCACCCCGGTCCGCCCCCGCGCCCTGCTCGGCGCCCAGCTCGCCCTGAACGGCGCCGCCTCGCTGGTCTCCGCGCTGCTCGTGATCGCCACCGGCCGGATCGCCTTCGACGTCGCCCTGCCCGGCAACCTCCCCGGCTACGCCCTCGCGCTCTTCCTCGCCGCCTCCGGCACCCTCGCGCTCGGCGCGGCGGTCTGCGCGGTCTCCCGCACCCAGAAGATGTCCCAGGCGGTCGGCTCGGCCGTCTACTTCCCCAGCATGTTCACGGCGGGTGTCTGGCTGCCGGTCCAGGGCATGCCGGATACGCTGCGCGGGATCGTCGAGTACACGCCGTGCGGCGCCGCCTCCCGGGCGCTCGACGCGGCCGCCGCGGGTGACTGGCCCGCCTGGAGCGCGCTCGGGGTGATGGCCCTGTGGGCGGTGCTGCTCACCGGGGCGGCGGTCCGCTGGTTCCGCTGGGAGTGACGTACATGAGGGGCGAAGTGACCACGACCACGAGCGGCAGCACCGGCACGGCCACGGGCACGGCCACGGGCACGACGCCGGTCGAGGCACGCTGGCGGCAGTTCTTCCGCTGGGGGCCGTACGTGCTGCTCGCCATCGCCACGGTCCTCGCCGCCGCCACGGCCGACCAGGTCCCGTACAGCCCGCGCCCGCTCGTCGCCGCCGCGCTCGTCGCAGCGGTCTTCACCCTTCAGCTGTGGTGGACCCTCCACCAGCGGGGGCTGCCCGACCCGGAGCCGGTGGAACCCCGCCCCGGCCAGGCGATCGTCCACCTCGTGCCGGGCGCTCCTGGCGCCGCCTCCACCTGCTACTTCGTGCTCCGCACCGCCCTCGCGTTCGCGCTCACCTGGGTCAACCCCTTCTTCGCCGTCTTCGCGTGCATGGGCTACTTCGACGCCTACCACCTGCTTCCGCCGCGGCCGGTCCCGGGCCGGGCCGGACTGCTCGCCGTCGCGCTCACCCTCGCCGGATCCCAGTCCGGCGGCCTGCCGCCCCGCTCGGCGCTCCAGTGGGTCGCGTTCGGCGGGCTGTTCGTCATCAACGCCTGCCTCGCCCTCGGCCTCGCCCACCTCGGCCAGAAGGAGGCCGAGAAGGCCGCCGCCCTCGCCCGTACCAACGCCCGACTGGAGCAGGCCCTCGCCGAGAACGCCGCCCTCCAGGCCCAGCTCCTCGTGCAGGCCCGCGAGGCGGGCGTCGCCGACGAGCGGCGGCGGCTCGCCGCCGAGATCCACGACACCATCGCGCAGGGCCTCACCGGCGTCATCGCCCAGCTCCAGGTGGTCTCCATGACCACCGACCCCGCACTCGCCCGGGTCCACCTGGGGCGCGCCGCCGACCTCGCCCGGCACAGCCTCGGCGAGGCCCGCCGCTCCGTGCAGAACCTCAGCCCGGTCGCCCTGGAACACGACACCCTGCCCGAGGCGCTGAAGAAGACCGTCGCGGCCTGGTCCGAACGCACCGGAATCACCGCCCGGTTCACCGTCACCGGCACCGTGCGCCCGCTGCACGACGAGATCGCCGCCACCCTTCTGCGGATCGCCCAGGAAGCGCTGGCCAACGCCGAGCGCCACTCGGGCGCCGCCCGCGCCGGCGTCACCCTCTCCTACATGGGCGACGAGATCACCCTCGACGTCCGCGACGACGGCCAGGGCTTCGACCCGGCCGCCGTCCCCGCCCGGTCCCGGGCCGGCGGCTTCGGCCTCGACGGGATGCGCGCCCGGGCCGAACGGCTCGCCGGACACCTCACGTTGGAGACCGAACCCGGTCACGGCACCGCCGTCAGCGCTCGCGTACCGTTGGGTCCCGATGAGCGCCATGTCTGAGATCACCCTCCTCCTCGTGGACGACCACCCCGTGGTCCGCGACGGCCTGCGCGGCATGTTCGAGGCCGACCCCGCCTTCCGGGTCCTCGGCGAGGCGTCGAACGGGGTCGAGGGCGTCGAGCTCGCCGAGCGCCTCGATCCGGACGTCGTCCTGATGGACCTGCGCATGCCCGGTGGCGGCGGCGTCGACGCCATCGCCGAGCTCGCCCGGCGCGGCGCCCGCGCCCGGGTCCTCGTCCTCACCACGTACGACACGGACACCGACACCCTGCCCGCCATCGAGGCCGGCGCCACCGGCTACCTCCTCAAGGACGCGCCGCGCGAGGAACTGTTCGCCGCCGTCCGGGCCGCCGCCGAGGGCCGCACCGTGCTCTCCCCGGCCGTCGCGAGCCGTCTCGTCTCCCGGGTCCGCACCCCCGCCCCGCCCGCCGACGAGTCGCTCTCCGCCCGCGAGCGCGAGGTCCTCGAACTCGTCGCCAAGGGCACCTCCAACCGCGAGATCGCCGCCGAGCTGTTCATCAGCGAGGCCACCGTGAAGACCCATCTCACCCACATCTTCGGCAAGCTCGGCGCCAAGGACCGCGCCGCGGCGGTCGCCGTCGGCTACGAGCGGGGCATTCTCGGTCGCAGCGGCTGAAGCCCGTCCCGTAGGATCACCGGCCATTGATCCTGGGGTGGGAATGAGGAACACAAGGGTGGGAACCACACACAGTCTTCGGAAGGGTGCCGCGGCCGCTCTGCTGCCGCTGCTGCTGACGGCGCTCTCGGCGTGCCAGTCCGGGGGCACCGGGGACGCCAAGGCGAGCCCGTCACCCTCGGGGACGCCGGTCTTCGACGGACGGCTCGACGGCCAGCTCGCGGCGGCCACCCGGGCGACCACAGCGGCCGGCTCGTCCGCCTTCACCTGGACGCTCAGCTACGGCTCCGCCAAGGGCACGGCGGTGGACCGCACGACCGGCACGCAGGACTACGCGAAGGACACCGCCCAGGCCGAGCGCGTCCTCGACATCCCGCGCCGCTTTCCCGAGGACGCCGCCACCGACCTCGGCGGCCGGCCCGGCGGGAAGCCGGTGGCCGAGGCGTACGAGATCAAGGGCAACCACGTCGACTACCGGACTCGGCAGGGCGGCTGGCTGCGCTACTCCTCGCAGGCCTCCATGGACGTCGTCGACCACTTCGGCCCCGTCCTCGCGCGGGCCGGTGACGCCGCCCCGTTCGGCGGGACCCTCGCCGAGGTGGTGCGTAACTCCTACGCCAAGAAACAGCCCGTCAAGGGCGCCGACGGCAGCCGCACCTACGCACTGAGCATCCCCTCGCAGACAGCCAACGATGCCCTGCCGACGAGCCTCGCGGCCTCGTCGACGTACGGCAACAGCAGCGAGAGCATCGCGCTGACCGTCGTCCTCGACGGTCAGGGCCGGCTCCTCCGTGCCAGCGCCGACTACACGCCCCTGCTGAAGCCGCTGCACCAGGACGGCGTCCTCAAGGGCGTCACCTCCCTCAAGGCCGACTACGTCCTCACCGGCCTCGGCAGCACCACCGTCCCCGCCCCGGCCGCCGGGAAGAGCGGCAGACTGGAGGACGCCGAGAAGGCCCTCACCCCGCTCCATGCGCTGAGGCCCGGCGCCTGCGGCTCCGCCGACACCGGCCTCGCCGGCAGCCTCGACCTGGTCCGCGCCGTCCCCTGCGGGAGCGACGCCGACCTGCGGGTCTTCGGCCAGGTGAAGATCAAGGAGAGCATCGAGGGCAACCCGACCGGCGTCGCCGACAAGAAGGCCGGCGAGCGCTGCGGCAGCAGGTTCGACTCCGCGCCGGCCGCCTGGGTGCGCGACGCGCGTCCGGCCGGCACGTACTACACCTACGGCGCCGGCTCCTCCAGCTCCTCCTACACCGGACCGGACGTCGACATCGAGGGCGACTTCACCTGCTACGTCGTGACCTCCGGCCGGGTCTAGCTCCTCACCCGCAGCAGCACCACCGACCGCTCCGCCACCGTGAGCCTCTCCCCGCCCGGGTGCACCGTGCCCGGCGGGCCGGACTGGTCCTCCAGGGCGGTGTCGACGACCAGTTCGTACGACTCCGCCCACGGCGGGCCCGGCAGCCGGAAGCGCACCGGGCGCGGTCCGGCGTGCAGCACCGCGAGGAAGCTGTCGTCGAGGACCTGCTCGCCGCGGGCGTCCCGGCCCGGTATGTCACGGCCCGACAGGTACAGGCCGAGCGTGGCGGCGGGCGCGTACCAGTCCCGCTCGGTCATCTCGGTGCCCTCGGTGGTGAACCAGGCCAGGTCCCGCAGCCCGTCCGCGCCCTGCGGCCGGCCGGAGAAGAAGGCGCCGCGGCGCAGCACCGGATGCCGGTGCCGCAGCGCGAGCAGCCGCCGGGTCAGCGCGAGGAGCTGGGCGCGGCCCGGTTCCTCGGGCAGCGTCCAGTCGAGCCAGCCGATCTCGTTGTCCTGGCAGTAGGCGTTGTTGTTGCCGCCCTGGGTGCGGCCCATCTCGTCGCCCGCGACCAGCATCGGCACGCCGGTGGAGAGCAGCAGCGTGGTCAGCAGGTTGCGGGACTGGCGGCGGCGCAGGGCGCCCACCGCCGGGTCGTCGGTCTCGCCCTCCACGCCACAGTTCCAGGACCGGTTGTCGTGGGTGCCGTCCCGGTTGCCCTCGCCGTTGGCCTCGTTGTGCTTGCGTTCGTACGTGACGAGGTCGCGGAGCGTGAAGCCGTCGTGCGCGGTGACGAAGTTGACCGAGGCGTACGGGCGCCGGCCGCCCCACGCGTACAGGTCGCTGGAGCCGGAGAGCCGGTAGCCGAGGTCGCGCACGTCCGGCAGCGCGCCGCGCCAGAAGTCCCGGACCGCGTCGCGGTAGCGGTCGTTCCACTCGGTCCACAGCGGCGGGAAGGCGCCCACCTGGTAGCCGCCGTTGCCGACGTCCCACGGCTCGGCGATCAGCTTCACCCGGCGCAGCACCGGGTCCTGGGCGATGACCGCGAGGAACGGCGAGAGCATGTCGACGTCGTGCATCGAGCGCGCGAGCGCCGCGGCGAGGTCGAAGCGGAAGCCGTCCACGCCCATCTCTGTGACCCAGTAGCGCAGGCTGTCGGTGATGAGCCGCAGCACCTGCGGCTGCACCACGTGCAGGGTGTTGCCGCAGCCGGTGTAGTCGGCGTAGCGGCGGGCGTCCGACTGGAGCCGGTAGTAGCCG
The DNA here is from genome assembly GCF_044768205.1 of Streptomyces sp. NPDC101160. Lineage (NCBI taxonomy): Bacteria > Bacillati > Actinomycetota > Actinomycetes > Kitasatosporales > Streptomycetaceae > Streptomyces > Streptomyces sp. NPDC101160. Next base: position 294,806 of record NZ_JBIWPJ010000004.1, on the reverse strand, counting down.
CGGTTGTCGATGCCCTTCAGGGACAGCGTGGGGCCGAGCTCCCCGGCCTCCGCGGTGTGGTTGTAGACGACGTCGAGGATCACCTCGATCCCGGCCGCGTGCAGCGCCCGCACCATCCGCTTGAACTCGCCGACCTGCTGCCCGGTGGTGCCGGACGAGGAGTAGCCGGCGTGCGGGGCGAAGTAGCCGATCGAGTTGTAGCCCCAGTAGTTGGACAGCCCGCGCCGCAGCAGATGGTCCTCGTGCGCGAACTGGTGCACGGGCAGGAGCTCGACCGCCGTCACCCCGAGCCGTACGAGGTGCTCGACGGCCGCCGGGTGCGCGAGGCCCGCGTAGGTGCCGCGCAGGTGCTCGGGGATGCCCGGGTGGCGCATGGTGAAGCCGCGGACGTGCAGCTCGTAGATGACCGAGTCCGGCCAGGGCGTCTTGGGCCGGCGGTCGTCGGACCAGTCGTCGTCGTCCTGGACGACGACGCCCTTGGGTACGTACGGGGCGGAGTCCCGCTCGTCGCGGACGGTGTCGGCGACATGCTGCTGCGGCCAGTCGCGGACGTGGCCGTACACCTCCGGCGGCAGCGTGAAGTCGCCGTCGACGGCCCGCGCGTACGGGTCGAGGAGCAGCTTCGCCGGGTTCCAGCGGGCTCCGGTCCACGGGTCCCAGCGGCCGTGCACCCGGTAGCCGTACCGCTGCCCGGGGCCGATGCCGGGCACGAAGCCGTGCCAGATCTCATGGGTCAGCTCGGTCAGCGGCAGCCGGGTCTCCGTGCCGTCCGGCGCGAACAGACACAGCTCCACCGCCTCCGCCCCGCCCGCCCACAGCGCGAAGTTGGTGCCCATGACCCCGTCCGGTCCGACCCGGACCCGGGCGCCCAGCGGCGTCGGCGCCCCCGGCCACACCACCGGCACCCGTGGCTCGTGGGCACGCTGACGTACCGCCTCCTGCTCGGCTGCGCTCGACACCGTCCGGCCTCCCGCGGCTCTCGTACGGCGCAGGGCGGCGTCCCGGCCGCGGCTCCCCGTACGTCCTCCCGACTGTTCTGCCCGGTCGGCCCCGCTCCCAACATGCCGCGCACGCACGTTTCCCCTGGAGGGGCGCCGTCGTTGGGCCGGGCGTGAGACATGTGATGAAGCGGGCGGGGCTCGCGCTCGCCGTGGCGGGCCTGCTCGCGGGCCTCGCGGGCTGCAGCGGAACGGACGGCGGCGGGGGCGGCGGCCTGTTCGACGGGCCCCTGCCCGGAAAGGCCCGGGCGCCGGGCGATGTGATCCGGGTGAGCCCGGAGGACGGCAGCCGCGGGGTGCTCGCCGGGGACCCGGTGGAGATCTCGGTCGACAGCGGACGCCTCGAGCGGGTGACGGTGGTCCAGGTGGAGGACGCGCAGCGCACCGAGCTCGCGGGGGAGATCTCCACGGACGGGATGCACTGGCGGCCCCGGCCCGGCACCCGGCTCACGCTCGCCGCCAAGTACAGCGTCGACGCGGTCGCCCTGGACGGGTACGGCCGCCGCTCGGCCCGGCACACCACCTTCACCACCGTCGTCCCCGAGCACCGCTTCATCGGCTACTTCAAGCCGGAGAACCGCTCCACGGTCGGCGTCGGCATGATCGTCTCCTTCTCCTTCAACCGGGAGATCGAGAACCGCGCCGAGGTCGAGCGGGCCATCAGCGTGACCTCCGACCCGCCCGTGGAGGTCGTCGGCCACTGGTTCGGCAAGGACCGGCTCGACTTCCGTCCCGCCGCGTACTGGCAGCCGGGCACCCGGGTCACCGTCGACCTCCGGCTGCGCGACGTCGAGGGCGCGCCGGGCGTCTACGGGATCCAGCGCAAGACCGTCGGCTTCACCGTCGGCCGCTCGCAGGTCTCCCGCGTCGACGCCGAGAAGCACACGATGGACATCGTGCGCGACGGCGAGCCGCTCACCACGCTGCCGATCACCGCGGGCGCGCCGAAGACCACCACGTACAACGGGAAGATGGTGGTCACGGAGCTGTTCGACGTGACGCGGATGGACGGGCGGACGGTCGGCTTCGGCGGCGAGTACGACATCAAGGACGTGCCGCACGCGATGCGGCTCACCGACTCGGGCACCTTCCTGCACGGCAACTACTGGGCCTCGGCGGACACCTTCGGCTCGGCGAACGTCAGCCACGGCTGCGTCGGCCTGCGGGACGTGAAGGGCGGCGGCGCGGACACCCCGGCCGGCTGGTTCTTCGACCGGACGCTGATCGGCGACGTGATCGAGGTCGTCAACTCGCGCGACAAGCAGGTCGCCCCGGACAACGGGCTCGGCGGCTGGAACGTGGAGTGGAGCCGCTGGAAGGAGGGCTCGGCCCTGAGCTGAGGCTTTCTCCGGCGGTTCGGCGCCGAACTGAGGGGGCGGCTTCCGCTCTACCACGCCAACTGCGACTGAACGGTGACATTCACGAGGAACTTTCGTGTCCCACGGTGTGATTATCTAACGCCGTGTGCGCGGAAGGATGCGCACGGGGGTGGGGCCCTGGCAGTGCCGGGTCGTGCGAGGGGAGAGATCCATAGTGAACGGGCAGCCGATATCCGGGGCGACCGCGGGACGACGGCGGCGCAGCGCCCGCCTGGGCGCCCTGGCGACGGGGACGCTGCTCCTCGTCCTGACGGCGTGCGGCGGCGGTGCCACCGGCGGCGGCAAGGGGAGCCAGGACCCGGCGGGCAGCGCCGGCGGCAAGCAGGAGAACGCGGCCTCGCAGGCGGTCGTCAACGTCGCCCCGAAGGACGGCGCGGACTCCGTCGCCACCAGCGGCGCGCTGAAGGTGACGGCCGACCAGGGCAAGCTGACCACGGTCACGGTCGCCGACTCCGAGGGCAACAAGGTCGACGGCAAGATCTCCGCCGACGGTGCCAGCTGGGAGCCGACCTCGCACCTGTCCGCGAGCACCCAGTACAAGGTGCACGCGATCGCCCAGGACTCCGACGGCCGTGAGTCGGCGAAGGACACCACCTTCACCACGCTCGTCCCGAAGAACACCTTCATCGGCCACTACACGCCGGAGAACGGCGAGACCGTCGGCGTCGGCATGCCGGTCTCCATCAACTTCACCCGGGGCATCACCGACCCGGAGGCCGTGGAGCGCGCCATCAAGGTGACGGCCGTGCCGTCCGTGCCGATCGAGGGCCACTGGTTCGGCAACGACCGCCTCGACTTCCGTCCGGAGAACTACTGGGCCGCCGGCACCAAGGTGACCGTGCAGCTCAACCTCGACGGCGTCGAGGGCCGGCCGGGCGTCTACGGCAAGCAGAAGAAGACCTTCTCCTTCACCATCGGCCGCCGCCAGGTCTCCACGGTGGACGCCTCCGCGCACACCATGAAGGTCGAGCGCGACGGCAAGATCATCAAGACCATCCCGATCAGTGCGGGCGCGCCGTCCACGACGACGTACAACGGCCAGATGGTCATCAGCGAGAAGTACAAGGTGACCCGCATGAACGGCGCCACCGTGGGCTTCGGCGGCGAGTACGACATCAAGGACGTGCCGCACGCGATGCGCCTGTCCAGCTCCGGCACCTTCGTGCACGGCAACTACTGGGGTTCCCCGGGCATCTTCGGCAACACCAACACCAGCCACGGCTGCGTCGGTCTGCGCGACGCCCGCGGCGCGGGTGACAGCTCGACCCCGGCGGCCTGGTTCTACGACCGCTCGCTCATCGGTGACGTCGTCATCGTGAAGAACTCGAAGGACAAGCAGATCCAGCCGGACAACGGCCTCAACGGCTGGAACATGTCCTGGTCGGAGTGGAAGGCGTAAGCCTCGTCCCGAACGAGCCGACAGGGCCCCGGTGCTGTACGGGACTTTTCGGGGGATACCCCCAAACCCCCGACCGCACCGGGGCCCTTCCCGTTAACGGCGGCTAACCTTCGGACCATGACTGTGAACCTCGAAGTCGCCGAAGGCGTCGGCACGATCCGCCTCGACCGTCCTCCGATGAACGCCCTGGACATCGCCACCCAGGACCGGCTGCGCGAGCTGGCCCAGGAGGTGACCGACCGCGACGACGTCCGCGCGGTCGTCCTCTACGGCGGCGAGAAGGTGTTCGCGGCCGGCGCGGACATCAAGGAGATGCAGGTCATGGACCACGTGGCCATGGTCAAGCGGTCCCGCGCGCTGCAGGACTCCTTCACGGCGATCGCCCGCGTCCCGAAGCCCGTCGTCGCGGCCGTCACAGGCTACGCGCTGGGCGGCGGCTGCGAGCTGGCGCTGTGCGCCGACTACCGGATCGCGGCGGACAACGCCAAGCTCGGCCAGCCCGAGATCCTGCTCGGCCTCATCCCGGGCGCCGGCGGCACCCAGCGGCTCTCCCGCCTCATCGGCCCCTCGAAGGCCAAGGACCTCATCTTCACCGGCCGCATGGTGAAGGCCGACGAGGCGCTCCAGCTCGGCCTGGTCGACCGGGTCGTCCCGGCCGCCGAGGTGTACGAGCAGGCGCACGCCTGGGCCGCGAAGCTCGCCCAGGGCCCGGCCGTCGCGCTGCGGGCCGCCAAGGAGGCGATCGACCAGGGTCTGGAGGCGGACATCGACACCGGCCTCGCCATCGAACGCACCTGGTTCGCGGGGCTGTTCGCGACGGAGGACCGGGAGCGCGGGATGCGCAGCTTCGTCGAGGAGGGTCCGGGCAAGGCCAAGTTCGTCTGAGCCCGACCGTCTTGGGACGGTCTTTCGACTGACTTTGGCATATGCCTCCGTCAGTCTCGTGGAATTGTCGATTCCGGGGGATCGATTCCCCCGGAACGGCCCCGCGGGCGGCTCCGTGCGGCCATGATGGGGGCATGGCGGGCCTGGAGGGTACGGAACAACCGCGGCAGCGTGGCGGTGCGACCGCCGCACGGTGGGTGCCGGGCGCCGAGGAGGAACCGGCCCCGGACGCGCAGGACTTGGCGACCGAGGCGCTGGCGACGTACGGCAACCCGGCCGAGGAGGACGTCCGGCTGCCGTCCCGCCCCGAGTCCGCCGCGGTCGCCCGCCGGCTCACCCAGTGGGTGGTGCTGCGCCACTGGAAGCTGAACCCGCAGATCGCCGAGCACGCGGTGCTGCTCGTCTCCGAACTCGTCGGCAACGCGGTCCGGCACACCGGGGCCCGGGTCTTCGCGCTGCGGATGCTGCGCCGCCGCGGCTGGATCCGGATCGAGGTCCGCGACCCCTCGCGCGGGCTGCCCTGTCTGATGCCGGTGCACGAGCTGGACACCAGCGGCCGCGGCCTCTTCCTCGTCGACAAGCTCTCCGACCGCTGGGGGGTCGACCTGGCGCCGCGCGGCAAGACCACCTGGTTCGAGATGCGGGTTCTGGATCGCTAGGTCCTGTCCCACGGGCATCGGAGACCCGCCCGGAGGTGCGTCACCCTGCCCTGACTCCGTTCGGCTTCGTGGCCGCGCACGCCGCCACGGCCTGTGCCTCAATGGGCGGAGGACGAGCGAGGAGTGAGTCAGCGATGACCGGATGCAGCTTCTGCATCGGGGGCAATCCCCCGATGACGCCCATGATGGTGGCCGACGAGGACGCGCCGGAGGAAGACCCGATGCGCGCCGAACGGACCACGCCGCTCCCGTTCGGGTTCGGCGTTCTGGTCGGCACGAAGGGCGTCGCGATCGACCCCACCGACGAACAGGTCCCGTGGCCTTTCGCGACCCCGACCGGATGCGGTTCCTGAAGTCGAGCATGTGGTCACCCTTTCGACCCGACCCCTGAGAGTGGCGCTGCCCCTGGGGTACGGCGCCCTGTACAACCACGCCGACGGCCCCAACGCGAACTGGTCCGTGGACCGGGCGGCCGCCGTGATGGAAGTCGAGGCCCGCCGGGACATCGCTCCCGGCGAGGAGATCCTCATGTACTACGGCAGCGAGTTCTCTGCCGAACAACAGGCCCGGACGGCCGCAGGAGGAGGTTCCACCCGTGAAGACCGAGAAGCTCGGCTATGACGACATCGTGCGGATGCTGCAGGACAGGCCCGAACGGACGAGGACGTTCGAGGTCGAGGCCGGAGTCATCGAGCGGCTTCCGCTCGACACCCCGGCGTCCCTCCGTCCCATGAGCGACGAAGAGGTCCAGGAACTGGCCGACTACCTGGACGCCTCCCCCTCCTCCCTGCGAGGGCCGTTCCGGGTCGTGGACCACACCTGCTCCTACTGCGGCCGCGCCACCACCTTCCTGGACTTCGTCAAGACGGCGGTCGACGCCAAGCAGCACGACCGCGCCCAGGTGCGGGCCGTGCTCACCGACGCCGAGGCCGCCTGGGTCACCGTCCGCGGCACGGACGGCGGCCGCCCCGTGCTGTGCGCCAACTGCGACCAGGACCTGCCCCTGGGCCAGCTCAACGGGGGCGGCGGCGAGTACTCCGAGTACTCGTCGAGCTCGTACGCGTACGCCTGAAAGGGAGAGCGACATGACCGCAAGCGGGGAAGAGGCCCCCGGCGTGCACCCTCGTCCTCCGTACGGACCGCCGATCCACGACGCGATCGCCGGCAACGACCTGCAGCACATGAAGGCGGTCGCCGAGGCGGCCAGACGGGCCCTGTACGGCGTCGACTTCGCACCCGTCGGACCCGACCGGCACGGCGAGGTGAAGCAGGCGCTGGACGCCCTGGAGGCGGCGATCACCCGCTTGGACCGAGCGGGTGGAGCGGATGGATGAGCCGGGTCCGGATCCGGACGGCGGGGCGCCCCGGCGGTATCTGAGCACCCGTGACGTGCGCGAGCACCAGCTCGTGCACGCCGTGTGGGAACTGACCCTGGCCTGCAACCTGAAGTGCCGGCACTGCGGGTCCCGGGCCGGCGCCAAGCGCCCCGAGGAGCTGACGACACAGGAGTGCCTGGAGGTCGTCCGGCAACTCCACACGATGGGCACCCGCGAGGTCACCCTGATCGGCGGCGAGGCGTACCTGCGCGCGGACTGGCTGGAGATCGTCCGGGCCGTCTCCGACGCAGGGATGCAGTGCACCCTGCAGACCGGTGCCTGGCAGCTCACCGACGCCCGGATCGCCCGGGCCGCGGAGGCCGGGCTGGTCGCCTGCGGCGTCTCGGTCGACGGGCCGGCCGCGCTCCACGACCACCTGCGGGGGCGCCCCGGCTCGTTCGACGCAGCCGTCGGCGCGCTCGGCAGGCTGCGCGCGCACGGGATCAGGACGAGCGTCAACACGCAGATCACCGCCGCCGTCATCCCCCACCTGCGGGACCTGCTCGGGGAGTTCCTCGCGCTCGGGGTGAGCAACTGGCAGGTGCAGCTCACCGTCGCGATGGGCCGGGCCGCCGACCATCACGAGCTCCTGATGCAGCCGTACCAGATGATCGAGCTGATGCCGCTGCTCGCCGAGCTCCACACGGCGGGCCTGGCCGGCGGGCTGCTGCTGCAACCGGGCAACAACATCGGGTACTTCGGCCCGTACGAGGCGCAGCTGCGCGGCAACGGCGCCGAGGCCACGCACTGGGCCGGCTGCTTCGCCGGCCGCAACGTGCTGGGCATCGAGGCCGACGGGACGATCAAGGGCTGCCCGTCGCTTCCCACCACGGCCTACGCGGGCGGCAACGTGCGCGACGCCCGCATCGCCGAGCTGTGGGCGTCCGCCCCCGAGCTGTCGTTCGCCCGCGAGAGCCGGGCCCGGGAGCTGTGGGGCTTCTGCGCCGGCTGCTACTACGCGGACGTCTGCGAGGGCGGCTGCACCTGGACCTCGCACTCCCTGCTGGGCCGGCCGGGGAACAACCCGTACTGCCACCACCGGGCGCTGGAGCTGCGCAAGCAGGGCAAGCGCGAACGGGTGGTCCAGGAGCTCCCGGCCCCGGGGACGTCGTTCGACCACGGCCGGTTCGCCGTCGTGGTGGAGCCCGACCCGGATGCCGGCCCGGAGCTCGATCCGGATGCCGGCCGGCCCGTTGCGACGCCGGAGGCGCACGGGCCGGCGCCCAGGCCCGTGCGGGCGCATGCCGACCCGCGGCTGCGCTCGCTCGTGTCGTGTCGTGGATGCGACTGCTACGTGTTCTCCGGCACCGAGGTGTGCCCGCACTGCGGTACGGATGCCCCGGCGCGCGCCCCGGAGTACGGGCGCGCGCTGGGCGACGCCCGGCGTGCCTCGGCCCGGCTGACGCGGATCATGCGCGCCCCGGAGCGGGACTGAACGGCCTCAGACGCACGAAAGCCCCCGTCTGCCCTGGTGAGGCGTTTGGGGGCTTACGTGTGGTGCGCCGTGGGCTAGGGGGGGGTGTCGCCCACGGCAGCTATGTCGACCTGGCCCGGGTCAATGGGGGTCGTGTCATCGACTATGGCAGACAGGTGGCCTCGGTGCCAAAAGTCCGTACCGGGTCATATCTGGACATACCTGGATTCATCGTCGATGAATCGTTGGTGACCTAGAGCACCTGCCTTGTAAACGATGAATAAGTATGGGGTTCATCGGGTGTTTCCCCGGCTCGTCCGCATAGTGGACGGCTGATCGCGACCCGCAAACGTCCTGAATCGGCCCAATCGTTATCTTTCGGGCTTAACAGCCTTTAAATAGTGCCCGTGATGCCGACCGACCGCCGCGGTGCCCTCCGGGCCGGCGCGGCCACCGCCCTCGCGGGAGCCCTCGCCACCGCCTGCGGTACGGAGCCGCGCCCCGAACCCGGCCCGCACAGCCCCGCGCCCGCGGCCCCCGTCGCCGCCCCGGCGCCCCGCCGCTACCCGGGCCGCCCCACCGAGATCGCCGCCGGCCCGCCCGACCGCCCCCGGGTCGCCCTCACCTTCCACGGCCAGGGCGACCCCGCCCTCGCCCGGGCGATCCTCGACCGGGCCGAGCACGCCGGCGCGCACCTCACCGTCCTCGCCGTCGGCGAGTGGCTCGACCGGCACCCCGAGATGGCGCGGCGCATCCTGGACGGCGGCCACGACCTCGGCAACCACACCCAGCGCCACATCGACATCAACGCGATGAACGAGACCGACGCCCACGCCGAGATCGAGGGCTGCGCCCGCCGGCTGCGCCGCCTCACCGGCTCCATCGGCACCTGGTTCCGGCCCTCCCGCACCCAGCACGCCGGCGCCGTCGTCCAGCGGGCCGCCCGCCGCGCCGGCTACCCGCACGTCCTCTCGTACGACGTCGACTCGCTCGACTTCACCCGGCCGGGACCGGCGGCCGTCGTCGCCAACGTCACCGGCCGGATCCGGGCCGGCTCCGTCGTGAGCCTGCACTTCGGCTACCCGGACACCGTCGCCGCGCTGCCCCTCCTCCTCGCCGACCTCGACCGCCGCGGCCTGCGCGCGGTGACCACCACGGAGCTGCTGAGCTGATGCCGAACCTCACGACTCGTACCAGGAACCTGGGCGCCGCCGCCCTGCTGCTCGCCCTCGGCGCCGGCCTCGCCGGCTGCGGCAGCCCCCACCCGGCGACCCCGCGCACCGGCGGCACCAAGGAGGCCGGCGCGCTCCCCGCCGCACCGAAGAAGCGGGCCCCCGTCCCCACCGGGCTGCCCGGCATGCCGCCGCTGCTCAAGGCCGACGACGTCTACGCCGCCGACCGGCCGAACGCGCTCTCGCCGGTCGTCAAGAACTTCCCGTCCCGGGTCTACGTCCCCAACACCAACTCCAACACGGTCTCCGTCATCGACCCGGCCACCTACAAGGTCATCGAGACCATCCCGGTCGGCAACCAGCCGCAGCACGTCGTCCCCTCCTGGGACATGAAGACCCTCTGGGTCAACAACGACCGCGGCCACACCCTCACCCCCATCGACCCGGCCACCGGCGCCGCCGGCAAACCCGTCGAGGTCCACGACCCGTACAACCTGTACTTCACCCCGAACGGCCGGTACGCCGTCGTCATGGCCTCGCTCGACCGCGAGCTCGTCTTCCGCGACCCGCACACCATGGAGCGGAAGAAGACCGTCCCCGTCAGCTGCTACGGCGTCAACCACGCGGACTTCTCCGCCGACGGGCGCTACTTCATCGTCTCCTGCGAGTTCTCCGGCGAGCTGCTCAAGGTCGACACCGAGAAGATGGAGGTCGTCGGCCAGCAGAAACTGCCCTTCCAGGGCGCCATGCCGCAGGACGTGAAGATCTCCCCGGACGGCAAGACCTTCTACGTCGCCGACATGATGGCCCACGGCATGTGGGTCCTCGACGGCGACCGGTTCACCACCCCGACACTGCTGCCCACCGGCAAGGGCTGCCACGGCCTCTACGTCTCCCGCGACTCCAGGGAGATGTACGTCTCCAACCGCGGCGAGGGCTCCGTCTCCGTCTTCGACTTCACCAAGAACAAGCTCACCAAGAAGTGGTGGCTCCCCGACGGCGGCTCCCCGGACATGGGCGGCGTCTCCGCCGACGGCAAGGTGCTGTGGCTCTCCGGCCGCTACGACTCCGAGGTGTACGCGATCGACACGACGAGCGGCAAGCAGCTGGCCCGCATCCCGGTCGGCAGCGGCCCGCACGGCCTGGCGGTGTACCCGCAGCCCGGCCGCTACTCGCTCGGGCACACCGGCATCTTCCGCTAGGGCCCCCAGGGCCGCCCCGCGGACGGATCAGGGCCGGACACCCCCTAGCGGGCCACCAGCAGGGCCTCGGCCCCGACCGTGCGGTAGCCCGCCGCCTGGAACGTGCGGACGCTGCGGGCGTTGCCGGGGGAGACCTGGGCCCAGACCACCGGGTCGGGGGTGAGATGGCGCGCCGCGGTCGCCAGGGCGCGGCCGAGGCCGCGGTGGCGGACGTCCTCGTCGACCTCGACCGCGACCTCCGTCCGGCCCGCCACGCCCCGGCCCAGGGTCACCAGACCGCCGTCGGTGACCCACACCCGTACGCCGTCGCGGTACTTCAGGGCCCGCGCCACCCGCGGATGCTCCTGGTCGTCGATCTCCCGCAGCTCGATCTCGGGGTCACCCGGCAGCGCGTCCGCGACCGTCATCAGGTCGATGGTGTTCATGTACCGGCCGGTGCGGGCCGTCAGCGCGGTCAGGAAGCCCGGGGTCATGCTCGCCACCAGCGGGTCCGCGGACGCCGCGGCCAGCTCGGCGCGGATCCACTCCGGGTCCTCGTCGAGGAGCACCACCGAGTGCGCCGTGAACGACAGCACGCCCGCGTCGCGGCCGTTCGGCTGCGGCAGGATCGTCGTCGACCCGTCCGGCGCCGGGAAGTCCCCCCGGGCCGCCGCCGCCAGGATCCCCGCCACCGTGCCGGCCGTGTCCGCGCTCATGCCCCCATCATGCGACACGGCGGCGCCCCGCTAATCTGGCCCCCTACATCGAAGTACCGAAGCACCATGAAGGGGCGGAAGCAGTGGCGGACATCGAGTCGGCTCGCACGGCATTCAACAAGTTCGACGTGGACGGGGACGGCTTCATCACGGCCGCCGAGTACAAGCACGTCATGGCCGAGATGGGCGACTTCAACGTGACCGAGACGGTCGCCGAGGCGATCATCGCCCAGCGCGACGGCAACGGCGACGGCAAGCTCACCTTCGAGGAGTTCTGGGCCCACCTCAGCAAGGCCAAGCAGGCCTGAGGCCTGTCCGGCGGACGGGCGGGCACGGGGCCGCCGAGCCCCCGCGGACCGCGTACGACCATGCGTACGTACGTGAGTTGCCGCCCGTCCGGACCCCGGTGACGATCACGGGGTGACGCTCCCCGGATCCTTCGGCACCCCGACCCGTCTGACGGCAGCGGTTCTCGCCGGGACCGCCGTCCTCGCCCTCGCGCTCCTCGGCGCCGGGCTCGCCCAGACGGGCACCGGCGAACTGGTGATTCCCGCCGCCGGCACCATCACCCTGCTGCGGCTCCTCGTCCTCGTCGCCTTCGCCGTCACCATCGGCGAACTCGCCGGCGTCCGCATCGCCGGAGACGGCCCGCTGCCGCGTCGCTGGTTCCTGCCCGCCGCCACCCTGGGCTGCGCGGCCTCCGTGGGACTGCTGCTCCTGCTCGCCGCCGTCAGCGGACTCGGGCTCACCACCGTGTACGGGCTGCGCGAGGGCCGGCTGATCCTCGTCACGGCCAACGCCTTCGTCCTCGCCGCCGTCTGCGCGGCCGGCCGCCGCCCGGCGCTCGCCGCGCTCCCGCTCGCCGCCGCCGTGGGCGCCGAGGCGATGCGCGCCCACCCCGAGTCGTACAGCCCGGCCATCGGCGTCGGCCTCACCGTCGTGCACCTGACGGCCGCCTCGCTGTGGTTCGGCACGCTGTCCCACGTGCTGCGCACCATGCGGCTGCGCGGCGGCGCCCCGGACGTGCTGATGCGTTACGCGAAGACGGCCGCGTGGGTCTTCGGCGCCCTCTGCGTCACCGGCACCTGCTCCACGCTGCGCCGGCTGCCGCTCGACGGCGTGTTCAGCACCGCGTACGGCCGGGTCCTGCTGGTCAAGCTCGCCCTCTTCGGGCTCACCGCGCTGCTCGCCCTCACCGCCCGCCGCCGGATGCTCCGCGGCGCCGACGCCCAGCCCCCGGCCCGCGTGGAGCTCGGCGTGCTCGCCGCGGTGGTGCTGGTCTCCGCGCTGCTCACGGTGGTGCCGGACCCGCACTGGCTGCTGCCCCGGTGAGCCACCGCTCGCCGGGTTCCGGCGGATTGGCCTAGACCTATTGTGCGGGCGTGTCCGTGACGATACGTTCGTCCCCGGCTGCGCAGCCGGTACACAACGCACCACATCGCATCGTCAGGTATTCCGCCGGGGCATCCCGGCGTTTTCAGGAGGACATGCCATGTACCGTCGCACAGCGGCCGCTCTCGCCACCGCCGTGACCGCCGGAGCCCTCGCGCTCGGCGCGGCCGGCGCCGCCCAGGCCAGCCCGGGTCCGGGCTACTACGCACAGGGCTCCTACGCCTCGTACGCCGACTGCCAGGCCGCGGGGAAGGCCGGCTACCGGACCTGGGGCCCCAACTTCACCTGCGAGCCCTTCAGCTCCACCCGCCAGGACATCATCGTCCTCTGGGTCCGCGCCTGACGGAGAGACAGGCCGGCCCCGGGAAGCCTCCGGGGCCGGCCCGTCTCGCGTGCGCGGACGAGCCGCGGTCCCCGGCGGTTCCGCCGGTTCACGGATCCGGCACGTGATGACAATCACCGCAACACGGGCACCCGTGGCCGGAAGATCACTGGTCCAGGCCACCGGGGCGTGGATAGTTTGCATCCGGGAAATCCATCCAACGGGGGCGGAGATCACGGATTTCTTGTGCGGGACCGACCGACCCGCATCGACCGGGGGAAGCGCCGTCACGCCGCGCCGACACCAGCACGTCCGCTCCAGTACGTACGAAAGGACTGCGCTGTGGCGGACGAGCAAGTTCTCCGGGCCCAGAAGTGGGTGAACTCCACATACGGCGACGTCGCCGGATACGTCAGGTGTCCCGAGGACGGCCGCACGGGCTGGGGGACCATGAACTCCCTGATCATGGGCCTGCAGAAGGAACTCGGCATCACTCCGGTCATGGCCTCCTTCGGCCCGACCACCTACGCGAAGCTGGCCGCGCTCGGCGACATCGGCTTCGGCTGGGACAAGAACCGCAACATCGTGGCGATCCTCGAGTTCGCCATGTGGTGCAAGGGGTACTGGGCCGTCGAGCCCAAGAGCGAGGGCTGGTTCACCGGCGTCACCCGTGACGCCGTGTCGAAGCTCCGCGCCGACATGGGAATCGGCGGCGCCGGCGTCATCAACGCCAAGGTCGCCAAGGCCCTGCTCAACATGGACGCCTATGTCGTCGTGGCCGGCGGCAGCGACGGCATCCGCACCATCCAGCAGTGGCTCAACGGGCGCTACTGGAACAAGGACGCCTACAGCATCGGCCCCTGCGACGGCATCTACTCCCGCGACGTCCAGAAGTCGCTGATGATCGCCCTCCAGTACGAGCTGGGCATCGCCGCGCCGAACGGCGCCTTCGGCCCCGCGACGCAGACGGGACTGCGGTCCCACACCCTCTCCGAGGGCGCCTCGGGAGTCTTCGTCCAGCTGTTCTCGGCGGCGTGCCTCTTCAACTCGCCGACCTTCGACGCCCAGGGCGACCCCGTCGTCACGACGTGGCGCTCCACGTTCGACAGCAAGCTCGGCGACTGGGTCAGCGCGTTCCAGAAGTTCAACAAGCTCGCCGACAACCGCACCGGCGATTTCGAGACATGGGCGCAGCTCCTGGTGTCCATGGGTGATCCCGACCGCAAGGCGACCGCGTCGGACACGCGGTACGAGATCACCGCGTCACGCGCCAAGTGGCTGTACGACAACGGCTACCGGTTCGTCGGGCGCTACATATTCGACCCGCCCGGCTCGACCCTGGACAAGGAGATCAAGCCGGGCGAGCTGGACACCATCTTCCGCGCGGGGCTGAAGGTCTTCCCGATCTACCAGGACAACGCCCGCAAGCTGTCGGACTTCTCGTACACCACCGGCTACCAGCACGGTCTGAACGCCCACAAGTGCGCCGAGGGCTACGGCTTCAACCGGGGCACCACGATCTACTTCGCCGTCGACTACGACGCGACCAGCGAGGAGATCGCGAGTGCGATCGTGCCGTACTTCCAGGGCGTGCAGGCGGCCCTCGCGAGCCAGGGCAAGAAGTACACGCACGGTGTCTACGGCTCCCGGAACGTCTGCAGCACCGTCAGCGACAAGACGTTCGCCCGGTTCTCCTTCGTCTCCGGCATGTCCTGGGGCTTCTCCGGGAACCTCGGCTTCCCCATCCCGCGGAACTGGGCGTTCAACCAGATCAAGGAGTTCAAGGTCACCAACGGCACCGACACCTTCGACCTGGACAACGATGTCGCCTCCGGGCTCGACGCCGGCGTCTCCTCGGTCAACCAGTCGGGCGGGCCGGCGGACGGCTTCATCGCCTACGTGCAGAAGCTGTACGACCTGGCGGGCCAGTACGGCGCGAGCGGCCAGAAGCAGAGCCAGCTGGTCATGGAGTACATCCGGCACTCCGCGTACGGCAACAAGGACACGGCCAACAAGCTCGGCTGGTGGTACCTCATCGGCGGCTACGACGGCGGGTTCGTCGACTTCTGCAACTCCAGGGGCATGAGCGTCACGCCCTTCTTCACCGACCCGTTCACCGGGTACCAGCTCGGCTCCGAGCACATGATGGCCACGGCCAACGCCCATCTGCTGACCGCCCAGCCGGACAACAAGAAGTCCGCCAACGGTGGTGACGTGGGCGGCTGGGCCGGTGACCTGATGACGTTCTGGGCCGACTGGCGCAACTCCGAGAAGCAGTACGCCGATCCGCTGGCCTTCGCCCACGCCAGGCTCGGCGTGCCCGGCGTCTCCTCGTCGTTCGGCTTCAACGACCTCATCGAGGACGCCGACGGGTACCTGCTCGCCCAGGCAGTGCGGGGCGGCAAGAACATCGTCGACGCGATGAAGGCCCACTACAACGGCGGTGGCGGTCTGCGCCGCTTCAACAACTACTTCACCGGGCGGTGGGGCAACGCCACGGACTGCAAGACCTCCGCCCATAATGCCCTCACCGCTCTGGACGGAACGCTCTCCGTCGCCCAGGCGTACCTCATCGGCTGGGCCGGCGCGGCGTTCCCCGCCGACTACCAGAACCTCCCGGGCGGCTTCGACAAGCTCCAGAGGTTCGAGCAGGGCTTCGTCGACGCGCTGCTCGCCCGCATGGGCATGGAGACGCGCAGCCTGACGCGGTACAAGGCGAACCACGAGAAGTACCTCAAGGCCGCCCAGGCGCGCTCCGCCCGGTAACGATCGGCGACAACAGCAGCATGAAGCACATCCTCGTACCCCTCGGCGTCGTCCTCGTCGTCGTATGGACGCTGTGGAACCTGTGGAACCTCTTCCGCATCGCCGGCGGACTGCGGGACGGCGGATGGCGGCGCCCCGTGTGGTGGGCGCGCGTCCTCTCCGTCTCCCTCTGCGCCGGTCTGCTGGCGTGGGTCTGGGGCCTCTTCACCGGAGGTCTCGACGTGCGCGACACCTGCCTCTACCTGCGCCACGAGAACTACGACGAGGCCTACCGGAAGGCGCACACCGAGGAGTTCTCGAAGCTCTTCCCCCTGCACAACAAGTGCAACGCGGACTACGACCTGGTGCCCGCGTGGGTCAACCCCACCGTGGTGATCCTCGCCGTCGTCGCCCTGGTCGCGCTCGCCGTCCTGCTGCGGTTCGCGTTCGCACGTCTTGTCAGCCCGTCCAGAAAGGAGCACCAGTCATGAACCTGACCGGTCTCTCACGGCGCCGCTTCATCGGCGCCACCTCCGGTGTCGCGGTCGCCGCGACGCTGGTCGAGTTCGGCGGGGCCGCCCCGGCCCTGGCCGACAGCCGCACATGGCAGCCGGCGACGTCCAGCAACGGCTGGTCCGTCCTCGACCACGCCGGCAGCCACGCCATCGAGGGCAGCGGCGAGCACGTGTCGCTCGCCGACGGCGACGCCGCCACCGTCCTGCTGCACGTGGCCCGGCGCTTCCACTACGAGATCGACACGCTGCGCCCCGGCGACGTGCACGGCTGGACCGCCGACCGCACGGTGACGGAGCCGTACGAGTCGAACTACCTGTCCGGCAGCGCGCTCGCGATCCGCCCCACGTGGTACCCCGTGGGCGCCAAGGGCAACCTCTACCCGAACGAGCTGGTCGTCGTCCGGGACATCCTCACCGAGCTCGACGGCGTCGTCGCCTGGGGCGGCGACTTCACGACGCCGAAGGAGTCCCACTTCGAGATCGCGGTCAGGCCGGGCCACCCGCGCCTGAAGGGCGTCGCCCGCAAGATCGGCGGCTGGAACAGCGGTCCCGGCAACGAGGGCGCGGGCGCGGTCGACGCGTTCGACCCCGCGCGCCGGCGGGCCGCCCGCGCGTTCGCGGGGCGCGCCTCGTAACGGACGCCCCCGACGCGTACGACGGGGGGTGTGCCGCACAGCGCGGCACACCCCCCGTTCTCCGCCCGGCCGATCAGCCCCCGGGCCGCTCAGCCGGTCAGCCGGTCAGCACTCGATGATGTTCACCGCGAGGCCGCCGCGCGCGGTCTCCTTGTACTTCACGCTCATGTCGGCGCCGGTCTCCTTCATGGTCTTGATGACCTTGTCGAGGGAGACCAGGTGGCTGCCGTCGCCGCGCATCGACATGCGGGCCGCGGTGACGGCCTTGACCGCCGCCATGCCGTTGCGCTCGATGCACGGGATCTGGACCAGGCCGCCGACCGGGTCGCAGGTCAGGCCCAGGTTGTGCTCCATGCCGATCTCGGCCGCGTTCTCGACCTGCTCGGGGGAGCCGCCCAGGACCTCGGCGAGGGCGCCGGCGGCCATGGAGCAGGCGGAGCCGACCTCACCCTGGCAGCCGACCTCGGCGCCGGAGATGGAGGCGTTCTCCTTGAAGAGCATGCCGATGGCGCCGGCCGCGAGGAGGAAGCGGACCACGCCGTCCTCGTCCGCGCCGGGCACGAAGTTCATGTAGTAGTGCAGGACCGCCGGGATGATGCCGGCCGCGCCGTTCGTCGGGGCGGTGACCACGCGGCCGCCCGCCGCGTTCTCCTCGTTCACGGCCATCGCGTAGAGGGTGATCCACTCCATCGCGTGCGCGGCCGGGTCGCCCTCGGAGCGCAGCTTGCGGGCGGAGGTGGCGGCGCGGCGGCGGACCTTGAGGCCGCCGGGGAGGATGCCCTCGCGGGACATGCCGCGCGAGACGCAGGACTGCATGACGCGCCAGATCTCCAGGAGGCCCTCGCGGATCTCGGTCTCGGTGCGCCAGGCCTTCTCGTTCTCCAGCATCAGCGAGGAGATCGACAGGCCGGTGTCCTTCGTGAGCCGGAGCAGCTCGTCACCGGTGCGGAAGGGGTACTTCAGGACGGTGTCGTCCGGGATGATCGGGTTCTCGCCGGCCACCGCGTCCTCGTCGACGACGAAGCCGCCGCCGACCGAGTAGTACGTCTTCTCCAGGACGAGCGCGCCCTGGGCGTCGTACGCGAAGACGGTCATGCCGTTGGCGTGGTACGGCAGCGCCTTGCGGCGGTGCAGGACCAGGTCGTCGTCGAAGGAGAACGGGATCTCGTGGGCGCCCAGCAGGTTGATCCGGCCGCTCGACTTGATCCGCTCGACCTCGTCGTCCGCGGTCTCGACGTTCACCGTGCGCGGCGAGTGGCCCTCCAGGCCGAGCAGCACGGCCTTCGGGGTGCCGTGCCCGTGGCCGGTGGCGCCGAGCGAGCCGTACAGCTCGGCCCGGACCGTGGCGACGTGCGTGAGCAGGCCCTCGTTCTTCAGACGACGGGCGAACATGCGGGCCGCGCGCATCGGGCCCACCGTGTGGGAGCTCGACGGGCCGATACCGATCGAGAACAGGTCGAAGACCGAGATGGCCACGGAGGACTCCTTGTGGGGGCTAGACGTCGTTGTCTGCCGGGGTGGTGCAGAAACGCTGAGCATGGGGCGGGGCACCGCGCTCACTGTCCAGTGTGCGCGGTGCCCCGGAGTTTTCGTACGAACAGAAGCTGGAACTAAAGCGTACGAAATTACTTCAGGCCGGGGTACAGCGGGTGCTTCTCGGCCAGAGCGGTCACCCGGGCCTTCAGCGCCTCGGCGTCGAAGCCGGGCTTCAGCGTCTCGGCGATCACGTCGGCGACCTCGGCGAAGTCCTCGGCCGTGAAGCCGCGGGTGGCGAGGGCCGGCGTGCCGATGCGCAGACCGGAGGTGACCATCGGCGGGCGCGGGTCGTTCGGAACGGCGTTCCGGTTGACCGTGATGCCCACCTCGTGGAGCCGGTCCTCGGCCTGCTGGCCGTCCAGCTCGCTGTCGCGCAGGTCGACCAGGAGCAGGTGGACGTCGGTGCCGCCGGACAGGACCGCGACGCCGTGCTGCTTGACGTCGTCCTGGACCAGGCGCTCGGCGATGATCCGGGCGCCGTCCAGGGTGCGCTGCTGGCGCTCCTTGAACTCCTCCGAGGCCGCGACCTTGAAGGAGACGGCCTTGGCCGCGATCACGTGCTCCAGCGGGCCGCCCTGGAAGCCCGGGAAGACGGAGGAGTTCAGCTTCTTCGCGAACTCCTTCTTCGCCAGGATGATGCCGCCGCGCGGGCCGCCGAGCGTCTTGTGCGTGGTGGAGGTCACCACGTCCGCGTACTCGACCGGGTTCGGGTGCAGACCGGCCGCGACCAGGCCCGCGAAGTGGGCCATGTCGACCCACAGGTACGCCTCGACCTCGTCGGCGATCCGGCGGAACTCGGCGAAGTCCAGCTGACGCGGGTACGCCGACCAGCCGGCGATGATCACCTTCGGGCGGTGCTCCTTCGCCAGGCGCTCGACCTCGGCCATGTCGACCAGGCCGTTGTCGTCCACGTGGTACGCGACCACGTTGAACTGCTTGCCGGAGAAGTTCAGGCGCATGCCGTGGGTGAGGTGACCGCCGTGCGCCAGGTCCAGGCCGAGGATCGTGTCGCCGGGCTGGGCGATCGCGAACAGCGCGGCCTGGTTGGCGGAGGCACCGGAGTGGGGCTGCACGTTGGCGTACTCGGCGCCGAACAGCTCCTTGATGCGGTCGATCGCGATCTGCTCGGCCACGTCGACGTGCTCGCAGCCGCCGTAGTAGCGGCGGCCCGGGTAGCCCTCGGCGTACTTGTTGGTGAGGACCGAGCCCTGCGCCTCCATGACCGCGACCGGAGCGAAGTTCTCCGAGGCGATCATCTCGAGGGTGGTCTGCTGGCGGCGGAGCTCGGCGTCGACGGCGGCGGCGACGTCCGGGTCCAGCTCGTGGAGAGGGGTGTTCAGAAGCGACATGAATCGATCCCTGGGGGTCTCGGTTTAGCCGGCGGTGAAGGCGGTGTACTCGTCGGCGGTGAGCAGGTCCTCCGGCTCGCCGGCGATGCGCACCTTGAACAGCCAGCCGCCCTCGAACGGGGCGGTGTTCACCAGCGACGGGTCGTCCACGACGTCCTGGTTGGCCTCGACGACCTCGCCGGTCACGGGGGAGTACAGCTCGCTGACGGACTTGGTCGACTCCAGCTCGCCGCACTCCTCGCCCGCGGTCACGGTGTCACCGACGGTGGGGAGCTGGACGTACACGATGTCACCGAGGGCGTTGGCCGCGTGCTCGGTGATGCCGATCGTGGCGACGCCGTCCTCGACGGCCGACAGCCACTCGTGCTCCTTGCTGTAGCGAAGCTGCTGGGGGTTGCTCATGACCTGATTCTCCTGGATGCGGGGAGTGCGGATGTACGGGGGTCTTGCGAGGTGAGACATGTCCTGAGACGAATGGGTCACGTCACCGTCACGTCAGGCACCCGCGGAGGGTGCCGAAAGGTCACTTCTGGCGCTTGTAGAACGGCAGCGCGACGACCTCGTACGGCTCGTGGGCGCCGCGGATGTCGACGCCGACGCCCTCGGTGCCGGGCGCGGCGAAGGCCGCGTCGACGTAGGCCATGGCGATCGGCTTGCCGAGCGTCGGGGACGGGGCGCCCGAGGTGATCTCGCCGACGACCTCGCCGTTCGCGACCACGGACATGCCGGCCCGCGGGACGCGGCGGCCCTCGGCGATCAGGCCGACCAGCTTGCGCGGCGGGGCGGACTCGGCGCGCTCGGCGGCCTTCTCCAGGGCCTCGCGGCCGACGAAGCGGCCCTCGTTCGTGGTCTTCTCGAACTTGACGACCCGGCCCAGGCCCGCGTCGAACGGGGTGAGCGCGGTGGTCAGCTCGTGGCCGTACAGCGGCATGCCCGCCTCCAGGCGGAGCGTGTCACGGCAGGACAGGCCGCACGGGATCAGGCCGACGTCCTTGCCCGCCTCGGTGAGCGCCTGCCACACGCCCTCGGCGTGCTCCGGCTTCAGGAACAGCTCGAAGCCGTCCTCGCCGGTGTAGCCGGTGCGGGCGATCAGCGCGGGGACGCCGGCGACGGTGCCGGGCAGGCCCGCGTAGTACTTCAGGCCGTCCAGGTCGGCGTCGGTGAGGGACTTCAGGATGCCGGGGGACTCCGGGCCCTGGACGGCGATCAGGGCGTACGCGTCGCGGTCGTCGCGGACCTCGGCGTCGAATCCCTCGGAGCGGGCCACCAGGGCGTCGAGGACGACCTGGGCGTTGGAGGCGTTGGCGACGACCATGTACTCCGTCTCGCCGAGGCGGTAGACGATCAGGTCGTCGAGGATGCCGCCGTCCTCCTGGCAGATCATCGTGTAGCGCGCGCGGCCGTTGCCCACGGTCGAGATGTTGCCGACCAGGGCGTAGTCCAGGAGCTCCACGGCCTGCGGACCGGTGACCGTGATCTCGCCCATGTGGGAGAGGTCGAAGAGGCCGGCCCTGGTGCGGACGGCGTTGTGCTCGTCGCGCTCGCTGCCGTAGCGCAGCGGCATGTCCCAGCCGGCGAAGTCGGTCATGGTCGCGCCCAGCGAACGATGCAGCGCATCGAGGGCGGTCAGACGGGGGGCAGTGCTCATGGGGTGGCTCCCGGGTCCCAGGGCGTGCAGGGCACGACGTACATGACGGTGAGGACGATCCTCCCCATCTGTCATGGAACCTGAGAGGTTCACCGAGGGCATCCTCGGCTTGCACCTTGGGTGGGGACGCGACGACGCGTCCCGCTTTTCAGATCTGCCTCATCCACGCGGTACGGGGCCTGAGAGATTCAAGGGAGGTGCTTGCTCCTTCGGCGCCCGGTGCACGAGGTGCCCCGGGACTCTCCCGCGCGGATTCGAGCGGCCGGTATGCGGTTGTGCGCGCTCGTGCGAGCGCGTGGCGCGCTCATCATTGCACGGCGGGTCCGCGCGGCAAATCGCTTGCGTCTCATTACCGTTTCTTTACACTTCGTGGGCAGAGGTCCGCGCGGGACCCGACGGGGGGAGCGAGCGATGACCATCCGGCACACCAGCGCCTACGCCACGAGCGCCGGCATACCGGTCCAGCGCACCCGGCGCCGGGTGCGCCGCGGACGGCTCCTGCGCGACCTGCGCGAGCGCGGCGGACGCAGCCCGCGCGTGCTGAGCTTCGCCGCCGGCGACATCGTCGTCGTCTCCGGACTGCCCGGCGCCGGCAAGTCCACGCTGATGGGCCGCGCGGCCGACGGCCGGGCCGTCGACTCCCAGCACACCCGGGAGCGCTGGGAGGCCCGGCTGCCCCGCTTCCTGCCGTACGCCCTCTACCGCCCGCTCGCCCGGCTCGCCCACTACGCCGGCCTGCGCCGCGTCCTGCGCTCCGGCGCCGGAGTGGTCGTCCACGACTGCGGCACCCAGTCCTGGGTCCGCGGCTGGCTCGCCCGAGCGGCCCGGCGGCGCGGCGCCGCCCTCCACCTGATCCTGCTCGACGTCGACCCCGCCCTCGCGCTCGCCGGCCAGCGCTCCCGCGGCCGCGGCGTCTCCGGCTACGCCTTCGCCCGGCACCGCCGCGCCGTCGGCCGGCTGGTCCGCACGGCCGAGGCGGGCGCCCTGCCGCCCGGCTGCGCCTCCGTCACCCTGCTCGACCGGGACGCCGCGGACACCCTGCGGAAGATCGG
The DNA here is from genome assembly GCF_044768205.1 of Streptomyces sp. NPDC101160. Lineage (NCBI taxonomy): Bacteria > Bacillati > Actinomycetota > Actinomycetes > Kitasatosporales > Streptomycetaceae > Streptomyces > Streptomyces sp. NPDC101160. The sequence continues at coordinate 272,433 of NZ_JBIWPJ010000004.1, read as the reverse complement.
CTTCCGGGAGGTGCCGTGACGCACTCCGCATCCCCTTTCGGTCACGGAGGCGGGTGGACGCCGTTAAGGTGCTGAACCGCACCGGCTGAACGGCACCGGGGAGCAGCGAGAAGGGGACGACGACAGCGTGGACGTGACGTGGCCGGGCAATGAGCTCGAGGAAGTACTGGCCGCCTCGCTCGGCAACGCCGCCGCCGGAGGCCGCCTGGTCGAGGTCCTCGGCCGCAGCCCCGTCTGGGTGCCCCTGCCCAACGGCGGCGGCCCCGACAGCCCCGACCTCGACCTGCCGACCCTGGAGCTCGACGGCGCGCCCTACGTGCCGGTCTTCAGCTCCGAGCAGCAGTTCCTCGCCTGCGTCGGCGACCACATGTCGTACACCGTCGCCCCCGCCGTCGAGTTCGCCCGCGGCCTGCCCCCGCAGCTCGGCATCGCCGTGAACCCCGGCGGCACCGTCGGCGTCCCGCTGCCCCCGCCCGCCGTGGCCGAGCTCTGCCGGACCGGCCGCACCGAACTCGACGGCCCCGCCGGCGGCGGCCGGGTGCGGCTCTTCGAGCCCGACTGGCAGGACGACCCGGTCGACTTCCTCGCCGCCGCCTCCGCCGAGTTCGAGGCCACCGGCATCGTCGCCACCGCCCGCCGCGCGCTCGCCAGCGTCGAGGGCACCGAACCCGCCCTCTTCGTCGGCGTCCAGCTGCTCGGCGGCGCCGGCGACCTGGCCGTGCCGCTCGACGCCCTCGGCCGCGCCCTCGGCCGGGTCGAGGTCGCCTGGCCGGTCAACCTCATCCTGCTCGACGTGGCCCAGGACCCGGTCGCCGACTGGATGCTGGAGAAGGTGCGCCCCTTCTTCCAGCGCGCCGCCGTGTGACAGACCCCCTGTCTAAGCTGAACTCAGTCAGAACCGAACTCGGTCAGGGCTGAGGTCGGTCAGGGCTGAACTCAGTCAGGCGAGCCGTACAACGAGCCGTACCACAAGCAGGACAACCAGAGGGGCGGGACCCAGGGTGAGCGCGTCAGGCACCGCTGCGGCCGGACAGGTCGAGCACATGCTGCGCCAGGTGGCACCCGGGCGGCACGACACCTACGAGCAGCTGCTGCAGGCCCTGGCCGGCTCCGAGGTCCGGATGCTGCTCTGGCAGGGCACCGCCGGCTCGCCCGACGCCCAGTACGGCAACATGCAGGTCGACGGGTACGGGTACGCGCCCTGCGTCACCTCCGCCCAGGAGCTCGCCGCCTCCGGCTGGACCCGCGCCCACGAGCTCGTCTCCGGCCTGGAGATCGCCCGCGCCCTCTATCCCGACCGCTGGGGCATCTGGCTGAATCCGCACGCCCCCGGCGGCGGCGTCGGCATCCCCTGGGCCGATCTGCGCCGCATCGCCACCGGCCTCGACCGGATGCCCGCGGGCCCGCTGCGGCTCTCCGAGCCCGCCCTGGAGATCCCGCAGTTCTACGCGCTGCTCACGCAGAACGCGCACCGCACCGCGGCCGTCCGCTCGCTGCGCCGCGCCTGGGTGCAGCCCGCGCTCGGCTCCCCGTACCTCGCCATCGGCCTCGACCTGTACGACTCCTCGCCGGCGTCCGTCGAGGCCGTGCGGGCGATGATGCACCAGACGGTCGCCGCCGTCCCCGACGGCCTGCCCGTCTCGACGGTGGCCATGTCCGACACGTACGACCCGGTCGCCATGTGGCTTTACGCCCACTCGCGCCCGTTCTACGACCGTGACGCGCACGCCGCCCCCGCGGCCCCGCCCGCGACCGGTTACGGCTATCCCCCGGCCGCCCCGTCCGCGTACTGACGGGTAGGCCGGGGCGTTCCGGCGGGCGCTGAAACGTCCCTTTCCGGCCTTCCTGTCGCCCTAATTCCCGCCCGCGCGACAGCACTTGGGCCGGATGTCCGATGTGGTCGAATAGCGGCCGAGATGGTCCGCTCAGATGTGCCCGGCGTCCGGATAACGGAAGACAACGAACCGCATCACGTTTACGCAAACATTCCTCTGGGAGTCTGGCGGGTGATCGCGGACACATTGAAGACTCCCCGGAACACCGGGCGTTCGGCTGTACGAAGCCGGTGCCCTGCAGTTGTTCCACCGAGCCGCTACCCGCGGCGGGCAAGGGCCGGCGACCCGGCGGCCGAGAGGGGTCCTCACCACGATGACGGCACCACTGCACGAGACGAGTGCGGCAGAGAGCGCCGACGCCGTCGACGCCGTGCCCGGCACGCCGGCCAAGGCGATCGAGGGCCGTTCCCCCTGGCAGATCGCCTGGACGCGGCTCAAGAAGGACAAGCTGGCCCTGGCCGGCGGCTTCGTCGTCCTGTTCCTGATCCTCGTCGCGATCTGCGCCCCCCTGATCGTCGGACTGCTCGGCCACCCGCCGGACCAGTTCCACGAGGACCAGATCGACCCGCTGTTCGGCACCCCGATCGGCAGCTACGGCGGCATCAGCGGCGACTTCCTGCTCGGCGTCGAGCCGGTCAACGGCCGTGACGTCTTCAGCCGGATCATCTACGGCGCCCAGATCTCGCTGCTCGTCGCCTTCGCCGCCGCCCTCTTCGCGGTCGCGCTCGGCACGATCCTCGGCATCGTCGCGGGCTACTTCGGCGGCTGGGTCGACGCGGCGCTCAGCCGGGTCATGGACGTCATGCTGGCCTTCCCGCAGCTGCTCTTCACCATCGCGCTGGTCTCCGTGCTGCCCAACTCGCTGTTCGGCCTGGAGGGTTCGGGTGTGCGCATCCTCGCCCTGGTCGTCGTCATCGGCTTCTTCGGCTGGCCGTACGTGGGCCGCATCGTCCGCGGCCAGACGCTCAGCCTGCGCAACCGCGAGTACGTCGAGGCCGCCCAGTCGCTCGGCGCCGGCCGGTTCTACATCCTGCGCAAGGAACTGCTGCCGAACCTCATCGCGCCGATCATGGTCTACGCGACCCTGATGATCCCGACCAACATCCTCACCGAAGCGGCCCTCAGCTTCCTCGGTGCGGGCGTCAAGGCGCCCACCTCCTCCTGGGGCCAGATGCTGTCGACGGCGATCACCACCTACGAGTCCGACCCGCTGTTCATGATCTTCCCCGGCCTCGCGATCTTCATCACCGTGCTTGCGTTCAACCTCTTCGGCGACGGCGTGCGTGACGCGCTCGACCCGAAGGGCTCCCGCTGACCGTACGCCGCTCCCCCCGCAAGACCAGCCCCTGCCGCTGTTGCCAGGAGGCGAATCCCCCAACGGCGGACCACCGCAAGACGGCCGCCATTACACCGGAGGTTGCACGACCATGACGATGAACAGCTCCCAGAGGCGCAGAATCGCCGCGGGTGCGCTGCTCGCGGCGGCCACGATGGTCGTCACCACCGCCTGTGGCGGCGGCAACGGCAGCGGCGGCGACAAGGGCAAGGGCGGCGCGCCCGGCTTCAACGCGGGTGTGAACCAGATCGCCAGCCCCTCTGACAAGAAGGGCGGCGAGCTGAAGTTCATCGCGTCGCAGGAGGCCGACTCCTGGGACCCGGCGCGCACCTACACGGGCTTCGTCTTCGACTTCGCGCGCTACTACACGCGTCAGCTGGTCACCTACAAGCCCGTGCCCGGCTCCGGCTCCACCGAGCTGGTCGGCGACCTCGCCACCGACACCGGCAAGGTCTCGGCCGACGGCCTGACCTACACCTTCACGCTGAAGGACGGGGTCGCCTGGGAGGACGGCAAGCCGATCACCTCCAAGGACCTCAAGTACGGCATGGAGCGGACCTGGGCGCAGGACGTCATCTCCGGCGGTCCGATCTACCTCCAGCAGATGCTCGACCCGAAGAAGACCTACCCGGGCCCGTACAAGGACACCGCCCCGGACAAGCTGGGTCTGAGCACCATCCAGACGCCGGACGACAAGACCATCGTCTTCAAGCTTGCCGCCCCCAACGGCGACTTCCTGCAGATGCTGGCGCTGCCCATGTCCTCGCCGGTCCGCCAGGACAAGGACACCAAGGCGCAGTACGGTCTGCACCCGTTCTCCTCGGGCCCGTACAAGTGGGACTCGTACACCCCGAACAAGTCCCTGAAGCTGGTCCGCAACGACAAGTGGGACGCGAAGTCGGACACGGTCCGCAAGGCCCTGCCGGACAAGATCAGCGTCACGTTCACCACGAACGCCGACGACATGGACAACCGTCTGGTCGAGGGCGAGTACGACCTCGACCTCAACGCGACCGGTGTCGGCGCCGCGGCCCGCCAGAAGGTGCTCCAGCAGCACAAGGAGAACGTCGACAACCCGCAGACCGGCTTCATCCGGTACGCGGCGTTCCCGCAGACGGTCATCCCGAACATCGAGTGCCGCAAGGCCATCATCTACGCGGCCGACTCCAAGTCCCTGCAGACCGCCCGTGGCGGCCCGCAGGCCGGTGGCGACATCGCCCCGAACATGCTTCCCCCGGGCATCAAGGGTTCCGACCCGAAGGCCGACCCGTACGGCAAGCTCTCCGGCGCCCCCGACCTGGCCAAGGCCAAGGAGGCGCTGAAGAAGTGCGGCAAGCCGAACGGCTTCAAGACGACGATCGCGGTCCGCAACAACAAGAAGATCGAGATCGCCACCGCCGAGTCGCTGCAGAACTCGCTGAAGGCCGTCGGCATCGACGCCCAGATCGACGCGTACGACGGCGCCCAGTCCTCCGGCATCATCGGTTCGCCGAAGGTGGTCAAAGAGAAGGGCTACGGCATCATCATCATGGGCTGGGCCGCCGACTTCCCGACCGGCCAGGGCTTCCTGCAGCCGCTCGTGGACGGCCGCTTCATCCTGCAGTCCGGCAACAACAACTTCTCCGAGCTGAACGACCCGGCCATCAACGGCCTGTTCGACAAGGCGCTGAAGGAGACGGACCCGACCAAGGCCGGCGAGTTCTACAAGCAGATCAACGCCAAGGTCTCGGACGCCGCGGTCTACCTGCCGTTCACCAACGAGAAGAACATCATCTGGCGCAGCTCGCGACTGACCAACGTCTACACGGCCGACGCGTTCAACGGCCGCTACGACTACGCGTCCATCGGCGTCGTCAAGTAATCCCACTCAACTCGCTCCAACGGCGCACCCGCCGCTAGGCCCGAAGGGCAGGTGAGGGCCGTGCGCGGCGGCCGGGGGATCCGATCGGATCCCCCGGCCGCCGACCGGCCGACCGCATGCTTGCATACATAATCCGACGGCTCTTCGCCGTCGTCGTGATGCTGCTCGTCGTCACCCTGGTGACGCTCAGCATCTTCTTCCTCATCCCCAAGATGACCGGCAGCGATCCTGCCGCGATGTTCGTCGGCAAGCAGGCGGATCCGGCCTCCATCGAGGGCATCCGGCAGAAGCTGGGCCTCGGTGACCCGATCCTGGTGCAGTTCTGGCACTTCGTCTCGGGCATCTTCGTCGGCCGCGACTACGTCGGCGGCGGCGACTCCATCCACTGCGCGGCGCCCTGCTTCGGCTACTCGTTCCGCACCGACCAGGACGTGTCGTCGATGCTGGTCGACGCCTTCCCCGTGACCCTCTCCATGGTCATCGGCGCCGCCGTGCTGTGGCTGGTCATGGGCGTGGCCACCGGTGTCGTCTCCGCGCTCAAGCGGGGCACGATCATCGACCGGGCCGCGATGATCACGGCGCTCGCCGGTGTCTCGCTCCCCATCTTCTTCACCGCCATGCTGGCGATGCTCGTCTTCCGCACCCAGCTGGGCTGGCTCGACGCCACGTACGTGCCGATCACGGAGTCCGTCGGCGGCTGGTTCTCCGGCCTGCTGCTGCCCTGGGTGACGCTCGCCTTCCTGTACGCGGCGATGTACGCGCGGCTCACCCGCGCCACCATGCTCGAGGTCCTGGGCGAGGACTACATCCGTACCGCCCGCGCCAAGGGCCTCCCGGAGCCGGTCGTGCTCGGCAAGCACGCCATGCGCTCCACCATGACCCCGATCCTGACCATCTTCGGCATGGACCTCGGCGCCCTCGTCGGCGGCGCGATCCTCACCGAGACCGCGTTCAACCTCAAGGGCCTCGGCGGCCTCGCCATCAAGGGCGTGAGCGAGCGCGACCTGCCGATCATCCTGGCGGTCACCCTCATCACCGCCGCCTGTGTCGTCCTCGCGAACCTCGTGGTCGACCTGCTGTACGCCGTGATCGACCCCCGAGTGAGGCTCGCATGACCGACAAGCTCACCAGGACCGGCGCTGCCGTGGGAGAGCCCGTCACCCCCGCCGGGAACGCCCCGTCGGACGCCTTCCTCGACGTCCGCGACCTGAAGATCCACTTCCCGACCGACGACGGCCTGGTCAAGTCCGTCGACGGCCTCACCTTCCAGCTGGAGAAGGGCAAGACCCTCGGCATCGTCGGCGAGTCCGGCTCCGGCAAGTCGGTCACCTCGCTCGGCATCATGGGCCTGCACACCGTCGGCCAGTACGGCCGGCAGAAGGCCCGCATCTCCGGCGAGATCTGGCTGAACGGGCGCGAGCTGCTCTCCGCGAACCCGGACGAGGTCCGCCGGATGCGCGGCCGCGAGATGGCGATGATCTTCCAGGACCCGCTGTCCGCGATGCACCCGTACTACACGGTCGGCAACCAGATCGTGGAGGCGTACCGCGTCCACCACAGCGTCGACAAGAAGACGGCGAAGAAGCGGGCCGTCGAACTCCTCGACCGGGTCGGCATCCCCGAGCCGGCCAAGCGCTTCGACAACTACCCGCACGAGTTCTCCGGCGGCATGCGCCAGCGCGCGATGATCGCGATGGCGCTGGTCAACAACCCCGAGCTGCTCATCGCGGACGAGCCGACCACCGCGCTCGACGTCACCGTCCAGGCCCAGATCCTCGACCTGATCCGGGACCTGCAGAAGGAGTTCGGCTCCGCGGTCATCATCATCACGCACGACCTCGGCGTGGTCGCCGAGATCGCCGACGACATCCTCGTGATGTACGGCGGCCGGTGCGTGGAGCGCGGCACGGCCGAGGACGTCTTCTACACGCCGAAGCACCCCTACACCTGGGGCCTGCTCGGCTCCATGCCGCGCATCGACCGCGAGCAGACCGACCGGCTCATCCCGGTCAAGGGCAACCCGCCCAGCCTCATCAACGTCCCCAGCGGCTGCGCCTTCAACCCGCGCTGCCCGTACGCGGACGTGCCCAAGGACGGCATCACCCGGACCGTACGCCCCGAGCTGACGGAGTCCCAGGACGGTAGCCGGCACTTCTCCGCCTGCCACATGTCGCAGGAGGAGCGGACCCGGATCTGGACCGAAGAGATTGCGCCGAAGCTGTGAGCGACACCAAGGCCGTGAGTGACATGGAACCCCTGCTGAAGGTGACGGGCCTGCAGAAGCACTTCCCCATCAGGAAGGGCCTGCTGCAGCGCCAGACCGGCGCGGTCAAGGCGGTCGACGGGATCGACTTCGAGGTCTACCCCGGTGAGACCCTCGGCGTCGTCGGCGAGTCCGGCTGCGGCAAGTCGACGATGGGCCGGCTGATCACCCGGCTCCTCGAACCGACCGACGGCCGGATCGAGTTCGAGGGCACGGACATCTCCCACCTCGGGGTGGCGAAGATGCGTCCGCTGCGCCGCGACATCCAGATGATCTTCCAGGACCCGTACGGCTCGCTGAACCCGCGCCACACGGTCGGCACGATCATCTCGGCCCCCTTCCACCTGCAGGGCGTCGTGCCCGAGGGCGGGGTGAAGAAGGAGGTCCAGCGGCTGCTCGGGCTCGTCGGCCTCAACCCGGAGCACTACAACCGCTACCCGCACGAGTTCTCCGGCGGCCAGCGCCAGCGCATCGGCATCGCCCGCGCGCTCGCCCTCAAGCCGAAGCTCGTGGTCGCGGACGAGCCCGTCTCGGCCCTGGACGTCTCCATCCAGGCGCAGGTCGTCAACCTCCTGGACGACCTCCAGGAGGAGCTGGGCCTCACGTACGTGATCATCGCGCACGACCTGTCGGTCATCCGGCACGTCTCCGACCGCATCGCGGTCATGTACCTGGGCAAGGTCGTCGAGCTCGCCGACCGCAAGTCCCTGTACGAGTCGCCGATGCACCCGTACACCCGCGCGCTGATGTCGGCGGTCCCGATCCCGGACCCGCGCCGCCGGGGCCAGAAGAACGACCGCATCCTGCTGACCGGTGACGTCCCGTCCCCGATCGCCCCGCCGGCCGGCTGCCGCTTCCACACCCGCTGCTGGAAGGCGACCGAGGTCTGCAAGACCCAGGAGCCCCCGCTCCTGGAGCTCCGCCCGGGCCAGCGCGTGGCGTGCCACCACCCGGAGAACGCGGAGGGCGTGACGGTGCCGGCGGCGCGCGAGTCGGTGGAGGTCACGATCACGAAGAAGCCGGAGCCCGAGCCCGAGGCCCCGGCGGAGGAGCCGACGGAGTCCGCCACGGCGGAGGGCGCCGCGGCGGAGGCCGCGACGGAGTCCGCCGCGACGGACGCCGATGCGGAGGCCGCCCCGGCGGAGGCCGCGCCGGAGAAGTCTCCCGAGGCGTGAGTTCGGGTGAGGCCCCCGCCGCATCGCGCGGCGGGGGCCTCACGTGTGGCGCACCCGGAACAACCGGGACAATGGGGCGGTGCTCCACGATCTGTTCAACCCGTCCGTCCAACACGCCCTGGACCTCGTCGGCATCTTCGTCTTCGCGATCTCCGGCGCCCTGCTCGCCGTCCGCAAGAACTTCGACGTCTTCGGCATCGCCGTCCTCGCCGAGGTCACGGCCCTCGGCGGCGGCCTCTTCCGCGACCTGATCATCGGCGCCGTACCCCCGGCCGCCTTCACCGATCTCGGCTACTTCACGATGCCGCTGGTCGCGACCGTGCTGGTGTTCTTCCTCCACCCGGAGGTCGAGCGCACCCAGACCGCCGTCAACGTCTTCGACGCGGCCGGTCTGGGCCTGTTCTGCGTGACCGGCACGACCAAGGCGTACGACTACGGGCTCGGCCTCACCTCCTCCGCCGCGCTCGGCCTCGCCACGGCCGTCGGCGGCGGTGTGCTGCGCGACGTCCTGGCCAACGAGGTGCCGTCGCTGCTCCGCTGGGACCGCGACCTCTACGCGGTGCCGGCGATCGTGGGCGCGACGATCGTGGTGCTCGCCATCCGCTTCGACGTGCTCAACGCGTACACGAGCGGCGCGGCGGTGCTCACCGCGTTCGTGCTGCGGCTGCTCGCCATGCGCTATCACTGGAGAGCGCCGCGGGCGTGGAATCGGCGGTCGAGCGCGAGCGAGGAGACGGGGACGGGCGTCGGAGCCGGAAAAGCTACCGCTTAGTAGCTGAATCCTGTACGGTCTCTGGTATGAGCACGAGCAGCATCGAGACGACGGCCGGGACCACGGCCGGGACGGCGAGCGAGTTCGACCGCGACACCGCCGTCATCCTCCGCGAGCCCGGCGTCTACGACGCCGAGCTGTCCGCCGGCTGGACGATCATCCACGCCGTCAACGGCGGCTACCTCCTGGCCCTCCTCGGCCGCGCGCTCGGCGACCACCTGCCGCACCCCGACCCGTTCACGATCTCGGCGCACTACCTGACGCCGTCCGTGCCGGGCCCCGCGGTCATCCGCACCGAGACCGTCCGCACCGGCCGCACGCTCTCCACCGGCCAGGCCTCCCTCTTCCAGTACGCGGAGGACGGCACCGAGATCGAGCGCATCCGCGTGCTCGCCTCGTACGGCGACCTGGACGCGCTCCCGGACGACGTCCGCACCTCCGCGACGCCGCCCGCGTTCGCCCCGATCGACCAGTGCCTCGGCGCCTCCGACGGCCCGACCCCGCAGATCCCGGGCTCCTCCGCCATCGCCGACCGCCTCGACCTCCGGCTCGACCCGGCGACGGTCGGCTGGGCGGTCGGCGCGCCCTCGGGCAAGGGCGAGATGCGCGGCTGGTTCGGCCTCGCGGACGGCCGCGAGCCCGACGCGCTCTCCCTGCTGCTCACGGTCGACGCCCTGCCGCCGACCTCCTTCGAGCTCGGCCTCAAGGGCTGGACCCCCACCGTCGAACTCACCACCCACGTCCGCTGCCGCCCCGCCCCCGGCCCCCTCCGCGTCTCCATCACCACCCGCAACCTCGCGGGCGGCTTCCTGGAGGAGGACGCCGAGGTCTGGGACTCCGCGGACCGGCTGGTCGCCCAGTCGAGGCAGCTGGCCCGGGCACCGCGAGGCTGACGGACGGCGCGAGCCCCCGGCGCCCCGGCAACGGAAGGGGAGCCGGGAACCCCCCGGGGCCCCGGCCTCCACCGGCAGGAACCGGCCAGGCGCTCGCCCCCCGCGGGCCGCCTCGTAGAATCGTTGCCACCATGGCATACCTCGACCACGCCGCGACCACGCCCATGCTCCCGGAGGCGATCGAGGCGATGACCGCCCAGCTCGCCGTCACGGGCAACGCCTCCTCGCTGCACGCCGCCGGCCGGCGCGCCCGGCGGACCGTCGAGGAGGCCCGCGAGACGCTCGCGGGCGCGCTCGGCGCGCGGCCCAGCGAAGTCGTGTTCACCTCGGGCGGCACCGAGGCGGACAACCTCGCCGTGAAGGGCCTGTACTGGGCCCGACGCGCCGCCGACCCGCGCCGCGTCCGGGTCCTCGCGAGCCCCGTGGAGCACCACGCCGTCCTCGACGCCGTCGACTGGCTGGCCACCCACGAGGGCGCCACCGTCGAGTACCTGCCCGTCGACACGTACGGCCGGGTGCACCCCGAGGCCCTGCGCGAGGCCATCGCCCGCGACCCCGACTCGGTCGCCCTCGCCACCGTCATGTGGGCCAACAACGAGATCGGCACGCTCATGCCGGTCCGCGAACTCGCCGACGTCGCCGCCGAGTTCGGCGTACCGCTGCACGCCGACGCCGTCCAGGCGTTCGGCCAGGTCCCGGTCGGCTTCGCCGACTCCGGCCTCGCCGCGATGACCGTCTCCGGCCACAAGATCGGCGGCCCGTACGGCATCGGGGCGCTGCTCCTCGGCCGCGAGTACACCCCCGTCCCCGTCCTGCACGGCGGCGGGCAGGAGCGCCACGTCCGCTCCGGCACCCTCGACGTGCCCGCCGTCGCCGCGTTCGCCGTCGCGGGCCGGCTCGCGGACGAGGGCCGCGAGGAGTTCGCCCGTACGGTCGGCGCGCTGCGCGACGAACTCGTCACCGCCGTCCGTACCGCCGTCCCCGACGCGATCCTCGGCGGCGACCCGGTCGACCGGCTCCCCGCCAACGCGCACTTCAGCTTCCCCGGCTGCGAGGGCGACTCGCTGCTGCTGCTCCTCGACGCCGCCGGCATCGAGTGCTCCACCGGCTCCGCCTGCACCGCCGGCATCGCCCAGCCCAGCCACGTGCTGCTCGCCACCGGCGCCGACCCCGACCTGGCCCGCGGCACGCTGCGCTTCAGCCTCGGCCACACCTCCACCAAGGAGGACGTGGCGGCCGTCGCGGAGGCGATCGGCCCGGCCGTCGAACGGGCGCGGACCGCCGGCCTCAGCTGACCGCCGGCCTCAGCGCTGGCCGTCGGCCTCGGCTGACCGCCGGCCTCAGCCGACCGCCGGCCTCAGCCGACCGCGGCCGCAGCCGACCGCGGCCGCAGCCGACCGCGGCCGCAGCCGACCGCGGCCTCAGCCGACCGGCGGCAGCTTCGCGCGCTCCTTCTTCACGAGCGCCATGTACCGGGGCCAGTCCCAGTGCGGCCCCGGGTCCGTGTGGTCGGTGCCCGGCACCTCCACGTGCCCGATGATGTGCTCCCGGTCCACGGGTATCCCGTACCGCGCGCATATGTCCGCCGTGAGCCGGGCCGACGCCGCGTACATCGCCGGCGTGAAGTCCTGCGGCCGGTCGACGAAGCCCTCGTGCTCGATGCCGATGCTGCGCTCGTTCATGTCCCGGTTCCCGGCGTGGAAGGCCACGTCGAGCTCCCGGATCATCTGCGCGACGTGCCCGTCCTTGCGGACCACGTAGTGCGCGGCGGCCCCGTGCCCCGGGTCCTTGAAGACCCGCAGGGCGGAGGCGTAGCTGCCCTGGACGACATGGATCACGACCCGGTCGATCACGTAGTCGTCGGGGCGGTCGGCGCGCCGCCAGTTGTAGCGGGACGCCGCCGTCCACTCGGCGCCCTTGTGGTCGAGCACGCCCTCGACGCGCTTGCGCTCGACGCCGGGCAGCCGCCAGTAGAGGCGGGCCAGCTCGTCACGGGCGAGCGCGACGGTGCCGACGACGGCGACCGTGCCGCCGAGCAGGAAGGCCCGCCGCCCGGGCCCGCCCTTCTTGGCGGGCGCCTTCTTCCCGCCTTTCCCCCCGGCCGCGCCCTTGCTCCCGGCCCGGCCCTTGCCCCCGCCCCCGCTCTTCCCCGCGGGCGCCTTCGTCCCGCTCCCGGCCCCGCCCTTGCCCTGCCCCTGGTTCCCCATGTGATCGAGAACGCTCACTCCCATGACCACGGTTCCCCGGCCCGCACCCCGACCGGCCCCGTACCCTGGTAGGGCTATGACTCAGACCCCGCCGCAGCGCCCCCTCGACCGCCCCCTCCGGGTCCTCGCCGCCATGTCCGGCGGAGTGGACTCCGCCGTCGCCGCCGCCCGCGCCGCAGAGGCGGGCCACGACGTCACCGGCGTGCACCTGGCCCTCTCCGCCAACCCGCAGTCCTTCCGTACCGGAGCGCGGGGCTGCTGCACCATCGAGGACTCGCGCGACGCCCGGCGGGCCGCGGACGTCATCGGCATCCCGTTCTACGTGTGGGACCTGGCCGAGCGGTTCCGCGAGGACGTCGTCGACGACTTCGTCGCCGAGTACGAGGCGGGCCGCACGCCCAACCCCTGCCTGCGCTGCAACGAGAAGATCAAGTTCGCCGCGCTCCTCGACAAGGCGCTCGCCCTCGGCTTCGACGCCGTCTGCACCGGCCACTACGCCACCGTCGTGCTGCGCGAGGACGGCACCCGCGAGCTGCACCGGGCCTCCGACATGGCTAAGGACCAGTCGTACGTGCTCGGGGTGCTCGACGAGAAGCAGCTCGCCCACGCCATGTTCCCGCTCGGCGACACCGTCACCACCAAGGACGAGATCCGGGCCGAGGCGGAGCGGCGCGGTCTCGCCGTCGCCAAGAAGCCCGACAGCCACGACATCTGCTTCATCGCGGACGGCGACACCCAGGGCTTCCTCGCCAAGCACCTCGGCACGGCGGAGGGCGACATCGTCGACGAGTCCGGTACGAAGGTGGGCAGCCACACCGGCGCGTACGGCTTCACCATCGGCCAGCGCAAGGGCCTGCGCATCGGGCACCCGGCGCCGGACGGCAAGCCGCGCTACGTCCTCGACATCTCGCCGGTGAACAACACCGTCACCGTCGGCCCCGCCGAGGCCCTCGACGTCATCGCTCTCACCGCGATCAGGCCCCGCTGGTGCGGCACCGCCCCCGAGGGCCCCGGCCGCTACACCGCCCAGCTCCGCGCCCACGGCGACGAGACCCCGGTCAGCGCGGCGATGGAGGACGGCGAGCTGAAGGTCACCTTCGACGAGCCCGTCCGCGGCGTGGCCCCCGGCCAGGCGATCGTGCTCTACGACGGCACGCGGGTGGTCGGCTCGGCGACGATCGCGACGACGGTACGACGGACGGCCGAGGCGGCCACGAAGGCCTGACGCCCGGTCAGCCGATCGCCGGCTCCTCCGCGTAGAAGTCGGCCAGGACCGGCGCGAGCACGTGCGGGGACACCTCGTGCGTCTGGCCGGTCAGCGTGCGGTGCCGGCCGCGCGGGACGGCCGCCGCGACCGTCCGGGCCGCCCGCCGCGTCCAGGACGGGCTCGCGCCGCCGTCGACCACGAGGACGCGCGCGGGCACCCGGCCCAGCTGCGCCGCGGGTCCGGCGCCACCGAGCGGGTAGAGCGGCTCGTACACCGACACCGGCCCCACCGGCACCCCCGCCGCCGCCGCGGCCAGGGCGAGCGCCCCGCCGGACGCCGTGCCGTGCACCGCCGCCGTACCCGCCGCGCCCGCGCCCACCGCGTCGACGAGCGCCGCCAGATCGGCGATCTCCCGCTCCACCTGACCGGCCCCCGGTCCGGAGCGCCGCTCGTACGCCACCACCGGGAACCGGCGCGCCAGCAGCCCGGCGAGCACGGAGTGGCTCCCGTCCGCCCCGCCCACCAGGATCAGCGGCGGCCCGTCCGCGTCCCCCGCCCCGTCCCCGTACCGCTCGTACGCGATCCGCGTCCCGTCCTGCGCCCTGACCAGGCCCCTGGCCCGGCACGGTGTGGTCCTCACCTCGTCCATGGCAGGGCAGACCGGCGCCGCGCCCGGAACTCATCGCTCCCGGCGGAACTTCCGGGAAGATCCCGGCTGTCGGTGCCGGGCCGTACGGTGGAGCCCATGAACATCTGCGTCTTCCTGTCCGCCGCCGACCTCGACGACCGCTACACGGTCCCCGCCCGCGACTTCGCCCACCGCCTCGGCAAGGCGGGCCACACCCTGGTCTGGGGCGGCTCCGACACGGGCCTGATGAAGGTCGTCGCGGACGGCGTCGAAGAGGCCGGCGGGCGCCTGGTGGGCGTCTCGGTCGACTTCCTCGCGGCCAAGGCCCGCCCGGTCGCCGACCAGATGGTCTTCGCCAAGGACCTCGCCGAGCGCAAGGCCCTGCTCCTCGCCAAGTCCGACGCGATCGTCGTCATGGTCGGCGGCACCGGCACCCTCGACGAGGCCACCGAGATCCTGGAACTGAAGAAGCACGGCAAGCACACCAAGCCCGTCGTCCTCCTCAACACGGCCGGCTTCTACGACGGCCTCAAGGCCCAGTTCCGCCGCATGGAGGAGGAGGGCTTCCTCCCGATACCCCTCACCGACCTCGTCTTCTTCGCCGAGGACGGGGCGGCGGCGCTGGCGTACCTGGAGGAGACGGTCTCCTCCCGCGGCTGACGCGAGCTCCGTCGATGATGCGAGCATGGGGGCCATGGCTACACATGTGATCACCGGAGCCGGCTCCGGCATCGGCGCCGCCGTCGCGCGGCGGCTGCACGCGCGCGGGGACGAGCTCGTGCTGCACGCGCGGAACGCGGCGCGGGCCAAGGAGCTGGCGGGCGAGTTTCCCGGGGTGCGGACGCTGGTGGGGGACCTGGCGGACCCGGACCGGCTGTCGTGGGCGTTCTCGCACCAGACCCTGCCCGAGCGGGTGGACACGCTGCTGCACATCGCCGGGGTCGTCGACCTCGGGCCGGTCGGGGAGCTGACGCCGAAGACCTGGCACCACCAGCTGAACGTCAACCTGGTCGCGCCGGCCGAGCTGACGCGGCACTTCCTGCCGCTGCTGCGGGTCTCCAAGGGCCATGTGCTGTTCGTGAACTCGGGCGCCGGGCTCAACGCGCACGCCGAGTGGGGCGCGTACGCGGCCTCCAAGCACGGCCTGAAGGCGCTCGCCGACTCGCTGCGGCAGGAGGAGCACGCCAACGGGGTGCGGGTGACGTCGGTGTACCCGGGGCGGACCGCCAGCCCCATGCAGGCGAAGGTGCACCAGCAGGAGGGCAAGGAGTACGACCCCGAGCGCTGGATCGACCCGGAGTCGGTGGCGACGACCATCGTCATGGCGATCGACCTGCCGCGGGACGCCGAGGTCAACGACCTGACCGTGCGCCCGGGACGCTGAGCGCCGCATGACGGGGGCGGGGGCCGGCAATTCCATCACCGGTGGGACGCAGGGGAGCGTCGTCCAGGCCGGGCACATCGAGCACCTCGTCGTGCACCAGGCCCCGCCGCCCGCCGACGAGGTGACCGTCGCCCCGCCCTTCGGACGGCGCGGCACCCCGCTGCGGGGACGCGGGGAGCTCCTCGCCCGGCTGTGCTCCGCCTCCGGCACGCAGGTGCTGTACGGGCTCGGCGGCGTCGGCAAGACCAGCCTCGCCCTGGAGGTCGCCGACGTCCTCGCGCGCGGCGGCGCGCCCGTGTGGTGGGTGGCCGCGCAGGACGCCGGACGGCTCGCGGGCGGGCTGCGCGCGGTGGCCCGCCGGGTCGGCGTCCGCGAGGACGAACTGGCGAGCGGCCAGACCGCCGACCTCCTGTGGGAACGGCTCGCCGCCCTGCCCGGCCCCTGGCTCCTCGTCCTCGACAACGCCGACGACCTGGCGTTGCTCGACGGCCCGGGCTCCCTCGCCGCCGGTACGGGCTGGGTCCGCGCGCCCGACGGTACGGCCGGCCTCGTCCTCGTCACCACCCGCGACGGCGACCCCGCCGCCTGGGGCAACGGCCCCGTACTCCACCCGCTCGGCGCGCTGCCGGGTGACGAGGGCGCCCGCGCGCTGGCGGACCGGGCGGGCGCGGAGGCCGGGCCCGCGACGGACGCCGAGTCCCTTTCCGTACGCCTCGGAGGGCTGCCGCTCGCCCTGGACAGCGCGGGGCGCTACCTGGCGTCAGTCGCCGAACGCCCGCCCTTCCTGCGGGCACCCGGCGAGCCCGCCACGTACGGCGCCTACCTCGCCGCCCTCGGTACGGGGGACCTCGCCGTCGACCGCGACGGCACCCTCGCCCGGATCTGGGCCATGTCCCTCCGCCTCCTCCACGACCGCGGCCACGTCCACGCGGAGGACGTCCTGCGCCTCCTCGCCGGCTTCGCCGACGCGCCGGTGCCCTTGCGGGTGTTCGCGCCGGAGCGGATCGCGATTCCGCCGGGGGAGCTGTGGACCTGCCTCCAGGCGCTGGACCGGCTCGGGCTCGCGAGTCTGCGGACGGACGGCGAGCCGGTAGTGACGGTGCATCCGCTGGTGCGGGACGCGTACCGTGCGGGGCGGGAGCGGCTGTCGGCGGAGGCGGCGCTCGGCTGCGAGGTGCCGGAGGAGCACGGTCCGCTGTGGCCGCTGCTCGTCCCGCACCTCCTCGACGACCTGCGGCCGGGCGCGCCGGAGGACGTCTGGGAGGGCGCGGTGCTCGCCGTGCGCTCGCTGAACGCGCGCGGTCTGGTCGCCGAGGCCGGCGCGGCGGTGGACCTGGTGCGCCGGGGCGCCGCGGACGGGCTCGGGGCCGAGCACCGGATCGTGCGAGAGGCGCGCTTCGAACACGGCCGGGCGCTGCTGAACGCCGGCCGCGAGCGGGAGGCACTGGAACTGCTCGGCGAACTCGCGGCGGAGGGTGGGGCGGGTGATTCCGACGAGCTCTTCGTCCTCCAGGTCCGCAACGAGCTGGCCACGGCGCTCCAGCAGAACGGACACCTGGAGCGGGCCCGCGCGGAGTACGCCGGGGCGCTCGCCGGCTGCGCCCGCGCCCTGGGGCCGGACCACTGGCGAACCCTCGCCTGCCGACAGAACCTCGCGGTGTGCCTCGCCCTGCTCGGGCGGACCCGCGAGGCGCTGGCCGAGCTGGAGACCGTACGGGCGGTGGAGGCCCGCACCCTGGGCCCCGACCATCCCAACGCGCTCGTCACCCGGGAGAACCGGGCGGTCCTGCTCCTGGAGTTCGGCGACCGGGCCGTCGCACGGGCGGAGCTGGAAGCCGTGATCGTGGCGCGGCAGCGGCTGCTGGGCGCGGAGCACCCGCACACGCTCTCCGCCCGCTTCAACCTCGCCCGCTGCCTCGCCCCCGCGGGCGCCCGCGCCGAACTCACCGCCGTCCTCGACGCCCGCACCCGCGTCCTCGGTGCCGACCACCCGGTCACGATCGCCACACGGGAAGCCCTGGCACGTACGCTTCCCGCGTGAGCGAGAAGAACGATTTTCCCTGGGCCCCCGCCACCGCCGTCGGCTCCCTCCCCGGCACCGACGCCCGTGAAGCCGCCAAGACCGTCACCGGGTCCTTCGAGGACTTCCCGTTCCTCGCCGAGCTGCCCGCCCGCGGGCCCGGCGCGGACATGATCGGGCGGACCACGGGGCTGCTCGCGGAGGTGTACGCGCACGTGGAGCCGAGCGGCTGGCGGATCAGCGACCGGCCGGGGCGGGACACCCGCCGCGCCCGGTCCTGGCTGGGCGAGGACCTGGACGCCCTGGAGGAGTTCACGCAGGGGTACGAGGGCGCGCTGAAGGTGCAGGTGGTGGGGCCGTGGACGCTTGCCGCGGCGCTCGAACTGCACGGCGGAGAGGCGGCGCTGTCGGACGCCGGGGCCTGCCGGGACCTGGCCGCGTCGCTCGCGGAGGGGCTGAACGGGCACCTGGCTGACGTGCGCAAGCGGGTGCCGGGGGCCAGGGTCGTGCTCCAGCTCGACGAGCCCTCGCTGACCGCCGTGCTCCTGGGCCACGTCCGTACCGCCAGCGGCTACCGCACCCACCGGGCCGTCGACCGGCAGGTCGTGGAGGCGGCGCTGCGGGACGTGATCGCCGTGCACGACGGACCCGTCGTCGTGCACTCGTGCGCGCCGGGGGTGCCGTTCGCCCTGCTGCGGCGGGCCGGGGTGGCGGGCGTGTCGTTCGACTTCTCGCTTCTCACCGAGCGTGACGAGGAGCCGATCGGGGAGGCGGTGGAGGCCGGGACCAAGCTCTTCGCCGGTGTGGTGCCGTCCACGGACCCGGCGTCGGGGGCATTGTCAGACCCGGGCGGTAGCGTCATGGGTGTCAGGACGCTGTGGCGCAGGCTGGGGCTGAATCCGGGGACTCTCGCCGAGTCCGTGGTGGTCACCCCGACCTGTGGTCTCGCGGGTGCCACGCCGGCATACGCCCGCAAGGCGCTCGCGCACTGCGTCCGGGCGGCGAGATCGCTCGCGGACAACCCAGAGTGACCGGGGTCGTAAGCACGGGAGGACGGACGAAGGTGGCAGTCGAACAGGGGGCCCCCGCCGAGGCGCGGGAGAAGCACGCCGAGCTGGCGGAGCAGGTCGAGGAGCACCGCTTCCGGTACTACGTGAAGGACCAGCCGGTCATCAGCGACGCGGAGTTCGACAAGCTCCTGCGCGCCCTGGAGGCGCTGGAGGAGCAGTATCCGGAGCTGCGCACGCCCGACTCGCCGACCCAGAAGGTCGCCGGGTCGTACGAGACGGACTTCGCGTCCGTGCAGCACCGGGAGCGGATGCTGTCGCTGGACAACGCGTTCGACGACGAGGAGCTGGCCGCCTGGGCCGAGCGGATCGCCAAGGACGTCGGCACGGGCGACTACCACTTCCTGTGCGAGCTGAAGGTCGACGGCCTGGCCGTGAACCTCACGTACGAGAAGGGACGGCTGACCCGCGCCGCGACCCGTGGCGACGGCCGCACCGGCGAGGACATCACGCCGAACGTGCGGACGATCGCGGACATCCCGGACCGGCTGCGCGGCGAGCGCGTCCCGGACCTGGTGGAGATCCGCGGCGAGGTCTACTTCCCGATGGAGGCGTTCGAGGGGCTGAACGCGCGCCTGGTCGAGGCCGGCGACAAGCCCTTCGCCAATCCGCGCAACGCGGCGGCGGGCTCGCTGCGGCAGAAGGACCCCAAGGTGACGGCGACCCGGCCGCTGCACATGGTGGTGCACGGGATCGGCGCCCGGGACGGCCTGGAGATCACCCGCCTCTCGGACGCGTACGAGCTGCTGCACGAGTGGGGACTGCCCACCGCCCGGCACAACAAGGTCGTCCCGTCCCTCGAAGAGGTCCGCGAGTTCATCGCCTACTTCGGCGAGAACCGGCACTCCGTCGAGCACGAGATCGACGGCGTCGTCGTCAAGCTCGACGAGATCCCGCTCCAGGGCCGGCTCGGCTCCACGGCCCGCGCCCCGCGCTGGGCCATCGCGTGGAAGTACGCGCCGGAGGAGGTCAACACCAAGCTGGTCGACATCAAGGTCGGCGTCGGCCGCACCGGGCGCGTCACGCCGTACGCGCAGGTGGAGCCGGTGACGGTGGCCGGCTCCGAGGTCGAGTTCGCCACCCTGCACAACCAGGACGTGGTGAAGGCCAAGGGCGTGCTGATCGGCGACACCGTGGTGCTGCGCAAGGCCGGTGACGTCATCCCGGAGATCCTCGGCCCGGTCGCGGACCTGCGGGACGGCACCGAGCGCGAGTTCGTGATGCCGGCCGAGTGCCCCGAGTGCGGCACGCCGCTGAAGCCGATGAAGGAGGGCGACATCGACCTGCGCTGCCCCAACGCGCAGTCGTGCCCCGCCCAGCTGCGCGAGCGGCTGTTCTTCCTGGCCGGCCGCCAGTGCCTCGACATCGAGAACTTCGGCATGGTCGCGGCGGCGGCGCTCACCCGCCCGCTGGAGCCGGCCGAGCCGCCGATCGTCGACGAGGGCGATCTGTTCGACCTGACGATCGAGCAGCTGCTGCCGATCAGGGCGTACGTCCTGGACCCGGACAGCGGGCTGCCCAAGCGGGACCCGAAGACCGGCGAGGAGAAGATCGTCTCCGTCTTCGCCAACCAGAAGGGCGAGCCGAAGAAGAACGCCCTGGCCATGCTGGCGAACATCGAGGCGGCCAAGACCCGGCCGCTGGCCCGGTTCATCAACGGCCTGTCGATCCGTCACGTCGGCCCGGTCGCGGCCGAGGCGCTGGCCCGCGAGTTCCGCTCCCTGGAGCGGATCGAGCAGGCGACGGAGGAGGAGCTGGCCGCGGTCGACGGCGTGGGCGGGATCATCGCCGCCGCCGTGAAGCAGTGGTTCGCCGAGGAATGGCACCGCGAGATCGTGCGCAAGTGGCGCGCGGCCGGGGTGAGCTTCGAGGACGAGGGCGCCGGCGAGGAGCAGGGGCCGCGGCCACTTGACGGACTCACCGTCGTCGTCACCGGCACCCTGCAGAACTACACCAGGGATGGCGCAAAAGAATCGCTCCAGGCCCGAGGTGCGAAGGTGACCGGTTCCGTTTCGAAGAAGACGGCCTTCGTGGTCGTCGGCGACAACCCGGGATCCAAGTACGACAAGGCGATGCAGCTGAAGGTTCCGGTTCTCGACGAAGACGGGTTCGTCGTGCTGCTCGAACAAGGTCCCGAAGCCGCTCAGGAGGCCGCGCTGCCCGTCCCGGAGTAGCCGACGGGCCCGCCGGCGGCGAGGCGGGTCGGGCGGCCGCCGGGGCAGCCGTCCGGCGGCCCCGACGGGCCCTGAAAGCTCACCCGTTCGGCGCATACCAGATCGTTACGGGTGGCCGGGTCGCATTCGGGCAAGACATGGAGAGCGCTGCCCGTAGCGGCCCTCCGCGGCCTAGTGTGGTGACCGTGCGTCCGCCGCGCACGGCCGCGCGAGGGACACCTGCCGGCGTGTGCGGGAGCAGGACGCGCACTACCCCCTGTGAGAGGGACGGGAATGAAACCGACCGAGAGCGCCGCCCCGGTCGCACGGCCCCAGGGCCGAGCGGCCTTCGTGGGCATCACAGCAGGACTCCCCGGAGCCCTGCTGGGCATCGCCGCCGTCGCACTCACCGCCGGGCTCTACCATGCGCTGAGCACCGGCCAGGCCCTCTTCCCCGGCGGCGCCCCCGGCTGGTCGCTCGCCGTCCTCACCGGCCTCATCGTCGGCCATCTGGTCGCGCTCGGCCGCGACCGCTGGTGGGGCGGCACCGGCTCCGGCGCCGCCCTCACCCTGGCCGTCCTGCTCCTCTACGGCTGGATGCCGGCCTGTCTGGTCTCACTCGCCGTCGTCGTGCTCGTCGCCGCCGCCCGCCGGCACCGCTGGCGCCAGGGCCTGCTGCACGGCGCCGTCGACGTCATCGGCACCGGCGCCGCCGCCCTCGTCCTCGCCACCTTCGGGTCCGCCCCGACCGTCGAGCGGCCCTGGCAACCCCTCGACTGGGGGATCGGCGCCGTACCGGAAGTGGCGCTCGCCGCCATCGCCTACCTCGTGGCGACCCGGATGCTGCTGTGGTATGCGCTCGCGCCCCACGGCGGCGGACTGCCCACGGCCGCCCGCAGCGCCCTGCTCCGCCAGGGCCTGGTCGCCGTCGCGCTGCTCGCCATCGCACCGCTGATCTGCGTCGTCGCCGCCTCCCGGCCGCCGCTGCTGCCGCTCTTCGCGGTCCCGCTCATCGCCCTCGACTCCACCCTGTGGATCGCCCGCGCCCGCGCCGAGGAACAGCTGCGCGACCCGCTCACCGGGCTGCCCAACCGCCAGTGGCTCCTGGAGCGCACCTGGACCGCCCTGGAGGAGGCCGAGGGCGAGGGCCTCCGCTCCGCCCTCGTACTGATCGACCTCGACCGCTTCCGCTCGGTCAACGACACCCTCGGGCACCTCGCCGGCGACCGGCTGCTGCTCCAGATCGCCGAACGGCTGCGGCTCGCCCTGCCCCGCGGCGCCGAGGCCGCCCGGCTCGGCGGCGACGAGTTCGCCGTGCTGCTGCCCACCGCCGACTCCACCACCAGCGCCCAGCGGGTCGCCCGCCACCTCGTCGCCGAGCTCTCCTCGCCGCTCGACCTGGACGGGCTCACCCTCGTCCTGGAGGCCAGCGCCGGCGTCGCCGTCTTCCCCGAGCACGCCCTCGACGCCGAGGGCCTGCTGCGCCGCGCCGACGTGGCGATGTACCAGGCCAAGCGGGACCGCACCGGCGTCGAGGTGTACGAGTCCAAGCGCGACTCCAACACCCCCGACCGGCTCGGACTCCTCGGCGACCTGCGGCGGGCCCTCGACGCCGGCGAGGTCGAGCTGCACTACCAGCCCAAGGTCCGCTTCGACGGCCAGGTCGCCGGTCTGGAGGCCCTGGTCCGCTGGGTGCACCCGGAGCGCGGCAAGGTCCCGCCGGACGAGTTCATCGCCATCGCCGAGTCCTCCGGCCTGATGCCCCACCTCACCGAGTACGTCCTGGAGACCGCCCTGGCCCAGGTGGCCCGCTGGCGCGCCCAGGGCCTCCTCGTGCCCGTCGCCGTCAACGTCTCGCCGCGTGACGTCCACACCCCCGGCTTCGCCGGCGCCGTCGCCGCCCGGCTCGCCCGGCACGGCGTCCCGGCCGGCGCGCTCCAGCTGGAGATAACGGAGCACGTCCTCCTGGAGGACCCGCAGCGGGCCGCCGACACCATGGCCGGCCTCACCGGGCACGGCGTCAAGATGTCCCTCGACGACTTCGGCACCGGCTACTCCTCCCTGGTGCACCTGCGCCGCCTCCCGGTGAGCGAACTGAAGATCGACCGTTCCTTCGTCGCCCGGCTCGCCGTCGACACCGAGGACGCCGAGATCGTCCGCTGCACCGTCGACCTCGCCCACTCCCTCGGCCTGCTCGTGGTCGCCGAGGGCGTCGAGGACGACGAGACCTGGGAGCGCCTGCGCGACCTGGGCTGCGACGCCGTCCAGGGCTGGCTGGTGGCCGCCGCCATGCCGCCCGCCGAGACCACCGCCTGGCTGCGCGCCCGCGGCGAGCACGGCTGGCGCCGCCCGTCGGAGATCGCGGCGAGCGCGGCGATCGTGGAGGTCGAGCACCCCTCCGGACACGTCGTCCAGTAGCCGTACGGATCAAGGGCGAGCCCCTCACGGGGCCTGGGGCCTGTGCGGCGGATCAGGACCGGGTCCGCAACGCCTGGCACGGCACCTCGCCGCGTTGCCGAAGCGCCTCGATAGCTCCGCTATCGAGACCCTCCGGCGCCTTGCGATGCACCGCACCAGACGCCGCGGCCTTTCCGGCCCTGATCCGCCGCACAGACCCCACCGTTTCACGGGCAGCGGTGCGGGCCCCATAGGATTGGGCCAACACCATCAAACTCACCCCGTGAGGATCCGCATGCCTGGCATCACGCGCGAGGAGGTCGCACACCTCGCACGGCTGGCGCGTCTGGAGCTCAAGAGCGAAGAACTCGACCACTTCGCCGGACAGCTCGACGACATCATCGGCGCGGTCGCCCGCGTCTCCGAGGTCGCTGACCAAGACGTACCGCCGACCTCCCACCCGCTGCCGCTGACCAATGTCATGCGCGCGGACGAGGTCCGTCCGTCGCTCACCCCCGAGCAGGCGCTCTCCGGCGCCCCGGCCCAGGAGCAGCAGCGTTTCAAGGTGCCGCAGATCCTGGGGGAGGACTAAGAACGTCATGACGGACAACAGCACCATCATCAAGCTCACCGCCGCCGAGATCGCGGCGAAGATCGCCTCCGGCGAGCTCACCGCCGTCCAGGTCGCCGAGGCCCACCTCGCGCGCATCGAGGCCGTCGACGAGAAGGTCCACGCCTTCCTGCACGTCGACCGCGAGGGCGCCCTCGCCCAGGCCCGCGCCGTGGACGAGAAGCGCGCCCGGGGCGAGAAGCTCGGCCCGCTGGCCGGTGTGCCGCTGGCGCTCAAGGACATCTTCACGACCCAGGGCGTGCCCACGACGGTCGGTTCGAAGATGCTCGAGGGCTGGATCCCGCCGTACGACGCGACCCTGGTCAAGAAGCTCAAGGCCGCCGACGTGGTCATCCTGGGCAAGACCAACATGGACGAGTTCGCCATGGGCTCCTCCACCGAGAACAGCGCCTACGGCCCGACCGGCAACCCGTGGGACCTGACCCGCATCCCGGGCGGCTCCGGCGGCGGCTCCTCGGCCGCGCTCGCCGCGTACCAGGCCCCGCTCGCCATCGGCACGGACACCGGCGGTTCGATCCGCCAGCCCGCCGCCGTCACCGGCACCGTCGGCGTCAAGCCGACCTACGGCGCGGTCTCCCGCTACGGCATGGTGGCCTTCTCCTCCTCGCTGGACCAGGGCGGCCCCTGCGCCCGTACGGTGCTCGACGCGGCCCTGCTGCACGAGGCGATCGCCGGCCACGACCCGCTCGACTCGACCTCCATCGACCTGCCGGTCCCGCCGGTGGTCGAGGCCGCCCGCAACGGCTCGGTCGCCGGGATGCGCGTCGGCGTCGTCAAGCAGTTCCGCGGCGAGGGCTACCAGGCCGGTGTGATGCAGCGCTTCGACGAGTCCGTCGAGCTGCTCACGTCGCTCGGCGCCGAGATCGTCGAGGTGGACTGCCCGTCCTTCGACCTCGCGCTCTCCGCGTACTACCTGATCGCGCCGTCCGAGTGCTCCTCCAACCTGGCCCGCTTCGACGGTCTGCGCTACGGCCTGCGCACCGGCGACGACGGCACCCGGTCCGCCGAGGACGTCACCGCGCTCACCCGCGAGGCCGGTTTCGGCCCCGAGGTCAAGCGCCGCATCATCCTCGGCACGTACGCGCTGAGCTCGGGCTACTACGACGCGTGGTTCGGCTCGGCCCAGAAGGTCCGCACCCTCATCACCCGCGAGTTCGAGAAGGCCTTCGAGCAGGTCGACGTGATCGTCTCCCCGACGACGCCGACCACCGCCTTCCCGATCGGCGAGCGCGCCGACGACCCGATGGCGATGTACCTCGCGGACCTGTGCACCATCCCGACCAACCTGGCCGGCAACTCCGCCATGTCGCTGCCCTGCGGCCTGGCGCCGGAGGACGGTCTGCCGGTCGGCCTGCAGATCATCGCCCCCGCCATGAAGGACGACCGTCTCTACAAGGTCGGTGCCGCCGTCGAGGCCGCCTTCGTGGAAAAGTGGGGCCACCCGCTGCTTGAGGAGGCTCCGTCGCTGTGAGTGCACTTCAGAAGGCCAAGGGCTTCAAGAAGTCCAGGACCGGTACGTACCTGTCCATGGGCACCACCGCCTTCGGCGCCGTGAGCGTGCTGAAGCAGGTCAAGAAGGCCCGCACCGAGCACGACACGCTGCAGCTGATCGACGCCGTCGTGTCCGCCGCCGCCATCGTCACCGGCCTCGCGATCCTGTACCGCGAGCTGAAGCGTCTCGGCGACGACGACGTCCTGATGGGCTGAGAGGGAAGTTCCACCGTGACTGTCACTGAACTGCTGTCGTACGAGGCGGCGCTCGCCGAGTACGACCCCGTCATGGGCCTCGAGGTCCATGTCGAGCTGGGCACCAAGACGAAGATGTTCTGCGGCTGCTCGACCGAGCTCGGCCAGGACGCCAACGCCCAGACCTGCCCGACCTGCCTCGGCCTGCCCGGCGCCCTGCCGGTCGTCAACGCCGTCGGCGTCGAGTCGGCCATCAAGATCGGCCTCGCGCTGAACTGCGAGATCGCCGAGTGGTGCCGCTTCGCCCGGAAGAACTACTTCTATCCGGACATGCCGAAGAACTTCCAGACCTCCCAGTACGACGAGCCGATCGCCTTCAACGGCTACCTGGACGTCCAGCTGGAGGACGGCGAGATCTTCCGCGTGGAGATCGAGCGCGCCCACATGGAGGAGGACACCGGCAAGTCCACCCACATCGGTGGCGCGACCGGCCGCATCCACGGCGCCTCGCACTCGCTGCTCGACTACAACCGGGCCGGCATCCCGCTGATCGAGATCGTCACCAAGCCGATCGTCGGCGCGGGCGAGCGGGCCCCGGAGGTCGCCAAGGCGTACGTGGCCGAGCTGCGCGAGCTGATCCGTGCCCTGGGCGTCTCCGAGGCGCGCATGGACAAGGGCCAGATGCGCTGCGACGTCAACCTGTCGCTGATGCCGAAGGGTTCCGACACCTTCGGTACCCGCTCGGAGACGAAGAACGTCAACTCGCTCCGCTCCGTGGAGCGCGCGGCGCGCTTCGAGGTCCAGCGCCAGGCGGCGATCCTGGCCGCCGGCGGCTCGGTCGTGCAGGAGACCCGTCACTTCCACGAGGACGACGGCACCACCACCTCCGGCCGCATCAAGGACAACGCCGAGGACTACCGCTACTTCCCCGAGCCGGACCTGGTGCCGGTGGCCCCCTCCCGCGAGTGGGTCGAGGAGCTGCGGCAGGCCCTGCCCGAGCTGCCGCGCGTGCGCCGCAACCGGCTGCGCGAGGAGTGGGGCGTGTCCGAGCTGGACATGCAGTCCATCCTCAACGCGGGCGCGGTCGACGCGATCGTCGCCACGATCGAGGCGGGCGCCGACGCGGCCTCGGCCCGCAAGTGGTGGATGGGCGAGCTGGCCCGTAACGCCAACGAGAAGGGCGTCTCCCTGGAGGAGCTCCCGATCACCCCGGCGGACGTCGCCCGCGTGTCGGCCCTGGTCGCCTCCGGTGACCTGAACGACAAGCTGGCCCGCCAGGTCATCGAGGGCGTCCTCGCCGGCGAGGGCACCCCGGACGAGGTCGTCGAGAAGCGCGGTCTGAAGGTCGTCTCCGACGACAGCGCGCTCGGCGCGGCCGTCGACGAGGCCATCGCGGGCAATGCGGCCATCGCCGACAAGATCCGCGGCGGCAAGGTCGCCGCGGTCGGCGCCCTGGTCGGTGCGGTCATGAAGGCCACGCGTGGCCAGGCCGACGCGGCGAAGGTCAAGGACCTGATCCTGGAGAAGCTGGGCGTCAGCGAGGGCTGATCCCGGCCCCGTACGGCTCAGTGGGCGCGGCCCCGCACCGGAGTTCCGGTGCGGGGCCGCGGTCGTACGTCAGGAGTGGATGCCCGTGTGGGTGAAGGTCCACTTCTGGTGGGCGCCGTAGCGGCAGTCCCACTGCTGGGCGGGCGCGCGCGCCGGCACTCGTGAACGATTCCAACCTGCCTTTTCGATCAAGGCACTTGGCGAGGAGTCGCCTGCTATACGATCACGCCTGATCGACACGTGATCATATGGGGGGAATACATGTCCGTTTTCCGAAGAGCCCTGGCGGTGGGCGCCGTCGGCTCGCTCAGCCTGGCCGGCGTGCTCGGCCTGCAGGCCGGCCCGTTCGCGACCGCGGCGGCCGCCGCGACCACGCTGGGCGGCAACCAGTTCCACGGCGTCAACTGGGCCGACCCGCGCGACAACTACGCCGACGACGAGGTCGTCCCGTCCGGCCTGTCGACCGCCGACGACTACCTGACGACGTACAACAAGTCCGCCGCCGTCGTCGGCCAGTTCCAGAGCAAGTTCGGCGCCGACACCGTCCGCCTCCCGGTCAACCCGGCCACCGTCAACGGCCCCTGGTGGGGCTCGTACACGGGCGCCGTCGACGCGGCCGTCGGCAAGGGCGCCAAGGTCGTGCTCGCCTACTGGGAGGGCCCCGGCGCCGCCAAGGACGGCCGGATCGACAACCAGGCCGCCTACGACGCGATGTGGTCGACGATCGTCGACCGGTACGCCGACAACGACCGCGTCTACTTCGAGCCGATGAACGAACCCTTCGGCTACTCCGCGAGCCAGTGGACCGACACCGCCGCCCGCTGGCTCGGCGACCACGGCCGCAGCATCCCGCGCGACCGCGTCTTCGTCGGCGGCACCGGCTACGACGACGACGTCCGGCCCGTCTGCGCCGACAGCCGCCTCGCCGGCACCCACCTCTCGCTGCACCACTACGGCTTCTGGCACCCGGACTGGACCCAGCACTCCCAGTGGTCCGCCGACCTGCGCACCAAGGTGGGCGGCTGCGCCTCCCGCACCGTCCTGACCGAGTTCGGCGCCACGCTGAACACCGGCCTGAACTACAACGGCGCGATCAACGGCTCGAACGAGATCGCCTACCTCCAGGCCGACACCGACACCCTGCGCGAGCTGAACATGGGCTCGGTCTACTGGCCCGGCCTGCGACGCGGCGACGGCTACAGCCTCACCGAGCTCCAGGGCACCGGCACCGACCTCACCCTGCGCACCACCAACACCTCCGCCGCCGACCGGCTCGCCTGGTCCTGGTTCGGCACCGGCAGCCCGGCCGTCACGGCGGGCGTGCTGCGCGGCGTGGGCTCCGGCCTCTGCCTGGACGTGCCGGGCGCCTCGCACGAGCCGGGCACCAAGATGATCATCTGGTACTGCAACGGCCAGGGCAACCAGCAGTGGACCTACACGGCCCAGAAGGAGCTCCGGGTCTACGGCGACATGTGCCTGGACGTCGACCACGGCGGCACGACGGGCGGCACCCCGCTGATCCTGTGGCCCTGCAACGGCGGCAGCAACCAGAAGTGGAACATCAACGCCGGCGGCTCGGTCACCGCGCAGGACTCCGGCCTGGCCCTCGACGTCGGCGGCGCGGCCACGGCCGCGGGCAGCTCGGTCGGCCTCTGGTACGGCAACGACGGCAGCAACCAGAAGTGGCAGCGCAGCTGACCCGCCGGCCCTCGTGACGGGGGTCGGGGACCTCCGTCCTTACCCCCGTCACACCCCTGTGACCATTGCCACGAAAGGGACAAACGATCACGTTTGGCTGCGAGAGTAGGCGGAACACCGATCCATCCAGGGAGCGCGTCCGTTGGCAGCCATCGCCCGATGGTGCGTGAAGCACCGCCTCGCCGCCGTCCTGCTCTGGCTCCTCGCCCTCGGCGGGGTCGCCACCGGGGCGGCGCTCGCCGGCAGCGCGTACTCCAACGACTACGAGGTCCCCGGGACCGAGTCCGGCCGCGCCACCGCCCTCCTCGGGAAGGGCTTCCACGGCGCCGGCGGTGACACCGACACCATCGTCTGGCACACCGACCGCGGCAGCGTGAGCGCCTCCGGCGTCGAACAGCGGATGACCGGCATGCTCCGCAAGGTCGAGGCCCTCCCCGGCATCGCCTCGGTGACCTCCCCGTACGGCTCCGCGCCGGGCCAGATCAGCGAGGACGGGCACACCGCCTACGCCACCGTCACCTTCGACGCGCAGGCCGGCGACATCCCCGAGGCCGAGGCCCAGGCCCTCGTCGACACCGCCAAGGCCGCCGAGACCGACGGCGTCCAGGTCGAGCTCGGCGGCGCCGCCGTCGGCTCCACGCAGGCCTCCGGCGGGCACATCGCCGAGATCGTCGGCGTGGCCGTCGCCGCCGTCGTCCTCTTCCTCGCCTTCGGCTCCCTCGCCGCGGCCCTGCTGCCCATCGCGACCGCCCTGGTCGGCGTGGGCATCGCCTTCTCCGGCATCGTGCTGCTCGGCCACGTCATGACGGTGGCCGACTTCGCGCCGATGCTCGGCATGCTCATCGGCCTCGGCGTGGGCATCGACTACGCGCTGTTCATCGTCACCAGACACCGCAAGGGCCTCAAACGCGGCCTGCCGGTCGAGGAGGCCGCCCGGACGGCGGTCGCCACCACCGGCCGGGCCGTGGTCTTCGCGGGCGCCACCGTCTGCATCGCGCTGCTCGGCATGCTGATCCTGCGGCTCAGCTTCCTCAACGGCGTCGCCATCGCCGCCTCGCTGACCGTCGTCCTCACCGTCGCGGCCTCCGTCACCCTGCTGCCCGCGCTGCTCTCCCTCATCGGCATGCGCGCCCTCAGCCGCCGCGAGCGGCGGCAGCTCACCGAGCACGGCCCGCAGCCCGAGCTGCCCACCGGCTTCGCCGCCCGCTGGTCCGCCTTCGTCGAGCGCCACCCCAAGCTGCTCGGCGCGGTCGCCGCCGTCGTCATGGTGGTGCTCGCCCTGCCGACGTTCTCGCTCCACCTCGGCTCCTCCGACCAGGGCAACAATCCGGCCACGGCGACCACCCGCAAGGCGTACGACCTGATCGCCGACGGCTTCGGCCCCGGTACGAACGGGCCGCTCACCCTCGTCGCCTCGCTCGACGGCGCCGACGACCGGCTCGCCCTCGACGAGCTGCCGGCCCGCCTCGCGCACACCAAGGGCGTCGAGTCGGTCTCCCCGATCACGTACAACAGCTCCGGCGACACCGCCGTGATCACCGTCGTCCCCGACTCCTCGCCGCAGTCGACCGCCACCAGCGACCTCGTCGACCGGCTCCGCGACCACGTCGTGCCGGCGGCCTCCGACGGCACCTCGCTCCAGGTGCACGTCGGCGGCGTCACCGCCTCCTTCGACGACTTCGCGCAGATCATCGTCGGCAAGCTGCCGCTGTTCGTCGGTGTCGTGATCGCCCTCGGCTGTGTGCTGCTGCTGCTCGCCTTCCGCTCCATCGGCATCCCGCTCAAGGCCGCGCTGATGAACATCATGGCCGTCGCCGGTGCCTTCGGCGTGGTCGTCGCGATCTTCCAGTGGGGCTGGGGGAGCGAGCTGCTGGGCCTCGGCAGCGCCGGGCCCATCGAACCCTTCCTGCCCGTGATCATGGTCTCGGTGCTCTTCGGCCTCTCCATGGACTACCAGGTCTTCCTGGTCAGCCGGATGTACGAGGAGTGGCTGGAGACCGGCGACAACCGCCGCGCGGTCCGGGTCGGGCTCGCCGAGACCAGCCGGGTGATCAACTCGGCGGCGGTCATCATGATCTCCGTCTTCCTCGCCTTCGTGCTCTCCGGCGACCGGGTCGTCGCGATGTTCGGCATCGGGCTCGCCGCGGCCGTCGCCCTCGACGCCTTCGTGCTGCGCACCCTCCTCGTCCCCGCGCTCATGCACATGCTCGGCGGCGCCAACTGGTGGCTGCCCCGCTGGCTGGACCGCCGGCTGCCCCGGATCAGCATCGAACCGCCGGAGTGCCGCGAGGCCGCCGACGCCCGCGCGGAGCTCCCCACGGAGGCCGCCGAGGTCGCGGAGGCCGCCGGGATACCGGCTCAGCGCGTGGTCCTGGCCAAGGCCGAGGACGCCTAGGTGCTCCTCAGCACCCCCTAAGGCACCCCGAGGTACGTCTAAGGCCCCCCGTACGTCGAACATGCGGCACCCGCCCGATGCCGCAGACCCCCCTGGGAGACGAAAGTAGAGGCATCGCAAGGAGCGATACCGAAACCGAAAGCCCCAGGGAGAACACGATGTTCGAGTACCAGCTGCACGTCGCCCGTCACGCCGAGCTCGTCGCCGAGGCCGCCGCCCAGCGCCTGGCCCACGAGGCCGCCCGCGCCGGCCGCCGCGCCCGCCGCACCGGCCGCCAGGAACCGGAGGGGCGGGTGATCGCCGACCGGAACCGCTTCGCCCGGGCCGCGTGACGTCCACATGGTCACCCGTACGAGCGGAACACCGGATCTCTGTGCCATGCTCGGCGCCGTGGAGACCAGGTCAGTCAGCCCCGTCTTCGTCGGCCGCGCCGGCGAACTCAACGCCCTCACCGAGGCGCTCTCCCGCAGCGGCGCGGGAGAGCCCCAGGCGCTCCTCGTCGGCGGCGAGGCCGGTGTCGGAAAGACCCGGCTCATCGAGGAGTTCACCGCCCGAGCCCGCGCCCAGGGCGCCGTCGTCGCTCTCGGCGGCTGCGTCGAGGTCGGCGGCGACGGGCTGCCCTTCGCGCCCTTCTCCACCGCCCTGCGCGCCCTGCGCCGGGAACTGCCCGAGGAGTTCGCCGCCGCCACCGACGGCCAGGAGGGCGAACTCGCCCGGCTCCTCCCCGAACTCGGCGACATCGGCGGCCTCGAACCCGCCGCCGAGGACGCCACCGCCCGCCTCTTCGAGCTGACCGCACGGCTCCTGGAACGCCTCGCCGAGGACCGCACCCTCGTCCTCGTCCTGGAGGACCTGCACTGGGCCGACGCCTCAACCCGGCACCTGCTCGCCTACCTCTTCCGCACCCTCGACCGCGGCCGGATCGCCGTCGTCGCCACCTACCGCGCCGACGACATCCACCGCCGCCACCCGCTGCGCCCGCTGCTCGCCGAACTCGACCGCCTGCGCTCCGTCCGCCGCGTCGAGCTCGCCCGCTTCACCCGCGCCGAGGTGCACCGCCAGCTCACCGGCATCCTCGCCGCCGAACCCGAACCCGCGCTGCTCGACGAGGTGTTCCGCCGCTCCGACGGCAACGCCTTCTTCGTCGAGGAACTCGTCGCCTCCCACGAGTGCGGCTGCGAGGTCGGCTCCCTCAGCGAATCCCTCCGCGACATCCTCCTGGTCCGCGTCGAGACGCTGCCCGAGTCGGCCCAGCGGGTCGTCCGGATCGTCGCCGAAGGCGGCTCCACCGTCGAGTTCGACCTGCTCGCCGCCGTCGCCGGGCTCCCCGAGGACACCCTCATCGAGGCCCTGCGCGCCGCCGTCGGCGCCAACATCCTGCTCGCCGCCCCCGACGGCGACGGCTACCGCTTCCGCCACTCCCTGGTCCGCGAGGCCGTCAGCGACGACCTGCTCCCCGGCGAACGCACGCGCCTGCACCGCCGCTACGCCGAGGCCCTGGAGGCCGACCCCGGCCTTGTCCGCGCCGACGAACGCGCCAACCGGCTCGCCACGTACTGGTACCACGCCAACGACGCCGCCCGGGCCCTGCCCGCCGTGCTCCGCGCCTCCGTCGAGACCCGCAAGCGCCACGCGTACGCCGAGCAGCTCCGGCTCCTCGAACGCGCCCTGGAACTCTGGGACAAGGTCGCCGACGACGTCCGCAGCTCGCTTCGCCCCATCGACTACGCCGAGGCATACCCGGCCTGCGGCTGCGACCCCGAGAACACCCCGCTGCGCTACGTCGACCTGCTCGCCGAGGCCGCCGTCGCCGCCCGCCTCTCCGGCGAACGCGAACGCGCCCTGAAGATCGGCCGGACCGCGCTGCGGATCCTCGACGAGGACGGCGAGCAGGACCCGCTGCGCGCCGCCTGGTTCTACGTCGAGGCGGCCCGCATGAAGTCCAACCTGGCCCGCGGCGACGGCTGGGCCGAGATCGCCCGCGCCCAGGAACTCGTCCGCGGCCTGCCGCCGTCCGCCGTGCACGCCGTCGTCCTCGCCGTCGCCGCCGGCTGGGGCATGCTCCGCAACCCCGGCCACGCCGCCCTCGCCGCCGCCGAACGGGCCGTCGAATACGCCCGTCTGGTCAAGGCCGAGCCGACCGAACTCAACGCCCGGCTCACCCTCGGCACCATCCTGGTCCTCGCCGGGGACGTCGAGGACGGCCTCGCCGAGATGCACGAGGTACGGATGCGCACCACGGCCCTCGGCCAGTTCCACGAGGCCGCCCGCGCCCACGTCAACATCTCCTCCTCGCTGGAGGGGCTCGGCCGCTCCCGCGAGGCCGTGGAGACCGCCACCGCCGGCATCGAGCTGGCCCGCTCCCACGGCCTCGTCGACAGCGCCGGCTGGATCCGCGCCAACCTCGCCGAGTCGCTGTACGCGCTCGGCGAGTGGGACCGGGCCCAGGAGGAGGCCGAGGCGCTGCTGCGCACCGGCGCCGCCGCCACCAAGCCCGGCGGCAGCGCCCTGGCCCTGCTCGCCCAGCTCGCCGTCGGCCGCGGCGACACCACCGCGGCCGCCGCCCGCCTCGCCGAGGCCGCCGAGCGCTACGGCCACGGCCGCGACCCGATACCGCAGTACAACCTGATCGTCGCCCACGTGACCGCCCTCCTGGCCGCCGCCGAGGGCCGGCTCGCCGACGTACGGACCGGGGTCGCCACCGCCGCCGAGGCCGGCTTCCCGCCCGGCACCCACCGCTACGGCTGGCCGATCCTGCTCGCCGCCGCCACCGCCGAGGCCGACAACCTGGGCCTGCCCGCCGCCGCCGAGGGCCGCGCCGCCGCGCTCGACCTGATCCGCCGCAGCGCACGGGGCCTGGCCGCGCCCGCACCCGTCTGGCAGGCCCACTCGCTGCACGTCTCGGCCGAACTCGCCCGCGCCGAGGGCCGCGACACCGCCGAGCGCTGGGCCGAGACCGTCGCCGCCTACGAGCCCCTCGACCGGCCCTACGACCTGGCCCGGGTCCGGCAGCGGCTCGCCGACGCGCTCCTCGCCGAGGGCGGCCGTCGCGACGAGGCCGCCGCGCTGCTCCGCGAGGCCCACACCACCGCCGCACGCCTCGGGGCGCACCCGCTGCGCGAGGACATCGAGCTGCTCGCCGCCCGCGCCCGGCTCGCCCCGGTCACCGGCGCCGCCACGGTCCCGGCACAGCCCGAGCCGGAGCAGGACGACGCCTTCGGTCTGACGCCGCGCGAACAGGACGTGCTGCGGCTCGTCGCCGAGGGCCGCACCAACCGGCAGATCGCCGAGGAGCTGTTCATCTCACCGAAGACGGCCAGCGTCCACGTCTCCAACATCCTCGCGAAGCTGGGCGTCGCGGGGCGCGGCGAGGCGGCGGCGATGGCCCACCGGCTGCGCCTCCTGGAGGCCCCGCCGGTCTGATCAGCCGCGCTCGGCGGCGGGGGAGGCGGGCGGTATGCGTATGGTCACCTTCCCGGAGGTCAGGTCTATCGGCCCCCGGGAGGGATCGCCGTCGCCGAGGTCCTCCCGGGTCAGGGCGAGGCGCTGCCGCTCGTCCTCGGTGTGCTTGCGGCCGGGCGCGAAGAACTCGTCCATGGCGTTGAACATCGGTCTCGCCTTCCTCCTGCGCTAGGGCGAGACCTCCAGGCGGAGGATGCGGTCGTCCCCCGGTTCCGGGGTCCCCCGGGTGTCGGTCTCGTTGGTCACCAGCCAGAGCCGGGTGCCGCCCGCGGTCGCCAGGACCGTGCGCAGCCGCCCGTACTCACCCTTCAGAAACGCCCGAGGCTCTCCGGAACGTTCCGCTCCGGAGAGCGGAACGCGCCACAGCCGCTGCCCCCGCAGCGCGGCCAGCCAGATCGCGCCCCGCGCGTACGCGATGCCGCTCGGCGACGCCTCGTCGGTGGGCCACTGGGCCACCGGGTCGGTGTAGCCGGCCCGCCCGGCGCGGCCCTCGACCACCGGCCAGCCGTAGTTCCGGCCGGGCTCGATCAGATTGAGCTCGTCCCAGGTGTCCTGGCCGAACTCCGACGCCCACAGCCGCCCGTCCGCGTCCCAGGCCAGCCCCTGGACGTTGCGGTGGCCGTACGACCAGACGACGGAGCCGGGGAACGGGTTGCCGGGCGCGGGGCGGCCCTCCGGCGTCATCCGCAGGATCTTGCCGCCGAGCGAGCCCCTGTCCTGGGCGAGCCCGGTCCGCCCGGTCTCGCCGGTCCCCGCGTACAGCATCCCGTCGGGCCCGAAGGCGATCCGGCCGCCGTCGTGCACCAGCCCCTTGGGGATGCCGGTGAGCACCGGCTCCGGCTTCCCGAGCCGGTCGCCGGCCCCGCCGCCGTACCGCATGCGGACGATCCGGTTGTCCGTGGCGGAGGTCAGGTACGCGTACAGCCGGCCGTCCCGCAGCGCGAGGCCGAGCAGCCCGCCCTCGCCGCCCGGGACGACGCCGGGAACCTCGCCGAGCGAGGTCTTGCGGCCGGTCCTCGCGTCGACGCGGGTGATGGTGCGCTCGTCGCGGGAGGAGACGAGCAGATCGCCGCCGGGCAGCTCGACGAGCCCCCACGGCGACTTCAGGTCCCGGGTGAGGGTGCCGAGGACACGGACGCGGGCCGCGGTGGCGGTGGGGGAGGGAGACGAGGAGGGGGAGGACGGGGGCGCCGACGCTGTCGGCGGCGACGAGGGTGCCGACGGGGTCGAGGGCGAGGAGCACCCGGCGGCCAGCAGCAGGGCGGCGACAGCGCCCGCCGCACCCTTCACGACGACTCCGCCTCGGCCTCTGCCCATGCTCCCGGTCCTCTCCGTAGTGCCTGGTCCCTCAGTCCCACGACCCCCGCGGCGCCGGCAGCTTCGCGATCTCCGCGAGGTCCGCCGCGTCCAGGACGAGCTGCGCCGCCCGCGCGTTCTCCACGGCCCACCGCTCCCGCTTCGCGCCCGGGATCGGGATCACGTGCGGGCCCTGGGCCAGCACCCAGGCGAGTGCCACCTGCGCCGGGGTGACGTCCGCGCCGTGCCGGGCCGCGACCCGGCGCAGACCCGCCACCAGAGGCTGGTTGGCGGCCATCATCTCGGCCGTGAAGCGCGGGTGGCGGGCCCGCGGGTCGTCCGCCTCGAAGCCGCCGCCCGGCTTCAGGGTGCCGGTCAGATAGCCGCTGCCCAGCGGCATCGCGGCCAGGAAGCCCACGCCCCGCGCCGCGCACCAGGGCAGCAGCCGCTCCAGGGCCTCCGGCGACCACACCGACAGCTCGGCCTCGACCGCGCTGACCGGGAAGACCTGCTGGATGCGCTCCAGTTGCCGGATCGTTCCGTCATGGTCGCCGCCGCGCGTGCCCCGCCGGGTGGACCGCGCGCCCACCGCGCAGAGCCCGAGCGCCCGCACCTTGCCCGCCCGGACCAGCTCGGCCATGGCGCCCCAGGTCTCCTCGACCGGCACCTCGGGGTCGGCCCGGTGCAGCTGGTAGAGGTCGATCACATCGGTCTGGAGCCGCCGCAGCGAGGCGTCGCAGGCGCGGCGGACATAGCCGGGGCGGCCGTTGGCCACGACGTGCCCGTCGCCCACGAGCAGCCCGCACTTCGTCGACACGAAGGCGTCCGCCCGGCGTTCCCTGAGCACCCGGCCGAGCAGCAGCTCGTTGGTGAACGGGCCGTACATGTCGGCGGTGTCGAGCAGGCTCACCCCGGCGTCCAGGGCCGCGTGCACCGCCCGCAGCGAACGGTCGCCCCGCCGCTCCGAGCCGCTGTACGCCCAGCTCATCGGCATGCAGCCGAGACCCACCGCCCCCACCCCGAGCGCCGCCGCCCCGATCGTCCTGCGCTCCACCGTGCCGCTACCCCTCCCTGTGCCGTCCCCCAAAGTAACCAATGGCGCGCGGGATCCTTCGCATAGCCTCGCGGACATGACACTCGAACAGACCGCACCCGCCGGCGCCACCGACGTGTGGCTTCCGATCCCCGCCGAGGAGATCGACGGACTCCCCGCGCCGGGCACGGCGGGCCTGAACTACCGTTTCTGGGACGGCGAACCGGACTTCCCGGCCGATCCGGCGAACTGCGCCTTCTACGTCGTGCCGTACATGAAGGGCGAGGCGGTCGCCGTCCGGCCGCTCGCCGGGATGACCAACGTCCGGGCCGTGCAGACCCTGTCCGCCGGCATCGACCACGTCACCCCCGGTCTCGGCGCGCTGCGGCCGGGCGTCCGGCTGTGCAACGCCCGGGGCGTGCACGAGGCCAGCACGGCCGAGCTGACGCTCGCCCTGATCCTCGCCTCGCTGCGCGGCGTCCCGGGCTTCGTGCGCGGCCAGGACGCGGAGGAGTGGCGGGCCGGTTTCTACCCGGCGCTCGCCGACAAGTCGGTGCTGATCGTCGGGTACGGGTCGATCGGCGCCGCCATCGAGGACCGGCTCGCGCCCTTCGAGTGCGCGCGGGTCGTGCGCGTCGCGCGCTCCGCGCGTGCCACGGAGCGCGGTCCCGTGCACCCGCTCACCGAACTGCCCGCGCTGCTGCCCGAGGCCGACGTGGTCGTGCTCTCCGTACCGCTGACCCCCGAGAGCCGTCACCTCGCCGACGCGGGCTTCCTCGCCCGGATGAAGGACGGTGCGCTGCTGGTCAACGTGGCGCGCGGCTCCGTGGTGGACACCGCGGCGCTCCTGAAGGAGGTGGAGAGCGGCCGGATCACGGCGGCGCTCGACGTCACCGACCCCGAACCGCTGCCCGCCGGCCACCCGCTGTGGCACGCTCCGGGCGTCCTCGTCACCCCTCATGTGGGCGGTTCCACCTCGGCGTTCATGCCCCGCGCGAAGCGCCTGCTCGCGGCCCAGCTGACGCGGTTCGCCGCGGGGCAGGAGCTCGCGAACGTCGTCCTGACCACGTGAGGCCGCTCCGGGCGGGCAAGCCTCCGGAGTGCGCCGGACACAAGCCCCCTGGTCATCACGCAGAGTACTTATCCCCTGTCCCTGAGTGACGATCCTGGTGTATCGTCCCGGAGCGGGGGACTGCGTCGAGGTACGGGCAGACGCTGGGGAGCGAAGTGACGGGACATCAGATTCCGAGGGGGGCGACGGGTGAAGCACGGCCGAGCGACCGCCGATCCGGCGCGGCCACGCCGCCGCCGGCCGCCCTCCCGACGACCCTCCCGGACCGCACGGTCCCGGACCAGCCCGCCACCTCCGACAGGCCGGAACCGCCCCCCGTCGAGCGCCGCCCGCCCGGGGACCGGACTGCCGCACCCGAGCGGTCCTCCGTCGAGCGCCGCATGCCTGCGGGCGCGCCCGAGCCGTCCGCCGTCGAGCGCGGCGCGCCCGGCGCCCCCGGCCGCCCCCTCGTCGTCCCCGCCCCCCGCGCGAGCGACACCGCGACCGCGGACGGCACCGACGGCCTCGCCCCCGGCGCGGCCGCCGGGCAGGACGCGACGGCCGCCGACGCCGCCGCGCCCCGCTCGCCCGGGGCGTGCCGTGGTGTCGAGCCGGCCGGTGGGTGCGGCGGGCATGCCGGGGTGCGGTCGGAGGGGGTCGTGGACGGGGCCGCGCCGCAGCGGGCGCACGGGCACCCGTGCGAGTTTCCGGAGGAGCCGGTGAGCACCGGGACGCTCGTCCGAAGCCGGGCCGGGGCCGGGGCCGGGGCGGCGCGGCCCGGGGTGCCGCAGCGGCCCGCGGGCGGGGCCGGCGGGGTGATCGCGCAGATCGGGCTCGGGCTCATCTGCGGCGGATACGCGACCGGCGCCGCGCTCGGCTGGGGCTCCGAGGAACTCGCGCTCGTCATGGGTGACTTCGGGCTGAGCGCTGCCGCGCTCGCCGCCGCCGTCTCCTGCCTGCTCTACGCCCGCGGCCGCCACCGCGTCTTCCGCCCCGCCTGGCTGCTCTTCGCCTTCTCGTCCTTCATGGCCTCCGCCGGGAACGCCGTCTGGGGCTGGTACGAGGTGGTGCTGCGCCGCCCGGTGCCCAGCCCCTCCGTCGCCGACCTGTGCTTCCTGCTCTTCGCACCGCCCGCGATCGTCGGGCTGCTCGTCCTCGCCAAGCGGCCGGTGACCCGGGCCGGCTGGGTCTGCCTGGGGCTCGACGCCTGGCTGATCGGCGGCTCGCTGCTCACCCTCTCGTGGAGCCTCGCCCTCGCGCACACCGCGTACGTGCCCGGCGAGAGCGTCGCGCGGGCCGCGCTCTCGCTCGCGTACCCGCTGCTCGACATCGTCCTCGTCAGCATGGTGCTCGCGCTGCACTTCCGCCGCTCCCACCTCAACCGCTCCGCGGTCAACACGGCCATCGCCGCCCTCGCGCTCACCGTGCTGTGCGACGCCCTGTTCACCTCGCCGCTGCTGCGCGAGCACTACAGCTCCGGGCAGCTCCTGGACGCCGGCTGGTTCGCGGGCTCCCTGCTGCTCGCCTACGCGCCCTGGGGTGCGCGCCGGCACGCCGACCCGCCGCCCGCGCCGGCCCGCACCGCCCGGCACCCGCACAGCCGCCCCCTCGCCGGATCGCTGGCCGCCCTCACGCCGTACCTCGCGGCGGCGGTCTGCACCCTGAGCATCCTGTACAACGTCGTCGAGGGACGCAGAGTGGACCGCGTCGTCGTCCTCACCGGCTGCGCCGTGGTGCTCGCCCTGGTCGTCCGGCAGGGCATCATGCTGCTCGACAACATCGCCCTCACCCACGAACTGGCCCAGAAGGAGAACCACTTCAGGTCGCTCGTGCAGGGCTCCAGCGACGTCATCATGATCGCCGCGCCCACCGGCATACTGCGGTACGTCAGCCCCGCCGCCGCCGGCGTGTACGGGCGCGAGGCGGAGGACCTGGTCGGCTCCGAGCTGGCCTCGCTCATCCACCCCGAGGACCTCGGCGCAGTCGTCCACGAGGTGCGCCGCTTCCTGGCCGCGCCGCCCGCCGAGGAGCCCACCACCCGGATCGAGTGCCGCTTCCGCTCCGGCACCGGCGCCTGGCTGAACGTCGAGTCCACCGTCAACCGCCACCAGGGCGGCCTGCTCTTCAACAGCCGCGACGTCACCGAGCGGGTCCGCCTGCAGGCGCAGCTGCGGCACAACGCCGAGCACGACCCGCTCACCGACCTGCCCAACCGCGCCCTGTTCACCGAGCGGGTGCGCGGCGCGCTCGGCGGCCGCCGCGCCACCGACCCGGGCACCGCCGTGCTCTTCATCGACCTGGACGGCTTCAAGGCGGTCAACGACCGCCTCGGCCACCAGGCCGGTGACGAGCTGCTCGTCCAGGCCGCCCGCCGGCTCCAGGACGCCGTACGGGCCGGGGACACCGCCGCAAGGCTCGGCGGCGACGAGTTCGCCGCGCTCATCCTCGGCGACGGCACCCGCGACCAGGCCGCCCGCGAGTGCCGCGTCCACGACATCGCCGACCGGCTGCGGGTCCGGCTCTCCCAGCCGTACCGCCTGCAGGCGGGGAACGAGGTGCGGGTCGCCGCCTCGATCGGCGTCGCCTTCGCCGAGCCCGGCATCAGCGCCGGCGACCTGCTGCGCAACGCCGACCTCGCGATGTACCGGGCCAAGGCCGGCGGCAAGGACCGGGTCGAGCTCTACGCCCCGCAGATGCAGGCCGAGGTGGTCAAGCGCACCGAGCTCGCCGCCCGGCTGCGCACGGCCCTGCACGACGGCGAGTTCGCCCTGCTGCACCAGCCCGTGGTGGACCTCGCCACCGGCCGGATCACCGCCGTCGCCGCCCAGGCCCGCTGGCGCTCCGCGCAGGGCATCCTGTTCACCCCGGCCGAGTTCCTGCGGGCCGCCGACGACGGCGAGCGCACCGCCGAGCTCGGACGGTGGCTCCTGGAGGAGGCCGTCGAGCAGGCCGCCGAACGGGCCGGAATCGGCCACCGCACCCCGGTCACCGTCCGGCTCTCCGCCCGCCGGCTGCTCGACCGGTCCATGCCGCTCGGCTCCGTCGAGGCCCTGCTCACCCGGCACGGGCTGCCCTCCGGGTCCCTGATCATCGAGCTCGCCGACACCGACCCGCGGGACCCCCGGGTGACCTTCGACGAGCTGGAGCAGCGGCTCGCCGCCCTGCGCCGGCTCGGCGTCCGGATCGCCCTCGACGGCTTCGGCAGCGGCCACGCCGCCATCAGCGCGCTGCGCAGGCTCCCCGTGGACCTGCTGAAGCTGGACCGGGGCCTGGTCGAGGGCGTGGTGGAATCGGCCAGACTGCGCAAGATCACCAGCGGTCTGCTGCGCATCGCCGGCGACCTCGGGATGCAGTCCGTCGCCGACGGCGTCGACATGCCCGAGCAGGTCCTCGCCCTGCGCGCCATGGGCTGCACCCACGGCCAGGGCATGGCCTTCTCCGGCCCGCTCGACGAGTACCGGCTGCGCCGCGCGCTGGTCCGGGACGAGTACCCGCTGCCGGGTGCGTCCGTTCCGGTGAACGCGGCGACCGCCGCGACCCC
Organism: Streptomyces sp. NPDC101160; assembly: GCF_044768205.1. Lineage (NCBI taxonomy): Bacteria > Bacillati > Actinomycetota > Actinomycetes > Kitasatosporales > Streptomycetaceae > Streptomyces > Streptomyces sp. NPDC101160. The sequence continues at coordinate 230,894 of NZ_JBIWPJ010000004.1, read as the reverse complement.
GGTGAGCGCTCTGACCGCCGGAAACCGGCCTCCCGTGCGCTCACATGATGAGACGCCCGTCCCACCCACTTGACAGTGACAGCGCGTCGGGGGGAGGGTCAGTGCCATGCGCACCCGAATTCTCGTACTTGGCAAGCGCGTCGGCTGAGGCAGGCCCCCAGAAGGTCCGCCTGAAAAGCACCCGACGCGCTCCCCTCGCTTGCCTCACGGCACGAGGGGTTTTTTGTTGCACCGGAACACCCCGAAGTCGTACCAAACCCTCGCAAAAACCCTCTGCTTCGAGAAGAGAATGCTGATGACCGAGCAGGCCACCGGGCACCATCCGCAGCCGCGACCCCGTAGCGGCGCACAGCCCGCCACCACCGTCGAGCACGTCACGGGTGCGCAGTCCCTCATCCGCTCTCTCGAGGAAGTGGGCGCCGACACCGTCTTCGGCATCCCCGGCGGCGCCATCCTCCCGGCGTACGACCCGATGATGGACTCGCAGCGGGTCCGCCACATCCTGGTCCGCCACGAGCAGGGCGCGGGCCACGCCGCCACCGGCTACGCCCAGGCCACCGGCAAGGTCGGCGTCTGCATGGCGACCTCCGGGCCGGGCGCCACCAACCTGGTCACCCCGATCGCCGACGCCCACATGGACTCGGTCCCGCTGGTCGCGATCACCGGCCAGGTCGCCTCCAAGGCGATCGGCACCGACGCCTTCCAGGAGGCGGACATCTGCGGCATCACGATGCCGATCACCAAGCACAACTTCCTGGTCACCAAGGCCGAGGACATCCCGCGGACGATCGCCGAGGCGTTCCACATCGCCGCCACCGGCCGCCCCGGCCCGGTCCTGGTCGACATCGCCAAGGACGCCCTCCAGGCGAAGACGGTCTTCAGCTGGCCGCCGCAGACCGACCTGCCCGGCTACCGCCCGGTGACCAAGCCGCACGCCAAGCAGATCCGCGAGGCGGCCAAGCTGATCACCTCCGCCAAGCGGCCCGTCCTGTACGTCGGCGGCGGCGTCATCAAGGCCGGCGCCACCGCCGAGCTGAAGGTCCTCGCCGAGCTCACCGGCGCCCCGGTCACCACCACCCTGATGGCGCTCGGCGCGTTCCCCGACAGCCACCCGCTGCACGTCGGCATGCCCGGCATGCACGGTGCCGTCACCGCCGTCACCGCCCTGCAGAAGGCCGACCTGATCGTCGCCCTCGGCGCCCGCTTCGACGACCGCGTCACCGGCAAGCTGGACAGCTTCGCCCCGTACGCCAAGATCGTCCACGCCGACATCGACCCGGCCGAGATCGGCAAGAACCGCGCCGCCGACGTCCCGATCGTCGGTGACGCCCGCGAGGTCATCGCCGACCTGGTCCAGGCCGTCCAGGCCGAGCACACCGAGGGCCACAAGGGCGACTACAGCGCCTGGTGGAGCGACCTCAGCCGCTGGCGCGAGACCTACCCGCTCGGCTACGACCTGCCCGAGGACGGCAGCCTGTCGCCGCAGCAGGTCATCCAGCGCGTCGGCGCGCTGGCCCCGGAGGGCACGATCTTCGCCGCCGGCGTCGGCCAGCACCAGATGTGGGCCGCGCACTTCGTCGACTACGAGCAGCCGCGCACCTGGCTCAACTCCGGCGGCGCCGGCACGATGGGCTACGCCGTCCCGGCCGCCATGGGCGCCAAGGCCGGCGCGCCGGACCGTACGGTCTGGGCCATCGACGGCGACGGCTGCTTCCAGATGACCAACCAGGAACTGGTCACCTGCGCCCTGAACAACATCCCGATCAAGGTCGCCATCATCAACAACGGCGCCCTCGGCATGGTCCGCCAGTGGCAGACGCTGTTCTACAACCAGCGCTACTCCAACACGGTGCTGCACTCCGGCCCGGACGACGTCAACCCGGACGCCCGGGGCACCCGTATCCCGGACTTCGTCAAGCTGTCCGAGGCCATGGGCTGCGTCGCGCTGCGCTGTGAGGACCCGGCCGACCTCGACAAGGTCATCGCCGAGGCCAACGCCATCAACGACCGCCCGGTCGTGATCGACTTCATCGTCCACGAGGACGCCCAGGTCTGGCCGATGGTCGCCGCGGGCACCTCCAACGACGAGGTCATGGCCGCCCGGGGCGTCCGCCCCGACTTCGGCGACGGCGAAGACGACTGAGCCGCAGAGCGAAGAAGAGCTAGAGGGAAGAGACCCACACCATGTCCACCAAGCACACGCTCTCCGTCCTGGTCGAGAACACCCCCGGCATCCTCGCCCGGATCGCCGCCCTGTTCTCCCGTCGCGGCTTCAACATCGACTCCCTCGCCGTCGGTGTCACCGAGCACCCCGACATCAGCCGCATCACCATCGTGGTCAATGTCGAGGACCTGCCCCTTGAGCAGGTGACCAAGCAGCTCAACAAGCTGGTCAACGTCCTGAAGATCGTCGAACTCGAGCCCAGCGCTGCGATCCAGCGCGAGCTCGTCCTGGTGAAGGTCCGCGCCGACAACGAGACCCGCTCCCAGATCGTCGAGATCGTCCAGCTCTTCCGAGCGAAGACCGTGGACGTCTCGCCGGAGGCGGTCACCATCGAGGCCACCGGTTCGAGTGACAAGCTCGAGGCGATGCTGAAGATGCTGGAGCAGTTCGGCATCAAGGAGCTCGTCCAGTCCGGCACGATCGCCATAGGGCGTGGCGCCCGGTCCATCACGGACCGGTCCCTGCGGGCCCTCGACCGCAGCGCGTGACACTCTCTGTCGTCAACAGGCCGTGACCGCCGGTCCACCCGGCGGTCCGCCTGGCGAGACCCGAAAACCTTCCTCCCGCACCCCGCCGTACGGTGGGAGCAACACCAGCACCTCAAGGAGATTCCCAGTGGCCGAGCTGTTCTACGACGCCGACGCCGACCTGTCCATCATCCAGGGCCGCAAGGTCGCGGTGATCGGCTACGGCAGCCAGGGACACGCCCACGCGCTGTCGCTCCGCGACTCGGGCGTGGACGTCCGCGTCGGTCTGCACGAGGGCTCCAAGTCCAAGGCCAAGGCCGAGGAGCAGGGCCTGCGCGTCGTGACGCCCGCCGAGGCCGCCGCCGAGGCCGACGTCATCATGATCCTCATCCCGGACCCGATCCAGGCCCAGGTCTACGAGGAGTCCATCGCCCCGAACCTGAAGGACGGCGACGCCCTCTTCTTCGCCCACGGCTTCAACGTCCGCTTCGGCTTCATCAAGCCCCCGGCCGGCGTCGACGTCGCGCTGGTCGCCCCGAAGGGCCCGGGCCACCTGGTCCGCCGCCAGTACGAGGAGGGTCGCGGCGTCCCGGCGATCGCCGCCGTCGAGAAGGACGCCACGGGCAACGCGTTCGCCCTGGCCCTGTCGTACGCCAAGGCCATCGGCGGCACCCGCGCCGGCGTCATCAAGACGACCTTCACCGAGGAGACCGAGACCGACCTCTTCGGCGAGCAGGCCGTCCTCTGCGGTGGCGCCAGCGCCCTCGTCAAGGCGGGCTTCGAGACCCTCGTCGAGGCCGGCTACCAGCCGGAGATCGCGTACTTCGAGTGCCTCCACGAGCTGAAGCTGATCGTGGACCTCATGTACGAGGGCGGCCTGGAGAAGATGCGCTGGTCCGTCTCCGAGACCGCCGAGTGGGGCGACTACATCACCGGCCCGCGCATCATCACGGACGCCACCAAGGCCGAGATGAAGAAGGTCCTCGCGGAGATCCAGGACGGCACCTTCGCCAAGAACTGGATGGACGAGTACCACGGCGGCCTGAAGAAGTACAACGAGTACAAGACCCAGGACGAGAAGCACCTCCTGGAGACCACCGGCAAGGAGCTGCGCAAGCTCATGAGCTGGGTGAACGACGAGGAGGCGTAAGCCTCCAAGGCAAGGGGCCGGGCGGTTCGTCCGGCCCCGTGCCACATCCTGGACACCTCGTCCCACGGCCTTGGACACCCCGTCCAACCACGGATGAGTGATCCTGCCAAGGAGGCGCAGGAACCGTGTCCCCGCACCACTACACTGCTCAACAACATCGCGTCTGGCCCACAGCGTCGTGCGCTTTCACGCGGCTAGCCCCCTCCACTGCTGCGGCCGTCGGGACGGCCGTCCGCACCGTCTCTGTGAGGACTCAACGTGAGCTCGAAACCCGTCGTACTCATCGCTGAAGAGCTGTCGCCCGCCACCGTCGACGCCCTGGGCCCGGACTTCGAGATCCGGCACTGCAACGGCGCGGACCGCGCCGAACTGCTCCCCGCGATCGCCGATGTCGACGCCATCCTGATCCGCTCCGCGACCAAGGTCGACGCGGAGGCCATCGCCGCCGCCAAGAAGCTGCGGGTCGTCGCCCGCGCCGGTGTCGGCCTGGACAACGTGGACGTCTCCGCCGCCACCAAGGCCGGCGTGATGGTCGTCAACGCCCCGACCTCCAACATCGTCACCGCCGCCGAGCTCGCGTGCGGTCTGCTCGTCGCCACCGCGCGCAATATCCCGCAGGCCAACACCGCGCTGAAGAACGGCGAGTGGAAGCGCTCGAAGTACACGGGCGTCGAGCTCAGCGAGAAGACCCTCGGCGTCGTCGGCCTCGGCCGCATCGGCGTCCTGGTCGCCCAGCGGATGTCCGCCTTCGGCATGAAGATCGTCGCGTACGACCCCTACGTGCAGCCGGCCCGCGCCGCCCAGATGGGCGTGAAGCTGCTGTCCCTGGACGAGCTGCTCGAGGTCGCCGACTTCATCACCGTCCACCTGCCGAAGACCCCCGAGACCCTCGGTCTCATCGGCGACGAGGCGCTGCACAAGGTCAAGCCGTCGGTCCGGATCGTCAACGCCGCGCGCGGCGGCATCGTGGACGAGGCGGCGCTGTACTCGGCGCTCAAGGAGGGCCGGGTCGCCGGCGCGGGCCTCGACGTGTACGCGAAGGAGCCCTGCACGGACTCCCCGCTCTTCGAGCTCGACCAGGTCGTCTGCACCCCGCACCTCGGTGCCTCCACGGACGAGGCCCAGGAGAAGGCCGGTATCGCGGTCGCCAAGTCGGTGCGCCTGGCGCTCGCCGGCGAGCTGGTCCCGGACGCGGTCAACGTGCAGGGCGGCGTCATCGCCGAGGACGTCAAGCCGGGTCTGCCGCTCGCCGAGAAGCTCGGCCGGATCTTCACGGCGCTCGCCGGCGAGGTCGCGGCCCGCCTCGACGTCGAGGTGTACGGCGAGATCACCCAGCACGACGTGAAGGTGCTCGAACTCTCCGCGCTCAAGGGCGTGTTCGAGGACGTCGTCGACGAGACGGTGTCGTACGTCAACGCGCCGCTGTTCGCGCAGGAGCGCGGTGTCGAGGTGCGCCTGACGACGAGCTCCGAGTCGCCCGACCACCGCAACATGGTCACCGTGCGCGGCACGCTGGCGAACGGTCAGGAGGTCTCGGTCTCCGGCACGCTCGCGGGCCCGAAGCACCTGCAGAAGATCGTCGCGGTCGGCGACTACGACGTGGACCTGGCGCTCGCCGACCACATGGCGGTGCTGCGCTACGAGGACCGTCCCGGTGTCGTCGGCACGGTGGGCCGGATCCTCGGCGAGGCCGGTCTGAACATCGCGGGCATGCAGGTCTCCCGGACCGTGGAGGGCGGCGAGGCGCTGGTCGTGCTCACCGTCGACGAGACCGTCCCGGCGAACGTGCTCGCGGACATCGCCGCCGAGATCGGCGCCGCCTCGGCCCGCTCGGTCAACCTGGTCTGACGCTTCACCCGCCGGACCTCGTACCCGGCTTCTAGACACTCGTCTTACACGGATGTCTAGAGGCCGGGTACAGTGCTTTTCATGGGACACAAGGAAGATCTGCTGGAGGGCGCCAAGCGCTGCCTCCTGGAGAAGGGGTACGGGCGCACCACGGCCCGCGACATCGTCGCCGCCTCGGGCACCAACCTCGCCTCCATCGGCTACCACTACGGCTCCAAGGACGCCCTGCTCCAGCAGGCGTTCCTGGCGCTCACCGAGGAGTGGGGCCACCGGGTGGGCCCGGCCGAGGAGGCCGGAAAGGATCCTTCCCCCGACCCGTACCAGCGCTTCCGTGACGTCTGGGCGCAGCTCATCGCCAGCGCCGAGGCGAGCCGCCCGGTGTGGAAGCTGCAGACCGAGGTCGTCACCCGCATCGACGACGACGAGAAGCTGCGCGAGGCCATCAAGGAGCCCCAGCGCGAGGGCCGGCTCGGCATGGCGGAGGGCTTCCTCGGCATCGACCCGGCGGCCGAGCCCGAGAAGGCCCGGGTCGCCGGGCTGCTGGTGCAGGCCCTGGCCACCGGGGTGATGATCCAGTGGATGGTCGACCCGGAGACCGCGCCGAGCGCCGACGACCTGACCGAGGGCCTCAAGGTGCTGATGGGGGAGTAGGGGTGGTCACCGCGCCCGGTAGCGCTCCGCGAGCCGGGCCAGGGCGACCGCGCCGAGCAGCAGGCCGAAGTCGCGCAGGGCGACGTCGTAATACCCCGGAATGGTCAGCAGGTTGACGATGATGCCGGCCAGCCAGCCCGCCACGAGCCAGCCGCCGAACCGCGGGGCGAGCGCGACGACGACGCCCGCGACGATCTCGACGCCGCCCACCGCGTACATGGCCTGCTGCGCGGTGCCGGGCACGATGTCGTTGATCCACGGCGCGAGGTAGTGGGGCCAGTCGGTGAGCAGATTGGCGAACTTGTCCAGGCCGAAGAGGATCGGCGCCACCGTGAAGCCGGTCCGCAGGATCAGGAAGGCCTGGTAGCCGGGGTCGCGGAGGGCGGCCCGGCGCTGTTGCCGCGCGGGGGTGGTGGGTGCGGTGGTTGAGGACGACATGGCACACGCCTCTCGGGGTCCGCGCTGTCGATTTCTATCGACAACTCTCATTAACGATAGAAGCGCGGTCGCCCTCTTTAGTCAATGGCGATGGGTTTTACACTGGTGTTCGTGGAGCACTCGAAAGACGTATCGGCGGTTGCCGCACTCGACGAGCCGACCCGGCGCAGGCTCTACGACCACGTGGTCCGGCAGCCCGGACCGGTCAGCCGCGACGAGGCCGCCGAGGCCCTCGGGATCGCCCGGCAGACCGCGGCGTTCCATCTGGACCGGCTGTCCGACGAGTCCCTGCTCGACGTGGTCTACGAGCGCCGCACCGGCCGCACCGGCCCCGGCGCCGGCCGCCCGGCCAAGCTCTACCGGCGTTCCGCGCGGGAGGTCGCCGTCAGCCTGCCCGAGCGGCACTACGAACTCGCCGGCCGGCTGCTCGCCCAGGCCCTGGAGGAGTCCGAGGAGACCGGCGAGCCGGTCAGGGCCGTACTGCACCGCAGGGCGCACGCGCTCGGCGCCCGGCTCGCCGCGCGCGAACGCGCCGAGCTGTTCGCCTTCCTGGAGCGGTACGGGTTCGAGCCACGTCCCGACGGGCCCGGCGGGACCGCCCTCGTGCTCGGCAACTGCCCCTTCCACGCGCTCGCGCGCGAGCACACGGCGACCGTGTGCGGGATGAACCTGCACCTGGTGCGCGGGGTCCTGGAAGGGCTCGACGAGGAGGGGTACGAGGCCTGTCTCGCGCCCGGTGAGGGGCGCTGCTGCGTGCGCCTGGAGCCGGCGCCGCCCGCCTGACGGCCCCGGCGGCTACAGCCGCGCCGCCTTCAGCGCCATGTGCAGCAGCAGCCGGTCCTCGCCCTCGTCCAGGTCGAGGCCGGTGAGCTGTTCGACGCGGGAGAGGCGGTAGTAGAGGGTCTGGCGGTGGATGCCGAGGGCCGTCGCCGTGCGGCCCGCCTGGCCGGCGTGGTCGAGGAACACCTCGGCCGTGCGGGCCAGTTCGGCATGGGCCGGGGCGAGCAGGGCGCGCACCGCCGGGTCCGGTTCGGCGGGCGGGAGCGCGGTGAGCATCCGGTACGGGCCGAGCGCGGCCCACTCGGCCAGCGGGCCGAGGTGCGGCTGGGCGCTCGCGGCCCGCGCCGCCGACGCGGCCTCCCGCCAGGCGATGTCGAGGTCCGCGAGCCCGCGCCGCGGTGAGGCGATGCCGGCGACCCCGGCCGCCCCCGCCGTGGCCTGCAGCCGGCCGGCCGCCGTGGTGGCGGGCGACAGGTTGTCCCCCGAACGCAGCCGCACGAGCGCGGCGAGCGCCCGCGCCGCGCCGCCGCCCTCCGTGGACCCGGCCGGGGCGCCGGGCCCCGGGTCGCCCGCGAGCCCGCCGCCCGCGCCCGTACGGGCTCCCGCGCCGGAGGCCACCCGCGTGCCGCCGCCCGAGCCGGACCGTGCCCCCGCGCCCGTACGGGATGCCGCGCCCGAGCCTGCCCGCGCGCCGCCGCCCGAGCCGGGCCGCGCCCCCGCCCCCGTACGGGATGCCGCGCCCATGCCCGGCCCTGGCCCCGCGTCCCCCGTTCGCGGCCGGCTCCACGGCACCGTGCAGAGAGCCGCCGCGCCCGGCACCGTGCGTGGGGACGGGGAGTCCTCGTCCGGCCAGGGGGCCAGGCAGATCAGGGCGTGCAGGCCGTCGGCGTCCGGGCCGAGGGCGGTGCGGAGGGCGGCGACCGCCATGTCGTACTGCCAGCCGCGTTCCGCCGTCAGGGTGGCGCGCAGTTCGCGGGAGAGGTCGGCGCCGGCCCGTTCCTCGTCGGCGAGCAGGTCGCCGATCCGGGCGGCGACCTCCATGGCGGCGGTCAGCTGGGCGTGCGAGGGGCCCGGCTCGGCGTCGAGCAGCCACACGTAACCGAGGACCACGCCCCGATGGCGTACCGGCAGACAGATCCGGCCCCGGTTCACGCCCGCGTCGGGCGCGGCCGGGATGCGGACCGGGCCGGTCGCGCGGGTGATGCCGAAGCCCTCGAACCAGGCCCGGACCGCCGGGGTGGACTTCCGGGTCAGGATCGAGCGGGTGCGGACCGGGTCCATGGCGCTGTCGTCCTCGGAGTCGTGCGCGCCGAAGGCGATCAGCCCGAAGTCCCGGTTCTCCAGGGTCGCGGGGGCGCCGAGCAGCGTCGAGATCTCGTCCACCAGGTCCTGGTAATCGCCCTTCACGGCGCCCATTCTCGCACCGTTCGCCCGCGCCTTCAGACAGATGTCTGAGAGCGCGGCCACGGATGCGTGACAGCTGTAGATGGCGGACGATCGGAGCGATCCTTAGGTTTCACGGTGGTTCTTCGTGCTGTTCCCGGTTGGTCACGTCCATCCGGGTACGACACCTTTCCTCACCCTGCCCTCTGGAGGTGCCCCGTGCTGGGTCCCGTGATCCTCGCCGCGTCGCGCAGCGACAAGATGCGCCGTTTCGTGTCGGCCGCCCCCGGGACCAAGCAGGTCGTCGCCCGCTTCATCGCGGGCGAGACCGTCGGCGACGTCATCCCGATCGTGCAGGACCTGGCCGCCCGCGGCCTGGAGGTCACCCTCGACGTCGTCGGTGAGGACATCACCACCGTCGAGCAGTCCTACGCCGCCCGCGACGCCTACCTGGAGCTCATCGGCCGCCTCAAGGAGCTGGGCCTCGGCGCCCGCGCCGAGATGTCGGTGAAGCTCTCGATGTTCGGCCAGTCCCTGGAGAACGGCCACGAGCTGGCCCTCGCCAACGTGCGCCCGGTCGTCGCGGCCGCCGCCGAGATCGGCACCACGGTCACCCTGGACGCCGAGGACCACACCACCCTCGACTCGATGTTCGCCATCCACGAGGAGCTGCGGAAGGACTTCCCGCAGACCGGCTGCGTCATCCAGGCGTACCTCTTCCGCACCGAGGACGACGCCCGCCGCCTGGCCGCCAACGGCTCGCGCGTGCGCATCGTGAAGGGCGCCTACAAGGAGCCCGCGTCCGTCGCGATCCAGGACAAGCCCGAGATCGACAAGGCCTACGTCCGGATCATGAAGATCCTGATGGAGGGCGAGGGCTACCCGATGATCGGGTCCCACGACCCCCGGCTCATCTCCGTCGGCCAGGAGCTCGCCCGCCGCGCCGGGCGCAAGCTGGACGAGTACGAGTTCCAGATGCTGTACGGCATCCGCACCGAGGAGCAGAACCGGCTCGCGGCCGAGGGCCACCGGATGCGCGTCTACACCGCGTACGGCACCGACTGGTACGGCTACTTCATGCGCCGCCTGGCGGAGAAGCCGGCCAACCTCCTCTTCTTCGTCCGCTCCATCCTCACCAAGGGCTGAGCCCCACACCCCTCCGAAGGAGTTCCGAGACTCATGGACGCTGTGACCCAGGTCCCCACTCCCGTCAACGAGCCGGTGCACGGCTACGCCCCCGGCTCGCCCGAGCGCGCCCGCCTGGAGGCCAAGCTCAAGGAGCTGGCCGACAACCCGCGCGAGCTGCCGATGACCATCGGCGGCGTGAAGCGCATGGGCGGCGGCGAGCGCGTCGACGTCGTGCAGCCGCACAACCACAAGTCCGTCATCGGCACCTTCGCCGGCGCCACCCAGCAGGACGCCCAGGACGCCATCGACGCCGCCCTGGCCGCCGCCCCGGCCTGGCGCGCGATGTCCTTCGACGACCGCGCCGCGATCATCCTGCGCGCCGCCGAGCTGCTCGCCGGCCCGTGGCGCGAGACGCTGGCCGCCTCCACCATGCTCGGCCAGTCGAAGACCGCCCAGCAGGCCGAGATCGACACCCCCTGCGAGCTCGTCGACTTCTGGCGCTTCAACGTGGCCTACGCCCGCCAGATCCTCGCCGAGCAGCCGCCGGCGAACTCCCCGGGCGTGTGGAACCGTCTGGACCACCGCCCGCTCGAGGGCTTCGTCTACGCGATCACGCCGTTCAACTTCACGGCCATCGCCGGCAACCTGCCCACCGCCCCCGCCCTCATGGGCAACGTGGTGGTCTGGAAGCCGTCCCCGACCCAGACCCACTCCGCCGTGCTCCTCATGGAGCTCCTGGAGGAGGCCGGCCTGCCGAAGGGCGTCATCAACCTGGTGACCGGCGACGGCATCGCCGTCTCCGAGGTGGCCCTGAACCACCGCGACCTGGCCGGCATCCACTTCACCGGCTCGACCAGGACCTTCCAGCACCTGTGGAAGACGGTCGGCAACAACATCGAGAAGTACCGCTCCTACCCGCGGATCGTCGGCGAGACCGGCGGCAAGGACTTCGTCGTCGCCCACCCCAGCGCCGACCGCGCCGTCCTGAAGACCGCGCTGACCCGCGGCTCCTTCGAGTTCCAGGGCCAGAAGTGCTCCGCGTCCTCGCGTGCGTACATCCCGGCCTCCATCTGGAACGACGGCTTCAAGGAGGAGTTCGCGGCCGAGGTCGACGGCATCAAGATGGGTGACGTCACCGACCTGTCGAACTTCATCGGCGCCGTCATCGACGACCGTGCCTTCGCCAAGAACAAGGCCGCCATCGACCGCGCCAAGGCCGACGAGACCTGCACGATCGTCGCCGGTGGCACCTACGACGACTCCGAGGGCTACTTCGTCCGCCCGACGGTCATCGAGTGCACCGACCCGGAGAACGAGGTCTTCACGACCGAGTACTTCGGCCCGATCCTCGCCGTCCACGTGTACGAGGACGACAAGTACGACGAGATGCTGGCCCAGATGGAGTCCGTCTCCGACTACGCCCTCACCGGCTCGGTCATCTCGAACGACCGCGCCGCCGCCGCGTACACGATGGAGAAGCTGCGCTTCGCCGCGGGCAACTTCTACATCAACGACAAGTCGACCGGCGCCGTCGTCGGCCAGCAGCCCTTCGGCGGCGGCCGCGCCTCCGGCACCAACGACAAGGCCGGTGCCCCGCAGAACCTGATGCGCTGGACCCTGACCCGGGCCATCAAGGAGACGCTGGTCCCGCCGACCGAGTACGGCTACCCGCACATGGGCTGAGGCAGCCCCTCCCCCTAGTCACCGCCCCCTTCCTTGGTCCCCCAACCGAGGTCGGGGGCGGTTTCCATTCCGCCGTCCCGCGGCCGGGGAGACCGCCGGAGGAGACTGGGGGCATGACCCTCTGGACCGCCCCCACCCACGAGCTCGGCGCCGAGCGGCTCCGCGCCGTGCGCGAGATGCTGGACGACGCCTTCGACGGGGAGTTCTCCGACGAGGACTGGGACCACGCGCTCGGCGGCCTCCACGCCTGGACGGAGGACGAGTGGGGCGTCGCCGCGCACGGCAGCCTGGTGATGCGGCGCGTGCTGCACCACGGGCGCTCGTACCGCGTCGGGTACGTCGAGGCCGTGGCCGTACGGGCCGAGCTGCGGCGGCAGGGCCTCGGCGGGCGGATCATGGGCGAGCTGGAGCGCGCGATCGACGGGGCCTACGCCTTCGGGGCGCTGTCCGCGTCGGAGGGCGGGGCCGGGCTCTACCGGGGGCGCGGATGGCGGCTGTGGCGCGGGCGGATCGAGACGCTGAGCCCGGCGGGGATCGTGCGGCTGCCGGACGAGGAGGACTCGACGTATCTGTGGCCGGCGGCCGGGCGCCCGTTGCCGGACCCGGCCGAGCCGCTGGTCTTCGACTGGCGGGACGGGGACGTGATGTGAATCCCCGTGAGGTGCTCCGTCAGTCCTTCCCGGTGGCGGTACGGGCGCCCGCGACCTTGCCCCGCCTCGTCTCCAGGTTCGCCGTGTACACCGCCGACAGCGCGCTGCCGACCGCGACCAGGATCGCGAACCCGGGCAGGCCGAGCGACAGGTACGCGGCGCCGCACGCCAGCGCCCACACAGTGAGCAGCGCCTTGGCGCGGCGGCTCAGGAACCAGACCTTCTCCGGCGCCGCCGGCGGCGCGTCCAGAGTGCCGGCCGGTCCCGCGGTCGCCGCCTTGGGGCGCTTGAAGTAGCCGTACACCAGCCACTCGCCGCACAGCTCCCAGCCCTCCGGGTCCAGCTCGGCGAGCACCTTCGCGCGGCGCCGGCCGGCGATCACCTCGCGGCGGTACTCCCAGGCGAGCGCGACCCCGGGCGCCCGGCGGCACACGAAGCGGCCGAGCGAGTCCAGGTGCTCCACCTCCCAGCCCTGGTCGCCGTGGACCGCGAGCATCCGCCGGTCGTTGAAGAGGTCCGCCGTCCAGGTCCAGTGCTCCGCCGCCCGGTCCGGCTCGCCGGGCGCCGGGGCGAGCCCGCCGAGCGAGGCCGCGAACAGCGCGGCCGGGCCGAACTCCTCCTCCGGGGCCGTGCCCGACTCGGCGAGGTGGGCGCGCAGTTCGTCGACGGTCCGCGCGAGCTGCTCCTCGGGGACGCCGGTCGTGCGCAGCGCCTCCGCGAGTTCGGTGAAGTAGGCGTCGGTGTTCATGCGTTTCCCCCCGCTTGCAGCTTGCCTCGTACGGCCCGGTGAAACTCCGTCCAGGCCGCGCTCTCGGCCGCCAGATGCGTACGCCCCCGCTCGGTGAGCCGGTAGTAGCGCCGCCCCGGTCCGCGCTCGGCGGCCCGGAACTCGGCCTCCACCAGGCCCGCCTCCTCCAGGCGGTTCAGTACGGGATACAGCGTCCCGCCCTTGATCTCGCCCAGGCCCGCCTCGGCGAGCGACTTGGCGATCTCGTACCCGTAACTCTCGCCGGCGGTCAGGCAGGAGAGGACGAGCAGGTCGAGGACTCCCTTGAGCCAGCTGGATCTGCGGTCTGCGGCCATGACGGCATTCCATCACTACCTAGGTAGGAAAGCAATCTAGCTAGCTCTCCAGTCCCTCCTGGGCGACCAGCATCTTCCCGGTGTTCTCGCCGCGCAGCATGCCCAGGAACGCCGTCACGATGTGCTCGAAGCCCTCCACCACCGTGACGTCCGGCTCGAGGCGCCCGCTGCGCAGGTGCTCCACCGCGAAGTCGTACAGCTCCTCCTGCGCGTCCATGTGGTTGCGCACCAGGAAGCCCTCCAGGCGGCCGCTCTTCTCCACCAGGTCGAACAGGTTGCGCGGGGCGGGCGGGGGAGTGGCGAGGGAGTGGTACTGGGCGACCGCGCCGACCCAGGCGATCCGCCCGTGGTCGCGCAGCGATCCGATCGCGGCCTCCAGATGGTCGCCGCCGACCCCGTCGAGGACGGTGTCGACGCCGCCCGGGGCGGCCTTGGTGAGCAGTTCGGCGACCGGGCCGTCGTGGTAGTCGAAGGCCGCGTCGAAGCCGATGCGCCCGGTGAGGTGGGCGACCTTGCGCGCCGAGCCCGCGCTGCCGACGATCCGGCCGGCGCCGAGCAGCCGGGCGAAGCGGCCGGCCGCCGTGCCGACCCCGCCCGCGGCCGCCGACACGAACAGGTCCTCGCCGGGCTGGAGCCGGGCGATCCGGGTCAGGCCCACGTACGCCGAGAGCCCGGTGCCGCCGAGGATGCTGAGGTGCGCGGCGAGCGGCACCCCGGGGCCGAAGTCGGGGACCGGGCGGACCTCGGCGCGGGCGACCACGGAGTGGGTGCGCCAGCCCTTGCGGTGCAGGACCAGGTCGCCGGGGCGCAGCGCCGGGTCGCGGGAGTCGAGCACCCGGCCGAGCGTCCGGCCCTCCATGGGTGAGCCGAGCGTCCAGAGGAAGTCGCCGTCCATGGCCTCGCGGTGGTAGGGGTCCACGGACCAGAGCAGGTTCTCGACCAGGGCGGTGCCGGGTTCGGGGGCGGGGAGCGGGGACTCGGTGAAGGAGAAGAGCCCGGGGGTGGGGAAGCCGTCGGGGCGGGCGGTCTGCCGGACGGTGATCATGGTCTCGTTCGTCATGCGGAAGACCGTAGGAAGGAATCCGGCGGCCGGGCAGGAGGTAGCGTCGATGGCTGCCCCCGTTCCATGAATCCCGCTCATACGACGAGGTGAGAGCCCTGATGGCGACCGAACCCCTGCCCGCCGTGGGTGAACTGCGGATCCTGCTGGCCGTGGCGCGCGAGGGCGGCTTCTCGGCCGCCGCGACGGCGCTCGGCATGACCCAGTCGGCCGTCTCCCACTCCGTGCGCACGAGCGAGCGCAAGCTCGGGGCGGTCCTCTTCGAGCGGGGCCGGAAGGGTGCGACGCCCACGGCGGCGGGGGAGGTGGCGCTCGGTCATGCCCGGCGGGTGCTGCGGCTGTTGGAGGTGATGGGCGCCGAGGTGCGGGGCGCGGCCGGGGGCGCCGGCGGAGCCGGAACCCTCTCCGGTCCACTGCGGATCGCCGCCTTCCGCAGCGCCGCCCTGCATCTGCTGCCGCCGGCCCTGGAGCGGCTCACGGCCCGGCACCCGGGGATCGCGCCCGAGGTCCGGATCGTGCGGGAGGTGGGGCGCGGCACGGCCGGCGAGGTGCTCGACGGGCGGGCGGACCTCGGCATCGCGACGATCGGCACCACGTCGCCCGTACCGCCGGAGCTGATCGGAGGCGTGCTCCTGGAGGAGGGATACGCGCTGGTGCATCCGGCCGGGCATCCGGCGCCGCGCTCGCTGCCGTTGGTCGACTGGGTGGAGAACTGCACCTCGTACACCAGGGAGTGGTGGGCCGCACAGGAGTGGCTGCCGCCGGCGACCGTGGAGGCGGAGGACGACGGAGCGGTGCTCTCGATGGTGAGCACCGGTTTCGGCATGGCCGTGATGCCGGAACTGTCCCTGATCGGAGCACCGTCCTCGGTCGAGATCACCGATCTCGGAACGGAGCGCCCGACCCGCTCGGTCGGCTATGTCACCACCCCTGAGCTGGGCGGATCCCTCGCCGTGCGGGCGCTGATCCGGGAGTTGCGGGCGCAGTCCGGGCGCCGGGCGGGCTGACCGCCGTCTCAGATAGTAGGAAGTCCGAGTAATTGTGGAGACAGAAGCAGCCCGCTGTCCTAGCTTTGTAGAAGCCGAACGTCCCGCTCCATCGAGCGCAGGGCGGTCGAGAGCGCGACGCCCCCGAGCAGGCAACCCCTGCGGCGGCGCTCCCCGCCCCTTCCGGCGCCTTCGATCACCACGCCCCTCCGTACCCGCACGTCCGGAGAACTGATCTCAAGGAGTCGATCCCTCATGGCCGCTCAGACCGCCCGCCGCGTCCGCCACTCCGCCGCCCGTCCCTCCGACGAGGCCCGCCAGAACGCCGCCGCCGCCCTCCAGCGCGCCCTCGACCGCCGTGACAACGGCGGCTCCACCGGTCACTGATCCGCAGGAACGTCCGTCCCTCCGTGACTGCTGTCCGTTCGTCCACATGGTGGACGGAACGTGTCAGACGATGGGACGAAGAGTAGGGTGCCGACATGTCTCACAGCATCAATCTCGCAGTCATCCCCGGCGACGGAATCGGCCAGGAGGTCGTGGCCCAGGGCCTCAAGGTCCTCGCGGCCGTCCTTCCCGAGGATGTGAAGCTGGAGACGAAGGAGTACGACTTCGGCGCCCAGCGCTACCACGCCACCGGTGAGACCCTCACCGACGCCGACCTCGACGCCCTCAAGCAGCACGACGCGATCCTGCTCGGCGCGATCGGCGACCCGTCCGTCCCGTCCGGCGTCCTGGAGCGCGGTTTCCTCCTGAAGCTGCGCTTCGCCTTCGACCACCACGTCAACCTGCGCCCCTCGAAACTGCTCCCCGGTGTCGCCACCCCGCTCGCCGGCCAGCCCGAGATCGACTTCGTCGTCGTCCGCGAGGGCACCGAGGGTCCGTACACCGGCAACGGCGGCACCATCCGCAAGGGCACCGAGCACGAGGTCGCCACCGAGGTGTCCGTGAACACGGCGTACGGTGTCGAGCGCGTGGTCCGGGACGCCTTCGCCCGCGCCCAGGCCCGCCCCCGCAAGAAGCTGACGCTGGTCCACAAGAACAACGTGCTGACCTTCGCGGGCCACCTGTGGACGAACATCTTCAACAAGGTCGCGGCCGAGTTCCCCGAGGTCACGACCGACTACCTGCACGTCGACGCCGCGACGATCTTCCTCGTCACCGACCCGGCCCGGTTCGACGTCATCGTCACCGACAACCTCTTCGGCGACATCATCACCGACCTCGCCGCGGCCGTCTCCGGCGGCATCGGCGTCGCCGCCTCGGGCAACATCAACCCGAGCGGCGAGTTCCCCTCCATGTTCGAGCCGGTCCACGGATCCGCGCCGGACATCGCCGGCCAGGGCAAGGCCGACCCGACGGCCACCGTGCTCTCGGTCGCCCTGCTGCTGCGCCACCTCGGCCACGAGGCCGAGGCCGCCCGGATCGAGGAGGCCGTCGCCGCCGACCTCACCGAGCGCGGTGACAGGGTCCGTACGACGGACGAGATCGGCGACGCGCTCGCGGTACGCGTAGCGAGCTGACCCGACGCTGACATCCACCCAGCCGCCGGGTCGCACACCAGCACCCGGCGGCTGTTCCTGTGCGGTCGCCCGGTGCCACCATCGAATCCTCGGACCGCGCGCGCGTCTCCGCGCGTCTACGCGTACCCACCCGTTTCGTGCCGCGGCACCGCGCGCGATAATCGGACGTGGGCCGCGGCATGCGGGAAAGCTCGGACGTCCTAGCAGTGACCTGTGTGACTGCGGAGCGGCGTGAGCGCGGTCCGACCCACACAACCGGTGAAGGACAAGCACTCATGACGACGCCCACCATCGAGCTCAAGCCCTCCTCCAGCCCGCTGTCCGACGCGGAGCGCGAGGCGATCCTGGCCAACCCGGGGTTCGGCCGCCACTTCACCGACCACATGGTCACCGTCCGCTGGACCGAGGGCCGCGGCTGGCACGACGGCCAGCTCGTGCCGTACGGCCCGCTCTCCCTCGACCCGGCGACGAACGTCCTGCACTACGCCCAGGAGATCTTCGAGGGCCTGAAGGCGTACCGCCGCCCCGACGGCTCCGTCGCCACCTTCCGCCCCGACGCCAACGCCCGCCGCTTCCAGTCGTCCGCGCGCCGGCTCGCGATGCCGGAGCTGCCGGTCGAGACCTTCATCGAGGCCTGTGACGTGCTGGTCCAGCAGGACAAGGCGTGGGTTCCCGAGCACGGCGGCGAGTCGTCCCTCTACCTGCGCCCGTTCATGATCGCGACCGAGGTCGGCCTGGGCGTCCGGCCGGCCAACGAGTACCTGTTCGTGGTCATCGCCTCCCCGGCCGCCGCGTACTTCCCGGGTGGCGTCAAGCCCGTCTCCATCTGGGCCTCCGAGGACCGCGTCCGCGCCGTCCCCGGCGGCATGGGCGACGCCAAGACCGGTGGCAACTACGCGGCCTCCCTGCTCGCGCAGGCCGAGGCGGCGGAGAAGGGCTGCGACCAGGTCTGCTACCTCGACGCGGTCGAGCACAAGTGGGTCGAGGAGCTCGGCGGCATGAACCTGTACTTCGTGTACGGGAACGAGAACAAGATCGTCACGCCGACCCTCTCCGGCTCCATCCTGGAGGGCGTCACCCGCGACTCGCTCCTGCAGGTCGCCAACGACCTCGGCTACGAGTCCGTGGAGGCGCGCGTCTCCATCGACCAGTGGCAGGAGGACACCGCGAACGGCACCCTCACCGAGGTCTTCGCCTGCGGCACCGCCGCCGTCATCACCCCGGTCGGCACGGTCAAGTCCGCCCGCGGCGACTGGCAGCACTCGGGCGGCGTGCCCGGCGAGGTCACGATGAAGCTGCGCGAGGCCCTGCTCGCCATCCAGACCGGGAAGTCCGAGGACGTCCACGGCTGGATGCACGAGCTGGGCAAGTAGGCCTCGCAGGCGGTCAGTCCACCAGGGCGCCCGGGACGGTCTCCGTCCCGGGCGCTTCCACGTCCGCGGCCGGAGCGTCCGCGGCCTTCGCCGCCCCCGGCGTCAGGGCCGTGTACAGCAGGCCGCCGACGATCCCCGAGAACACGAAGCTGCAGTCGATCCCGCCGGTCAGGGAGAGCAGCGGGCCCTCGTAGAGCGGGGTCGACACCGCGGTCAGGCCGACCGCGGCGCCGATCGCCCAGGCGACCGTGGCGCGCGGGTGCCAGCCCGCCTTGAACCAGTAGATGCCGCCGCGCGAGCGCTGGTTGAAGACCTGGAGCGCCTCGGCGTCGTACTCGCCGCGACATCGCCGGTGCCCGATCAGCGTGATGACCGCCCACGGCGTGCCGATGGCGGTCAGGAGCAGGACGAAGGACGTCATCGCGGTCTGCGCGTCCGAGGCGAAGTGGCCGAGGAAGACGAAGGCGGTGGACACGGCCGCGACGACCTGGGTGGCGCGGGCGCGGGTGGCCTTCGGCAGGATCGCGTCGAGGTCCAGACCCATGGAGTAGAGCATCAGTCCGGCGTTGCCGACCGAGCCGGCGGTCGCGGCGAGCAGCAGCGGGACCAGGTACCAGACGGGCGAGGCCGCGACGAGCGGTCCGGCGTAGTCGGTGCCGCCGCGGGCGGCCAGCGCGGTGAACGTACCGAAGAGCTGCGGCACGAGCAGGCCGATGACCAGGCCGGTACAGGTGGCGCGCCAGACCTTCTTCGGGCTGTGCTTCGCCGGCGAGATGTAGCGGGTGTAGTCGCCGAGCAGGGTGATGAAGGCGACCGGGCCGCTGAGTCCGGCGGCGACCGCGGAGAGCAGCCAGGTCGGCCAGAAGGAGCCGAGCAGGTACGGGGTGTGCGGCACGGCCGCGGTGGTGAAGTCACCGGCGTACGCGACGAGTCCGATGGCGAGCAGGATGGTCATGCCGATCGCGAGGGCCTGGCTCAGCCTGAGCAGCAGCCGGTAGCCGTAGACCGCGCCGACGACGGTGAGGGCGGCGAGGAGCGCGTAGACGGCGGCGTGCGTGGCGCCGCCGGTGGGCAGGCCGATCAGGCGTTCCAGGGTGCCGACCATCACGTCGCCGCCGATCCACAGGGTCAGCGCGGTGTAGCCGAGCGAGAGCAGCAGACCGACCACCGAGCCGACCAGGCGGCCGCGGACGCCGAAGAAGGCGCCGGAGGAGGTGGAGAGGTTGGTGGCGGTGCGGAGCGAGACCAGCGCGAGCGGGGCGGTGACGGCCACGCCGACGAGGGTGCCGGTGGCGATCGAGGTCACCGACGCCCACCAGCCGAGACCGAAGGAGACCGGCAGCCAGCCGAAGACGATCACGCCGAGGCAGAGATTGGAGCCCAGCAGGATCGAGACGAGGTCGCGGGGGCCGCTGGTGCGTTCCGCCTCGGGGATGGTGTCGACTCCGCGCTGTTCTATCGCCATGGGAACTCCGGGAGGGGGTGGGGGAGGAGGGTGGGGCGTGGGGGGATTTCTGCGGGCCGGTTTTAGAGCGGCGCTCTATCAGGCTCAGTGGCCCAATGTGAACCACGGTTATTGGTCACGTCAATGCTTGGAAGATGCCGTCTCAACATTTAGAGTGTTGCTCAAAGTCGTTCCATCGGCTCGATTCGATCAGGAGGTGCACGGCGTGCGACTGACCCCCACGGAACGCGACCGGCTGCTGCTCTTCGGCGCCGCCGAGCTCGCTCGCGCCCGCCGGGCCCGTGGCCTGAAGCTCAACGTTCCCGAGGCCACCGCGCTCATCGCGGACACTGTCTGCGAGGCGGCCCGGGACGGCCGGCGGCTCGCCGAGGCCATCGAGGCGGCCCGCTCCGTCCTCGGCCCCGACGACGTCCTGCCCGGAGTGGCCGACGTGGTCACCGAGGTCCACGTCGAGGCCGTCTTCGACGACGGCTCCCGGCTCGCCGTGGTCTCCGACCCCATCGGCGGGGGCTCGCTCGGAGAGGGCGCGCCCGGCGCGCTGCTCCCGGGGCCCGCGTACGAGGAGACCGAGCCGGCCCTCCGGCTGACCGTGCGCAACACGGCCGACGTGCCGGTGAGCGTGACCTCGCACTTCCACTTCTTCGAGGCCAACCCGCGGCTCCACTTCGACCGCGCCGCCGCCTACGGGATGCGGCTCGCCGCCCCGGCCGGCTCGTCGACCCGCTTCGACCCGGGCGGCGAGGCCGAGGTCGGGCTCGTGCCGATCGGCGGCGCCCGCGTGGCCATCGGCTTCGCCGGTCTCGTCGACGGCCCGCTCGACGCTCCCGGCGCGAAGGAGGAGGCCCTGCGCAGGGCCGCTGCCTGCGGATATCTCGGTGCGGGCGAAACCCTCGACCACCTGTCCTCCGCCCCGTTCGAGTCCCCGAAGGAGGACAGCTGATGGACCCCTACGAGTACGCCTCCGTGCACGGCCCCCGGGCCGGCGACCGCGTCGTCCTGGGCGACTCCGGCCTCGTCGTACGCGTCGAGTCCGACTCGCAGAAGCCGGGCGACGAGTTCCTCGCCGGCTTCGGCAAGACCGCCCGCGACGGCCTCCACCTGAAGGCCGCGGCCGTCCGCGAGACCTGCGACGTCGTGATCAGCAACGTGCTGCTCATCGACGCCGTGCAGGGCATCCGCAAGGTGTCCATCGGCATCCGCGAGGGCCGCATCCACGCCATCGGGCGGGCCGGCAACCCGGACACCCTCGACGGCGTCGACGTCGTCGTCGGCACCGGCACCTCGATCGTCTCCGGCGAGGGCCTGATCGCCACCGCCGGCGCCGTCGACACCCATGTGCACCTGCTCTCCCCCCGGATCATGGAGGCCTCGCTCGCCAGCGGCGTCACCACGATCATCGGCCAGGAGTTCGGCCCCGTGTGGGGCGTCGGCGTCAACTCGCCGTGGGCCCTGCGCCACGCCTTCAGCGCCTTCGACGCCTGGCCGGTCAACATCGGCTTCCTGGCCCGCGGCTCCTCCTCGGACCCGGCGCCGCTCGTCGAGGCGCTCGCCGAGGGCGGGGCCTCCGGCTTCAAGGTGCACGAGGACATGGGCGCCCACACCCGGGCCCTGGACACCGCGCTGCGCGTCGCCGAGGAACACGACGTCCAGGTCGCCCTGCACAGCGACGGCCTCAACGAGTGCCTGTCGGTCGAGGACACCCTGCGCGTCCTGGAAGGCCGGACGATCCACGCCTTCCACATCGAGGGCTGCGGCGGCGGGCACGTACCGAACGTGCTGAAGATGGCGGGCGTGCCGAACGTCATCGGCTCCTCCACCAACCCGACGCTCCCCTTCGGCCGTGACGCCGTCGCCGAGCACTACGGGATGATCGTCTCCGTCCACGACCTCAAGACCGACCTGCCCGGCGACGCCGCCATGGCGCGCGACCGGATCCGGGCCGGGACGATGGGCGCGGAGGACGTCCTGCACGACCTCGGCGCGATCGGCATCACCTCGTCCGACGCCCAGGGCATGGGCCGCGCGGGCGAGACCGTCCGCCGGACCTTCGCCATGGCCGGCAAGATGAAGGCCGAGCTGGGCCCGCTGGAGGGCGACGGCGCGCACGACGACAACGCGCGCGTGCTGCGCTACATGGCCAAGCTCACCATCAACCCGGCCATCGCCCACGGCCTCGCGCACGAGATCGGCTCGGTCGAGGTCGGCAAGATGGCCGACATCGTGCTGTGGCGGCCGGAGTACTTCGGCGCGAAGCCGCAGCTGGTCATCAAGAACGGCTTCCCCGCCTGGGGCGTGACCGGCGACCCCAACGCCGCCACCGACACCTGCGAGCCGCTCGTCCTCGGCCCGCTGTTCGGCGCGCACGGCGCCGCGCCCGCCGACCTCGCCGTCGCCTTCGTCGCGCAGGCCGCCGTCGACCTCGGGACGGACGCGCTGCCGACCCGCCGGCGCCGCGTCCCCGTGCGCGGCACCCGCGGCATCGGCCCCGCCGACCTGCTCCGCAACTCGCGCGTCGGCGACGTCCAGGTCGACGGCCACACCGGCCTCGTCTCGCTGGACGGCTCGCCGATCCGCTCGGAGGCGGCCGAGTCCGTCTCGCTCAACCGCCTCTACTTCCTCTGACCCGCTTAGGACCTGTTGATGAACTACCGCATGCCCGCCGAGTGGACGCCGCACGAGCGCACCTGGATGGCCTGGCCCAGCCCCAACCCGACCTTCACCAACGAAGAGGAGCTGGCCGAGGCCCGCGCCGCCTGGGCGAGCGTGGCCCGCGCCGTGCGCCGCTTCGAGCCGGTGACGATGGTCGTCGCGCCCGGCGACGGCGACTCCGCCCGCGCGCTGCTCGGCGACGACGTGGAGCTGCTCGAGCGGGAACTGGACGACGCCTGGATGCGCGACATCGGCCCCACCTTCGTCAAGGACGAGCAGGGCCGGCTGGCCGCCGTGGACTGGGTCTTCAACGGCTGGGGCGCGCAGGACTGGGCCCGCTGGGAGCACGACTCCAAGATCGCCCGCCATGTCGCGGACGCGGCCGGCGTACCGGTGGTGAGCAGCGCCCTGGTGAACGAGGGCGGCGCCATCCACGTCGACGGCGAGGGCACCGTGCTCCTCACCGACACCGTCCAGCTGGGCGCGGGCCGCAACCCCGAGTGGAACCGCCAGGACGTCGAGGCCGAGATCCACGCGAAGCTCGGCACGACGAAGGCCATCTGGCTGCCGCACGGCCTGGCCGGCGACTACGGCCTCTTCGGCACCCAGGGCCACGTCGACATCGTCGCCGCCTTCGCCCGCCCCGGCACCGTCCTGGTCCACAGCCAGCAGAACCCCCAGCACCCCGACTACGAGCGCTCCCGCCTCTACGTCAACCTCCTCCGCGGCCAGACCGACGCCCAGGGCCGCCCGCTGGAGGTCATCGAGGTCCCGGCCCCGACCGTCCTCAAGGACGAGGAGGGCGACTGGGTCGACTACTCCTACATCAACCACTACCTCTGCAACGGCGGCGTGGTCCTCTGCGCCTTCGACGACCCGCACGACGAGCTCGCGGCCGAGATCTTCCGCCGCCTCTTCCCGGAGCGCGAGGTCGTACTCGTCGACGCCCGCCCGATCTTCGCGGGCGGCGGCGGCATCCACTGCATCACCCAGCAGCAGCCGGCGGTCTGAGACCGCCGGCAGGCACGGACCCGGCGGCCGGATCCTCCCGGCCGCCGCATCCTGTAGAACGTACGAGTGAGTCAGAGCAGCCCGCCCCACCCCGGCCCCGCCCCCCATCCCCGACGGCGCAACCAGGCCGCGCCGCCGCGGGAGGACGTGCTCGCGGCGGCGATGGACACCATCGCCGAGCGCGGGCTCGACGGGCTGACCATGGCCGGGCTCGGGCGGCAGGTGGGGATGAGCAGCGGGCACCTGCTCTATTACTTCCGCACCAAGGACGAGCTGCTGCTGCAGACCCTGGAGTGGAGCGAGGGGCGGCTCGGCGCCGAGCGCGGTGCGCTGCTCGCGAAGCCGGGTACGGCGCGGGAGCGGCTCGACGGGTACGTGGACGTGTACGTGCCGGACGGGCCGCGCGATCCGCACTGGACGCTGTGGCTGGAGGTCTGGAACCGCTCGCAGAACGCCGACGCGGACGCCCGCGCCCGGCAGGCCGCCATCGAGGGGGCCTGGCACCGCGACCTGGTCGCGATCCTCGCCGAGGGCGTGTCGCGCGGCGAGTTCCGGCCGGTCGACCCGGACCGCTTCGCGCACCGGATGCGGGCGCTGCTCGACGGGTTCAGCGTGCACGTCGCCGTCGGCATCCCCGGCACCGGGCGGGATCAAGTCCGCGCCCACGTACGGGAGTTCATCGCCGAAACCCTGCTTCCGTGACCGTTAGGCACGCAAGTACTCCCGATCGTTGCCCCGTGCGGCCTTGTTGAGCCGGGCTCACCTCCGGCACGGTTCCTGCCCATGGGACGAGAGCACTGGAAGAAGATCTGGGTCGGGTCCGCCGGCAACATGGTCGAGTGGTTCGACTGGTTCGTGTACGCGAGCTTCGCGACCTACTTCGCGGGGGCGTTCTTCCCCGAGGGCGACGACACCGCCAAGCTCATGAACACCGCCGGCATCTTCGCCGTCGGCTTCTTCATGCGCCCGGTCGGCGGCTGGCTGCTCGGCCGGGTCGGTGACCGCAAGGGCCGCAAGGCGGCCCTCACCCTGACCGTCACGCTGATGTCGGCCTCGGCGGTCCTCATCGCCGTCGCGCCCACGTACGCCGTCGCCGGCTACGGCGGCGCCGCGGTGCTGCTGGTCGCCCGGCTGCTCCAGGGGCTCTCCGTCGGCGGCGAGTACGCGGCCAGCGCCACGTACCTCACCGAGGCGTCCGCGCCCGACCGGCGCGGCTTCGCCTCCAGCTTCCAGTACGTGTCGATGACGGCCGGCCAGATCATCGGCCTGGGCCTGCAGATCGTCCTGCAGCGGACCATGTCCGCCGAGGCCCTGCACAGCTGGGGCTGGCGCATCCCGTTCGTCATCGGCGCCCTCGGCGCGGCCGTCGTCTTCTACCTGCGGCGCACCATGCTGGAGACCGAGGTGTACGAGGAGACCGCCGACGACGGCGTCGGCAGCCGCGCCAAGGGCACCCTCAAGGCCCTCTGGGCGCACCGGCGCGAGGCCCTCCTCGTCATGGCGCTCACCATGGGCGGCACGGTGGCCTACTACACGTACACCACCTACCTCACCAAGTACCTCTCCAACTCCGCCGGACTGCCCAAGCAGACGGCCACCCTGGTCTCCTTCTGCGCCCTGATCGTCTTCGCGTGCCTGCAGCCGCTCGCCGGCCGCCTCTCCGACCGCATCGGGCGCCGCCCGCTCCTCATCACCTTCGCGGTCGGCTCCACCCTCCTCACCGTGCCGATCATGACGCTCCTGAAGCACGCGGGCTCCTTCTGGCCGGCCCTCGGCCTCTCCCTCCTCGCGCTCCTCGTCGTCACCGGCTACACCTCCATCAACGCCTGCGTGAAGGCCGAGCTCTTCCCGACCGGCGTCCGAGCCCTCGGCGTCGCCCTGCCGTACGCCCTCGCCAACGCCCTCTTCGGCGGCACCGCCGAATACGTGGCGCTGTGGTTCAAGAACGCGGGGATCGAGTCCGGCTACTACTGGTACGTCGCCGGCTGCGCGGCCGTCTCCCTGATCGTGTACGTGACGATGCGCGAGACCCGCGACATCGACCTGGCCCGGGTGGGCACCGCGGCGCCGGCGAAGTCCTCCCGCGCGCCCGCCGCCGTCGATTCCGCATCGTGAGATTCGTGTCCGACGCCGCGCGCGGGTGTGGCAAACTGCCGACGTGCTTGCTACCACGATGATTATCGGCAGCAGCGCGCCGGTCCGCAGTGACCGCTGAACCGTGGGACTCCACCCCCACGGCAGCGGCCACCGTGCCCCAGACCCGCGCGCAGACCTCTCGCACCCGCGAGGGGTTTTTTCGTTTTCCGGCCCCACCACCGCCGGAAACGGACCGCGCGTGAGAATGGGGGCAAGTGGATCCAGACATTCCGGAGCCACATCCGACAGGAGCCATCACGTCATGACCACGGAGAACGGCGAGAGCTCGCGCCCCGACGACAGCTTCCACGTCTTCGACACCACGCTGCGCGACGGCGCCCAGCGTGAAGGAATCAACCTCACCGTCGCCGACAAGCTGACCATCGCGCGACACCTCGACGACTTCGGCGTCGGCTTCATCGAGGGCGGCTGGCCCGGAGCCAACCCGCGCGACACCGAGTTCTTCGCCCGCGCCCAGCAGGAGATCCGGTTCAGGAACGCGCAGCTCGTCGCCTTCGGCGCGACCCGCCGGGCCGGTGCCAGGGCCGCCGACGACCCGCAGGTCAAGGCGCTGCTCGACTCCGGCGCCCCGGTCATCACCCTCGTCGCCAAGTCGCACGACCGGCACGTCGAGCTGGCCCTGCGCACCACCCTCGACGAGAACCTGGAGATGGTCCGCGACACCGTCTCCTACCTGCGCTCCCAGGGCCGCCGCGTGTTCGTCGACTGCGAGCACTTCTTCGACGGCTACAAGGCCAACCCCGGCTACGCCAAGGCCGTCGTCAGCGCCGCGCACGAGGCCGGCGCCGACGTCGTCGTCCTCTGCGACACCAACGGCGGCATGCTGCCCGCCCAGGTCCAGGCCGTCGTCGCCACCGTCCTCGCCGACACCGGCGCCCGCCTCGGCATCCACGCCCAGGACGACACCGGCTGCGCCGTCGCCAACACCCTCGCCGCCGTCGACGCCGGCGCCACCCACGTCCAGTGCACCGCGAACGGCTACGGCGAGCGGGTCGGCAACGCCAACCTCTTCCCCGTGGTCGCGGCCCTGGAGCTCAAGTACGACAAGCGGGTGCTGCCCGCGGGCGCGCTCGCCGAGACGACCCGGATCTCCCACGCCATCGCCGAGGTCGTCAACCTCACCCCGTCCACCCACCAGCCGTACGTCGGCGTCTCCGCGTTCGCGCACAAGGCGGGCCTGCACGCCTCCGCGATCAAGGTGGACCCGGACCTCTACCAGCACATCGACCCCGAGCTGGTCGGCAACACCATGCGGATGCTCGTCTCCGACATGGCCGGCCGCGCCTCCATCGAGCTCAAGGGCAAGGAGCTCGGCGTCGACCTCGGCGACGACCGCGCCCTGGTCGCCCGGGTCGTCGAGCGGGTCAAGGAGCGCGAGCTCCAGGGCTACACCTACGAGGCCGCCGACGCCTCCTTCGAGCTGCTGCTGCGCGAGGAGGCCGAGGGCCGGCCGCGGCGCTACTTCCGTACGGAGTCCTGGCGCGCGATCGTCGAGGACCGCCCGGACGGCACCCACGCCAACGAAGCCACCGTGAAGCTGTGGTCCAAGGGCGAGCGGATCGTCGCCACCGCCGAGGGCAACGGCCCCGTCAACGCCCTCGACCGGGCCCTGCGGGTCGCCCTGGAGCGGATCTACCCGCAGCTCGCCAAGTTCGAGCTGACCGACTACAAGGTCCGCATCCTCGAGGGCCGCCACGGCACCGAGTCCACCACCCGCGTCCTGGTCACCACGAGCGACGGCAACGCCGAGTGGTCCACGGTCGGCGTCGGCACGAACGTCATCGCCGCCTCCTGGCAGGCCATCGAGGACGCCTTCACCTACGGGCTGCTGCGGGCGGGCGTCGACCCGGCGGAGTGACCGCGCGTCGTACCGGGGTTCCGGGGCCTTTACGCCCAAGTATGTCCGGTATGACTAGTCGTACATTCCATGGGGTGCGGCCGGGCGCGGTGGCGGCCGTCACCGCGGCCGTCAGCGCGGCGGCCCTGCTCACCGGAGACCCCACCGCCGCGGCGGCCGCGCCCGGGACCGAGCGGAACCGGCACCCGGTGCGGCTCGTCGCCCCGCCGGTCACGACGGTGACCGAGGGCGGCACCGCCCGGGTCCGCCTCCGCCTCGACGCCACCCGCCCGCTGACCCGCCGCGTGACGGTCCGCTGGACGACGGCCGGCCGCCCGACGGCGGCCGCACGGGCGGGCGCGCCCGCGCCGGCGGCCGGGCCGCGGGCCGCCGACCCCTCCCGTGACTACCGGGCCGCCTCCGGCACCGTCATCTTCCCGATCGGCACCCTGCCCGGGGCCGTACGCACCGTCGAGGTCGCCACCCTGCGCGACCCGACGCCCGAGACCGCCGAGACCGTGCCGGTCACCCTCGACGTCACCGGCGCCACCGCGCCCGAACGGCCCCCGCTGGTCGTGGTGGACGCCAACGGCCTGCCGTACCTGGACCCGGCCCGGTCCGTCCGGGAACGGGTCGCCGACCTGCTCGGACGGATGACCCTCGCCGAGAAGGTCGGGCAGATGACCCAGGCCGCCCGCAACACCCTCGGCGCCGACCAGGACATCACCACCTACGCCCTCGGCTCCGTCGTCCACGACTCCGCGGCCGACGGCGCGCCGGCCCGCACCGCCGAGGAGTGGCGGCAGACCACCGACGGCTACCAGGGGTACGCGCGCGCCACCCGCCTGCAGATCCCGCTGCTGCTCGCCACCGACGCCGTGCACGGCCACGCCCTGGTCAAGGACGCCACGGTCATGCCGCACAACATCGGACTCGGCGCCACCCGCGACCCCGCGCTCGTCGAACGGCTCGCCGCGATCACCGCCGAGGAGGCGCGGGCGACCGGCATCGCCTGGAACTTCTCGCCCTGCGTCTGCGTCGTGCGCGACGTGCGCTGGGGCCGCACGTACGAGTCCTTCGGCGAGGACCCGGACCTGGTCTCCTCCCTGGCGGTCGCCGTCCGCGGCCTCCAGGGCGCCGCCGACGGCAGCGACCTCGCCCGCAACGACAAGGTGCTGGCCACCGTCAAGCACTTCATCGGCGACGGCGGCACCGCCTACGGCTCCGGCCGGCCGCCGTACACCCTCGACCAGGGCGCCACCCTGATCGACCGCAACGAACTGGAGAAGGTGCACCTCGCCCCGTTCCGGCGGGCGATCGCCCTCGGGGCGGGCTCGGTGATGCCCTCGTTCTCCTCGCTCGAAGTCGTCGGCGAGCCCGGCGGGCCGGTGAAGATGCACGCCCACCGGAAGATGCTCAGCGGGGTCCTGAAGGGCGAGCTCGGCTTCCGGGGCATCGTCGTCAGCGACTGGGAGGCCGTCGACCAGATGCCGGGCGACGCGGTCGGCAACGTGCGCGACGCGGTCAACGCCGGGATCGACATCACCATGGCCCCGCTGACCTACAGGGACTTCGGCCGGATCGTCACGGACGAGGTCGCCGCGGGCAGGATCCCGCTCTCCCGGATCGACGACGCCGTCCGCCGGATCCTGGAGAAGAAGTTCCTCCTCGGCCTCTTCGAGAAGCCGTACGCCGACACCGCCCACCTCGCCGGGATCGGCTCCGCCGAGCACCGGGCGGCCGCCCGCGAGGCCGTGGCGAAGTCACAGGTGCTGCTGAAGAACGAGGCGCAGCTGCTGCCGCTGAGGAAGGGCCGGCGGCTGTACGTGGCCGGCTCCGACGCCGACGACCTCGCCGCCCAGGAGGGCGGCTGGACCATCGGCTGGCAGGGCGCCGCCGACCGCGCGACGCGCGGCACCACGATCCTGCAGGCCATCCGCAGGGCGGACCCGACGGCCCGCGTCACCTACTCCGAGGACGCCTCGGCCCCGATGACCGGGCACGACGTGGGCGTGGTCGTGGTCGGTGAGGACCCGTACGCGGAGGGGATGGGCGACGTCGGCACCGAGGGCCACGACCTGGAGCTCTCGGCGGCCGACAAGCAGGCCGTCGACCGCGTCTGCGGGCGGATGCGGTGCGTGGTCCTGGTCGTCTCCGGCCGCCCGCAGTTCATCGGTGACCGGCTCGGCGAGATCGGGGCGCTGGTCGCCTCCTGGCTGCCCGGCAGCGAGGGCGACGGGATCGCCGACGTCCTCTACGGGCGCCGGGGCTTCACCGGCCGGCTGCCGCTGACCTGGCCGAAGTCCGAGGACCAGCTGCCGCTGAAGCAGGCCGGCCGCCTGGGCACCCCGCAGTTCCCGTACGGCTGGGGCCTGATCACCCGGCCCCGCGGGCGCTGATCGCACGGCCGTGCGACATCAGGTCTGAATATCCCTCTTTGGGGGTAATCACGGTGGTATGAGGACCAGGATCCCGCTGCTGTCGGCCATCGGCGGACTGCTTCTGCTGCTCTCCCTGGCCCTGGCGCCCCTCGCGGGCGCCAGGGCCACGGGGATCTCCGACGCGGCCGCCGCCCTGAAGCAGGGCCCGGTGTACGTGGACCCCGGGGCGGCCGGACAGCTGTCGAAGGGGGACGCGGACGCCCTGGCGAAGAAGATCAAGGACGCGGACAAGCCGCTGTTCGTGGCGGTGCTGCCGGCGAACGCGCAGTTCCCGCCGAAGGACCTGCTGCTCAGACTGCGCACCGACACGGGGATCACCGGCCTCTACGCCGTACGCCTCGGCAACGGCTTCGACGCGGGCGCCGACCGTGTCGTGCTGTCCAAGAACGCCGTGCACAACCTCGTCACGGCCGTGAAGGAGCCGGGCGTCGACGCGAAGACCCAGCTGAACAACTTCGTCGACCAGGCCCTGCCGAGCATGCGCGGCTCCGCGCCCGCCTCCTGGGGCGGGGCCGGCAAGGGCAGCGGGGTGCCGGTGGCCGGCCTGGTCACCCTGGGCGCGGTCGTGGTGGCCGGCGGCGCCGGCCTCTACGCGCTCTCGCGGCGCAAGCGGCTGCGCCGGGAGGCCGAGGAGCGTGCGGCCCTGGACCGGCTGCGGGTCGTCGTCGACGAGGACATCACCGCCTTCGGCGAGGAACTGGAGCGACTCGACTTCCACCCGGCCGAGGCGGGCGCCACGGACGCCATGCGCGGTGACTACGAACGGGCCCTCGACTCCTACGACCAGGCGAAGTCCCGGATGGGCGCGGTGACCCGGCCGCACGAGGTGCGCGGGGTCACCGAGTCGCTGGAGGACGGCCGCTTCTCGCTCGCCGTGCTCGCCGCGCGTCGGGAAGGCCGGCCGCTGCCCGAGCGGCGCGCGCCCTGCTTCTTCGACCCGCGCCACGGCCCGTCCGTCGCGGACCGCACCTGGACTCCGGCGGGCGGCTCGGCCCGCGAGGTCCCGGTCTGCGCCGCCGACGCGGCCCGCCTGGACGACGGGCTCGACCCGCAGGCCCGCACGGTCGAGACCGACGGCGGCCGCCGCCCGTACTGGGAGGCCGGACCGGCGTACGGCCCCTGGGCCGGCGGCTACTTCGGCGGCGGCATGCTGCCCGGCCTGCTCGTCGGCACCGTGCTCGGCTCGATGCTCGCCACCCCGGCCTACGCCGCCGAGTACGGCGGCGGGGACTTCCAGCACTTCCAGGGCGGCGACTTCTCCGGCGCCGACTTCAACCCGGACGACTTCGGGTCGGGCGACTTCGGCGGTGGTGGCGGTGACTTCGGTGGCGGCGGTGACTTCGGAGGCGGTGGCGACTTCGGAGGCGGCGGCGGCTTCTAACGGCCCTCACACCAGCGGCTTCACCGACATCAGCAGATGACGGTGGGTCCCGGCCCCGCCGTCGCCGCCCGCCGTGATCAGCGCGCGCTGCCCCGGGCCGACGAGGTGGAGGCCGAGCTCCGGCGCGTCGAAGGAGCCGAGCGCGTCCAGGAGATAGCCCGGGTTGAAGGCGACCGTCATCGACCCGGCCCCGGTGAGGGCGGCCGGCAGCCGTTGCGAGGCCACGTCGTCCTCGTACCCGGCCTGGAGGTGGACCGTCGTGCCGTCGAACGCGAGCTGTACGGGGCTGTCGCCCTCCGCGACCACCGCGACCCGCTTCACGGCCTCGACCAGAGGGACCCGCTCGGTGACCGCGACGGCGTGCTCGCCGAGCGCGAAGAGCTTGTCGTGCCGGGGGAGGCGGCCGTCGATGAGCCGGGTCGTGGTGCGCTTGCCGCCGCTCTCGAAACCGGCGGAGCCGCCGTCCAGGGCCAGCCGGACCGTCCCCGCGCCCGCGAGCGAGCGGGCGATCTCGGTGAGGCGCCTGGCCGGCACCACGACGTCGACCGGCGCGTCCGGGCTGTCCGGCGCGTCCAGGGGCTCGGCCGGCCGCCAGTCCAGGGTGCGCACCGCGTAGCGGTAGCGGTCGGTCGCGGCCAGCGTCATCACCGGGCCGTCCAGGCCGAGCCGTATGCCCGTGAGGATCGGCAGCGAGTCGTCCCGGCCGGCCGCCACCGCCACGTGCCCGACGGCCGCCGCGAAGGCGTCGGCGTCCACCGTGCCGCGCCAGGCGGGCAGCGCGGGCTGGGCCGGGTAGTCGTCCAGGGGCAGCAGCGAGAGCCCGAAGCGGGCGTCGCCGCCGGTCACCGCGAGCCGGGCGCCGTCGACCGCGCAGTCCACCGGGCCGTGCGGCAGCACCTTGCAGATGTCGAGGAGCCGCCGCCCGAGCACCAGGGCCCGGCCCTCGCCGAGGACGTCGGCGGCGACCTCGATCCGCGCGGACGCCTCGTAGTCCAGACCGGAGACGCGCAGCCGGCCACCGGCCGCCTCCAGGAGCAGGCCGCCGAGGACGGGCACGGGGGAACGGGCGGGCAGCACGCGGGCGGCCCAGGCCACGGCCTCGGTCAACGCGCCGCTGTCGATACGGAATTCCATGCCGCCGACGCTAGCGACCGCCACTGACAATCGCGTCGGTCGGCGGCCGCCGGGAATCCGCGCGGGCCCTTGATCGTTCGCCTCTGCGAGGGGCAGGCGCGGACGAGCGTCCGCAGACGAAGGGGGAGGGCGGACGTGACTGACGTCCACGGCACCGTGGCGCCCGGATTCGAGTCCGTGCGCGAGGAGTTCGCCACCGTCGCAGCCGCCGAGGCGCGCGACGGCGGCGCCCAGCTCGCGGTCTACCACCGGGGCCGCCAGGTGGTCGACCTGTGGGGCGGCGACGGGGTCGACGGGGACTCGCTGCTCGCGCTGTACTCCTCGTCCAAGGGCGCCACGGCCCTGGTCGTCGCCCTTCTCGTGCAGGACGGCGCGCTCGACCTGGACCGCGAAGTGGCGTCCTGGTGGCCCGGGTTCGCCGCCGAGGGCAAGGGCGCCCTGACCCTGCGCGGGCTGCTCGCGCACCGGTCCGGCGCCATCGGCGTCGAGGGCGGCTTCACCCTCGACGAGCTCGCCGACGACCGGCTGGTCGCCGCCCGGCTCGCCGCGCACCGCCCGTACTGGGAGCCCGGCACGGGCCACGGCTATCACGCGCTCGCCTTCGGCGCCCTGGTCGGCGAGGTCGTCCTGCGGGCCACCGGCCGGACGGTCCAGGAGCTGTACGAGGAGCGGATCCGCGCCCCCTACGGAGTCGACTACCACCTCGGCCTCCCCGAGGAGCTCGAAGCGCGCTTCCGCCCGGCCCTGCCGATGCTGCCCACGCCGCTCCAGCAGGCCTTCCTGGCGGCGAGCCCGGTCGACCCGGCCAGCCTCATGGCCGTCTCCTTCGGCCTGCACGGCGACCCGCCCGCCGACCTGGTCGCCTTCGGCAACTCCCGCGCCGTCCACGCCGCCGCCCCGCTCTCCGGCGGCGGCATCGGCAGCGCGCGGGGCCTGGCCCGGATGTACGCGGCGGTCGCGGGCGAACTGGCCGGCCGGCCGCCGCTGCTGAAGCCCGACGTGCTGGCCGAGTTCTCCCGGACCCACTCCTCCGGCCGTGACCTGGTCACCGGCGAGTTCAACGCCTTCGGCCTCGGCTTCGTGCCGCTCGCCACCCGCCACCCCGAGCTGGGCCCGACCGCGATAGGCCACAGCGGCGCCCCCGGCTCCCAGTCCTTCGCCGACCCCTCCCGTACCCTCGCCTACAGCTACACCCGCCGCCGCTTCGCCTTCCTCGGCGGCCCCGGCGCCCCCGAGAACACCCGCCTGGTCCGCGCGGTGACGGCGGCCGCCGACCGTCTGGAGGAGTACGCGTGATCGAGCTGATCTTTCTGGCGGCGTTCGCCGCACTCGTCGGCTGGCTGGTCAACCGCAAGCAGCGGCGGCGATCGGACGCGTTCGCCGCGGGAGAGGTCGTCGCGGTGCCCGGCCTCCTCAAGGGGCCCGGCCAGGGGGCCCGCTGGCGGGCCGGGCGACTGGTGATCGGAGCGGAGCCGCCGGTCTGGCGGCCCTCCCGGGGCGGCCCGGAGCTCGCCCTGCCGGCGGACCTGCGCCCGGCCGGGACGCGTCCGCCCACGCTGCGTGAGGCCATCCGGTTCAATCCGAGGGCCCGGGTCGTGGCCTGTGAGTCGGCCGCGGGGCCCGTCCTGATCGCGGTCCTGCCGGAGGAGCTGGAGCGGGTGCTCGGCGCCCTGGAGCGCGGCTGAGAGACCCCGGGAAACACCACCGCCCGGCAGCCGTGGCGGCTGCCGGGTTCGGGGTGCGTGCGCTGCGGGCCCGGAAGGGGGCGGGTCAGGCGGCGTTCTTGATCGCGGAGATGTCGAAGTTCAGCTTGACCTTGTCGCTGACCATGACGCCGCCGGTCTCCAGGGCCGCGTTCCAGGTCAGGCCCCAGTCGGAGCGCAGGATCTCGGCCGAGCCCTCGAAGCCGACGCGCTCGTTGCCGTAGACGTCGGTGGCGGTGCCGTTGAACTCCAGGTCGATGGCGAGCGGCTTGGTGACGTCCTTGATGGTCAGGTCGCCCTTGACGCGGTACTTGTCGCCGCCCAGGTGGGCCGCCTCGGTGGAGCGGAAGCTCATCAGCGGGAAGGCGTCGGCGTCGAAGAAGTCAGCGCTGCGCAGGTGCCCGTCGCGGTCGGCGATGCCGGTGTCGATCGAGGCGATCTTCACGTCGATGGCGGCGCTGGAGGCGGCCGGCTCGGCGCCGTTCAGCTGCAGCTTGCCCTCGTGCTCGGCGAAGGTGCCGCGGACGTTGGTGACCATCGCGTGCCGGACGGTGAAGCCGATGCTGCTGTGGGCCGGGTCGATCGTGTAGTCGCCGGTCAGGGCGGCGAGGGCCGGGTCCACGGGGAGGGTGGCGACGGCGGCGGCGGACTCGGTGTTGTTCTTGCGGTTGAACAGACCCATGACGTGCTCCTTGGGGACGGTGCGCAGAGGGGAGAGTGCGCTTTGTTGAACCTTCAACGAGAACGACTGTAGACCTATTCCGTTCAACTTTCAACATCTAGGGAAGAGGTTCACCGAACGGCCCCCGACGCCCTCTGGCGGACGCGCGTAGAACTGCGGCACCATGCGCGAGCACCACCTGCACAGCCGTCCCCAACCGTCACGGTCATCCGCAGGAGGC
This sequence comes from Streptomyces sp. NPDC101160, assembly GCF_044768205.1. Classification (NCBI taxonomy): domain Bacteria; kingdom Bacillati; phylum Actinomycetota; class Actinomycetes; order Kitasatosporales; family Streptomycetaceae; genus Streptomyces; species Streptomyces sp. NPDC101160. The sequence goes on along the minus strand of NZ_JBIWPJ010000004.1, from coordinate 195,787 downwards.
ATCTGTGAAACTCCGCTCCGTCCTCACCGCCCTCGCCCTGGTCCTGGGCGCCCTCTTCGCCCCCGGCTTCGGCGTGCTGGCCGGCGCCACCGACGCCCAGGCCGCCGTCACCAAGATCAGTCAGGCCACCGCCACCTCGATGTTCCGCGAGGTCGGCATCACCTGGTCCTCGTCCGGTAACTGTTCGGACCGCAACAACTCCAGCTGCACGTCCTTCGAGCAGCTCAACCTCGCCACCGCCCAGGGGGCCCAGACCCTCAAGCGCGCCAGCGGCTGCGCGATCAACATCACCGGCGGCACCGAGACCGGCCACGCGAGCGGCACCTACTCGCACTGGAACGGCTACAAGCTCGACATGAGCAAGTACACGTGCCTCGGCGGCTACATCAAGAACACCTTCAGCTACATAGGCCTGCGCGGCGACGGCGCCCCGCAGTGGCAGTCCGCCTCCGGCAACGTCTACGCCGACGAGGGCAGCCACTGGGACGTGACCTACTACAACTGCGGCGGCTGCTGAGCCGTCCGGTCCGGGCCCCCGGTCCGCCGGGGTCAGACTGAGGGGGTGGTCGGTGCGCCGGCCGCCCCCTCAGCCGTGGTCACGAGCCGCTTATGTGGAAACCCTACAATCGTCGGGGGTGTCTGGCTGTTGACTCGCGCCGGTGAGGCGACGGTTCTGTCAGGCCTCACCAGGATTCGACACGCGAGACTGTACGGAGTGGACGGCGGGGTTTTCCCGACCGACTTCGTAGGGTCGGTACATGACCGTTGTGGACCAGATCCCGAGCGAGCCCGCCGACGCCCGTGGCCGTGTGGCCGAGCTGCACGAGCTGCGTGAGCAGGCTCGGCGTGGCCCGAGTGACCGAGCGACCGAGGCTCAGCACGCCAAGGGCAAGCTGACCGCTCGCGAGCGCATCGAGCTGCTGCTCGACCCTGGTTCCTTCAACGAGGTCGAGCAGCTGCGCCGGCACCGCGCGCAGGGCTTCGGCCTGGAGGCCAAGAAGCCGTACACCGACGGTGTCATCACCGGCTGGGGCACGGTCGAGGGCCGTACCGTCTTCGTCTACGCGCACGACTTCCGGATCTTCGGCGGCGCCCTGGGCGAGGCCCACGCCACCAAGATCCACAAGATCATGGACATGGCCATCGCGGCCGGTGCCCCGCTGGTCTCCCTGAACGACGGCGCCGGCGCCCGTATCCAGGAGGGCGTCTCCGCCCTCGCCGGCTACGGCGGCATCTTCCAGCGCAACACCAGGGCGTCCGGCGTCATCCCGCAGATCAGCGTGATGCTCGGCCCGTGCGCCGGCGGCGCCGCCTACAGCCCCGCGCTGACCGACTTCGTCTTCATGGTCCGCGAGACCTCGCAGATGTTCATCACCGGCCCGGACGTCGTCAAGGCGGTCACCGGCGAGGAGATCACCCAGAACGGCCTCGGCGGCGCCGACGTGCACGCCGAGACCAGCGGCGTCGCGCACTTCGCGTACGACGACGAGGAGACCTGCATCGCCGAGGTGCGCTACCTCCTGTCGATGCTCCCGCAGAACAACCGCGAGAACCCGCCCGTCGTCGCTTCCGAGGACCCGGCCGACCGCCGCTCCGACGTGCTGCTCGACCTGGTGCCCGCCGACGGCAACCGCCCGTACGACATGCACAAGGTCATCGAGGAGCTCGTCGACGACGGCGACTACCTGGAGATCCACGAGCGCTGGGCCCGCAACATCATCTGCGCCCTGGCCCGGCTCGACGGCCAGGTCGTCGGCATCGTCGCCAACCAGCCGCAGACGCTGGCCGGTGTGCTCGACATCGAGGCGTCCGAGAAGGCCGCCCGCTTCGTGCAGATGTGCGACGCCTTCAACATCCCGATCATCACCCTTCTGGACGTACCCGGCTTCCTGCCCGGCGTCGACCAGGAGCACGGTGGAATCATCCGCCACGGCGCGAAGCTGCTGTACGCGTACTGCAACGCGACCGTGCCCCGGATCTCGCTGATCCTGCGCAAGGCGTACGGAGGCGCCTACATCGTGATGGACTCCCAGTCCATCGGAGCCGACCTGACGTACGCCTGGCCCACCAACGAAATCGCGGTGATGGGTGCCGAAGGCGCCGCCAACGTCATCTTCCGCAAGCAGATCGCGGAGGCCGAGGACCCCGAGGCGATGCGCGCGCGCATGGTCAAGGAGTACAAGGCCGAGCTCATGCACCCGTACTACGCCGCGGAGCGCGGCCTGGTCGACGACGTCATCGACCCCGCCGAGACCCGCGAGGTGCTCGTCAGGTCCCTCGCCATGCTCCGCACCAAGCACGCCGACCTGCCGTCCCGCAAGCACGGCAACCCGCCTCAGTAAGAGGAGCCCACCGAAGTGACCACGCCTGCCACAGCCAACCTGCTCCGCGTCGAGAAGGGCCACGCCGACCCCGAGGAGCTCGCCGCCATCACCGCGGTCCTCCTCGCCCGCGCCGCCGCCCAGCCCGCCGAGCCCGCCCACCCCCGCCACACGACGGCCGGCTGGCGCCGTCTGGAACGCGAGAACGGCTTCCGCGCCCCGCACAGCTGGCGCTGACAAGCGAACGAGGCCCCCGGCTCCTCCCGAGCCGGGGGCCTCGGCGTTCCCGGCGGCCCTATCCGGTGGATTCCGGCGCGGTACGGGCGCCGGGCCGCGCCCTCGTCAGGAGCGGGGTCAGCAGCACCGCCGTCAGGGTGCCCGCGACCACCCCGCTGCCCAGGACCGTACGGGCCACGGCCGGGAAGCCGTCGTACAGGCCCGGGACGAGCAGCGGCAGCAGGCCGGCCGCGAGCGCCAGGGCCGCCGCCGTCGCACCGCCGCCGGTGCCGGAGAGATCGGCCCGGCGCAGCATCTCCACGCCCATCACGGCGATCACCGCGTACACGACGAGCGAGGAGCCGCCGACCACGGCCGCCGGCAGGCCGGCCACGGCCCGGGACACCGGGGTGGCCAGGCCGAGGGCCACGAGGAGCACCCCCGCGCCCGCGGTGACGAACCGGCTGCGGACGCCGGTGAGCCGGACGATGCCGATGTTCTCCGCGCTGGTCACCATCAGCGACGTACCGAACAGGCCGCCGACCAGCGAGACCAGGGCGTCGGCGCGGGCGACCCGGGGCACGTCCCGGCCGGGGTCGGGGGTGCGGCCGACGGTCTCGCTGTTCAGCACGGTCTGGCCGGTGATCTCGGCCAGGGTGGTGAGAGCGAAGACGAGCAGCGGGAGCGCGGCGACGGGGTCGAAGCGGGGTGCGCCGTACGGGAGCAGGGCGGGCAGCGAGAAGCCGCTGCCGGCGGCGGGCGTGAACGCGCCGAGGCCGGTGACGACGGCGAGCAGCGTGCCCGCCGCCATGCCGATGAGGATCGCCGTCTGCCGCCACACCCCGCGCAGCAGCAGCAGGGCGGCGACCGTCGCGGCGACCGTGAGGCCGGCGAGCAGCACCGCGCGTGGTTCCCCGGTGCCGTCGGGGCCGGTGACGAGCCGGGCGGCGACCCGGATCATCGCGACGCCGATGAGCAGCACGGTGACGCCCATGACCAGCGGCGGGAAGAGCCGGACGATCCGCGCGTACAGCGGCAGCACGGCGATGAGCAGCGCCGCCGCGAGCAGCACGGAGCCGGTGGCGGCCGGCGCGCCGTGCTCCTGGGCGATCTGGAGGAACAGCGCCGTCGCCGCTCCGCCGGGGAGCATCACGAAGGGCAGCCGGGCGCCGATCCGCCACCTGCCGAGCGACTGCAGCAGCGCGCCCGCCCCGCACAGCACGAGCACGGCGCTGAGCAGGGACGCGGTGGCGCCCGGCGACAGGTGCAGGGTGCCCGCGGTGAGGAAGACGGTGGAGACCGGGGCGGCGATCAGCGCCAGGACGTGCTGGGCGGCCAGCGGGACGAGGCGGCGCACCGGTACGGGTGCGGAGGACGGGTCGGAGGCGACGGGCGCGTCGGAGGCGGAGGCGGAGGCGGAGGACGGGGCGGTGGCGGTCGGGGTCACGAGCCGGCCCCCAGCCACGGGAGGTCGGACGCCTGGTAGCGGTAGGCGCGGAAGACGGCGTTGGGCTCGGCGGGGAACAGGCCGCGTACCTCCTTCTCGCGGTACGGGGCGAAGTGCGGGACGACGTACTCCCAGCAGAGGTAGCCGTCCCGGGTCACCTCGAAGAGCCGTCCGGAGGGGGAGTCGGTGACCAGCGTGTTGCCGTTCGGCAGGCGCTGCGCGGAGCCCATGAACGGCGCGAAGAAGAACTCGCGGGCCGGGTCGTGGTACTCCCACACCACCTTGCCGCTGCCGCGGTCGATCTCGATCACCCGGGAGTAGGGGACGTCGCTGTGCGGCCGGAAGACGCCGTTGTCGAAGACGAGCAGCCGGCCGTCGGCGAGTTCGGTCGGCGCGTGCTGCTGGGAGACGGTGCCGGGCTCGGTCCGCCAGAGGATCTCGCCCGTGTCCCGGCTGATCACGACGACCGCGGACACGCTGCGCAGGCTCGCCAGGATGTTCCCGTCGCTCAGCGGGGTCACGCTGTTGATCAGGGGCCAGTGCTCCCGGGCGTACGCGGGGTGCAGCGGGTAGTCGGCGCGGTCGAGGTGGTCGGCGGCGCGCCAGGACCACAACAGGGTGCCGTCGGGCGCGACTTCGCGGATGGTGTCGGCCCATACGGTGCCGTCCTGCGCCTCGGAGCCGGGCACCCCGCCGCGCACGGAGGCGGCCTCGGCGCCGCGCAGGGGTTCGAGCGCGGTGTAGAGGATCCGTCCGTCGTCGAGGTGGTGGGCGTCGTGGTGCTGGAACGGGTCGCGGTGCTCGCCGAGCACCGTGCCGTCGGGCGCGGCCCGCAGCATCACGCCGCCGCGGTACTTGTGCCACATCGGGAACAGCGCCGGCTCGCCGGGCAGCACGCCGTTGTAGGCGAGCGTCCCGTCGGCGAGCAGCCGGGCGTGCCGGCCCGGCCGGTAGGGGAGCGTCCACTGGTGGACGGGCCTGCCGTGCAGGTCGACGAGGTAGACCTCGCCGGAGCCGGTCAGCGGGGCGAAGAGCGTGTAGCCCGGGGAGGCGGCCTCCTCGTCGAGGGCGACGAGGCCGGTGGGGCGCCGGCGGCGTGAGTTCTGGTCGACGACGGACATGGCGGGACTCCTCGGCTGTCAAAGTTTCTTTGATGAGAGCAACTGACTTTGACCGTAGAGGTGTTGTGTGACGGGCGTGTGTCAGGAGTACGAAACCGTGGCCGGGGTCGCCGCCCGGGTCGCGTAGGGTTCGGGAACAGGGGAAAGGGAGGGGATCGGTGGAGGCGACGGACACGCCACGCGTGGGGGCCGCCGTGCGCCGCCGGCGCCGGGCCCTGGAACTCACCCTGGCCGACGTGGCCGCCCGCAGCGGCCTGTCCTCGCCCTTCCTGAGCCAGATCGAGAACGACCGGGCCCGGCCCAGCATGCGCTCGCTGCAGCGGATCGCGGACGCCCTCGACACCACCGCCGTGCAGCTGCTCGCCGCCTCGGACGAGACGCGCACGGTCGACGTCGTACGCGCCGACGCCGACAGCGGCCTGCACCCGGACGCCCGGGTGCGGCCCGTGGTGCGCGGCCGGCACCAGCTGCACGCCCTGGAGTTCACCGGCGCGCAGGAGGCCGACCGCGAGTTCCGGCACCGCAACGACGAGCTGCTCTACGTCGCGGAGGGCGCCGTGGAGGTCGAGGCCGAGGGCCGGGTGCACCGGCTCGGACGCGGCGACACCATCCTGCTCTCCGGCGGGGTGCGGCACCGCTGGCGCACCACCGGGCCCGGCGCGCGGGTCCTGGTCGTGGCGGTGGGCGACCACGTCGAGGTCCTCGGCTCCTGACCGGCCCGTACCGCGGACCCGCACACATGCGAAGGCCCCGTACACCGGATCGGTGTACGGGGCCTTCGCGCAACTGTCCTCGGTCCGCCGGGACTTACCGCAGGCGCGCCATGAGCGCGTGCTCCACCAGGGTGATGAGCGCGCTCTTGGCGTCCGCGCGGTGGCGGGCGTCGGTCGTGATGATCGGGGTGTCGGGGCCGATCTGCAGGGCTTCGCGGACCTCGTCGGGGGTGTACGGCTGGTGGCCGTCGAAGCCGTTCAGCGCGATGACGAACGGCAGGCCCGAGTTCTCGAAGTAGTCGACCGCCGGGAAGCAGTCGGCGAGCCTCCGGGTGTCGACCAGGACGACGGCGCCGATGGCGCCCCGGACCAGGTCGTCCCACATGAACCAGAAGCGGTCCTGACCGGGCGTACCGAAGAGGTACAGGATCAGGTCCTGGTCCAGGGTGATGCGGCCGAAGTCCATGGCGACAGTCGTCGTCGTCTTGTCGCCGGTGTGGGTGAGGTCGTCGATGCCCGCCGAGGCGGAGGTCATCACGGCCTCGGTTCGCAGCGGGTTGATCTCGGAGACGGCGCCGACGAATGTGGTCTTGCCCACGCCGAAGCCGCCCGCCACCACGATCTTCGCGCTGGTGGTAGAACGAGCCGCACCGCCGTTAGAGCTTGCGAAGTCCACTGAGCACCCTTTCGAGCAGTGTCACGTCTGGCTGACCGCCGGCGGCCTCGTCGCCGCCGGGCTGGTGGATGGCGACAAGTCCGGCCTCCGCCAGGTCGGCGACGAGAATCCGGGCGACGCCGAGGGGGATGGAGAGAAGTGCCGAGATCTCGGCGACCGACTTGATCTCGAAGCACAGTCGGCAGATCCGCTGGTGCTCGGGCAACTGCCCCTGCAGCCGGGCCGGATCGGCCGTCGTACTGACCAGCGCCTCGATGGCGAGCTGGTACCGGGGCCGGGTACGGCCACCGGTCATCGCGTACGGACGGACGAGCGGGTTGTGCCCGCCCGAACCGCCCTGGGAGCCGGGCCGGCGGCCGGGCGCGGCGGGCGCGCTCGGTGAGCCGGCGGCGGTGTGCTGGACGTGCTGCGGGGCCTGGGGCTGCTGGTAGGGCTGCGACACGCCCTGTCTGCTCGGCGCGGAAGGGAAGTTGTACCGGTTCTGCGCGGCGTCGCCGAGCGGTGCCTGATGCGCGTCGTAACCGTTGTAAGGGCTCGCGCCCGGGGGTGTGCCCACGTCTTCCTCCTCCGACTGCCTCGCGGCCCCATGTCCCTCGGAACCGCGCCACCGCACCCTACGGTGCGGTGGCGAGAAACGCACTGTCTGTCTGTTAGTTGAGAAGGCTTCCCTGAAGTTCTGCCCGCAGGTCAGGCGTCAGCACGCTGCCCGCGCGGTCGACCAGCAGCGCCATCTCGTAACCCACGAGACCGATGTCGGACTCGGGGTGGGAGAGCACCGCCAGCGAGGAGCCGTCGGAGATGGACATGATGAAGAGGAAGCCGCGCTCCATCTCCACCACGGTCTGGTTGACCGCGCCGCCCTCGAAGATCCGGGAGGCGCCCGCGGTCAGCGACGTCAGACCGGACGCGACCGCCGCAAGCTGGTCGGCGCGGTCCCGGGGGAACCCGTCGGACATCGCCAGCAGGAGGCCGTCGGCGGAGACCACCACCGTGTGGGACACCCCGGGGGTGTTGTCCACGAAGTTGGTGATCAACCAGTTCAGATTCTGCGCCGCCTGGCTCATCGCGCTCACACTAACGCTCCTGGTTGTAGGTGTTGCCCGGGCCGAGGCCCGATCCGTTCGTGTCCGTACCCGCACTGCGTCCCTGCTGGATGCCCCGGCGCAGGTTGCTCAACCTGCCCCGGACGTCCTCCGGTGCGCGGGAGACCTGGGGGCCGCCCTGCGGGGTGTGCTCCGCCGCGCCCTCGACCAGATTGGCCTTGGGGACCCGTCGCGGAAGGCCGGAGGAGGTGACCCCGCCCGCCTTCGGGTCGCGGAGCTTCTCGGCCCGCTTCCAGCGCTCGTCGTTGGCCGAGCGCCAGTCGTCGGAACCGTGGGCTTCGTTGTCGTTGCCGGCCGTGCCGTTGCCGGCCGCACCGGCGTTGCCGACGCCGAAGCCGTTGAAGCTGTCGCCGACCGGCTGCGCGGGCTGGGCCTGCGGCGCGGACTGCGCGGGCTGCGCGGTCCGCGGCGCCTGGGGGGCGCCGCCGCCGCGGCGCGGCAGTCCGGCTCCGGTCAGTCCGTTGCCGGTGTCCGGGACGGGGTTCGGCGTGGCACCCGGACGGTCGAAGCCTACGTGGTCCAGGTGCTGTTCGGGAGCGACCTGGACAGATTCCGATTCCGTCCCGAACTGCTGCGCGTAGGCGTCGCCGTAGGCCGGCTGCTGCGGCCAGTCATCCTGGTGGGACTGGGGTTCGTAGCCGTTGACGTAGCCGGTCTGGCCGTTCGCCGAGCCGTCGTACGCGGCTTCCGCATACGCCTGCTCCGAGTAACCGTCGACGGGCTGCTCATAGCCCTCGTAGCCCTGCTGCGGGAAGCCGTAGGCGTCCTGCGCCGGGGCGTAGCCGTCCTGGCCCTGAGCGTAGTCGCCGGAGTACTCCGCGGCGTACTCCTGCTCGTGCTCCTGCGGTACGTAACCCTGCTGCGCGGCGCCGAGGTCGGCCCCGTCCCGGAACAGCGCGGCGTCGCCGCCGGGCTGGACCTGGGCCTCCAGGGCCGCGCGGCGCTCCTCGCGCATCAGCGAGCGGTTGACCGGGTCGAGCTGGCGCTCGTCGGCCGGCTCCTCGTAGCGCGAGTCGTCGAAGCCGAGCTCGGCCGCGGTACGCATCGGCTGCGTCTGCGGGTCGAAGGAGGGCTGCTCCTGCTGCGGCATCATCTGCGAGACGGTGAAGCCGTCCTGCATCGGCTGCTCGCCACCGCCACCGTGCGTGATCGCGTCCGGCAGCATGACGAGGGAGGTGGTGCCGGCCTGCTCGCCCGAGGGGCGCAGCTGGACCCGGACACCGTGCCGGTCGGCGAGCCGGCCGACCACGAACAGGCCCATGCGCTGCGAGATCGCGGCGTCCACGGTCGGCGGGTTGGCCAGCTTGTGGTTGATGTCCGCGAAGTCCTCGGCGGTGAGGCCGATGCCCTTGTCGTGGATCTCGACCATGACGCGGCCGTCGGGCAGCCGGGTCGCGGTGACCCGGACCTTGGTCTGCGGGGAGGAGAACGTGGTGGCGTTCTCCAGGAGCTCGGCGAGCAGGTGCACGAGGTCGGTCACGGCCTGGCCGTGGATGTCGGCCTCCGGCACGCCCTCGATGTCGATGCGCTCGTACTGCTCCACCTCGGAGGCGGCGGCGCGCATGACGTCGACCAGCGGGACCGGCTGGTCCCAGCGGCGGCCCGGCTCCTGGCCGGCGAGGACCAGGAGGTTCTCGCCGTTGCGGCGCATACGGGTGGCCAGGTGGTCCAGGCGGAAGAGGTTCTCCAGCTGGTCCGGGTCGGCCTCGTTGTTCTCCAGGTCGGTGATGAGGGTCAGCTGGCCCTCGATCAGCGACTGGTTGCGCTGCGAGAGGTTGGTGAAGATCGCGTTGATGTTGCCGCGGAGCAGGGCCTGCTCGGCGGCGAGCCGGACGGCCTCGCGGTGCACCTGGTCGAAGGCCCGGGCGACCTCGCCGATCTCGTCGGTCGTGTCGATCGGGATGGGCTGGACGCGGGTGTCGACCCGGCCCGGCTCGGTACGGGACAGCTGGTCGACGAGCATCGGCAGGCGCTGCTCGGCGATGCCGAAGGCGGCGGAGCGCAGCTCGCGCATCGAGCGGCCCATCTGGCGGGCCATGAGACCGGCGATGACGAACGCGGCGAGCAGCGCGACCACGACGACGCCACCGTTGACCCAGGCGTCGGTCTGGGCGCTGTCGGAGATGTCGGCGGCCTCGGTCACGGCCTTGTCGACGAGTTCCTTCTCCACCTCGGTGTAGCCGTCGAACTTGGCGGTGGAGACGGCCATCCAGGTGTCGGCGGTGATGCCTTCCTGCTTCAGCGAGCCGATGGCGTCGGCGTCCTTGGACCGGCCGATCGCCTGCGCCACGCCGGCGTAGACGGACGGGTCCTGGCCGCCGCCCTTGGGCAGCTCGATGCCGAGCGCGGCCATCTTCTTGGAGCCCTCGGCGGCCTTGCCCGCCATGACCTCCTTGAGCCGGTCCACGTCCTCCTGGGTACCGCCGGAGTTGTACTCGCCGAGGGCGATCTGCTCCAGGTAGTTGTACGAGTTGAACGCAACCGTCTGCTGCGCGAACACGTCCTCCTTCTTGGAAGGACGGACGAGCAGCTGGGTGCCGATCGAGCGCTGGAGGGACTCGGCGGCCTTGGCGAGCTGGATGGCGTAGACCGTACGGCCGTAGCTGGTGATGTTCCCGGTGCCCAGACCGAGCTCGTTGGAGAACTCCATCAGGTAGTGCTGGACCTCGGTGTAACCGAGCTGGGTGTTCACCGGGTCCATGGCGCGGGTGTAGGCGACCTTGCGCAGCTGCTGCAGCTTCGGCTCGGCCTTGCGGAACAGCCCGAGGCGGCGCTCCAGGCCCTGCCCGCCCGGCATGTTCTGCACGGTCTGGTCGAACTTGGCCTTGGCCTCGTCGGTGGCGGCGTACGCCTGGGCGATCTCGTCGCTCTGGCGGTCCTCGGCGCTCTTGGCCTTGAGCAGCGGAGCGGCGGTCAGGTCGCGCTCGTTGAGCAGTGCCTGGCCGTAGTCCGAGGCGGCGCGCACGATGAGCGCCGTCTTCTCGGCGTCCTGCGCCTCCTGCCAGGTGTCGATGGACGTCTTCACCTGGAAGCCGCCCATGACCAGGCCCACGAGCGCGGGTATGAGGAGGATCGCGTTCAGACGCGTGGGCACGCGCCAGTTCCGCGGCGCCAGCTTGCTGGAGCTGCCCTTGCGGCCGGCGGCCGGGGGTGGAAGCTCTTCCGCGGGCTGCGGCACCGCGTGGGACGGCGGCGTGAAGTTGCCCCGCGCCTGCGGTTCCGCGGAGCTTTCCTTGCTTCGCCTCACTCGACCAACAACCTCTCGGCGTCGGCACCTACGTTGTGCCGGGTGTTTCGTTCAGGGCCGTACTACTCGGGAGTTCATGAATTGCAGCACGTGAGGGGGGCCGCATCCAAACAGTGTGAAGCAGCCGGTTTTTGGCACTCACGCCACAGATAAAACGGGCATAAAGAGCGAGCCCCGCCAAAAGGCAGGGCTCACGTGAGCGCAGCGATACCGCTTGGATGCGTCGGGTGTCCGACCCGCCCCGATTCTCTGTCGGATTGTTATCAACGTGGGGGTGGTCGTGTCGAAGGACACAGACCACCCCCAAAACCTCTACGACAACTGCCGTATCTCGACTTCTACTTGATGTGTACTACTTCAAGCGGGCCATGAGCGCGTGCTCGACGAGGGTGATGAGCGCGCTCTTGGCGTCCGCGCGGTGGCGGGCGTCGGTCGTGATGATGGGCGCGTCGGGCCCGATCTGCAGCGCCTCCCGGACCTCGTCCGGCGTGTACGGCTGCTGCCCGTCGAAACCGTTGAGCGCGATCACGAAGGGGAGGCCCGAGTTCTCGAAGTAGTCCACGGCCGGGAAGCAGTCGGCGAGCCGCCGCGTGTCCACCAGGACCACGGCGCCGATCGCACCGCGCACCAGGTCGTCCCACATGAACCAGAAACGGTCCTGACCGGGCGTGCCGAACAGGTACAGGATGAGGTCCTGGTCGAGGGTGATGCGGCCGAAGTCCATCGCCACCGTGGTGGTGGTCTTCCCGCCGGTGTGGGTGAGGTCGTCGATGCCCGCCGAGGCGGAGGTCATCACGGCCTCGGTCCGCAGCGGGTTGATCTCGGAGACGGCGCCGACGAACGTGGTCTTGCCCACGCCGAAGCCGCCGGCCACCACGATCTTCGCGCTGGTGGTCGACCGGCCCGCCGAGGCGGCACCGGCGCTAGAGCTTGCGAAGTCCACTGAGCACCCTTTCGAGCAGTGTCACGTCCGGCGTGCCGCCGGCCTCTCCGTTGCCCGGCTGGTGGATGGCCACCATGCCGGCCTCGGCCAGGTCGGCCACGAGGATGCGCGCCACACCGAGCGGCATCGAGAGCAGGGCCGAGACCTCCGCCACCGACTTCACCTCACGGCACAGGTGGCAGATCCGCTGGTGCTCGGGGAGCAGGGTGGCCAGGTGCGCCGGGTCGGCCGTGGTGCTGACCAGCGCCTCGATGGCGAGCTGGTAGCGCGGCCGGGTCCGGCCGCCGGTCATCGCATAGGGACGGACCAGCGGCTGGTCGCCTTCCGATCCGTACGGATCGTCTATGGAGACGCCGTACGGATCGTGAGAGGCGGGGGGCGGGGTCATGAATCCTCCGGGCGTGACAGCAGAACCTTCTGCCGTCTGATGGGGCCGGTGGGGGGCCGGGTGGGGCGGCCGGACGGTGAACGGTCCGGAGGCGGTGCGGAGGGGCGCACCGCCCTGGGCACGTCGGTTCGGTTGCGGATACGGACAAAGGGTTGGCTCAGCGCAGCAGGCTGCCCTGGAGCTCGGCCCGCAGGTCGGGGGTGAGCACGCTGCCCGCACGGTCGACGAGCAGCGCCATCTCGTAGCCCACGAGGCCGATGTCGCACTCCGGGTGCGCGAGCACGGCCATCGAGGAACCGTCGGAGACGGACATGATGAAGAGGAAGCCGCGCTCCATCTCCACCACGGTCTGGGCGACGGGCCCGCCCTCGAAGATCCGGGACGCCCCCGCGGTCAGCGAGGTCAGTCCGGACGCGACCGCCGCCAGCTGGTCGGCACGGTCGCGGGGGAACCCGTCGGACATGGCAAGGAGCAGTCCGTCGGCGGAGACCACCACCGTGTGCGACACCCCTGGGGTGTTGTCCACGAAGTTGGTGATCAACCAGTTCAGATTCTGCGCCGCCTGGCTCATCGCGCTCAACTAACGCTCCTGCTGCTGGGTCGGGCCGACGTGGAAGGAACCCGTGGTGGAGTTGCCCGCCTGACGGCCCTGCTGGATACCGCGGCGCAGATTGGTGAGCCGGCCGCGGACGTCGTCGGGTGCGCGGGAGACCTGGGGGCCGGCCGAGCTGGCCTGCTCCTGGGCGGTCCCGGGCACGAGGTTGGCCCGCGGCACGCGCCGCGGAAGCCCGGAGGTGGTGACGCCGCCGGCCGCGGGCTTGCGCGCCCGCTCCGCCTGGCGCACCAGCTCGTCGTTGGGCGAGGTCCGCCAGGCGGCCGCGCCGTTCTGCCGCCCGGCCTCCGGCTGCTGCGGGGCCGCCGGGGCGGGCCGCTGCGGGACGACCGGGGTCTGCATGGTCCGCTCGACGTCCGGCACCCGCGGGGCCGGGGCGGCCTGACGCGGCGCCGGGGCCTGCTGCGGACGGAGACCGTGCTGACCCTGCTGGGCCTGGGCCTGCTGAGCCTGACCGCCCTGCTGGGCCTGGGCCTGCTGGGCCTGCTCCTGGTGGAACCAGTTCGTCTCCAGCGTGTCGTACAGCGGAGTACGGCCGTCACCGGCGGACGGCGCCGGCGGCAGGGCCTCCGGCTGACGCGGCTGCTGGAGCTGCGGCTGCTGCGGCTGGGCCGGCTGGTTCGCCGGACGCTGCTGGGGCGCGGGGGCCTGGGCGTGCTGCTGCGGGGCCTGCGCCTGCGGCACGTACGGCTGGTGGCCGAACGCCTGCTGCTGCGGGGCCTGCTGGGGCTGCGGCGCCTGCGGCATCCCGTAGTCCGCCTGCGGGAACTGCCCGGTGGACGCCGGGTCCTGGTAGCCCTGCGGGGCCTGCGGCTGCTGCGGCATCCCGTAGTCCGGGCGGGCGAACTGACCGGTGGAGCCGGGGCCCTCGGGGTAGCCCGGGACCGGCTGCGGGTAGCCGCCGGTGGTCTCCGGGTCCTCGTGGCCGCGCGGCGCGTCCGGCGGGGTCATGTCCTGCTGCGGCCGGCGGACCGGCTGCACCGGGTCGTTGCCCCAGCTGGTGGCCTGCGGGCGGGGCTGCTGCGGCTGCGGGTTGCCGCCCGGCAGCTCGGCACGCGGGAAGCCGTTCTGGCCCTGCGGCGCCGGCTGCTGCCGGTCCTGCGGAGCCTGCCGGTCCTGCTGGGCCTGCCGGTCCTGCTGGGCCTGCGGGTTCTGGCCGCCCCAGATGTCCGTACGGGACGGGATCGCGCTCTGCGCGCCGCCGACGAAACCGCCGGGCGCCGCGCCGCCGAGACCCGGCTGCTGCGGGTCCTGCGGTACGGGCGGCAGCTGCGCGGTCTCCGGACCCCGGTCCAGGGACCGGTCCTGGGCCTGGGCCGGGGCCGGCGCCTGCGGGCGCTCCTGGAAGAGGTTCGGACCCTGCGGCTGCTGCGGAGCCTGGCCGTTCGGCCGCTGACCGCCCTGGCCGGGCAGCGCGCCACGGGCCGCGCCCGCGCCGAGCCGGCCGCCGGGCGCGGACGGGGCACCGCCCGGACGCCCGCCGCCGAGGCCGCCGGCCGCGCCGGGACCGGCGGTGAGCCGGCCGCCCGGGGCGCCCTGGCCCTGCGGGACGGCGCCCTGGCCGGCCTGACCGGCCTTCGGCGCCGGCTTCTTGCCGCCGTGGGCGACGTCGACGGGGAGCATGACGAGCGCGGTGGTGCCGCCCGAGTCGGACGGGCGCAGCTGGATCCGGATGCCGTGCCGCAGGGACAGGCGGCCGACCACGAACAGACCCATGCGGCGGGAGACCGAGACGTCCACGGTGGGCGGCGAGGCGAGCCGCTCGTTGATCGCGGCGAGGTCCTCGGGGGAGAGGCCGATGCCGGTGTCGTGGATCTCGACGAGCACGCGGCCGTCGGGCAGCGCGTGACCGGTGACCCGGACCTTGGTCTGCGGCGAGGAGAAGGAGGTGGCGTTCTCGAGCAGCTCGGCGAGCAGGTGCACGAGGTCGTTGACGACGCGGCCGGCGACCTCGGTCGCGGGGACCGAGGCCAGCTCGATGCGCTCGTACTGCTCCACCTCGGACGCGGCGGCGCGGAGCACGTCGACCAGCGGGACCGGGCGGGTCCAGCGGCGGCCCGGCTCCTCACCGGCGAGGACGAGGAGGTTCTCACCGTTACGGCGCATGCGCGTCGCGAGGTGGTCGAGCTTGAACAGCGAGGACAGCTGGTCCGGGTCGGCCTCGCGGGACTCCAGCTCGGAGATGAGCGAGAGCTGACGCTGGATGAGACCCTGCGAACGGCGCGAGAGGTTGGTGAACATCGCGTTGACGTTGCCCCGGAGGAGGGCCTGCTCGGCGGCGAGGCGGACCGCCTCGCGGTGCACGTCGTCGAAGGCCGCGGCCACCTGGCCGATCTCGTCGCGGGAGTGCACACCGACGGACTCGACGGAGGTGTCGACGTCCTGCGGGTCGGCCTCGGAGAGCTGCTTGACCAGCTCGGGCAGGCGTTCCTGGGCGACCTTGGTCGCGGTGTCCTGGAGCCGGCGCAGCGACCGGATCATGGACCGGGCCACGACGAAGGCGCCGACGAGCGAGACGCCGAGGACGAGGAGGATCAGCGCACCGTTGATGATGGCGTCGCGCTGCGACTCCTGGCGCAGCTCGCGCGCCTTGGTCTCCATCTCGCCGAGCAGCGTCGCCTCGATGGTCTTCATGGCACGCATCTTGGTGCCGTACTCGTCGGTGAAGTTCAGGTGGCCGCGCTTGACGTCCGGCAGGCCGCGGCTGGAGTTCAGCAGCCGCTGCGAGTAGTTGTCGGCCGCCTCGATCGAGGGGTTGCCGTTGGTCAGCGAGGCGGTCAGCTCCGCGGCGTCGCCGCCGGCCGACTCGTAGATCGCCTGGAAGGACTTGAGCTCGACGCCCTCACTGGTGAACGCGGCCTCGCCGTAGAGGCGGTCACCGAGCTGGAGGTTGGCGGGCTTGCTGTCGTTCGGCGGCAGCGCGGAGGCGATGATCGCCTGCTGGATGGAGGCGTACTCCTTGGCGGACGAGAACGCGGCGAGCGCGCGGGTCCGCTTGATCATCTCCGGGTTGCTGGTGGCCTGCGCCATGTCCTGGGACAGGCTGAGCAGCGAGCGGATCAGCCGGCTGTACGCCTCGACGGTCACCGAGTGGGCGGTGCCGTCCTGCTTGTACGCGTTGACGCGGATGGTGCCGAGCTGGCTGACCTGCGAGGCGATCTGGTTGACGTTCTGCCGGATGCTCCGCAGCGACTCGTCGTCCTCGGTGGCCGGGATCTCCTTGGTGGCCTCCAGGAACGCCCGGTACGCGCGGTCGGTGTTCTTCCGCGGGTTGGCGACCTGGTAGTCGCTCGGGTCCTTGCCGTTGGCCAGCGGACCGGCGGACAGGTCGCGCTCCTGCTGGAGCTGCTCGGCGAAGTTGGTGGCTTCCTTGGTCAGCCGGGTGAGCAGCTGCATCTGGTCCAGCTGGTCCATGTCGTGCAGGGACTCGCTGATGCGGATGCCGCCGAGGCTGGTCGCCGCGACCACGGGGAGGGTCAGGAGGGCGACCAGGCGGGTGGAGATGCGCCAGTTGCGCAGGGCTATTCGGGGCCCGACCTGAGCCTCGGCGTTGAGCTTGGGCAGCGGGGCGTGCTCGGCGGCGGCGTCCGCGGCCGTACCGCGGGCACCGTCGGAGCCGCCGGCCTTGGCCGGGTTGGCGCCCTTGCCGCCCTTGCCGCCGCGGTCGGCGCCGGAGTTGCCGGGGCCGCCGGAAGCATGCTGCGGCTGCGAGGCCGGGGAACCGTGCTGGGTCCCGGCACGCGGCTCCTGCTCCGCCGGAGCTTCCCCTCGGCCCTTTCGGGCCTGGGAAGAGCCCGTGCCATCCCTCTTGAAACGTCCCTGCACTAGCGTCGCAACCTCTGGACCAGGCGTCTTTCCGGATGAACGGAGAAGACGGTGTCGGCGTCGTGGGACGCAGGTGCGTCCCAGTGGTGGTCGTCGGTGACCGGCGCAGATCCCCCTAGTCCCGCCACTCGGCCGGCGCTGCGTTGCGCCCCCTGCACACCGGCCTCAAACCCGCGGCGGTGCGTGGAATTCCAGCACAGTGCCGGATCTCCAACAAGGGCCGTGGGGCGTGGCCCCAAGGGGATGACAACGCGTGTACGAAGTGTCACCCCATGTAGAAGATGATCACGGAGGAATCGGGCGAATCTGCCCGAAGGGGCAAGGGGGGAGGGGTGTCCCAGTCGACATGATCAGGAGCGGAATGCCGCGTTCAGTGGAGGAATGTCCGTTTCGGTCACCTCGCGTGGCGGAGCGTAATGCCCGCTTTGTTCCTCAATTGGTGAGCAAACTCACACGTAGTTCGTTGGGTCCGCCATGCAATCGAAGGGAATTGCATGTTTAGCCTGACGCTTTACAGAATGGGAGACCCGCGCGCCCGCGTGGGCGCCCCCCACCGCAGACAAGGGTCCGACACCGCGATGAAGACGACGCCCGTACTCCGCACCACGGCCAACCCCCGCCGCTCGACCCTCGCCCACCTCGAGGACGCCGCACAGCTGGGCCGCCCCGTCCAGCCCGAGTACGCCGCCGCCCTCCCGGGCACGACCGCCAACCCGCGCCGCACGGTCCTGATGACCCCGCCGGCGCCGTACGTCCCGGCGTACCTCTCCACCGCCCCGTAAGTCCCCGCACGTCCGCGACCGGCGGCAAATCCGCCGGTCGGCCCCTCGCGCCGCGTTAGCCTGGAGCGTCAGACTCCAGCCAGTAGCAAGTGAGGGGCGACAGCACTCGTGCGCATCGCCAGATTCTCCATCGACGGCAACGTCGCGTTCGGCGCGGTCGAGGGCGAGGGAACCGTCGAGTCCGGCGGCCTGGTCCTCGACATCATCAAGGGCATCCCGTACACCGACTTCGAGCTCAGCGGCACCAAGGTCCCGCTGAGCAAGGTCCGGCTCCTGCCGCCCGTGCTCCCCAATAAGGTGGTGGCCATCGGCCGCAACTACGCGGAGCACGCGAAGGAACTCGGCAACGAGGTCCCCGAGGTCCCGGTGGCCTTCTTCAAGCCCACCACCTCCGTGATCGGCCCCGGCGACGCCATCGAGTACCCCTCCTTCTCCAACGAGCTGCACCACGAGGCCGAACTGGCCGTGGTCATCGGCCGCATGTGCCGCGAGGTTCCCCGCGAGCGCGTCAAGGACGTCGTCTTCGGCTTCACCTGTGCCAACGACGTCACCGCCCGCGACGTCCAGCAGCGCGAGTCCCAGTGGGCCCGCGCCAAGGGCTTCGACACCTCCTGCCCGCTGGGTCCCTGGGTCGAGACCGGCCTGAGCATCGCCGACGCGAGCGACCTGACCATCCAGGCCACGGTCAACGGCGAACAACGACAGCTCGGCCGTACGAGCGACATGATCCGCTCCATCGAGGACCTGGTCGTCCACATCACCGAGGCCATGACGCTGCTCCCGGGCGACGTCATCCTCACCGGCACCCCCGCCGGGGTCGGCCCCCTCACCGTCGGCGACGAGGTCGCCGTCACCATCGAAGGCATCGGCACTCTCACCAACAGGGTGATCAAGCGTGGCTAACGCGAACATCCGCGTCCGTTTCTGTCCCTCCCCGACCGGCAACCCCCATGTGGGCCTGGTCCGCACCGCCCTCTTCAACTGGGCCTTCGCGCGGCACAACCAGGGCACCATGGTCTTCCGCATCGAGGACACCGACGCGGCGCGCGACTCCGAGGAGTCGTACAACCAGCTGCTCGACTCGCTCAAGTGGCTCGGCCTCGACTGGGACGAGGGCCCGGAGATCGGCGGCCCGCACGAGCCGTACCGCCAGTCGCAGCGGATGGACATCTACAAGGACGTCGCCGACAAGCTCCTCGCCGGCGGCTACGCGTACCACTGCTACTGCACCCAGACCGAGCTGGACGACCGCCGCGAGGCCGCCCGCGCCGCCGGCAGGCCGTCCGGCTACGACGGCCACTGCCGCGAGCTGAGCGCCGAGCAGGTCGAGGTCTACAAGGCCGAGGGCCGCGAGGCCATCGTCCGTTTCCGGATGCCGGACGAGACGATCACCTTCACCGACCTGGTCCGCGGCGAGCTCACCTTCACCCCGGAGAACGTCCCGGACTACGGCATCGTGCGCGCCAACGGCGCCCCGCTGTACACCCTGGTCAACCCGGTCGACGACGCCCTGATGGAGATCACCCACGTCCTGCGCGGCGAGGACCTGCTCTCCTCCACCCCGCGCCAGATCGCGCTCTACAAGGCGCTGATCGAGCTGGGCGTGGCCAAGCAGATCCCGGCCTTCGGCCACCTGCCGTACGTCATGGGCGAGGGCAACAAGAAGCTCTCCAAGCGCGACCCGCAGGCCTCCCTCAACCTCTACCGGGAGCGCGGCTTCCTCCCCGAGGGCCTGCTGAACTACCTGTCGCTCCTCGGCTGGTCGTTCTCCGCCGACCAGGACCTCTTCACCATCCCCGAGATGGTCGAGAAGTTCGACATCGCGGACGTCAACGCCAACCCGGCCCGCTTCGACCTCAAGAAGGCCGAGTCCATCAACGCGGACCACATCCGCATGCTGGACGTGAAGGACTTCACCGCGGCCTGCGAGCCGTGGCTGAAGGCCCCGCACGCCAACTGGGCCCCGGAGGACTTCGACCGCGCCGCCTGGGAGGCCATCGCGCCGTACGCCCAGACCCGCCTGACCGTCCTGTCGGACATCACGGCCAACGTCGACTTCCTGTTCCTCAAGGAGCCGGTCTTCGACCAGCCGTCCTGGGACAAGGCGATGAAGGGCGAGCCCGTGGCCCTGCTCACCACCGCCCGCGAGAAGCTCGTGGACGCCGACTGGAACGACCCGGAGTCGCTCAAGAACGCCGTCCTGACCGCCGGCGAGGCCCACGGCCTCAAGCTCGGCAAGGCCCAGGCCCCGGTCCGCGTCGCCGTCACCGGCCGCACGGTCGGCCTGCCGCTCTTCGAGTCGCTGCAGATCCTGGGCAAGGACAAGACCCTGGCCCGCATCGACGCGGCCCTGGCGAAGCTCGCCGGCTGACCCGGTCCGTACCCGCCGGTACCCCCGTCCCGCACCCGGGCCGGGGGTACCGTCATTTCCATGACCATCCGCGCCGTCCTCTGGGACGTGGACGACACGATCTTCGACTACGGGGGCGCCGACCGCGCCGGCATGCGGGCGCACCTGGCCGCCGAGGGTCTGGTCGACGGGTGGGACTCCGTCGACCAGGCCCTCGGGCGCTGGAAGGAGCTCACGGCGCTGCACTGGCGGCGCTACGAGGCCGGGCTCGGCGACTGGCAGGAGCAGCGGCGGTGGCGGGTGCGGGACTTCCTGGAGCGGCCGGGGATGACCTCGGACGAGGCCGACGGCTGGTTCGACCGCTACGTGGTGCACTACGAGGCCGCCTGGGAGCTCTTCCCCGACGCCGTGCCCGTGCTCGACCTGCTGGCCCGTGACTACCGCCACGGCGTCCTGTCGAACTCCAGCATCCACGCCCAGGACCCCAAGCTCCGCACCCTGGGCGTACGGGACCGCTTCGAGGCCGTTCTCTGCGCCGCCGAGCTCGGAGTGGCCAAGCCGGCCGCGGAGGCGTTCCACGCGGCCTGTACGGCCCTGGGGTTGCCGCCGGGCCAGGTGGCGTACGTCGGGGACCAGCCGGACACCGACGCGCGCGGCGCCGTCGAGGCGGGGCTGCTCGGGGTCTGGCTGGACCGGGCGGACACCGGCGGACGGCCCGAGCTGAACCGCATCACGGACCTCCACCAGCTGCCCGGGGTGCTGCTCGGGGATACGCGTTTTGGAGCACCGTCCACCTTCGGGTAATGTTCTTCCTGCGCCCAGGGGAACGGGCCGAAAGGCCGGAAAGCCCCGAAAGCGCAAGCCGAGCAGGATCCCTTCTCGAAGTGATCAAGTTCCGGTGGCCTATGGTGTAATTGGCAGCACGACTGATTCTGGTTCAGTTAGTCTTGGTTCGAGTCCAGGTAGGCCAGCTCGCAGAGCTCATCTGCAAACCGTGGATGGCATCCACAAAGCCCCCGTTGTGTAGCGGCCTAGCACGCCGCCCTCTCAAGGCGGTAGCGCCGGTTCGAATCCGGTCGGGGGTACAGATCCTTCCCGCGGGATCACTTGGGTAGCTCCCGGTGAACCCGATGCAGGATCGCTAGGGCCCCCGTTGTGTAGCGGCCTAGCACGCCGCCCTCTCAAGGCGGTAGCGCCGGTTCGAATCCGGTCGGGGGTACGAGTTGGTCTAAACCACTTTGGTCTATGGTGTAATTGGCAGCACGACTGATTCTGGTTCAGTTAGTCTAGGTTCGAGTCCTGGTAGACCAGCTGTGATCTGCGGAAACGCAAGATCCACGCCCCCGTTGTGTAGCGGCCTAGCACGCCGCCCTCTCAAGGCGGTAGCGCCGGTTCGAATCCGGTCGGGGGTACAGAACGAAGAAGCCCTTCCCTTCGGGGGAGGGCTTCTTCGTTGTGTGTCAGGACACGCACACAACTCCGGCCCACCGCTGCGGCGTTGGAGCGGTGGGCCGGACACGTACAGATGAAGAGAGGGAAAGCGGGCAGGGTCAGCCGTTGCGGCGCAGGGCCTCGGTCAGGCGGGCGGCGGCGTCGATGACCGCCTGGGCGTGCATACGGCCCGGGTGGCGGGTCAGACGCTCGATCGGGCCCGAGACCGACACGGCGGCCACCACGCGGTTCGAGGGGCCGCGTACGGGCGCGGAGACGGACGCCACGCCCGGCTCGCGCTCGCCGATCGACTGGGCCCAGCCGCGGCGCCGTACGCCCGACAGGGCCGTCGCCGTGAAGCGCGCGCCCTGGAGGCCGCGGTGCAGCCGCTCGGGCTCCTCCCAGGCCATCAGGATCTGCGCGGACGAGCCGGCCTTCATGGTCAGCGTGGAGCCGACCGGCACGGTGTCCCGGAGGCCCGAGAGCCGCTCCGCCGCCGCCACGCAGATGCGCATGTCGCCCTGGCGCCGGTAGAGCTGGGCGCTCTCGCCCGTCACGTCGCGCAGGTGTGTCAGCACCGGCCCGGCGGTCGCGAGCAGGCGGTCCTCACCGGCCGCGGCGGCGAGCTCCGCCAGCCGCGGTCCGAGGATGAACCGGCCCTGCATGTCGCGGGCCACCATCCGGTGGTGTTCCAGTGCCACGGCCAGTCGGTGTGCCGTGGGTCGTGCGAGTCCCGTCGCCGCGACCAGACCTGCGAGGGTGGCCGGACCGGACTCCAGGGCGCTCAGGACAAGGGCTGCCTTGTCGAGAACGCCTACGCCGCTAGAGTTGTCCATGAAACGATATTCGCGTCTCACTCTGTGAAACGCAAGTTCAATTTTCCGAGGATCTTGTCACTCTTGAGGTGCGGCCGCACGACGGCCCGCGAAACGGGTCTCTAGGGTGCCGGCGCACGCCGCCGGCCGGAGGGAAAGCGATGGGTAGGACACTCGCGGAGAAGGTCTGGGACGACCACGTCGTCCGGCGCGCCGAGGGCGAGCCCGACCTCCTCTTCATCGATCTGCACCTGCTGCACGAGGTGACCAGCCCCCAGGCCTTCGACGGCCTCCGGCAGAACGGCCGGCAGGTGCGGCGCCTCGACCTCACCATCGCCACCGAGGACCACAACACCCCGACGCTCGACATCGACAAGCCGATCGCGGACCCGGTCTCCCGGGCCCAGCTGGAGACCCTGCGCAAGAACTGCGCCGAGTTCGGCGTCCGGCTGCACCCGCTGGGCGACGTCGAGCAGGGCGTCGTCCACGTGGTGGGACCGCAGCTGGGACTGACCCAGCCGGGCACCACCGTGGTCTGTGGTGACTCCCACACCTCCACGCACGGTGCCTTCGGCGCGCTGGCCTTCGGTATCGGCACCAGCCAGGTCGAGCACGTGCTGGCCACCCAGACGCTGCCCATGGCCCGCCCGAAGACCATGGCGATCACCGTCGACGGCGAGCTGCCCGAGGACGTCACCGCCAAGGACCTGATCCTGGCGATCATCGCGCGGATCGGCACCGGCGGCGGCCAGGGCTACGTCCTGGAGTACCGCGGCTCCGCCATCGAGAAGCTCTCGATGGAGGCCCGGATGACCATCTGCAACATGTCCATCGAGGCCGGTGCCCGCGCGGGCATGATCGCCCCCGACGAGACCACCTTCGCCTATCTGAAGGGCCGCGCCCACGCCCCCGAGGGCGAGGACTGGGACGCCGCCGTCGCGTACTGGAAGACGCTGAAGACCGACGAGGACGCCGTCTTCGACGCCGAGGTCGTCATCGACGCCGCCGAGCTGGCCCCGTTCGTCACCTGGGGCACCAACCCCGGCCAGGGCGCCCCGCTTTCGGCGAACGTCCCCGACCCGGCTTCGTACGAAGACGCTTCGGAGCGCCTCGCCGCCGAAAAGGCCCTGGAGTACATGGGCTTGACCGCCGGCCAGCCGCTGCGCGACATCAAGGTCGACACCGTCTTCGTAGGCTCCTGCACCAACGGCCGCATCGAGGACCTGCGCAACGCCGCCACCCTCCTGGAGGGCCGCAAGGTCGCCGACGGTGTCCGCATGCTGGTCGTCCCCGGCTCCGTCAGGGTCGCCCTGCAGGCCGTCGAGGAGGGCCTGGACAAGGTCTTCAAGGAGGCTGGCGCCGAATGGCGGCACGCGGGCTGCTCCATGTGCCTGGGCATGAACCCCGACCAACTGGCCCCCGGTGAGCGCTCCGCGTCCACCTCCAACCGCAACTTCGAGGGCCGGCAGGGCAAGGGCGGCCGCACCCACCTGGTCTCCCCCCAGGTCGCCGCCGCCACCGCCGTCCTGGGCCACCTGGCCTCCCCGGCCGATCTGTCCGACGTCGCCACCACCGCGGGGGTCTGAGGAACCATGGAAGCTTTCACCACGCACACCGGCCGCGCCGTCCCGCTGCGCCGCAGCAACGTCGACACCGACCAGATCATCCCGGCGCACTGGCTGAAGAAGGTCACCCGCGACGGCTTCGAGGACGGTCTCTTCGAGGCCTGGCGCAAGGACGAGCAGTTCGTCCTCAACCGCCCCGAGCGGCAGGGCGCCACGGTCCTGGTCGCCGGCCCCGACTTCGGCACCGGCTCCTCCCGTGAGCACGCCGTCTGGGCGCTGCAGAACTACGGCTTCAAGACCGTGATCTCCAGCCGTTTCGCCGACATCTTCCGCGGCAACTCGCTGAAGAACGGCCTGCTCACCGTCGTCCTGCCGCAGGCCACCGTCGACGCCCTGTGGGAGCTGACCGAGGCCGACCCGACCGTCGAGGTCACCGTCGACCTGGAGGCCCGCAAGGTCCTCGCCCCCGGGATCGACGCCGACTTCGAGCTCGACGAGAACGCCCGGTGGAGGCTGCTGAACGGTCTGGACGACATCAGCCTCACCCTTCAGAACGAAGCGGACATCGCCGCCTACGAGGCAGCTCGACCGGCCTTCAAGCCCCGTACAATTACGGTCTGAGCAGCGCGTTTCCACGACTGCGCCCCCCACCGCCCGGTGGGGGGCGCAGTCGCTTGTTGAGGCCCGGTCGGGCGACAACTCGCCCTAGATGGCACAATCGGTGCATGGAAGGTGACAGCCAACTCGAGCTCTACGAGGCCGTCGCCGCCCGATTGAAGCAAGCGCACAGAAGGGTGCGCGAACTGCAAGTCCCGGAGGGCGTAAGGATGGCGCTGTCCCGGAAGCTGCTGGTCGTGACGGCCGCGGCGAAGCACGACATCACGGACGCGGCAGCGCGTCTGGACCGGTTGATGAAGGACCTCGACGAGGGTCGATTCCCTGAAGACGACTGACGCCCGGAACTCCGCAACGGCTCTTCCGCGTTGCGGCACTAGGGTGATTAGCCCGTTTCGTGTTTGATTTGCGGTATATACATGCCTAACGTGCGAAAAAGCTTGAACACTTTCGTTCTGGCAAAGTCTCCGAAGGGGAAGACGTGAACAAGGCGCAGCTCGTAGAAGCGATTGCCGACAAGTTGGGCGGCCGCCAGCAGGCCGCCGAAGCCGTCGACCACGTGCTCGACGCCATCGTGCGCGCCGTGGTCTCCGGCGACCGGGTCTCGGTCACCGGCTTCGGGTCGTTCGAGAAGGTCGACCGCCCCGCCCGTTACGCCCGCAACCCGCAGACGGGTGAGCGCGTGCGGGTCAAGAAGACCTCCGTTCCGCGCTTCCGTGCGGGTCAGGGCTTCAAGGACCTGGTCAGCGGCTCGAAGAAGCTCCCCAAGGGAGGCGAGGTCTCCGTCAAGAAGGCCCCGAAGGGCAGCCTCATGGGTGGTGGCGCCGCGTCTGCCACCGTGAAGAAGGCCGCGGCCAAGAAGGCCACCACCGCCAAGAAGGCCGCCGCGAAGAAGGCGACCCCGGCGAAGAAGGCCACCCCGGCGAAGAAGACCACCGCCGCCGCGGCCAAGAAGACCACGGCTGCCGCGAAGAAGACCACGGCCGCCGCGAAGAAGACCACGACGGCGAAGAAGACCACCGCCGCCGCGGCCAAGAAGGCCACGCCCGCCGCGGCGAAGAAGACCACCGCCAAGAAGACCGCGCCGGCGAAGAAGGCCACCGCGAAGAAGGCGCCCGCCAAGAAGACGACGGCGCGCAAGACCACCGCGAAGAAGACCACCGCCGCGAAGAAGTAAGGCGGCGCGTGCTCATACGCCGGGCCGGGCTCCCTGTCGGGGAGCCCGGCCCGCGGCGCGTACAAGGGGATTTTCGGCCGTATCGGCGCTGTACGAGCAGGCGCGTGGACGGGCCGTGCGAGCGGTCGCGTGTGCGGTCGCGTGTGCGGTCGTACGAGCGCCGCTAGAACGTCTGCAGCGTCACCAGCGTGATCCGCAGGGCCGCACCCTCGCCCTCCGTCTCGATCCGCACCCGCTGCCCCGGCCGCAGCAGCCGAAGCCCGCCCGCCACGAAGGCCTCGCCCCCGAAATCGACCGGGGTGCCGTCGTCCAGCAGCACACTGCCGCTGTGGGTCTCGGGATCGTACGTGTACGCGGTCGCCTGCATGCACGGCAGCCTATCCGGCCCGGCCGCTACCCGGCCGCGCGCACCCAGCGGGCCGCCGTCCGCGGCCCCACGCCGAGCGCCAGGGCCGCCGCCAGATCCTCTCCGGTGTCCACGTCCCGGCGTACGGAATCCACCCCCGCCAGCCGGATTTCCACCGCTCCCGACGACAAATGCCGACGCCGGGAAGCCCCTCCGAAAGCCGGTTCCAATTCCGTGTCCGGACCGGCCGAGAGGAATGTCGTACCTATTTCGGCGGCATCCGCGAGAAATGCCCGCGGAAATTGCCCCGCCACCGCCAGGACCCGCGCGAGCTCGGCCGGCCGCAGCGCCGGAAGGTCCGCGTTCAGCGCCGCCACCCGGGCCCCCGGCCGCCCCGCCCGCACCGTACGGGCTCCATGCGCGAGAGCCCCGTTGAGCCCCGCGCCCGGCAGGTCCGGCACGATCCGCGCGCCGAGCGCCGCGAGCGCCCCGGCCGCGGCCGGATCGTCCGTGACGACCGCCACATCCCGTACCGCGGGGCAGGCGAGCACCGCCGCCACCGTGTCCTCGGCGAACGCCAGCGCCAGGCGGCGGCGCAGCGGGCCGCCCACCGCGGGGCCGAGCCGGCTCTTCGCCCGTGCCAGCGGCTTCAGGGGCACGACCAGCGACCAGCCGTCGTCCGCGCTCTCGTCGGCGTAGCTCTTCATCGGGCCCCATTCTTCCCGCCTCCGCCCGGTCCGCCGGCCCCTTTTCCCCACCCGCCACCCGGTTTCCCCCCGCCCACCGGCCTCTCTTCTCCCACCCACCGCCCGGTTTCCGCCCGCCCGCGCCCCGGGAGTTCCGTCCCGCCCGCGCGAACCGGCCGGGCCCCGGGGCGTACGGTGTCCTCGACAGCCCAGGAGCGGGGGGCGACACTTGACCCCCCCCGCGAAAGAGTCCGGAGAAAGGTGTCCGAGTGTCCCGCCGCAGAATCGGCTTCTGGTACCGCCTGGCGGCGGTCATCGCCAAACCCCCGCTGGTGGTGCTGTTCAAGCGGGACTGGCGCGGAACGGAGCACATCCCGGCCGACGGCGGCTTCATCACCGCGGTGAACCACAACTCGTACCTGGACCCGCTGTCCTACGCGCACTACCAGTACAACACCGGCCGCGTGCCCCGCTTCCTGGCCAAGGCGGGGCTCTTCAAGGGCGGCTTCGTGGGAACGATGCTGCGCAACACCGGTCAGATCCCGGTCTACCGCGAGACCACCAACGCGCTGGACGCCTTCCGGTCCGCCGTCGACGCCATCGAGCGCGGCGAGTGCGTCGCCTTCTACCCCGAGGGCACCCTCACCCGCGACCCCGAGATGTGGCCCATGGCCGGCAAGACCGGCGCCGCCCGGGTCGCGCTGCTCACCAAGGCGCCCGTCATCCCGGTCGCCCAGTGGGGCGCCAACCTCGCGATGCCGCCGTACGCCAAGGAGAACAAGCTCAGCCTCTGGCCGCGCAAGACCCTGATCGTGCAGGCCGGTCCGCCCGTCGACCTCTCCCGCTTCTACGACCTCGAGCCCACGCCCGACGTGCTGCGCGCGGCCACCGAGGAGATCATGGCGGCGATCACCCGGATCCTGGAGGAGGTCCGCGGCGAGAAGGCCCCGGCCGAGCCGTACGACCACAAGAAGGCCCGCCAGGAGCAGCGCCGCAAGGCCGCGAAGGCCGCTGAGGAAGGCAAGAAGTGACCAAGGCAGCCGTCTTCGGCAACGGATCCTGGGGCACCGCCTTCGCCATGGTGCTCGCCGACGCGGGCTGCGAGGTCAGCCTCTGGGGCCGCCGGGCCGCCCTCGCGGAGACGATCAACAGCACCGGGGTCAACCCCGACTACCTGCCCGGGGTCGAACTCCCCAAGGGCATCACGGCCACCGCCGACGCCGCCGAGGCCGCCCGCGACGCCGACTTCACCGTCCTCGTCGTGCCCTCCCAGACGCTGCGCGAGAACCTCGCCGACTGGGCGCCTAAGCTGGCCCCCGGCACCGTCCTCGTCTCCCTGATGAAGGGCATCGAACTCGGCACCGCCAAGCGGATGAGCGAGGTCATCCGCGAGGTCGCGGACGTGCCGGCCGAGCGCGTGGCGGTGCTCACCGGCCCCAACCTCGCCCGTGAGATCGCCGCCCGGCAGCCCGCCGCCGCCGTCGTCGCCTGCGCCGACGAGACGGTCGCCCAGCGGCTCCAGACCGCCTGCATGACCCCGTACTTCCGCCCGTACACCAACACCGACGTCGTCGGCTGCGAACTCGGCGGAGCCGTCAAGAACGTCATCGGGCTCGCCGTCGGCATCGCCGACGGCATGGGCCTCGGCGACAACTCCAAGGCCACGCTCATCACCCGCGGCCTCGCCGAGACCACCCGGCTCGGCCTCGCCATGGGCGCCGACCCGCTCACCTTCGCCGGCCTGGCCGGCCTCGGCGACCTCGTCGCCACCTGCTCCTCGCCGCTCTCCCGGAACCACACCTTCGGCACCAACCTGGGCCGCGGGATGACCCTCCAGGAGACCATCGCCGCCACCAAGCAGACCGCCGAGGGCGTCAAGTCCTGCGAGTCCGTGCTCGATCTGGCCCGCCGGCACGGCGTCGACATGCCCATCACCGAGACGGTGGTGTCCATCGTCCACGAGGGCAAGCCGCCGATCGTCGCGCTCAAGGAGCTGATGTCGCGCAGCGCCAAGGCCGAGCGGCGCTGAGGACGAGGGCGAGCCGGCGACGGGCGACGCACTGAGCCGAACGCGCGCCGTACGAGCGGGGCGCTCAGGAGTTCGGACGTCGCAGGGTACGCTCATCGCGATATGAGCGAGAACACCCAGAGCCCCCGCAAGCCGCGCGTGGCCGTCGTCTTCGGCGGACGCAGCTCCGAGCACGCCATCTCCGTCGTCACCGCCGGTGCCGTCCTGCGCGCCATCGACCGGGACAAGTACGACGTGCTGCCCATCGGCATCACCCGGGAGGGGCGCTGGGCGCTGACCGCCGACGCCCCCGAGCGGATGGCGATCGCCGACCGCGTCCTGCCGGACGTCGCCCAGCTCGCCGAGTCCGAGACCGGCGGCGTGGTGCTGCCCGTCGACCCCGCGAGCCGCGAGGTCGTCCTCAACGAGCCCGGCGCGCTGCCGCAGGCCCTCGGCGAGGTCGACGTGGTCTTCCCGATGCTGCACGGCCCGTACGGCGAGGACGGCACCCTCCAGGGCCTCCTGGAGCTCTCCGGCATCCCGTACGTCGGCGCGGGCGTCCTCGCCTCCGCCGTCGGCCAGGACAAGGAGTACATGAAGCGCGTCTTCGTCTCCTTCGGCCTGCCCGTCGGCCCGTACGAGGTGATCCGGCCGCGCGAGTGGGAGCAGAACCCGGCCGCGGCCCGCAAGAAGATCGTGGAGTTCGCCGCCGACCACGGCTGGCCGCTCTTCGTGAAGCCGGCCCGTGGCGGCTCCTCCGTCGGCATCACCAAGGTCGACGACCTCTCCGGCCTGGACGAGGCCGTCGAGGAGGCCCGCCGCTTCGACCCGAAGATCATCGTCGAGGCGCTGGTCCGCGGCCGCGAGATCGAGTGCGGCGTCCTGGAGTTCGAGGACGGCCCGCGCGCCAGCGTGCCGGCCGAGATCCCGCCGGTCACCGACCACGACTTCTACGACTTCGAGGCGAAGTACATCGACTCGGCCTCGGGCCTGGTGCCCGCGCCGATCGGCGACGAGGCCACCGCCGAGATCCAGCGCCTCGCCGTCCTCGCCTACGAGTCGGTCTCCTGCGAGGGCCTGGTGCGCGCCGACTTCTTCCTCACCGAGGACGGCGGCTTCGTCATCAACGAGATCAACACCATGCCCGGCTTCACGCCCATCTCCATGTACCCGCGCATGTGGCAGGAGAGCGGCGTCAGCTACCCGGAGCTCGTCGACCGGCTCATCCAGGCCGCGCTGAACCGCTCCACCGGCCTGCGCTAGGCAGCCCCTCCCGCTCGGAGACTGGGCCCTCCCGCTCAGAGGCTGGGCGGGACGGCCTTCTTCACGGGGGCGGCGAGATCCACGAGCGGGCCGACATCGTGCGCGTACCGCTTGTCGAGCGTCACCTCGACGTACGTCTTCCGGTACGTCGTGGTGAAGCGGGGTCCGTCGCCCGCGCGCGGCTCGAACAGCCAGTTCACGCCGTTCGCGTCGATCCCCTGCGCCTGCGGATCGTTCATCTTTTCGGGCCGGGGGACCCCGCAGCGCAGTACGATCGCCGCATCTCCCCACGCGGCGGTCAGCTCGGACTCCGGCTCGGTGCCGGTCCGCTCCAGACCCGCCACGGTGTCGGGCAACTCCTTCGCGAGCGCACGGCAGAAGGCGGCCTCGGCCGCCGGAGGACCGGGAACCGCCACCGACGCCTTCGCGTCCGCGGAGGAACAGCCCGTGACGGCGAGCAGGAGCACGCCGCCCGCGGCGGCGGAGACGGACAGGCCGAAAGGCCGGTGGGAAGACATCACCGGCCAAGGGTAGACGGGGGCTAGATATGCACGACCGGGCAGGTGAGGGTGCGCGTGATGCCTTCCACTTGCTGGACCTTGGCGACGACCATGCGGCCGAGCGCGTCCACGGTGTCGGCCTCGGCGCGGACGATCACGTCGTAGGGACCCGTCACGTCCTCGGCCTGGATGACTCCAGTGATCTTGGCGATGGTCTCGGCGACGGTCGACGCCTTGCCCACCTCGGTCTGAATAAGGATGTACGCCTGTACCACGGAACCTCCAGGGCGGCCACGAGGATCTTGTGGGAGAAAGAGACGCCACGGTACCGCGTCGCCGCGGGCCGCGGGGAGACCTCCGGGCCCGGAGGCGCCCGCGGTGTGGCGCAGGCAGATGAGAAGTTGACGGTCGGCTTGACGGTTAACTTGACGGTATCCGGCACGGTGACGGCCCGCGACCCGCACGGCGAGGAGCGGCGGAGCGGCGCGGCGGCCGGCACGACGACACGAGGTGACACGCGGTGAAGGGCACAGTCGGAGAGCTGGGCGAGTTCGGGCTCATCAGGGAGCTCACCTCCCGGCTCACCTCCACCCCCGCGGTGCGGATCGGCCCCGGCGACGACGCCGCCGTGGTCTCCGCCCCCGACCGGCGGGTGGTGGCCAGCACGGACATCCTGCTCGAAGGACGTCACTTCCGCCGCGACTGGTCGACGGCGTACGACGTCGGCCGCAAGGCCGCGGCGCAGAACCTCGCCGACATCGCCGCCATGGGCGCCGTCCCGACCGCGCTGCTGCTCGGGCTTGTCGTCCCCGCCGAACTCCCGGTCACCTGGCCGACGGAACTCATGGACGGACTGCGCGACGAATGTCAGGTCGCGGGCGCCGCGGTCGTCGGCGGCGACGTCGTCCGCGGCGACACGATCATGGTCTCCATCACCGCCCTCGGCGACCTCCGCAACCACGACCCGGTCACCCGAGGCGGC
Source organism: Streptomyces sp. NPDC101160 (assembly GCF_044768205.1). NCBI lineage: Bacteria > Bacillati > Actinomycetota > Actinomycetes > Kitasatosporales > Streptomycetaceae > Streptomyces > Streptomyces sp. NPDC101160. Next base: position 164,654 of record NZ_JBIWPJ010000004.1, on the reverse strand, counting down.
GCCCAGCCCGGCGACGTCGTCGCCTACACCGGCTGGCTCGGCTGGTCCGCCGCCGGATACGCGGTGCTCTCCCGCGGCTTCCGCTCCCCGCGCGCCTTCGTCGAGGCCCACCGCCGCCCCGAGCCGCCGTACCACGCGGGCCCGGCCGCCGCCGGCCTCGGCGCCACCGCCATGTGCGACGTCAGCGACGGCCTGATCGCCGACCTCGGGCACATCGCCGAGGCCAGCAAGGTCCGCATCGACCTGCGCTCCGGCCTCATCGACATCCCGACCCAGATGCACGACATCGGCCAGGCCGTCGGCGTCGACCCGCTCCAGTGGGTGCTCACCGGGGGAGAGGACCACGCGATCGTCGCCACCTTCCCGCCGGACGTGAAGCTGCCGGCCCGCTGGAAGGTCATCGGCGAGGTCCTCAACCCGTCCGCGCTGCCGCAGGTGACGGTGGACGGCGCGCCCTGGCACAGCAAGGGCGGCTGGGACCACTTCGGCGGTACGGAGTGAGCACCCGGCCTCCTCTCGTCCTGACCGTCGCCGGATCCGACTCCGGCGGCGGCGCGGGCATCCAGGCCGACCTCAAGACGATGCTGGCGCTCGGCGTCCACGGCATGAGCGTGATCACGGCCGTGACCGCGCAGAACTCGCGGGGCGTCCAGGGCGCCTGGGAGCTGCCCGAGGAGGCCGTACGGGCCCAGTTCCGGGCCGTCGCCGACGACATCGGCGTCCAGGCCGTCAAGACCGGCATGCTGGCGTCCGCCGCGCTGGTGGAGACGGTGGCCGAACTGCTCTCCACCGTCGCGGCCCCCGTCGTCGTCGACCCGGTCGGCGTCTCCAAGCACGGCGACCCGCTGCTCGCCGCCTCCGCGCTCGGCTCCGTCCGTACGAAGCTGCTCCCGGCCGCCACCGTGGCGACGCCCAACCTGGACGAGGTGGCGCAGCTCACGGGCGTCGTGGTCGAGGACGAGGACGGCATGCGGCGGGCGGCCGACGCGATCCTCGCGTACGGGCCGCGCTGGGCGCTGATCAAGGGCGGCCACCTCGACGCCTCGGGTGAGGAAGCGGTGGACTTCCTGACGGACGGCACCGAGGAGCACTGGTTCCGGGCCCCGCGCCACGACAACCGGCACACGCACGGGACGGGCTGCACGCTCGCCTCGGCGGTGGCGTCGGGCCTCGCGAAGGGGCTTGCGGTGCCGGAGGCGGTACGGGAGGCGAAGGCGTACGTGACGGGCGCGATCGCCGCGGGGTTCGCGCTGGGCTCGGGCATCGGCCCGGTCGACCACGCGTGGCGCACGCGCCAGGGCAGGCAGGCACGCAACTGAGTCAGGGCATGGCAAAAGGCCGGTTCACCGAGGTGAACCGGCCTCTCAAGGCAACCGCAGGGGCTGCGCTACGACGAAACGTCGGCGGGGCTGTCCCCGCTTGACGCGGGGGAGCACCAATTAGCGCGAGACCTTGCCGGCCTTGATGCACGAGGTGCAGACGTTGAGCCGCTTCGGCGTCCGACCGACCACGGCACGCACACGCTGGATGTTCGGGTTCCAGCGACGAGACGTACGGCGGTGCGAGTGCGAAATGTTGTTGCCGAAGCCCGGCCCCTTGCCGCAGACGTCGCAGTTGGCAGCCACGGGTCACTCCAAAGACTTCAGATTTACAGGAATCCGGCGCACCGGATCGGATCGAGGATCTGAAGTGGTTTGCCGGGGAATGGCCCGACGGTGCCGGGCAACCGAAGCAGCATACAACGTCCGCTTCGGTGGAACGAAACTACCATGTTCCGCCCGGCCCCCGCCCCGGGCCCCTGGTGAGCCCGGGTCTACGCTGCGGTGAACCCAGCGCAGAGCACAGGAGGACCACGCGTTGCCCCACCCGACGCCGCGAGCCCCGCAGATCCTCGACGCCGAAGCCGTCCGGTCCTGGTGCGCAGGGGCGCTGGCGGCGCTCGGCCGGGAGCGCGAGGAGATCGACGCCATCAACGTCTATCCCGTCGCGGACGGGGACACCGGTACGAACCTGTACCTGACGGTGGAGTCGGCGGCCCGGGCGGTCGACGAGGTCCCCGGGAGTGCGGGAGTGGCCGAGGTCATACGGGCCATGGCGCACGGCGCGCTGCTCGGCGCCCGCGGCAACTCCGGGACGATCCTCTCCGAGCTGCTGCGCGGCATGGCCGCCGTCCTCGCCGACGGCGGTGACGGAGATCACCTCGCCCGCGCCCTCGCCGGCGCCGCCGACGCGGCCCGCGCCGCCGTCGCCCACCCCGTCGAGGGCACCGTCCTCACCGTCGCCCGCGCCGCCGCCGACGCCTGCGGGACGGGCGGGGGGCTCGCGACGGTGGCCAGGAAGGCCTACGAGGGGGCCCGGACGGCCTTGGACGCGACCCCCGGGCAGTTGGCCGCGCTCGAACGCGCCGGCGTCGTGGACGCCGGGGGACGGGGCCTGGTGGCGGTGCTCGGGGCGCTCGTGGAGACGCTCACGGGCGAGCCGCCCGAGCACCCCCTCGGCCCCGTGCGCCACCCGGTCCTGGAAGACGTCGCCTGCGAGGGCGGGGCCGGGCCCGCGTACGAGGTGATCTACCTCCTGGAGGCCCGGGACGCCGCCGTGGACCGCCTGAGGGCCCGCCTCGACGAGCTGGGCGAGTCCCTGGTCGTGGTCGGCGGCGACGGGCTGTGGAACGTGCACGTCCACGTCGACGACGCCGGCGCCGCCGTGGAGGCCGGAGTCGAGGCGGGACGCCCGTACCGCATCCGCATCACCCACTTCGACGTGCACGCCGAGCACGCCGAGCACGCCGAGCCGGCCGAGCGCGCCGGGCGCGCCATCGTCGCCGTCGTCCCCGGCGAGGGCCTCGCCGGCCTCTGCGCCGAGGCGGGCGCCACCACCCTGCTCGCCCGCCCCGGCGAGCCCCCCACCGGCGCGGAGCTCGCCGACGCCATCCGCCGCGCCCACGCCCACGAGGTCGTCCTCCTCCCCAACGACACGGACCTGCGCACCGTCGCCGCCGAGGCCGCCGAACAGGCCCGTGCCGAAGGCATCCGCGTCGCCCTCATCCCCACCCGCGCCGCCGTCCAGGGCATCGCCGCCCTCGCCGTCCACGAACCCGACCGCCGCTTCGACGAGGACGTCGTCGCCATGACGGCCGCCGCCGGCGCCACCCGCTACGCCGAACTCGCCGTCGCCGAACACCAGTCCTTCACCTCCGCCGGCGTCTGCCAGGCCGGCGACGTCCTCGGCCTCATCGAGGGCGACGTCGCCGTCATCGGCCAGGACCTCACCACCACGGCCCGCACCGTCCTCGACCGCATGCTCTCCGCCGGCGGCGAACTCGTCACCCTCGTCACCGCCGCCGACACCCCGCCGGCCCTCGCCCCCACCCTCGAACGCCACGTCCGCGCCACCTACTTGGCCGTCGACACCACCACGTACCAGGCGGGCGAGGGCGCGCCGCCCCTGCTGATCGGGGTGGAGTAGGGGAGTACGGGGGCAGGGGCGTCAGGCCGCCGCGACGGGGGACTTCCCGTCGCCGGTGGGCGACGGGTGTCAGTGGTGTGGTGTGCAATGGGTTCGTGCCCGCGCTCGACGAACCCCTCAAGAAACTGCTCGGCGCCGCCACCGCCAAGGTGATGGCCGAGCACATGGACCTGCACACGGTCGGCGACCTGCTGCACCACTACCCGCGCCGGTACGCCGAGCGCGGCGAGCTCACCGCGCTCGCCGACCTGCCGCTGGACGAGCACGTGACGGTCGTCGCCCAGGTCGCCGACGCGCGCGTGCACACGTTCAACAAGGGCGGCCGCGGCAAGGGGCAGCGCCTCGAGGTGACGATCACCGACGGCAGCGGCCGGATGCAGCTGGTCTTCTTCGGCCGCACCGTGCACTTCCACCAGAAGGAGCTGCTGCCCGGCCGCCGCGCGATGTTCGCCGGCAAGGTCGGCCTGTTCAACCGGCGCCTCCAGCTCGCGCACCCCGAGTACAAGCTGCTCGACGCCGAGAGCAGCACCGAGACCGTCCGCGCCTTCGCGAACGAGCTGCTGCCGATCTACCCGGCCTGCAAACAGCTGGAGTCCTGGACCATCGAGCAGTCCGTCGGCATCGCCCTGGACTCGATGGCGGCCACCGCGTGGCAGGGCCTCGTCGACCCGCTGCCGCCCGCGCTGCGCGAGGGCCGTGGCCTCACGGACCTGCCGGACGCGCTGATGAAGATCCACCGCCCGCGCACCAAGGCGGACATCGCGGACGCCCGCGACCGCCTCAAGTGGGACGAGGCGTTCGTCCTCCAGGTCGCCCTGGCCCGCCGCCGCCACGCCGACACCCAGCTCCACGCCGTCGCCCGCCGCCCCGCCGCCGACGGGCTGCTCACCGCCTTCGACGCGAAGCTGCCGTTCACCCTCACCGACGGCCAGCAGAAGGTGTCGAAGGAGATCTTCGACGACCTGGCCACCGAACACCCCATGCACCGCCTCCTCCAGGGCGAGGTGGGCTCCGGCAAGACGCTGGTGGCGCTGCGCGCCATGCTCGCCGTCGTCGACGCCGGAGGACAGGCCGCGATGCTCGCGCCCACCGAGGTGCTCGCGCAGCAGCACCACCGGTCCGTCACCGAGATGATGGGCGAGCTCGCCGAGGGCGGCATGCTCGGCGGCGCCGAGAACGCCACCAAGGTGGTGCTGCTGACCGGGTCCATGGGGACGGCCGCGCGCCGGCAGGCGCTCCTCGACCTGGTGACCGGCGAGGCCGGCGTCGTCATCGGCACCCACGCGCTGATCGAGGACAAGGTGCAGTTCCACGACCTCGGCCTGGTCGTGGTCGACGAGCAGCACCGCTTCGGCGTCGAGCAGCGCGACGCCCTGCGCGGCAAGGGCAAGCAACCCCCGCACCTGCTCGTCATGACGGCCACACCCATTCCCCGTACGGTCGCCATGACCGTCTTCGGCGACCTGGAGACCTCCGTCCTCGACCAGCTCCCGGCCGGCCGCTCCCCGATCGCCAGCCATGTCGTGCCGGCCGCCGACAAGCCGCACTTCCTCGCCCGCGCCTGGGAGCGGGTCCGCGAGGAGGTGGAGGCCGGCCACCAGGCGTACGTGGTCTGTCCGCGCATCGGCGACGAGGAGGACCAGAAGCAGAGCGCCAAGCGGAAGCCCAGCCCGGAGGACGAGGCCGAGAAGCGCCCGCCGCTCGCCGTGGTCGAGGTCGCCGAGCAGCTGCGCCGCGGCCCGCTCGCCGGGCTGCGCGTCGAGGTGCTGCACGGCCGGATGCACCCGGACGACAAGGACGAGGTGATGCGCCGCTTCGCGGCCGGCGAGGTGGACGTCCTGGTCGCCACGACCGTCATCGAGGTCGGCGTCAACGTGCCCAACGCCACCGCCATGGTGATCATGGATGCCGACCGCTTCGGCGTCTCCCAGCTGCACCAGCTGCGCGGCCGCGTCGGCCGCGGCTCCGCCGCTGGACTGTGCCTGCTCGTCACCGAGATGCCCGAGGCCAGCCCGGCCCGCCAGCGCCTGAACGCCGTCGCCGCCACCCTCGACGGCTTCGAGCTCTCCCGCATCGACCTGGAACAGCGCCGCGAGGGCGACGTCCTCGGCCAGGCCCAGTCCGGCGCCCGCTCGTCCCTGCGGATGCTCGCCGTCATCGACGACGAGGAGGTCATCGCCGCCGCCCGCGAGGAGGCCACCGCCCTCGTCCTCGCCGACCCGGACCTCACCGCCCACCCGGAGCTGCGCACCGCCCTGGACGCGCTCCTCGACAAGGAGCGCGAGGAGTACCTGGAGAAGGGCTGACACCAGCGGTCCGGGATCGCCATAAGCTATTGCGTACGCAACAGGTTATGGAGACGAGGAACCCACATGACCCGCGTGATCGCCGGCACCGCCGGCGGACGCCGACTCGCCGTGCCGCCCGGCAACGGCACCCGGCCCACCTCCGACCGTGCGCGAGAGGGGCTCTTCTCCACCTGGGAGGCCTTCCACGGCGTCGAGGGGGCCCGCGTGGCCGACCTGTACGCGGGCTCCGGCGCCGTCGGCCTGGAGGCGCTGTCCCGCGGCGCCGCGCACGCCCTGCTCGTCGAGGCCGAGCCGCGCGCGTCGAAGACCGTCCGGGAGAACATCCGCTCCCTCGGCCTGCCCGGCGCCGAACTGCGCACCGGCAAGGCCGAGCAGATCGCCGCCGGTCCCGCCCCGGCCGAGCCGTACGACCTGGTCTTCCTCGACCCCCCGTACGCCGTCTCAGACGACGATCTTCGCGAGATCCTCCTCACACTGCGGTCAGGGGGCTGGATCGGCGAGGATGCCCTCGTCACCGTGGAGCGCAGCACGCGAGGCGGGGAGTTCGGCTGGCCCGAGGGCTTCGAACCCCTGCGGTCCCGTCGTTACGGCGAGGGAACGTTTTGGTACGGTCGCGCCGCCTCTACGTGCGAAGACGCACGATGACCGGACCGGAGAGCGAGGGACCCAAGTTGCGCCGCGCCGTCTGTCCGGGGTCATTCGACCCCATCACCAACGGACACCTCGACATCATCGCCCGCGCGTCCAAGCTCTACGACGTCGTGCATGTCGCGGTGATGATCAACCAGTCGAAGAAGGGCCTGTTCACGGTCGACGAGCGGATCGAGCTCATCCGTGAGGTCACCGCCGACTTCGGCAACGTCGAGGTCGAGTCCTTCCACGGACTGCTCGTCGACTTCTGCAAGCAGCGCGACATCCCCGCCATCGTCAAGGGACTCCGCGCCGTCAGCGACTTCGACTACGAGCTCCAGATGGCCCAGATGAACAACGGGCTCTCGGGCGTCGAGACCCTCTTCGTGCCCACCAACCCGACCTACAGCTTCCTGTCGTCCTCCCTGGTCAAGGAGGTCGCGGCCTGGGGCGGCGACGTCTCCCACCTGGTGCCGCCGCAGGTCCTCGGCCGGCTCACCGAGCGGCTGCGCCAGAAGTGACCCGGCGGTGACCCCCGGCCACCGCCACTGACGCTCCGTCACCAGGTCACGGAACGGGCCCGACTGGCCTTACAGTCGTCCCGTCCGTCTCCATCCAGCTGTAGAGAGTGGCGAGCCCCGGTGGACGTGCAGAAGAAGCTCGACGAGATCGTCACGACGGTCAGAAGCGCCCGCTCCATGCCGATGTCGGCGTCCTGCGTGCTCAACCGGGCCGAACTGCTCGCCCTGCTCGAAGAGGTCCGCGCGGCCCTGCCGGACTCCCTCGCCCAGGCGCAGGAGCTGATCGGCGGGCGCGAGCAGATGGTCGAGCAGGCCCGCCAGGAGGCCGAGCGGATCATCGAGGCCGCGCACGCCGAGCGCGGCTCGATCGTCTCCGACTCCCAGGTCGCCCGCCAGTCCCAGGACGAGGCCGACCGGATCCTCGCCGAGGCCCGCCGGGAGGCCGAGGAGATCCGCGCCGAGGCCGACGACTACGTCGACTCGAAGCTGGCCAACTTCGAGGTCGTCCTCAACAAGACCATCGCCTCCGTCGACCGCGGCCGCGAGAAGCTGCTCGGCCGCGGCCCCGGCCTCGACGCCGAGGGGTACGCGGACGAGGACGCCCCCGAGTACAGCGCGGACCCGCAGACCCTGATCCAGCGCGCCGACGGTTACGTGGACGCCAAGCTGGGTGCCTTCGAGGCCGTCCTCAGCAAGACCCTGGAGGCCGTCGGCCGCGGCCGCCAGAAGCTCCAGGGCCGGATCGCCAGCGACGCCCTCGGCGAGCACATGGCCGCCCAGGACGCGGCCGGCACCCCGCTGCACACCAGCGACGCCGACTACCTGGCCGGCCTCGCGGAGCTGGCCGACCCCGAGCCCGTACCGGCGGCGCAGCCCGTGCAGCCCGTGCAGATCCCGGCGCAGCAGGCCCAGCCGGACCCGTACGGCTACGAGCAGCCGGTCCAGGACCCGTACGGGTACCAGCAGCAGGACCCCTACGCGTACCAGCAGCCCCAGGGCGACCCCTATGCCTACCAGGGGCAGTACGGCTACGAGCAGCAGCCCGTCCCGCACCAGCAGCCGGTCCAGCACCAGCAGCCGGTCCAGCACCAGCAGGCCGCCTCGCTCGACGAGACCAGCTTCTTCGACACGAGCATGATCGATCTGGAGCAGCTGCGCCGCTACGAGCAGGGCCACTGACCGGTCCCGACCGGATCCCGGCCCGGATCCGGCCCGGGTTCCGACCCGGGTTCCGACCCGGATTGGGCCCTGAGCGAAGCGTCCAGTATTCTGGCTGTTCGGTCGCGCGTATCTCCGCGGTCCGTGCTGCCCGTATCCGGCAGCCCCCTCACGTATGTGAACGATCCGAAAGCAGGAAGAGCCCTGAGCACGCGCCTCGACCACCGCAACCCCCTCGTGTTCGACACACACGAGCTGGGGCGGCGTCCTGGTGCCATGCAGCGGATCTCCCGCACGGTCGACGCCCCCGCTGATCTGGGGATCGCCGGGGTCGTCGCGGTTCCCGAGGGCGATCCGGTGGAGATCGAGCTCCGTCTCGAGTCGGTCATGGAAGGGGTGCTTGTCACAGGCACCGCCCGTGCATCGGCCGAGGGGGAGTGCGTAAGGTGTCTGGAGCCCGTCGAGTTCGATCTCGACGCGGACTTCCAGGAGATGTTCTCGTACCCCGACTCCGACGACCGGGGCCGCTCGAAGGCGGCCGCGGACGACGAAGCCGAGGACGACGAGGACATGATCCCCCTCGAGGACGGCATGTTCGACCTCGAGCCCGTGCTGCGCGATGCGGTGGTGCTCGCACTGCCCATGCAGCCGGTGTGCCGGGAGGACTGTGAGGGTCTGTGTTCCGAATGCGGAATCAACCTGAACGAGAACCCGGACCACCACCACGACGCCGTCGACATCCGTTGGGCGGCATTGCAGGAACTCACCGGTTCGCTGGGAACCGATGAGAAGGACAACATGAGCGGCGCCGCAACCGGTGTCGACGAAGAGCAGGAGAAGTAGCCGTGGCTGTTCCGAAGCGGAAGATGTCGCGCAGCAACACGCGCCACCGCCGGTCGCAGTGGAAGGCTGCGGTCACCCCCCTGGTTTCGTGCGAGCGTTGCCAGGAGCCGAAGCAGCAGCACATCGCGTGCCCGAGCTGCGGCACCTACAACAAGCGCCAGGTCCTCTCGGTCTGAGAGGCTGGTGAGAGGCACGATGTCTGACCACGTCAACTCAGCCTCGTCCCACACGCTTCTGGAAGGGCGGCTCGGGTATCAGCTCGAGTCCGCCCTTCTGGTGCGTGCGCTCACCCACCGTTCGTACGCGTACGAGAACGGCGGTCTGCCCACCAACGAGCGGCTCGAGTTCCTCGGGGACTCGGTGCTCGGCCTGGTGGTCACGGACACGCTCTATCGCACCCACCCCGACCTGCCCGAAGGCCAGCTGGCCAAGCTTCGGGCCGCGGTGGTCAATTCGCGGGCGCTGGCGGAGGTGGGCCGCGGCCTCGACCTGGGCTCCTTCATCCGGCTCGGCCGGGGCGAGGAAGGCACGGGCGGCCGGGACAAGGCCTCCATCCTCGCCGACACGCTCGAAGCGGTGATCGGCGCGGTCTATCTCGACAAGGGCCTCGACGCGGCGTCCGAGCTGGTGCACCGGCTCTTCGACCCGCTGATCGAGAAGTCCTCCAACCTCGGCGCCGGCCTGGACTGGAAGACCAGTCTCCAGGAGCTGACCGCGGCCGAGGGTCTCGGCGTTCCGGAGTACCTCGTCAGCGAGGAGGGCCCGGACCACGAGAAGGTCTTCACTGCTGCTGCCCGCGTCGGTGGTGTCTCGTACGGCACCGGCACCGGCCGCAGCAAGAAGGAAGCGGAACAGCAGGCGGCGGAGTCCGCGTGGCGTGCGATTCGCGCGGCCGCGGACGAGCGCGCGGCGGCGGCCCGGGCCGCGACCGCGGGAGAGGCCGCCGACGCCTCTTCCGTGAAGGACCAGGCTTCGGCCTGACCTGCGCTTCCTCGCACCATGCCCCTGTCCCCGCGCGGGACGGGGGCATCGTGCTGTCCGGGGTGTCGGTGGGCGGTTGTAGGCTTCCGGCAGTACCCGTCCTGAGCCCGTCCGGAGGAGTCCCGTGCCCGAGTTGCCCGAGGTCGAGGTCGTCCGACGCGGTCTTGAGCGCTGGGTCGCCGGGCGGACCATCGCCGAGGTGGAGGTCCTCCACCCGCGGGCCGTGCGGCGCCACCTCGAAGGCGGGACGGACTTCGCGGCCCGGCTGAAGGGACAGACCTTCGGGGTCGCGCGGCGGCGCGGCAAGTACCTGTGGCTGCCGCTCGCCGGCGGCGAGGCGTCGGTGCTCGGGCACCTGGGCATGAGCGGCCAGCTGCTCGTCCAGCCCGAGGACGCGGCCGACGAGAAGCACCTGCGCATCCGGATCCGCTTCACCGCATCCGACAGCGACTCCGCCGCGGGCCGGGCCGGCACCGAGCTGCGCTTCGTCGACCAGCGCACCTTCGGCGGACTCTCGCTGCACGACACCGCACCGGACAGCACGGACGGGCTCCCGGACGTCATCGCGCACATCGCCCGCGACCCGCTCGACCCGGCCTTCGACGACGCCGCCTTCCAGCGGGCGCTGCGGCTGCGGCGCACGACGATCAAGCGGGCGCTGCTCGACCAGTCCCTGATCAGCGGCGTCGGCAACATCTACGCGGACGAGGCGCTGTGGCGCGCCAAGCTGCACTACGAGCGCCCGACCGCGAGCCTGACCCGGCCGCGCTCGGCGGAGCTGCTCGGCCACGTCCGGGACGTGATGAACGCGGCCCTCGCGGCCGGCGGCACCAGCTTCGACGCGCTGTACGTGAACGTGAACGGCGAGTCGGGCTACTTCGACCGGTCGCTGGACGCCTACGGGCGGGAGGGCGAGCCCTGCCGCCGCTGCGGTACGCCGATACGCCGGCGCCCGTGGATGAACCGGTCCAGCTACTTCTGCCCGCGCTGCCAGCGCCCGCCCCGCGTCACGGCGTGACGGCTGCGGCTTCCGCGGCGCCCGGGGCTTCGGCGGCGCCCGTGGCTTCGGCGCGCTCCGCGTCGTAACGCTCGCGCGCGGCCAGCACCTGGTCCATCCGGCCCTCCACGAGGTGGATGAGGCCGAGCAGCCGCTCGGCGACCTCGCGGCCGAGCGGGGTGAGCCGGTAGTCGACCCGCGGCGGGTTCGTCGGCTGCGCCTCGCGGTGGACGAGTCCGTCGCGCTCCAGGGCGTGCAGGGTCTGCGACAGCATCTTCTCGCTCACGCCGTCGACCCGGCGCCGCAGCTCGTTGAAACGGAACGTGCCGTCGTGCAGCGCGCCCAGGGTCAGGCTGCCCCAGCGGCCCGTCACGTGCTCCAGCGTGCCGCGCGAGGGACAGGCGCGCGCGAACACGTCATAGGCGAGGTCGTCGGCGTCGGTCATGCCCTCCACCGTACTCCCGTACAGCGCTTACTTCCACGCATGCGCTCACCAGGGGTTTGCGCTTTCGAAAAGTTAGTGCTCTACTTCTGGTGTCCCCGGGAGGTGTTCCCCTGCACCTCCTCCGAGCTGTTCCAGCCGCCCGAGGAGTCCTCTGTGACCACGCCCGTCGTCTCCATCGCCTACCACTCCGGCTACGGCCACACCGCCGTCATCGCCGAGGCCGTCCGCGACGGCGCCGCCGACGCCGGTGCCACCGTCCACCTGATCAAGGTCGACGAGATCACCGACGCCGAGTGGGAGCTCCTGGACGCCTCCGACGCGATCGTCTTCGGCTCGCCGACCTACATGGGCACCGCGTCCGGCGCCTTCCACCAGTTCGCCGAGGCCACCTCCAAGCGCTGGTTCACCGACGCCTGGCTGGACAAGCTCGCGGCCGGCTTCACCAACTCCGCCTCGAAGAGCGGCGACAAGCTGCACACCCTGCAGTTCTTCCAGACCCTTGCCGGCCAGCACGGCATGACCTGGGTCAACCTCGGCCTGAAGCCCGGCTGGAACAGCAGCACCGCCTCCGAGAACGACATCAACCGCCTCGGCTTCTTCTCCGGCGCCGCCGCCCAGACCCCGAGCGACCTCGGCCCGGAGGCCGTCCACAAGGCCGACGTGGCCACCGCCGAGCACCTCGGCCGCCGCGTCGCCGAGACCGCCCGCACCTTCGCGCTGGGCAAGGCCGCCGCCTGACCCCAGGGATGCGTCGGACTGTGCGAGAGGGCCCCGTCACCGGTGTGGTGACGGGGCCCTCTCACGTACGGGCTCGGGCTCAGGGGCTCAGGGGCTCAGGGCCTACGGGCTCGGGCCTCGGCGCTTGCGGGTGCTCAGTAGGCGAAGTCCTGCGTCCACCACGGGCCGCCGGCGCCGAAGTGCACGCCCACGCCGATCGCCGTGTAGTCGCAGTTCAGGATGTTCGCGCGGTGTCCGTCGCTGGCCATCCACGACCGCATCACGGCGGCGGCGTCGACCTGGCCGAGGGCGATGTTCTCGGCGCCGAGGCCGGTGATGCCGGCCTTCGTCGCGCGGGTCCACGGGGTGGCGCCGTCGGGGTCGGTGTGGTCGAAGAAGTTGCGGGCGGCCATGTCGGCGCTGAAGGCGCCGGCGAGGGCGGCGAGGTCGGCGTCCGAGCGGACGACGGGGCAGCCGACCTTGGCGCGCTCGACGTTCACCAGGCGGACGACCTCGGCCTCGGCGGCCGCCTCGCGGGCGCTCAGCGAGCGGACGGTGGCGGTCGGCGCGGGGACGGGAGCCTTGGGGGCCTCGGTGGGGCGGACCGTCCGCGTCGGCTTCGGCGCCGGGGCCTTCGAAGGCTTCGAAGCCTTCGGCGCCTTGGGCGTCCTGGGCGCGGGGCTCGGGGTCGCCGTCACCTTCGAGGCGGAGGGCTTCGGCGCCGGAGCCTTCGAGGGCGACGCGGCCCTGGCCTTGCCGGCCGGCGGGGCGACGTGCACGGCGGGGGTCTCGGGGGTCGCCGAGGAGCCGCCCTGGGTGTTCAGGCTCGGCGGCTGCTGGGCGGCCTCGATCTTCTGCTCGTTCGCACTCGTACCGCCGAGGGTGAAGGTCTCGCCGCCGGGCAGCAGGCCCGAGGCGACGGCTATCGCGCCGACCGCGACCGCCGTGGAGACACCGAGCAGCCCGGTGCGTACGGGTGCGCCGCGTCGTGCGCCGCGATGCCGTCCCATCTGCTCTGCCTCCCTGACCTTTGCTGATCTTTGCTTCTGTGGATGAGGTCGCCGGGGCTCGGCCAACCGGGTGAGCCCCGTTCCGTCGGGACTGTACGCCATGACACGAGGGGCTGACGTGCTCCTTCCGTAATCCGACCGCTAGCGTGCAGCCATGGATGAGGACGTACGGATGACCGCCTGGGTGCGCGGCCGGGTACAGGGAGTGGGCTTCCGCTGGTTCACCAGGGCAAACGCGCTGGAGATCGGCGGGCTCACCGGCTTCGCGCTGAACCTCGACGACGGGCGGGTCCAGGTCGTGGCCGAGGGGTCGCGTGAGAATTGCCACCGTCTGCTCGACTGGCTCCGCGAGGGCGACACGCCCGGACGCGTCGACGGCGTGACTGAGATCTGGGCCACCCCGCGCGGCATCTACGACACCTTCGAGATCCGCTGAGCACGCTCTGACGATCTTGTTCCCGGCGGTCCGCCCGAGGGTCCGCACGACCCTCGGGCGGGCGTTCGGGGAGCGCTCCCGGCGACGAAGAATGCCTGGTCGTTGCCGAGAAGCACTTGCCTTGTGAGGCTCGACGAGCAAGGATGATCTCCACGCCCCCTCGGGCACCGAGTTGCGAGGCGCCGCCGTGTTCTGAACGGCCGCGAACCCCCGGTGGCCCCTTGATGCAGGGCGTGATCGTGTTGACCGTCAAACTTTTTGGTGAGACTCTGGAAGCCCCCGCGCACCTCAGTTGTTCGACCGTGGGAACCGGCACGACAAAGAGCAAGGTCGGGCACCGCGGGTGCGAATCCCTCACGACCCACACCGCTTCGGTCGGTCACTCAGTGTGGAGGACCATCCATCATGGCAAAGGCGCTTCTCGGTTACGTCGGCGGCTCCGACCCGCGACTCCTCGCCGAGATGCGACGGCTTCAGCAGCGCGTCCAGGACCTCGAGTCCGAGCTGGTTCGGATCCAGTCCGAGAACGACGCGCTCAACGCTGCCGCCGCACAGCATGGCGAGTCGCTGCTCGACAGCATCGACCTCGACGTTCCCAAGGCGGAGCCTGCGCTCACCTGACGCCCCGTGCCGGGGCCGGGTGAGAAACACTCTCGCTAGCACAGCTAGATATGCAAGGGACGCCCAGGCGTCCCTTCTTTCTTGCGCCCCTTCTTGCGCCTCTTCCTTGCGCCGGCCGTGCCCGTCCGGTGCCGCTCCTGGGTTCCCCTCCCGTGCCCCCCGTGTCCCACGCGCCGTGGGTTCCTTGGGGGAGGGTGTGCCCAGCGCGTTCATGGGTGAAACCCGGGACCCCGGGTAGAGTCCGCAGGCGTGCATCTCAAGGCCCTGACGCTCCGCGGTTTCAAGTCGTTCGCCTCCGCCACCACCCTGCGGTTCGAACCGGGAATCACCTGCGTCGTCGGGCCCAACGGCTCGGGCAAGTCCAACGTCGTGGACGCGCTGTCCTGGGTCATGGGCGAACAGGGCGCCAAGTCGCTGCGCGGCGGCAAGATGGAGGACGTCATCTTCGCCGGCACGACCGGGCGGCCCCCGCTCGGCCGCGCCGAGGTCTCGCTGACCATCGACAACTCCGACGGCGCGCTGCCCATCGACTACGCCGAGGTCACCATCACGCGGATCATGTTCCGCGGTGGCAGCAGCGAGTACCAGATCAACGGCGACACCTGCCGGCTGCTCGACATCCAGGACCTGCTCTCCGACTCCGGCATCGGCCGCGAGATGCACGTCATCGTCGGCCAGGGCCAGCTCGACTCCGTCCTGCACGCCGACCCGATGGGCCGCCGCGCCTTCATCGAGGAGGCCGCCGGAGTCCTCAAGCACCGCAAGCGCAAGGAGAAGGCGCTGCGGAAGCTCGACGCGATGCAGGCCAACCTCGCCCGCGTCCAGGACCTCGCGGACGAACTGCGCCGCCAGCTCAAGCCGCTCGGCCGGCAGGCCGCCGTCGCCCGCCGCGCCGCCGTCATCCAGGCCGACCTGCGCGACGCGCGGCTGCGGCTGCTCTCCGACGACCTCGTACGCCTCCGGAAGGCGCTCGACGCGGAGATCGCCGACGAGGCCGCGCTGCTCGCCCGCAAGGAGGCGACCGAGGCCGAACTGAAGGCGGCGCTCGCCAGGGAGGCCGGCCTGGAGGACGAGGTGCGGCGCCTCGTGCCGCGGCTCCAGCGGGCCCAGCAGACCTGGTACGAGCTGTCGCAGCTGGCCGAGCGGGTGCGCGGCACCGTCTCGCTCGCCGACGCGCGCGTCAAGAGCGCCACCGCACAGCCCGCGGAGGAGCGGCGGGGCCCGGGATTCAGGGACCCTGAAAGCATGGAACGCGAGGCCGCCCGCGTCCGCGAGCAGGAGGCCGAGCTGGCCGCCGCCCTGGAGGCCGCCGAGCGCGCGCTCGACGACACCGTCGCCCACCGCGCCGAACTGGAGCGCGCCCTCGCCGTCGAGGAGCGCCGCCTCAAGGACGCCGCCCGGGCCATCGCCGACCGCCGCGAGGGCCTGGCCCGCCTCCACGGGCAGGTCAACGCGGCCCGCTCGCGCGCCGCGTCCGCCCAGGCCGAGATCGACCGGCTCGCCGCCGCGCGCGACGAGGCGCGGGAGCGGGCGGCCGCCGCGCAGGAGGAGTACGAGCAGCTGAAGGCCGAGGTCGACGGCCTGGACGCGGACGACACGGAACTGGGGGAGCGGTACGAGGGCGCCCGCCGCGCACTCGCCGACGCGGAGGCCGCGCTCGCCGCCGCCCGCGAGTCCGCCGCCGACGCCGACCGCGCCCGCGCGGCCACCCGCGCCCGCCACGACGCCCTCGCCCTCGGCCTGCGCCGCAAGGACGGCACCGGCACCCTCCTCGCCGCCGGCCTCACCGGCCTCCTCGGCCCCGCCGCCGAACTCCTCCACGTCACCCCGGGCTACGAGACCCCCCTCGCGGCCGCCCTCGGCGCCGCCGCCGACGCGCTCGCCATGACGGACCCGAGCGCCGCGGCCGAGGCCCTGCGCCTGCTCCGCAAACAGGACGCGGGCCGGGCGTCGCTGCTGCTGGCGGGCGCCGACGACCACGAGGAGGAGCGGTCCCCTGATGTCGGGGGCGCGCTGCCCGCCGCCTCCCTCGTCACCGGTCCCGCCGAACTCAGCGGCTCCGTACGGCGCTTGCTGCGCGATGTCGTCGTCGTCGACTCGCTCGACCGGGCCGTCGAAGTCGTGCGCGCGCACCCCTCGTTGACCGCCGTCACCGCCGAAGGGGACCTGCTCGGGGCGCACTTCGCGCAGGGCGGGTCCGCAGGCGTGCCCAGCCTCCTCGAAGTGCAGGCGTCGGTGGACGAGGCGGCGGCCGAGCTGGCCGAACTCGACGTGCGGTGCGCCGAACTCCT
Source organism: Streptomyces sp. NPDC101160 (assembly GCF_044768205.1). Lineage (NCBI taxonomy): Bacteria > Bacillati > Actinomycetota > Actinomycetes > Kitasatosporales > Streptomycetaceae > Streptomyces > Streptomyces sp. NPDC101160. Next base: position 148,230 of record NZ_JBIWPJ010000004.1, on the reverse strand, counting down.
CGCCGCGCGGGAGGCTGCGGGGGAGCGGCGGCGGGAAGCCGCCCGGCTCGTCGAGGAGTTGGCGGAGGAGCGACGGGCGGCCGAGCGGGAGAAGTCGGCGGTGGCCCAGCAGCTCGGCCGGCTCGCCGGACAGGCCAGGGGCGCGGCGGGCGAGGCCGAGCGGACGGCCGCCGCCGCCGCGCGCGCCGAGGAGGCCCTGGAGAAGGCGCTCGTGGAGGCCGAGGAGCTGACCGAGCGGCTGCTCGTCGCCGAGGAGACGCCGGCCGACGAGGAGCCCGACAGCTCCGTCCGCGACCGGCTCGCGATCGACGGCTCCAACGCGCGCCAGACCGAGATGGAGGCTCGCCTCCAGGTCCGTACCCACGAGGAGCGCGTCAAGGGCCTGGCCGGCCGCGCCGACTCCCTCGACCGCGCCGCCCGCGCCGAACGCGAGGCCCGCGCCCGCGCCGAACAGCGCCGCGCCCGGCTGCGCCACGAGGCCGAGGTCGCCGCCGCCGTCGCGTCCGGCGCCCGCCAGCTCCTCGCGCACGCCGAGGTGTCCCTGGTCCGCGCCGAGCGGGAGCGCGCCCTCGCCGACGCCGCGAAGGCGGCCCGCGAGCAGGACCTGACCGCGGCCCGTGCCCACGGCCGGGAGCTCAAGGCGGCGCTGGACAAGCTCACCGACTCGGTGCACCGCGGCGAGGTCCTCGGCGCCGAGAAGCGGCTGCGGATCGAGCAGCTGGAGGCCCGCGCCCTGGAGGAGCTGGGCGTGGAGCCCGCCGTACTGGTCGACGAGTACGGCCCGCACCAGCCCGTACCGCCGTCGCCGCCCGCCGAGGGCGAGGAGCAGCTGCCCGAGGACCCGGAGGACCCGCGCAACCAGCCGCGCCCCTTCGTCCGCGCGGAGCAGGAGAAGCGGCTCAAGGCGGCCGAACGGGCGTACCAGCAGCTCGGCAAGGTGAATCCGCTCGCCCTGGAGGAGTTCGCCGCCCTGGAGGAGCGCCACAAGTTCCTCTCCGAGCAGCTCGGCGACCTGAAGAAGACCCGCGCGGACCTCCTTCAGGTCGTGAAGGAGGTCGACCTGCGGGTCGAGCAGGTCTTCACCGAGGCGTACCGGGACACCGCCCGCGAGTTCGAGGGCGTGTTCTCGCGGCTCTTCCCGGGCGGCGAGGGCCGGCTCGTGCTCACCGACCCGGAGAACATGCTCACCACCGGCGTCGACGTCGAGGCCCGCCCGCCGGGCAAGAAGGTCAAGCGGCTCTCGCTGCTCTCCGGCGGCGAGCGCTCGCTGACCGCCGTGGCGCTGCTCGTCTCCATCTTCAAGGCCCGGCCCAGCCCGTTCTACGTGATGGACGAGGTCGAGGCCGCGCTCGACGACACCAACCTGCAGCGGCTCATCCGGATCATGCAGGAGCTCCAGGAGTCCTCGCAGCTGATCGTGATCACGCACCAGAAGCGCACGATGGAGGTCGCCGACGCGCTGTACGGCGTGTCCATGCAGGGCGACGGCGTGTCGAAGGTGATCAGCCAGCGGCTGCGCTGAGCCCCGTATCCACCCTGTGCTCGCCAGCTGAGTTCAACCTCTGAAAACAAGCCATCTCATGATGAGGTTCAAGTCATACGACATCGACTATTGACTTCGAAACATGAAGGCATAGTCTCTGCAACGTTGCTTTTACCTTCAAGTGGTGGGCGGCGTGAAGTTGTGCGCCACTGGAAGGGCTCGCCCCCCACCGCCCGGCGACGCTGCCGGAGCCCCGAGGAGTCCTTGTGACCAGCACCGCGCAGGCGCCCACACCGCCTTCGTCCGAAGGCCGATCGGCCCATCCGGACCACATCGGACACGTCATCTTCATCACGGCCTCCGCCGCGATGGGCGGCTTCCTCTTCGGCTACGACAGCTCCGTCATCAACGGCGCGGTAGAGGCGATCCGCGACCGCTACGACATCGGGTCCGCAGGCCTCGCCCAGGTCATCGCCATCGCCCTGATCGGCTGCGCCATCGGCGCCGCCACCGCCGGCCGGATCGCCGACCGCATCGGCCGCATCAAGTGCATGCGCATCTCCGCCGTGCTCTTCGCCGTCAGCGCCGTCGGCTCCGCGCTGCCCTTCGCCCTCTGGGACCTGGCCCTCTGGCGGATCGTCGGCGGCTTCGCCATCGGCATGGCCTCCGTGATCGGCCCCGCCTACATCGCCGAGGTCGCCCCCGCCGCGTACCGCGGCCGGCTCGGCTCCTTCCAGCAGGCCGCCATCGTCGTCGGCATCGCCATCTCCCAGCTGGTCAACTACGGCATCCTCCAGCTCGCCGACGGCGAGCAGCGCGGCGAGATCGGCGGCCTGGAGGCGTGGCAGTGGATGCTCGGCGTGATGGTGGTGCCCGCCGTCCTCTACGGCCTGCTGTCCTTCGCGATCCCGGAGTCGCCGCGCTTCCTCATCTCCGTCGGCCGCACCGAGAAGGCCAAGGAGGTGCTCGCCGAGGTCGAGGGCCACGGCGTCGACCTGGACCGCCGGGTCGCCGAGATCGACCAGGCCATGCGCAGCGAGCACAAGTCCACCTTCAGGGACCTGCTCGTCGCCGGCCGCCGGTTCGCGCTGCTGCCCATCGTCTGGGTCGGCATCGGACTCTCCGTCTTCCAGCAGCTCGTCGGCATCAACGTCGCCTTCTACTACTCCGCGACGCTCTGGCAGTCCGTCGGCATCGACCCGTCGAGCTCGTTCCTCTACTCCTTCACCACGTCGATCATCAACATCATCGGCACCGTGATCGCGATGGTCCTGGTCGACCGCGTCGGCCGCAAGCCGCTCGCCCTCGTCGGCTCCGCCGGCATGGCGATCGCCCTCGCCGTCGAGGCCTGGGCCTTCTCCGCCGACCTCGTCGACGGCAAGCTGCCCACCACCCAGGGCGTCGTGGCGCTCGTCGCCGCCCATGTCTTCGTGCTCTTCTTCGCCCTCTCGTGGGGCGTGGTGGTCTGGGTCTTCCTCGGTGAGATGTTCCCGAACCGGATCCGCGCCGCGGCCCTCGGCGTCGCCGCCTCCGCCCAGTGGATCGCCAACTGGGCCATCACCGCCAGCTTCCCGTCGCTCGCCGACTGGAACCTCTCCGGCACCTACGTGATCTACACGATCTTCGCCGTGCTCTCGATCCCCTTCGTGCTCAGGTACGTCAAGGAGACCAAGGGCAAGGCGTTGGAGGAGATGGGCTAAACCCCGCTGCCCCTCTCCTCACACACGGAACTGCCCCGGACCGAGGCCCCATGCCTCGATCCGGGGCGGTACGTGTTCACAGCCGGGGCAGTACGGCGTCGCAGAACAGCCGCACGCTCCGCCAGCCCTCCTCCACCGGCATCCCGCCGCACAGCGGATGCAGCACCAGGCTCTCCAGCTCCCGCCCCAGCTCGGCGCACTGGTCCGGCGTCACCACCCGGTACACGCCCTCGGCCCGCAGCTCCGCCACCGTCGCCGCCGTCGACCGGACCGCCGAGCGGATGTCCTTCGACTGCCAGGAGGCATAGGTACGCGCCTCGTGCAGGAAGTGCTCCCCGTACTCCGCCCAGGTCCGCTCCGGATCCTCCGACACATGGAGCAGCGGGGTCTCGCGGGCCGGCATCATCGTCCAGCCCTCCGTCCCGTACGCGGCGCACTGCTCCTGGTAGTACGTCTCCAGCTCCGGCAGGTGCGCGCTGGGGAAGAACGGCAGCCCGAGCCGCGCCGCCCGCCGGGCCGCCGCCCGCGACGAGCCGCCGACCAGGAGCAGCGGGTGCGGCTGGGTGAAGGGCCGCGGGGTGATCCGTACCGTACGGCCCTGATACGTGAAGGGCTCGCCGGACCAGGCGGCCAGCAGCGTCTCCAGGAGCAGGTCCTGCAGCTTGCCGCGCCGTCCCCAGTCGACGCCGCGCTCCTCGTACTCCTCCGGCCGGTAGCCGATCCCGGCGACCGTCACGAGCCGGCCCGCGCTCAGCAGGTCCAGGACCGCGATCTCCTCGGCGAGCCGCAGCGGGTCGTGCAGCGGCCCGATGATCGCCGAGACGGTCACGGCTATCCGCCCGCCCGTCGCCCGACCACCACCCCTCACCGAGGCGCTGCGCGCCGCCCCTCCCGTCGTCGCCCCGAACACCGCGCCCGCGAAGGCGAAGGGCGAGGGCAGCCAGTTGTTGACGGCGCCGTGGTGCTCCTCGGTCTGCACGGTGTCGACGCCGTGCGCGTCCGCGTATACGGCCATCTCGACGGCGGCCCGGTAGCGGGCCGAGAGGGAGACCGGATCGGCGTGCGGGTCGACGAGGTTGAACCGGACGACGGTGAACGGCATGGAAAGTCCCCCTCCGCTGGATGTCGGAGAGGGACGTTAGCTGACGTGGCGTCAGATGGAAACGGTCTCGCGGGCCGGGACCGGCTCCACCGGAACCTTCTCGGGAGTGCGCGGCAGCACCGCGTACAGCACCGCCGCCAGCACGATCGTCGCCGCCCAGCCGAGCCCGTTCCGCCCGATCCAGGACGAGGCCAGCGGCCCGGCGAACCAGTCGACCTTCGTGAACAGCAGGCCCACCACCAGGGCCACGCCCCACGCCGTCATCGCCTGCCAGGCGAAACCGCCCCGGTACCAGTACGCGCTGGTCCGGGTCGTGTCCATCAGCGCCGCCGCGTCGTACGACCTGCGGCGCAGCATGTCCACGCCGAAGACGCCGATCCAGGCCGAGAACGCCACCGCGAGCAGCGTCAGGAAGGAGATGAACGAGCCGATGAAGCTGCTCGCCACGACCATCAGCAGGAAGCCGAAGACCAGGCTGATCACCGCGTTCACGCTGACCGCCGCCGCCCGTGGCACCTTGATGCCCAGGGTCTGCGCCGTGAAGCCGGCCGAGTACATCGACATCGAGTTGATCAGCAGCATCCCGATCAGCGCGATCAGCAGATACGGCACCGAGATCCACATCGGCAGCAGCTCGCCGATGAACGACACCGGGTCCTGCGCCGAGGCCAGGTCCGGCGTCGACACCGCCATCACCGCGCCCATCAGCACCATCGGGAGCACCACGATCCCGGCGCCGCCGACGGTCGAGCCGACCACGCCCTTCGAGGAGGCGGTGCGCGGCAGATAGCGGGTGAAGTCGGGGCCCGACGGCACCCAGCTGATGCCGCCCGCCGCGATCGTGCCGATGCCGGCGACCAGCATGGCCGTCGAACCGGCCGGCTTGGCGAAGACCGCCGACCAGTCGGTGTCCGCCACCAGATAGGCGAGGACCAGCACCGAGAAGGCACCGAAGAGGTACGTGGACCACTTGCTGCACACCCGCAGCGCGTTGATCCCGAGCCCGGACACCAGGAACGTGAGCGAGACGAAGACCAGCAGCGTCACCACGATCAGGAACGTGTTCGACTTCACGCCGAGAAGCAGGTCGAGGACGGTGAGCACCGCGTACGCGCCCGCCACCGCGTTGATCGTCTCCCAGCCCCAGCGCGCCACCCAGATCAGCGCCCCGGGAAAAAGGTTTCCGCGCTGACCGAACACGGCCCGCGACAGCGCCATGCCGGGCGCCCCACCGCGCTTGCCCGCGATCGAGATCACACCGACGATCCCGTACGAGAGCACCGGCGCGACCGCCGCCACCAGCAGGACCTGCCAGAAGTTCAGGCCGTTGAAGACGACCAGGCCGGCGCCCATCGTGAGCAGCAGCACACTGATGTTGGCCGCCACCCAGGTCGGGAACAGCTCGCGGACCCGGCCGGTCCGCTCGGCGTCGGGGACGGGTTCGAGGCCGCGGCTCTCCAGGGCGCCGCCGTTCGGCGCGCCTTCGGACTCGGACACGTGGGGCATAGGGGTACTCCGTCGTACAGATGTGGGGGAACCACCTAGCGTACGTGCTCCGCGTTCCGCCGCCGCGTGGCCGATACTGGTGCGGTTATGGAACTCATCCTTGCTGTAGTCATCGCTCTGGTCGTCGCGGTCGCCGTGACGGGCGGGCTCGTGGTCAGCGGCCGCAAGAAGAAGCAGCTGCCGCCCGCCCAGCCGCCGTCCACCGCCCCGACCATCACCGCTCCGCCCGCCGAACCGCACGTCGGCGACGAGGCGGAGACGCCGCGGGAAGAACCACGCCGCACCGTCGAGGAGGTCGAGCTCCCGACCGCGACCGAGGCCGCCGAGGCCCCGGTCGTCGTCGAGGAGCCCGTCGCCGAGCCGGTCGCTCCCGAGGCGCCCGCCGCTCCCGAGATCGAGGTCCCGGAGCCGACCGCCGGACGTCTCGTACGGCTCCGGGCCCGGCTCGCCCGCTCCCAGAACTCGCTCGGCAAGGGGCTGCTGTCGCTGCTGTCCCGCGAGCACCTCGACGAGGACACCTGGGAGGAGATCGAGGAGACCCTCCTCACCGCCGACGTCGGCGTCGCCCCCACCCAGGAGCTCGTCGAGCGGCTGCGCGAGCGCGTCAAGGTGCTCGGCACCCGCACCCCCGAGGAGCTCCGCGGGCTGCTGCGCGAGGAGCTGATCGCCCTCCTCGGCGCCGACCTCGACCGTGCGGTGAAGACCGAGAGCCCGGAGGACACCCCGGGCGTCGTGATGGTCGTCGGCGTCAACGGCACCGGCAAGACCACCACCACCGGCAAGCTGGCCCGGGTCCTGGTCGCCGACGGCAAGTCCGTCGTCCTCGGCGCCGCCGACACCTTCCGCGCCGCCGCCGCCGACCAGCTGCAGACCTGGGGCGAGCGCGTCGGCGCCCGCACCGTGCGCGGCCCGGAGGGCGGCGACCCGGCGTCGATCGCCTTCGACGCGGTCAAGGAGGGCATCGCCGAGAAGGCCGACGTCGTCCTCATCGACACCGCCGGCCGGCTGCACACCAAGACCGGCCTCATGGACGAGCTCGGCAAGGTCAAGCGCGTCGTCGAGAAGCACGGCCCGCTCGACGAGGTGCTGCTCGTCCTCGACGCCACCACCGGCCAGAACGGCCTCATCCAGGCCCGCGTCTTCGCCGAGGTCGTCGACATCACCGGCATCGTCCTGACCAAGCTCGACGGCACCGCCAAGGGCGGCATCGTCGTCGCCGTCCAGCGCGAGCTGGGCGTCCCGGTCAAGCTGGTCGGCCTGGGCGAGGGCCCGGACGACCTGGCCCCGTTCGAGCCGGGCGCGTTCGTCGACGCCCTGATCGGCGACTGACCCGCCTCCGCACGGTGTACGAGAAGGGCCCCTGCCGCAGCTCAACGGCAGGGGCCCTTCTCCGTGACCGGACCCGGTCGGCGGCCGCCGGTCAGTAGTGGGTGCGGTGGCAGATGTACGCCAGCGTCCCGAGCAGCAGCCGCGCCTGGGGCGGCGCGCCCGCCGTGTCCAGCGTCGGCGGCCGCAGCCAGCGCACCGGCCCGTGGCCGCCGAGATCCGAGGGCGGGGCCGTGATGTGCGCGCCCGCGCCCAGGCCGTGCAGGTCGAGGCCGGCGTCGTCCCAGCCCATCCGGTACAGCAGCTGCGGCAGCTCGGCCGCCGCGCCCGGGGCCACGAAGAACCGCGCCCGGCCCGTCGGCGTCGCGCACACCGGCCCCAGCGGCAGGCCCATGCGCTCCAGCCGCACCAGCGCCCGGCGGCCCGCCGCCTCGGCGACCTCGATCACGTCGAAGGCCCGGCCGACCGGCAGCATGATCGCCGCGCCCGGGTACTCCGACCACGCCTTGGTCGCGACGTCGAGCCCCGCGCCCGCCGGGACCGGCTCGGCGAAGGACAGCGGGTGCGCCCCCGGAGCCGTACAGCCGGGATCGCCGCAGGAGCACCGGCCGGCCATCGCGCGCGCCCCCGGCACCGCGTCCCAGCCCCACAGGCCCGTGTACTCCGCCACCGCGGTGCACTCATTGGTGCGTACGCGGCGACGCGAGCCGGACCGCATCTCACGAATGCCGCCGATCGTGAAGCCCATGCCCCCTCCAACGGGTCGAACGCGCCGGTGGTTACGGACCGGAGGAGCACCGCTACCGTCCGCCACGGTCCCGCGCCGGTCGTTCCCTCGGCAGGGGCGTGCGGTCGTGCGGCGGGTGGTGCGAACCGTCACGCGCGCCTCCTCGCGCTCCGGTTCACCGACCCCGTCCTGTCACATGTCAAGTGAATCGTGTTCCCCGCGCGGCGAGTTCATTCGAAGGGGTGGCGAATGGTGGCGTTTCTTGAAACGCCATGCCCGGACGGGTGATCGTAGGATTACCTTCGGTACACGAACCCGGGGTGTTTTGCACGGTTGGGTATGCCGGAGGCAACCCGGTTTTCTGTTCGGAGGAGTAGAAACGCCGGACGAGCACCGCGAAACACGGCATCCTGTCAGGGGTTCGCAAGGCATCAGGTGGATGGGGGCGTTCCAGTGGGCGGCAACGGCGCAGACGGTACGACTGCCGGCAAGCGCCCCAACGAGCAGCTGAGCTCGTGGTTCGTGCGCAGCGGCTGGTCGAAGGGCGAACTGGCGCGCCAGGTGAACCGCCGGGCACGCCAGATGGGCGCGCACCACATCTCCACCGACACCTCCCGGGTGCGCCGCTGGCTCGACGGCGAACAGCCCCGCGAGCCCATCCCGCGGATCCTCTCCGAGCTGTTCTCCGAGCGCTTCGGCTCCGTCGTCGCCGTCGAGGACCTCGGCCTGCGCACCGCCCACCAGTCGCCGTCCGTGTCCGGCGTCGACCTGCCCTGGGCCGGCCCGCAGACCGTCAACCTGCTCAGCGAGTTCTCCCGCAGCGACCTGATGCTCGCCCGCCGCGGCTTCCTCGGCTCCTCGCTCGCGCTCGCCGCCGGCCCCGCCCTCATCGAGCCCATGCAGCGCTGGCTGGTGCCCACCCCGGTCGGCGAGCCGCAGCCCGCGCCCGCCGAGGACCGGCGCACCCACCGGCTCTCCCCGGTCGAGCTCGACCTGCTCGAATCGACCACGGCGATGTTCCGCCAGTGGGACGCCCAGTGCGGCGGCGGACTGCGCCGCAAGGCCGTCGTCGGCCAGCTCCACGAGGTCACCGACCTGCTCCAGGAGCCGCAGCCCGGCGCCGTCGCCCAGCGCCTCTTCAAGTGCGCCGCCGAACTCGCCGAACTCGCCGGCTGGATGAGCTACGACGTGGGCCTCCAGCCCACCGCCCAGAAGTACTTCGTGCTCGCCCTGCACGCCGCCAAGGAAGCCGGTGACAAGCCCCTCGGCTCGTACATCCTCTCCAGCATGAGCCGCCAGATGATCCACCTCGGCCGGCCCGACGACGCCCTCGAACTCATCCACCTCGCCCAGTACGGCAGTCGGGACTGCGCCACACCGCGCACCCAGGCCATGCTGTATGCGATGGAGGCCCGCGCCTACGCCAACATGGGCCAGCCCTCCAAGTGCAAGCGGGCCGTGCGGATGGCCGAGGACACCTTCTCCGACGTCGGCCTCGACGGCGAGCCCGAGCCCGACTGGATCCGCTTCTTCTCCGAGGCCGAGCTCAACGGCGAGAACTCGCACTCCTACCGCGACCTCGCCTACGTCGCCGGACGCTCCCCGACCTACGCCTCGCTCGCCGAGCCCGTCATGGAGCGGGCCGTCGAGCTCTTCGAGAAGGACCCCGAGCACCAGCGCTCGTACGCCCTCAACCTCATCGGCATGGCCACCGTCCACCTGCTCAAGCGCGAGCCCGAGCAGTCCGTGGTGCTCGCCGAGAAGGCCCTCGGCATCGCCCGCAAGGTCCGCTCCGAGCGGGTCAACACCCGGCTGCGCAAGACCGTCGACACCGCCGCCCGCGACTTCGGCGACGTCGCCGAGGTCGTCCACCTCACCGACCGGCTCACCTCCCTGCTCCCCGAGACCGCGGAGGCCGTCTGAGCGTCGCGCTCAGCACCGCAAAGACCCCGGCCGCGCCGGCCGTCCCGTAACCCCGACTCGGCTCCCCCGCCGCACGGACACACGGACGGCCGACGCGGCCGGCTTGCGTGTACGGGCGTCCGCCCCGCGTCCGCCCGCGTTCACCCGTGTCCGGCAGCGCCCGCCTGCGTCCACCCGCGCCCGCCCCGCGTCCAGCGGTGGCCGGCGGCGCCCCGGCCGTTCACGGCCGCGTAACACGCCCGGCGCCTTCGTCACTGCGGCGAAACATCGAGCGGCATCGGCGGAAACCGGCCTGCGCGAATCTCTGGCGCATAACCGGCCCCCGGCCCCGGCCCCCCTCACGGCCCGCGGCCCGGCCCCGCCCCCTCGGCCCCGCCCCGCACAGGCCGCAACGACGACGAGGAGACGCCGATGGCAGCAGCCATCACGACCCTGGCAGCGGACGCGCCCACGCTGTCCGCCGCCAACACCGGGTTCATGCTCATCTGCTCCGCCCTGGTCATGTTGATGACCCCGGGCCTCGCCTTCTTCTACGGCGGCATGGTCCGAGTGAAGTCCACCCTCAACATGCTGATGATGAGCTTCATCAGCCTCGGGATCGTCACGATCCTGTGGGTGCTCTTCGGCTTCAGCCTCGCCTTCGGCACCGACATCGGTTCCGTCCTCGCCTGGTCCTCCGACTACGTCGGCCTCAGCGGCATCGGCCTCACCGAGCTCTGGGACGGCTACACCATCCCGGTGTACGTCTTCGCCGTCTTCCAGCTGATGTTCGCCGTGATCACCCCGGCCCTCATCAGCGGCGCCCTCGCCGACCGGGTCAAGTTCAGCGCCTGGGCCCTCTTCATCACGCTGTGGGTCTCGATCGTGTACTTCCCGGTCGCGCACTGGGTGTGGGGCACCGGCGGCTGGCTCTTCGACATGGGCGTCATCGACTTCGCCGGCGGCACCGCCGTCCACATCAACGCCGGTGCCGCGGCCCTCGGCGTCATCCTCGTCATCGGCAAGCGCGTCGGCTTCAAGAAGGACCCGATGCGCCCGCACAGCCTCCCGCTCGTGATGCTCGGCGCCGGACTGCTCTGGTTCGGCTGGTTCGGCTTCAACGCCGGCTCGTGGCTCGGCAACGACGACGGCGTCGGCGCCGTCATGTTCGTCAACACCCAGGTCGCCACCGCCGCCGCCATGCTCGCCTGGCTCGCCTACGAGAAGCTCCGCCACGGCTCCTTCACCACCCTCGGCGCCGCCTCCGGCGCCGTCGCCGGCCTCGTCGCCATCACCCCGTCCGGCGGCTCCTGCTCCCCGCTCGGCGCCATCGCCATCGGCGCCATCGCCGGTCTGCTGTGCGCCATGGCCGTCGGCCTGAAGTACAGGTTCGGCTACGACGACTCCCTCGACGTCGTCGGCGTCCACCTCGTCGGCGGTGTCGTCGGCTCCCTCCTCGTCGGCCTCTTCGCCACCGGCGGCGTCCAGTCCAAGGCCAAGGGCCTCCTCTACGGCGGCGGCTTCGAACAGCTCGGCAAGCAGGCCGTCGGCGTCTTCTCCGTCCTCGCCTACTCGCTGATCGTCTCCGCCGTCCTGGCGTTCGTCATCGACAGGACGATGGGCATGCGGGTCAGCGAGGACGACGAGATCTCCGGCATCGACCAGGTCGAGCACGCCGAGACCGCGTACGACTTCAGCGGGGCGGGCGGCGGCATCGCCGGACGCACCACCTCCGCCGCCACCGCATCCGTATCGACATCGGCTGAGAACAAGAAGAAGGTCGACGCATGAAGCTGATCACCGCGGTCGTGAAGCCGCACCGGCTCGACGAGATCAAGGAGGCCCTGCAGGCCTTCGGCGTCCACGGGCTCACCGTCACCGAGGCCAGCGGATACGGCCGCCAGCGCGGCCACACCGAGGTCTACCGCGGCGCCGAGTACACCGTCGACCTCGTCCCCAAGATCCGCATCGAGGTCCTCGTCGAGGACGACGACGCCGAACAGCTCATCGAAGTCGTCGTGAAGGCCGCCCGCACCGGCAAGATCGGTGACGGAAAGGTGTGGAGCGTCCCGGTCGAGACCGCCGTACGCGTCCGCACCGGCGAACGCGGACCGGACGCCCTGTAGAGCGACCGAGCCCGCGCCGAGCTCGTCCCGCGCCGAGCTCGTCTTCGCGCCGAGCTTGTCCTGCACCGAGCTTGTAAGGAGCCGCTGGTGACCCACATCGACGTGCGTGACGACACCGAAGACACCGGACCCAGCGGCTACGCGGCGGCCCGGCTGCGCCTCCTCGACCAGGAGGAGCGGCCCGGGCCGCCGCGCCGCGCCGCCCTCGCCCGCCTCACCGACAGCTGGCTCGCCGGACTCTTCGAGGCCGCCGCACCCCCGCCCGGCACCGCCCTCGTCGCCGTCGGCGGCTACGGGCGCGCCGAACTCTCCCCGCGCAGCGACCTCGACCTGCTGCTCCTGCACGACGGCAGCGCCGACGCCCGCGCGATCGCCGCCCTCGCCGACCGCATCTGGTACCCCGTCTGGGACCTCGGCCTCGCCCTCGACCACTCCGTCCGCACCACCACCGAGGCCCGCGGGACCGCCGGCGAGGACCTCAAGGTGCAGCTCGGCCTCCTCGACGCCCGCACCGTCGCCGGCGACACCGCCCTCGCCACCGCCCTGCGCAGCACCGTCCTCGCCGACTGGCGCAACCAGGCCACCCGCCGCCTCCCCGAACTCGCCGAGCTCTGCCGCGACCGCGCCGAACGCGCCGGCGAACTCCAGTACCTCCTCGAACCCGACCTCAAGGAAGCCCGCGGCGGCCTCCGCGACGCCCAGGCCCTGCGCGCCGTCGCCGCCTCCTGGCTCGCCGACGCACCCCGCGAAGGCCTCGACGAGGCCCGCCGCCGCCTCCTCGACGCCCGCGACGCCCTCCACCTCGCCACCGGCCGCGCCACCGACCGGCTCGCCCTCCAGGACCAGGACGCCGTCGCCGACCGGCTCGGCCTGCTCGACGCCGACACCCTGCTGCGCGAGGTGTACGAGGCCGCGCGCACCATCTCGTACGCCTCCGACGTCACCTGGCGCGAGGTCGGCCGCGTCCTCAAGGCCCGCGCCGCCCGCCCGCCCCGGCTGCGTTCCCTGCTCGGCGGCCGCGCCGGGAAACCGGTCGTCACCCGCACCCCGCTCGCCGAGGGCGTCGTCGAGATGGACGGCGAGGCCGTCCTCGCCCTCACCGCCCTCCCCGCACGCGACCCCGTCCTCCCACTGCGCGCCGCCGCGGCCGCCGCCCAGGCCGGACTCCCGCTCTCCCCGCACGCCGTACGCCGCCTCGCCGCCGCCGCGAGCCCGCTGCCGGTGCCCTGGCCCGCCGAGGCCCGCGAGGACCTCGTCACCCTCCTCGGCGCCGGCGAGTCCACGGTCCCCGTCTGGGAGGCGCTGGAGGCCGAAGGGATCATCAGCCGCCTGCTGCCCGACTGGGAACGCGTCCGCTGCCGCCCCCAGCGCAACCCCGTCCACACCTGGACCGTCGACCGGCACCTCGTCGAGACCGCCGTCCGCGCCGCCTCCCTCACCCGCCGCGTCCACCGCCCCGACCTCCTCCTCGTCGCCGCCCTCCTCCACGACATCGGCAAGGGCTGGCCCGGCGACCACTCTGTCGCCGGCGAGACCATCACCCGCGACCTCGCCACCCGCATCGGCTTCGACCGCGCCGACGTCGCCGTCCTCGCCACCGTCGTCCGCCACCACCTGCTCCTCGTCGAGACCGCCACCCGCCGCGACCTCGACGACCCCGCCACCGTCCAGACCGTCGCCGCCGCCGTCGGCACCCAGAACGCCCTGGAACTCCTGCACGCCCTTACCGAGGCCGACGCCCTCGCCACCGGCCCCGCCGCCTGGTCCGCCTGGCGCGCCTCCCTCGTCGCCGACCTCGTCAAACGCGTCTCCGGCGTGCTCGCGGGGGAGGAGCCGCCCGACCCGGAGGCCGCCGCGCCCAGCGCCGAACAGGAACGGCTCGCCATCGAGGCGCTGCGGACCGGGGAACCCGTCCTGACCCTGCACGCCCACGAGCCGACGGCGGAGGCCGAGGAGCCCGAGCCCGTCGGCGTCGAACTCCTCGTCGCCCTCCCCGAACGCCCCGGCGTGCTCCCCGCCGTCGCCGGCGTCCTCGCCCTGCACCGCCTCACCGTCCGCGCCGCCGACCTGCGCGCCGTCGCCCTGCCCCGGGAAATCGGCGACGGCCCGGTGCTCGTCCTGGACTGGCGGGTCGCCGCCGAGTACGGCTCGCTCCCCGAGGCCCACCGGCTGCGCGCCGACCTCGTCCGCGCCCTCGACGGCTCCCTCGACGTCCCCGCCCGCCTCGCCGAACGCGACGCCGCCTATCCGCGCCGCCGCGGCGTGGCCGCCCCGCCGCCCCGCGTCACCGTCGCCGCCGCCGAATCCCGCCTCGCCACCGTCCTGGAGGTCCGCGCCCAGGACGCCCCCGGCCTGCTGCACCGCATCGGCCGCGCGCTGGAGGGCGCCGAGGTCAGGGTGCGCAGCGCCCACGTCTCGACGCTCGGCGCGAACGCCGTCGACACGCTGTACGTGACGCGGCCGGACGGCTCGCTGCTCGGATCGGAGGAGGCGGCGGGGCTGGCGAAGACGCTGGAGGAGGCGCTGCGGTGACCGGGCGCCCACCCGGTCCCGTACGGGCCGGATACCCTTGGGTGACTGCCCACCCCGACCCGAGGAATCGCGACCACCGTGTTCGATACGCTTTCCGACCGCCTCAGCGCGACTTTCAAGTCCCTCCGGGGTAAAGGTCGCCTCTCCGAGCAGGACATCGATACCGCGGCTCGGGAAATCCGTATCGCCCTCCTCGAGGCCGACGTCGCCCTGCCGGTCGTCCGGGCGTTCATCAAGAACGTCAAGGAGCGGGCCCTCGGCGCCGAGGTCTCCAAGGCGCTGAACCCCTCGCAGCAGGTCATCAAGATCGTCAACGACGAGCTGGTGAGCATCCTGGGCGGCGAGACCCGCCGCCTGCGGTTCGCCAAGACCGCGCCGACCGTGATCATGCTCGCCGGTCTCCAGGGTGCCGGTAAGACCACCCTCGCCGGAAAGCTCGGCGTCTGGCTCAAGGCCCAGGGCCACACCCCGCTGCTCGTCGCCTGTGACCTCCAGCGCCCCAACGCCGTCACCCAGCTCTCGGTCGTCGCCGACCGCGCCGGCGTCGGCTTCTACGGGCCGCAGCCGGGCAACGGCGTCGGCGACCCGGTCCAGGTCGCCAAGGACTCGATCGAGTACGCGCGCACCAAGCTCTTCGACGTCGTCATCGTCGACACCGCCGGCCGCCTCGGCATCGACCAGGAGCTGATGCAGCAGGCCGCGGACATCCGCGACGCCGTCAGCCCCGACGAGGTCCTCTTCGTCGTCGACGCCATGATCGGTCAGGACGCGGTCAACACCGCCGAGGCCTTCCGCGACGGCGTCGGCTTCGACGGCGTCGTCCTCTCCAAGCTCGACGGCGACGCCCGCGGTGGTGCCGCGCTCTCCATCGCGCACGTCACCGGCAAGCAGATCATGTTCGCCTCCAACGGCGAGAAGCTGGACGACTTCGACGCGTTCCACCCGGACCGCATGGCGTCCCGCATCCTCGGCATGGGCGACATCCTGTCCCTCATCGAGAAGGCCGAGCAGACCTTCAGCCAGGAGGAGGCCGCCAAGGTCGCCTCCAAGCTGGCCTCCAAGAAGGGCCAGGACTTCACCCTCGACGACTTCCTGGCCCAGATGGAGCAGGTCCGTCGGATGGGCTCCATCTCCAAGCTCCTCGGCATGCTGCCCGGCATGGCGCAGATGAAGGAGCAGATCAACAACATCGACGAGCGCGAGGTCGACCGCGTCGGCGCCATCATCAAGTCGATGACCCCGGCCGAGCGCCAGGACCCGACGATCATCAACGGCTCGCGCCGCGCCCGTATCGCCAAGGGTTCCGGTGTCGAGGTCAGCGCCGTCAAGGGCCTGGTCGAGCGGTTCTTCGAGGCGCGCAAGATGATGTCGCGCATGGCGCAGGGCGGCGGCATGCCGGGCATGCCGGGGATCCCGGGCATGGGCGGCGGCCCCGGCCGGCAGAAGAAGCAGGTCAAGCAGGCCAAGGGCAAGCGCAAGAGCGGCAACCCGATGAAGCGGAAGGCCGAGGAGCAGGCCGCGGCCGAGCGCCGCGAGCAGGCGCAGGCCGGCGGCGCGTTCGGACTGCCGGCGGCGGGCGAGGGCCCGGGCGAGTTCGAGCTCCCGGACGAGTTCAAGAAGTTCATGGGCTGAGTCCCCGGAAATCCCGGAGCCCCGGAGTCCGTGGAGTCTCCGGAGTTCTCGGAGTCCCCGGAGCCTCGGAGTCCCCGGAGTTCCTCAGGGGCCCGCGGCGGTACGAAACCGCCGCGGGCCCCTTTTCATCAGGTCGGCCCGCCCGTAATGCCGTGATCGTCCCGCTCTTCGATACTGGGGCCACTGCCAGCCCCCGAGGAGAGCCCGTGGCCAACTCCGTGCCCCCGCGCGAGCGGACCGACCAGCCCTGGCGCTCGGAAGGGGCCCCGCCGCCCCCGCCGCCGAAGAAGAAGATGCCCGGCGGCTGGGGCGGGCTCATCCTCACGGCGCTCGTCGTCTACCTGATCGCCAACCTCTTCCTGTCCTTCTTCAACAAGGGCGACGAGGCGACCATCTCGTACACCGAGTTCGACAAGCAGGTCGCGGCCGGCAACGTCACCAAGATCTACTCCAAGGGCGACGCCATCCAGGGCCAGCTCAAGAACAAACAACCCGTCCCGAACGGCGACCGCGACTACACCAAGTTCAAGACCCAGCGGCCCGCCTTCGCCGACGACCAGCTGTGGACGCAGCTCACCAAGAACAACGTCGTCGTCACCGCCGAACCCGTCGTCCAGGAACGCAGCTTCCTCGCCAACCTGCTGATCTCCCTCGCCCCGATGCTGCTGCTCGTCCTCCTGTGGGTGTTCATCGCCCGACGGATGAGCGCCGGCATGGGCGGCGCCGGCGGCATGCTCGGCCGCAAGGCCCCGCCCAAGCCCGTCGAACTGGCCGAGGGCGGCAAGCGCACCACCTTCGCCGACGTCGCCGGCATCGACGAGGTCGAGGGCGAGCTCAACGACGTCGTCGACTTCCTGAAGAACCCCGGCGCCTACCGCGCCATGGGCGCCAAGATGCCCCGCGGCGTGCTGCTCGCCGGCCCGCCCGGCACCGGCAAGACGCTGCTCGCCCGCGCGGTGGCGGGGGAGGCGGGCGTGCCCTTCTTCTCCGCCTCCGCCTCCGAGTTCATCGAGATGATCGTCGGCGTCGGCGCCTCCCGGGTCCGCGAACTCTTCGCCGAGGCCCGCAAGGTCGCCCCCGCGATCATCTTCATCGACGAGATCGACACCATCGGCCGGGCCCGCGGCGGCGGCGCCGGCATGGGCGGCCACGACGAACGCGAACAGACCCTCAACCAGATCCTCACCGAGATGGACGGCTTCACCGGCTCCGAGGGCGTCATCGTGCTCGCCGCCACCAACCGCGCCGACGTCCTCGACCCCGCCCTCACCCGGCCCGGCCGCTTCGACCGGATCGTCCACGTCAACCCGCCCGACCGCGGCGGCCGCGAGGCCATCCTCAGGATCCACACCCGGGAGATCCCGCTCGCCCACGACGTCGACCTCCAGCACGTCGCCAAGACCACCCCCGGCATGACCGGCGCCGAACTCGCCAACCTCGCCAACGAGGCCGCCCTCCTCGCCGTCAAGCGCCAGCAGCCGGCCGTCACCCGGTCCGACCTCTCCGACGCCCTGGAAAAGGTCCAGCTCGGCGCCGAACGCCCCCTCGTCATGCCCGCCGAGGAACGCCGCCGCACCGCCTACCACGAGAGCGGCCACGCCCTGCTCGGCATGCTCCAGCCCGGCGCCGACCCCGTCCGCAAGATCACCATCGTGCCGCGCGGCCGCGCCCTCGGCGTCACGTTGTCCACACCCGAGTCCGATAAATATGCCTATACGGAGGATTATCTGCGCGGCCGGATCATCGGCGCCCTCGGCGGCATGGCGGCCGAGCAGGTCGTCTTCGGCGTCATCACCACGGGCGCCGAGAACGACCTGGAACAGGTCACCAACATCGCCCGCGGCATGGCCGGCCGCTGGGGCATGAGCGAACACGTCGGCCGCCTCACCGCCATCCCCGGCGACGCCCAGCAGGCGTACGGACTCTCCGCCGCGCCCGCCACCCTCGACCGCGTCGACGCGGAGATGCGCCGGATCGTCGACGAGTGCTACGAGAGCGCGCTGCGGCAGCTGCGCGAGCACCGCGACAAGCTCGACGCCCTCGCCGACGCCCTCCTGGAGAACGAGACCCTGGAGGAGGCGGAGGCGTACCGGGTGGCGGGCATCCCGCGGCTCGACAAGGAGAGCTGACGCCGAAACCCGCGCAGAGCTGACGTACTGCGGGGAAACCCGCGCGGAGCTGACGTACTACCGCCGTTCCCGCACCCGGTTCAGGCAAACGCGGTTCACGGGGGCCCGCGGCCCGGTTCGCGCGAACCCGGTTCACGGGAGCCCGGTTCACGCGACCCGGTTCACCGGCCTACGGCACCCGCGCCACCACGTACCGGAACACGTTCGGCATCCACACCGTGCCGTCCCGGCGCGCGTACGGCTCCAGGGCCTCCAGGAGCTCCTTCTCGACCTGGTCCGGGTCGGTCACCCGGACCGCCGCGTCGAACTCGCCCGTCGACAGCAGCCCGCGCACCGCGCTGTCCCGGTCCGCGTAGCCGAACGGGCACGCCACCCGGCCCGAGCCGGACGGCCGCAGCCCCGCCCCGCCGACCGCCTCCGCCAGGCGGTCCCGCAGCGCGTCGTGCTCCGCCGCGTGCCAGCCCGCGAGCCGCGCCGCGACCCGCCGCACCGACGCCGTCGCGCAGCGCTCGGGCGGTCCCCAGCCGGCCACCACGACAGCCGCGCCGGGTTCGGCCAGACGGGTGACGTCGGCCAGCCCCGCCGCCCCGTGGAACGCGGTGATCACGTCGTACGGGCCGGCCTCCCGTACCCCCGTGTCCGCCGGGTCCGTGCCCAGCGGCGTCCCGGGCAGCCGCTCCGCGGCCAGCGCCAGGCGCGCGCGGTCCCGGTCGACGCCGGCCACCCGCGCCCCCCGCGCCGCCGCCATGAGCAGGGCGAGGCCGGAGCCGCAGCCCAGGCCGAGCACCCGCGACCCGGCGCCCACGCCGAGCCGGTCGTACACCGCCTCGTACAGCGGGACGAGCATGCGTTCCTGGATCTCGGCCCAGTCGCGCGCGGGGTGGTGCGGGACGAGCGTAGGTGTCATGGAAAGCGCCCCAATCCGTGCCTGACGACAACCCCCTGGACAGCCCCCCGTAGCCAGGGAACTGCGCATCGCGGCCCCCGTCCAGTGCTCGCGGCCGACGGACCCCGGCCAACCTTCGTACGGCCCCCGGCCAACCTCCGCGCGCGGGCCGCCCGGAGACGGGGGCCACGGTCCGGAACGGGCGCACGACCCGGTACTGTCCCTCCCACGCCCGTCCCTCCGCACCGCCCCCCGCGTGCGTGACCATCCCGCGCGCCGGGGCGTATGCGCCGTACGTACGAGACGTACCGGCTCCCCACACCTCCGCACCGACTGACGGGTACGTGCAAAATATTTGAGTTGCCCCGGAATGGAACCCGGAGGGGATCCGCGTCGTTGTACCCGACGTGAGCACGACACCACCTGTCCTCGCCGCAGAACTGGCGCAGGCGTGGGCCGACATTCAGCGGCACCACCCCGAGCTGCCGGACCTTGCCGCGCCCGAGTCCCTGATCGGAGAGTCCTCGTCCGCCTGTGGCGCCGAGCTCTCCTTCGAGCGACTGCTCCACGAGGCAGTCCATGGCATCGCCGCCGCCCGAGGCGTCCGCGACACCTCCCGCGCCGGCCGCTACCACAACCGCAGATTCCTGGCGATCGCCGAGGAGCTGGGCCTGGACCATCCCGAGGAACCGCACGCCAGCAGCGGCTTCTCCCTGGTCACCCTGAACGCGGAGGCCAGGCGCCGCTACCGGCCCACCATCGAGCGGCTGCAGCGCGCTCTCAAGGCCCACACGGTCGCGACCGCCGCCGACACCAAGCGCACCTTCCGCGGACCGGCCGCCCGGCACGGCTCCTCCGGAGGCGGCGTGCGGGTCAAGGCCGTCTGCGACTGCGGGCGGAACGTGCGCGTCGTCCCGTCCGTGCTCGCCCAGGCGCCGATCGTCTGCGGCGGCTGCGGCAAGCCCTTCCGGATCCCGGAGACGGTGGGCGCCGCAAGCTGAGGCCCAGGCGTGTGGCACAATGGCTAGCTGTACTCGACAGTCGCACAGGACCCCTCTCTCCTCCGGCTGACGCGTCCATCGGGCACCCGAGTACCGCAACCCCACGTGGCATCTCAAGTGCCCAACCACGTCAAGTTCAGGAGACACCACTCCAGTGGCAGTCAAGATCAAGCTCAAGCGTCTCGGCAAGATCCGCCAGCCGCACTACCGCATCGTCGTCGCCGACGCCCGCACCCGCCGTGACGGTCGCGCGATCGAAGAGATCGGCATCTACCACCCGACGTACAACCCGTCGCGTATCGAGGTCGACTCCGAGCGTGCGCAGTACTGGCTGTCCGTCGGCGCCCAGCCGACCGAGCCGGTTCTCGCCATCCTGAAGCTCACCGGTGACTGGCAGAAGCACAAGGGCCTCCCGGCCCCGGAGAAGCCGCTGCTCGCCCCGGCGACCAAGGAAGCCAAGCGCGCCACCTTCGACGAGTTCGCCAAGGCTCTCGAGGGCGACGACGCCAAGGGTGAGGCCATCACCCCGAAGGCCAAGAAGGCCAAGGCGGACGAGGCTGAGGCCGAGTCCACCGAGTCGACCGAGGCCTGATCATGCTCGAGGAGGCTCTCGAGCACCTCGTGAAGGGCATCGTCGAAAACCCCGACGACGTGCAGGTCGCCTCGCGCAACCTGCGTCGCGGCCGCGTTCTCGAGGTCCGGGTCCACCCCGACGACCTCGGCAAGGTGATCGGCCGCAACGGCCGCACCGCGCGTGCGCTGCGCACCGTCGTGGGTGCCATCGGCGGCCGCGGCATCCGCGTCGACCTCGTCGACGTGGACCAGGTCCGCTGAAAGTTTGACACCGGCACGGGCCGGGGAGGGCGCACGCGCCCGCCCCGGCCTGAGTCGTTTCGCCCGCCGGCAAGAGCAACCATTAATTGAGCAACCACGACGGAGAGGTACCACCTCCGCGAGAGCGGCGGCGGTTTAGCCGCAAAAAGGGGAGAGTTCACCAGTGCAGTTGGTAGTCGCGCGGATCGGCCGGGCCCACGGGATCAAGGGCGAGGTCACCGTCGAGGTGCGGACCGACGAGCCCGAGCTGCGGCTCGGACCCGGCGCCGTCCTGCACACGGACCCGGCCTCCGCCGGGCCCCTCACCATCGAGTCCGGCCGGGTGCACAGCGGCCGGCTGCTGCTGCGTTTCGAGGGCGTCCGCGACCGCAACGGCGCCGAGGCCCTGCGCAACACCCTCCTCATCGCCGACGTCGACCCCGACGAGCTGCCCGAGGAGGAGGACGAGTACTATGACCACCAGCTGGTCGACCTCGACGTGGTCCTCGCCGACGGCACCGAGATCGGCGTGATCTCCGAGATCTCCCACCTGCCGTCCCAGGACCTGTTCATCGTCGAGCGGCCGGACGGCAGCGAGGTCATGATCCCCTTCGTCTCGGAGATCGTCACCGAGATCGACCTGGAGAACCAGCGCGCGGTCATCACCCCGCCGCCGGGCCTGATCGACGACAGCCAGGCCGTCGTCGCCTCCGCGCGGGACGCCGAGGCGGAAGCGGAAGCCTCCGGGGACGCGGGCGAGGACGCCGTCTGATGCGCCTCGACGTCGTCACGATCTTCCCCGAGTACCTCGAACCGCTGAACGTCTCGCTCGTCGGCAAGGCCCGCGCCCGCGGACAGCTCGACGTCCACGTGCACCACCTGCGCGACTGGACCTACGACCGGCACAACACCGTCGACGACACCCCGTACGGCGGCGGCCCCGGCATGGTCATGAAGACCGACCCCTGGGGCGACGCCCTCGACCAGACCATCGCCGACGGCTTCGAGGCCGGCGCCCACGGCCCGGTCCTCGTCGTGCCCACGCCCAGCGGCCGCCCCTTCACCCAGGAACTCGCCGTCGAACTCTCCGAGCGGCCCTGGCTGATCTTCACGCCGGCCCGCTACGAGGGCATCGACCGGCGCGTGATGGACGAGTACGCCACCCGGATGCCCGTGTACGAGGTGTCCATCGGCGACTACGTGCTCGCCGGCGGCGAGGCCGCCGTCCTCGTCATCACCGAGGCCGTCGCCCGGCTGCTGCCCGGCGTCCTCGGCAACGCCGAGTCCCACCAGGACGACTCCTTCGCCCCGGGCGCCATGGCCAACCTCCTGGAGGGCCCCGTCTACACCAAGCCCCCGGTGTGGCGCGGCCGCGACATCCCGGACGTGCTGCTCAGCGGGCACCACGGCAAGATCGCGCGCTGGCGCCGGGACGAGGCCCTGCGGCGTACCGTCGCCAACCGGCCCGACCTGATCGAGCGCACCGACCCGGCGGCCTTCGACAAGAAGGACCGGGAGATCCTCTCCATGCTGGGCTGGGCCCCCGAGCCCGGCGGCCGATTTTGGCGCGGGCCCGAGGCCGTGGAAGAATAGGCCGCTGTCGTACGTCCGGCGCGCGCCCCTGCCACAGGGGGAGGACGCCCGCCTCAGACGCACGACGATCTCCATCTATTCGTACGTACCGCTGATGACCTGTGGCATCAGCGAGGAAAGAGACCTCCATGGCCTCCCTGCTCGACCAGGTCAACGCCGGTTCGCTGCGCTCCGACGTTCCGGCCTTCCGCCCCGGCGACACCGTGAACGTCCACGTTCGCGTCATCGAGGGCAACCGCTCCCGTATCCAGCAGTTCAAGGGTGTCGTCATCCGCCGTCAGGGCTCGGGCGTCTCCGAGACCTTCACGGTCCGCAAGGTCTCGTTCTCGGTCGGCGTCGAGCGCACCTTCCCGGTGCACAGCCCGATCTTCGAGAAGATCGAGCTCGTCTCCCGCGGTGACGTCCGTCGCGCCAAGCTCTACTACCTGCGTGAGCTGCGCGGCAAGGCTGCCAAGATCAAGGAGAAGCGCGACAACTGAGCTCGGTCCCACAGGGTGGCGGGATAAGCTCTGCCCCCGATGGACACCGAAGCACAGCACACGGAGCGCGATCGCTCCTCCGGCGAGGAGGAGCGGTCGCGCTCCGCGCGCGTTTCCGGGCACACCAAGCCCGACGGGGTTTCCGGGGACACCGAGTCCGAGGGTGAAGCGGCCGCTCCGGAGCGCACCCTGACCTGGCGGCGCACCGGGCTGCTCGGTGTGGCCTGCATGGTCTTCCTGCTGCTGTTCAGCCACTTCGTGCTGCAGCCCTTCCTGGTGCCGAGCAGCTCGATGGAGCCCACCCTCCAGGTCGGCGACCGCATCCTGGTCAACAAGCTGGCGTACCGTTTCGGCAGCGAGCCGCGCCGCGGCGACGTGATCGTCTTCGACGGCACCGGCTCCTTCGTCGAGGAGCAGCCCGCGGGCAACCCGATCACCGGCGCCCTGCACGCCGCCGCCGCGGCCCTCGGTCTCGCCGAGCCCGACGAGACCGACTTCGTGAAGCGGGTCGTCGGCACCGGCGGCGACCGGGTCGTCTGCTGCGACAAGAACGGCCGGATCAGCGTCAACGGCGTGCCGGTGAAGGAGACGTACGTGATGCTGGGCGACCAGCCGTCCCGCGTGCCCTTCGACATCGTCGTCCCCGACGGCACCCTGTGGGTGATGGGCGACCACCGCAGCCAGTCCTCCGACTCCCGCGACCACCTGGGCCAGCCCGGCGGCGGGATGGTCCCCGTCGACAAGGTCATCGGCCGCGCCGACTGGATCGGCTGGCCGTTCGGCCGCTGGTCCACGGTGGCCGACACCGACGCCTTCGACGCCGTACCGGAGTGGACGGCGAGCGGCCACGGGGTCGGGCCCGCGGGTTCGGGGAGCGGCCACGGGGTTGGGTCCGCGGGTCCGGGGAGCGGGCACGGGGTCGGGCCCGTGAGTTCGGGGAGCGGGCACGCCCATGGGTAGGCGCGGCAAGGCCCCCGCCGGCCGGGGCGCTTCGGGTGCGGGTACGGGCACGGGGCCGGACGACGAGTCGCGTGCACCGCTGCCGGGGCGGGCCGAGCGGCGCAAGCTGGCCCGCAAGGTCAAGCGGCGCCGGCAGCGCTCCGCCGTCCGCGAGATCCCGGTCCTCATCGGCGTCGCCGTCCTCATCGCCCTGGTCCTGAAGACCTTCCTGGTCCAGGCGTTCGTCATCCCGTCCGGCTCCATGGAGCAGACGATCCGGATCGACGACCGGGTCCTGGTCGACAAGCTGACGCCGTGGTTCGGCGCGCAGCCGCAGCGCGGCGACGTGGTCGTGTTCCAGGACCCCGGCAACTGGCTCCAGCAGGAGACCGCGCCGCCCGCCGACGACCCGGTGGGCGTCAAACAGCTCAAGCAGGCCCTGACCTTCATCGGCCTGATGCCCTCGGCCGACGAACGGGACCTGATCAAGCGGGTCATCGCGGTCGGCGGCGACACGGTGAAGTGCTGCGGCGAGGACGGCCGGATCACGGTCAACGGAGTGCCGCTGGACGAGCCGTACCTGCACCCGGGGAACCCGCCCTCGAAGATCCCGTTCGAGGTGAAGGTCCCGCAGGGGCGGATCTTCGTCATGGGCGACCACCGGTCGAACTCGGCCGACTCGCGCTACCACCTCGACGAACCGGACCACGGCACCGTCTCCGAGGAGCAGATCGTGGGCCGCGCCGTCGTCATCGCCTGGCCGTTCGGCCACTGGCGGCGGCTGGAGGAACGGTCGACGTTCGCGTCCGTGCCGCAGGCCGTGGCGCAGTCGGCGGCCACAGGTCCGTCGCATAGTGTGTCCCAGCGGAATCTGAACGGAATGCCCCCGCTCCCGACCCCGGCGGAACTTCTGCTCGTTATGGGAGTGGTGGGCCTGTCCCTGTTCCGGGACGGGCGAGCGCACGGACTGAGGAGTGGATGTGGGGGATGTGGCCGTCGGCGCACGTTCCGGACACGGCGAGCCCGAGGAGAGGCCCCAGCGGCCCCACCCGCCGGCGGCGGCCATGACCGATGACTCCACGGACCGGCCGGAGCCCGGCGCGCCCCGCGACGCGGGCGCCGGGGACGGCGATGGCCCCGCGGGCGCCCAGGGCACCGGAGGCGGCGACGGCGACAGCGAGTCCGGCGAGGAGAGCGCCGGCGACGGCCGCCGCCCGCGGCAGCAGCGCTCCTTCTGGAAGGAACTGCCGCTCCTCATCGGCATCGCGCTCGTCCTCGCGCTGCTGATCAAGACCTTCCTGGTGCAGGCGTTCTCGATCCCCTCGGACTCGATGATGAACACCCTGCAGCGCGGCGACCGGGTCCTCGTCGACAAGCTCACCCCGTGGTTCGGCTCCGAGCCCGAGCGTGGAGAGGTCGTCGTCTTCCACGACCCGGGCGGCTGGCTGGAGGGCGAGCCGACCCCGCAGCCGAACGTGCTGCAGAAGGTCCTCAGCTTCATCGGCCTGATGCCGTCCGCCGAGGAGAAGGACCTGATCAAGCGGGTCATCGCGGTCGGCGGCGACACCGTCTCCTGCAAGGAGGGCGGCAAGGTCGTCGTCAACGGCAAGGAGCTCGACGAGACCTACCTCCGCCCCGGCTCGGTGCCCTGCGACCCGGCCTTCGGTCCGGTCAAGGTCCCCAAGGGCCGCATCTGGGTCATGGGCGACAACCGGCAGAACTCGCTCGACTCGCGCTTCCACATGGAGCTCGCGGGCGGCGGCACCGTCTCCAACGACGAGGTCGTCGGCCGGGCCGTCGTCATCGCCTGGCCGGTGACCCGCTGGTCCACCCTGCCCGTGCCCGACACCTTCGACCAGCCCGGCCTCAACCAGGCGCTGGCCGTGGCCCCCGGCGCCATGGGCGTCGCCGGTGCGCTCCCGCTCGTGCTGTGGCGGCGCAAGAAGCGCGCCGCGCGCCATACCGCCGAGTAGCGACCCGCGGGTAGGGTGCCGTCCCGGACCGTCGCACGGACGGCCAGGCGGAACTTCCGAGGTGCCATGCCCATGAGCGTCACATCGAGCGCGTCGAGCGCATCGGGTAAATCGAGCGCATCGAGCACGACGTCGAGCATGTCGAGCGCTCGTACGAAGGACGGCCGCGGCCGCCTCGGCAGTGTCCTGTCGGGGCTGGCCGTGGCCGTCGGCTGTGTGCTCTTCCTCGGCGGCTTCGTCGTCGGGGCGGTGCTTTACCAGCCGTTCTCCGTTCCGACCGACTCGATGACCCCGACGCTCGACGTCGGCTCCAAGGTCCTCGCCCAGCGCGTCGACGGCGCCGACGTCAAGCGCGGCGACGTCGTCGTCTTCCAGGACCCGGCCTGGGGCAACGTGACCATGGTCAAGCGGGTCGTGGCCATCGGCGGAGACACCGTCACAGGCGGCACCGACGGCCGCCTCACCATCAACGGCCGGCCGGTCGAGGAACCGTATCTGCCGGCCGGGCAGCCCGTCCCCGGCGAGCGGTTCTCCGCCACCGTGCCCGCCGGGAACCTCTTCCTCCTCGGCGACGACCGGCACACCTCCCTGGACTCCCGCGCCCACCTCCAGGAAGCCGCCCACGGCTCCGTGCCGCGCTCCTCCGTCATCGGCCGCGTCGACGCCGTCGTCTGGCCCGCCAAGGGCCTCCTCGCCCGGCCGACCGGCTTCGCCGCCCTTCCCGGCGGCATCTCCCGGCCCGGCCCCGTCATGCCCCTCTTCTACGCGATCGGCGCAGGGTGTGTACTGATCCTGGCCGGCGCCGCGTACGGGCCGCTGGCCCGGCTGCTGCGCCCGAAGGCCGCGGCGGCGGCACCGACGGCGGCGAGGGAGCGGGTGAGCGCGTGACGCAGGGTGCGGAGGCCTCGAAGGCCGCGGAGGCTTCGGAGATCTCGGGGGTTTCGGGGCCCTTGGGGGCTTCGGAGAACTCGGGGGCCGTGGGGGCCTTGGGGGCTTCGGAGAACTCGGGGGCCGTGGGGGCCTCGGCTGCTTCGGAGGTCTTGGAGGTCTCGGAGGCTGCGGAGGCCCGGAAGGTGGCGCGGGTGATCCTGCTCGACCCCGCCGACCGCATCCTGCTCATCCACGGCTACGAGCCCGACGACCCGGCCCAGACCTGGTGGTTCACGCCCGGCGGCGGCCTGGAGGGCGACGAGACCCGGGAACAGGCCGCGCTGCGCGAACTCGTCGAGGAGACCGGGATCACCGACGTCGAACTCGGGCCCGTGGTCTGGCAGCGCTACTGCTCCTTCCCCTTCGACGGGCGCCGCTGGGACCAGGACGAGTGGTACTACCTGGCCCGCACCACCCAGACCGTCGCCGCCCCGGCGGCCCTCACCGAACTCGAGGCCCGCAGCGTCGCCGGCCTCAGATGGTGGACCTCCGCCGAACTGTCGGCGGCCCGTGAGACGGTGTACCCCAACAGACTCGCCGAGCTGCTGCACCGGCTGCTCGACGAAGGACCCCCGAGCACGCCGCTCGTTCTCGCCCCCGAAATCGTTTAGGGGCCAGGGTGACTGGCGCACAATAGGGGGACGCACGGCTGATAGGGGAACATGCCATGAGCGCCGAGGACCTCGAGAAGTACGAGACCGAGATGGAGCTGAAGCTCTACCGGGAGTACCGCGACGTCGTCGGGCTGTTCAAATACGTCATCGAGACCGAGCGGCGCTTCTATCTCACCAACGACTACGAGATGCAGGTGCACTCCGTCCAGGGCGAGGTGTTCTTCGAGGTCTCCATGGCCGACGCCTGGGTCTGGGACATGTACCGGCCGGCCCGCTTCGTGAAGCAGGTCCGCGTCCTCACCTTCAAGGACGTGAACATCGAGGAGCTCAACAAGAGCGACCTGGAGCTTCCCGGCAGCTGATACCACCTGTGTAGACCAGCTGTGTGAAACCACCCGTGTGAAACCACCCGTGAGGGTGGCCCGGTTTTCCACAACCGCCCGCCTGTCCACAGCCCCGCACACGCGGGGTCACGGTGCGTCACAGTCGGTGCCGGAGGTGGTACCGAATGAACGCCACACGAGCACTCGGGCGGTACGGGGAAGAGCTCGCCGTCCGCACCCTCACCGCGACCGGCCTGCACGTCCTCGCCAGGAATTGGCGCTGCGGCCGCACCGGAGAGATCGACATCGTCGCCCGCGACGGCGACACCCTCGTCATCTGCGAGGTCAAGACCCGCCGTGAGGGCGCCTTCGAGCACCCCATGGCCGCCGTCACCCCACGCAAGGCCGAGCGCCTGCGCCGCCTAGCCGCCTGCTGGCTCGACCGCCACGGCGGACCAGCCGGCGGGCCTCCGGGCCGGCCGCTCGGCGCCCCCGCGGGCGGGCCTTCGGGCGGCTCCTCGGGCGGCACCTCGGCCGGGCCCGGGGGCGGACCGTCGGCCGACCAACCCGGCGGACCCTCGGCCGGACCACCCGGCCTGCCGCCCGGCTTCGGCGGCGTCCGCATCGACCTCGTCGGCATCGTCCTGCCCCGCCGCGGCGCCCCCGTCGTCACCCACGCCCAGGGGGTGGCGTGATGGGATTCGCCCGCACCTGCTCCGTCGCCCTCGTCGGCGTCGAAGGCGTCGTCGTCGAGGTCCAGGCCGACCTCGAAGCCGGCGTCGCCGCCTTCACCCTCGTCGGCCTCCCCGACAAGAGCCTCGTCGAAAGCCGCGACCGGGTCCGCGCCGCCATCGTCAACTCCGGCGCCGAATGGCCCCAAAAGAAACTCACCGTCGGACTCAGCCCCGCCTCCGTCCCCAAAGGCGGATCCGGTTTCGACCTCGCCGTAGCCGCGGCCGTCCTCGGCGCCGCCGAACGCATCGACCCCCGCACCATCGCCGACCTCGTCCTCATCGGCGAACTCGGCCTCGACGGCCGCGTCCGACCCGTCCGCGGCGTCCTGCCCGCCGTCCTCGCCGCCGCCGACGCCGGATACAAACAGGTCGTCGTCCCCGAACAGACCGCCGGCGAAGCCGCCCTCGTCCCCGGCATCTCCGTCCTCGGCGTCCGCACCCTGCGCCAGCTCATCGCCGTCCTCGCCGACGAACCCGTCCCCGAGGAAGAACCACACGAGGACGGCCGCCCCGACCCCATGCTCGCCGGACTCCTCGTCCCCGGCGCCGGAGTCGGCACCGGCCTCGCCGCCGCACCCGCCGGAGAACCCACCGACGGCCGCCCCGACCTCGCCGACGTCGCCGGACAGCACACCGCCCGCCGCGCCCTCGAAATCGCCGCCGCAGGCAGCCACCACCTCCTGCTGACCGGCCCACCAGGCGCCGGAAAGACCATGCTCGCCGAACGGCTCCCCGGCATCCTCCCGCCCCTCACCCGCCAGGAATCCCTCGAAGTCACCGCCGTCCACTCCGTCGCCGGCATCCTCCCGCCGGGCGAACCCCTCGTCCACCACCCGCCCTACTGCGCACCCCACCACTCCGCGACCATGCAGTCCCTCGTCGGCGGCGGCAACGGACTGCCCCGGCCCGGCGCCGTCTCCCTCGCCCACCGAGGAGTTCTGTTCCTGGACGAAGCGCCCGAGTTCTCCACCAAATCCCTCGACGCACTGCGCCAGCCCCTCGAATCCGGCCAAGTCGTCATCGCCCGCGCCGCCGGCGTCGTCCGGCTCCCCGCCCGCTTCCTCCTCACCCTCGCCGCCAACCCCTGCCCCTGCGGCCGCCACACCCTCCTCGGCACCGGCTGCGAATGCCCCGCCGCCGTCATCCGCCGCTACCAGGCCCGACTCTCCGGCCCCCTCCTCGACCGCGTCGACCTCCGCATCGAGGTCGAACCCGTCACCCGCTCCGACCTCCTCGGCCAAGGCGGCCGCGGAGAACCCAGCGCCACCGTCGCCGACCGCGTCCGCGAAGCCAGAGCCCGCGCCGCCGCCCGCCTCGCCGACACCCCCTGGACCGTCAACAGCGAGATCCCGGGCCACGAGCTGCGCACCCGCTTCCACGCCGCACCCGGCGCCCTCGCCGCCGCCGAACGCGACATCGAACGCGGCCTGCTCACCGCCCGCGGCCTCGACCGCGTCCTCCGCGTCGGCTGGACCATCGCCGACCTCGCCGGACACGACCGCCCCCAGGCCGACGACCTCGCCCTCGCCCTCGAACTGCGCACCGGCATCGCCCGAGGCGTCCCGGTCGCCGCGGGGGAGTGGACATGAGCCGGTACGACTCCGGGCCCGACGACGAACGCCTCGCCCGCGCCGCCCTCTGCCACATCGTCGAACCCGGCGACGAACACGCCGGCCACGTCCTCCGACAACACGGCGCCATCGGATTCCTCCGCCTCCTCCACGCCGGCGGCGGGGCGGCACAACCCACCCTGTGGGCCCCCGCCACCGCCGGCGCCGTCCGCGGCCCCGCTCCTGGCCTCGAACCGGGACCCGGTCTCCGCTCCGGCGGCAGCCCCGAACCCCGGCCCGGGCCCCGGGACGCCGAGGCGTTCCCCGGCATCGGCGAGCAGCGCCTCGCGAGCTGGCGACGGCGCGCCGCCACCGCCGAACCCCGACGCGACCTCGACCACCTCGCCCGGATCGGCGGCCGCTTCATCGTCCCCGGCGACGCCGAATGGCCCCGGCAACTCGACGACCTCGGCGACGCCCGCCCGATCGGCCTCTGGGCCCGCGGCCCCGCCGACCTCCGGGCCTGGGCCCTGCGCTCCGTCGCCGTCGTCGGCGCCCGCGCCTGCACCCCCTACGGCGCCCACACCGCCGGCGCCCTCGCCGCCGGCCTCGCCGAACAAGGCTGGGTCGTCGTCTCCGGAGCCGCCTACGGCATCGACGGCGCCGCCCACCGCGGCGCCCTCGGCAACGGCGGTGCCACCATCGCCGTCCTCGCCTGCGGAGTCGACGTCCCCTACCCCCGCGGCCACGCCCGCCTCATCACGCGCATCGCCGAACAGGGCCTCGTCCTCGGCGAACTCCCACCCGGCGGCCACCCCACCCGCAGCCGCTTCGTCCTCCGCAACCGCGTCATCGCCGCACTCACCCGCGGCACCGTCGTCGTCGAAGCCGAACACCGCAGCGGCTCCCTCGTCACCGCCCGCGCCGCCACCCGCCTAGGCCGCCACACCATGGGCGTCCCCGGCCCCGTCACGAGCGGACTCTCCGCCGGCGTCCACGAACTCCTGCGCGGCGAGGCCACCCTCGTCACCGACGCGGCCGAGATCATCGAACTCGTCGGAGACATCGGCCAGCTCGCCCCGCCACGCCGCGGCCCCGTACTGCCCCGCGACCTCCTCGCCCCCGACACCGCCCGCGTCCTCGAAGCCCTCCCCGGCCACGGCCCCGCGCCCCTCACCGACATCGCCGCCCGCGCCGGCACCCACCCCGACCACACCCTCGCCAAGCTGTACGAACTCCACTCCCTCGGGTTCGTCGAACGCCGACAGGACGACTGGCAGTTGACGAACAGACGCACCAAACCCTCGAACGCCCGGCATGGCGGTACTTGACCCGGAGCATTCGGGTGAAATGGTGAAGCAGATGAGGAACCGAGTGCTCTCGGCCACACCCGAGGGGTCGACCCGCGCCACGACCCCCGTTCGAAGATGCGGGCGAGAGCAGCCACCCGGACCGGCGCGATCCACAGACGTTCGCGCACCGCGACAGCCCACTCACGCTACGCTCACGAGGATCCCCCGCCCGACAACCGGACCGACCCCTACGCACCCGACGGCAGAACGGCTCAAGGCGACGTATGCCCCAGCACACCTCCGGGTCTGACCGCGCTGTGGTGCCCCCAGCAGCCCGGGGCACCGTGCGACCACCCGCACCGACCACGCTCGACGAGCTGTGGCGCTCGTACAAGGACACCGGCGACGAGCGACTGCGGGAACAGCTGATCCTGCACTACTCGCCGCTGGTCAAATACGTCGCCGGACGTGTCAGCGTCGGCCTGCCCTCCAACGTCGAGCAGGCCGACTTCGTCTCCTCCGGGGTCTTCGGACTCATCGACGCCATCGAGAAGTTCGACGTCGAGCGGTCCATCAAGTTCGAGACCTACGCCATCACCCGCATCCGCGGCGCGATGATCGACGAACTCCGCGCCCTCGACTGGATCCCGCGCTCCGTCCGCCAGAAAGCCCGCAACGTCGAGCGCGCCTACGCCACCCTCGAAGCGCAACTCCGCCGTACCCCCTCCGAGGCCGAGGTCGCCGCGGAGATGGGCGTCACCCTCGAAGAACTCCACTCCGTCTTCAGCCAGTTGTCGCTCGCCAACGTCGTCGCCCTCGAAGAACTGCTGCACGTCGGCGGCGAGGGCGGGGACCGGCTCTCCCTCATGGACACCCTGGAGGACACCGCCGCCGACAACCCCGTCGAGGTCGCCGAGGACCGCGAGCTGCGCCGGCTCCTCGCCCGGGCCATCAACACCCTGCCCGAACGCGAGAAGACCGTCGTCACGCTCTACTACTACGAAGGCCTCACGCTCGCCGAGATCGGCCACGTCCTCGGCGTCACCGAGAGCCGCGTCAGCCAGATCCACACCAAATCCGTCCTCCAGCTGCGCGCCAAGCTCGCCGACGTGGGCCGCTGACCCCACTGACCGCACGGGCCCCGCCGCCGTACAGTGGAGCCGTGCCAAGGATTCGAGCGGCCTCGGTGGCCGAGCACCGGACCATGCAGCGCGGCGCCCTGCTGGACGCCGCGCGTTCCCTGCTGTCCGAAGGCGGCACGGAAGCGCTGACCTTCCCCGCCCTCGCCGAGCGCACGGGCCTCGCCCGCTCCTCGGTCTACGAGTACTTCCGCTCCCGCGCCGCCGTCGTCGAGGAACTCTGCGCCGTCGACTTCCCCGTCTGGGCCGCCGAGGTCGAAGCCGCCATGGCCGCCGCCGACACCGCCGCGGGCAAGGTCGAGGCGTACGTCCGCACCCAGCTGGAACTCGTCGGCGACCGCCGCCACCGAGCCGTCGTCGCCATCTCCGCCAGCGAACTCGACGACGGCGCCCGCGAGAAGATCCGCGCCGCCCACGGCACCCTCGTCACCATGATCGTCGACGCCCTCACCGCTCTCGCCCGCCCCCAGCCCCGCCTGGAAGCCATGCTCCTCCAGGGCATCGTCGACGCCGCCGTCCGCCGCCTCGAACTCGGCGCCGCCGAAGATCCCGCCACGATCGCGGAAGCGGCGGTCTCGATGGCCCTCGGCGGCATCCACGGCACTTGAACCGCTTCCCGGGGCCCCCTCCCTCCCCCCCACCCCCCACCCCCCCTCCCCTCCTCCCCCGTCCCCGTGCGTCACTCAGGCGCGCGTCCCCACACCGGTAGCAGCCTCGACGGGCCTCCGCCCAGGAGTCCCAGCGGGTTCAGGTACGTCTCGCCGCGCAGCAGGCCCCAGTGGAGGCAGCTCACCTCGCAGTGGTCGCCATCCGGGGCGACCCGGGCGACGATGTCGCCCGTCCGTACCACCGTGCCCACGCGCACGAGCGGTTCCACCGGGCCGTAGGTCGTGCGCAGGGGCGGTAGTCCGGTGCCCGTCAGGGTGAGGGTGAGGACGCCGTGGCCGGCGACCGGGCCCGCGAAGGTGACCGTGGCGGGGGCCGGGGCGCGGACCGCGGTGCCCGGTGGGGCGGCGAGGTCGAGGCCGCGGTGGCCGGCGGCGTAGGGGCCCGGTGGGGGTTCCCAGCCGCGGAGGATCTCGGGGCGGGGTGGGCCGACGGGCCAGACCGTGGTGGCCACGGCGAGTAAGAGGCTGGTCGCGTAGAGGTTCATGACGGCAGAGTGCCCGGCGCGGATCTCGGGTGACCGGCGGTGCCGGAATCTGTGGACAACCTGCCGGTTGTGGACAACGCCGTCACCCGGCGCTCCCGGGGTCCCGTACACTTTCCATGGCGACCCGGGTCACTGGGTCGACTTCGCACGCCCCGCCACCGGTCCTCGTGACGGGTGGCAGCGCCTTTCGGTCCCTTGTGGCACGGCGCGTCGGGGCGTCAGGAAAACAACCGAGAAAACCAAGGAGATGGCCATGGCCGTCGTCACGATGCGGGAGCTGCTGGAGAGCGGCGTCCACTTCGGTCACCAGACCCGTCGCTGGAACCCGAAGATGAAGCGCTTCATCTTCACCGAGCGCAACGGCATCTACATCATCGACCTGCTCCAGTCGCTGTCGTACATCGACCGCGCCTACGAGTTCGTCAAGGAGACCGTCGCGCACGGCGGCTCCATCATGTTCGTCGGTACGAAGAAGCAGGCGCAGGAGGCCATCGCCGAGCAGGCGACCCGCGTCGGCATGCCGTACGTCAACCAGCGCTGGCTGGGCGGCATGCTCACCAACTTCTCCACCGTCTACAAGCGTCTGCAGCGCCTCAAGGAGCTCGAGCAGATCGACTTCGAGGACGTGGCCGCGTCGGGCCTCACCAAGAAGGAGCTCCTGGTCCTCTCCCGCGAGAAGGCCAAGCTGGAGAAGACCCTTGGTGGTATCCGCGAGATGCAGAAGGTGCCGAGCGCCGTCTGGATCGTCGACACCAAGAAGGAGCACATCGCCGTCGGCGAGGCTCGCAAGCTCAACATCCCGGTCGTCGCGATCCTCGACACCAACTGTGACCCCGACGAGGTCGACTACAAGATCCCGGGCAACGACGACGCGATCCGCTCCGTCACCCTGCTCACCCGCGTGATCGCCGACGCCGTCGCCGAGGGCCTCATCGCCCGTTCCGGCGCCGCGACCGGCGACTCGAAGCCGGGCGAGAAGGCCGCCGGCGAGCCGCTCGCCGAGTGGGAGCGCGACCTGCTCGAGGGCGAGAAGAAGGCTGACGAGGCTCCGGCCGCCGCCGAGGCGACCGAGGCTCCGGCTGCCGAGGCTCCGGCCGCCGAGGCCACCGAGGCGCCGGCCGCCGACGCCGAGCAGGCCTGACCCTTCCGGTCCCTGAGGACCTTCGGGTGACGACGGCGGGGGCCCAAAAAGCCCCCGCCGTCCACCCGTGGACCCGCCCGATCTTTCAGACTTCGAGAGAGAAACAGACTCATGGCGAACTACACCGCCGCTGACGTCAAGAAGCTCCGCGAGCTCACCGGCGCCGGCATGATGGACTGCAAGAAGGCCCTGGACGAGGCCGAAGGCGACGTCGACAAGGCCGTCGAGGCCCTGCGCATCAAGGGCCAGAAGGGCGTCGCCAAGCGCGAGGGCCGCTCCGCCGAGAACGGCGCCGTGGTCTCCATCATCGCCGACGACAACACCTCCGGTGTCCTGGTCGAGCTGAAGTGCGAGACGGACTTCGTCGCCAAGGGTGAGAAGTTCCTCGCCGTCGCCAACGCGCTGGCCGCGCACGTCGCCGCCACCTCGCCGGCCGACATCGACGCCCTGCTCGCCTCCGAGATCGAGGCCGGCAAGACCGTCCAGGCGTACGTCGACGAGGCCAACGCCAACCTCGGCGAGAAGATCGTCCTCGACCGCTTCGCGCAGTACGCCGACGGCTACGTCTCCGCGTACATGCACCGCACGATGCCCGACCTGCCGCCGCAGATCGGTGTCCTGGTCGAGCTCGACAAGGAGAACGCCGAGGTCGCGAAGGGTATCGCGCAGCACATCGCCGCGTTCGCCCCGAAGTACCTCGACAAGGACGACGTCCCGGCCGACGTCGTCGAGTCCGAGCGTCGCATCGCCGAGGAGACCACCCGCGCCGAGGGCAAGCCCGAGGCCGCGATCGCCAAGATCGTCGAGGGTCGCGTCAACGGCTTCTTCAAGGACGCCACGCTGCTCGGCCAGCCGTACGCCCTTGACAACAAGAAGACCGTCCAGAAGGTCCTGGACGAGGCCGGTGTCACCCTGAAGCGCTTCACCCGCATCAAGGTCGGCATCTGAGTCCGTACGCGACGGACACCGGACCCGGGTAGGGTCTGAAGCAGCCGGCCGCGTTCGCGCCGGGCGGCCGCAGATCTGACGAGGAGGCCATTGCCGTAGGGGAAACCGCAAGGAACCCAGGCAATGGCCTTCTTGGTATGTGCACGAGGAGATCTCCATGAATCAGCGCGCCGAACAGGGCGACGACAACAACGGCAAAAAGGCCGGCCGCTTCATGCTGAAGCTGTCCGGCGAGGCTTTCTCGGGGGGCCACGGCCTCGGGGTCGACCCGGACGTCGTCCATGCCATCGCGCGCGAGATCGCCGCCGTCGTCCGTGACGGCGCGGAGATCGCGGTCGTGATCGGCGGCGGCAACTTCTTCCGCGGCGCCGAGCTCCAGCAGCGCGGCATGGACCGGGCCCGTTCCGACTACATGGGCATGCTCGGCACCGTGATGAACTGCCTCGCCCTCCAGGACTTCCTGGAGAAGGAGGGCATCGTCTCCCGCGTCCAGACCGCCATCACCATGGGCCAGGTCGCCGAGCCGTACATCCCGCTGCGCGCCGTGCGCCACCTGGAGAAGGGCCGCGTCGTGATCTTCGGCGCGGGCATGGGCATGCCCTACTTCTCCACCGACACGACCGCCGCGCAGCGTGCCCTGGAGATCGACGCCGAGGCCCTGCTCATGGGCAAGAACGGTGTCGACGGGGTCTACGACTCGGACCCGAAGACCAACCCGGACGCGGTGAAGTTCGACGCGCTGGAGTACGGCGAGGTGCTCTCCCGCGACCTCAAGGTCGCCGACGCCACCGCCATCACCCTCTGCCGTGACAACAAGCTGCCGATCCGTGTCTTCGAACTGCTCACCGAGGGCAATATCGCGCGCGCGGTGAAGGGTGAGAAGATCGGCACGCTCGTGAGCGACCAGGGCACCCGGGCCTGACCCGAACCGGGAACCGACCCGCGCGGGTGAGGGACACCGCGCGGGGGATGGACAGAGCCCTGCCGACACCGTGCAGGACACAACGCGACGACACGCAGGAGCTAGTGGTGATCGAAGAGACCCTCCTCGAGGCCGAGGAGAAGATGGAGAAGGCCGTCGTGGTCGCCAAGGAGGACTTCGCGGCGATCCGTACCGGCCGCGCCCACCCGGCGATGTTCAACAAGATCGTGGCCGACTACTACGGCGCTCTCACCCCCATCAACCAGCTGGCGTCGTTCTCGGTGCCGGAGCCGCGCATGGCCGTGGTGACCCCGTTCGACAAGAGCGCCCTGCGCAACATCGAGCAGGCCATCCGCGACTCGGACCTGGGTGTCAACCCGAGCAACGACGGCAGCATCATCCGGGTGACGTTCCCGGAGCTGACGGAGGAGCGCCGCCGCGACTACATCAAGGTCGCGAAGACCAAGGCCGAGGACTCCAAGATCTCGATCCGCTCCGTGCGCCGCAAGGCCAAGGAGACCATCGACAAGTTCGTCAAGGACGGCGAGGTCGGCGAGGACGAGGGCCGTCGCGCCGAGAAGGAGCTCGACGACCTCACCGCAAAGTTCGTCGCGCAGGTCGACGAGCTGCTGAAGCACAAGGAAGCCGAGCTCCTCGAGGTCTGATGAACGACTCATCCTGGAGGGCCCCGGCCACAGCCGGCTTCGGCGGGCCCGACCAGGGGCCTGCCCCGGCGGGTCCCGCCTACGAAGGGCTCCCGGCGGCGCAGACTCGGCCCATGCCCATCGTGTCCGACGACGTTCCCGCCGGCGACAACCAGGACGATCACGGTCGGGGGGCCGCTCAGCCGAGCGGTCCCCCGTTCCACGACCACGGGGACCACGGGGACCATGGGTACGGGGACCCCGCGTCCTCCGGACCCGCGTTCCACGACCAGACACCGCACGAGCACCCGCAGGAGCCCATGTCCAGCCCCTCCCAGCCCGCGCCCTCGCCCCGGCAGCAGCCGCGGCAGAAGAAGAGCGCAGGCCGTGACCTGGGCGCGGCCATAGGGGTCGGCCTGGGCCTCGGCGCGGTGATCATCGCCTCGCTGTTCATCTGGAAGCCGGCGTTCGTCGGTGTGATCGCGGTCGCCGTCGTGGTCGGCCTGTGGGAGCTGACCTCCCGCCTCCAGGAGAAGAAGGCCATCAAGGCCCCGCTGGTCCCGCTCGCGGTCGGCGGCGCGGCGATGGTCGTCGCCGGGTACGTACGGGGCGCGGAGGGCGCGTGGGTGGCGATGGCGCTCACGGCGCTCGCCGTCCTCGTGTGGCGGATGACGGAGCCGCCCGAGGGCTATCTGAAGGACGTCACGGCGGGCGTCTTCGCCGCGTTCTACGTGCCGTTCCTGGCGACGTTCGTGGCGATGCTGCTGACCGCCGACGACGGGCCGCAGCGGGTGCTGACCTTCCTGCTCCTGACGGTGGTCAGCGACACCGGCGCGTACGCGGTCGGCTGGCGCTTCGGCAAGCACAAGCTGGCGCCGCGCATCAGTCCCGGCAAGACCCGTGAGGGCCTGGTCGGCGCGGTGACGTTCGCGATGGCGGCGGGCGCGCTGTGCATGGAGTTCCTGATCGACGACGGCGCCTGGTGGCAGGGCCTGATCCTGGGCCTCGCGGTGGCGGCCAGCGCGACCCTGGGCGACCTGGGCGAGTCGATGATCAAGCGTGACCTCGGCATCAAGGACATGGGCACGCTGCTGCCCGGTCACGGCGGCATCATGGACCGGCTCGACTCGCTGCTGCCGACGGCGCCGGTGGTGTGGCTGCTGATGGTGTTGTTCGTCGGGTCGGGCTGACCGGGAGCGGCGCCACGCGGCGGAGCCGCATATGGACGCAGTATGGATCGGCTGGACTCGCTGCTGCCGACGGCGCCGGTGGTGTGGCTGCTGATGGTGTTGTTCGTCGGGTCGGGCTGACCGGGAGCGGCGCCACGCGGCGGAGCCGCA
>NZ_JBIWPJ010000004.1:0-109555 GCF_044768205.1 Streptomyces sp. NPDC101160 | reverse complement strand
CGCATATGGACGCAGTATGGACCGTCTGGACTCGCTGCTGCCGACGGCGCCGGTGGTGTGGCTGCTCCTCGTGCTGTTCGTGGGCAGCGGCTGACCGGCGGTTCCCCCGGGTTCGCGGAAGGGCCCCCGGCCCGCACCTTCGGGTGCGGGCCGGGGGCCCTTCGCGCAGGCCCGTACCGCCTGTCGGTCAGCCGCGGTCCGGGTTGAGCCCGGCCGCGACCGCCTGTACGCGGGCGATCTGGAGCTTCGCCGCGTACGTCGTGTTCTCGGGCGTGGTGTCGCTCGTCATGACGTAGGCCACGACGGAGCCGACGCGCATGACGACGTGGATGCTGTTGTCGTGCTGGAACGCCTGGGTCTCCTCGGCGCCGGTGTCCATCGTCAGCGACTGCACCGGGTGCTCGTCCCCCTCACCGGGCTTCCGCTTCGCCTCCGCGAGGGTCTTCGTCTCCGCGGCGGCCTCGGCCGCGGAGGAGAAGGTGATGAGGCTGAACTCGACGCGCGCGCCGTCCGGGTTGCGCGACTCCATGTCCTTGTGCCCGATGACCTCGGCCCCGGCGGCGCACGGCGTCTTCGTCAGTTGGGCGCAGCCCTTGAGGACGTCGGCGCCCTGGCCCACGATGCTCTCGCCGCTGGACATGGACTCCAGGCTGCCGTCGCTCGGGAGCGCGGCGTGCATGTCGGTCGCGTTGATCGTCACCGGCGGGAAGTTCGGCGTGATGCTCTGCTGGTCGGCGGGAGCCGACGACGCGCCGCCTTCCTGGCCTCCCTTGGCGGGCGCCTCCACCGTCGACCGGTCCGCCGGTGTGCCTCCCGCCGTCGTGCTCCCGTCCTTGCACGCCGTCAGCGCGAGCGCCAGCACCGCCGCGACGGCGGCCCCCCGTACCACTGCCTTCATACCGAGTCCTCCGATGACCTGATCATGATCCATTGGCATGGACACCCAACATCATCGAGCGGGTGATCGGCCAATTGTGCGATCGGCCGATTCGCGGGGCGCGGCCTCGCCGGAATCGTCTGCGACACTGGTAGGACCATGCCGAAGCCCGGAGAACTCACTTTCGTCGCCCCGCGCGGAGCCAAGCAGCCCCCGCGGCACCTCGCCGACCTCTCGCCCGCCGAGCGCAAGGAGGCCGTCGCCGCGATCGGCGAGAAGCCGTTCCGCGCCAAGCAGCTGTCCACGCACTACTTCGCGCGGTACGCGCACGACCCGGCCGAGTGGACCGACATCCCGGCCGGCTCGCGCGAGAAGCTCGCCGGCGAGCTGCTGCCCGATCTGATGTCGGTGGTGCGGCACGTGTCGTGCGACGACGACACGACCCGCAAGACGCTGTGGAAGCTGCACGACGGCACGCTCGTGGAGTCGGTGCTCATGCGCTACCCGGACCGGGTGACCATGTGCATCTCCTCGCAGGCCGGCTGCGGCATGAACTGCCCGTTCTGCGCCACCGGCCAGGCGGGGCTCGACCGCAACCTGTCCACGGCGGAGATCGTCCACCAGATCGTCGACGGCATGCGCGCGCTGCGCGACGGCGAGGTGCCCGGAGGCCCGGCCCGGCTTTCGAACATCGTCTTCATGGGGATGGGCGAGCCGCTCGCGAACTACAAGCGGGTCGTCGGCGCCATCCGCCGGCTCACCGACCCCGAGCCCGACGGCCTCGGCCTGTCGCAGCGCGGCATCACCGTCTCCACGGTCGGCCTGGTCCCGGCGATGCTGCGGTTCGCCGACGAGGGCTTCAAGTGCCGCCTCGCCGTGTCGCTGCACGCCCCGGACGACGAGCTGCGCGACACCCTGGTGCCCGTGAACACCCGCTGGAAGGTCCGTGAGGTCCTCGACGCGGCGTGGGAGTACGCGGAGAAGTCCGGCCGCCGGATCTCCATCGAGTACGCCCTGATCCGGGACATCAACGACCAGGCGTGGCGCGGCGACCTGCTGGGCCGGCTGCTCAAGGGCAAGCGGGTGCACGTCAACCTGATCCCGCTGAACCCGACCCCGGGCTCCAAGTGGACCGCGTCCCGGCCGGAGGACGAGAAGGCGTTCGTCGAGGCCATCGCCGCCCACGGCGTACCGGTCACCGTCCGCGACACCCGTGGACAGGAGATCGACGGCGCCTGTGGACAGCTCGCCGCGGCGGAACGCTGACCTTGTAGTCTGAGCTCGAACACAAATGCATATTCCGACAGGGGAGCGCCACAGCGCTGAGAGTGCGGCACCGTCAGGCCGCAGACCCTCTGAACCTCGCCCAGGTCATTCTGGGTAGGAAGTTCGGTCGTAACTCGAGCTGTTGCGCCCTGCCCGCGCCCGGTCTTCCCGGTCGCGGGCAGGGCCGCGTCTCTTCCTGGTCACCCCCAGGAGGAAAACCAGTGAGCATCAAGAAGATGGCCGCCGTCGCGCTCGTCAGCGCGCTCGGCGTGACCACCCTCGCCGCGTGCGGCGGCGGCACGGCGAAGCCCGCCGCCGAGGGCCCCGCGCCGAAGACCGTCACGCTCGTCAGCCACGACTCCTTCGCCGCCTCCAAGGAGGTGCTCGCCGCCTTCACCAAGGAGACCGGATTCACGGTCAAGGTGCTCAAGAGCGGTGACGCGGGCGAGGCCGTCAACAAGGAGATCCTGACCAAGGGCGCCCCGCAGGGCGACGTCTTCTTCGGCGTCGACAACACGCTGCTGTCCCGCGCCCTCGACAACGGCATCTTCACCTCGTACGAGGCGAAGGGCCTGGACCGCGTCCCCGATGCGTTCCAGCTGGACAAGGCGGAGCACCGGGTCACCCCGGTCGACTCGGGCGACATCTGCGTCAACTACGACAAGAAGTACTTCGCGGACAGGAAGCTCGCGCCGCCGCAGACCTTCGACGACCTGGCGAAGCCGGCGTACAAGGACCTGCTCGTCGTCGAGAACCCCGAGCGGTCCTCCCCGGGTCTCGGCTTCCTCCTCGGCACGGCCGCGAAGTACGGCGACGCCGGGTGGCAGGACTACTGGAAGAAGCTCAAGGCCAACGGCGTGAAGACGGTCGACAGCTGGGAGCTCGCCTACAACCAGGAGTTCTCCGGCTCGTCCGGCGGCAAGAAGGCCAAGGGCGACCGGCCGCTGGTCGTGTCGTACGCCTCCTCCCCGCCGGCCGAGGTGCTCTACTCCGAGCCGCAGCCGAAGGTCGCGCCGACCGGTGTGTCCACCGGCACCTGCTTCCGGCAGATCGAGTTCGCGGGCCTGCTGAACGGGGCGAAGAACCCCGAGGGCGGCAAGGCGCTCATCGACTTCATGATCTCCAAGAAGTTCCAGGAGGACATGCCGCTGCAGATGTTCGTCAACCCCGTCGCGAACGACGCGTCGCTGCCGGAGCTGTTCACCAAGCACGGCGTGGTGGTCGACAAGCCGGAGACGATGGCGCCGAAGAAGATCGCCGACAACCGTGACCAGTGGATCCAGCAGTGGACCTCGCTCGTCCTGAAGTAGTCGCCCGCCGCAGGCAGAGCGCGACGCGGCTCGGGCTGATGGTGCTGCCCGTCGCGTTCTTCGCGGTGTTCTTCGCCTGGCCCGTCGTCTCGATCGTCGAGCGCGGGCTCCGGCCCGACGGCCACTGGGAGCTCGGCCGGTTCGGCGAGACGCTGAGCCGGCCGGACATCCTCGACGTGCTGTGGTTCACGCTGTGGCAGGCGCTCGCCTCCACCGCGCTCACCCTGCTCGTCGCGCTGCCCGGCGCGTACGTCTTCGCCCGGTTCGACTTCCCCGGCAAGAAGCTGCTGCGCGCGGTCGTCACCGTGCCGTTCGTGCTGCCCACCGTCATGGTCGGCACCGCGTTCCTCGCCCTGGTGGGCCGCCGCGGCCTGCTCGACGAGTGGTGGGGCGTCCGGCTCGACACCGGTGTGTGGGCGATCCTCCTCGCCCACGTCTTCTTCAACTACGCCGTCGTCGTCCGCACCGTCGGCGGCCTCTGGTCCCAGCTCGACCCGCGCCAGGAAGAGGCCGCCCGGGTCCTCGGCGCCTCCCGCTGGCGGGCCTGGCGGACGGTGACGCTGCCCGCGCTCGCGCCGTCGGTCGCCGCCGCCGGGCTCATGGTCTTCCTGTTCACGGCGAGCTCCTTCGGCATCGTGCAGATCCTCGGCGGCCCCGCTTACTCCACGCTGGAGACCGAGATCTACCGGCAGACCGCGGACCGGCTCCAGCTGTCCACCGCCGCCGTGCTCACCATGGTGCAGTTCGTCATGGTCGGCGCGGTCCTCGCCGTGCACGCGCGGACGGTACGGCGCCGGGAGACGGCGCTGAAGCTGGTGCCGGCCGAGCGGACCGCGCGCCGGCCGCGCGGCGCCGGGCAGTGGGCGCTGCTCGGCGGCGTGCTGCTCTCCGTCGCGCTGCTGATCCTCGCGCCGCTCGGCGTTCTCGTCGAACGTTCCTTCGCCACGCCCGGCGGCTACGGCCTCGACTACTACCGGGCGCTGCAGTCCGTCGACGAGAACGGCACCTTCCTGGTGCCGATGACCGACACCATCGTCAACTCGCTCCAGTACGCGCTCGCCGCCACCGGCATCGCCGTCGTCATCGGCGGCCTCGCCGCCGCCGCGCTCACCAGGCGCGCGGGCCGGCTCGTGCGCGGCTTCGACGCGCTGCTCATGCTGCCGCTCGGGGTGTCCGCCGTCACCGTCGGCTTCGGCTTCCTCATCACCCTCGACGAGCCGCCGCTCGACCTGCGGGCCAGCTGGATCCTCGTACCGCTCGCGCAGGCCCTGGTCGGCGTGCCCTTCGTCGTACGGATCATGCTGCCAGTGCTGCGGGCCGTCGACGAGCGGCTGCGGGAGGCCGCGGCCGTGCTCGGGGCGTCGCCGCGGCGGGCGTGGCGGGAGGTCGACCTGCCGCTCGTGCGGCGGGCGCTGCTCATTGCCGCCGGCTTCGCCTTCGCCGTGTCGCTCGGCGAGTTCGGCGCGACGGTCTTCATCGCCCGCCCCGACAACCCGACCCTGCCGGTCGCGGTCGCCCGGCTCCTGAGCCGGCCGGGCGAGCTCAACTACGGCCAGGCCATGGCCCTTTCGACGATTCTCATGGTGGTGTGCGCGGTGTCCCTGCTGCTCCTCGAACGGCTGCGCTCCGACCGGACCTCGGGGGAGTTCTGATGCTGACGCTGACCGCGGCGACCGTGCGCTTCGGGGACCGTGCCGTCCTCGACGCGGTGGACCTGGAGGTCGCCGAGCACGAGATCGTGTGCGTGCTCGGGCCGAGCGGCAGCGGCAAGTCCACGCTGCTGCGCGCCGTCGCCGGACTCCAGCCGCTCGACGGCGGACGGGTGTCGCTCGGGGGCGCCGACCAGGCCGGCGTGCCCGTGCACCGGCGCGGTGTCGGCCTCATGTTCCAGGACCACCAGCTCTTCCCGCAGCGCGACGTCGCCGGCAACGTCGCCTTCGGGCTGCGCATGCGCGGCGCGTCCAAGGCCGAACAGGCGGCCCGGGTCGCCGAGTTGCTCGACCTGGTCGGCCTTCCCGGCGCCGGGCGCCGCGCCGTCTCCGCCCTCTCCGGTGGCGAACAGCAGCGCGTCGCCCTCGCCCGCGCGCTCGCGCCCCGCCCCCGGCTGCTCATGCTCGACGAGCCGCTCGGCCAGCTCGACCGGGGCCTGCGCGAACGTCTCGTCGTCGAACTCCGCAGGCTCTTCGGCCGGTTGGGCACCACCGTGCTCGCCGTCACCCACGACCAGGGCGAGGCCTTCGCCCTCGCCGACCGGGTCGTCGTCATGCGCGACGGCCGCATCGCCCAGTCCGGCACCCCCCTCGACGTCTGGCAGCGCCCCGCCTCCGAGTTCGTCGCCCGCTTCCTCGGTTTCGACAACGTGGTCGCGGCGACGGTGAGCGGCGCCGCCGCCACCACCGTCTGGGGCAAGATCCCGGTCCCCGACGGCTCCCCCCAGGGCGAGCGCCGCCTCCTCGTCCGCCCGGCGGGCGTCCGCCTCGCCGGCACGGGCGAGGGCCTGGCCTGCCGGGTCGAGACGGTGACGTTCCGGGGCAACCACGTGGCCGTCACCCTCCGTCCGTCCGAAGGCCCGCCCCTGGAGGCGGAGTTCGCGCTGCGGGACGT
Source organism: Streptomyces sp. NPDC101160 (assembly GCF_044768205.1). Classification (NCBI taxonomy): domain Bacteria; kingdom Bacillati; phylum Actinomycetota; class Actinomycetes; order Kitasatosporales; family Streptomycetaceae; genus Streptomyces; species Streptomyces sp. NPDC101160. Next base: position 103,498 of record NZ_JBIWPJ010000004.1, on the reverse strand, counting down.
TCCGGAGGAGGGCGCGGAGGTGGACGTGGTGTTCGACGCGGAGGACGTGGTGGTGCTGGACGCCGACTAGAAGACGGAGCCGTACGGGGCGGTCCGCGCCCGGTCGTACAGCGCACGCAGCCACGGCGAACGCACCCCGGGCAGGCGGGCCAGCGTGTACAGGAAGGCGCCGCGGTCGGGCCGGAGGACGCGCCAGGGGTGGTCCGGCAGGGGATAATCGTCCCGCAGCACGCCGCCCGGCAGCGTGCCGGACGCCGGTATCGGCCGGGTCTCTCCGGGCAGAGCCAGCCACGCCCAGGCCCCGTCGGCCAGCGGCACGGCCGCCACGTCGCCGGGCGGCGGTGTGCCGTACGGGACGAGCGCGATGTCGAGGCCGTCGGCCTGCACCCCCGGACCGGCGAGGCCGACCCGCCTGACCGGGCCCTCGGCCGGCAGCAGCGTCTTCACCGCTGGGCCGAACACCTGGGTGACGAGCCCGCCGGGCAGGGTCAGCGGCCCGCCGCCCGAGGCGGCCAGCAGATGGGCCAGGGCCGCGCCGGCGGCCGCCTCCCAGCGCGGGTTCCAGCCGCCGCGTGGATCGATCGGGGACAGCCGCTCCGACTCCCGTACGGGAGCGGGAGCGCCGGTGGACACGCGGCGCACCGCGTGCGGCTCGAACCACACGGCCGACCACAGCCCGCAGTCGTCCTCTCGGGAACCCACCGGCAGCAGGCACGCCGCGCACGCCATGTTGGGTTCGGGCCCGCCCGCGATGCCACAGCAGCAGTACGCGTTGCACTGCTCGGGGACCAGCACGGTGCCGCGGACGTCTCCCGGCGCGATCACGACCCGGCCGCGCGGCCCGAAGGACACTCCGTGGACCGGCGCGAACACCCCCTGGGCCGCCGCCTCCGCCTCCGAGACCTCCTCCCACGCGCGGTACGGAGGTCCCGAGGGCAGCGGATCGACCGCGTACGTGCCCGGTGCCATCAGCGGAGGCATGAACTCGTGCCCGTAGGTGTGGTGGGCTTCCGGAGGGAGCGGGACCCGCGCCACCGGCACCGTCAGCACCGTCTCGCACCCCGCGCACACGAACACGTCCGTCACTCTCGTCATCGCCCCGGATTCTCACCCGGACGGGCTCGGCAGCGCGCGCAGTTTTTCCGCGTCGCCCGCTGGTAGAGCCGGGTCGCGCGGCCGAGGGCCAGGCCGAAGAGGCAGAAGCCGCCGTAGGCGACCGCGACCACCCACGGCGCGTGGTCGGGGATGGCGGCGGTGGTGATGAGGCCCGCCCAGGTCAGGAGGCCGATGACGACCAGGAAGAGGCCGAACGGGGCCAGGGCGCCCGCGCCCGCCCAGCCGAGGGCGAGGAGCACGGGGCGGGGGAGCCGGCGGCCCCAGGGGCGGGTCAGGGCGAGCGCCAGGGACATGCCGACGAGGGCCAGGACGGCGGTGACGTCCACGCCGTGGTCGTACAGCCACAGGCCCAGATCACTCGTGTACGTGGGGTCCGCGCCGGGCCGTCCGGTGCCGGTGTAGCCGGGGGTGAGGCCGAGTGCCCACGCCGTCTTCAGGGTCGTGTACGGGACGAGCGCGGCGACCGCGACCAGGCCCGTGCGCCGGGCGTCCGCCGGGACGGCAGGGGCACGGCCGCCGCAGTGCGGGCAGGTTCCGAGGCGGTGGCGGCGGTGGGCGAGGGCCGCGCACGCCCACAGCACGGCGCCGAGGACGGCGACGCCCTGGTTGGCCAGGGCCGCCCAGTCCACCGGCGGCTGATTGCGCGACAGGAAGAACAGCAGGTGCATCGGGGCGAGCAGAAAGCCGAAGCCCGAGGACAGGCACAGGCCCACCACACCCCACGCGGCGACCGGGAGCCATCGGCCGGCCGGCCGCCTCGGCATGACGTACGCGAGGACGGCCGCAGCCGCGTACAGTCCGGCCGTCGCCGTCTCGGCGCCCGTGCCGGTTCCCTTGCCGAGCAGCGCGTAACCGAACGCGGGGCCGGTGGCGGCGGCGAGGGCCGCGCCCGCCGCGTACAGCAGGGACCAGGCGAGGGCGGCGCGGCCGGCCCAGGCCGGCCAGTTCTTCATAGACATGACGGTCATGGCCCGAGCCTCGCGCGCGGCCTGCCCGCACCGCGTCAGCCTGCGGTCGGCAGCCGCTCCGCCGCGCGGCGGAGAGGCGCTACGCACCGGGTCGGGCGGCCGTCAGCCCCGCAGCGGGACCGCCGCCAGGACGCCGACGGCACAGGTCAGCGGGACGAAGACCGCGAGCAGCGCGCCCGCCCGCAGCAGCGCCGTCGTGCGCAGCACGGTCGGCGGCGCGCCCAGACGGCGCAGGGCCTCGGTGGTGTGGGTGCGGGACTGCTTCGACTCCAGGGCGGCGGTGAACAGCGTGGCCGTCGTGCAGCCGACGACGACGGTGACGCCGAGCCAGGTCAGCGGGCCGAGGGCCGCTCCGTCGTACGCGGTGACCACCGCGATCGCCGCGGAGCCGACCGCGCAGACGACGCCCAGAGGGCGGCCGAGGCGCCGGGACTCGTCCATGAGGACCCGGCCGGCGAGGAGGCGGACCGCGCCGGGGCGGACCGTCTGGAGGAGGGCGCCGCACCAGTGGGTGAGGCCGGGGCCCATCAGGGCGAGGCCCACCGTGGTGATGAACCAGCCCGCCAGCACTCCGCTGCCGCTGCCCCGGGCCGCGTACGTCTCCACGGCCAGGCCCACCGCGAGGAGGGAGACGCCCCAGGGGACGGCGGAGACCGGGGACGGTTCCTCCGTGCGTGCCTTCCGGGGGCGCAGGGACAGGCCCGCGGCCGTCGCCGCCGTGACCGGCGGGATCGCCAGGAGGGTGAGTGCGGCGGCCAGCGGGAGGGGCTGGTCGGCGGCGAGGAGACCGGCCGCGGCGCCGTCGAAGGGCAGGCCCGTGATGTCGCCGCGCAGGTGGAGGTAGAACAGCAGGGCGAGCGCGGAGCCGAGGGTGCAGGCGACGGCCGTGGAGGCGGCGGCGATCGCGGTGAGGCGGGCCGGGCCGAGACCGATCGCGGAGAGTCCGGGGCGCGGCCGGGTGCTGGGGTCGGTACGGGCCACGGCCACGGCGAACTGCACCGTCGCGGCGAGCGGCGGCACGCACCACAGCAGGCGAAGCACGGCCTCGGCGGAGCCGGCCGGGTGGCCGACCGCGTAGCCGAGGGCGCACAGCAGGAGGAAGCCCACCCCGGCGGCGGCCGCGGCGACGAGGAGACGGCGGAGCTGGACGACCGGGTGGGTCCCGCGGACTAGACGGAGAGCGAGCACGCGGTGACGCCCTCCGCCCCGGTGGCCGGCGGTACGGAGCCGGCGAGGCGTCCGTCGAGAAGTGCGACCGTGCGGTCGGCGAGCGCGGCGACCTCGGGGTCGTGGGTCGCGAGGAGCACGGTGATGCCGTGCGAGCGGGCGGCCGCGGTGAGGGTGCGCAGCACCTGCGCGCCGTCGGCGCGGTGCAGGGCGGCGGTCGGCTCGTCGGCGAAGAGGACGGTGGGGGCGGTGACGAGGGCGCGGGCGATGGCGATGCGCTGGCGCTGGGAGTGCGGGAGGGCGGCCGGCCGTTTGCGGGCGGCCGCGCCGATGTCGAGGCGCTCCAGCCATTCGGTCGCCGTGGTCTTCGCCGCCCGGTGGGAGATCCCGCGCAGCAGGAGCGGGAGGGCGGCGTTCTCCCAGCCGGTGAGCTCGGGGACGAGTCCGGGCTCGGGGTCGATCCAGCCGAAGCGGTCGCGGCGCAGCCGTTCGCGCTGGGCGCGGTTGAGGGTGTGGACGGGGGCGCTGTTGAACCAGACCTCGCCCTCCTGGGCGACGAGCTGGCCGGACAGGCAGCGCAGCAGGGTGGTCTTGCCGCTGCCGCGGGGGCCGGTGACGCCGAGGATCTCGCCCTCGCGCACGCCGACGGAGACGCCGGTGAGCACGTCGGTGGCGCCCTCGCGCCCGCCCAGCGCGCAGCGCAGGGAACGCGCCCAGAGCACGTCGTTGTCCGGTGGGGCCATCGCGTACACCTCGAATGTCGAAGCCGAAAACAGTGTCCGTTCCCCTGGACGGGGGAACGACGCTACGGGCCGGTGGGTCACTGGGCACCGTAAGGATTCGCATCGGGTCGTACGGACAGCACGCGGCCCGGGCACCCCGTCATCCACTCGGATGGCGGCATGCCCGGGCCGTGGTCACGCCGTGAGGGCGGCGTGAGGTCCTACGGGATCAGCTCAGAGCTTCGTCCACGCCTCGGTGAGGGTGGTGCGGAGGATCTGCTCGATCTCGTCGAACGTGGACTGGTCCGCGACCAGCGGCGGAGCCAGCTGGATGACCGGGTCGCCACGGTCGTCGGCGCGGCAGTACAGGCCGTTGTCGTACAGCGCCTTGGAGAGGTAGCCGTACAGGACGCGCTCGACCTCTTCGTCGTTGAACGACTCCTTGGTGGCCTTGTCCTTGACGAGCTCGATGCCGTAGAAGAAGCCGTTGCCGCGGACGTCGCCGACGATCGGCAGGTCGTGCAGCTTCTGCAGCGTCGAGAAGAAGTTGCCCTCCTGGTCCAGCACGTGCTGGTTCAGGCCCTCCTTGTCGAAGATGTCGAGGTTCGCCAGGGCCACGGCCGAGGAGACCGGGTGGCCGCCGAAGGTGTAGCCGTGCAGGAAGGTGTTGTCGCCCTTGTAGAACGGCTCCGCGATGCGGTCCGAGACGATGCAGGCGCCGATCGGGGAGTAGCCCGAGGTCATGCCCTTGGCACAGGTGATCATGTCCGGCACGTAGCCGAACTTGTCACAGGCGAACATCGTGCCGAGGCGGCCGAAGGCGCAGATCGTCTCGTCCGAGACGAGCAGCACGTCGTACTGGTCGCAGATCTCGCGGACGCGCTGGAAGTAGCCGGGCGGCGGCGGGAAGCAGCCGCCGGCGTTCTGCACCGGCTCCAGGAAGACGGCCGCGACGGTGTCGGGGCCCTCGAAGAGGATCTGCTGCTCGATCTGGTCGGCGGCCCAGCGGCCGAAGGCCTCGGGGTCGTCGCCGTGGATCGGGGCGCGGTAGATGTTGGTGTTCGGCACCTTGTGCGCGCCGGGGACCAGCGGCTCGAAGGGGGCCTTCAGGGCCGGCAGGCCGGTGATCGACAGGGCGCCCTGCGGGGTGCCGTGGTAGGCGACCGCACGCGAGATGACCTTGTACTTGGTGTGCTTGCCCTGGAGCTTGAAGTACTGCTTGGCCAGCTTCCAGGCGGTCTCGACGGCCTCGCCGCCACCGGTGGTGAAGAACACCTTGTTGAGGTCGCCCGGGGCGTAGCCCGCGAGACGCTCGGCGAGCTCGACGGCCTTGGGGTGCGCGTACGACCACACGGGGAAGAACGCGAGCTCCTGGGCCTGCTTGTACGCGACCTCGGCGAGCTCCTGGCGGCCGTGACCGGCGTTCACCACGAACAGGCCGGCGAGGCCGTCGAGGTAGCGCTTGCCCTTGTCGTCGAAGATGTAGGTGCCCTCACCGCGGACGATGGTGGGGACGGGGTTGTTCTCGTACGACGACATGCGGGTGAAGTGCATCCACAGGTGGTCGTAGGCGGTCTTGGAGAGGTCCTGGCTCACGGCTATCGGGTTCCCCACATATAGGTCTGCTTCTTGAGCTTCAGGTAGACGAAGCTCTCGGTGGAGCGCACCCCGGGGAGGGTGCGGATGCGCTTGTTGATCACATCCAGGAGGTGGTCGTCGTCCTCGCAGACGACCTCCACCATCAGGTCGAACGAGCCCGCGGTCATCACCACGTACTCGCACTCGGCCATGGCGGTCAGAGCGTCCGCGACCGGATCCAGGTCACCCTCGACGTTGATGCCGACCATCGCCTGCCGACGGAAACCCACGGTGAGCGGGTCGGTGACGGCGACGATCTGCATGACGCCCTGGTCGAGCAGCTTCTGGACGCGCTGCCGCACTGCTGCCTCGGAGAGGCCGACGGCCTTGCCGATGGCGGCGTAGGGGCGGCGGCCGTCCTCCTGGAGCTGTTCGATGATCGCCAGGGAGACGGCATCGATCGTCGGGGACGAACCGGTTCCGGTTCTGGAGTGGGTGCTTTGACTGGCCACGACTTCACTGTGCACCGAACCTCGTCCGTCTGGCAACCCCAGATCGATGAAATTCGTTGTTCTCGGGTCTCGATCATGCTGAATCCGAAGTTGCGGGGGGTCGGGGCTGTTGAAAGCGTCAGTGAACCGATTAGGCTGGGGTGTCTCGCCCATCGGGACACCGCACGACGCAGTGCGGAGACAGAACGTGACAGGAGGGGTGGCAAGTGACCACCGAGCTGCGCCGGCTGCGCAACTACATCAACGGGGAGTTCCGGGACGCGGCCGACGGCCGCACGATCGACGTGATCAACCCGGCCACCGGCGAGGTGTACGCCACCTCCCCCCTTTCCGGCCAGGCCGACGTCGACGCCGCGATGGAGGCCGCCGCGGCCGCCTTCCCCGCCTGGCGTGACACCACGCCTTCCGAGCGCCAGAAGGTGCTCCTGAAGATCGCCGACGCCTTCGAGGAGCGGGCCGAGGAGCTCATCGCCGCCGAGGTCGAGAACACCGGCAAGCCGGTCGCGCTCACCGCGAGCGAGGAGATCCCGCCGATGGTGGACCAGATCCGCTTCTTCGCGGGTGCCGCCCGGCTGCTCGAGGGCCGCTCGGCCGGCGAGTACATGGAGGGCATGACCTCGATCATCCGCCGCGAGCCGGTGGGTGTGTGTGCCCAGGTCGCGCCGTGGAACTACCCGATGATGATGGCCGTGTGGAAGTTCGCCCCGGCCCTCGCCGCGGGCAACACGGTCGTCCTCAAGCCGTCCGACACCACCCCGGCGTCGACGGTCCTGATGGCCGAGATCATCGGCTCGATCGTCCCCAAGGGCGTCTTCAACGTCGTCTGCGGCGACCGCGAGACGGGCAAGGCCATGGTCGAGCACCCGACCCCGGCGATGGCCTCCATCACCGGCTCGGTCCGGGCCGGCATGCAGGTCGCCGAGTCGGCGTCCAAGGACGTCAAGCGCGTCCACCTGGAGCTCGGCGGCAAGGCCCCGGTCGTGGTCTTCGAGGACACCGACATCGCCAAGGCCGTCGAGGACATCGCCGTCGCCGGCTACTTCAACGCCGGCCAGGACTGCACCGCGGCCACCCGCGTGCTCGTCCACGAGTCCATCCACGACGAGTTCGTCGCCGCGCTCGCCAAGGCCGCGTCCGAGACCAAGACCGGTCAGCCGGACGACGAGGACGTGCTCTACGGCCCGCTGAACAACGCCAACCAGCTGAAGCAGGTCACCGGCTTCATCGACCGCCTCCCGGCCCACGCCAAGGTCGAGGCGGGCGGCCACCGGGTCGGCGACAAGGGCTACTTCTACGCCCCGACCGTCGTCTCCGGCCTCAAGCAGGACGACGAGATCATCCAGAACGAGGTCTTCGGCCCCGTCATCACCGTCCAGTCCTTCACCGACGAGGCCCAGGCCGTCGAGTTCGCCAACGGCGTCGAGTACGCCCTGGCCTCCTCGGTCTGGACGAAGGACCACGCGCGCGCCATGCGCATGTCCAAGGTGCTCGACTTCGGCTGTGTGTGGATCAACACCCACATCCCGCTCGTCGCCGAGATGCCGCACGGTGGCTTCAAGAAGTCCGGCTACGGCAAGGACCTGTCGGCCTACGGCTTCGAGGACTACACGCGCATCAAGCACGTGATGACGTCCCTCGGCTGATCCGACCGGCCCCCGCGCGGCCCCGGCACCTTGATCGACAGGGTGTCGGGGCCGCGCCCGTCGGGTCGACGGAGCGTCCATTGCCCCTGGCCGGCGCCCGCCGGAAAGCTGTACGGGTGACCAAGACGACCAGGACGTCCAGGAAGACCATGTCGCGCCGCGCGCTGCTGCGCGGGCTCGGCGGTACCGGCGCCGCGGCGCTCCTCGCCGGGTGCGGGGTGCCGCCCGCGTACGTCGAGCCGGGCGACCGCGCCGGCCGCGACCTGTCCGCGCGGGACCGGCGGCTCACCTTCGCCAACTGGCCGCTCTACATCGACACCGACGACCGGGACAAGTCGAAGCGGCCCACCCTGGACGGCTTCACGAAGCGGACCGGGATCTCCGTGCGCTACACGGAGGAGATCAACGACAACGACGAGTTCTTCGGCAAGATCAGCCCGTCCCTGATGAACCACCAGCAGACCGGCCGCGACCTCGTCGTCATCAGCGACTGGATGGCCGCCCGCTTCGTCCGCCTCGGCTGGGTCCAGGAGATGGACCGCGACCGGCAGCCCAACGTCGCCAAGCACCTCGACCCGCTGCTGCGCACGCCCTCCTTCGACCCGGGCAGGCTGCACTCGGTGCCCTGGCAGTCCGGGATCACCGGCATCGCGTACAACCGCAGGAAGCTCGGCCGGGAGATCCGCTCCACCAAGGAGCTGTGGGCCGGCGACCTGCGCGGCCGGGTCACCCTGCTGTCCGGGCTCGACGAGTCCTTCGCGCTGCTCATGCAGGGCGACGGCGTCGACATCACCCGCTGGACCGCCGACGACTTCCACCGGGTCTGCGAGCGGATCGAGGGGCTCGTACGGAAGAAGCACATCCGCCGCTTCACCGGCAACGACTACATCAAGGACCTCTCCACCGGAGACGTGCTCGCCTGCCAGGCCTACTCCGGCGACGTCATCCAGCTCCAGGCCGACAACCCGGACATCGCCTTCGTCGTGCCCGAGGAGGGCGCCGAACTGTGGGCCGAGTCCCTGATGATCCCCAACCTGGCCGAGCACAAGGCCAGCGCCGAGCGGCTGATCGACTACTACTACGAGCCCGAGGTCGCCGCCGAGCTCGCCGCCTGGGTCAACTACGTCTGCCCGGTCCCCGCCGCCCGTGACGTGCTCGCCGACTCCGGCGACGAGGAGCTGGCCGCGCTCGCCGAGGACCCGCTGATCTTCCCGGACGACGTGATGCGCAAGCGGCTCCAGATCGCGCGGGACATTCGGCCGGAGGAGCGCGCCGAGTTCGCGAAGCGGTGGAACTCGATCGTCGGCCTGTGAGTTGGCGGGGTATGGACAACGATCTCGCCAACCCCGACTCCGACCCCAACCCCAACGCCCTCGTCACGTATGGGCTGTTCGCCGCCTGGGCGCTGCACGACGCCGAGGAGGTCGTCTTCGGTCCCCGCTGGATGCGGGAGAACCTGCCGCGGCTGCGCGAGCGCTTTCCCGCCGTGCCCGAGCGGGTGTGGCAGGCCCTCGGCTCCGTCGACGACCGCGAATTCCGGGCCGCCGTCGCCGTGATGGCCACGATCGTCGGAGCGGCCGCCGTCACCGGCGCCCGCTCCGGCGGCCGATCCGCCTTCTACCAGGGCGCGTTGAACGGCTTCGGGCTGCACGGCCTGGTCCACCTCGCGCAGGCCGCCGCCGTACGCGGGGTCACCCCGGGCTCGGTCACCTCGCCGCTCCTCGTCATCCCCTTCACTCTCTGGGCGCGCGGCCGGCTGCGCAGGGCCGGGGTGCTGCGGCCCACGCGGGCCAGGGACGTGGTGGCCGGGCTCGCGATAGCGGCGGGGGCGACGGCCGTGTCGCACACGGTGGCGGGGAAGGTGACGGGGAGGGGGCGGGGAAGGTGACGGCGAGGGCGTAGGGCCGGGTACGCAGGTCGGGGGTGGTTTTTGAACGTGTTCATGAGGGGCGTACGCTGCCGTCATGAGCGACACGAACGGGCCCAGAGCCCTCCTCAAGCGCATCCGCGTCTGGCTGGTCGTCTTCATCGTCTGTCTGGTGCTCAGCGGCGCCACCGCGTTCCCGCTGGTCACCGAACTCCGCCTGGCCCACGAGGCGTTGGCCTCGTGGGCGGCGCCCGTCGGCGACGCCTTCCCGGTGCTCGTCGAGTGGCTCGACCGGGTGCGGAGCGGCGTCGAGGGGGCCGACGCGCAGGCGCCGTACCTGCTCTACGGCACCGACTGGCTGGCGTTCGCGCATCTCGTCATCGCCGTCGCGTTCTACGGGCCCTACCGTGACCCGGTCCGCAACATCTGGGTGATCGAGTTCGGCATGATCGCCTGCGTCGGCATCATCCCCCTCGCCCTGATCTGCGGGCCGGTCCGCGGCATCCCCTTCTGGTGGTCGGTCATCGACATGTCGTTCGGGGTGTTCGGCATCCTGCCGCTGCTCGTCGTGCGCCGGCTGATCAAGCGCCTGGAGGCGGTCACGCCGACGGCGTTCCGAACGTCGCCAGCATGAGGCCCATGGCCACCTTGTTCATGCCCTCGCCCTTCGCGTCCGTCGCGTTGACGCTGTAGACCAGGGTGCGCTCGCCGTGGCGGGTCGAGGCGATGGCCGTGTTGTAGCCGTAGCGGCCACCGGTCTTGCCCCACACCTCGCGCCCGCCCAGCTTCTTCATCGAGAGGCCGACCGAGTACGCGGCCGGGTCGCCGCTCTCGAGGTCCGCCACCTTCGGCAGCGTGAACATCTCCTCCAGGAGCGGTCCGCGCACCACCCGGCCCGCGAACAGGGCCCGCGTGAACCGCTCCAGGTCGGCGGTGGTCGAGATCAGGTCACCGGCCGCCCAGGCCGAGGTCTGGCCCCACGCCGTCACGTCCCGCAGCCCGGTCGTCCCGTCGTCCAGCTTCATGACCTGGTAGCCGTGGTTGTGCGGGCCCTCGATCCGCGGGCTGGTGCCGGGGAAGTAGGAGTCGCGCAGGCCGAGCGGGCGGAGGATCCGTACGGCCACCTGGTGCTCGTACGAGTCGCCCGTCACCCGCTCCACGATGAGCCCGGCGATCGTGTAGCCGATGTTCAGGTAGTGCTGCCGGGTGCCGGGCGCGAACTCGCGCGGCTGCGCGGTCGCCTTCCGGACCAGGTCGCGCGGGTCGTAGGTGACGAAGCGGCTCGCGTACCACTCCTCGACCGTGTCGCCGGGCAGCTCGGCCGCCGGGATGCCGTGCGTGTGGTTCAGCAGCTGGCGCACCGTCACCTCGTCGTACTTCGCCGGGATCAGCTCCGGGAGGTACGCGCGGGCCGGGCGGTCCAGGTCGATCCGGCCCTCGGCCGCGAGCTGGAGGACGACCGCCGCGGTGAACACCTTGGTGACCGAACCGGCCCGGAAGCGGCCGGCCGGATCGGCCGGGCGGTTGGTGCGCAGGTCGTGCACGCCGGCGCTGCCCTGCCAGGCGCCCTCGGTGCCGCCGACCCGGACCAGCGCCGCCGTCGCGTCCTTGGAGGGGAGGTTCGCGATCACCGACGCGAGACCACTGGGGTCGGCGGGCGCCTGGGCGGCGGTGGCGGCGGGCGCCGGGGCCGCGGCGGCCGGGAGGGCCAGCGGGCCCGCCGCGACACCCAGGACCAGGGCGGCGGCGAGCAGCGTGCGGGTGGTGTTCTTCATGGTCAACTCCGTGGTTCGGACGGGCCGTTCTCGATGACTCCATCCTGCTGACCAGCGGCGATCCACGGATCGCCCGCACCGGCGGTCTTCGCCGCCCCGACTCCTCGCCCGCGCGGGGGAGCCGCCCGGCCTCAGGCTCCCCCGGCCGGGGGAGCGCCCGCCGTGATCAGGCCCGTCTCGTACGCGCAGATCACCGCCTGGATCCGGTCGCGCAGCCCCAGCTTCGCCAGCACGTTCCCCACATGCGTCTTCACCGTGTGGTCGCTCACCACCAGCTCCGCCGCGATCTCCGCGTTCGACAGGCCGCGCGCGAGCAGCAGCAGCGTCTCCCGCTCCCGGGTCGTGAGCGCGTCGAGCCGCGGATCGACGCGGCGCGGGCCGGCCGCCGGCGCCGAGGTGTACTGCTCCACCAGCCGCCGCGCCACCGTCGGCGCGAGCAGCGCCTCGCCCGCCGCGACCACCCGCACCGCGTGCACCAGGTCGTCCCGGCGCACGTCCTTCAGGAGGAAGCCGCTGGCGCCCGCGTGCAGCGCCTCGTACACGTACTCGTCGGTGTCGAAGGTCGTCAGGATCACCGTCCGGCAGGCCGACTCGGCGGAGATCGTCCGACACGCCTCGATGCCGTCCATCACCGGCATCCGGATGTCCATCAGCACCACGTCGGGGGAGTGCCGGCGCACCGCCTCGACCGCCGCGGCCCCGTCGCCGGCCTCCGCGACCACCTCGATGTCAGCCTGCACGTCCAGGATCAGCGCGAAACCGCTGCGCACCAGCTCCTGGTCGTCCGCCACGACCACCCGGATCGTCATCCCGCCTCCCAGGGAATCACTGCCCGCACCTCGAAACCCCGCCCGTCCGGGCCCGGCCCGGCCGACGCCGTGCCACCGTGCGCCGCCGCCCGCTCGCGCACCCCGAGCAGCCCGTGGCCTCCGGAGCCCGCGGCCGGCTCGCCGTGCGGCCCGCGCCCGTCGTCCGTCACCCGGACCTCCAACCCGCCGGGCCCGTACCCGAGCCGCACCGCCACCGAGCGGGCCCCGGCGTGCTTGACCACATTGGTCAGCGCCTCCTGCACGATCCGGAAGACGGTCGCCCCGGTCGCCTCCGGCAGCGGCCGCTCGGCGCCCTCGGTCGCGTACCGCACGTCGAGCCCGCCGCCGCGCACCCGCGCGAGCAGCTCCGGCAGTTCGCCGAGACCGGGCTGCGGCGCGCGCGGCGACGACCCGGCGGAGTCCTGCTCGTCGCGCAACACGCCCAGCATCCGGCGCAGTTGGACCATGGCGTCGCGGCCGGTCGCCGAGATCGCCTCGAAGGCCGCCTCGGCCCGCGCGGGCGCGGCCCGCACCGCGAGCGGCCCGGCCTCCGCCTGCACGATCATCAGGCTCACCGCGTGCGACAGGATGTCGTGCATCTCCCGGGCGATCCTGGCCCGTTCGCGGGCCGCGGCCTGCTCCGCCTCGACCCGGTGCGCCCGCTGCCGGGCGTCCGCGAGCCGCCCGAAGGCGTAGGCGGCGCCGAACACGAAGAGCGAGAAGGTCAGTTCGCGCACCGACTGGGTGTTGAGCCACACCGACACCGGCACCGCGACCAGCATCAGGAGCCCCGACACGAGCCGCTTCCACGGCGGGGAGAGCACGGCGATCGTGTAGAGGCTGAGCAGCCCCGTGTACGGCAGCGGCTGCCCCGGTCCCTCAAGGGCGAGCTTGTAGAGCGCGCTGGCCGCCATGACGGCGAGCAGCACCGCGAGCGGCGCCCGCCGCCGCCACACCAGCGGGACGACGGTGAGCGTCGTCAGCCCGTACGCCGGCCAGGTCGCCGGTTCGAGCTCGGGCCCGCGCGGCACCACGAACGGCATGGTCACCGCCGCCTGCACCAGCAGCGCGATGCCGATGTCCACGGCCCACGGATGGGCCTCCCACCAGGACCGCAGCTCCCGAAGCGTCCGCCTGCCCCGGCCCCGTATCCCTTGTATCCCCCGTATACCCGTCAAGCCCCGTGTTCCCGTTCCCGTTCGCGTTCCCGCACGGAGACCAGCGCGTCGATGCGGTTGGTCGTGATCGAGTCGACCCCGTGGCGGATCAGCTTACGCATCCACCGGCGGGTGTCCGGCGTCCACACCGAGACCAGCAGGCCGTCCCGGTGCACCCGCTCCACCAGCTCCCGACTCGCGAGTCCGAAGCGGTAGTTGAGCCACCTCGGGCGGACCACGTCGAGCAGCACGGGCCGGGGCGGCGCCAGCGTGTTCCAGGTCAGCGCGATCTCCGCACCCGGGTCGGCCGCCCGTACGTCCAGCATGGCCGCGCCGCCCGCGCAGTAGTAGACCTGGTCGCCCGCGCCGCACTCGCGGACCGTGCCGATGATGTCGCGCACCGACGCCGCGTCACCGCCCGGCAGGTCCAGCATCAGCCGGTGCGCGCCGGCCGCGACGAGCGCCTCGCGCAGCGTCGGCACCGCGCCGTGGGGGCCGTCCGCCGTCAGCTCCTTCAGCTGGTTCACGGTGACGGAGGAGAGCGGGCGGTCGTGTCCCCACAGGCGCTTCAGGGTGTCGTCGTGCAGCAGCACGGGCACGCGGTCCTTGGTGAGCCGGACGTCGACCTCCACCGCGTCCGCGCCCCGCCGGAACGCCGACAGGACCGACGGGACGGTGTTCTCGCGGACGCGATAGGGGTCGCCGCGGTGGCCTACGACAGTGACGGGATCCATGACCCCATTCTGCTGGCGCGCGGTCGCCGGCAGCGGCTCAGCGCGCCAGCCACTGCTCCGTGTACGTGTCGATCTCCTCGGTCAGGCGGGCCTTGCCGGCCTCGTCCAGGAACGACGCCTCCACCGCGTTCTTCGCGAGCGCGGCCAGACCGCGCTCGTCCAGGCCGAGGAGACGGGCCGCGACCGCGTACTCGTTGTTCAGGTCGGTGCCGAACATCGGCGGGTCGTCGCTGTTGATGGTCACGAGCACGCCCGCGTCCACCATCTGCCTGATCGGGTGGTCCTCCAGGCGCTCTACCGCGCGCGTGGCGATGTTCGACGTCGGGCACACCTCCAGGGCGATCCGGTGCTCGGCGAGGTACTTCAGCAGCTCCGGGTCCTGGACCGAGCTGGTGCCGTGGCCGATGCGCTCCGCGCCCAGCTCGCGGATCGAGTCCCAGACCGTCTGCGGGCCCGTCGTCTCGCCCGCGTGCGGCACCGAGCGCAGACCGGCCGCCCGGGCGCGGTCGAAGTACGGCTTGAACTGCGGACGCGGCACGCCGATCTCCGGGCCGCCGAGGCCGAACGACACCAGGCCCTCCGGACGCAGGTCGACCGCCAGGCGTGCGGTCTCCTCGGCCGCCTCCAGGCCCGCCTCGCCGGGGATGTCGAAGCACCAGCGCAGCACGACGCCGAGCTCGGCCTCCGCCGCCTTGCGGGCGTCCTCGATCGCCGCCATGAACGCGCGCTCGTCGATGCCGCGGCGGGTCGAGCTGTAGGGGGTGATGGTCAGCTCCGCGTAGCGGATGTTCTGCCGGGCCATGTCCCGGGCCACCTCGAAGGTGAGCAGCCGGACGTCCTCCGGGGTGCGGACGAGGTCCACGACGGAGAGGTAGACCTCGATGAAGTGGGCGAAGTCCGTGAACGTGAAGTAGTCGGCGAGGGCGTCGGGGTCCGTCGGAACCTTGGAGTCCGGGTGGCGGGCGGCCAGCTCGGAGACGATCCGGGGCGAGGCGGAGCCCACGTGGTGCACGTGCAGCTCGGCCTTGGGAAGCCCGGCGATGAAGGAATGCAGGTCGGTCATCGGGTCATGGTAGGCCGGGCCGCCCCGGCAGGGTCCGCGAAAAGAGGGAGGCCGTAGCATGGCGTGACCACGATGGGGGAGGCCCATGTCCGAGAACCATGACCAGCCGGTGGACCCGTGGGCTCCGCCGAACCAGGACGGCGTCGAACTGAGCAAGCCCGCGCCCGCGACGCCTCCGGCACCCGCGCCGAACGACGCGTCGGTGCACAACCAGCAGACCGTCGTCTCGATGCCCGGCGCGGAGCTCCCGCCGCCGCCCGTCGCGCCCGGCGGCGCCTTCGGCTACCCGACCCCGACGACTCCGGCGACCTCGCCGGCCGGTGCGCAGCAGCCCGGCTACGGCTACCCGCCGGCGTCCCCGTACCCCAGCTACGGGTCGAGCGGCTACGGCAGCGGCTACGGACAGCCCGGCTGGGGCCAGCCGGCCCCGTCCAACGGCATGGGCACGGCCTCGATGGTGCTCGGCATCATCGCCGTCGCCGGCTTCTGCATGTGGGGCTTCGGCGTGCTGCTCGGCATCCTCGCGCTGATCTTCGGCATCATCGGCCTGAAGAAGGCCTCGCGCGGCGAGGCGACGAACCGGGGCATGGCGATGGCGGGGGTCGTCCTGGGTTCGGTCGGCATCCTCATCAGCGCCGTGTTCCTGGCCCTGATGATCGTGGCCGTCGTCAACGCTCCGGAGCACTCGGACTCGTCCTACGACGACCCGTTCGACACCAGCCTGGTGGTCGACGCACGCTAGCTCGCGCCGCGCGGGGGCGGCGACTCACCGCAGCCGCTCCCGCGCCTCCATCAGCGCGAAGCCCAGCAGGTTCGGACCGCGCCAGCGCTCCGGGTCCGTGGCCCGCGGATCGTCCGCCGCCAGGCCGATGCCCCAGATGCGGTCCAGCGGGCTCGCCTCGACGAGGACGCGGCTCCCCGTGCCGACGAGGAAGGCGCGCAACGACTCGTCGGACGCGAACTTGTGGACGCTGCCCGCCACCACGATCCCGTAGCGCTCCCGCTGCCAGACCGTCTCGTCGAAGCCGCGCACCAGCCGGCCCGCCTTCTTGGCCTGGGCCGGGCCGGGCGCGGCGAGGGCCGCCTCGACCGCTTCGGCGTCGCCGAAGAGCCTCGCCTTCTCGGCCATCATCCAGTGCTCGGCCGTCGCGTACCGCACGCCGTCCACCACGAACGGTGACGGCCACCACTGGCTCAGACAGCTCGCCGACAGCTGCCCGTCAGGGCGCGGGCGGTGGCCCCAGAAGTGCAGCCACTTCACCGTCTCCCCCCGTTTGACCTGCTCCTTCAGCACCTCGAGATCGCTCATGCACGCCACCTTTTCACCCGCCACTGACACTCCGTACGGCAATTTCCCGCCGCTCTCGACACATGGTCGACCGAATCCGTCGCGTAACCAAAAGGCAACAACGGAATCACTTGTTGCACCTGAGGTGCTCTGTCAGGATCGGCACTCAACTCGAGCTGGAACAACGGAGAGCGTCATGGGCAACCGCTTCCAGGTGTCGGATCGCTTCGCGGACGGCGCGCAGTACATCGGGGGGCGGCTCCGCCCCGGGACCTCGGAGCAGGACCACACCGTCATCGACCCGGCGACCGGGGAGGGTGTCCACACCTACCGGCTCGCTTCCACTCACGACGTGGACGAGGCCGTCGGCGCCGCCAGGGACGCCTTCCCGGAGTGGGCGGGCGCCACGCCCGGCGAGCGCTCCGAGGCGCTGCACCGGTTCGCGGGTGTGCTCGCCGAGCGGGCGGAGGACTTCGCCCGGGTCGAGTCGCTGCAGTGCGGCAAGCCCATCAGGCTGACGACCGAGTTCGACGTGCCGGGGACCGTGGACAACACGGCCTTCTTCGCGGGTGCCGCACGGCACCTCCAGGGGCAGTCGGCGGGCGAGTACAGCGGTGACCACACCTCGTACGTGCGGCGTGAGGCGATCGGCGTGGTCGGCTCGATCGCGCCCTGGAACTATCCGCTCCAGATGGCGGCCTGGAAGATCCTCCCGGCGATCGCGGCCGGCAACACGATCGTCCTGAAGCCGGCCGAGCTGACGCCGCTCACGTCCCTGATGTTCGCCCAGGCGGCGAGCGACGCCGGGATTCCGGACGGTGTCGTCAACATCGTCAACGGCGCCGGCCGGGTCGCCGGCGAGCACCTGGTCGGGCACCCGGACGTGGCCATGACCTCGTTCACCGGCTCCACGGGCGTCGGCAAGCGGGTCGCCGAGGTCGCCACCGCCACCGTCAAGCGGCTGCACCTGGAGCTGGGCGGCAAGGCTCCGTTCGTCGTCTTCGACGACGCCGATCTGGAGGCCGCCGCGCAGGGCGCCGTCGCCGCCTCCCTCATCAACAGCGGGCAGGACTGCACGGCCGCCACCCGGGCCTATGTGCAGCGGCCGCTGTTCGACGCCTTCGTGGCGCGGGTCGCGGAACTCATGGAGACCGTCCGCCTGGGCGACCCGTTCGATCCCGCCACCGACCTCGGGCCGCTCGTCAGCCACGCCCAGCGCGACCGCGTCGCCGGTTTCGTCGAGCGGGCGCGGGGCTACGCGACCGTCGTCACCGGCGGCGAAGCCCCTGGTGGCGAGCTCAAGAACGGCGCATACTACCGACCCACCCTGATCACCGGCGCCGCCCAGGACAGCGAGGTCGTGCAGTCGGAGATCTTCGGACCGGTCCTGGTGGCCCTGCCCTTCGACAGCGACGACGAGGGCATCCGGCTGGCCAACGACACCCCGTACGGCCTCGCCGCCTCCGCCTGGAGCCGTGACGTGTACCGGGCGAACCGGGCCACCCGGGAGATCAAGGCCGGCTGCGTCTGGGTCAACGACCACATCCCGATCATCAGCGAGATGCCCCACGGCGGCTACAAGGCCTCGGGCTTCGGAAAGGACATGTCGGCGTACTCCTTCGAGGAGTACACGCAGGTCAAGCACGTGATGTACGACAACACGGCGGTGGCGGCCAAGGACTGGCACCGCACGATCTTCGGGGACCGCCTGTAATCGATATGCGGCTACCGCCGCGTGAAGCCAGCCGTCCGACCAGCGGCGAATCCATTCCGAAAGGGCACAGCGCATGGAGCAGTACGAGTCCGACAGCCTGTCGGGCCCCCAGCTGGCGGCGATACGGCGCAGCCTCACGAGCGGCCGGGGCGCCGTCACCCGCCGCTCGGTGCTGCGCGCCGGAGGCGTCGGCGCGCTCACCGTCGGCGGCTTCGCCTCCCTGAGCGCCTGCGGCATCCCGCCCGCCAAGCGGGAGGGCCAGGGGCCGGCGTCGACGGACTTCTCGGCCAAGGAGAAGACCGTGAACTTCTCCAACTGGACCGAGTACATGGACGTGAGCGACGACGAGAAGCACCGTCCGACGCTGGAGGCGTTCGCCAGACGGACGGGTATCGACGTCAAGTACACCGAGGACATCAACGACAACGTCGAGTTCTTCGGGAAGATCAAGCCGCAGCTCGCGGCCGGCCAGGACACCGGCCGCGACCTGATCGTCGTCACCGACTGGCTGGCCGCCCGCATCATCCGCCTCGGCTGGGCCCAGAAGCTCGACGCGGCCAACCTGCCGAACGCCTACGCCAACCTGTCGCCGCAGTTCCGCCGGCCCGACTGGGACCCGGGCCGCGCCTACACGTACCCCTGGACCGGCATCTCCACCGTCATCGCGTACAACCAGAAGGCGACCGGCGGGAAGAAGGTCGACTCCGTCACCCAGCTCCTCGACGACCCCGCGCTCAAGGGCCGGGTCGGCTTCCTGACGGAGATGCGCGACTCGGTCGGCATGACCCTGCTCGACATGGGCAAGGACCCCGGGAAGTTCACCGACGCCGACTACGACGCCGCCATCGGCCGGCTCCAGAAGGGCGTCGACAAGAAGCAGATCCGCCGCTTCACCGGCAACGACTACACGTCGGACCTGGACAAGGGCGACATCGCCGCCTGCCTGGCGTGGGCCGGTGACATCATCCAGCTCCAGGCGGACAACCCGGACATCAAGTACGCGATCCCGGCGGCCGGCTACCTCACCTCCAGCGACAACCTGCTGATCCCGGCCCAGGCCCGGCACAAGACCAACGCCGAGAAGCTCATGGACTACTACTACGAGCTCCCGGTGGCCGCCCAGCTCGCCGCGTACATCAACTACGTGTGCCCCGTCGACGGCGTGAAGGACGAGCTCGCCAAGATCGACCCGGCCCTCGCGAACAACACGCTGATCGTCCCGGACAAGGCGATGGCGAAGAAGTCGCACGCCTTCCGCTCGCTGAGCAGCGCCGAGGAGACGGCGTACGAGGAGAAGTTCGCCAAGCTCATCGGCGCCTGACCGGCCGCACGCCCTCCGCCTCCCCTTCACGAACCCCGGGACCTCACCCCATGACTGACAAGACTGCTCACACCGAAAAGAACAATGGCGGCGGCGACGTCCGTCTCACCGGCATCAGCAAGTCCTACGGCTCCTTCCACGCCGTGCGCCCGCTCGACCTGACGGTGCCGCAGGGCTCGTTCTTCGCCCTCCTCGGCGCCTCCGGCTGCGGCAAGACGACCACGCTGCGCATGATCGCCGGCCTGGAGGAGCCGACCACCGGCACCGTCTTCCTCGGCGACCGCGACGTCACCGACCTCCCGCCGTACAAGCGGCCGGTGAACACGGTCTTCCAGTCCTACGCGCTGTTCCCGCACATGAACATCTTCGAGAACATCGCCTTCGGCCTGCGCCGGCGCGGCATCAAGTCGGTGAAGCCGCAGGTGGACGAGATGATCGAGCTCGTGCAGCTCGGCGAGCACGCCCACAAGAAGCCGCACCAGCTCTCCGGCGGCCAGCAGCAGCGCGTCGCCGTCGCCCGCGCCCTCATCAACCACCCGCAGGTGCTGCTCCTCGACGAGCCGCTCGGCGCCCTCGACCTCAAGCTGCGCCGCCAGATGCAGCTGGAGCTCAAGCGCATCCAGACCGAGGTCGGCATCACCTTCGTGCACGTCACCCACGACCAGGAGGAGGCCATGACCATGGCCGACCAGGTCGCGGTGATGAACGGCGGCCGGGTCGAGCAGCTGGGCGCGCCCGAGGACCTGTACGAGAACCCGCAGACCACCTTCGTCGCCAACTTCCTCGGCACCTCGAACCTGATCGAGGCCGAGGTCGTCGAGACCGGCTCCGAGGTGATCGTCACGGCCGGCGGCGGCAAGCTCCGGCTGCCCGGCGACCGCTGTACGTCCGCCGTGCGCCAGGGCGGCAAGGTGCTCGTCGGCGTACGGCCCGAGAAGATCTCGCTGGCGCACGCCGACGACGCCGGCCGGATCCCCGACGGCCGCAACCGGGTCACGGGCCGGATCGCCGACTCGTCCTTCATCGGCGTCTCCACCCAGTACGTGGTGAACTCGCCGGCCGGCGCGGAGCTCCAGGTGTACGAGCAGAACATCGAGCGCGACTCCCGGCTCGTCCCCGGCGCCGAGGTCGTCCTGCACTGGAACCCGGACCACACCTTCGGCCTCGACGCGACCCAGGACATCGACGCGGGCGTCGAGACGGTGGAGGACGCCGCATGACCGCCACCCTCGTGAAGGAGCAGGCGGCGGCGCCGGCCGGGGAGCCGGTCGTCCGCAAGCCCTCCACCCGCAAGCGGCTCGTCCCGTACTGGCTGCTGCTGCCCGGCATCGTCTGGCTGCTCGTCTTCTTCGCGCTGCCGATGGTCTACCAGGCGTCGACGTCGGTCCAGACCGGCTCCCTGGAGCAGGGCTTCCAGGTCACCTGGCACTTCCAGACCTACTGGGACGCCTTCCAGGAGTACTGGCCGCAGTTCGTCCGCTCGCTGCTCTACGCCGGCACCGCCACGCTGCTCTGCCTGCTGCTCGGCTACCCGCTGGCGTACCTGATCGCCTTCAAGGCCGGGCGCTGGCGCAACCTCGTCCTCGTCCTCGTCATCGCGCCGTTCTTCACCAGCTTCCTCATCCGCACGCTGGCCTGGAAGACGATCCTCGCCGACGACAGCGTCGTGGTCTCCGCCCTGAACACCCTGCACGTCCTCGACGTGACCAACTGGCTCGGCTGGACCGAGGGCAGCCGGGTGCTCGCCACGCCCATGGCGGTGGTCTGCGGTCTCACGTACAACTTCCTGCCCTTCATGATCCTGCCGCTCTACACCTCCCTGGAGCGGATCGACGGCCGGCTGCACGAGGCCGCGCAGGACCTGTACGCCTCCCCGGCGACCACCTTCCGCAAGGTGACCTTCCCGCTGTCCATGCCGGGCGTCGTCTCCGGCACGCTGCTCACCTTCATCCCGGCGAGCGGTGACTACGTCAACGCCGAACTGCTCGGCTCCACCGACACCAAGATGGTCGGCAACGTCATCCAGTCGCAGTTCCTGCGGGTCCTGGACTACCCGACGGCCGCCGCCCTCTCGTTCATCCTCATGGCGATCGTGCTGCTCATGGTCACCGTCTACATCCGCCGAGCGGGAACGGAGGACCTGGTCTGATGCGTTGGATCCGACAGCACCTCGTCGTCATCGCGGGCCTGCTGACGCTCGCGTACATGATCCTGCCGAACGTCGTCGTGATGGTGTTCTCGTTCAACAAGCCGAACGGGCGCTTCAACTACGCGTGGCAGCAGTTCTCCCTGGACGCCTGGAAGGACCCGTGCGGCGTCGCCGACATGTGCGGCTCGCTGTCGCTGTCGCTGCAGATCGCCACCTGGGCCACGCTCGGCGCCACGGTCCTCGGCACGATGATCTCGTTCGCGCTCGTCCGCTACCGCTTCCGGGCGCGCGGCGCGATCAACTCGCTGATCTTCCTGCCGATGGCGATGCCCGAGGTCGTCATGGCCGCCTCGCTGCTCACCCTGTTCCTCAACATGGGCGCGGAGCTGGGCTTCTGGACGATCCTCATCGCCCACATCATGTTCTGCCTGTCGTTCGTCGTGACGGCGGTCAAGGCGCGCGTGATGTCCATGGACCCGCGCCTGGAGGAGGCCGCGAGGGACCTCTACGCGGGGCCGGTGCAGACCTTCCTGCGGGTCACGCTGCCGATCGCCGCGCCCGGCATCGCGGCCGGCGCGCTGCTCGCCTTCGCGCTCTCGTTCGACGACTTCATCATCACCAACTTCAACGCGGGCTCCACCGTGACCTTCCCCATGTTCGTCTGGGGCTCGGCACAGCGAGGAACCCCCGTTCAGATCAACGTCATCGGCACGGCGATGTTCGTCATCGCGGTACTGATGGTCGCGGCCGGACAGATCATCACGAACCGGCGCAAGAAAACAGCAACAGCCTGAATGAGCGCCCGGCCGGCGGACGCCGCCGGCCGGGCACCGAAGGAGTTGGAAACCATGGCCCCAGTCGCCATGCGTCTCGCTGCACAATCTCTCTCCGACGCCCAGCCCGTCCCCTTCTGGCTGGAAGACCCCGGCAAGCCCACGGCCCTGCCCGCCCTCACCGGCACCGAGCGGTGCGACCTGCTCGTCATCGGCGGCGGCTACAGCGGCCTGTGGACCGCGCTCCTCGCCAAGGAGCGCGACCCCTCCCGGGACGTCATGCTGATCGAAGGCCGCGAGGTGGGCTGGGCCGCCTCGGGCCGCAACGGCGGCTTCTGCGCCGCCTCCCTCACCCACGGCTTCGGCAACGGCCTGGCCCGCTGGCCCGAGGAGCTGCCGACGCTGGAGCGCATGGGCGCCGAGAACCTCGACGCCATCGAGGCCACCGTCGCCCGCTACGGCATGGACTGCGACTTCGAGCGCACCGGCGAGATCGACGTGGCCACCGAGGCCTACCAGGTCGACGAGCTGCACGAGTGGTACGAGGAGGCCGGCCGGCTCGGTCTCGCCGACGGCCTGGAGTTCCTGGACCGGGACGCGGTCCGGGCCGAGGTCGCCTCGCCGACCTTCCAGGGCGGCCTGTGGGACCGGCGCGGCGTCGCCATGCTGCACCCGGCGAAGCTGGCCTGGGGCCTCAAGCGGGCCTGCGCCGAGCTCGGCGTGCGGATCTTCGAGAACACCCCGGCGCTCGACCTGGTGCCGGCGGGTGGCGCCGGCGGCGGCATGGCCGTGCGCACCCCGTACGGCCGGGTCGCGGCCGGCAAGGTCGCCCTCGGCACCAACGTCTTCCCGTCGCTGGTCAAGCGGCTGCGGCACTACACCGTCCCGGTCTACGACTACGCCCTGATGACCGAGCCGCTCAGCCCCGAGCAGCTGGCCTCGGTCGGCTGGAAGAACCGGCAGGGCCTCGGCGACAGCGCCAACCAGTTCCACTACTTCCGCATCACCGCGGACCACCGCATCCTGTGGGGCGGTTACGACGCGGTCTACCGGTTCGGCGGCAAGGTCGCGGCCGAGCTCGACCACCGCCCGGAGACGTATCTGAAGCTGGCCCAGCACTTCTTCACCTGCTTCCCGCAGCTGGAGGGGCTCCGCTTCAGCCACGCCTGGGGCGGCGCGATCGACACCTGCTCCCGCTTCTCCGCCTTCTTCGGTACCACGCACCAGGGCAAGGTGGCGTACGCGGCGGGCTACACGGGCCTCGGCGTGGGCGCGACCCGCTTCGGTGCGGACGTGATGCTGGACCTGCTGGCCGGGGAGCACACCGAGCGCACCCGGCTCGGCATGGTCCGCTCGAAGCCGCTGCCGTTCCCGCCGGAGCCGATCGCCTGGGCGGGCATCGGGCTGACCAAGTGGTCGCTCGCGCGGGCCGACGAGAACGGCGGCCGGCGGAACCTGTGGCTGAAGGCGATGGACAAGCTGGGCCTCGGCTTCGACAGCTGAGCCATCGTGATGTGACGCAGGTCACAGTCCCTGGAAGGTGAACCCGCGTCATAGCCGCGGGGCCGCCTCCTCTCTCCGTGTGGACACCGCACCGGGCGGGTCCGCACGGAGAGGGGACTGTGACGATGAACGCTTCGGGGACCTCGGGCACGTCGGGAACGCCGGAGGCCAAGGCCGCGATGGAATGGCTGGCGTCGGCGGCGCCGGATCCCGGCGCCTGCCGCTTCGAATGGGAGCGCAACCCGCACGGCGTCGCGCTGCTGCCCGCCGGGCGCCGCTGGGACGTGCTGATCCTGCCGGCCGAGCTCGGCTATCCCACCCTCGACGTCCTGACCCGCCTCGTCGACCGCCCCGGCCCCGTGCTCGCCGACCCCGGCGACGCCCGGACGGGCTTCTTCGTGCCCCCGGGCACCGCCGCCCGCTGGCTCGGCACCGGCGTGCGCGGCGCCGGCCGCGGCACCTGGATCGCCGTCCCCCATCCGGGTCGCGCGACCGGCGGAGTGCGCTGGCTGGTGGCCCCCGACGCAGCAGGCACCCTCACGGATGCCGCGCTGCTGGAGCTGGCCATGCACGAGGCGGCGGGGCGACTGGCGCGCGGGGGAGGGGGAGCCGGGAGCTGACGCCCGGCAGAGGTCTTGACCAGTTGATTGGTCTGGACCATGCTGTGGCGCGCTCCACCTCGATTCCCCCACCCCCGGAGGCAGTTGTGGACCGCACCAGACCCCTCGCGCTGGCACTGGCAGGCGCGCTCGCCGTCGGCGGCCTCGTGGCGCTGACCCCCCTCGCCCACGCCGCCGACACCGAACTCGCCCGCAACGGCGGCTTCGAGTCCGGCCTGGACGGCTGGAGTTGTACGGCCGGCAGCGGGGCCGTCGTCGCTTCCCCCGTGCACAGCGGGACGAAGGCCCTGCAGGCGACCCCGGCCGGCAGCGACAACGCCCGGTGCGCCCAGACCGTGACGGTGAAGCCGAACTCGACGTACACGCTGAGCGGCTGGGTCCGCGGCAGCTACGTCTACCTCGGCGCGTCCGGCACCGGCACGACCGACGTCTCCACCTGGACCCAGTCCGCCCCCGACTGGCAGCGGCTCGCCACCACCTTCACCACCGGCGCCTCGACCACCTCGGTGACCGTCTACACCCACGGCTGGTACGGCACCGGCGCCTATCAGGCCGACGACCTGTCCCTGCTCGGCCCCGGCGGCGACCCCGTCCAGACCCCGGCGACCCCCACCGGACTCACCGCCGGCTCCGCGACCGACACCACCGTGACCCTCGGCTGGCCGGCGGTCGCCGGCGCCACCTCGTACCGCGTCTACCAGGGCGGCGCCCTCGTCGCGACCGTCACCGGCACCTCGTACACCGCGACCGGGCTGACGGCCGCCACCTCGTACACCTTCCAGATATCGGCCGCCAACAGCGCCGGCGAGTCCGCGAAGTCCGCCGCCGTCACCGCCACCACCACCTCCTCGGGCGGCGGCAACCCCGGCGGCACGCTGCCCGCGCACGCCCTCGTCGGCTACCTCCACGCGAGCTTCGCCAACGGCTCCGGCTACACCCGGATGGCCGACGTACCCGACTCCTGGGACGTCATCGACCTGGCCTTCGGCGAGCCGACCTCGGTGACGTCCGGCGACATCCGCTTCAGCCTGTGCCCGGCGACCGAGTGCCCGAACGTGGAGTCCGCCGCCGACTTCAAGGCGGCCATCAAGGCCAAGCAGGCCGCCGGCAAGAAGGTCCTCATCTCCATCGGCGGCCAGAACGGCCAGGTCCAGCTCACCACCACCGCCGCCCGCGACACCTTCGTCTCCTCGGTCTCGAAGATCATCGACGAGTACGGACTCGACGGCCTCGACATCGACTTCGAGGGACACTCGCTCTCCCTGCAGAGCGGCGACACCGACTTCCGCAACCCCACCACCCCGGTCGTCGTCAACCTGATCTCGGCGGTGAAGACCCTCAAGGCCAGGTACGGCGCGAAGTTCGTCCTGACGATGGCCCCGGAGACCTTCTTCGTCCAGCTCGGCTACCAGTACTACGGCTCCGGCCCCTGGGGCGGCCAGGACCCGCGCGCCGGCGCCTATCTGCCGGTCATCCACGCGCTGCGTGACGACCTCACCCTGCTGCACGTCCAGGACTACAACTCGGGTTCGATCATGGGCCTCGACAACCAGTACCACTCCATGGGCGGCGCCGACTTCCACATCGCCATGACCGACATGCTCCTCACCGGCTTCCCGGTCGCCGGCAACACCGACCGCGTCTTCCCGCCGCTGCGGCCCGACCAGGTCGCCATCGGCCTGCCCGCCTCCACCCAGGCCGGCAACGGCTACACCGCCCCGGCCGAGGTCACCAGGGCCCTCGACTGCCTGACGAAGAAGAGCAACTGCGGCTCCTACCAGCCCCACGGCAGCCGGCCGGGCCTGCGCGGCCTGATGACCTGGTCGGTCAACTGGGACCGCTACAACGGCGGCGAGTTCAGCCGGAACTTCGACGCATACACGTGGAGCTGACGAACAGGATCAGCACCCCGAGGCAGAGACTGGCGAGCACGTCCAGCGGCCAGTGGTAGCCCCGCAGGACCAGTCCGGTGCCGGTCACCGCCGTGAGCACGGCGGCGACCGGCACCAGGCGTCCGGACACCAGGAAGGCCGCGCCGAAGTACGCCACCATCGCCGTCGCCGTGTGGCCCGACGGGAAGTAGCCGTGCGCCCAGGGCTCCAGCGGCCCCGGTCGGGCCGTCCAGGTCTTCAGGGGGACGACGAGGAGCGGGACGGCGGCCATGGCGAGGGCGGCCCGGAGGGCCTGGGCGCGGCGGCCGCGCCGGATCGCGTACGCGAGCGCGCAGGCCAGGACGGGGAGGGCGACCGTCATGTTGCCGAGGTCGGAGGCGGCCTCGCTCAGACCGCGCGGCACGGTGTCCACCAGGGCGCGGGAGACGCGCTCGTCGAGGCGGGTGAGGGGGCCGTGCACCAGGACCTGCCAGGTGGTGACGGCGAGGACGATGAGCGCCCAGAACGCAGCCGACCGCCCCGGAACAGGGGGGGTGGTTCCGGGGCGGTCGCCTTGACCGGGCTGCCGCGCGCCCCGGGGGGTGTGGGGCGGGCGGCCATCCGATCGGTGAGGAGTTCCGGAGCCCAGGGCTCCAGCGGTGTGCGCTGCGGCACGGTTCGGGCAGGGCTGGGGAGGCTCGACCCGAGGTGTTTCTCTCATCTGTGGAAACCGTACGGCACGGAACGGGGGGCCGACAGCGGGAACTCCATCCCGCCATCGGCCCCCCACAGCTTCTTCACACAGAGTGTCAGAAGACGCCGTCCGATCGTCAGATCGTGGCGAGCGCGGCCTCGATGACGTCCAGGCCCTCGTTGAGGAGGTCCTCGCCGATGACCAGCGGCGGCAGGAAGCGCAGCACGTTGCCGTAGGTGCCACAGGTCAGGACGAGCACGCCCTCGTTGTGGCAGTACTTGGCGAGCGCGGCGGCGGCCTCCGGGGCCGGCACCTTCGTCTCCGGGTCCTTCACCAGCTCGATGGCGATCATGGCGCCACGGCCACGGATGTCACCGATGACCGGGAACTTCTCCTGCATCGCGGTGAGGCGGCCCTTCATGACCTCCTCGATGCGCTTGGCCTTGCCGTTGAGGTCGAGCTCCTTCATGGTCTCGATGGCGCCCAGCGCACCGGCGCACGCGACCGGGTTGCCGCCGTAGGTGCCGCCGAGGCCGCCACCGTGCACGGAGTCCATGATCTCGGCGCGGCCGGTCACGGCGGCGAGCGGCAGACCGCCCGCGATGCCCTTGGCGGTGGTGATGAGGTCCGGGACGATGCCCTCGTCCTCGCAGGCGAACCACTGGCCGGTGCGGCAGAAGCCGGCCTGGATCTCGTCCGCGACGAAGACGATGCCGTTGTCGTTGGCGAACTTCACGATCGCCGGCAGGAAGCCCTTGGCCGGCTCGATGAAGCCGCCCTCGCCGAGGACCGGCTCGATGACGATCGCGGCGACGTTCTCGGCGCCGATCTGCTTGGTGATGTTGTCGATCGCCTGGGCGGCGGCCTCGGGGCCGCAGTTCTCGGCACCGGTGGGCCAGCGGTAGCCGTAGGCGACCGGGACGCGGTAGACCTCGGGCGCGAACGGGCCGAAGCCCTGCTTGTACGGCATGTTCTTCGCCGTCATGCCCATGGTGAGGTTGGTGCGGCCGTGGTAGCCGTGGTCGAAGACGACGACGGCCTGGCGCTTGGTGTACGAGCGGGCGATCTTGACGGCGTTCTCGACGGCCTCGGCGCCCGAGTTGAACAGCGCGGACTTCTTGGCGTGGTCGCCCGGGGTCAGCTCGGCGAGGGCCTCGCAGACCTCCACGTAACCCTCGTACGGGGTCACCATGAAACAGGTGTGGGTGAAGTCCTGCAGCTGCGCGGAGGCGCGGCGCACGACGGCCTCGGCGGAGGCGCCGACGGAGGTCACGGCGATGCCGGAACCGAAGTCGATCAGCAGGTTGCCGTCGACGTCCTCGATGATGCCGCCGCCGGCCCGCTTGGTGAACACCGGCAGCGTGGAGCCCACGCCACCGGCGACCGCGTCGAGACGGCGGGCCTGAAGCTCCTGCGACTTCGGGCCGGGGATGGCGGTGACGACGCGCCGCTCCTGCGGGACAGCGTTCATGCGGGGCTCCTGGGATGTTCTGGACGCTCTTGCGGGTTTCCTCCGCAGGCTAGGCGCGGGGAAGGGGGTCGGGCATGCGCCGATCGGGAGTGGTGGCGGGTGGCTCGTTGTCCGAGATGGACATGGTGGCTGCTTCCGCGGGGCTCGGCGGCGCGGGCCGGCGGACCGCCGGTGATCGGCCGAACGGGTGGGCGAAACCCCTCCGGGCGGGCCCGCGCCCACTAGATTGACGGTGGCACAGTTGCGGCGACCTGGCTGGTCAGGGGGCAGGGGTTCATGGAGACCGACGGCACGTACGAGTCGAGCGACACCCGGGGAACCGGAGCCGTCCCCCACCCGGCCGCACCGCCGCCGGGCGACCTGGCACCGGCCGCGCCGCAGGACGGCGGACTGCCTCCGGCCGCGCCGCAGGGCGGCGACCTGCCTCCGGCCGCGGCGCAGGGTGGCGACCTGCCCCCGGCCCCGCCGTCGGCCGGCGGCGTGCCGCCGTCCCGGCCGCAGGGGGGCGACCTGGCCCCGGCTCCGCCGTCGGCGGGCGGCGTGCCGCCGTCCCGGCCGCAGGCGGGCGAAGCGCCGTCGGCCCCGTCGCTCCCGGCCCGCCCACCGGCGCAGCCGGTCGTACCTCCGCCACCGGCGCACGCGCCCGGCGTTTCGCCGTCCGTCGTGCCGCCCGCGCCCGGGGCGTACGCGGGCGCGCCTTCGCCCGGCGCTCCCGCGGGGCCGGGCAGCCCACTCGCCGGCGGGCCCGCCGCCCCGGCGGCCGCGCCGCCCACCCACGCGCCCGGCGTTTCGCCGGCCGCCCCGCCGCGCGCGCCCGTCGCCGAGTGGCTGGACGCGCCGCGGCCGGAGGCCGGGCTCGGGGTGTGGCGGTTCCGGCATCTGCCCGCGCGGGGGGAGGAGGGCAGGCGCATGGCGCCCGTGACGCTTGTCGGGATGCTGATCCCGCTGGTCGTCGGGCTGCTCGTGTGGGCCGCGTGGCGCCGCGACGTCTTCCCGTACAAGGTCGAGATCCTGCTGCTCCTCACCCCGAAGGAGTGGTGGTACCCGCTCACCACCTCGCCCGTGGACTGGCACGGCCAGGCCGCCCGCGCGCTCTACGACAGCGCGTTCCTCGTGCTGCTCGTGTGCGCCGTCGGCTTCCTCGGCTCCTGGGGCAAGATCACCCGCCACTACCTGGACCGGTTCCGGCCGCCCGGCCGCGCCGCCCTCGCCGGGGTGATGGCGCTCGCCGCCCTCACCCTCGTCTGGCCCGAGGCGTTCGGCCTGGGCTGGGACCCGCTGCCCGTCGTGTCCGCCGTGCTCTCGCTGGTCGCCCTGGTCACCGGCGGGTTCGAGGTGTTCGCCTCGCCCGTCCTCGTCTACACCCTGTACGCGCTGATCACCGCCCTCGTCCTGTGGCCGTTCGCCCGCGTCGGCGACTGGGCCGGCCTGCTCCGTACCCACCGCGCCCGCAAGGCCCCCCAGCCGCAGACCGTCGCCGCCGGGCCCGTCCTGCCGCCCTCCCAGTGGCCCGAGCTCCGCGCGGCCGGTGAGCAGCGCGCCGCCGACGTGCTCGCCGCGGAGGTGGCCGGCGGGCGGATGAACGACGTCGACATCGCGCGCGTGCGGCGGGCCTGGGCGCAGTCCGCCCGGGACGGGATGCGCCGGGCCGCGCTCGTCGACGCGGTCGTCGAGCAGGGCGCCGCCGCGGCCGGCCACCCGTCCGGCGAGCGCGACCTGCCCGGCCGCCGCACCGCCGCCCACGACCTGCTCCTCGGCCAGGTCCGCGTCGGGCGGTACGCGCCCGCCGAGCGCACCCCCGCCGCCTACCACGGCGCCGGCCTCGCCCTCGACCCCGCGCTGCTCGGCACCTCGCTGCTGGCCGTCGGCCCGTCCGGATCCGGCAAGACCCGCGCCCTCGTCGCGCCCGTCGTCGAGTCGCTCGCCCTCCAGGCCCTCACCGGCGGCTGCGCCGTCGTCGCCGTCGGCGCGGCCGGGGCGCCGCTCGGCCCGGACGAGGCGTACGACGTCGTGATCCGCCTCGGCGACCCGGCCTCCCGGCACGACCTCGACCTGTACGCCGGGGCCACCGACCCGGACGAGGCCGCCGCGCTGCTCGCGGAGGGACTCGTCGGCGACATGCAGGGCGTCGAGACCCGGCGGGCCGCCACCGTGCTCGCGCAGCTCATCGGCCCCTACCGGGCCGCGCACGGGCGCTTCCCCACCGTCCCGGTGCTGCGCGAGCTCCTCGAGGCCCGCCCCGAGACCCTGCGGGACCTGCTCGACCGGCTCCCCGAGGACGGCGCCGCCACGGCCATGCGTCGCGAGCTGGAGTCGCGGATCCGGCAGGTCGGCACCGCGACCGACCTCGGCCCCGGGCTCGCCGACCGGCTCGCCGCGCTCGACCGGCCCGTCTTCGCCGGCTTCTTCGGCGGCGGCGGCGAGGACAACGCCTTCGCGCTGCGGGCCGTCGTACGGCACCCGATGCGGGTCCGCGTCAGCCTCCCGGAAGGCGCCCACGAGGAGGCCGCCCGGCTGCTCAACCGGCTGCTGCTCGCCCAGTTCCAGACCGTCGTACGGGACCGTCCGGGCCGGACCGAGGGCCCCGGGTCCCACTTCGCCTGCCTCGTCCTCGACGACGCGGCCGGCGCGCTCACCCCGGGGACCGTGCGCGGCCTGCAGCGGCTGCGCCCGCAGAACGCCGGCGTCGTGCTCGCCCTCCGTACCTTCGCCGAGGTCCCCGAGCCGCTGCACGGGCCGCTGCTCGCGGCCGTCGGCTGCCGGATGGCGTTCTCGGGCATCCCCACCTGGGACGGCCGGGCGTTCGCCGAGGCGTGGGGCACCGAACGGGTGGAGACCACCGAGGTCGCCCACCACACCGTCTTCGCCGACCAGCCGATGACCCGGGCCTTCCACGCGCTGCGCAAGCTGGTCACCGGCAAGGCCGTCACGACGGAGGCGGTGACCGTACGGGAGGTGGAGCGCGAGCGCTGGTCGGCCTCCGACCTTGCGCACGCCGTGCCGCCCGGGCACGCGGTCCTCTCGCTCACCGACGTGCGCGGGGAGCACACCCCGCCGCTCCTCGTGGACCTGCGGGACGCCGGCGCACGCGGCTGAGCGCGGGCTCCCGGCCGGGCTGGCAGAATCGGGGGCGCGCCGCTCCGACGGGCGGCGCGCCCTCCCCTCCCCTTAAGGTCCGACGGTCCCCAATGCCGCCCACCCTCGCTTCGCTCGTCCAGCACTCGGCGCTCAAACTCACCGTCCGCGCCGGTGAGGACCGCCTCGACACGCCCGTGCGCTGGGCGCACGTCAGCGAGCTCGCCGACCCCGTCCCCTACATGGAGGGCGGCGAACTGCTGCTCACCACCGCGCTCACCCTCGACGCCGAGGACCCCGAGGCGATGCGGCGCTACGTGCGGCGGCTGCTCGGCGCCGGAGTGGTCGGGCTCGGCTTCGCGGTCGGCGTCAACCACGAGGCCATTCCGGCGGCGCTGCTCGAAGCGGCCCGCGAGGAGCACCTGCCGCTGCTGGAAGTGCCGCGGCGGACGCCGTTCCTCGCCATCAGCAAGGCGGTGTCGGCGGCCATCGCCGCCGACCAGTACCGGGCCGTGACCGCCGGCTTCGAGGCGCAGCGCGAACTGACCCGGGCCGCGCTCGCCGAGGGGCCGGACGCCGTCGTCGCGCGGCTCGCGGCGCACGTGGACGGCTGGGCCGCGCTGTACGACACCTCCGGCACCGTCCTCGCCGTGTCGCCCGAATGGGCGGCGCGCCGGGCCGCCCGGCTCACCCCCGACGTCGAACGCCTCCGGGAACGGCCCGCGCCCGCCAGCGCCGTCGTCGGCGGCACCGACGACCGGGTCGAGCTCCAGTCGCTCGGCACCGGGCGGCGGGTGCGCGGGGCGCTCGCGGTCGGCACCGGCGCGCCCCTCGGCACCGCCGAGCGCTACGCCGTGCACTCCGCGATCGCGCTGCTCACGCTGACGACGGAGCGGTCCCGCTCGCTCCAGGCCGCCGAGCAGCGGCTCGGCGCGGCCGTGCTGCGGATGCTCCTCGCCGGGCAGCCCGACCACGCCCGCGCGGTGGCGGGTGATCTGTACGGCGGGCTGCTCGACGCCCCGTTCCGGCTGCTCATCGCCGAGCCGGCGACCACGGAGGCGGCGGCCCGGGAGGGCGAGACGCCGCTCGCGGTGTTCGCGGAGTCCCTGGAGGCCGCGGCGGCCCGGGCGGGCGAGTCCGTCCTCACCGTGCCGGACGGCCCGGAGGGCGGCGAACGGC
This sequence comes from Streptomyces sp. NPDC101160, assembly GCF_044768205.1. Lineage (NCBI taxonomy): Bacteria > Bacillati > Actinomycetota > Actinomycetes > Kitasatosporales > Streptomycetaceae > Streptomyces > Streptomyces sp. NPDC101160. Next base: position 70,729 of record NZ_JBIWPJ010000004.1, on the reverse strand, counting down.
TGGTCGTCCTGGCGGGCGACGGGGGAGCGGTGGTCACCGCGTGCGAGGCGTACGCCAACCGCGAGGCCGAGGAGACCGGACTCGTCGTCGGCCTCTCCGCCCCGACCGGCCCCATCGCCGCGTCCGCCGCCTACAAGCAGGCCGAGCAGGCCCTGTCGGTGGCCCGCCGCCGCGGCCGTTCCCTCGTAGAGCACGAGGAGCTCGCCGCCGGCTCGGTGCTCCCCCTCCTCGCCGACGACGCGGTCCGCGCCTTCGCCGACGGCCTGCTGCGCGCCCTCTACGAGCACGACGCCACGGGCCGCGGCGACCTCGTCGCCTCGCTGCGCGCCTGGCTCTCCCGCCACGGCCAGTGGGACGCGGCCGCCGCCGACCTGGGCGTCCACCGCCACACGCTGCGCTACCGGATGCGGCGCGTGGAGGAGATCCTGGGCCGCTCGCTGGACGACCCGGACGTGCGGATGGAGCTGTGGCTTGCGCTGAAGGCGACGGGGACGGGCACGGAGTAAGCGCTCGCGAGAGCACGAATTCCCTTGATCCTGCCCGATCCCGGGCAGATTTCTGGATCAACGGCCGCCGAAGCGCCTAATCTCCTGGTCATGACAAGCCCCGCCGCCGACGCCCCGGCTTCCAGGACCCAGCCCTCCGCTCCCCTCCCCACGGCCCCCGCGCCCCGCCGCATCCCCACCGCCGTCTGGGCCGCGCTCGCCATCGTCTACGTCGTGTGGGGCTCCACGTACCTCGCGATCCGGGTCGTGGTCGAGACGCTGCCGCCGTTCCTGTCGGCCGGGGCGCGGTTCGTGGTCGCCGGGCTCGTCCTGGCCGGGATCATCGCCTGGCGGCAGGGGATCGGGGCGCTCAAGGTGAGCCCACGGCATCTGGCGTCCGCCGCGGCGGTCGGCCTGCTGCTGCTCCTCGGCGGCAACATGTTCGTCGTGCTCGCCGAGATGTCCGTGCCGTCCGGGCTCGCCGCGCTGCTCATCGCCGTCGTGCCCGTGTTCGTGGTGCTGCTGAAAGCGCTGGCCGGGGAGCGGCCGACGGCGGGCGGGATCGTGGGGGTGCTGGTCGGGCTCGGCGGGCTCGCCGTCCTGACGCTGCCGGGGCTCAGCGGCGAGGTGAAGGTGAGCGGCGTGGTCCTGGTGATCGTCGGGGCCCTCAGCTGGTCCATCGGCTCCTTCTCGTCGTCCCGGCTGCCGATGCCCGCGAACCCCTTCGCCGCCAGCGTGTACGAGATGCTGGCCGGCGGCCTCGCCGGCCTCGGCGTCGGCCTGCTGCGCGGCGAGCAGCACGGCCTCGACCTGGCCGCGGTGTCCACCCGCTCCTGGGTGGGCCTCGCGTACCTGATCGTGTTCGGCTCGCTGATCGCCTTCACCGCGTACGCCTGGCTCCTGCAGACCGCGCCGCTCTCGCTCGTCGCCACCTACGCCTACGTGAACCCGGTCGTCGCCGTCGCCCTCGGCGCGCTGATCCTGAACGAGGCGCTGAGCTGGCCGATCGTCCTCGGCGGCGCGATCGTCGTGGTCGGGGTGGGTCTGATCGTCTCGACGGAGCGGCGCGGATGATCAACGGTCCCCTGCCCTGAGGGCCGTTCGAGCGGCCGACCCGGTGACCCGAAGCGGGCGGCCCTCCGCGTACGAACGCTGGTGAACGCCGACGCGCCGCCTGTCCGCTTCGGCCAAAGCGGACAGGAGCGCCCCGCACACCACTCCACACCGGACAAGCGTCCGGAAGCCCGCCCGGCCCTACGGTGTCACCAGAGCAACCGCTCGCACCCCGATACGGAAAGGGCCGGGACGCAATGACGACCACCCACGCCTTCTGGCTCGCCGGCCGTGAGGCCACCGGCGAAGCCGCCTTCGACGTCACGAACTCGTACGACGGACGTCTGGTCGGCAAGGTCAGCGTGCCCACCGAGGCCCAGGTCGAGGAGGCCGTCGCCGCCGCGCACGCCGTCGTCGACGAGTTCGCCGCGACCCCGGCGCACGTCCGCGCCGCCGCCCTCGACCACGTGTCGAAGCGGCTCGCCGAGCGCACCGAGGAGATCGCCCAGCTGATCTCCGCCGAGAACGGCAAGCCGATCAAGTGGGCCCGCGGCGAGGTCGGCCGTGCCGTGTCCGTGTTCCGCTTCGCCGCCGAGGAGGCGCGCCGCTGGAACGCCGGCGAGGCCCAGCGTCTCGACACCGAGGCCGGCGGCGTGGGCCGCCTCGCGCTGACCCGTCGTATCCCCAAGGGTGTCGTGCTCGGCATCGCGCCGTTCAACTTCCCGCTGAACCTCAGCGCCCACAAGGTCGCCCCGGCCATCGCCGTCGGCGCCCCGATCATCCTCAAGCCGGCCCCGTCGACCCCGATCTCCTCGCTGATCCTGGGCGAGATCCTGGCCGAGACCGACCTGCCGGCCGGCTCCTGGTCGATCCTGACCGTGCCGAACGACCGTATGCCCGCCCTGGTCCAGGACGAGCGCCTCCCGGTCATCTCCTTCACCGGCTCCGACACCGTCGGCTACGCCATCCAGCAGTCCGTGCCGCACAAGCACTGCACCCTGGAGCTCGGCGGCAACGCCGCCGCCGTCGTGCTGTCCGACTGGTCCTCCGAGGCCGACCTGGACTGGGCCGCGACCCGCATCGCGACCTTCTCCAACTACCAGGGCGGCCAGTCCTGCATCTCCGTGCAGCGCGTGATCGCCGACGCCTCCGTCTACGACCGCCTGCTGCCGAAGATCGTCGCCGCGGTCGAGGCCCAGGTCACCGGTGACCCGGCGGACGACGCCACCGACGTCGGCCCGCTCGTCGACGAGAACGCCGCCAAGCGCGTCGAGTCCTGGGTGGACGAGGCCGTCGCGGCCGGCGCCAAGCTGCTCGCCGGCGGCAAGCGCGAGGGCGCCACCTACGCCCCGACCGTCCTCACCGAGCTCCCGGCCGGCGTCACCCTGGCCCGCGCCGAGGTCTTCGGCCCGGTCCTCACGGTCACCAAGGTCGACGGCGAGGCCGAGGCGTTCGCCGCGGTCAACGACTCGGACTTCGGCCTCCAGGCGGGTGTCTTCACCCACGACCTGCAGACCGCCTTCCGCGCCCACCGCGCCCTCGAGGTCGGCGGCGTGATCGTCGGCGACGTCCCGTCCTACCGCGCCGACCAGATGCCGTACGGCGGCGCCAAGCGCTCCGGCGTGGGCCGCGAGGGCGTCAGGTTCGCCATGGACGACTACACCTACGAGCGGGTCATGGTCCTCACGGGCCTGGCGCTCTGATCTCGTAGCCACCCGTACGGAGCAACGACTCCGTACGCAACAGGCCGACGGCCCGAGCCCACTGTGCGGGGGCTCGGGCCGTCTCCTTTCCGGCCCGCGGGGCGGCTACGCCACCGGCTCGTCCACCAGCCGGAACGCCTCCGCCGGGCCCGCCCGGAAGGCCTTGTTCGCCACGGCCGCCTCCGCCATGTGCGGGGCCGCGTCATGCGCGGCGAGCGCCTCGGCCGAGGCCCAGCGCTCCAGGATGACGAACCGGTCCGGGTCGTCGGCGACCCGGTGCAGGTCGTACTGCAGGCACCCCTCCTCGGCGCGCACCAGCGGCGCGAGCCGCTCGAAGGCGGCCACCTGGTCGGCGCCCCGGCCGGGCAGCGTGGTGATGTGGACGACGAGCTTGATCGGCTGTGACATGCCGCGGACCCTAGCCGGGTCCGCACCCGCTCCGCTCGTCTTTCCGAACCCTGGGATATCGGGTACGACGGGGAGTAGCCCCATGCCCCGACGAGCGGCGAGGTGAGCCTCCTCATGTCCGCACCCACCCAGCGGCCCCCCAAGGTCAGCGAACGCGAGGCCCGGCAGGTCGCCGAGGCAGCGCGCGAGCAGGACTGGCGCAAACCCAGCTTCGCCAAGGAACTCTTCCTCGGCCGGTTCCGCCTTGACCTCATCCATCCGCACCCGCTGCCCGCCGACGAGGACGTCCGGCGCGGCGAGGCGTTCCTCGACCGGCTGCGCGCCTTCTGCCAGAGCGAGGTCGACGGCGCCCGCATCGAGCGCGAGGCCCGCATCCCCGACGAGACCATCGCCGGCCTGCGCCAACTCGGCGCCTTCGGGATGAAGATCGACCCGAAGTACGGCGGGCTCGGCCTCACCCAGCTGTACTACAACCGGGCCCTCGCCCTCGTCGGCTCGGTCAGCCCCGCGCTCGGCGCGCTGCTCTCGGCGCACCAGTCGATCGGCGTACCGCAGCCGCTGAAGATCTTCGGCACCCAGGAGCAGAAGGACGCCTTCCTGCCCCGGCTCGCCGCCGGCGCCATCTCCGCCTTCCTGCTCACCGAGCCCGACGTCGGCTCCGACCCCGCCCGGCTCGCCACCACCGCCGTCCCCGACGGCGACGACGCCTACCTCCTCGACGGCGTGAAGCTGTGGACCACCAACGGCGTCGTCGCCGACCTGCTCGTCGTCATGGCCCGCGTCCCCGCCTCCGAGGGCCACAAGGGCGGCATCACCGCCTTCGTCGTCGGGGCGGACTCGCCCGGCATCACCGTCGAGCACCGCAACGCCTTCATGGGCCTGCGCGGCCTGGAGAACGGCGTCACCCGCTTCCACCAGGTCAGGGTCCCGGCCGCGCAGCGCATCGGCCCCGAGGGTGCCGGCCTCAAGATCGCGCTGACCACCCTCAACACCGGCCGGCTCTCGCTGCCCGCCGCCTGCGCCGGCGCCGGCAAGTGGTGCCTGAAGATCGCCCGCGAATGGGCCGCCGAACGCGAGCAGTGGGGCAAGCCGGTCGCCCGGCACGAGGCCGTCGGCACCAAGATCTCCTTCATCGCCGCCACCGCCTTCGCCCTGGAGGCCGTCGTCGACCTCGCCTCCCAGATGGCCGACGAGGACCGCAACGACATCCGCATCGAGGCCGCCCTCGCCAAGCTGTACGGCTCCGAGATGTCATGGAAGATCGCCGACGAACTCGTCCAGATCCGCGGCGGCCGCGGCTACGAGACCGCCGACTCGCTCGCCGCCCGCGGCGAGCGCGCGGTCCCCGCCGAACAGCTCCTGCGCGACCTGCGCATCAACCGGATCTTCGAAGGCTCCACCGAGATCATGCACCTGCTGATCGCACGGGAGGCCGTCGACGCCCACCTCGCCGTCGCCGGCGACATCATCGACCCGGACAAGGCCCTCGCCGACAAGGCGAAGGCGGGCGCCCGGGCCGGCGGCTTCTACGCCCGCTGGCTGCCGCAGCTCGTCACCGGGCAGGGCCAACTGCCGGGTGCGTACGGGGAGTTCGGCGACCTCGCCGGCCACCTCAGGTACGTCGAGCGCGCCTCCCGCAAGCTCGCCCGCTCCACCTTCTACGCCATGTCCCGCTGGCAGGGGAAGATGGAGCTCAAGCAGGCGTTCCTCGGCCGGATCGTCGACATCGGCGCCGAACTCTTCGCGATGAGCGCCGCCTGCGTGCGCGCCGAACTCCTGCGCACCACCGGCGAGCACGGCCGCGAGGCCCACCAGCTCGCCGACGTCTTCTGCCGCCAGGCCCGGCTGCGGATCGCCGAGCTGTTCGGCCGGCTCTGGGCCAACACCGACGACGTGGACCGCAAGGTCGTCGACGGCGTGCTCGCCGGCGCGTACACCTGGCTGGAGGAGGGCATCCTCGACCCCAGCGACGACGGCCCCTGGATCGCCGACACCACCCCAGGACCGTCGACCAAGGAGAACGTGCACCGCCCGATCGCCTGACCGGCCCGAAGAGGACCGTCCTACAGAAGAACGTCAGGGTCCCGTCCAGTTTCCGGACGGGACCCCCGCCGTTCCGCCCGCCACGGCAGGATGACCGGCGTGACCGTCATCGACATCCCCGGCTCCAAGTCCGTCACCGCCCGCGCCCTCTTCCTCGCCGCCGCGGCCGCAGGCACCACCACCCTGCTCCGGCCGCTCCACTCCGACGACAGCGAAGGCTTCGTGGAGGGGCTCAAGGCCCTCGGCTACGCCGTACGCCAGGAGCCCGGCGCCTGGCACATCGAGGGCCGGCCCGCCGGGCCCGGGGTCGCCGAGGCCGACGTCTACTGCCGCGACGGCGCCACCACCGCCCGCTTCCTGCCCGCGCTCGCCGCCGCCGGGCACGGCACCTTCCGCTTCGACGCCTCCGCCCAGATGCGCCGCCGCCCGCTCGGCCCGCTCTCGACCGCGCTGCGCGAGCTCGGCGTCGACCTCGCGCACGGCGAGCGCGAGGGCCACCACCCGCTCACCGTCACCGGCCGCGGCATCAAGGGCGGCGCGCTCCGCCTCGACGCCGGCCAGTCCTCCCAGTACCTGACGGCGCTCCTCATGCTCGGCCCGCTCACCGCCGAGGGCCTCGCGATCACCGTCACGGACCTGGTCTCGGAGCCGTACGTCGAGATCACCCTCGCGATGATGCGGAGTTTCGGCGCCGAGATCACCCGCGAGGACGGCGCCGACGGCCGCACCCGTACGTACACCGTCGCGCCCACCGGCTACCGCGCCACCACCTACGCCATCGAACCGGACGCCTCCACCTCCTCGTACTTCTTCGCCGCGGCCGCCCTCGTCCCCGGCGCCGAGGTCACCGTCCCCGGCCTGGGCGCCGGCGCGCTCCAGGGCGACCTCGGCTTCGTCGACGTGCTGGCCCGCATGGGCGCCGACGTCACGGTCGCCGAGGACCGGACCACCGTCCGCTCCACCGGCACCCTGCGCGGCCTCACCGTCAACATGCGCGACATCTCCGACACCATGCCGACCCTCGCCGCCCTCGCCCCCTTCGCCGACGGGCCGGTCCGCATCGAGGACGTCGCCAACACCCGGGTCAAGGAGTGCGACCGGCTCGACGCCTGCGCCGAGAACCTGCGCCGGCTCGGCATCGACGTCGAGACCGGCCCCGACTGGATCGAGATCCGGCCCGGGACCCCGCGCGGACCGGTGGAGATCGCCACCCACGGCGACCACCGCATCGTGATGTCCTTCGCGGTCACCGCGCTGCGCACCCCCGGCGTGACCTACGACGACCCCGGCTGCGTGAAGAAGACCTTCCCGGACTTCCACCAGGTCTTCGGCGACTTCGCCCGGGGGCTGTGAAAGGCGCTCCGGCTTTGCGGCAACAATGGGGGCATGAGCGACCGCCCCTCTCCTCTCGCCGACCCGCACATCGCCTTCGACGTATCGGAAGGACGCCGGGACATCGTCGTCCTCGGCTCCACCGGGTCCATCGGCACCCAGGCCATCGACCTGGTCCTGCGCAACCCCGACCGGTTCCGGGTCACCGCCCTCGCCGCCTCCGGCGGCCGGATCGGGCTGCTCGCCGAGCAGGCGCACCGGCTGAAGGTCGAGGCGGTGGCGGTCGCCCGCGAGGACGCGGCCGAGGAGCTGCGTACGGCCCTGAAGGCGCTGTACGGCTCCGAGCAGCTGCCCGAGATCCTCGCCGGCCCGGACGCGGCGACCCAGCTCGCCGCGTCCCCGTGCCACACCGTCCTCAACGGCATCACCGGCTCCATCGGCCTCGCGCCCACCCTCGCCGCCCTGGAGGCCGGCCGGACCCTCGCGCTCGCCAACAAGGAGTCGCTGATCGTCGGCGGCCCGCTGGTGAAGGCGCTGGCCAAGCCGGGCCAGATCATCCCGGTCGACTCCGAGCACGCGGCCCTCTTCCAGGCGCTCGCCGCCGGCACCCGGGCCGACGTCCGCAAGCTGGTCGTCACCGCCTCCGGCGGCCCGTTCCGCGGCCGGACCCGCGACCAGCTGGCGAACGTGACCCGCGAGGACGCGCTCGCGCACCCCACCTGGGCCATGGGCCCGGTCATCACGGTCAACAGCGCGACCCTGGTCAACAAGGGCCTGGAGGTCATCGAGGCCCATCTCCTCTACGACATCCCGTTCGACCGCATCGAGGTCGTCGTCCACCCGCAGTCGTACGTGCACTCGATGGTCGAGTTCACCGACGGCTCCACCCTCGCCCAGGCCACCCCGCCGGACATGCGCGGCCCGATCGCCATCGGCATCGGCTGGCCCGAGCGGGTCCCCGACGCCGCCCCGGCCTTCGACTGGTCCACGGCGTCCACCTGGGAGTTCTTCCCCCTCGACAACGACGCCTTCCCGTCCGTGAACCTCGCCCGGCACGTCGGCACGCTCGGCGGCACCGCGCCCGCCGTCTTCAACGCCGCCAACGAGGAGTGCGTGGACGCCTTCCTCGCCGGAAAGCTGCCGTTCAACGGAATCATGGATACGGTCACCGCAGTCGTCACCGAGCACGGGGACCCCGGCACGGGAACCTCGCTCACGGTGTCGGACGTCCTGGAAGCGGAGACCTGGGCACGGGCCCGGGCCCGGGAACTCGCGGCGAAGGCAATCGCGGAGGCGCGCGCATGACCACACTCCTGACCGTCCTCGGCATCGTGCTGTTCGCGTTGGGACTGCTCGTCTCCATCGCATGGCACGAGCTGGGCCACCTCTCCACGGCCAAGCTGTTCGGCATCAGGGTGCCGCAGTACATGGTCGGCTTCGGCCCGACCGTCTGGTCGCGGAAGAAGGGCGAGACGGAGTACGGCTTCAAGGCCATCCCGGCCGGCGGCTACATCCGCATGATCGGCATGTTCCCGCCCGGCAAGGACGGCCGCATCGAGGCCCGCTCCACCTCCCCCTGGCGCTCCATGATCGAGGACGCCCGCGAGGCCTCCTTCGAGGAACTGCAGCCCGGCGACGAGGACCGGCTCTTCTACACGCGCAAGCCGTGGAAGCGCGTCATCGTCATGTTCGCCGGGCCCTTCATGAACCTGGTCCTCGCCGTCGTGCTGTTCTTCGGCAGCGCCATGGCCATCGGCTTCGAGACCCAGACGACCAAGGTCGCCGGCGTCCAGAAGTGCGTCATCGCCGCCGACAGCAAGCGCGAGAAGTGCCAGGCCGGCGACCCGGTCTCGCCCGCGTACGCCGCCGGGCTCAAGGAGGGCGACAAGATCGTCGCTTTCAACGGCACCCCGGTCGCCGACTGGAACACCCTCTCCGACCGCATCCGCGCCACCATCGGCCCCGCCACGGTGACCGTCGAACGCGCCGGACAGCGGATCGACCTCCACCCCGTCCTCATGAAGAACGAGGTCTACAAGAAGGACGCCGACGGCCGGGTCGTCCAGCCGCTCCAGACCGTCCCCGCCGGCTACCTCGGCTTCGCCTCCAAGACCGAGGTCCTGCCGCTCACCTTCGGCCAGTCCGCCGACCGGATGACCGAGCAGATGAAGGCCGGCGTCAAGTCCGTCATCGCCCTGCCCGGCAAGATCCCCGGCCTGTGGGACGCCGCCTTCGGCGACGGCAAGCGCGCCGCCGACTCGCCCGTCGGCGTCGTCGGCGCCGCCCGCCTCAGCGGCGAGCTGATGACCCTGGACGCGCCGAAGAAGACCATCCTGGTCTGGTTCATGAACCTGCTGGTCATGTTCAACGTGTCGCTGTTCCTGTTCAACATGCTCCCGCTGCTCCCGCTCGACGGCGGCCACATCGCCGGCGCCCTGTGGGAGTCGCTGCGCCGGCACGTCGCCCGGATCTTCAAGCGGCCCGACCCGGGCCCGTTCGACGTCGCCAAGCTGATGCCGGCCGCGTACGTCGTCGCAGGCGTGTTCGTCTGCTTCACCCTGCTCGTCCTCGTCGCCGACATCGTCAACCCGGTCAAGATCACCTGACCGGCCGTGCCGCGTCCCGGCGACGCCGGGTGGCCGGAAGCCGTGCGGTGTCCGGCCACCCGCCGCCGGGACGGTAATCTCGGAGACCTGAGCCCGATGAACCACACCTTGGGGTTGTACAGCTGATGACCGCGATCTCTCTCGGTATCCCGACCGTTCCGACCCGGCTCGCCGAACGGCGCAAGAGCCGCCAGATCCAGGTCGGATCGGTGGCCGTCGGAGGCGACGCCCCCGTGTCGGTGCAGTCGATGACCACCACCCGCACGTCCGACATCGGCGCCACGCTCCAGCAGATCGCCGAGCTGACCGCCTCCGGCTGCCAGATCGTGCGCGTGGCCTGCCCCACCCAGGACGACGCCGACGCCCTCGCCACCATCGCGAAGAAGTCGCAGATCCCGGTCATCGCCGACATCCACTTCCAGCCGAAGTACGTCTTCGCCGCCATCGACGCCGGCTGCGCCGCGGTCCGCGTCAACCCCGGCAACATCAAGCAGTTCGACGACAAGGTCAAGGAGATCGCCAAGGCGGCCTCCGCGGCCGGCACCCCGATCCGCATCGGCGTCAACGCCGGTTCGCTCGACGCGCGACTCCTCGCGAAGTACGGCAAGGCCACCCCCGAGGCGCTCGTCGAGTCCGCCCTCTGGGAGGCGTCCCTCTTCGAGGAGCACGGCTTCCACGACATCAAGATCTCGGTCAAGCACAACGACCCGGTCGTGATGGTCAACGCCTACCGCCAGCTCGCCGCCCAGTGCGACTACCCGCTGCACCTCGGCGTCACCGAGGCCGGCCCCGCCTTCCAGGGCACCATCAAGTCCGCCGTCGCCTTCGGCGCGCTGCTCTCCGAGGGCATCGGCGACACCATCCGCGTCTCCCTCTCCGCCCCGCCGGCCGAGGAGATCAAGGTCGGCATCCAGATCCTGGAATCGCTCAACCTGCGCCAGCGCCGCCTGGAGATCGTCTCCTGCCCGTCCTGCGGCCGCGCCCAGGTCGACGTCTACAAGCTCGCCGAGGAGGTCACCGCCGGCCTCGAGGGCATGGAGGTGCCGCTCCGCGTCGCCGTCATGGGCTGCGTCGTCAACGGCCCCGGCGAGGCCCGCGAGGCCGACCTCGGCGTCGCCTCCGGCAACGGCAAGGGCCAGATCTTCGTCAAGGGCGAGGTCATCAAGACCGTCCCCGAGTCGAAGATCGTCGAGACCCTCATCGAAGAGGCGCTGAAGATCGCCGAGCAGATGGAGAAGGACGGCGTCATGAGCGGCGAGCCGACCGTCTCCGTCGCCGGCTGACCGGCCCGCCCGCACCGCCCGAGCGAAGAAGCCCCTCCGCCACGGAGGGGCTTTTTTCGTACCCCTCGGCGGCGGGAAACGGGGGTACAGTGCCAGGACCAGCAGAACCGTACGGTGAGGCCCCACGTGTTGACGCAATCATCGACGCGGGTCCTCGAACCCGCCGACCTCGGCGCCGCGCTCGCCGTGCTCGACAGCGCGCCCGTCGAGAACGCCTTCGTCGCCGCCCGCGTCCAGATGGCCGGGCTCGACCCCTGGCGGCTCGGCGGCGAGATGTGGGGCTGGTACAGCGACGGGATGCTGACCTCGCTCTGCTACTCCGGCGCCAACCTCGTCCCCATCTGCGCCACCCCCGAGGCCGTCCGCGCCTTCGCCGACCGGGCCCGCCGGATCGGCCGCCGCTGCTCCTCCATCGTCGGCCCCGCCGGACCCACCGCCCAGCTCTGGCGCCTCCTCGAACCCGGCTGGGGCCCCGCCCGCGACGTCCGCGCCCACCAGCCGCTCATGACCGCCGAGGCGCCCTCCGCGACCGTGCGGCCCGACCCGCTGGTCCGCCGGGTCCGCAAGGACGAGATGGAGGTGATCATGCCCGCGTGCGTGGCCATGTTCACCGAGGAGGTCGGCATCTCCCCGATGTCCGGCGACGGCGGACTGCTCTACCAGGCCCGGGTCGCCGAGCTCGTCGGCTCCGGCCGGTCCTTCGCCCGCATCGAGGACGGCAAGGTCGTCTTCAAGGCCGAGATCGGCGCCGCCACCCGCCAGGCCTGCCAGATCCAGGGCGTCTGGGTGGCACCCGAGCACCGCGGCAAGGGCCTCTCCGAGACCGGCATGGCCGCCGTCCTCCAGTACGCCCTCGCCGACGTCGCGCCCGTCGTCAGCCTGTACGTGAACGACTACAACGCCCCCGCCCGGGCCGCGTACCACCGCGTCGGCTTCCAGGAGGTCGGCGCCTTCATGAGCGTGCTGTTCTGAACCCTGTTCTGAACTCCCAGGGGTGCTTGTAGGGTGCGGCGCATGGATGAGCGCATGGATGACACGGTCGTGATCGCTCCCGTCGACCTCGCCGCCCGGGTCGACGAAGCCCTCGCCGTACAGGCCCTCGCCTTCGGTCTCGACGCCGCCGAGATCGCCGTACGCCGCCACATCGTCGTGCGCCACCTGCTCAACCCCGGCGCCCGCGCCTACGGGGCCACCACGCCCGACGGGCGGCTCGTCGGCTTCGTCTACGGGATGCCCAACGACCGCACCCACTGGTGGTCCACGGTCGTCGAACCGTATCTGCGCGCCGGCGGGCACGAGGGCTGGCTCGACGACTCCTTCGTCATCACCGAGCTCCACGTCCACCCCGGCTACCAGGGCCGGGGCCTCGGCCGCGGACTGATCACCACCATCACCGACCAGTCCGCCCTGCCGCGCTCCATCCTCTCCGCCATCGACACCGAGAGCCCGGCCCGCGGCCTCTACCGCTCCCTCGGCTACACCGACCTCGCCCGCCGCGTCCTGTTCCCGAGCGCACCGCGCCCGTACGCGGTCATGGGCGCCCCGCTGCCGCTCAAGCGCCGGAACTGATTTCTCCGAGCCGGGGGCGCCCGGCTAACCTCGGGGCCATCACCCTTACCCGGCAGGAGTACGAGAACCATGGCCAACGCACCGGTCCAGCGCATGTCCCAGTTGATGGCGAAGACGCTGCGCGACGACCCGGCGGACGCCGAGGTCCTCAGCCACAAGCTCCTCGTCCGCGCGGGCTACGTCCGCCGCACCGCCGCCGGCATCTGGAGCTGGCTGCCCCTCGGCAAGAAGGTGCTCTCCAACGTCGAGCGCATCGTCCGCGAGGAGATGGACGCCATCGGCGCCCAGGAGGTCTCCCTGCCCGCCCTGCTGCCCCGTGAGCCCTACGAGGCGACCGGCCGCTGGGACGAGTACGGCGCCGAGCTCTTCCGCCTCCAGGACCGCAAGGGCGGCGACTACCTCCTCGGCCCCACGCACGAGGAGATCTTCACCCTCCTGGTGAAGGACCAGGCGTCCTCCTACAAGGACCTGCCGGTCACCCTCTACCAGATCCAGACGAAGTTCCGCGACGAGGCCCGGCCCCGCGCCGGCATCCTGCGCGGCCGCGAGTTCCTCATGAAGGACTCGTACTCCTTCGACCTCGACGACGAGGGCCTCGCCACCTCCTACGGCCTGCACCGCCAGGCGTACCAGCGCATCTTCGAGCGCCTCGGCCTCGACTACCGCATCTGCGCCGCCACCGCCGGCGCCATGGGCGGCTCCAAGTCCGAGGAGTTCCTCGCCCCCGCCGAGGCCGGCGAGGACACCTTCGCCGACTGCCCCAACTGTGACTTCGCCGCCAACACCGAGGCGGTGTACTACGAGCTCGCGACGGTCGACGGCTCCGCCGTCCCGGCCGCCGAGGAGATCCCCACCCCCGACACGCCGACCATCGAGACGCTCGCCGCCTCGCTCGGCGTCCCGGCCTCCGCGACGCTCAAGAACCTCCTGGTGAAGGTCGACGGCGAGATCGTCGCCGTCGGCGTCCCCGGCGACCGCGAGGTCGACATGGACAAGGTCGAGGCGCACTTCGCCCCGGCCGCCGTCGAGATGGTCACCGAGACCGACTTCGCCGGGCGCGCCGACCTGGTCCGCGGCTACGTCGGCCCGCAGGGCCTCGACAAGATCACGTACATCGCCGACCCGCGCGTCGCCCCCGGCACCGCGTGGATCACCGGCGCCAACAAGGAGGGCACGCACGCCAAGAACGTCGTGGCGGGCCGTGACTTCGAGGTCTCCGAGTACGTCGACGTGGTCGTCGTCCAGGACGGCGACCCCTGCCCCAAGTGCGGCACCGGCCTGAAGCTCGACCGCGCGATCGAGATCGGCCACATCTTCCAGCTCGGCCGCAAGTACGCCGACGCGCTCAAGCTCGACGTCCTCGGCCAGAACGGCAAGCCCGTCCGCGTCACCATGGGCTCGTACGGCGTCGGCGTCTCGCGCGCGGTCGCGGCGCTCGCCGAGCAGACCGCCGACGACAAGGGTCTGTGCTGGCCCGCCGAGGTCGCCCCCGCCGACGTCCACGTCGTCGCCGCCGGCAAGGCGCTCCAGACCGAACTCGCCCTCGAGGTCTCCGACAAGCTCGCCGCCGCCGGACTCCGCGTCCTCGTCGACGACCGCGCGGGCGTCTCCCCGGGTGTCAAGTTCACCGACTCCGAGCTCATCGGCGTCCCCAAGATCCTCGTCGCCGGCCGCCGCGCGGCCGAGGGCGTCGTGGAACTGAAGGACCGCCGTACGGGCGAGCGCGAAGAACTCCCGGTCGCGGAAGCGATCGCCCGCCTGTCCGCCTGACGGCGGCAGAACGCCCAGAGGGGGCGCGGGTCCACCCGGACCCGCGCCCCCTCTGGGCGTCGGGTCAGGACTCGCCGTCCGTCGGGGCCGACGGCTCCACCGACGCTCCCGTCAGGTCCTCCACCGCTTCCACCGCCTCCGCCGCGTCCGCCCGCCCCGCCAGGTACGCCGGCGTCGGGAGCCCCGGGATGGGCTCCTGGGCGGGAGGCAGATGCGGCGTCGACGTCGAGGCCGACGTCGAGGCGGGCGGCGTCAGCGGGGCGCCACGTTCCAGGAAGCGGAGCAGCTCGACCGGGATCGGGAGCACCAGCGTCGAGTTCTTCTCGGCCGACACGGCCATCACCGTCTGCAGCAGCCGCAGCTGCAGCGCCGACGGCGTGCTCTCCATCTGCCGCGCCGCCTCCGCCAGCTTCTTCGACGCCTGCAGCTCCGCGTCCGCGTTGATGACCCGCGCCCGCCGCTCGCGGTCCGCCTCCGCCTGCCGGGCCATGGAGCGCTTCATGGTCTCGGGCAGCGAGACGTCCTTGATCTCGACGCGGTCGATCTGCACGCCCCACCCGATCGCGGGCGAGTCCAGCATGAGTTCGAGCCCCTGGTTGAGCTTCTCCCGGTTGGACAGCAGGTCGTCGAGGTCGCTCTTGCCGATGATCGACCGCAGCGAGGTCTGCGCCATCTGCGAGACGGCGAACTTGTAGTCCTCGACGCGCACCAGCGCCTCGGCCGCGTCCACCACCTTGAAGTAGACGACCGCGTCCACCCGCACCGTCACGTTGTCCCGGGTGATGCCCTCCTGGGCCGGCACCGGCATCGTGACGATCTGCATGTTCACCTTGTGCAGCCGGTCCACCACGGGCACGATCATCGTGAACCCGGGCGGCCGCACCTCACCGACGAGCCTTCCGAAGCGGAACACCACCCCGCGCTCGTACTGCTTCACCACGCGCGCCGCCGCGCCCGCGTACACCGCGATCACCGCGCCGCCCGCGATGACGGCCGTCAACACTTCCTGGATCATCACGGCCCCCTGCTGTCGAGGCTGGCTGTCGAGCCGATCCGAGGGCTACGGAACCCAAAGGTTACAAAAAGGGTATTCCCCTACAGCCAGCCCGCGAACTCGAGCAGCAGCTCCGCGTCCGTCCGCCGCCCCGCCGTCAGCGCGCGGGTCGCGGACTCGACGGCGCGGAACAGGGTCCAGCCGCGCAGCCGCTCCCGGTCCAGCTCCAGGGAGTCGGCGAGCTTGTTGACCCGGCGGCGGGCGGACGAGGCACCGGCCGAGGCGGCGACCAGGTCCTCGACCCGGTCCCGTACCAGCCGGGCCAGGTCGTAGGCGCGCTCGCCGACCAGCGGTTCCGGGCCGACCGCGAGCCACGGGGCGCGCTCGGCGGCCAGCACCTTGCCCTGCCGGAAGTTGCCGTGCAGGAGGAAGTCCTCGGCGGCGGGCCCGGTCCCGGAGATCAGCTCCGTGCGGGCCGCCAGGGCCTCGGTGACGAGGGCGCCGGTCTCGGCCCCGTCGGCGTACCGCCGCATGCCCTCCGCCTGCCGTGCCGTGCGCTCCGCCACCGACTCGAAGCCGTGCCCGGCCGCCGGCTCCACCCACAGCTTGCGCACCGTCCCCGCGGCCTCCAGGAGCGCCTTCGCCTCCGGCAGGGAGCGCAGCGACACCTCGGGCTGCAGCCGCTCCAGGAGCAGCCCGCCGTGCGCGGTCTCGCCGAGCAGCCTCGCCGCGCCCCAGCCGTTCCAGTGGGCCAGGGCGTCCCGCTCCAGGTCGGGGCGGGCGAAGGGCGGGGCGAGCTTCAGGACGGCGCCCTGGACGAGGACGACGAGGCTGCTGCGCCCGCCGGGGGCCACCACGCGCTCGGCGACCAGACCGGCGTGCTCCAGCGTGTCCCGGGCGAGCTCCGGGAGCGTGCCGAGCCAGGCGGCCGCGGCGGCGTCCCCGTATGTCTCGCCGAGCACGCGCACCAGTCGCTGCGGCGGTTCGAAACCCATGCGTGCGTTGTTCCTTAAGATCGGCTCAGGCCCTGCCCGTGGCCCGTTCGGCGAGCCCAGGAAAGGTTACGTCGCTGCCGCGCCAGCGGACGGCGCGGACCGCCGCCTCGCGCAGCGCCGCCGCCGCGTCCCGGCGCAGCGGGCCCTCGGCGGAACGCACCAGGTCGGAGTAGACGCCGGCCACCCGCTCCTCCAGGACGGCGGCGAGGCGGCCGGCGGCGGCCCGGTCCGGCACCGGGAACGGCAGCTCGTACGCGGCGGCCGCGGCGACCGGCTCGCCGCCCAGGTCCCGCACGGTCCGGCGCAGCGCGTCCCGGCGCGCCCGGTGGGCCTCGTACGCGTCGGTGGCCTCGGCGCGCCGGGCCGGGCCGATGCGGCCGCCGACGACCCCGTACCCGTACACGGCGGCATGCTCGGCGGCGAGCGCGGCCTGCGCGGCGTCGAGCGTGGTCATCCCGGGTTCCCTTCGGTCGGCTCGGCCAGCAGGAAGGCGTGCGCCGCCCCGGCGGCCGCGACGGAGGCGAGCAGCCGGGCGTACTCGGGCGGCGCGGTGAGCAGTGCGGCCGCATGGGTGTCGGCGGTCGCCCGTTCGGCGGCGGCCAGGTCGCTGAGCGCGGCGGCCGGAGTGGCCGGGACGCGGATCGTCGCCGGCGAGCGGGAGGGAGCGGGGGAAGGGGAGAGGGAGGCCGAGCGGGACGGGCCGGGCGCCGGGGCCGTACCGCCCTCGGAGAGCGCCTTCACGTGCGCCGCCACCGCCGCCCGCAGCGGTGCGAGCCGGGCCGTCAGCGCCGGGAACGCGCCGGTGACCGCGTCGTACCGCAGCAGCAGGTCGCGGCTGGCGGTCGCCGAGCGCCGGCGCAGCGCCGCCTCCTCGGCCGCCGCCCGCTCGGCGGCGGCCGGCTTCCTCGGACCGGTGTCGGGGGAGGCCGTACACCCGGTCAGGGCCGCCGCCGTGCCCGCCGCGCCCGCGGTGAGAAGCGTGCGTCTGTTCACCGTTGTCAACGCCACTCCCTCGCGTTCACGTTTTCGAAGATCACCGCAGGCGAGCGTACCCGCGTGCCCCGCCCGGTGGACGGCAACACCCTCCGGGACCGGATACCCTTTGATCTGACACGCGACGAACCCACAACAGCACACGCGGCCGAGGAGTCACCCGGATGAGCACCACCCAGAGCGAACGGCTGCGCGGTCTTCTGGAACCGCTCGTTTCCGCGAAGGATCTCGACCTCGAGGAGATCGAGGTGTCCCGGGCCGGCCGCCGCGGACTGCTGAGGGTCATCGTCGACTCGGACGAGGGCGTCGAGCTGGACGCCTGCGCCGAGCTGAGCCGCGTCATCTCGGAGAAGCTCGACGAGACGGACGTGATGGGCGAGGGCGAGTACGTCCTCGAAGTCAGCTCGCCCGGCGCCGACCGCCCCCTCACCCAGCACCGCCACTACGAGCGCGCCGTCGGTCGCCTGGTGAAGCTGCAGCTGACCGAGGGCGGCGAGCTGGTCACCCGGATCATCGCCGTGGACGAGGACGGCCTCGACACCGAGGTGCCGGGCGTGAAGGGACGCAAGGCCACCGCCCGCCGGGTCGAGTTCGCGGACATCGCGAAGGCGCGTGTCGAGATCGAGTTCAACCGCAAGGACAAGAAGGAAGAGGAGGCGTAGCCGTGGACATCGACGTGAAGCTCCTGAAGGGCTTGGCACAGGAGAAGGAAATCTCCTTCGAGATGCTGGTCGAGGCGATCGAGTCGGCCCTCCTCATCGCCTACCACCGTGTCCCCGGCGCCCGCCGCCACGCGCGCGTCGAGCTGGACCGGCACACCGGTCACGTGACCGTGTGGGCGAAGGAAGACCCCGCCGACCTGGAGGAGGGGCAGCAGCCCAAGGAGTTCGACGACACGCCGTCGGACTTCGGCCGGATCGCGGCGAGCACCGCCCGCCAGGTCATCCAGCAGCGGCTGCGCGACGCCGAGAACGACGTCACCTTCGGCGAGTACGCGCGCCGCGAGGGCGACATCGTGGCCGGCCAGGTGCAGCAGGGCAAGGACCCGAAGAACGTCCTGGTCAAGCTGGACGACAAGCTCGAGGCCATCCTGCCGGTGCAGGAGCAGGTGCCGGGCGAGGAGTACACGCACGGGCTGCGGCTGCGCACGTACGTCGTTCGGGTGGCGAAGGGTGTCCGCGGTCCGTCCGTCACCCTGTCGCGCACCCACCCCAATCTGGTGAAGAAGCTCTTCGCCCTGGAGGTGCCGGAGATCGCCGACGGCTCGGTGGAGATCTCCGCCATCGCCCGTGAGGCCGGTCACCGCACCAAGATCGCCGTCCGTTCCACCCGTTCGGGCCTGAACGCCAAGGGCGCCTGCATCGGCCCGATGGGCAGCCGGGTGCGCAACGTGATGGCGGAGCTGATGGGCGAGAAGATCGACATCGTCGACTGGTCGGACGACCCGGCCGAGATGGTGGCGAACGCGCTCTCCCCGGCGCGTGTGTCCAAGGTCGAGGTCGTGGACCTGGCCGCCCGCTCCGCCCGCGTGACGGTGCCGGACTACCAGCTGTCGCTCGCGATCGGCAAGGAGGGCCAGAACGCCCGCCTCGCCGCGCGGCTCACCGGCTGGCGGATCGACATCCGTCCCGACACGGAGCCGGCCGAGTCCGCCCAGTCCTCCGGCCGGGAGGGCTGAGGGCCCGGGAGACCGAGGTCCTGGGGATCCCGCCGCAAGGCGGAGATCGTTTTTGGCCAACAACTGTTCGATTTTTGCCTCAAACGGGTGAGGTCGGAACGGGGAGGTAGACTTAATCGTGTCTGGCCGGACGCATGCCCGCGTGTGCCCTGAGCGAACCTGTGTGGGATGCCGGGAGCGAGCGGCCAAGAGCGACCTGCTGCGGGTCGTGGTGAATAAGGACGAGTGCGTTCCCGATCATCGCGGTACGCTGCCCGGCCGGGGTGCGTATGTGCACCCCGCCTTGCACTGTCTCGACCTGGCGGTCCGCCGCCGGGCGTTCCCGAGGTCCTTCCGGACCGCGGGACCGCTCGACACGGCGGCGTTGCGCCGTCACGTCGAGGAGACGGCACCGCAGTGAAAAAGAAGTACGGCACGGAACCCCGTGCGGTCAGGTACCTCGCGAGTTGGAAGTAGGTCGAGATTGCGATGAGCACTCGATGAGTACGCGATGAGTACGCCCATGAAGTAGCGACGGTCCGGCGGTAACCGGACCTAAAAGGAGCGAAGTGGCTAAGGTCCGGGTATACGAACTCGCCAAGGAGTTCGGTGTGGAGAGCAAGGTCGTCATGGCCAAGCTCCAAGAACTCGGTGAGTTCGTCCGTTCGGCGTCCTCGACGATCGAGGCGCCGGTCGTGCGCAAGTTGACTGACGCTTTGCAGGGTCCCGGCGGTTCCGCCGGCAAGGCCGCTGCCAAGCCCGGCGCGCCCCGCAAGGCGGCGCCCGCCCCCAAGCCCGCGGCACCGGCTCCGGCCGCCGCGGCACGTCCCGCTGCCCCCAAGCCCGGCGCCCCGGCCCCCAAGCCGGCCCCCGCCGCGCCTGCGGCCCCGGTCACCCCGGCCGCGCCCGCGAGCAGCACCCCGTCCCCGGCTCCGGCCGCGTCCGGTCCCCGTCCGGGTCCGAAGCCCGCGCCCAAGCCGGCGCCGGCCGCCCCGGCTCCGACCACCCCGGAGTTCACCGCGCCTCCGTCGGCCCCGGCCGCCGGTCCGCGCCCCGGTGGCGCCACCCCCGGCCCGCGTCCGACCTCTGCCCGTCCGGGGCAGCAGGCGCCGCGTCCGGGTCAGCAGGCCCCCCGTCCCGGCCAGCAGGCCCCGCGTCCGGGCGCTCGTCCGGCCGGCCCGCGTCCGGGCAACAACCCCTTCACGTCCGGTGGCTCCACCGGCATGGCGCGCCCGCAGACGCCCCGCCCGCAGGGTGGCGCGCCGCGTCCCGGCGGCCCCGGTGCCCCCGGTGCCCCGCGTCCGCAGGGTCCGGGCAGCGTTCCCGGCGCCCCGCGTCCGCAGGGTCAGGGCCCGCGTCCGACCCCGGGTGGCATGCCCCGTCCGCAGGCTCCGCGTCCCGGTGGCGCGCCCGGCGGTAACCGTCCGAACCCGGGCATGATGCCGCAGCGTCCCGCTGCCGGCCCGCGTCCCGGCCCCGGCGGTCGTGGCCCCGGTGGTCCCGGCGGTCGTCCGGCCGGTCCCGGCGGCGGCGGTCGTCCCGGCTTCGCCGGCCGTCCGGCCGGTCCCGGCGGTGGCGGCGGCGGCTTCGCCGGCCGTCCCGGTGGTCCCGGTGGCGGCGGCGGTCGTCCGGGTGGTCCCGGCGGCGGTGGCGGCGGCTTCGGCGGTCGTCCCGGCGGCTTCGGTGGCCGTCCCGGCGGTCCGGGTGGCCGTGGTGGCACGCAGGGCGCCTTCGGTCGTCCCGGCGGTCCCGCGCGTCGCGGTCGCAAGTCGAAGCGTCAGAGGCGCCAGGAGTACGAGGCCATGCAGGCCCCGTCCGTGGGCGGCGTGATGCTGCCTCGCGGCAACGGCGACACCATTCGCCTGTCGCGCGGTGCGTCCCTCACCGACTTCGCGGAGAAGATCGGCGCCAACCCGGCGTCGCTCGTCGCGGTCATGATGAACCTCGGCGAGATGGTCACGGCCACGCAGTCCGTCTCCGACGAGACGCTGCAGCTCCTCGGTGACGAGATGAACTACCAGGTTCAGATCGTCTCCCCCGAGGAGGAGGACCGTGAGCTGCTCGAGTCCTTCGACCTCGAGTTCGGCGAGAACGAGGGCGGCGAAGAGGCCCTGGTCTCCCGTCCGCCGGTCGTGACCGTCATGGGTCACGTCGACCACGGTAAGACCCGACTCCTCGACGCGATCCGCAAGACCAACGTGATCGCGGGCGAGGCCGGTGGCATCACCCAGCACATCGGTGCCTACCAGGTCGCGACCCAGGTCAACGACGAAGAGCGTCGCATCACCTTCATCGACACCCCGGGTCACGAGGCGTTCACCGCCATGCGTGCCCGTGGTGCGAAGTCGACCGACATCGCGATCCTCGTGGTCGCGGCCAACGACGGCGTCATGCCGCAGACGATCGAGGCGCTCAACCACGCCAAGGCCGCCGGCGTCCCGATCGTCGTCGCGGTCAACAAGATCGACGTCGAGGGTGCCGACCCGGTCAAGGTGCGCGGTCAGCTCACCGAGTTCGGTCTGGTGGCCGAGGAGTACGGCGGCGACACGATGTTCGTCGACATCTCCGCCAAGCAGGGTCTGCACATCGATTCCCTGCTCGAGGCCGTCGTCCTCACCGCCGACGCCTCGCTCGACCTGCGGGCCAACCCGAACCAGGACGCGCAGGGCATCGCGATCGAGTCCCACCTCGACCGCGGCCGCGGTGCGGTCTCGACCGTCCTCGTCCAGCGAGGCACGCTGCGCATCGGCGACACGATGGTCGTCGGCGACGCGTACGGCCGTGTCCGCGCGATGCTCGACGACAAGGGCAACAACGTCGAGGAGGCGACCCCGTCGACTCCCGTCCTGGTCCTGGGTCTCACCAACGTCCCGGGTGCGGGCGACAACTTCCTCGTCGTCGACGAGGACCGCACCGCCCGCCAGATCGCCGAGAAGCGCGCCGCGCGTGAGCGCAACGCCGCCTTCGCCAAGCGCGTCCGCCGGGTGTCCCTCGAGGACCTCGACAAGGTGCTCAAGGCCGGTCAGGTCCAGGAACTCAACCTCATCATCAAGGGCGACGCGTCCGGTGCGGTCGAGGCTCTCGAGTCCTCGCTGCTCCAGCTCGACGTCGGTGAAGAGGTCGACATCCGCGTCCTGCACCGTGGTGTGGGTGCGGTCACCGAGTCCGACATCGACCTGGCCATGGGCTCCGACGCCATCGTCATCGGCTACAACGTCCGTGCGGCCGGCCGTGCCGCGCAGATGGCGGAGCGCGAGGGCGTCGACGTCCGGTACTACTCGGTCATCTACCAGGCGATCGAGGAGATCGAGGCGGCGCTCAAGGGCCTCCTCAAGCCGGAGTACGAAGAGGTCGAGCTCGGTACGGCGGAGATCCGCGAGGTCTTCCGCTCGTCCAAGCTGGGCAACATCGCCGGTGTCCTCATCCGCTCGGGCGAGGTCAAGCGCAACACCAAGGCGCGCCTCATCCGCGACGGCAAGGTCATCGCGGAGAACCTCAACATCGAGGGTCTGCGCCGCTTCAAGGACGACGTCACCGAGATCCGCGAGGGCTTCGAGGGTGGTATCAACCTCGGAAACTTCAACGACATCAAGATCGACGACGTCATCGCGACGTACGAGATGCGCGAGAAGCCGCGCGTGTAACACGCAACGCTGAGTCGCGACTCGGGTCGGGGCCGGTCGGCGGAAAGTATTCCGTCGATCGGCCCCGGCCGTTGCGTGTACGGTTTTGATGTTCCCCCGCCGGGCGTCGGCCCGGTGGGACGTCGAACCCGAACCGGCGGGACATCCGGCACCGCATGTACGTGGGGACTCTGTCCTTCGATCTGCTCCTCGGCGACGTTCATTCGTTGAAGGAGAAACGCTCCGTCGTCCGGCCCATCGTCGCCGAGCTCCAGCGCAAGTTCTCCGTGAGCGCGGCCGAGGTGGGCGACCAGGACCTCCACCGCAGGGCCCAGCTCGGGGTCGCGCTGGTGTCCGGGGACGCGGGGTTCGTGTCGGACGTGCTGGACCGCTGCGAGCGGCTGGTCGCGGCCCGGCCCGAGGTGGAGCTGCTCTCGGTGCGACGCAGGCTCCACACTGATGAAGACTGAATGAGCAAGGCAAAGAAGGAGACGGACCAGTGGCCGACAACGCGCGGGCGAAGAAGCTGGCGGACCTCATCCGGGAGGTGGTCGCCGAGAAGCTGCAGCGCGGCATCAAGGACCCGCGCCTGGGTACGCACGTGACCATCACGGACACCCGCGTCACCGGTGACCTGCGGGAGGCCACGGTCTTCTACACGGTCTACGGCGACGAGGAGGAGCGCGCGAGCGCCGCCGCCGGCCTGGAGAGCGCCAAGGGCATCCTGCGCTCGGCCGTGGGCAAGGCCGCGGGCACC
The DNA here is from genome assembly GCF_044768205.1 of Streptomyces sp. NPDC101160. Classification (NCBI taxonomy): domain Bacteria; kingdom Bacillati; phylum Actinomycetota; class Actinomycetes; order Kitasatosporales; family Streptomycetaceae; genus Streptomyces; species Streptomyces sp. NPDC101160. The sequence continues at coordinate 47,458 of NZ_JBIWPJ010000004.1, read as the reverse complement.
AAGTTCACCCCGACGCTGACCTTCGTGGCGGACGCCCTCCCGGAGACCGCCAAGAACATCGAGGACCTCCTCGACCGGGCGCGCGCCTCGGACGCCGCGGTGCGCGAGGCGTCCTCGGGCGCCCGCTTCGCCGGTGAGGCCGACCCGTACAAGAAGCCGGGCGAGGACGAAGCCGCCGAATGAGCACCGTAGGCAAGACGCCCGACGGCCTTGTCATCGTCGACAAGCCGTCGGGCTTCACTTCGCACGACGTCGTCGCCAAGATGCGCGGGATCGCCAAGACCCGCCGCGTCGGCCACGCCGGCACGCTCGACCCCATGGCCACGGGCGTCCTCGTCCTCGGCGTGGAGCGGGCGACCAAGCTGCTCGGTCACCTCGCGCTGACCGAGAAGGAGTACCTGGGCACGATCCGCCTCGGGCAGACCACCATCACCGACGACGCCGAGGGCGAGATCACGGCGTCGGTCGACGCGTCGAAGGTCACCCGCGAGCAGATCGACGCGGGCGTGGCCGAGCTGACCGGCGAGATCATGCAGGTGCCGTCGAAGGTCTCCGCGATCAAGATCGACGGCAAGCGTTCGTACGCGCGCGTGCGCGGCGGCGAGGAGTTCGAGATCCCGGCCCGGCCGGTCACCGTCTCCTCCTTCCGTGTGTACGACGTGCGCGAGGCCAGCGCGGAGGACGGCACTCCGGTCGTGGACCTGGTGGTCTCCGTCGTCTGTTCCTCCGGTACGTACATCCGGGCGCTCGCCCGGGACCTGGGCGCCGGGCTCGGCGTGGGCGGCCATCTGACCGCGCTGCGCCGCACCCGGGTCGGCCCGTACAAGCTGGACAGCGCCCGGACCCTGGACCAGCTCCAGGAGGACCTGACGGTCATGCCGGTCGCCGAGGCCGCCGAGGCGGCGTTCCCGCGCTGGGACGTCGACGCCAGGCGGGCCCGGCTGCTGCTCAACGGCGTACGCCTGGAGATGCCGGAGTACCCGAAGGGGCCCGTCGCGGTCTTCGGGCCGGAGGGGAAGCTGCTCGCGCTGGTCGAGGACCAGCGGGGGAAGGCGAAGAGCCTGGCCGTCTTCGGCTGAGCTCCGTCGGACCGTCGAAGGGGCGGGCACGCGCAGGCGTGCCCGCCCCTTCGGGTTTTTTCACCCTCCCGGGTAGGCGCTCGAAGCGAAAGGGGGGAGTGAGAGGGGGCGCGTTCGACTCGCGCGCTTCACTCGGCGATCATCGCCGCCCTACCGTTGCGAACCATGGGGAGCGGGGACCGGGCGGCACTGGTGCGGATCGAGGATCCGACCGGGCGACCGGTCGGCACCGGCTTCCCCGTCGACCTCCACGGCACGCTGCTGACCGGCCACGAGGTCGTCGAAGGCCAGGCCACCCTGCTCCTGCGCGCCCCCGACGGGCGCACCTGCCGGACCGGCCCCCGCGACATCACCCCGCTGCCCGGCACCGGCCTCGCCCTCGTCCGCAGCCAGGGCCTGGGCTGCCGCCCGCTGCCGCTCGCCCAGCGCCGGGATCTCGAACCCGGCGCGTACGTACGGATCTCCGCGCACGGCTGGCGCGAGGCCCGGGTGCTCGGCCCGACCGCCGGGCCCGCGCTCGAACTGGCCATCGGCACCGAGGGCGCCGAAGCCCTCCGCGCCGGCGGCCCGGCCGCCGGCGGCCCTGTCCTCGACCCCGCCACCGGCGCCGTCCTCGCCGTCCTCGGCACCGCCCGCCACGGCAACCACCGCGCCGCCGGCCACGCCCTCCCCATCCCCCCACACGGCCCGTTGGCCCCCCTGCTCCACCACAACGCCTCGGCCGCGCCCTGCTACGGCCAGGACCTGAACCTGGCGGGAGTACTCGAACTGACGGCGACCACGCTCGGTCAGACCGAGGAGTACCCGGACGGGAGACTGGGGGAGTTGGGCGAGGCCCTGGCGGCGGCCTGGACGGCGGAGGCCGGCCCGGCCGGAGGCTTCCCCCGCGGGCGGCACGAGGCCACGGGCACCGTCGGACCCGCCGGGGATCCACCCGGCGGCCCCGACGGGGCCCGGCCGACCACGCTCGGCCCGGCCGAGGGGTTCCGCGATGAGCGGTCCACGGACCCGGACGAACCGCTGGGCGGCGGTCGGACCACGGCGCCCGGTTCGGCCGGGGGATTCGTCGACGGGCGGCCCGGTGGGCTTGGCGAGGGCTCGGACAGAGGTCGGATCACGGTGCCCGGCCCGGATCGCGCCGGGTGTCCCGGGGAGCCGGGCCACGCTCCCGTCACGGCCGTCGTCGGCGTGCCCGGCAGCGGGCGGACCACCGCGCTCGCCACGCTCGCCGCGCGCCGCGCCCGTGGGCCGGTGCCCGCGCCCACGCTGTGGCTGCGCGGGGCCGATCTGCGGGCCGGTGACCGGTGCGTGGCCGATGCCGTGGGGCGGGCGTTGCGGCGGGCCGGGCGGATCGCCGCCGCGTCCGGAGTGCCCGGGGATCCGGCCGGTGTCACGCCCGAGCAGGCCGCCGCACTCGGGCCGCTGCTCGTACTCCTCGACGCGCCCGAGGAGATGCCGCCGTTGCTCGCCCATCGCCTCGCGGCCTGGACCACCGCGACCGAGGAGTGGCTCACCGCCCACGGCGCGCGCATGGTCGTCGCCTGCCGGCCCGAGCACTGGGAGCAGGCGAGCACGCTGTACGGGACCGAGCCGGCCACCGTCCGCCTCGGCGACCTCACCGAGGCGGAGGCCGCGGACGCGCGGCGCCGGCACGGCGTACCCGACGACGGCATCGCCGAGGCGGACGCCCGGCACCCGCTCGCCCTCCGGCTTCTCGGCGAGCTGCGCGCGGCGGCCCGCGGCGACCTGCCGGGCCGGCCCGGGCGCGACGAGATCTTCGCCGCCCACCTCGACCTGATGTGCCTGCGCGTCGCCGTCCGCATCGCCGCCGCCCGCCGTCCCGTGCTGCGCGGCACCGCCGTCCGCCGCCTCGCCGCCCGCGTCTGCGGCCAGGTCCACGAGGCCGCCCGCCGCTGCCTCGGCCCCGGCCAGGGCGAACTCGACCGGGAGTCCTTCGAGGAGCTCTTCCCCTGGGCCACGGGCTGGGCCCCCGCCGTGCTCACCGAATCGCTCCTCGTCCCCGCCGGCCCCGGCTACCGCTTCGCCCACGAGGAGTTCGCCGACTGGCTCCAGGCCGTCCACCTCGACCTCGACCGCGCCCTCCCCACCCTCGTCCACCCGCCGACCCCGCTCCCCGTCCCCCGCCACCGCATCGGACCCGTCCTCCAGGCCCTCCACCACCTGCACCGCGACCACGGCCCGGAGGGCCTGACGCCCCGCCTCGAGTGGCTGGCGGACGCGCTCGCGGCGACCGGGGGAGGGGAGGCGCCGACGGGGCCCGACCGGCCTGCCGCGCCGCGCGGCGGCCCGGAATCCGGCGGCCCGCAATCCGGCCGACCGGAATCCGGCGGCCCGCAATCCGGCGGCCCGGAAGCTCCCGAAGCCGCCGGCGGGCGACAGCAGGCGCCCGAGGGCCGGGCCGGCGCGGTCTCCGAAGGCGCCTGGTGGGCCTCGCGGCTCCTCGCCGGGTTCCTCGACGGGACCGCGGACCCGCGGCCGTATCTGCCGGTGCTGCGCCGGATCGCCGACCGCGTCGGGGCGGTGGGCGCGCTGCCCGGACTCGGCGTCGGGTTCTGGCGGGGACTGAAGGTCGCCGAGGACGAGCGGCTCGATCTGCTGCGACGGCTCGTCGGCGCCGACCCCGTGCCCGACGAGCGCTTCCTCGACCTGGTCGCGGAACGTCTCGTGGCCGACCCGCGCGGGGTGCAGCCGCTGCTGTGCCGCTGGTTCGGCGACGAGCGGGCGCTGGCCGGGGCGCCCGGCGCCACCGTCGGGGCCGCCGCCCAGGCGCTGCTGCACACCCACCGGGCGGCGGCCGTGGACGACCTGTGCGAGGCGCTCGTCACGACCGCGCACCCGCTCGCCGAGGGGCTGCTCAGGGCGCTCGCCGAGGACGAGCCGGCGGCGCTGTGCCGGGCCGTGGACCGGTGGGCGCACGACGACGGGCGGCCCGAGCGCCGGGCGGCGGCAGCGGCGTACGGCGAGCTGGTCGCCCCGTACGCCACCGCCGCCACCGACCGGAGCACCCTGCGCTACGCGGCCCTCGCGCTGCTCGCCCGGCCCGGCGACCGGGCGCTGCACGGGGCCGCGCTCGGCCTCCTCGTACGGGACCCGGACTGCCGGGGGCGGTTCCTGCCGCGCGCGGCCGCCGACCCCGACGTGCCCGTGGCCGCCCTCGCCGCCGCGCTCCCGACCCACCCCGAGCCCGTACTCGACGCCCTGCGCCGCCGGCTCCTCGGCGACGAACCCGCCGCCGTCCTGCGCGTCCTCGCCGAAATCGACACCCCACGCCTCGCCCGCCGCGCCGCCGCCCTCGTCGCCGAGTACGCCGAGGCGCACCCCGAAGGCGCCCCGCTCGTCGCCGCCTTCGTCGACCGGCGGCTGGAGGACGGGCCGGAGGTGCGCTGCGTCCTGCACCCCCTCGTCACCGGCCTGCTGCGCCTCCCCGCGCCCCGCGCCGCCCTCGCCCCCGTGCTCGCCGCCCCCGGAACCGGCGCCTCCCGCTTTATTCGCGGGGAGCTGAGAGACATGGCCAACACCATGCCGATGCCGACGAAGCCGCATGCTCATGGCAGTCTTAGACCAGCGCCGACAGGCGCGGGCGTACACGTGGACATGGGTACAGGCGGACGAGGAGCGGTCACAGTGCAGCGCTGGCGTGGCTTGGAGGACATCCCCGAGGACTGGGGACGCAGCGTCGTCACCATCGGCTCCTACGACGGGGTGCACCGCGGGCACCAGCTGATCATCGGACGGGCCGTCGAGCGCGCCCGCGATCTCGGCGTCCCCTCCGTCGTCGTCACCTTCGACCCGCACCCCTCCGAGGTGGTCCGTCCCGGCAGCCACCCGCCGCTGCTCGCCCCGCACCACCGGCGTGCCGAGCTGATGGCCGAGCTCGGCGTGGACGCGGTCCTGGTCCTGCCGTTCACGGCGGAGTTCTCGCAGCTGTCGCCGGCCGACTTCATCGTGAAGGTCCTCGTCGACAAGCTGCACGCCAAGCGCGTCATCGAGGGCCCCAACTTCCGCTTCGGCCACCGCGCCGCGGGCAACGTCGCGTACCTCGCCGAGCTCGGCGCCACCTACGACTACGAGGTCGAGGTCATCGACCTGCGGGTGACCGGTGCCGCCGGCGGCGGCGAGCCGTTCTCCTCCACCCTCACCCGCCGCCTCGTCGCCGAGGGCGACATGGCGGGCGCGGCCGAGATCCTCGGCCGCCCGCACCGCGTCGAGGGCGTCGTCGTGCGCGGCGCCCAGCGCGGCCGCGAGCTGGGCTTCCCGACGGCCAACGTCGAGACCCTGCCGCACACCGCGATCCCCGCCGACGGCGTCTACGCGGGCTGGCTGACCGCCGCCGGCGAGCGGATGCCCGCCGCGATCTCGGTGGGCACCAACCCGCAGTTCGACGGCACCGAGCGGACCGTGGAGGCGTACGCGATCGACCGCGAGGGCCTGGACCTGTACGGCCTCCACGTCGCCGTCGACTTCCTCGCCTACGTGCGCGGGATGCTCAAGTTCGACACCCTCGACGACCTGCTCGTGGCGATGGCCGACGACGTCAAGAAGTGCCGGGAGCTGACCGCCGCCTACGACGCGGCGCACCCCTCCGCGTAACGCTCACCCGTCACGTACACCTCGCGCACACCGACCCGGCGGCGGTACGGGCCTCAGCCCCGTACCGCCGCTCCGTGCGCCCAGTGACAGGCCACCGCCCGCTCCCCGCCGCCACCGCCGAGCACCGGCAGGTCCTCCGTGCGGCAGCGGTCCGCGACCTCCGCCGCCGTGCCCGAGGCGAGGACCTGGCAGCGGGCGTGGAAGCGGCAGCCGGACGGGATGCGCGCCGGGTCCGGGGGCTCGCCGGTCAGCACCACCGGCTCGCCCCCGGACTCCGGAAGCACCGACAACAGCGCCTGCGTGTACGGGTGCCGAGGGTTCGTCAGTACGTCCTCCACCGGGCCGGTCTCCACGATCCGGCCCAGGTACATGACCGCCACCCGGTCCGCGATGTTCCACGCGAGCCCCAGGTCGTGCGTCACGACCAGCGCCGAGAGGCCCAGTTCGTCGCGCAGCCGCAGCAGCAGCGCCAGGATCTCGCCGCGCACCGACGCGTCGAGCGAGGCCACCGGCTCGTCCGCGACGATCAGTTCCGGCTCCAGGACCAGCGCGCCCGCGATCACCACGCGCTGCCGCTGCCCGCCGGACAGCTCGTGCGGATAGCGCAGGAAGAACCGCTCCGGCGGCCGCAGTCCGGCCCGCGAGAGCGCCTCCGCGACCGCCGCCCGCTCGTCACCCCCGTACCCGTGGATCCGCAGCCCCTCCGCCACCGCGTCGTACACCGTGTGCCGCGGGTTCAGCGAACCGCTCGGGTCCTGGAGCACCAACTGGGCCCGCTTCCGGTACGCCTTGAGCGCCCTGCCCGTGTACGACAGCGGCGCGCCCGCGAACCGCACCGACCCCGCGCCGGGGCGGACCAGGCCGAGCAGCGAGCGGGCCAGCGTCGTCTTGCCGCAGCCCGACTCGCCGACCAGCGCCACGATCTCACCCGCGCCGATGTCCAGGTCCACCCCGTCCACGGCCCGGGCGACCGGGGCGCCCCGCCGCCCGGGGAACTCCACCCGCAGGTCCCGGGCCGAAAGCAGTGGTGCCGAAGCGCTCATGCCGTGCTCCCCACGTGTACGCAGGCCGCCCGGCGCCCCGCGCCCGCGTCCCGCAGTTCCTGGTCCTCCACCGCGCACCGCGCCTCCGCCACCGGACAGCGCGGATGGAAGGTGCACCCGCCCGGCAGGGCCGCCGGGTCCGGCGGATCGCCCGGCAGGCCGCGCGGGGCGCGCCGGGACGCCGGATCGCCGATGCGCGGGAACGCCGAGGACAGCGCCCGCCCGTAGGGGTGCGCGGCCGCCTCGTACACCGCCTTCGCCGGACCCTCCTCGACCACCCGCCCCGCGTACATCACGGCCAGCCGGTCGCAGGTGTCGGCGAGCACCGCCAGATCGTGGCTGATCATCAGCAGACCGATGTCCTCCTGCGCGACCAGCTGCTCGATGAGCCGCAGGATCTGCGCCTGGATCATCACGTCGAGCGCGGTCGTCGGCTCGTCCGCGACGATGAGCCGCGGATCGCAGGCGAGCGCCATCGCGATCATCACGCGCTGCCGCTGCCCGCCGGACAGCTCGTGCGGATACGCCGCCGCCCGCGCGGCCGGCAGGCCCACGTGCTCCAGGAGCTCGCCGACCCGCTTCCGGGCCGCCGCCGGGGTGGCGATGCCGTGCACGAGCAGCGGCTCGGCGATCTGGTCGCCGATCCGGCGCACGGCGTTCAGCGAGTGCATCGCGCCCTGGAAGACGATGGACGCCCCCGCCCAGCGCACCGCCCGCAGCCGGCCCCACTTCATGGCCAGGACGTCCTCGCCGTCGAGCAGGATCTCGCCGGTGAGACGGGCCGAGGCGGGCAGCAGCCGGAGCAGCGCGAGCGCCATCGTCGACTTGCCGCAGCCCGACTCGCCCGCGATCCCGAGCTTCTGCCCGGCGGGAAGGGTGAGGCCGACGCCCCGTACGGCCGGGACGGCGGCCGGCCCGGACCCGTACGTCACGCTCAGGTTCCGTACCTCCAACAGCGGTGGCGTGCTCAACGCCCCACCCCCAGCTTCGGGTTGAGGACGGACTCGACGGCCCGCCCGCACAGCGTGAACGCGAGCGCTACCAGCGCGATGGCGATCCCGGGCGGGGCCAGGTACCACCAGTGCCCCGACGAGACCGCGCCCGCCTCGCGCGCGTCCTGGAGCATCCCGCCCCAGGAGACCACGGCCGGGTCGCCGAGCCCCAGGAAGGCGAGCGTCGCCTCGGTGAGGATGGCCGTCGAGATGCCCAGCGTGGTCTGCGCGAGCACCAGCGGCATCACGTTCGGCAGCACGTGCCGGGCCATGACGTGCCCGTGCCCGCCGCCCAGGGCCGTGGCCCGCTCGATGTACGGGCGGGACTCGACCGCGATCGTCTGCGCGCGCACCAGGCGGGCGGTCGTCGGCCAGCTGGTCACCCCGATCGCCAGGATCACCGTCCACATCGAGCGGGACATCACCGTCGCGAGCACGATCGCCAGGACCAGCGTCGGCATCACCAGGAACCAGTCGGTGATCCGCATGACGACCGTGGCGAACCAGCCGCCGTAGTGCCCGGCGAGGATCCCGACGAGCGTGCCGATGGCGACCGAGAGCGCCGCCGCAAGCAGCCCCACGAGCAGCGAGATCCGCGCGCCCCAGACCAGCAGCCCGAGCAGCGGACGTCCGAACTGGTCGGTGCCCAGCGGGAATTCGGCGCTCGGCGACTCCAGGGCGGTGCCCGGCGCGTGGGTCACCGACTGCACGTCGGCGCCGACGAGCAGCGGCGCGGCCAGCGCGATCAGGCCGATGACGGCGAGCCCGGCCAGGCCCCAGAGCCCGGCGCGGTGGGTGCGGTACTGCTTCCAGAAGCGGGCGACGCTGCCGCGCCGGCGTTGCCAGGCCAGAGAGGTGGTGGTTGAGGAGGCGGGAGGGGGCGTGGGAGAAGGCGTGGGAGAGGTCGTCGGAGAGGTCATCGGCCCACCCGGGGGTCGAGCAGCGGATAGAGGAGGTCGGCGACCAGGTTCATCACGATCATCGCGCCGGCGAACACCACGAACAGGCCCTGCACGAGCGGCAGATCGGGCACGCTCAGCGCCTGGTAGAACAGCCCGCCGAGGCCCGGCCAGGAGAACACCGTCTCCACCAGGATCGAACCGGCCGCCACATGGCCGAGGTTGATGAAGACCATGGTGACGGTGGGCAGCAGCGCGTTCGGCACGGCGTGCCGGCGCCGCACCGCGTCGTCGCGCAGCCCCTTCGCCCGGGCGGTGGTCAGATAGTCGCCGCCCATCTCGTCGAGCAGCGAGGAGCGCATGACGAGCAGCGTCTGCGCGTACCCGACCGCGACCAGCGTGAGCACCGGCAGCACCATGTGGTGAGCGACGTCGAGCACGTACGCGAAGCCGGTCTGCCCGGTGCCGGACTCCATGCCGCCGGTCGGGAACAGCCCCGGGACCGGCCCCATGCCGACCGAGAACACGATGATGAGCAGCAGCCCGAGCCAGAACGACGGCACCGACCACAGGGTCAGCGCCACGCCCGTGTTCACCCGGTCGCCGAGGCTGCCGTGCCGCCAGGCGGAGCGGGTGCCCAGCCACAGGCCGAGCGCCGAGTAGAGGACGACGGCCGTGCCGGTGAGCAGCAGCGTCGCCGGCAGCTTCTGCGCGATGAGGTCGCCGACCGGCGCGCGGAACTGGAAGGAGGTGCCGAGGTCGCCGGTCAGCGCCTTGCCGCAGTAGTCGGTGAACTGCTGCCACAGCGGCAGGTCGAGCCCGAACTGGTGGCGCAGGGTCGCCAGCTGCTCGGCCGTCGTGGGCATGCCGTGGGTCATCGTCTTCACCGGGTCGCCCGGGATGATCCGGAACAGGAAGAAGCTGGTGACCAGGACGGCGAGCAGCGAGACGGCCGCGCCGGCGGCCTTCGTCGCCGCGTGGCGGAGATACGGCAGGGCGGCGGCGGTACGGCTGCGGGGGGCGCCGCCCTCGGTGGCCCGGGCCGCGTCGGCCGGGACCACCGAGGAGGCGGGCGTGCCCGCGCTGTGCGTGCTCGCGCCGGGCGTGCCTGCGCTGGGTGTGCTTGCGCTGGTCACTGGCTACTCGCGGTCGTCGGCGGTGGAGCGGCGGCGCATCATCAGGAAGATCCCGGCGCCGACGACGACCACGACCGCCGCGCCGATCCCGATGACCGCGCCGGTGGACGAGCCGCCGGACGCCGCGTCGTCGGACGCCTGCGCGGCCGGCACCGCCGACCACCAGCTCCAGTAGCCGTCCTGGCCGTAGAGGTTGCCGCCGGCCTCGGGCATGGTGGTGATGGAGCGGATCTGGTCGGTGCGGTACGCCTCCAGGGCGTTCGGGTACGCCATCACGTTCATGTACCCGGTGTCGTAGAGCCGCGACTGCATCTGCTTGACCAGGTCGGTGCGCTTGGCGGCGTCGTACTCGACGGCCTGCCGCGCGTAGAGCGCGTCGAAGGCCGGGTCGCAGATGAAGTTGTCGGTGGCGCCGGTGTCCTTCGGCGTCGCGGGCAGCGTGCCGCAGGTGTGGATGGACAGCACGTAGTCCGGGTCGGGGTTGACCGACCAGCCGTCGAAGGCGAGGTCGTAGTCGCCCTTCACCCACGGGTCGGAGACGCTGTCCAGACACTCGACCTTCAGCCCGATGCCGAGCCTGCCCCACCACTCCTGCAGGTACTTGCCGACCGCCTTGTCGTTCGGGTCGGTGGCGTGGCACAGGATGCGGAACTCCAGCGGCCTGCCGTCCTTGCCGAGCCGCTTGCCGTCGCCGTTCTTGCGGTATCCGGCCGCGTCCAGGACCTGCTCGGCCTTCGCGGGGTCGTACGAGCGCTTCTGCGCGTCGGCCGGCTGCCAGAAGTACGAGGCGAAGCGCGGCGGGATGTAGCCCTGGCCCTCGACGGCGTGGCCCTGGAACACCTTGTCGACCAGCGTCGCCCGGTCCACGGCCAGGAACAGCGCCTTGCGCACCTCCGGGTCGAGCAGCGCCTTGTTGCCGTTGCCGAAGGTCTTCCCGTCCTTGGCACGGGCGCCCGGGTTGGTGGCGAGCGCGTAGAAGCGGCGGCCCGGGGCGTCGTTGACCTTGATGTTCCGCTGCGTCTTCAGGGCGGCGGCCTGGGCGGGCGTCAGGTTCGGTACGAAGGACACCTCGCCCTTCTGCAGCGCGGCCACGGCCGCGTCCCCGTCCTTGTAGTACTTGAAGACCAGCTCGTCGAACTTGGGTGCACCGCGCCAGAACCGCTTGTTCGGCTTCAGCTTGATGTACTGGTCGACCTTGAAGTCCGTGATGACGAACGGGCCGTTGCCGACGATCGGGAACTGCTGGTCGTTGTTGAACTTGGAGAAGTCGGAGACCTTCTCCCACACGTGCTTCGGCACGATCGGCACGTCGAGCGCCGTCATGGTCGCCTGCGGCTGCTTCAGCTCGATGACCAGGGTCTGCGGGTCGGGCGCGGAGACCTTCTTGAAGTTGGCCGTGAAGCTGCCGTTGGCGGTGGCCGCGTTCGGGTCGGTCATCATCTTGTCGAAGGTCCAGGCCGCGTCCTCGGCGGTGGCCTGCTGCCCGTCGGACCAGTACGAGTCCTTGCGGATGGTGTACGTCCAGGTGAGCTTGTCCGGCGAGGACTTCCAGGCGGTGGCCAGGCCCGGGACCGGGTGCGCGTCCTTCGCGTCGTAGTTGGTCAGGTACTCGTAGGCCAGCCGGTGGATGCTGGTGGAGACGAGCTTCTGGGCCAGGAACGGCGAGAGCGAGTCGACGCTCTGCGAGACGGCGACGGTGAGGGTGGAACCGGAGTCCGCCTTGCCGTCCTCGGCCTGCGCCGTCCCCGGGACGGCGGCCAGGGAGGCGGCGGTGAGCCCGGCGGCGACGAGGAGGCGGAGGGGGCGGAGGGAACGTAGGGGGCGGGCTGCTCTGGAGCGGGGTGGAACCTTCGTGACCATGACCATGGGACGTGACCTCACGTAGGAGTTGTGCCGTGGATCTTGGGCTGACGACGGACGAAGCGAAGGTGTATCAGCGGTGATCTCCCGTCGTCAACGATGCATCAAACCCCTTGTGGACTGCGTGAATGCCACGAGACCCCGTACCGGAACACCGGTACGGGGTCTCATTGGTCTCATCCTGTGACGCCCTACTGCTGAGGGGCTGGCGGCGCCTGCGGAGGCTGCGGGGCGGCCGGAGGCTGCTGCCAGCCCTGCGGCACGGGCGGCTGGCCCGGCTGCGCCCCGTACATCTGCCCGGGCGCGGGCTGCGCTCCGTACGGCTGTCCCGGCGCGGGCTGCGGCGGGTAGGGCTGGCCGGGCGCGGGCTGCGGCGGGTAGGGCTGGCCGGGCACCGACTGGCCGGGTGCGGGCTGCGCTCCGTACGGCTGCTGCTGGTCCGGATACGGCTGGCCGGGATACGGCTGGCCCTGGTACGGCTGCGGCTGGCCCGGCATGGGCGGGGCCATGTGCGGCGGCATCCCGCCCTGCCCGTCCGCGGCGGTCCACAGGCCCTGCGCCTGCTGTGCCCGTACGAAGTCCTCGGCCACCATCGCCGAGAGGTTGAAGTACGCCTCCCGGGTCTTCGGCCGCATCATGTCGAGGTCGACCTCGGCGCCCGCCGCCAGGTGCTCGTCGAACGGCACGACGACCACACCGCGGCAGCGCGTCTGGAAGTGCTGCACGATGTCGTCGACCTTGATCATCTTTCCGGTCTCACGGACCCCGGAGATGACCGTGATCGACCGCTGCACCAGCTCCGCGTACCCGTGCGCCGACAGCCAGTCCAGCGTCGTCGACGCGCTGGACGCGCCGTCGACGGACGGCGTCGAGATGATGATCAGCTGATCGGCAAGGTCGAGCACCCCGCGCATGGCGCTGTAGAGCAGGCCGGTTCCGGAGTCCGTCAGGATGATCGGGTACTGCTTGCCCAGGACGTCGATCGCCCGCCGGTAGTCCTCGTCGTTGAACGTCGTCGACACGGCCGGGTCCACGTCGTTGGCGATGATCTCCAGACCGGAGGGCGCCTGCGAGGTGAACCGGCGGATGTCCATGTACGAGTTCAGGTACGGGATCGCCTGCACGAGGTCGCGGATCGTCGCCCCGGTCTCGCGCCGCACCCGGCGGCCCAGCGTGCCGGCGTCCGGGTTCGCGTCGATCGCCAGGATCTTGTCCTGCCGCTCGGTCGCGAGGGTCGACCCGAGCGCGGTCGTGGTCGTCGTCTTGCCGACGCCGCCCTTGAGCGAGATCACCGCGATCCGGTAGCAGGAGAGCACCGGCGTCCGGATCAGCTCCAGCTTCCGCTGCCGCTCCGCCTCCTCCCGCTTGCCGCCGAGCTTGAAGCGCGCGGCGGAGCCGGGGTTGCGGGACGACTTCGCCTTCTGCTTGGTGTTGCGGAGCAGCCGGTCCGACGACAGCTCGACCGCCGCGTTGTACCCGAGCGGCGCGCCGGGCACGGACCGCTCGCGCTGATCGTGCGTCACGGCGGTGGGCCACGCGGCACCGGTACGGGGGTCGACGGGCGCGGGGGGCTGGGGCTGCTGAGGGAAGCCGTAGCCGGCCTGGGGAGCCGAGGGCGGGGTGGGCTGGCCGTAGCCGGCCTCCGGGGCCTGCGGCGGCTGGGGCTGGTGGGGCTGCTGACCGGGCTGGGCAGCCGAGGCGGGCTGGGCGGGCTGTCCCGGGTGCGGGAAGCCGTAGCCGCCCTGCGGGGCGGCCGGAGGCTGTGCCTGCTGCGGGAAGCCGTAACCCTGGGGCTGCGGCTGGGACGGCTGGGGCTCCTGGGGCGGGAGCGGCGGCTGACCGGGGTGCGGGAAGCCGTATCCGCCCTGGGGGGCCGGGGGCTGGGGCTGGGACTGCTGGCCGGGCTGGTGCGGGAAGCCGTAACCGGCCTGGGGTGCCGGGGGCTGGGGCTGGTGGCCGGGCTGGGCAACCGGGGCGGGTTGAGCGGGCTGTCCCGGGTGCGGGAAGCCGTAACCGCCCTGCGGTGCCTGCTGCGGTACGGGTCCGGGCGGCGCCGGCCACGAGGCGGCGGCGGGCATCGGCCCGGCCGCCGGCGGCACCGGCTGCTCACCGGGCGCGCCCTGCGCGGGCCACTGCGGCGCGCCCGCGGGCGTCGCCGGCTGGAACGACGGCGGGAGCGGCGGCAGCGCACCGCCCTGACCGGGCATCGGCCCGGGCGCGGCGGGCGGCAGCCCGCCGGGGACGGCGTCCTGCGGGGCGGAGGCGGGCGCGGGGACGGAAGCCGGGTTGCCTGCGGGTGCCGGGAATCCGGGGACGGCGTCCGCGCCGACGGGGGCGGCCGGGTCCGAACCCGGCGTGGCCTCGGAGCCGGCGAGAGGTGCGTCGTCGTCGCCGCTCGCGGGCGCGTCGCCCTCCGGAGCGGTCTGCGCGGCCGCGTCGTCGGAGGCGGCGGCGGTGTCCACACCGCCGGTGTCGAGCGGGGCCGGGGAGCTGTCCCCGGTCGCCGCGCTCGCCGCCTCGTCATCGGCGCCGGTCGTCGCGGAGGAGGCTGCAACGCCCGCCTCGCCTGCCTCGACGGAGGTACCGACGGGCGTCTTCACCTCGGAGGCCGAGTCGTCGTCGGCCTCCGGCTCGGTACCGCCCACGCCCGGGGCCGAGCCCGCGGGGGCCTCGGCAACCGGCGCCTCCGCCGTCTCCAGCGCCGAGGCCGTGTCGACGTGCTCCTCGGACGCGAGGGAAGTCTCAACGGCCTCCGGCGCGGCGGAAGCACCGTCGGCCGCAAGCCCGGTGCCGGCACCGGCCTCCGGCGCGGCGGCGTCACTCACGGAACGTACGGAACTCACGGAACTCACGGACGGCTCAGCCGGAACCTCCGCGTCGGCAGAACCCTCCGGCGCGGCGGCGGCCGCCCGCACGTCATCGTCGTTCGCCTGAGGCGGCGCAGTGGGTTCCGTCGCGCCGACGAAGCCCTCCGGGAGCGCACCCGGCAGCGGGCCCGCCGTGCCGACGGGCGCCCCGGCGGTGGCGGACCACCCACCGGCCTCAGGCGTGGAAGTCACAGCCGCCGCGGCACCCGGGTCCGTACCAGCAGCCGTGCCCGCAGCAGAGCCCGCAGCAGTGCCCGCGTCCGTGCCCGGCACCGGGGCCGCAGGCCCCGCCGCCGGAGCGCCGGCCGCTGCCGCCGCGTCCCGCTCCGCGAACTCCCGCTTCAGCGCCGCCGGAGAGAACCGCATCGTCGCGCCGCTCTCCACGTCCCCGCCGCCGAACGGCTCGGCCGCGGGCGCCACCGGTGCCGCAGTCACGGCCGGAGGAGCAGGGGCCGACGGAACAGGAGCCGGCGGAACGGACGCCGGCGGAAGGGAGGCCGCCGGAGCGGCGGGCGGCGACGCCCAGGCGCCGGGGACGGCGAGGGGTGCGCCGCTGGGCGGGGGAGGGGTGGGCGCGGAGCCCGTACCGCCGCCGCCGGCCGCGTTCTGCGTGTACCAGGCCGGAGGGGTGTAGTCGATGGTGAACTCACCCGTCATCTCGGCGGGATCTGCGTCGGACTGATCGTCGACGGGAGGATTCCAACCCCCCTGGACCTCGTCCCGATCGCGGTTCACTTTGCCTCCTGGTGTGGTCGCGCACCCGTGTGCAGTCGTGGGCGGGCACATCCCACCCTAAACGCCAACCGCGCCCCCCGGGCAGGGCCGACAGCCCACCACAGCGTCACATCCGGTCCTCAAGTGACCTGCGGGTACCGGACAGTGAACCGCCCGGTGATCCAAATGCGCTCAATGTGTCTAAAACCGGGCAGATTTGGCAACCGAGCCAAGCCCGCCTTCAGTCCTTCAGTGCTTCAGTCCCTCGATGCCTCAGTCCATCCGGCGGGCGCCGCCGAGCAGCCCCGTCTCGGCGTCCGTCGCCTGGGTCATCACGAACTGACGGTCGCCCGGCGTGCACCACAGCGTCACGCCGTCCGCCAGCGTGGACAGCGCCTCCCACTCCGCGCGCTGCAGGCCCATGATGCGGCCGATCTGCGCCGCCTCGTCGGGGGAGACCCGCTGGACGCCGACGAGCGAGGACTTCTCGAGCAGCCGCGGAGCCACCGGGCTCAGATACGGCAGGAGCGTCAGGACCGACTGCCACGGCCCGGACACCACGCGCCCGCGCGGCGGCCGCATGCCGCAGTCGCGGATGACGACCACGGGACTGCCCGCGGACGCGCCCTGCGGCGGCACCCGGCCCACGTCGTGCAGGGTGACGCAGGGCTGGCCGCCGCCGGCCGCCTGGGCAAGGGCCGTCCAGGCGGGCGCGCGCCCGGTCTCCACGGCGACGCGGGCACCGGTGGCCGCCGCGCGCAGCGCGAGGACCTGCGCGGTCCAGAGGCCGCCGATGAGCGTGACGTCGTACGGGCTCGGCTGGTTGATGCCGAGCACGGCCGGTCGGCCCTCGGCGTCCACGCCGATGACCATGCCGTCGTCGCCCACCGGCAGGGCCAGCGCGTCGAGTTGGTCGACCGGGACGGAGTGGCGGTCCCGGCGCGGCCCGATGAGCCCGAAGCCGAACCGGGCCTTCGTGCCCCGTCCCGTACGAGCCGCTGCGCCACCCTGCCCGCCCCGGCCGCCGGCGCGCCGCCCGCCGCCCCGCCGGGCACGCGTACCGCCCGCCGGTCCGTTGCCGGCCATGCCGGCGGCCGGCACCGCCACGGGCACTCCACCGGCCACGGGAGCCCCGCCTTGCACGGCTGCTCCGCCCGCCATCGGCGCACTGCCCTGCATCGGCAATCCGCCTGCCACCGGCATCCCACCCGGCACCGGCCCCTGCGCCCCGCCGGGCACAGGCACCCCACCCCCAGCAGGCATGGGCACTCCACCCCCGCCGGGCACCGCGCCTCCCGCCACCGGCCCCGCGCCTCCCGTCACCGGCATCGTCATCAGCGCGCACCCCCCAGCGGCAGCGTCGCCAGCATGCCCGGGACCTGTTCGCGGTCGAGCCGCACCAGACCCGTCTTCACGCCGCGCGCCACCCGCTCCAGTTCGTGCCGCGCGGTCACGAGCTCCTCGTCGCTGCGCCCGGTGATCCGTACGTGTCCGGTGACCGTCACCTCCTGGCGGTCACCCCCGCTCAGCGTCAGGCTGAACGTCGTCGCGAGCGCCGGCAGCGACGTCAGCAGCGCCACCAGCTGCGGCATCGACGCGCCCGCGCCGCCCGCGGTGCCCAACTGGGGCCAGCGGCCCACCCAGTACGTCGTGTGGCGCCGGTCGTCGACCCGCCAGGTGCGCGCGGTCTCCTGCGTGCGCCGGCCCGGGGCGTGGCCGCGGCCCGCCTGCGCTATCGCCATGGGGCTGGCGCAGGTGGACGTGGCGAGGGCCGCGGTCAGCTCCTGCTCGCTCAGCACGACGGCCCGGAAACCGGCCCCGGCGAGCCGGCTCGTCAACTGGTCCGCCGCCCGTACGAGGCACTTCTGCACGCCCTTCAGACCACCGCCACGCGCCTCGACCGCCTCCCGGCACAGCTCCGGGTCCAGCTTGAGCGCGACCCAGGTGACGCGGAGCGCGGGCGAACCCGTCTGCGCCTGCAGCGGCCCGTAGTTGCGCGCGGCCATCGACTGCGCGGGCAGGTGCGGCGCGGGCGCGGGCTGGGTGTGCTGCACGATCTGCGCGGACTCCAGGCGGATGCCGTCGACTTCGAGCACGTCCCGGACGAGCCCGACCGGCAGCGGTCGCGCCCCGCGGTCGGGGCGCAGTGCCGAACCCTCGGACTCGACCCGTACCACCGCCGTCAGGAAGGTGCCGTCGCCGATCATCCCGATCGGCCGCCGCTCACGGTCGCTGTACGTGTACGTGCGCAGCGCCGGGTCGCACTCCACGACCGGGGCGAGCCCCGGCTCCGTGCCCTCCGGCACGGTGAAGGAGGCGGCGCGGCGGGTACGGGCGCGCAGCGCGAGGAAGGTGGAGAGCCACTCGGGCAGCGAACGCCGGTGCCGGCGCACCACCGCGAGCAGGACGAGCACCGCCGCGACGACGCCGGCGGGCACCAGGAGCAGCTTGTCGACGACCGCGGCGACGAACAGCAACGCGGCCGCCACCTCGATCAGTACGAGCTGTTGCAATCGGAACGCACCGAAGTGTCCGGGGCGTGCCTGCAGCCTCGGTGAGACCGAGGACGAAACCGAGGACGGGACCGCGGAGGAAGCGCTCGAACCAGGCCCCGAGGGCGGGTTCGCGGAGGGTGCGGAAGGGGGCGCGGCCGCTCTGGGCCGCGTCCGCGTCGCGGAAGCCATGATGGAGAATCCCCCTCAATTCGTCCCGATCACCGTGCCCCACCGGCCCTTTGGCAGGCCTCTGGCGGTCGGATCACCCTACCCGCCCCACGAACGCGGGCGAACAGCAGGCATAGTAGGGGGCCGGTCCGACAGCCGGGGCCCGGGCGCCATGCTCCCCGGGCTGCCGTGGACTGCCGCGCGAAGACCGCGCCTGACGAAAATGGGGACTCATGGCATCACGGCGGGACGAGCTCAACGCGTACACCTTTGCGAAGAAGCGCACGGTGGCGGCATTCCTCCAACCCTCGCCCACGGGCACGGAGGAGGGCGCGCCCAGGCCGCTGCGCGCGGTCGTCCCGGGCCTCGTCATCGGCGCGCTCGTGATCGCCGGGTTCGGCGCCTGGGGCATGTTCCGGCCCACCGCGCCCAAGGGCTGGGACAAGCCCGGCACCAACGTGATCATCGGCAAGCAGTCCACCACCCGCTACGTCGTCCTCACCACCGGCAAGGGCAAGGACAAGAAGACCCTGCTCCACCCGGTGCTCAACCTGGCCTCCGCCCGGCTCCTGCTGAACCCCGACGACTTCCACGTCGTCCAGGTCGACGACGCCGAACTCGACAAGGGCAAGCCGCCGCGCGGCCCCATCCTCGGCATCCCGTACGCCCCCGACCGCCTCCCCGGCGACACCGACGCCGGCACCGCGAAGCGCTGGGCCGTGTGCGAGCAGCCGGGCGGCGGCAACGGCGGCAGCGTGCAGAAGGCCACCTTCCTCTTCGCGCAGCGCGACACCGACCGCATCGAGAACAAGAGCAAGCTGAAGCCGGGTCAGATCCTGTACGTGCAGGGGCAGACGGGGAAGACGCAGTACCTGGTCGACGACACCGGAACCAAGTACCGCGTCAACGAGCAGGCCAAGAACCTCACCACCGCCCTGTTCGGCGTCAATCGCGAGCCGCAGCAGGTCACCGACGACTGGCTGGCGACCCTCAAGACGGGTGACCCCGTCGACTACCCCCTGATCCCCGGTCAGGTGGGCGCCGACGCGGGCGTCGACGGCGGGCTGAAGCCCGAGCAGGACCGGGTCGGCATGGTGCTCCGCGCCTCGACGGGCTCCGGAATGCAGCACTACGTCGTTCTCCAGGGCAAGGTGCAGCCGGTCTCCGACTTCACCGCCTGGCTGATCATCAACTCCCCGCAGACCAACAGCCTGGACATGGCCGGCGAGGCACCCGCGGTCGACCTGGTCTCGCTCACCCCCGACTCGCAGGAGTTCGGCGGCGGCCTGAAGTGGCCCAAGGCGAAGTCCACCCAGGTCAACTCGGTGGGCGACGCCGGCTCCCGCGACACCATCTGCTCCGTCCTGGAGAGCGTGGACTCCAAGGGCCGTACGACGCTGTCCACCTGGGCCGGCGCCAAGTACCCCGCCGAGATCACCGCCGGCGGCACCAGCACGTACGTCACCCCCGGCACCGGCCTGCTCTACACCCAGTTCCAGGGCGGCGGCAAGCAGGCCCGCCCCGACGGCTCGCTCTTCCTCGTCACCGACACCGGACTGCGCTACGCCGTCCAGGCCAACGGCGACAGCGACAAGAACCGCTCCGATATCGGCGCCCCCGACCAGCAGCAGAACGACGGGCGCCCGGAACCCAGCGACGCCCAGAAGCGCCTCGGATACGAACGGGTCACCCCCGTGCTCGTACCGCTCGAATGGTCGGAGTTCCTGTCCAAGGGCCCGCGCCTGGACACCAACAGCGCGCGCCAGCCGCAGGGTTCGTGAGGGGCGTGACGCTGGTGAGGACGTACCGAGGGCTCTCCCTGCTCGCGGCGACGGCGATGGCGGGCCTGCTGGCCGCGGCCCCGGCGGCGTACGCCGACACGGACCCGGACCAGCCGGTGGACATAAACGGCAGCGGCGAGTGCACCTTCCCGATGAAGAAGCAGATCGAGGGCACGCCCTGGGCGCTCCAGCGGGTGCTCCTCGACGAGTTGTGGCAGGACACCAAGGGCAAGGGCGTCCGGGTCGCGGTCATCGACACCGGCGTCGACGACGTCAACCCGCAGCTCACGCACGCCGTCGACGCCAAGGCCGGCAAGGACTACCTCCAGCCCGACAAGAAGAACCCCGGACCCGGCGACGACAAGCGCGGCAAGACCGACGGCACGGTCGACGAGGTCGGCCACGGCACCAAGGTCGCCGGCATCATCGCCGCCCGCCCCCGCAAGGGCACCGGATTCGTCGGCCTGGCGCCCGAGGCCACGATCATCCCGATCCGGCAGAACGACGAGAAGAACAGCGGCAAGTCCGACACCATGGCGCTGGCCATCGACTACGCGGTGAGCAAGGGCGCCCAGGTCATCAACATCTCCCAGGACACGACGCAGCCGCTGAGCCCTGAGTCGAAGTTGGGTCAGGCGGTGGCCCGAGCGATTCGCGCCAACGTGGTCGTGGTCGCCTCCGCGGGCAACGACGGCATGGACGGCAAACTCAAGAACACCTACCCCGCGGCCTTCCCGGGCGTCCTCGCCGTCGCCTCCTCCGATCGCAACAACGAACGCGCCGCCTTCTCCCAGTCCGGCACCTTCGTCGGAGTCGCCGCACCCGGTGTCGACATGGTCTCCACCGTGCCGGGCGGCGGCCAGTGCGTCGACAACGGTACGAGCTTCTCCGCCCCGTACGTGTCCGGAGTGGCGGCCCTGCTGCGCGCCAAGTACCCGAAGTGGAAGCCCGCGCAGATCGTCACCCGGATCGAGCAGACCGCCATCCGCTCCGTCAACGGCCATGACAACCACGTGGGTTGGGGCGTCGTCGACCCCGTCCGTGCCCTCGCCGACGGCCCGGAGCCCCCGCTCACCGGCCCCACCCCGGACCCGGGCCCCTCAAAGGCCCCGGCCCCCGAACCGGCCCACATCTCCCTGGCGGAGACCCCGCAGGAGCGCACGGAGCGCCTCGCCACGTACGCCCTGGGGATCGGCGCCGTACTGGTCGCCGTGGTGGCAGGCACGGCCACGGTGATGCGCGACAGCAGGCGGCGGCGCGGGACGGTGCGGCGAGCCGGCGAATGAGTACGAGTACCTAGGTGACTTTGCAGTTGGAACTGTCGTACCAGGTGGTTAGAGTAGGCGAGTTCGTACGCGTGACGAGCGGGACGAGGGGGAACTGACGTGGCAGGGCCGAACGGGGACGGCGGCAAGCAGAACGGCCTGGAAGTCGGAGACGTGACGCTCCTGACCTTCCAGTCGCGCATGCAGAAGCTGGTCGAGGATCTGAAGGGTTCACCGGCCGAACACACGAAGATCGGCGAGCAGAAGGTCACGCCGGACTCGTACGGCACGGGCTTCAGCGCGGCGACCGAGCTGCACGGGGCGTACGACAAGGTGCGCACGCGGCTCGAAGAACTGACGAAGATCTTCGGCGAGACGATCGAGGCGATGGGGATCCGCGCGCAGATCGCCGACAAGGGCTACGCGGGCGTGGACGCAGACGAGCGGCATCGCTTCGCGGAGATCCAGAAGCGCACCGAGGACGACTACAAGAAGCACAACGGCGACGCCGGACAGGGCGGCGCGGCCAAGCCCGGCCAGCCGGCGCCGAAGCCGACGACCGACACCGGTGACTCCGGCGGATTCAGCTAAGCGGGGGAGTGCAGCACGATGTCTGGAGAGTTCGAGGGCAAGTCCCTGGACGCCTTGTACGCGATGATCGCGTCCGCCAAGCCGGAGGACGTCACGGGCGCGGGCGAGGCGCTCGCGGCCGCCGTGCCGAAGATCCTCGACATCGCCGCGGACCTTCGTCACTACATCTCCCGCGTGAAGTGGGAGGGCGAGGGAGCCGAGGCGTTCCGCACCTGGGGCGCCGGCATGGTGTCCGAGACGCTGGTCCTCGGCGACTTCACCAAGGTCGTCTCCGAGGAGATGAAGCGCGCGGGCAGCGCCCTGACCGAGGCGAAGGCGGCGCTGCCGAAGCCGGCGGGCATGTGCTTCGCGGACCCGGAGAAGGAGAAGGCCCGGATCGAGGCGGAGACGGGCCCGAAGCTCCGGGAGGCGGTGAGCGCGATGGAGCGGCTGTCGTCGTATTACGACGCGACGAGCACGCGGATCGCGGCGGAGCGGCAGCCGGAGTTCAAGCCGATGACGCCCGGTGACGTCTTCATTGGGGAGCGCGAATACGGCACGGGGAGCGGCGGCAGCACTGGCTCTGGCACGAATACGGGCACGGGCGCGGGCACCGCTACGACGGACCATGCGTCTCTTCGGCGCGCTGACGTGACAACCCCGAGCGGTACAGTGCGGCAGATCCAGGACCCGGTATCGCTGCCTCCGACTTCACCGACGAGGCCGCCGCTGCCCGAGGTGAACACGAACCTCGACTCGACGACCCTCGTCCCGGACGCCCCGACGCGTCCCCCGGTACAACCGCCCACCGTGCAGCCGCCCACGGCACCGCCGGTGACGACGGTCGGCCCGCCGCCGGTCCCGCTGCCGCCGGTGACTCCGCCGACCGGCCCTCAGGTCGGCCGTGGCCTGCCTCGTACGGCCATGCCGGGCCTGCCGGGCCCGACAGGACGCGCCGGACTCCAGACGCCCGGCCCGCTGGGCAGCGGCCCCCGGACCGCCGAGGGGATCGTCGGCGGCCGTCAGGTGCCGTCGACCCGGCCGGGGGTTGGTGGCATGCGGCCGCCCCGGATGTCGATGGGCACGGTCATCGGCGAGGAGCAGCGGTCTTCCACTCCGTACGGCCGTGGCGCCGCGGGCATGCACGGTCCTGGCGGCGGTATGCACGGGCCCTCCGGCGTGTCCGGTGGGTCCTCTGGCCGCCGCCTGGCGATGGAGCAGGGTGGAACCGTAGGAACGCCCTCCGCGTCCCGAGGAGTTGGGCGCTCGGCGTTCACTCCGGGGGGAACGGGGCTCGTTCGCCCGTCCGCATCGACCGGACAGGACCACGAGACTGAGCGCACGTCCGGCCACCGCCCCGACTACCTGTCCGAAGACGAGGAGACGTGGACCGCGGGTCAGCGCCGGATCGTCCCGCCCGTCATCGACTAGGAGTTATGTCCTGATGTCCCCCCTCACCCGGGTCGTTCGCAGCCGAGCTGTGGGCGTGCTCGGCGCCATGACCGCCGTCGTCGCGACGTGGATCGTCGCGGCGCCGGCGGCGCATGCGGACGACATGCGGTCGCGCCAGTGGTACCTGGACGCGATGAAGGCCGACGACATCTGGAAGGTGGCCACCGGCAAGGGCATCACCGTGGCCGTGGTCGACTCCGGAGTCGACTCGACGTTGCCGGAGCTTCACGGAAACGTGCTGTCCGGACGCGACTTCGACCTGGGGGGACCGGGGCGGGTGGACGACAAGGACACCGACCGCCATGGCACGAATATGGCCCTCGCGATCGCCGGTAGCGGCGTCAATGGCGGGGTCAAGGGCATTGCCCCCGGCGCGACGATTCTTCCCGTAAGGACAGGTGCCTTCTATGGCATCGATTGGGAGACGACGTACAAGGCCGTTCGCTACGCCGCAGACAATGGCGCTCGCGTGATCAACATCTCCCAGGCGGGTCCCGCGCACGACGAGGATACGGCTGCCTGGCGGGCGACGGTGGACTACGCCCGCAAAAAGGGTGCCCTGATCTTCGCTGGTTCCGGAAACGATGGGGAAGGAAACCCGGTCTATCCGGCCGCCATCCCCGGAGTGGTCGCCGTCGGCGCCCTCGACACCAAGGGCAAGGTCGCCAAGTTCTCCAACTACGGTCCCCACCTCGCTCTTGCCGCCCCAGGCGTCGAGATGCCCGGCCGTTGCACCAGCGACAAGAACAAGTACTGCGCTTTCGAGGGCACCAGCGGCGCCACCGCCATCGCCTCCGGCGTAGCCGCCCTCATCTGGTCCGCGCACCCCGACTGGACCGGCAACCAGGTCCTCCGCGTCATGCTGGAGACCGCCGGCCACAACGGGCCGGTCCCCAGCAAGTACATCGGCTACGGCTCCGTCCGCCCCGCCCAGGTCCTCCTCGAAGGCAAGGGCGACCCGGGCGACCCGAACGTCGACCCGCTGCTCGCCGCGCAGGCGAGTGCGGCACCGAGTCACGTAGCGAGCCAGTCGCCGGCATCCCAGTCACCCCAGACCTCCCCCTCTCCTGAGAACACGGGGGCAGCGGCAGCAGAGCCCGACGAGAGCGGCTTCCCGCTCTGGGCCGTCGCCGCGAGTGCCATCGCCGTCGTTGCCCTCGTCGGCATCGTCGTCGCGGTGGTCGTACGCAGGAGAGCGTCGACAGACGCATGAGCAACGCCATCGACAACAAGAGGAGCATCACATGAGCACTCCCGCAGGCGGGTTCGGACTCGCAGACGATCCGATCGTCAAGGCGAAGAACAAGATCATGGAGACCGGCGAGGCGGTCACTAAGCAGGCGCGTGAGCTCGCCGACATCCTGGAGACCTGCAGCGCCGGCTGGACCGGTGTCGGAGCGGCCGGCTTCAAGCAGGCCCAGACCCTCGTCAACGAGGACCACGACACCATCCGTCGCCTGCTGAACGTGCTGCTCCACGCCGTCGGCGAGACGAAGAACCTCAGCAACGCGAACGACGACGACGTGCGTGCCACCTTCGCCGCCGTCAACAACTCCGCGCTCAACAACATCTGACGAAGTAGGGGGACTGAAGCATGTCTGTCGACAGCGCCGGCACCAAGGTTCGGTACGAGAGCGTCCAGGAGATGGCGAACCGTATCCGGACGGTCTCGCAGCACATCATCAAGGACCTTGAGGAGATGGACACCGCGCTGCGGGTCGTCACCGACACGTGGGACGGTGACGCGCACCGTGAGTACGAGACCCTCCAGGGCAAGTACAAGAAGCGCGCCACGGACATGAAGGACCGCCTGGAGAAGGTGGCCCAGATCGTCGAGCAGGGCAAGGACAACTACCGCGCCACGGACGTCAAGGCGTCGCGCCTGTTCACCGAGTCCTTCTGACCGGTCACCACATGAGCTGAGGCCCGCCCCTTCCGGGGCGGGCCTCAGCTCATGTGCCCGCGTCCTCACATCAGGTCGAACTCGCCGTCCTTCGCGCCCAGCACGAACGCGTCCCACTCCGCCTTCGTGTAGCGCAGCACCGTGTCGTGGTCGAGCGACGAGCGCATCGCGATGCCCCCGCCCGGCAGGTGCGCGATCTCCACCCGCTCCTCGTCGGGGCTCGTGCCGGGGGCGCCCTGCCACTCGACACCGCTGATGTCGAGCGCGTACAGCTCGTCCTTCTCCTGCTGAGTGCCCATCTGGCTCTGCTCCTTCGTGCGTCGACGGCGGCGCAACAACGTTGCAGCTCAATGATGGGCGGCCGGGCCTGCGCCTGTCATCCGGATCCCGCGGAATCACTCCGCCTGCAAGGCGGTGCGGCCACCGTCCGTGCGACGCGCTTCATTACGGGGTTCCTCCAATCGGAGGGTTGGTGGTCGCCCCCAGCGGTGTGACCAAGGGAGTCTTCTTCAGCGGTCCGTTCTGGCAGCCCAGGGCCTCCGCAGCCCGTCGCGTCATGCGGTAGACGAACTCCATCTGCTGGTCCTGGGTGCCGTGGTCCTTGACCGCCCCCAGGTTCACGGTGAACGAGCCCTCCGCGTGGAGCAGCAGTCCTTTCGCGGGACCAGGTGTGTCAGGCAGGGCACACGGCACGTAAAGATGGGTGGAGACGTCGTTGGACGTGCCGGTCGCCTCGTTCAGCGCATACGAGCGGGTGCCCTCCACGAGGGCATTGCTCTTCGCGTCGGACAGCGGGGACCACATGTAATCGATGTTGGCCTGACCCATGCCGCGCCGGCCGTCGGGGAAGAAGCTGCACTGACGTACGGAGTACGTGGTCCGGTGCCCAGGCTGCTCGCGCAGTTCGGTCCGCATGTGTTCGAGGAACTTGGGTGTCCGGTACCCGTGCAGGGTCGTGAAGGTGTCCGCCCGCAGCACGTGGCGCAGGATCTTGTCCTCGGGGGACCCCGAGGCGATGTCGCAGACGTAGTCGTCCGGGTGCTCCGCCTGCGGTTCCTCAGAGGAGCCGCAGGCGGTCGCGGTGAACAGGGAGAGGGCGGCGACGGCCAGACGCGCCGGGGTGGCGACCGTGCGTCGCGTCAGATGGTGCATGCGTTTCGGGTTCCCGTCGGTGGAGGGGCGGTGCGTGGTCGGCGGGAGCGGTCAGCTGACTGCTTGGGCCCGGGGCGATGTTCGAGCTGTCAGCCGGCCCCGAGCGGTCGGCACGCTTCGCCGGTCTTCGTGTCCCGCGAGGCGGTCAGAGCCTGACCAGCATTCCCCGCCACGTCCATCCCGCGCCGAGGACCGCCTCGCGCAGGGGATCCTTCAGTTGCCGCGTGTCGAAGGCGAAGTCCTCGACCAGGTGCCGACGGCCATCGGCACCCCGCTCGATCGTCCACCGCTTGGACGTCGTGGTCACCTGCCCACGGCTGTACTCGGCCGAGGTGGCCAGCCTGGGCGTGCCCTCCACCCAGTTGATCTCCAACTGCTCGTCGAGCGCCCGCACCTCGTGCTTGTCGGCGACCAGACGCAGCTTGATCTTGAGGCTCTGCTCCGGTCGGGACTCCAGGAAGAAGGTCCGCCAGGCAGGCTCCAGGATCCGCCACTCCGCCACCAGGTCGGCCTTCTCCGCCGGGCGGCCGTTGCGTACGACGTACGGCTTGTCCGCGCTGTTGACCGCGAGCAGCGCACCCCGGACCTCCATGGCGGACAGCGGTGCGACACCCCTGTCCGGGTACTGGGTTCCGGTGAACCTGTCCAGCAGACCCATCGTCAGGCCTCCGTCCCTCTGTTCGGGCGCAGTGTGCGCAGGAAGTCCTGGAAGTTTCCCAGGACGCTGTCATGGCCTTGCCTGCCGGGGCGCTCAGTTCGCCCGTGGGCGCATGGAGGACGTCCGGCCCAAGATCTCACCGCGGCTCCTTCGCCGGCGGTGCGTTCTCGCGGCCCAGGCCTCTGTGGCCCGCCGCGCCGTGCGGTGGACGAACTCCGTGCGGGGCCGTGCGCGGCCGGTGAGCGGTCAGCGCGACGTGACAACGGGGTCCTTCGCCAGCGGCTTGTTCTCGCAGCCGAGGGCATCCGTGACTCCGCGCGTCATCAGATAAAGGAAAGAGACCTCCCGGGTTTCTCTCTCCTTGTCCACGTCCTTACCCCGGTTCACCGTGAGGGAGGCGCTGGCGCGGAGTACGGCCTTGCTCGCAGGTGCGCTCAGGTCGCCGCCCAGGTCGCACTTGACGTAGAGGCCCGCAGAGAGGCTGCCGGCTTCTCCCATGGCGCCGTTCACGTCGTAGAACGTGCCTGCCTGGGCACGCCGGTTCACCGATTCGTCGGCAGGAGCCCACGTGAAGTCGAGCACCACGCGTTCCTTGCTGCCGTCCGGAAGGTACCGGCAGAGATAGGCAGGAGGAGACGACCGCTCTCCTTGCCTCTCCCTGAGGTCGTCCTTGAGCTGTGACACGAACCGCTGGTCCGGCATCATGGCCTCGGACGTGAAGTCGTCCGTACCGAGAACATCGCGCAGCGCCTTGCCGGCGGCGGAGTCCGCTGCCGGACCGCACAGCCCCTCGGCCTGCGCACCGGAGCCCCCAGAGGAGCAGCCGGTCGCGGCCAGCGCCAGCGCGATCGCACCGGCCGCGCACGAGAAGGTCCTCCTGCGTTCAGTTGCCCAGGTGCGCCGCCGCAGCTCCACGACCGTCCTCATATCCCGAATTCGTAGCGGCTTGGGCCGAGTTATACGCACCACTGCCCAGCGTTCCCTTCTGCTCTCCCCACGACCGGATGAGCGTGTTCAGACCGTCCTTGCCGCGGGCGTAGTTGTTGCTCGAATCCTGCTTGCCCTGTTCCTCCGCGGCATCGGTGACGTCCTTGACCCAGTCGTACTTCGCGGCGTCGATCAGTGACCCTCCTGCGGTGCCGAGGATGGGAACCTCTCCGATCAGTCCATTGACCGCTGCGGCAGAGTGCTCCGACAGGCCCTCGGCCCAGTCCACCTTGTCGTCCTCCTTGTCGATGTAGACATCGGCTCCGATCCCGTTGAGGGCACCCATCGCCATGCCGACGTGCCGCGCGCGGTTGTTCCAGTCGGCGCTCTGATCGTGCGTCTCGTCACCCTTGAACGGAGGGGCCTCAGCCAGCTGTTCGGCGGAGTATCCCCGTTCCGCTTCGTAGAGCAGGGCGAAGGCCGGACCGTCGTCGGCGATACCGCGCATGACGCGTATGAGGCTGCCCTGGCCCACGGCGATGTTCGAGGTGTCACCTGGCCCCGAACGGGTGTTGATGGAGTCACTGCCGGCGACCCCGCCGTATGCCGGGTCCTCGCCGTTGAGGATCACATGGGTGTCGGCCACGTAGTCCGCGAGGGCCCTGGCCATCGGCTGTCGGAGGTTCGCGAGGTCTTCGGGGAACTCGTCTCCGCCCATCTCCGAGTCGAGCAGCTTGATGGCGCCGTGCATGACCCTTGCCTGGCCTGCGCTGTGCAGGCCCACCTCCCCCAGCTTCTCGCCCGGCGCGTGCCCCGTCGCCGCCGCCTGGATCGCGTTGCCCAGGCCCGTCGCCTTGAAGGGGTCGTCCATCTCCATCGGTGCGGAGTAGAGCGTGTTCATCAGGGGGTCGGGCCACTTGCGGTCCGTGAGCAGGAACTTCAGGTGCTCGTTCGCGTTGCCGGGGGCCTTGGGGTCGAGGAAGTACTCGGCGTCGGCGGGGTCCTTGCTCATGATGTCGAGCAGGCCGTCGAGCGGGTCGTGCACGATGTTCGGGCGCCGGCCGTCGAAGAAGTGGAGCCAGACCTCGGGCTTCTTCTTCTCGATCGAGATCATGTCGTCGCCGATCTCGTTCAGGAACTCCTTGCCGAAGCCCTTCGGCTCGCCCGCTTCCATCAGCGTCACGAGCATCTGGTAGCCCAGCGTCGGCTGGGTGTTGCTGGCCAGGTTCTGGCCGCCCAGCTCCTTCAGGCCGTTGACGAACGGGCGGTACGCGTAGCTGTCCGGGTCCTTCGTGCCCGAGGCGATCGTGTCCGCGAGGCCCGCGTTGATCGACTCGTAGAGCTTCTTCTGGTCGGCCGGGATGCCGCGCTCGTTCGCCGCCAGGTTCATCCGGTCCGCGATCTTCAGCGTGTCCTTGGCGCCCAGGCCGTCCAGGTAAGCCTCGCTGAAGTGCGGGTCCTTGGAGTTGTGGGCGAGGATGTCGCGGTAGTGCTCCAGCTCCTCCTTCGACGCCTTGCCGTCGCGGACCTTCTCCGAGAGCTTGAGCGCCTCGACGGCCTCGACGTCGTTGACGGGCTTGGAGTTGAAGCCGAGCGGCGCGCTGCCGTCCGCGCCGGAGGCGTTGAGCAGAGCGACCTTCACGTCGGCGTCGAAGTCGGTGACCGCCTTGACCGCGTCGCTGATCTTGCGCGTGTACGACAGCTCCGTCTCGTGGAGATCGGGGTCGTGCCGGATGGCGTTGGCCTCCTGGGCGTCGACCTTGCTGAAGTCGTAGCTCGCGTTGCCGTACTCGGAGACCTTCATGCCGGCGGCGATCGCCTCGTCGACCGCCGCCTTCACCCGCCCCTTGAGCTCGGTGAAGGTGCCGTGGGCGTCGCGGAGCAGCGACTCCATGGCGAGCGCCTCCTTCTGCGCCGAGTCGAGCTCCTTGCGGGTGATCGCGAAGTTCGTGGCGCTGACCTGCTGGGCCTGGCCGGTCCACAGCGGGTTGTCCGTGGCGACGCCCTGGACCTCCTTCTCGTACAGGTCCTCGACCTTCTTGAACTTCTCGGCCATGCTCTTCCAGCCGTCGGCGGCCGTGCTCAGCTTGCCGAGGTCGGTCTGCATGATCTCCTGGTACGTCGGCATCGCGATGTCCCCCTCTTCCGCCCTACAGTCCCGACACCTTCGACTGCGTCGGGGCGAAGCTGAAGCCCGTCTCGAAGTCGTTGTTCTTGAACAGCGTCGACGCGCCGCGCAGCGCCTTCTTCTCCGAGTCGAGCCGGGCCATCAGCCGCTTGACCTGGCTGTCCCAGTGCTCGTGGGCCTGCTTCAGGCCCGCCGCGGTGTCCCAGCCCTTGAACTCGGCGACGGCACCGTTGGTGCCCTCGTCCGCGGCGTCCGCCGCCGACGTCACGCCGGGCTGTATGTCGGTCTCGATGATGCCCGCGGCCTTCTTCTTCTTCGCCGGCGTCGTCGCCAGGTCGGGGGCGCCGCCGCCTCCGCCGGGGTCCGAGGGCAGCTGGTTGAGCCGCGTGCTCGCGACGGTCTTGTGCCGGTTCCACTCGTCGTCGAATCCCATGGTGATCTCAGCCTCCCGTGACCTGGCTACGGAACTCCTCCAGCGGCATCGTCCGTTCCGCCGCCGGCAACGTGATCGTGAACTCTCCCCCGAAGGAGTCGTACGTCGTCGTGCTGTGGCGCCCGTTCCGCGTCGACTCCAGCAGGACGAGGCGTGAGGTGTCGCTCTCCACGTAGTACGTGTCGGAGGACGTGTCGGAGGACGTGCCGGACGCCGTGTCCGACGCGTCGGCCGCCGCCTCGACGGTGAAGGCCTCGGTGCCCCGGCCGTGAAGGGTGCGGTCGCGTTCGGAAGCGCGTTCGGCCTGGTCGGGGATCCTGAAGTACGTGTCGCAGTCGGCACCGTCGGGCAGCTCGGAGGTCACGTACGTCCCCGCCAGCCGGTCCGGCACCGTGACCCGCTCGCCCTTCTCGCCCAGGGCCCGGGCGAGGAGCGCGGCACCGGTGTACGTCGTGCCGTCCTTGCAGTACATCTCGCCCGAGCCGCCGACCCACGTGGCCTTGACGCGCAGCCCCTGGTCGGGGTTCCACCACATCTCCTGCCACCCGCCGGCGAACGCCGTCGTGCCACCGGAGGAGTGGAAGGACGAGGAACGCATCGCGTCGTTCGCGTCCCCGACCGCGCCGCATCCGGTCAGCGCCGTCGCGACGACCGCCGCCGCAGCGCACACGCCCCAGGCGCGCAAGCGCACTCTCATGGCCTGTCCGCCCTCCCGTTCGTCTCGTCACGTCCTGGCTCGTCGACCGCGTTTCGACCGCCTCGACCCTTGTGCTCACGGTGGTGGGCGGCGCCGCTCCCCGACGCCGCCCACCACCGCCCCGCCTCACTCCTTCGGCATCTGCCCCGTCTGCACCAGCGACGCCTGACCCCGCCGCGACACGAACAGGCCACGCCCCGCCGGCATCGGCCGCGGCCGCGCGTTGCCCAGCAGGTCGCCCTCCGAGGGGTCGCCGGACAGGACCACGCCCTGCGCGCCCAGTTCCTTGATGCGCTGCATGAACGCCTCGTACATCGAGCGCGAGGCGCCCGCGCTGTTGCGGGCGATGATGAAGCGGACGCCCGTGTCACGGGCGAAGGGGAGGAATTCGGCGAGCGGGGCCAGCGGGTTGCCGGCGCTCGTCGCGACCAGGTCGTAGTCGTCCACGATGATGAAGACCTGCGGGCCCGACCACCAGCTGCGGTCGCGCAGCTGCTGCGGCGTCACGTCCTGCGGCGGCTGGCGCCGTGCGAAGACGCCCGACAGGGCCTCCATGTGCATCTGCATGGCGCCCGCCATCGGCGCGTACTCCAGGAGGTGCTCCTCCGGCAGGCTGCCGAGCAGCGACCGCCGGTAGTCGCCGACGACGAGCTTGGCCTCGTCGGGCGAGTAGCGCTCGCCGATCTGCTTGGCGATGAGCCGCAGCAGGTTGGTCTTGCCGGACTCGCTCTCGCCGAAGATCAGGAAGAACGGGTCGGTGTCGAAGTTGATGAACACCGGCTCCAGGCGCGTCTCGTCGATGCCGATCGCGATGCCGTGCTGCGGGAACTCGAAGCCCTTCGGCAGCCGGTCCGCCGACAGCTTGTGCGGCAGGAGCCGTACGGGCGGGGTCGACGGCCCGTGCCAGGCGCTGCGCACGGCCTCGACGAAGGCCGCCGTGCCCTCCGCGAGGTCGCCCGCCGAGCTCGATCCGTCGATGCGCGGCAGCGCGCCCATGAAGTGCAGCTTCTCCGGGACCTGGCCGCGCCCGGGCACGCCCGTCGGCACGTTCGCCGCGACCTTGCGGTCGAACTCGGAGTCCATGACGTCACCGAGCCGCAGCTCCAGACGCCCCAGCATCTGGTCCTTGAGGGCGGCGCGCACCTCCATGTAGCGGGCGGCGGTGATGACGACGTGGATGCCGTAGCCGAGGCCGCGGGAGGCGATGTCCGCGACGGACGCCTCCAGACCCTCGTACTCGTTCTTGAAGCCGCCCCAGCCGTCGATGACCAGGAAGACGTCGCCCCAGGCCTCCGACGGCAGTTCGCCGGCCGCCCGCTTGCGCCGGTAGGTGGCGATGGAGTCGATGTTCTGCGAACGGAAGAACTCCTCACGCCGGTTGAGCACGCCGAGCACCTCGGCGACCGTGCGCCGCACCCGCTCCGGATCGAGCCGGGACGCGACCCCGCCGACGTGCGGCAGCTCCGCGATCGCGGACAGGCCGCCGCCGCCGAAGTCCAGGCAGTAGAACTGCACCTCGGCCGGGGTGTGGGTGAGCGCGAACGACGAGATCAGCGCCCGCATCAGGGTCGACTTGCCGGACTGCGGACCGCCGACCACCATCATGTGGCCCGCCGCGCCGGAGAAGTCCCGGTACAGCACCTCACGCCGCTGCTCGAACGGCTTGTCGATGAGGCCCAGCGGCACGGTGAGCCCGCCCGGCCGGGTGTACTCGGTCGCCGTGAGCCCGCGGTCCGCCGTCTGCGCGAGCCCCGGCAGGAGCTGGTCGAGCGACGGCGCCTGGTCGAGCGGCGGCAGCCACACCTGGTGGGCCGGCACGCCCTGCCCCTCCAGGCGGCGCACGATCACGTCGAGGACGGTGTCCGCGAGTGCGTCGTCCTCCTCGGAGCGCTGCGCCGTCAGGTACGCCGGGTCCGGCGCCGCGTACACCACCGGCACCGGCGACGCCGTGAACAGCGCCGGACGCCGCTCGATCGGCATGTTCCCGGCCTCGAGACGCGGCCCGCCGGTGCGGTACGTGCCGGAGACGTACGCCGCCTTGAAGCGGGTCATCTCGTCCGTACCGAACTTCAGATAGCCCGAACCCGGCACCGACGGCAGATGGTAGGCGTCCGGCACACCGATCGCCGTGCGCGACTCCGCCGCCGAGAAGGTCCGCAGACCGATCCGGTACGAGAGGTACGTGTCGAGGCCGCGCAGCTTGCCCTCCTCCAGGCGCTGCGAGGCGAGCAGCAGGTGCACACCCAGGGAGCGGCCGATGCGGCCGATCTGGATGAACATGTCGATGAAGTCAGGCTTGGCGGTGAGCAGTTCGGAGAACTCGTCGATGACCAGGACGAGCGAGGCCAGCGGCTCCAGGGGAGCGCCGGCCGCCCGCGCCTTCTCGTAGTCGTGGATGTTGGCGTAGTTGCCCGCGGAGCGCAGCAGCTCCTGGCGCCGCTGCAGCTCGCCGCGGATCGCGTCACCCATGCGGTCGACCAGTGTCAGGTCGTCCGCCAGGTTGGTGATGACCGCCGCCACGTGCGGCATCTGCGACATGCCGGCGAAGGTCGCGCCGCCCTTGAAGTCCGCGAGGACGAAGTTCAGCGTCTCCGAGGAGTGCGTCACCGCGAGGCCGAGGACCAGCGTGCGCAGCAGCTCCGACTTGCCGGAACCGGTCGCGCCCACGCACAGGCCGTGCGGGCCCATGCCCTCCTGCGCGGCCTCCTTCAGGTCCAGCATGACCGGCCCGCCGTCCTCGCCGACGCCGATCGGCACCCGCAGCCGCTCCGCGACCGACCTCGGCCGCCAGGTGCGCGCCACGTCCACCGACGCCGCGTCGCCCAGGTTCAGCAGATCGGTGAAGTCCAGGTTGGCGAGCAGCGGTTCGTCGCCGTCCCCGCCGCCCATCCGCAGCGGCGCCAGCTGCCGGGCCAGCGCCTCGGCGGCCTGGAGCGACATGACGTCCGGCACGCCCTCGTACGCGAAACCGCCGCCCGACTCCAGGCGCAGCCGCCCGGGCCGCACGACCACCGACAGACCGCCGCGCGGCTCGTCGAGCTCGCCCGACACCACCTCGACGATGGTCACGCCCTGCAGCCCCTCGGCCGCCGCGAACAGCGAGTCCGGCGGCACCATCCCGCCGTCGAGGACGACCACCACGTGCGGCTGGTCCAGGACCGGCTGGCTGTCCCGGCTGAACCGCGGCCGCCCGTCCAGCCGGGACCGGAGCAGCTGTTCCAGCTCGCCCAGGTCGTCGCCGAACAGGCGCTTCGTGCCGGCCCCGTCGACCGCGCCCGGCACCTGCGTGTGCGGCAGCCACTTCGTCCAGTCCCAGCGCTCCTGCGCGCCCCGCGCCGCCACCACGGCCACCATCAGGTCGTCGGGGGAGTGCAGCGTGACCAGTTGGGCCACCAGACCGCGCGCCGCGGACTGCGCCGCCTCCGGGTCGCCGGACACCGTCACGTGGTAGAAGGCCCGCAGCGACACGGCCATCGGCAGCCCGTCCAGCGTGCCGTGCACCGCCAGGAACTGCTGCATCGCGCCCGCGCACAGCGGCTCAAGCTCGTCCACCGGAGCCGTGTCCGGCGCCACCAGCGGCGTCGCCAACTGCTGGGCGCCGAGCCCGATCCGCGCCTGCGCGAAGTCGTTGTCGCCGACCCGCCGCTCCCAGACCCGCGAGCCCTCGGCGACCACCGACCACAACTGCTCGGGCGCCGGGTGCAGATACAGCTGCGCGTCGCGCTGCTTGCGCGCGGTGCGCCGCACCGCACGCCGCGTCTGGGCGAGGTATTTGAGGTAGTCCCGCCGGACATCGGCCATTTGCCCCTGCGCACCCCGGCGGAATCTGACGAACTGGGCGATCGCCATGCCGACCGTCGACGCCAGCATCAGCGTGCCCATGATCTTCATGATCGGGGACGGCGTCATGAAGAAGAACACCACCGAGGAGCCCATGCCGAGCATCGGCAGAAGCTGCATCAGCGCGGACTCCTGCTGCCCCCGCGGCAGTTCCGGCGGCGACTCCAGGACCAGTTCCTCGCTGGGGACTTCCGGAGGAAGGGACCTCGGCGGGCGTTTGACGACGATCTGGCTCACCGGCGCATCAATCCCTCGTTACGGGCGGGCTCGTGAGGGAGCTTCCGCACCGGCGCCCCGTTCGCGACGGTCTCCCCCCGAGAGCAAAGGATCCTACTTGCAGCCACTGACACAGGACCCCGGTAGGGTGACCCGCACCGTGCGCAACCGCGAATCAGGGGGTCCAGAAACGTGAGTACGACCGCAGCGACCGGCTTCTGCCGCGTCACCGTCGTGGCGCCGGACAGCCGCATCGACGTGGCACTCCCCGAGGACATCGCCGTCGCCGACGTCTACCCGGAGATCCTGCGGCTCACCGGACAGACCCAGCCGGCCGGCGCCCCCACCGGCTACCACCTCGTCCGCCGCGACGGCACCGTCCTCGACGGCGCCCGCACGCTCGCCGCCCAGCAGGTCCTCGACGGCGAGGTGCTCAGCCTGCGCCCGTTCGCCGAGTCCCTGCCGCCCGCCGTCTTCGACGACGTCTCGGACGCCGTCGCCTCCGCCGTCACCCGCGACCGGCACCTGTGGAGCGACGAGCTGCTGCGCGGCGCCGGACTCGTCGGCGCGGTGCTGCTGCTCGTCCTCATGGGCTTCGTGCTCTGGTTCGCCGACCCGGTCCGCCACGACATGCACAGCCTCCCCGGCATCATCGCGGGCGCCGCCGGCGTGCTCCTCACCGCCTTCGCCGGCGTCCGCGCCCGGGTGTACGGGGACCGGGCCACCGCCGTCGCCCTCGGCCTCGGCGCGCTGCCGCTGCTGCTCATCGCCGGCTCCGGGATCATCGCCCCCGAGGCCGGCCACGGCCCCGGCCGGCTCCAGTTCCTGCTCGGCTGCGTCACCGTCCTGGTCGCCGCCGTCACCCTCGTCGCGCTCACCCCGAGCGGCGACGCCCCCTTCGTCGCCGCGACCTTCCTGGCCACCGTCGGCACCCTCGCCACCTTCGCCGCGATCCTCACCGAGGCGTCCGCCACCGAGACCGCCGCCGTCTGCGTGCCCGCCGCCATCGGCCTGGTCGCCTTCCTGCCCGGCCTCTCGGCCCGCTTCGCCCGCCTCCCCATCGGCTACGCCTCCCCGCGCAGCGCCACCGACGACGACTTCGCCGCCGACCCGCACCAGCCCGTGCTCGCCGAGGCCCAGCCCGTCGACGCCGAGCGGATCGCGCTGCAGGCCCGCCGCGGCCACGAGATGCTGCTCGGCCTGGTCGGCGGCTGCGCGGCCGTCGTCGTCGGCTCCTGCGCCGTGCTCGGCTTCGCCGGGAACGTCTGGGGCCAGCTCCTCGCCCTCGCCGCAGGCCTCGCGATGCTGCTGCGCGCCCGCCTCTTCCGCTACACCTCGCAGGTCGCCTGCGTCCTGGTGGCCGGCCTCGCCGCGATCGCCCTGCTGATCCTGGGCCTCTCCCTGAACCCGCCGACCGACCTGGTCGCGGACCTCGTGATGTACGGGGACCGCGGCGGCCTCGACATCCGTACGATCTGGCTCACCGCGGCCGTCGCCGCCGGTGCCGCCCTCGTCACCGCGATCGGCCTGATCATCCCGCGCAAGGGCCTGTCACCCTTCTGGGGGAGGCTGCTCGACCTCACCGAGGGCTTCGTCCTGCTCGCGCTGGTCCCGCTGTGCCTCGCCGTCCTCGACGTCTTCATGCGGGCCCGCTCGCTCACCGGCTGAGCCCGGGCCCGTACGAAGGGCGCCCTCCGGCACCCCGAGGCGAGCTGGTACGCTGTGTGACGGCCGTTTGTGTACGCGCTCCCGGAAGCTTCGAACCTCTGGAAGCAGCGCTCATCGGACCTTCGCTCCCGAGTCACGGAAGTTTCCCCTGAGACCTAGACCAGGGGCACTCGTGGGCGCACGAACCAAGAGGAGATCCGCGTGGCTCTCGACGCCGCCGTCAAGAAGCAGATCATGGCCGAGTTCGGCACCAAGGAGGGCGACACCGGCTCCCCCGAGGTCCAGGTCGCGATGCTGTCCCGCCGCATCTCGGACCTGACCGAGCACCTCAAGGCCCACAAGCACGACCACCACTCCCGTCGTGGTCTGCTGATCCTGGTCGGTCAGCGCCGCCGTCTGCTGCAGTACCTGGCCAAGAAGGACATCCAGCGCTTCCGTGCGCTGGTCGACCGCCTCGGCATCCGCCGCGGTGCGGCCGGCGGTGCCAAGTAAGGACGCCGTGAAGGGAGCGGTTCCCACTTTCAGGGGGCCGCTCCCTTTGCTGTACGTGCGCGAAGGTGCCACCGGACCTTAGTCTGGTCGCACAACGCCACATCAACGCGCGAGAAGCAGCCGGCCCGCCGCCGGTCCTCGGTAGTGGTCCCCGGGCAGTGCTCCCGGAGGCTTCGATCGAAGACCGGCCCGCCATCACAGTGCTTCTCCCGCACCGTCCCGGACCACACGGGTCCGCGGACGCAAAGACGAACACGTAGGAGAAACCGCTAGTGGAGAACGAGACCCACTACGCCGAGGCCGTCATCGACAACGGCGCCTTCGGCACCCGCACCATCCGCTTCGAGACGGGCCGCCTGGCCCGCCAGGCCGCCGGCTCCGCCGTCGCGTACCTGGACGACGACACGATGGTCCTCTCCGCGACCACCGCGTCGAAGAAGCCCAAGGACCAGCTCGACTTCTTCCCGCTCACGGTGGACGTCGAGGAGCGGATGTACGCCGCCGGCAAGATCCCCGGCTCCTTCTTCCGCCGTGAGGGCCGCCCCTCCGAGGACGCGATCCTCACCTGCCGCCTGATCGACCGCCCGCTGCGCCCGTCCTTCAAGAAGGGCCTGCGCAACGAGATCCAGGTCGTCGCCACGATCATGGCGCTCAACCCCGACCACCTGTACGACGTCGTCGCGATCAACGCCGCGTCCGCGTCCACCCAGCTGGCCGGCCTGCCCTTCTCCGGCCCGATCGGCGGCGTCCGCGTCGCCCTGATCAAGGGCCAGTGGGTCGCGTTCCCGACGCACACCGAGCTCGAGGACGCCGTCTTCGACATGGTCGTCGCGGGCCGCGTCCTGGAGGACGGCGACGTCGCGATCATGATGGTCGAGGCCGAGGCCACCGAGCAGACCATCGCCCTCGTCAAGGGCGGCGCCGAGGCGCCGACCGAGGAGATCGTCGCCGCCGGCCTCGAGGCCGCGAAGCCGTTCATCAAGGTCCTCTGCAAGGCCCAGTCGGACCTCGCCGCCAAGGCCGCCAAGCCCCAGGGCGAGTTCCCGGTCTTCCTGGACTACCAGGACGACGTGTACGAGGCCCTCGCGGCCGCCGTCAAGGGCGAGCTCTCCCAGGCGCTGACCATCGCGGGCAAGCAGGACCGCGAGGCCGAGCTGGACCGCGTCAAGGAGATCGCCGCCGAGAAGCTCCTCCCGGCCTTCGAGGGCCGCGAGAAGGAGATCTCCGCCGCCTACCGCAGCCTGACCAAGGCCCTGGTGCGCGAGCGCGTCATCAAGGACAAGGTCCGCATCGACGGCCGCGGGATCACGGACATCCGTACCCTCGCCGCCGAGGTCGAGGCCATCCCGCGCGTGCACGGCTCGGCGCTGTTCGAGCGTGGCGAGACCCAGATCCTGGGCGTCACCACCCTCAACATGCTCCGCATGGAGCAGCAGCTGGACACCCTCTCCCCGGTGACCCGCAAGCGCTACATGCACAACTACAACTTCCCGCCGTACTCCGTCGGCGAGACCGGCCGCGTCGGCTCCCCGAAGCGCCGCGAGATCGGCCACGGCGCGCTCGCCGAGCGCGCGATCGTGCCGGTCCTCCCGACCCGCGAGGAGTTCCCCTACGCGATCCGCCAGGTGTCCGAGGCCCTCGGCTCCAACGGTTCGACGTCCATGGGCTCGGTCTGCGCCTCCACCATGTCGCTGCTGAACGCCGGTGTGCCGCTCAAGGCCCCCGTCGCCGGTATCGCCATGGGCCTGATCTCCCAGGAGATCGACGGCAAGACGCACTACGTCGCCCTCACCGACATCCTCGGTGCGGAGGACGCCTTCGGCGACATGGACTTCAAGGTCGCCGGTACGAAGGAGTTCGTCACCGCCCTCCAGCTCGACACCAAGCTGGACGGCATCCCGGCCTCCGTCCTGGCCGCGGCCCTCAAGCAGGCCCGCGACGCCCGCCTCCACATCCTCGACGTGATGATGGAAGCGATCGACACGCCGGACGAGATGTCCCCGAACGCCCCGCGGATCATCACCGTGAAGATCCCCGTGGACAAGATCGGCGAGGTCATCGGCCCCAAGGGCAAGATGATCAACCAGATCCAGGAGGACACCGGCGCCGAGATCACGATCGAGGACGACGGCACCATCTACATCGGTGCCCAGGTCGGCTCGCAGGCCGAGGCCGCCCGCGCCACGATCAACGGCATCGCCAACCCGACCATGCCGGAGGTCGGCGAGCGCTACCTGGGTACGGTCGTCAAGACCACCACCTTCGGTGCCTTCGTCTCCCTCATGCCGGGCAAGGACGGCCTGCTGCACATCTCGCAGATCCGCAAGCTCGCCGGTGGCAAGCGCGTGGAGAACGTCGAGGACGTGCTCGCGGTCGGCGCCAAGGTGCAGGTCGAGATCGCCGAGATCGACCAGCGCGGCAAGCTCTCCCTGATCCCCGTGATCGAGGGCGAGGAGACTGAGAAGGACGCTGCCGACCAGTGACGTCCCGCAGTTCCGCGACGACGGCCCGCCCCTCCTCCGAGGGGCGGGCCGTCGCCCGTACCCAAACGCTTCTCCCGGGCCGCGACGGCATCGGCACGGTCCGCCGCACGACGCTCCCCGGCGGCCTCCGCATCGTCACCGAGACCCTGCCCTCGGTGCGCTCCGCCACCTTCGGCATCTGGGCGCACGTCGGCTCCCGCGACGAGACCCCGGCGCTCAACGGCGCCACCCACTACCTGGAGCACCTCCTCTTCAAGGGCACCGCGAAGCGGTCCGCCCTCGACATCTCCGCCGCGATCGACGCGGTCGGCGGCGAGATGAACGCCTTCACGGCGAAGGAGTACACCTGCTACTACGCCCGGGTCCTCGACACCGACCTGCCGCTGGCGATCGACGTCGTCTGCGACATGCTCACCGGCTCGCTCATCCTCGAAGAGGACGTCAACGTCGAGCGCGGCGCGATCCTCGAAGAGATCGCGATGACCGAGGACGACCCCGGCGACGTGGTCCACGACCTGTTCGCGAAGACGATGTTCGGCGACACCCCGCTGGGCCGCCCGGTCCTCGGCACCGTCGAGACCGTCAGCGCCCTCGACCGCGGCCGGATCGCCCGCTTCTACAAGAAGCACTACGACCCGACCCACCTGGTCGTCGCCGCCGCCGGCAACGTCGACCACGCCACGGTGGTACGCCAGGTCCGCCGCGCCTTCGAGAAGGCCGGTGCCCTCACCCGTACCGCCGCCGTCCCCGTCGCCCCGCGCGACGGACACCGCACGATCAGGACGGCCGGAAGGGTCGAGGTCCTCGGCCGCAAGACGGAGCAGGCACACGTGGTGCTCGGCATGCCGGGCCTGGCCCGCGCCGACGAGCGCCGCTGGGCGCTCGGCGTGCTGAACACCGCCCTCGGCGGCGGCATGTCCTCCCGCCTCTTCCAGGAGGTACGGGAGAAGCGCGGCCTGGCCTACAGCGTGTACTCGTACACCTCCGGCTTCGCGGACTGCGGCCTCTTCGGCGTGTACGCGGGCTGCCGGCCCAGCCAGGTCCACGACGTGCTGAAGATCTGCCGGGACGAGCTCGAGAAGGTGGCCTCCGACGGGCTCACCGACGAGGAGATCGCCCGTGCCGTCGGCCAGCTCTCCGGCTCCACCGTGCTCGGCCTGGAGGACACCGGCGCGCTGATGAACCGCATCGGCAAGAGCGAGCTGTGCTGGGGCACCCAGATGTCGGTCGACGACATGCTGGCCACCATCGCCGCCGTCACCCCCGAGGAAGTGCGCGCGGTGGCCCGCGATGTACTGGAGCAGCGGCCCTCGCTCTCGGTGATAGGACCGCTGAAGGACAAGCAGGCCGACCGCCTCCACTCCGTGGTCGCCTGAGCACCCCGTTCCCGCACCCAAGTCCCGCACCTAAGGAATCAGATGAGCAAGCTGCGCGTGGCGGTCCTCGGAGCCCAGGGCCGCATCGGCTCCGAGGCGGTCAGGGCCGTCGAGGCCGCCGAGGACATGGAACTGGTCGCCGCCCTCGGCCGCGGCGACAAGCTGGAGTCCCTCGTCGAGGCGGATGCCCAGGTCGCCGTCGAGCTGACCACCCCCGGCTCGGTCATGGGCAACCTCGACTTCTGCGTGCGCCACGGCATCCACGCGGTCGTCGGGACCACCGGCTGGACCGAGGAGCGCCTCGCGCAGCTCGGGGGCTGGCTCGACCAGTCCCCGCAGACCGGTGTGCTGATCGCGCCGAACTTCTCCATCGGCGCGGTCCTCACCATGAAGTTCGCGCAGCTCGCGGCCCCGTACTTCGAGTCCGTCGAGGTCGTCGAGCTGCACCACCCGCACAAGGTGGACGCCCCCTCCGGCACCGCCACCCGCACCGCCCAGCTGATCGCCGCCGCCCGCGCCCAGGCCGGCCTCGGCGCCCAGCCGGACAACACCACGCAGGGCCTGGAGGGCGCCCGCGGCGCCGACGTGGACGGCGTCCGGGTGCACTCCGTACGCCTCTCGGGTCTGCTCGCCCACCAGGAGGTGCTGCTCGGCGGCGAGGGCGAGACCCTCACCGTGCGGCACGACTCGCTGCACCACTCCAGCTTCATGCCGGGCATCCTGCTCGGCGCCCGCCGCGTCGTGACCACCCCGGGCCTCACCTTCGGCCTGGAACACTTCCTGGACCTGGGCTGACGGTCATGGGCGGAAAGATCACGTACGTCTTCCTGGCCACCGTCCTCGTCCTCGTCTTCGGCGTGGTGGGGATGGAGGGCGTCCTGCTGCTGCTGACCGGCGAGCCGGCGGCGATGGGCATGGGTGCCGTCGCCTTCGTGCTGCCGGTGGTGGGCGCCTGGTTCCTCTGGAAGAACACCCGCTTCGCGCGCCGCGCGAACCGGCTGGCCGCGCTGCTCGAGGCCGAGGGCGGCCTG
This sequence comes from Streptomyces sp. NPDC101160, assembly GCF_044768205.1. Classification (NCBI taxonomy): domain Bacteria; kingdom Bacillati; phylum Actinomycetota; class Actinomycetes; order Kitasatosporales; family Streptomycetaceae; genus Streptomyces; species Streptomyces sp. NPDC101160. The sequence continues at coordinate 5,522 of NZ_JBIWPJ010000004.1, read as the reverse complement.
CCCGTCGACGAGCTGAAGCGCACGGAGGGCGGCCGCATCGACCGCGACTCGGCCGACGAGGTCTTCGCCCGGCGCAAGGCCGAGACGGAGGACTCACCGGACGACTGGCGCTGCTGGTTCCGCCTCGCGGTGGCCTACCACGACGCCCGCGACACCCCGCGGGCCCGCCAGGCCATGCAGCGCGCGATCGCGCTGCACGAGGCGGCCTGAGCCGTACGCCGGGGGCGGCCGTACGCCGGGGTCAGCGCGCTCCGGCGTACGCCGGGCTCTCCGCCTGCTCCGCGTGCTCGCCGTACTCGGCGCTCCAGGCCTCGACCGTGTCCGCGGCGCGGTCGAACGCCTCGACGCGGGAGAGGAAGTCGGCGTTGTGATCGGTGAGCAGCGGGGTCTGCTCACCGTCGCGGCGTACGAGGACGAGGGCCTGGCCCTGGACCGTGCGGGGGAGTCCCAGCCAGCGCACCGGCTGCTGGGCGGTGCGCACCGCGGCGGCCTGCCGCCACGGCACGGTCCGCGTCCTCAGGAAGGAGACCTGCCGCAGGCCCGCCCGGCTCACCCAGACACCCATGCGCAGCAGGCGCAGCGCGCTGCAGATGATGATCGCGGCGAACCCGAAGGTGAGCCCGGCCCCGCCCAGCGCGCCGGCGGCGGCGATGACGACGGCCGCGATCAGCACGAACGAGGCGAGCAGCAGCGCCAGCGCGGCGATCCCCACCCGCCACGGCCCGGGCCGGTACGGCCGACGCCACACGTCGTGGTCGTCGAACGGCAGGGCGACGTCGTCGGCGCCGAAATCACGGTCGGCCGTCAGAAAGGGCAGGGGCACGACGGGTCCTCACTCACAAGCACGTTCGGTGGGCTGTGCCCGGTGAGGCTACCTCAGCGCCCGTCGGAAGCCTCGGACTGCTGCTGGTGCCCGTTCGCGTGCTGGGAGTCCAGGGACGGCATACCGAGGACGAGGGAACCCACGAGGCCGGCGACCACGGTCAGTCCGATCAGCGTACGGCCCAGGACCTGGCCGGGCCTGAGCCGCTCCCGCGGCGGCGGAGTGACGTTACTGCGGAAGCTGTCGGACTCCGCGACGAACGCGAACGGTACGGCTTCTCGCCGGCTGGGCATGGGGCCACTCTCCTGGGATTCGATGCTGAAAGGTGCCTGTCTTCTCTACAGACGACGGAAGCGGCGCTTAGGTGCCGTTTTTTCATCAAAGCGGCCGAATCTCATCCTCAGGGAGGACGTCGTTAGAGTGGACGACGCCACCCGCACTGACTGGAAGGACCGCCGGTGACCGACACCCCTGCAGAGAACGTCAAGATCGAACTACGGAGCGACGTCACCGTTGAGCTGGTCAAGAGCGCGGCGGCCGACTCCGACGTCCTCTGGGCGGCTCGGGTGTCCACGGCCGGCGAGCAGTCCCTGGAGGAGCTCCAGAAGGACCCGGAGCGCTCGAAGGGCCTGATCAACTACCTGATGCGGGACCGCCACGGCAGCCCGTTCGAGCACAACTCGATGACCTTCTTCATCAGCGCCCCGATCTTCGTGTTCCGCGAGTTCATGCGGCACCGGGTGGGCTGGTCGTACAACGAGGAGTCGGGCCGCTACAGGGAGCTGGAGCCGGTCTTCTACGTCCCCGACACCTCGCGCAAGCTGGTCCAGGAGGGCCGCCCGGGCAAGTACGTCTTCGTCGAGGGCACCCAGGCGCAGCACGAGCTCACCAGCCGGGCCATGGAGGACTCGTACCGCCAGGCGTACGGGACGTACCAGGAGATGCTGGCCGCCGGCGTCGCCCGCGAGGTCGCCCGTTCGGTCCTCCCGGTGGGCCTTTACTCCTCGATGTACGCGACCTGCAACGCGCGCTCGCTGATGCACTTCCTCGGCCTGCGCACGCAGCACGAGCTCGCCGCCGTGCCGTCCTTCCCGCAGCGGGAGATCGAGATGGTCGGCGAGAAGATGGAGGAGCAGTGGGCCCGGCTGATGCCGCTGACCTACGCCGCCTTCAACAAGAACGGCCGGGTGGCTCCGTAGCTCCGTAGCAACGCACACGTCGCCACGCACAAAAGTACGAAGTTCGCGAGCGAAGTGTCCGTATTGCGACGTTTCGTGAAGTTCATCTAGGCTGATCAAACGGACCCGGCACTGCTTGAACCCCCGAGCAGGCAGTGCCGGGCTCCCTTTATCGCGTCCCCCGAGGGGACACCCGGCGCTGAGCAGCGAGTAGCGTGTTACCCATGGCTCCGATCTCCACTCCGCAGACCCCCTTCGGGCGGGTCCTCACCGCCATGGTCACGCCCTTCACGGCGGACGGCGCACTCGACCTCGACGGCGCCCAGCGACTCGCCACCCATCTCGTCGACGCGGGCAACGACGGCCTGATCGTCAACGGCACCACCGGCGAGTCCCCGACCACCACCGACGCGGAGAAATCGCAGCTCGTACGGGCCGTACTGGAGGCGGTCGGCGACCGCGCCCACGTCGTCGCCGGCATCGGAACCAACGACACCCACCACACCCTCGAGCTCGCCCGTACGGCGGAGCGCGACGGCGCGCACGGCCTGCTCGCCGTCACCCCGTACTACAACAAGCCCCCGCAGGAGGGCCTGTACCGGCACTTCTCGGCCATCGCCGACGCCACCGAGCTCCCGGTGATGCTCTACGACATCCCCGGCCGCAGCGGCGTCCCGATCGACACCGAGACCATCGTCCGGCTCGCCGAGCACCCCCGGATCGTCGCCAACAAGGACGCCAAGGGCGATCTCGGCCGCGCCAGCTGGGCCATCGCCCGGTCGGGACTCGCCTGGTACTCCGGCGACGACATGCTCAACCTGCCGCTGCTCTCGGTCGGCGCCTGCGGCTTCGTCTCGGTCGTCGGCCACGTCGTCGCCCCCGAGCTGCGCACCATGGTCGACGCCTACCTGGCCGGCGACGTCCAGAAGGCCACCGAGATCCACCAGCGGCTGCTCCCGGTCTTCACCGGCATGTTCCGCACCCAGGGCGTCATGACCACCAAGGCCGCCCTCGCCCTCCAGGGCCTCCCGGCCGGCCCGCTGCGGCTGCCGCTCGTCGAGCTCTCCGCCGAGGAGACCGCCCAGCTCAAGGTCGACCTGGCCGCCGGCGGGGTAGAGCTCTGACACCAGACTTCATAACTGAACACCCGTAACTGAAAACGACAGCAAGTGCACGATTGTCATGCGCGCCACGTGCCCGAGCGGTACGTGGCGCGTGTGGTGAGGAGAGACTTTTGAGCCATCCGCATCCCGAACTCGGCGCCCCTCCGAAGCTCGCCAAGGGCGGCCTCCGCGTCACCCCGCTCGGTGGGCTCGGTGAGATCGGCCGGAACATGACGGTCTTCGAATACGACGGCCGCCTCCTGATCGTCGACTGCGGCGTCCTCTTCCCCGAAGAGGAGCAGCCGGGCGTCGATCTGATCCTGCCCGACTTCACCACCATCAAGGACCGCCTCGACGACATCGAGGGCATCGTCCTGACCCACGGCCACGAGGACCACATCGGTGCCGTGCCGTACCTGCTCCGCATGAAGCAGGACATCCCGCTCATCGGCTCCAAGCTGACCCTCGCGCTCATCGAGGCGAAGCTCCAGGAGCACCGGATCCGCCCGTACACCCTCGAGGTGGCCGAGGGGAACCGCGAGCGCTTCGGCCCCTTCGACTGCGAGTTCATCGCCGTCAACCACTCCATTCCGGACGCCCTGGCGGTCGCCATCCGCACCCCCGCGGGCATGGTGGTCCACACCGGCGACTTCAAGATGGACCAGCTCCCGCTGGACAACCGCCTCACGGACCTGCACGCGTTCGCGCGGCTGAGCGAGGAGGGCATCGACCTCCTGCTCACGGACTCGACGAACGCCGAGGTCCCGGGCTTCACGGCACACGAGCGCGACATCTCGAACGTGCTGCGCAACGTCTTCGCGAACGCCCAGAAGCGCATCATCGTGGCCAGCTTCGCCAGCCACGTGCACCGCATCCAGCAGATCCTGGACGCCGCCCACGAGTACGGCCGCCGGGTCGCCTTCGTCGGCCGCTCCATGGTCCGCAACATGGGCATCGCCCGTGACCTGGGCTACCTGCGCGTCCCCGCCGGCCTCGTCGTCGACGTCAAGAGCCTCGACGACCTGCCGGACGACGAGGTCGTGCTGGTCTGTACGGGCTCCCAGGGCGAGCCCATGGCCGCCCTGTCCCGGATGGCCAACCGCGACCACCAGATCCGGATCGTCCCCGGTGACACCGTGATCCTGGCGTCCTCGCTCATCCCGGGCAACGAGAACGCGGTCTACCGCGTGATCAACGGCCTGACCCGCTGGGGCGCCAACGTCGTCCACAAGGGCAACGCCAAGGTCCACGTCTCGGGCCACGCCTCGGCCGGCGAGCTGCTGTACTTCTACAACATCTGCAAGCCGAAGAACCTCATGCCTGTCCACGGCGAATGGCGCCACCTGCGCGCCAACGCCGAGCTCGGCGCGATGACGGGTATCCCCAAGGACCACATCGTCATCGCCGAGGACGGCGTCGTCGTAGACCTGATCGACGGCCGCGCCCGGATCACCGGCAAGGTCCAGGCGGGTTACGTGTACGTGGACGGCCTCTCGGTCGGCGACGTCACCGACGCCTCCCTGAAGGACCGCCGGATCCTCGGTGAGGAGGGCATCATCTCGGTCTACCTGGTCGTGGACGCCTCCACCGGCAAGATCGTGGGCGGCCCGCACGTCCACGCCCGCGGCTCCGGCATCGAGGACTCCGCCTTCGACGCGGTGCTCCCGAAGATCGACCAGGCCCTGAACAAGTCCGCCCAGGACGGCGTGGTCGAGCCGCACCAGCTCCAGCAGCTGATCCGCCGCACGGTCGGCAAGTGGGTCTCCGACACCTACCGCCGCCGCCCGATGATCCTCCCGGTGGTCGTGGAGGTCTGACGGACCGTCGGCCCGTAGGACGGAGGGGGGCGCCTCGATTTGCATCGGGGCGCCCCCCTCCAGTACGTTTACGGCTCCGCCAGAGGGGAAGCCCCGGGCACCACCGTGTGCCGGGAGAGTGAAACCGAAGGGCGGGAAATCCGACTCAGAACTTCTGATAAAGTCGGAGAGCGCCGGAAGGCCCCGAAAGAACGACGAAAGTCGGGAAAGCGGGACCGGAAAGCACCGAGGAAATCGGATCGGAAAGATCTGATAGAGTCGGAAACGAAGGAAGCGCCCGGAGGAAAGCCCGCGAGGGTGAGTACAAAGGAAGCGTCCGCACCTTGAGAACTCAACAGCGTGCCAAAAATCAACGCCAGATTAGTTGATACCCCGTCCATCTTCGGATGGTCGAGGTTCCTTTGAAAAAGTCCACCCCTTGTGGGTGGCGCACAGCGAGGACGCTGTGAACAGTCGGCCATATTCCGGTCTGACTGTTCCGCTCTCGTGGTGTCGACCCGATTACGGGTAAACATTCACGGAGAGTTTGATCCTGGCTCAGGACGAACGCTGGCGGCGTGCTTAACACATGCAAGTCGAACGATGAAGCCCTTCGGGGTGG
>NZ_JBIWPJ010000003.1:576607-759656 GCF_044768205.1 Streptomyces sp. NPDC101160 | reverse complement strand
CCCGCGGAGCGGGATAAGCCCCGGCAAGCCGGGGCTTAGTGGAATTCGCTTCGCGAATTCATGAAATCCGCAAGCGGATTTCTGTTAAAGCGCTGCGCGCTTTAAACGAATTCCCGCGAGCGGGAATTCGAGATTTCCGCTTCGCTCCAATCTTGAGGGGTGGTCACTTTCCCCGCAAGCGGGGAAAGTGACTGGGCGTCCGCTGCGCTCCCGCCCTTCCGGCTTCGCCGGGCAGCAGTGGGACGCATCACCTGATGTGCTGTGTAGCGTTTGGGGTTCTGGCCCACTCCCCCTGGGTCGAGGTGGTGAGTCGGCGACTTGACGGTGTGCCAGCTCCGTCGGGCTGACGGGTTCCGCTGCGCTCCACCCGAACTACTCCCCCATGGCATGCTGTCCCGCCTGCCGTGTGCGCCCCTGTCATTCGCGTAGGGTGTGCCGTGTTCGTGGGTGGGATGCGGACAGGCACCGGTTATCGGGGTGTACCTGTCGTGTGCTTGGGATGATGCATCACAGATCTATACTGTGTAGAGTTTGGATATATCTACCCCTCCCGGTCTCTGTTTCCGCTGTGCCGACTTTCTTTTCTGATTGCGTGCCCATTTTCGAAATGAAGGAGCTTGTTTCCATGGTCATGAAGAAGAGTGATCTGCGCGCACACCAGATCGAGACTGTCGATGCGATCCGGCGCGGTCTCGATGTCCCTCCTGGGGGTATTCCGGCCGGTGGTCTGCGGGGGCAGGTGATTTCCGCGTGTGGTACCGGGAAGACCATCACTGCCGCGTTCGCCGCTCGCGAGATGCTTCCTCGGGGGCGTGTGCTCGTGCTGGTGCCGACCCTGGAGCTTCTGGCGCAGACGGTGCGGGAGTGGCACCGGGTGGGGCACAGGGGGCCGGCGGTTGCGGTGTGTTCGCTGCGGGACGACCCGGAGCTGTGGAGCCTGAAGGTGCGCTCCACCACGAATCCCGTGCAGTTGGCACTGTGGCACGGGACGGGTGCTGTGACGATCTACGCGACGTACGCCTCGCTGGGGGTCCTGGCGGAGGCTTTCGGGGGCGTCTACGGCCAGAAGCTGGCCCCGATGGACCTGACGGTAGTCGATGAGGCGCACCGGACTTCGGGCTCGATGGGCAAGGCTTGGGCGGATGTTCACGACCAGGCTGTGATTCCGTCGCGCCGTCGGCTGTACCTGACGGCGACGCCGCGGATCTGGGAGGAGCGGCTGAGTCGGGAGGTCGCGGAGGGGGTGCGTGATCCGCTGCCGCGTGAGATGGCGGCTTCTATGGATGATGAGAAGGTTTTCGGGCCCGTGCTCTATAAGACCGTGTCCTATGTGGTGAGACGGTCGTTGAGCAGGTCATGGGGCGGGGTACGTGGAGTTGGATTGTTCCGGACGGGTTGTGGGAGATCGCGAAGCCGCTGATCCCGCCGTCCCGGGTGCGGCCGCAGGGCGGCGGGACACAGGACACGCCTGATGAGACGCTGTTCGCCGCGATCATCTACGTGCTGGTCTCCGGCTGCGCCTGGCGGGCGCTACCTCCGTGCTTCGGGGTCTCGAAGTCCACGGTCCACCGCCGGTTCCTGATCTGGTCACGTGCAGGAGTCTGGGGCCGGCTGCACGAGGAGATCCTGCACCGCCTCGACGACGCCGGCCTGCTCGACCTGTCACGAGCGGTCCTCGACTCCGCCCACGTCCGGGCGAAAAAGGGGGCGAACTCACCGGTCCGAGCCCCGTGGACCGGGGCAAGCCGGGTTCCAAGATGCCTGTCGGACGCGCAGGGCCTGCCCCTCGTCGTCGGTCTCTCCGCAGCCAACACTCACGACAGCCAGGCCCTGAAGCCCATGGTGCTCGGTCACCAAACGAGACACGACCCCCACCGCGGCCGGCATTTCAAGCCTCAGCGTCTGCACGCCGACAAGGCCTACGACATCCCTGAACTGCGAAAGTGGCTCCGTGGGAAACGCATCGGAGTCCGCATCGCCCGCAAGGGCATCGAGTCCTCAGAACGGCTCGGGCGCCGCAGGTGGGTGATCGAGCGGACCGTGTCCTGGCTGACCGGCTACCGTCGGCTCAATCACCGCTACGAGCGGCACCCCCGCAACTACCTGGCCTTCCTCGGCCTCGCCGCCGCCCTGTGCTGCTACAAACGACTCCTCCGCCTCACCACATAGAACACGATCTAACCGAACGTCACTGTGATGACAGAGCTGCTTGTCGTTTCGCTTCGGGAGAATAGGCCCATTGAGGCTGCGTTTGAGGAGTGCGCCTGCATCAAGGCGCAGGGCTGTGGCGTAGTCGTGGACGTGCCTCCTGTGCGCGCAAGCCCCCGATTGGGTGGGTGGGCGGCCTGGAGCTCGACCCTTGTCGTGGAGACTCAGCCGCCGGTGCGCGCCACCTTCGTGAGGGCGGAGAAGCCGAGTCCTCCGAGGCCGACTTTCTCGGCCTCGTTCATGTTCTCCACGGCGGCCTTGAGCAGCCTGGCCTTGAAGCCCATGGCCTGCATGAGGTCGAGCCCGGCACGGCAGCCCTCGGCGTATGCGCTCAGATGGGCGATGTCGGTCTCGTGCTGGTCGGCGGTGATCGCGGCGACCGACTCCTTCGCCATGACAGCGAAGGTCTGGAAGAGCATCTCGCTCAGCGCGTTGAAGGTCTCCGGGACGACGCCCTGGTCCAAGGCGTAGGTCGCCGCCTCGACGTAGGCGTTCAGCGCCGGCACGTAGAACGCGCCCATGATGCTGGCGTCGAGCACGCTGGCGGCCTTGACGTCGCCCGACACCAGCGTCGCGTAGACGCCCGTCGCCATCAGGGTCTGCTCGTGTTCGCCCCATGCCTCCGGTGAACCCGAGTAGAGGACCAGGCCCTCCTCGGTGCCGATCTGCGGCGGGTAGCAGAGAATCGCGCCGTCGAGGTACAGAACGCCGCGCTCGCCGGCCCAGGCCTGCCATTCCTCGGCCTGTGCCGGGGCGCCGGTGCCGACGTTGACCAGCATGGTGCCGCTCCAGTCGGTGACACCCGCGAGCACCTCACGCGCCGCGTCATACGTCGAGATGCAGGCGACCACCAGTTTCGAGGACCGCACGGCCTCGTCGATGTCCTGGACCGGGCTCACTCCGTGGGGCGCGAGGGCCTCGGCCTTGGCCGGGGAGCGGTTCCACGCGGCCGTCCTGTGGCCCTTGGCGGCGAAGTTGCGGGCCAGCGCGGCGCCCATGGGTCCGCAGCCGAGCACAGCCACGTCGTACGTCTTGGCTCCTTTGGTGGCAGACATTGCGCTTCCTCATCTGTCGAGCGGAACTGAAGGTTCGAGGCACGGTGGTCAGAAGGCGCGCAGCCGAGACGGACTGGGACGACCGACATGCGCTGGTGCACGGATCAGACCGTTTGAAGGGTCGGTGGCGAGACCGCCTCGAAGTCGAAGAGCTGCTCGATCTCGTCACGGATCGGCCTCTACTCGCCGTTCCTGCGGCCGTGGCTGCACTGTCGCCAACCAAGACCGTCGGCGAGAACGACAGCGAGCACCTCTTGTGCGCGGATCCGGTGCACGGTGCACACGCCGGTCCGCACCGCTCGACACCGCCAACCGCACCATCCACCTCGGCCAACGCGACCGATTGGTCGAGACCCGCGACAACCTGTCAGCCCGTCACACCCTCACCATCTCACCACATAGGACACGGTCTTAGTGCCCACCGAATTTCCGACAATGTGTCCGCTCCGGCCGCCTAGTGTCCTGGCCATGGACTCTGAACAGCTCAAGCTCTCTTCGCGCAAATGGATGATCGCGGCCTTCACCGCGCTCGCCGAAGGCCCGTCGTCTCATGACCTGGCGGTCCACCACGCCGGGATCGCTGCCGAGCATCTCCTCAAGTCATACCTGGCCAGCCTCCACCCGGCTCTCGTAGTGGAGGGCAAGGATTTCAACTCCTTGCTGCACGCGACGGGTCACGGGTCACACGCTTCGGTTCCCGCGGAGCAGGTCAAGACCATCGGCTTGGCCGAAGCCCATGCCCGAGCGCAGAAGATCTTGCGGAAGAAGATGCCGGTCGATCAGCGGGCGCTTGGACCGCTAGCCAATGCTCGTAACGGCGTCGCGCACAGTGGCATATACGACCGGTCAGAGGTCAATGCCGTCTTCACCACGTGTCTCCGGCTGATCGACCCCTTGCTCGTCGAGCTCAAGATCAACACTTCCTACTGGGGCCGTTACGAGTCCCTGCACGATCGGCTACTCGAAGAGAACGTGGAAGCTGTCCGTGTCCGGCTGGAGAGCAAACTTGCTCGGGCCAAAGATGTCTTCTCGGAACGTTACGGCCACTTGCCCCAGAAGGAACGCGAGCTCGTCCTCAGCACGATTGCGCGAGTCTCACCTCCCGGCTACATCGAACACGACGAGCCCGCCACCTGCCCGGCATGCGACTCGCAGGGCTGGCTTAGTGGTGACACGCACGTGGACGAGGATGAGTGGGCGGTCATGTTCACCCCGTTCGTCTTCACCTGCCCGGCCTGCGACCTGCGTGTCGAACACGAGGAACTTGAAGAGTTGGAAGGGCTCGCGGAGGAGGTCAAGCTGGATGAGGCACCAAACGACTTCTACGCGGACTGGGAGCCAGCTGAAGTCCGTGGATCTTCATGGGATGGAGGACCATTCCACAACTTCTGATAGCCGGACTTACCAACATCTCGCACGTCTTCGGGGGTGTGGTTGAGGTGGGCGGTGGTGAGGCCGACCACGGACCCGGTGTCCGGGTGGATCTCCCCATGGACGGCAGGGCAGCGGCCGCCCGGGTGCGCCAGGCCGCAGTGGCCCGTGCACTCGCAGCGGCCGGCGGCCCGCTCGAACCGGATCCGCGCGCGCTACTCGCCGCCGGCGGCCTGCCGCTGCTCGAAGGCTTCGAGCAGTTCGCCGATTCCGGTCGGCTCGGGCGCGGTGCCGACCGGGACGCCGGTCTCGGTGAACACTTCCACCTCGGGGACGTCGGCGTCGAAGTAGCAGACGTACGGCCCGTACCGCTCGATGACGGCCGTAGCGACGGCGGCCGGGTCGGACAGCTGTGGCGCGTTCTCCAACACGGCGAGGGTGGTGACGACCAGCCACATCGACTCGTCCGGCGTGCGGGGGAGCCGGAGGTAGCCGGTGACGCGAAGCTTGTCGCCGGGGACCAGGTCGTGGATGACCGCGTGCGCCAGCTCGGAGTCGGTGATGCTGCAGGGCAGGATCATCTCGTCCGTGCGCTCGTCCGTGGGGGGAGACGGTGAGGCGGAACCGCGCCGTCGTTCCGTGCAGGTCGCCGGGCACGGTCTCCTCGTCCAGGAAGCCGTCCAGGGCTATCACGTCGTCGGCGGCCACGGTCAGCCGGCCTTCCGGACCGGCGCCCGGTGTGCGGCGTCATACGCCTCCAGGACCCGCTTGGGCACCATCCCAGCGGCGAGCTCCTCTCGGGTGCGGTCGCTGCCCAGGCCCGAGCGGATCGGGGTCGGCGCGGCGGCGGCCGCCGTGGTGGAGCGGGAGCGGGTACCGGCCTTCACGGCGCGCAGCTCCTCCTGCGCCTTCTCCAGTTCGGCGCGGGCCTTGGCGACCTTCTCTTCGGCCTCGCGCTGCGCGGCCTCGCTGTCGCGGCGCTCGGACAGCTCGGAGAGGTCGGCGGTGATGCGGGCGGCGCGGCTGCGGACGCTGGCGGCGGGGTGTGCGGCCGCCCAGTCGATCAGCTTCTGGACCTCGTTGGAGACGGGGAGCGGGATGACGGGGACGTCGATGTCCGGGGTGTCGGCGGCTGCGCGGGGCAGTCCGAGGACCTGGTTGGCGATGAGGTCGCTGAGTTCGGTATCGCTCAGGCCGGTGGCCTCGCGGATGGCCTGCTCGGTGTCGCCGTTGTTGTGCATGGAGATCGCCATGGCCTCGTGCGGGGACAGGGACGGGGTAGCGGTGGTGTTCGTCATGGTGGGTTCGTCTCCGGTTTCCGGGATGAGGGGGAGCAGGGTGGTGAGGGTGTCGGTGTCGGTGGGCAGCCCGAGGACGTCCAGGAGCAGCGCCATGTCGTCCTTGTCGCGGGAGCTGCGGGCGGTGGCCCGGGCCGCGGCGGCGAGTTGCTGCGCGGGGTTCGGGTTCAGGGGGAGTGCTTCGGCCTCGAGGGCTTCGGTCCAGTCGGTGAACACGGTCAGGCCGCCTTGCCGCTGGTGGCCAGCTCCAGGACGCGCCGGTTGGCCGCCGCCTGTGCCGGGGTGATGGGCTGCTTCCAGCGGTTGTACGGGGCGGGCCGGGTGGGGATGGCCTCCAGCTCCAGCCGGGCAGGGGCCAGTTCGCGGACGGTCGGCGGGACGGTTCGCCTCGCGCACCGTCGCTCACGGTGGAGCCGGTCCTGGTCGGCCACCACGCCGATCCAGTCCTCACCGAGCCGCGCCACGAGCTGCTTGCGCAGCTGCGTGCGGGCGCGTTTGGTGGTCGCCGCCCACACCCCGGTCTTCGTCAGGGCGGGGTTGGCGAGCGCCCACTTCAGGCAGCCCTTGACGATCGGGCAGCTGGAGCAGGCGTGCTTGGCCTGGGCGAGCGCCTTCTCCCGGGCTCGCGGGTCCTGGTCGGTGTTGTGGATGTCCTCGATCGAGAACAGGTCGGGTTCCGTGCGGCAGCGCAGGACCTGGTCGGTGGTGGGGAAGGGGGTTCGGTCGTCGGCGAGGACGATGGCCGGCGGGTTGGGGACGCCGGTGCGGTTGCCGCTCATGAGGTGCCCTCCGGAGCGAGGTTGGGGAGCTGGAGGAGGACCTAGTCGACGAGGTCCTGCGTAGGGCGCCACGGTCCGAGCTGTCCGTGCAGCCACGGGACGGGGAGCGCGAGTTCCTGGACGTCGGCGAGGACGAGGTGGTGAACGTCGGGCTGCGCCCAGCGGGAGCACGGGGCGGTGCCGGCGGCGTCCTGGTGGCAGTCGGTGAGGCGGGCGGCGCCGATGACGGCCCGGGTGGGCAGGGCGCGGCCGCGGATCGCAGTGGCGACCAGCGGGTCGCGCAGCGGGGTCCGTTCGGTGGCCGCGCCAGCGTGCAGCAGCACCAGACCTCGCCAGGACCAGGGGGCCGGCCTGTTCTCCACGTCCTTCCCGGCGAGGATGCAGGTCGTCCAGGGCTGGCGGATCGTGATGCCGCGGATCCAGTCGCCTGCTGGCGGAAGGGTCACGGTGCTCATGCCGCTCGCCCCCACACGGCCGTGCCCTGCCTGCCTGCGCGGCGCCCGTTGACGGACGGCACGGTGGCGTGTGCCGTGGTCGCCAGGACCGCGCGGCCCGAGTGCTTGCCGCCGTACAGCGCGGCGTCGGCGGCCCGCTGCAACGCGGAAAGGTCGCGGGAACCGACGGCGTCAGGGGCGGCGGCGCCTACCGAGGCGGCGACGTCGACGGTGCGGCCGTCGTCCAAAGTGACCGGGGTGTGCAGCATCCGCACCAGCTGCTCCAGGCGGAATGCGCGGCGGGCGGCGGGCAGCTCCAGGACCACGGCGAACTCATCGCCTCCGAGCCGGCCGACCGCAGCGCGCGGGCCCGCCCAGGCTGTGAGGCGGGATGCGATCGACGCGAGGACGGTGTCGCCCGCCGCGTGTCCGAGCCGGTCGTTTACCTCCTTAAACCTGTCGGCGTCGACCATGACCACGATCGTGTCGTCGCCGCGTCGGGTCAGGAGCCGGCGGGCGCGGGCGGTGTAGGCGTCGCGTCGCAGCAGCCCGGTCAGCGGGTCGCGGTGGCTCGCGGCGATCTTCTTGTGCAGGGCGATGGCGTGGACGGCCCAGCCGGTCAACGGCACGGCCGCGGTCGTCAGGAGGAGTGCGCGCTGCCCGATTCGGGCCTGGGTGCGCAGGACGGAGTCCATACTGGGGATCTCCCTCTCGTCTCGTACGGGATGGGGAGGCCCGGGGCAGGCGAACTGGTTTGGACGCCGATGTGCGCCTGTCCCGGAGCGGATTTGCAGCTCGAAGTCGCCGTCGTCGGCGCGAGTCCAGCTGTACGGGTCGTTCCAGCGGCCGGCGGTCGCCGCCTTCCAGTCGAGCTCCCAGCCGGGCCGGTAGCCGCGCGCCGTCCAGCCGTCCGGCCGCCTGCCGGGGACCTCGAGTCCGGCCTGCCGTGCGGCGGCGGCCTGGTCGTAGACCTCGTGGGCGATCCGTACGGCGGCGCTGCGGCTGTCGGCGTGGCCAGTGAAGACGTGCACACCGCGCAGGCCGCCGGTGTTCCTTATCGGGACGTCGACCTCGTAGAGGGGGAGCAGGGTCATGACGTCCATCTCCTTTCGTTCTTCTCGGCGGTGAGGGACCACCGCGACCGCCCCGGCCTCCGTCGAACGGGGCCGGGGCGGTCACGGAAGGCCATCACCCGCTACGGCACGCACAGCTCCTCGGTGGGGACTTCGTAGGCGTCGATGACCTCCTCCCCACCGGACCAGGTGCCGGGGGCGTGCCGGACGTAGACGATGCGCAGCGGGGATCCGTCACGGGCGGCGATGTCGTACTCGTGGACCAGGTGCTTCTTCAGGGCCGAGCGGACCGCCGGGGCCACGGACCGGGCGGGCACCCGGGACGGGAACGGCAACAGGCGGGCGCCGTTGACGGTGGTGTACTGCAGGGCCTGCCGCAGCCAGAGGCGGGCGGCGTTCATCGCGCCCTGCTCGCGCAGGGCCTGGAAGTGGGATTCGTAGTACTCCCTCGCGGCGGCGGACATGGCCATGAGCGGGTCTCCTTCGGCGTGCCGGTTCGGAGCAGAAGTCGAGCTGGACCGGCGACGGTCGCCGTAGTCGCGTCGAGGGTCGTGGACGGTGCGGCGGTGCGCGGCGAGACCAGCCGCGCCGCCCTGGACCGGGACGCGGCACTCCCCGCAGCCGTGCCACCCCTCGTCCCCGGCCGGAAGGTCGGCCGGGGTGAGCGGCTGCGGGTGCGGGCCGTCGGCGGCGCGGCTCATTCGCGGACCGCCGCGACGTACAGCTCTTCCAGGTCGGTGCCGCCATCCGCGTCGTCGTCCATGCCCGCCGCGTGGTCGTCGGCCTCCTGGTCGACGCCGTTGTAGCCGCCGTGGACGTCGCAGCCGATGTCGTCGCGGTGGTCCAGGTCGCCGGTGAGCGCGCGGCGCAGGCAGGTGACGCTGTAGGCCGGCGTCCAGGCGGCGTGGCTGCACTCGGAGTCGAACGGGCACGGCACGCGCACGTCGAACCCGATCTCGCCCTCGCCGTCGACGTCCAGACGCAGGGCGAGAGTGAGGACCTGCTGGCTGGCTACGTAGGTGAGATCTAGGAACGATTGTCAGCGACTGCTGGCAGCAGGTCTGGCCTGAGAACCCAGGGAGTGTCGGACGGAAGTAGAAACGGCTGGGCGTTCAGACACCGATTCGACGCATCCACCAGGGGAGGTCCGGGTCTGCGAAGGGGTTGTAGAGCGTGCGTTGGAGGACGCGTTCGTCTGCGGGGCCGACGACCATGCTCAATTCACGTCGTGCCTTTCCGCGCAAGGCGTGGAGTGTGACTTCCAGCAGGGTGCGGACGTGGTAGTCGTCTCTGCGGAGGGCTGTGTCGTCGCGTTCGTAGAACGGATCGGCGTTCCCGAGTGGCCGTCGGGTGGTGGCATTCCAGCGGCGGAACGCGATCGCGACCTCTCCTGCGGGGAGGCCGCGATCGCGCTCAAACACGGCGATCTGCCTGTTCGCCGAGGCGGACACTCCACGAATCACGGGTGTCCGCCGATCGTGCGTGTGGCGCCGCGGCAACTACGCTCTGATCTCGCCCGGTGACTGGCGAGGCATGAACACTTCCAGGTGAAAGACGGTGAGGTGTCCGACCCTAGAACTCGTCTGCGAGAGGGATCAAATGGCGGACTCAGCTGATCGGCTGCTGCTCGTTCCGGCAGCGCCGGCACCAGTGCCCTCTGCACGATCTCGTAGCCGACGCCGTACTTCCGCATGACCGCACGCAGCGACAGGCCGGCCCTGGCGTCACGGCGGATGGCCGCGTACAGATCGACCTTGGACTTCGGCAGCACCGGGGCCCCTCGTCGTGCAGAGCACACCGATGGTCGCGAAGCAAGCACCCAGGTGTTTCCAGAACTCAACGACATCACTCTCCCGTGGAGCCGGGCGTTCTCGCTGCTGAGCGACAGACGTTCTCGAAACTCACCTACATGGCCAGCCGGGCCATCGGGTCGGGGCGGCGGTGCCCCGCCGCCTTCGCGGCTGCGGCAGCCTCGTTGAGGCCATCCTCCAACGCCGTGAGCGCCTCGTCTTCGTCGTGCTCGGGCGGGGCCGCTGCATAGGCGGTGCGGTAACTGGGTGCCGGGGAGGGGGACGTGTCGTAGGGCTGCCAGATTCTCCTGCATTGTCGGCACCGCAGAGCTTGCCGTCCTTCGTATGCGATCAGGTCGGTCTGTGTGCTCGGGCAGAGGCGGCACACGAGCGCCGGGCGTGACACCGACCAGTCCACTCGGGGGTCTCCTTCGTCTCGGTGGGCGGTCGCCTTGACCACCTCGCAAGTGCGCTTCCCAGCGGAGGCGTGCCGATGCTCCGAGGCCGGAGGACCACTCGTCTGTGGAGTCCTGCGGGATCAAGCGAGGTGGATTCGCAGGTCTCCTTGGAGGCGGTTCAGACCGCGGTAGGGGTGCAAGGGCTCGGCGGAGGGTGTCGGCGGTGAGTCGCGGATAGGTGTTCAGGTGGTCTTCGACGCAGGTGTAGTACGCGGTGTCGTGGTCGGCGGTCAGGGTGAGGCCGGTCCGGGCCCCGCAGGTGCCGCAGTCGACCGGAACAGCTGCGGGCCCGGCGGCGAGATGGACAGTGCCGGTGACGGTGACCTGCCGCAGGGAGGGCTCGACCTGGCGGCCGGGGCATCGACATAGACGGCGACGATGAGGTCCTGGACCTTCGCGGTGATCGCTTCCTCGGGGTCGAGCGCGGCCCAGCGGGTGAGGAGTTCGGCGAGGCGGCCGGTGTCGAGGCGGGCCCGGGTGAGCGCGGCGAGGACGCGGCGAGCGAGGAGAGCGCCGTGGGCGAGTTCGTCGATGACGGTCTGCTCTGCGGGTGTCGGGATCCAGGTACCGGCCTGGTGATCGGCGAGCAGCTGGTCGGTGGCGTGTGCGAGGTCGTCGGTCATGCGGGTCCTCCCCCGGCGGCGGCGTTCAGCGGTAGTCCCAGACGTTGTCGCGGGCCGCGCGCTCGAGGTCGAGGCGGACCAGGAGCCCGTGGTGGTCGGAAGCGCCGGCGGGGGTATCGAGGAGCTGGTGGTCGAGGATCGTGTCGCGCAGCGGGGCGCTCACCCACAGCTGGTCGATCCGGTCGTCAGTGCCGGCCGGTCTTGCGCAGCAGGTCCTTGTTGCCGGTCTGCTCGTACAGGTGTCAGGCCGTGTCCACGTAGCCGGAGTAGGCAAGCATCTCCGTGACCCGCCGGTCTGGAAGGAGCTCGCCGCCGGACTCGCTGGGCAGCCGAGTGCGCGCGGCTCGGTTGTCACGACACCGCTCGAGGTCGTGGGGCCTGCCGCCGCATACGGCCGGAAGGCCACGACGCCCGCGGCCATCGCCCAGCCGGCGCCGGCGGCAGCATCCATGGCAGCCGGCGGCGCGGCAGCCGTCTCGTATCCCGAGCCCGCCCGGGCCATGTCGCTCGCCGAGTGCAAGGCGCACATGGGCGGTACCGCACAGCTGTACCTCAAGTCCCGGTTCGCCGTGTGTACCGCTCCGCAGATCACCACACTGTGGACCCGTTCGGAAGGACAGGTCGGCACCAGCTCCTTCACCGTGTCCATCCGCGGCACGGTCCCCAAGGAGTCCGACCGCACGATGTACTTCGACTACGACGTCACCGACTTCGTCTCGGTCGGCACCGCCGGCGCCGCGGGCATGCGCATCGGCCTGAAGGGTGTCGTGCCCGAGAACTGGCCGGCGACCGCGCGGCCCGTGCTGAGCACCACGCTGCCCGTCACCAAGACGCTTCCGCAGATGCAGGCGAGCTCCCACTACGCCCACACCTTGCGCTACGCCCCCGGCCAGGGCAGCGGAGCGGGAGCGGCGGATGTCGTCGCCGCGGTCTGTCAGCCGCAGATCGTCGCGACCATGCCGCCGGGCTGGGTGGGGCCGGGGCAGGCGACGGCCAAGCCGTTCATGTTCGCCCCGCGCTGGGACTCGGCCTCGTACCTGCGTAATTCGACCGGCGGAGGCAACCCTGCGAACAAGGGCGGTGCCGCGTTCAGCATGATCGCCACTCTCGAGTACAGCTCAAAGGCGGGTGCGCCGGAGAAGGCGGTGGCCGATCACATCAAGCAGGCGTTCACCAACCCTGGGGCGACCAAGCCGTTGAACGCGCTGAAGAACGTGCCCGGTGACAACGTGAAGGAGCCCTTGCACCGGCTGTTCCTCGACCAGGGGCGCCGCCGGGACCGCAACCGTGCGGTCGCGGTGCGCGAGTGCACCCGCGCGTGGGGTGCGAACTACACCGCCGGTGGCAAGGAGTGCGACGAGTTCCCCTTCGCCACCAGCTATGAGGGCTCCGCAGCGTCCGAGTTCGACGTGCACGTCGAGAAGAACAACTTCTCCGTCCTGCCCGTTGCCGGTGCGCGGAACGGCGCCGCCGGCAACCTGCTGAGCGGCTTCTGCAACGCCAACCAGATCCTCGACGGCCAGGAAGACGGCTTCATCGTCAAAATCAACTGATGCCGGCGTGTGGCCGGCGCCCGGGCGCCGGCCACACTTGTCAGGCCTTCGGCCAGAAGTCGATCACATACTTCTCCACCCCGTAGGCGACACCTTCCGTCTGCGTCACCCTGGCGACCTCGTCCCGGCCTGTGCAGCCGACACGGACTCGCCACCACCCCGGCCTGCACAGCTGGATCAGGTGATCCGACCGGCCCAGCGTCATCGTCCACACGGCGACATCCCCGGTCGTCGTCTCGAAGTCGACCTCACCCTGCTCGTCCCACTTCTCCTCTGTGGCAGGCGGCTCTGAGGCCCACACCCTGACCTCCACGCCGGCGGTGTGGGTGTGGCCGGCGCTGAACAGGTCGAAGCGGCGCTCGTGCTGCTGGAGAAACACCCCCCACTCGAAGTTGTCTCCGAACGGCACAGGAACCACGTTGTCGTCGGACTCCTGGAACCCGAACCCGCGGAGTGCGACCTCGACGTCCAGGACCTGCTGACGCAGCAACTCGGACTCGGACACGGTGCCTCTCCTCCCTTGCGAGGCCTCTTGATGGGCCCCTTCTGCGTTCATAGGTACACGGGACCTCGACGTCGCCCTCTCGGATTCCGCCAAACCCTCCGCGGCGTCCGGGTGGGTGGGACGCTGGTCGGCCGGGGGCGCCGCGTGGGCATTGAGGATCATCCGGGCAACGCGGCCTTCTCCGCGCTCGCGAGCGGTGAGCCGGGCCTCGTCCTCTGCCTCCTGGGCTGCGAGTTCGGCCCGGGCGGCGGCTTCCCGGGCTGCCGCGGCGGCTGCGGCGGCCTCAGCTGCCTCCCGCTCGGCGCGCGCCCTGCGGGCGGCGGACTCGCGCTGTTCCGCGATGCGCCAGCCTTCTTCCGCCTGCGCGCGCTCGGCTTCCGCGGGTCGGCGGGCAGCTTCCGCCTGCGCGCCGGCGCCGCCACGTCAGCACACCGCACCGAGTGGTGAGCGGATGCGGTGGGCGCAGGTGGGGCGGCTCGCCGGGCTGCGGGGCGGGCCGGTCCTGCCCGCCGACAGGCGCGGGAGCCGTGTGGCTGCTCAGGTCGTGGTGATGCTGGTGAGGGTGGCGTGGAGGCGGTCGGCGTCCGCGTACAGCTGCGGGGGGGGGCATCGTGGCGCCGAAGGCAGGCCCGCCCTGCACGGGCAGGGCACGCCAGTGCAGGACCGGGGTGAGGATGGTCGTGGCCGCGCCGAGGAACCAGGCCAGATGCCCGTGGACGCCGGCAAGGGCGATGGCCAGCACGGCCAGAGCCTCCCGCAAGCATGCCAGACGGTCGACCGGTGACAGGGCGTCCTGCGCGTGCGGGGTGCCGGCGGCGGTGTGAAGGCCGGCGGCCGCCTTCGAAGCGACCAACCGGTCACCGGGGGCCAGCGCCCAGTGTGGTCGCGGACCTGCCGCTCGGCTTCCTCGGCCTCTGGCTTCGGGGGTAGATCCATTATCCCTGGGTGGCGAGGCGCCTGTCACCGTTCTCCGGAATGATCTTTACATCCCTTTTGCGCTTCTAGTCTTACGGGCGGACACAAAGCAACGATCTGACCTGGGAGTTGAGAGTGACGCACGATGTTGCCGCGCTGGCGGTGGAACTCACAGACATGGCTGCGGCCGATCACCAATCCGCAGTCCGCGCGAACAGCGATGACCCAGCCGAGCAGTTGGCGTGGCGACGGCTGACCGCCCGGCACGGTGACCGGCTTGACCAGATCATGGAGGAATACGGCTGGCCGACGGCGGAACTGGTCGGCGAGGAAGCCGCACGCGCGGCATGGCTGATCGCTCAGCACGCCGACCGGCAGCTCGACGTTCAGCGTCGTGCCCTCCGGCTGATGCAGCAGGCGGTGTCGGCAGGCTCGGCCAGCCCACGCGAGCTGGCCTTTCTGCGCGACCGCACGCTGGTCAATGAGGGCCGCAAGCAGGTCTACGGCACTCAGATCGCCGGCGTGAAGGACGGGGCACCGGTTCCGTGGCCCTGCGAGGAGCCCGAGCGCATGGACGAACTCCGCGCGGAAGTCGGCATCGAGCCCTTCGACGAGTACGTCGCCAAGTTCGCCATGGCGTGACGTTCCCTTCCCAGTCGCGTCCGGTGGATCACTGCCCGGCCTCACCTACTGCGGGCGATGATCCGCCGGACAGGCCCAAGCTAGCGAGGCAACCTGTCGTTTCAAGAGACTCGATCGTTGTCATCAGGCATGGTCAAGCTTCCTATCACCGAGGCGCGGCCGTTAGTAGGGCGTGCCAGAAAAGCAAAGCTGCCCGTCGTACACCGGTGATGAGAACGCTGGTGACCGAACAGTTCCCCAGGAATGCAAGCAGTGGTCGACACGCAGATCGACGCGATCGCGCTCGCACTGAGCGAAACGCTCAACCTCAATACATCGCTAGCTGAGCAGATGGAGCCGTGGCTGCATCGCTTGCTACAGCTGGTTCCTTCAGGCCCGGCGTGCTGCGGGCGGCGCCAATGCCACGCCCGCACCTGAGTCAACGGCGCAGCCGAAGGTTCCGCCCCAGAGGGAGGAGGCTGGCACTCCGCAGATTCAGACTGCGTGACAACGACGGCAGTGCGACAGCACTGACGGCCGTAGCCCGGGCCCAGCACGACGGGCTGCCATTGCGAGGCGTTCGGCGGCCAGCTCTGGCGTGTCCGGGCCTGGACTGCTCAGGGAATTGTCCGCGCTCCTGGTACGCGAGGAACGGCTCGTCCTTGGTGACGAACGCCCCGGCTCAGGCCGACGTCGGCCAGCCCGCGTCCCATCCACCAGCCGGGCGGGACACGCACCTCCGCCTGAGCCTGCCTCACCAAGGGGTGTGCGGGCCGGGCGGAGGCTGTCGCCGACGACGACCTGCCGCAGGTAATAGCGATACACCTCCCACGGGTGATCAGCCCGACATCCATCGTGACCACCACGCCGCACCGCCCTGACCAGCGGCCAATCCGGCGTACGTACCGCCCGGCGGAAGAGAAGGGCGGCGTTCACGGGCCCGAGCACGACTCGTCCGATGCTGAACCAGCATGAGGCCGCTGCCGTGTGCGGGGGTGAGGCGTTCCACGATCCGCCGGCGCCGTGAGGCCTGGCTGTTGCCAGGTCGGTGGAAGACCCGGAGCGTGGCTGGCAGATCCCAGTTGAGGTGCTCCTCGCCGCCGGCTTCACCCTGAACGCCCTCGCTCCGCCCGACCCGTCGTAGCCCTGGGGCGGCGTCATCCGGGGACGGTCTGAGTGGCCTGGTGGGCGGCTCAATCGCCGAGCTGCGCGGCGGAGCGCTGTGCGGACTCTGTGGCCCGTGGGCGGTGGCCCGGGATATGCCCATCTCGGCGGCCACATGCGCGACCGGACGGCCTGAGCAGACACGTTCGACCAGCAGTCTCCTGCCGAAGACGGTCAGTCGGGCATTACGGTGGCCACGAAGACCTCTGTGCGGTGAGTTCCCAGACAGCTCCCACCACACCGGAGGTCTTCGCCATGTTCAAGACCAGACAGTGTCAACAACGCTCGTGGCCAATACACCTAGCGGGCCGGTCGCAGCGAGACGCGAATGTTCTGGTCCTTGTCACGGACGACGAACAGCCCCGATCCCGCTCCGTCCACATCCGCACGCTGCGGGATCTCGACCCCGACGGGGAGGATCTTCGCATCGCCCGTGGCGGTGGTCAGGTCGAGTCGCGCGAACCGCGGCCCGTCGGAATCCTCGCCGACCGTCCCGTAGGCGACGCCGTCGTCCCCGACCGTGTTCACCGCGATCGTCTTGCGGTTGCCGTCGCCCTGCAGGCAAATGCCCTGCTTGCGCTGCAGATCGAAGGCGACCGGGCCCGCCGCCAGGAAGCGGCCGGAGGGAGAGGAGACGACCGGGTGGGCACGGTCGTTGCCCTGCGCGGTGACCGACGGGAAGTCGTCGTAGGCACAGTCGATCCGGGCGAGGAGCCGGCCCGAGGCGACCTCGTGCACGGACCACGCCGTCGGCTCGCTCGAACCGTCCTTGTCGGTGCGGTGCCACTGCGCGAGGAAGCGTCCGGCCGCCACGCCGTACACGTCGCCGTTCCACTCGTCGGTGAGGCCGTTCGACACGGTGGCGTTCACGCCCTCGGGGCGCACGGCGTCGCCGAACCAGCCGCCCGGCACGCCGAACCCGCGCCCGAGTCCGACCAGCGGGCCGTTGGGTCCGGCCGCGACCACCCGGGCCCAGCCGCACTCCAGCGTCTTGCCGGCGCACTGCGGCAGCAGTTCGGCCGGGTTC
Source organism: Streptomyces sp. NPDC101160 (assembly GCF_044768205.1). Taxonomy (NCBI): domain Bacteria; kingdom Bacillati; phylum Actinomycetota; class Actinomycetes; order Kitasatosporales; family Streptomycetaceae; genus Streptomyces; species Streptomyces sp. NPDC101160. Next base: position 742,782 of record NZ_JBIWPJ010000003.1, on the reverse strand, counting down.
GCGTACGGCGTCACCTTGCCCGTGACCACGTCCACGGCGGACGACCACTGAGGGTAGCGGCCGAACTCGCCGTAACCCACCAGCAGCCGGCCGCCGTCGGCGCTCACCCGCCAGTCGCCCGCGTCCGCGGTCACCGGCACGTCGATCTCCCGGAGCGGCTTTTGGCCCGAGCCCCGGCCCTCGGCGTCGTACACCGCGAGCCGTACCACCTCGGTACCGTCGTGCAGATCGTCCTTGCCGGCCATGCCGTGCGCGGAGACGACGACGAACTTGCGGCCGTCCTGCTCCATGGCGAGGACGTCGGGAATCTCCTTCGCCTCCTTGGCGCCCTCCTTCAACACCGGCGGCCGCCAGATGGCCGAGCCCCAGCGCACCTCACCGCTGTCGGCGGCCCTGGACCGTACGGCGAAACCGGCCCCGTCCTGGGTCAGCAGGGCCACGGCCTTGGCTCCGGGCACCACGGCCACCGGGGCCACGGGATCGGTCCCGGGCACCCAAGGAAGGGTCTCGTCCCAGCCCCGGGTCCCGTCGTAGGCCGGCGGCAGGCTCATCGCGGCGGGCCGCTGCGCCCCGTCCGTGGCCTTGGCGTCCTCGCCCTTGGCGGCAGGACCCTGCGACCCGCCACACCCCGTCATCGCCGCGGCGGTGAGCAGGGCCAGGGCCGTCGCCCTCGCTGCTCGCATCCTCACGTCGCGCCCCCTTGTGTTCATGATCAAATCGCAGCGAGGGTAGCAAGGTGACGAGCCGTCCCCCGCGGGCGGGTGCGCGTGATGTCAATGGGGGCCTCAGGACGCGGACCGCTCGCCCGAACCCGGCCGGTTCGGGCGGCCCCGCTGATCAGGGGCGGCGTGAGTGAGCCGGGGCGAGCACTGGTGACGATCACGCTGACCGGAGTGACGAGGTCGAGCAGGTCGCGGAAGCCCTGGATGGGTGACCGCCCACGAGAGGGGTGAGTCCGCGCAGTCCCAGCGAGCCGACGGTGCGCGTGAAGGTTGGAGTGGGCCTACTGCCGTTTGTGCCGGTGCCAGGCCCGCCTCGACGCGAAGACAGTCGAAGGCCAGCTGGCGGAAGGGGCAGACGTGCCGGAGCGGCTCGCTGCCGTCCGGCACCAATAGCTGTTCTTCGTCGGGATGCGCTACCGCAGACGGCCGACGCCTCCGGCTTCTCCCGGACGAGTCCTCAGGAGCGGCCCTGATCAAAGCGCCATGCGGGTCGGGGCGGACCGCGCTGGGGAGGGCCAGGTCCTTGCCCTGTGCACAACCATCGTGACGGGCCATCGGGCGTTTGTCTGAGATGCTGTCCCCCGGTGAGGGCGTACCGGGTGCGGAGGTCGCGCAGGGCGCGCTGCAGGGGGCTGGCGCTTGCCAGGTGGGCGGGGTCGAGACGGGCGATGACGAGGGTCCCGTCGGGGAGCCGGATCGTGATGGTGTCGGGGTCCGGCTCCGGGAGCGGCGGTCGTGGCACGGCTCTAAAGCGTGTTGCAGAAGGCTTCGGGTCGGGCATTTTCCTTGTATGCGTGGGGTGTTGAGGGCTGAGCCGTTGTGGGTGGAGACGTTCACGGGTCTGCGGATGCGGCAGTTCGAGCGGCTGCTGAAGGTCGTGCGGGAAAGGGGCGGGAACGGGCCCGGTGGCGGGAGGCCGTGGTGCCTGCCGCTGGCGACCGGGTGCTGCTGGTGGCCGTGTGTTACCGCACGAACCTCACGATGCGGCAGCTCGCCCCGCTCTTCAGCTGCTCGCCGGCGACGGTCTGCCGGGTGATCCAGCGACTGCGGCCGCTGCTCGCGATCGAGCCGGCCGCGCGTCCGGCCGATGTGGTCGATCGGTTGTGGATCGTGGACGGCACCCTGATCCCGGTCCGCGACCGAAAGACCGCCGCGTCCTCGCGCAACTACCGGTTCTCTGCGAACGTGCAGGTCATCATCGACGCCGACACGAAACTGGTGGTCGCGGCGGCACGGCCGGTGCCCGGCAACACCGCAGACGCGAAGGCCTGGCGGGACTCCGGCCTGGCCGCCGTCTGCAAGGGCGTGACCGTGCTGGCCGACGGCGCCTACATCAACACCGGACTCCTCGTCCCGCACCGCAAACGCCCCGGCCGAGCCCTGCTGCCCGGCGAGGAAGAGGACAACGCCGAACACCGAAAGGTCAGGGCCCGCGTCGAGCACGCCTTCGCCCGCACGAAGCACTACAAGATCCTCCGCGACTGCCGCCAACGCGGCAACGGCCTCCACCACGCGGTCCAGGCCGTCGCTCGACGGCCCAGACCCCGAGGTCCGCACCCGCACCGCCTACCTGTTCGTACCCACGCTCACGCCGCAGCGGCCGGCCTCAGCGGCGACAGCGAGCGGGTCGAGCGGATCACCGCCGTGCTCACGCAGGCCGCCGCCAGCCCGGTGCCGGCGCCAGGAAGGGAGTTCAACGAGGGAAACCTCCACGGATACACCGCCCGCACCCTCACCACGCTGATCCCCCACGCCGGCTTGGGAGCTTCTGGTCCCGAACTGAGAACTCCGACAGCCCCGTGTCGGAATCCCCCCAGCTCTGCCCAGCCACCGGGTCTGCAGCACTGAGCCGACGCTCACGGCGGAGACCGGCTCATGGCGTACCAGCACTCCCACTGCACTGACCGCAACCGTGGGCAGCGGCGGAGCAGAGGCGTCCCGGGCGGGCACTATGACAGAGTCATTGAGCTGTCTCACCAGGACCGGCACAGCGTCTCCGACAACTCCGGCGGCATCCATCTGCTCTCGGACATCGCCGCCGACCACTCCCTCCCGCATCACCAAAGTCTGGGCCGACACCGGCTACCACACCAAGGTCGTCGAGCACGGCGCCCGTTTGGGCATCGGCATCCCCCGCCGCGACCCTGCCCAGAAGGGCTTCAAGGTGATTCTGGGTCGTCGAGCGGACCTTCGGCTGGCTTATGGTGCCGATCCGGCTTTGCGCCCCGCTGACGACCTGGGGAGCGGTTGCCGGTGATGGGACGGCCGGCCGCTCAGGGCTGCATGGCGTCGAACGGCAGAACGCGATGAAAGACGACCATGGCCTGGCCGGGACCGTTGTAGTCATCGACGGTCTTCGCGTCGAATCCGAGGCGGCGATGGAACGCGATCGAGCCAGTGTTTCCGAGTGACGTGATCGCCTTCAATCGCAGCGCGCCGTGGCGTTGGGCAGCATCAGCGAACGCCGCATACAGACGGCGCCCGAGACCGGTGCCGCGGGCGTCGTCCCGAGTGGCGATCAGGTGTACGTACCCGGTGCCGGCCGGGGTGACGAACCCGATGATGTACCCGCGGATTCCGTCCTCGGCACGGACGACCAGACAGGTTTCACCGAACTCCTGCACCAGCGCCAGAAGGTGCAGGGACCGAAGGTCGCGTTCTGCCCAGTATCGATGGTGGTCAGCAAGAACCTGATGGATGTCGGCCATCCCGGCCGACGCGATCCGTGTGCGCATGACACGGATCATGACAGGCACGCCACCCGCTTGAGGAGCCGAAGTTCCGCTCGGCCCAAGACATGGGCAAAGACCGCACGGGTTGAGTGAGTTGTGACGCTTACCCGGGCCCGTGCGGCCTGCTCCCATGCTGCCCTGCCGGGTCTGTCGCGTACACGTCGGCGAGTTGCTCGAAGAACCCGCCCCGAAGCGGGCAGCGGCCCGGCAGAGAAGCACTGCGTGAACGGCGCGGTCAAGACCGGCGGCGGGCCGCCGGAGCCGGGCCCCGGCAGCGCCTGGTGTTCACCGGCCGGCTGTGTTGTGCCATTGATCCCTTGAAGTGACGTCGGACCCGGTCAGCCGCGTTGGCGCCATCGCTGTACCCGGCGGCGCAGCCCCATGCTTCCTCTGCGGGGTCCGGATACAGAACGTCCGCGGGTCCGCGCACTCGGCCTCGCTTCGTGCCGGCTGTTCGGCCCGTAGCCGTCAGGCGACAACACCGGGGCCTGACGTTCCGCCTGCGCCTTGATCTCCCAGTGGGACTCGTGAGCAGTCACACGCCACGCTTCCTCCCACGAGGCCAACGCCGCGCCGACTGCCGCGCCCGCTGTGCCCCGGCGCCGAACGTGGCGCGCCAGCCACAGCAGGGCAGCGAGCACTGTGGCCAAACCACCAAAGATCGCCAGCAGCGGAACAACGTCACCCATGTCGTCGAGGGTACGTGCACCCCGGCCGCGTCAGCCGAAGCCGAGCGTCTCCTGCACGAAGCCGGCCGGCGCCGGTCTCGTAGTGCAGCCCGGTGCCGGCCGGGGTGTAGGTGTTGTGGAAGACGACGCTGTTGTCGGCGCTGAAGCGGAAGGTCTTCCCTGCCTAGGTCCTGGTGCTCACGGTCTACTGCTCAGAACACGCCGTTGGTGTGCGGGAGTTCGTCAGGAATGGGCGCGATGACGTCCCAGTGTTCGACGATCTTGCCGTCGGCGACGCGGAACAGGTCCCAGTAGGCGACGGGCGCACCGAACTCGCCCTCGGACTGCAGGAGCACGAAGTCCCCCTCGGCCACGACGTTGTGGACGGTCTTGTACACGAGGTTCTTTCCCTGCTCCGCCCACTTCGCGGCGGCCGCGCCGAAGCCGTCAAGGCCGTCGTCGGCCTCCGGGTTGTGCTGGTCATAGTTCTCGGTCGAGATGTAGTCGGTCAGGACGGAGTAGTCACCGCCCTTGAGCACCTTCTCCGCGAAGTCCTTGACCAGCCTGCGGTTGGCCTCGGTCTTGTCGAGGTCGCTCGGCACGGTCGGGCCGTCGGTCTGGGAGCGGCCGGACACGGTTTCCTTGGCGACCGGAGTCAGCGCGTCCCAGTGCTCGGCCAGCTTGCCGTCCGCATCGATGCGGAACAGGTCGAAGGCCACCAGCGGCTGGGGCCCGAAGCCGTAGTACGTCCCGTGCAGCGCCACCAGGTTCCCGTCGGCGATCACCCGGGCGCTCTCGTAGCGGAAGTCCTCCGAAAGGCCCGCCACCAGTTGGCGCAACGGCTCGGGGCCGTCTGCCGCCAGGCTGCTGTGCTGACGGTAGGCGGCGGACACCCAGCGGTCCACCGCGCTCGGGTCCTTCTCCCCGAACAGTTCCCCCGCTGCCTTCAGGACCAGATCCTTGCTGCTCACGGTACGACTCCGATCTCCGCATGCAGGTGACGCGTGGTGCGTCACCTGTCATCCACTGTCACCAAGTGTCGATCACGACGCACGGTGGAGTCCGGCACGATCATGGTCGATCTGCCGGCACGACACGGCTCGGGTGCTGCCGGCTCTCAGCGGCGTTCCCTCAAGGCGAAGCGATGCCCGCAGTGCTGCCCGGGGGCTCACCTCTACAGCCAGGCGTGTCTGCGACCTCCATGACCAGCGGCTACCTGTGGGAGACGACGGTTAGCGCCCCAGGGCCTGTGCGGCGGGCCTGTCCGACCCTGATCCCCTGGGAGACGGACGCCATGGCACATGACCACCCTGCCGTGGCAAAGATGTCCGAGTTCTTCGATCCAGCACCCGGCCGATGAGGTCTGCGCGGCGATTCCCACGTCTGGCAGGCGCTGCGCGATGCCCTGTCCGGTGAGGCAGCCCGGAGCCGGCCGACGCCGGAAGGGTGGCGGGCGGGCGCCCTCAGGCGGGCGTGGTGCGAGCGGGCGCGGGTACGCGCCGGTGTGTATGGAAAAGCGCGCAGCCGACTGGCCGACCGGCTGTCTCGACGCTCCCGAGCCAGGGCCGTGAGGAAGGTTCGGACCGATGACCGGTGACGGCGCCTATGAGCGCGACCGCACATACATCACCACCCGAATCACGGCCGACGGGCGCGACGGCTATCCGGTGGAGCCCGGGCGGTACCGGCTGATCATCGCCCGGGCCTGTCCCTGGGCGAACCGCAGCGCGATCGTCCGGCGGCTGATGGGCCTGGAGCACGTGCTCTCGATGGGGATCGCCGGGCCCCTGCACGACGAGCGCAGCTGGTGCTTCCACCTGGACCCGGGTGGCCGGGACCCCGTCCTCGGCATCGAAAGGCTCCAAGAGGCGTTCTTCCGGCGCGAACCAGGCTATCCGAGCGGCATCACCGTGCCCGCGATCGTCGACGTCCCCACCGGCGAAGTGGTGACCAACGACTTCGAGCAGATCACGCTCGACCTCGGCAGCCAGTGGGCGGCCCACCAGCGGGACGGCGCGCCGGACCTCTATCCGCACAGGTGGCGCGACGAGATCGACGATGTGGCCGACAAGGTGTACCGGGACGTCAACGACGGCGTCTACCAGTGCGGTTTCGCCGGAAGCCAGGAGGCGTACGACACGGCGTACCGCCGCCTCTGGGAGCGGCTGGACTGGCTGGAGCAGCGGCTCGGCGGCCGGCGCTATCTGGTGGGCGACACCATCACCGAGGCCGATGTCCGCCTCTTCCCGACCCTCGTGCGCTTCGACGCCGTCTACCACGGCCACTTCAAGTGCAACCGGCAGAAACTGACCGAACTCCCCGCCCTGTGGGCCTACGCGCGGGACCTGTTCCAGACGCCCGGCTTCGGTGACACGATCGACTTCGCGCAGATCAAGGCGCACTACTACGTCGTCCATCACGACATCAATCCGACCGGGATCATCCCCCGAGGCCCGGACACCCGCGCCTGGCTCTCGCCGCACGGGCGCGAAGCGCTCGGCGGCCGGCCGTTCGGCGACGGCACCCCACCCGGACCACCGCCCCCGTCCGAGCGCGTGCCGCCGCTCCCCACGCCACCTCTAACCGGCCCGACACCCCGGCCGCCCTGAGGTCAGGCGGCCAGGACCGCTCGCTGAAGAGCAGCGATGACGCGGTCGAGGGCGTCGGAGCTGTACGGGTCCGCGCGACTGCCCAGAGTTTGAACAAGGAGCGCTGCGTGGCCCATGACCCCCTTGGCGTTGTTCACGAGAACCGGTTCTCGCTCAACTTCCGTGAGGTTGAGCCAGAACCTCAGCGCCCGGAGCTGGCGGCCCGGTGAACCGGCAGGTCGCCGTCATGATCCAAGACACCTCCGGACCGGACTGGCGTGAGTTCACAGAAGTTGTGCCAGAACCCGAGTTCGGGAAGCACCCGCCGCTGACCTGATGGGTTCATGTACCCCGGGCTCCAGGCGCCGAGCGTTGTGAACCGTGCTACCGAGATCGTCACCAGCTGCGCACGCAGGCAGGACCCTGCCTGCACAGCCGCATCGGTGGGGATTCCATCCCACTCCGGGAGCAGCTCGGGCATCCCCTCCACCAGCACCACGACGCCGGTTACCTCACCGGCCTCGGAACGGCCGACCCACACCGGGTAGGTACCGTCCCCGGTCGTCGCGAAGGACATGAGCTCGCCGCCGGAAGCCTCGTCCCAGGCGCGCTGCATGAACATGGAACCGTCGTCGATGTCCTCGTACCCGTCCAGGTCCGACTCCCCTCGGACCAGCCCCCGCTCGAAGAGCGCGATGAGGGGCTCCCAGGACCCGGCGTCGGCGAAGCAGCCGGTGGCGCCGTCGGTGTCGAAGCCGGCTATCTGCTGCTCGATGAACAGCCGGGGATCGTCGTCCGGGCCGAGGGCCATCTCCCAGGTCGCAGCGGGGGCATCGCTGACGAGCAGGCGGACGGCCGTGGGTTCCGTGGTCGTGACCTCGGCGTCCCGCCACTCGCAGTGGTAGCTGAAGCGGACCCGCGCCTCGTCGAGTACGTACTCCCCGGGCGGGACGGGGACCGTGATGCGCGGCCCGTCGCCGTGGTCGATGTCCGGGCCGGAGACGGCCAGCAGCCCGCTGGGTACGCGCAGGGTGCCGACCCGGCGCGGCTCCACGACGGTCATCTCGGGGTGGTACCCGTCGGTAACGCGCACCCCGGGCCGGAACAACTCGTTGATCGGCCCGGGCTGCGCGGGGCGCGGCGGACGCCAGCAGGTGGCGGGGGCGTCTCTGTCACCCGGCTCGGCTGCCTTGGCCACCTCAGCCGCCTCGAAGGCCGGCGGCTCACTGAGCCCGTGTACCTGGGCCGAGAGCAGCGGCCACGCGCCGAAGGCGGGGCGGTCCATCCAGCGCTCGTCGTCCCCGAGTCCGGGCGATGTGGCATAGGAGCCTCCGCCCTGCCCCTGCCGCTCCTCCGTCCGTCGGCCCCTCCCGTCCGGGAAGAGGTCCACGGTGATGCGTGGGCACGCCTTGTCGAACTCCGCCATCTGTGGGCCTGTGTAGTACCAGCCGACGGAGTACCGCCGCAGCAGCCGCGACGGGTCGTCCAGCAGCCGCATGTCCAGGTCGTAGGTGCGGCGGCCTTGGGCGTCGTAGACCCACAGCCCGACGTAGTGGTCCCGCCAGGAGACGAGCCGGACTTCAAGCGGGGCCTTCCGACCCGGCTCCCGGTACACCACCACGTACGGAAGCCCGGCGGCATCCCGCTCCCGGGCCTCCTCGGCGGACATCGGCCGCCAGGACGCACAAGCCTCCAGGTCCCACGCCTGCGCGTGCCCCACCTCGACGACCATTGCCGCTCCTCTTCCTGCAACCTGCCTTGGTTCTGTGCTGAGCTGCAAGGTAGCCGCTGCCTGTGACAACGGCCCTACCGGGCGGGCGGCGGGCCAGCTCCGGCGCCGAGACGGTCGTGCCGGTGATCCAGTCATGGCCCGCTCAGCGAGCGGCTTGCCAGCGTGATCCGTTGAGCAGCAGGCGCGCACTCTGTCATGGACCGCTCAGACGCAGGCGCTCAGTGACTCCCGAACTCATCAACAGGATCAAGCGACAGGGTGAGTGACGCGCTGACTCCCGAAGCCGTCGACAAACGACTCCCGTTCTCGGGTTCTGGTCCAACTTCTGTGGAGCCCTCACACTCTGTAACCTGCCGGGACTGGATGGCCTTCTGTCACCCGCTGGCAGACCTGTTTGGGATCATGCCCGCATGGACTTCGACCTCGCCCCACCAAACGGCGTTGGCCCGTTGCGGATCGGTATGACTCGACACGTGGCCAACACCGCGTTGGACTCGCTCCGCGATCCTTCTGCTATCTCGGAGTCCGACCGGCCGGGACAGCACGTGTTCCGTCCCAGCGGGCTGATGATCAGCATCCACTGCATGCGCGACACGCTCGAAGCTATCGAGCTGGGAAGGCCCCCGTCCCAAGCGGATCGAGTGTTGTTCCAGGGTGTGGACGTGTTCGCGCTTCCCGCCCGCGAGGTTGTCCGGCGCGTCGGTGAGCTCACCTCGATCGAGGGAGATCCAGACGACGATGCTTCATTCACTGCCCCGGACTTGCTGCTGAGCTTCTGGCGTCCGTTCGCAGCCGACGATGAGCCGGAAGCAGAACAGGGCTACTACTTCAGCTCGGTCCTGCTGGCACGACCTGGCTACTACGACACCCCTGCTCAGGCTGCGGAGCGACTCCAGCAGAGCTCGTGACTGTCCCGTCAGGATGCCGGCAGGACTCGTTTCCGCAGGAGACCGAAGCCGGCCCAGCCGTACATCTGGCGTTTGATCATTTTGATCCGGCTGACGTGGCCTTCGACGATGCCGGAGCTCCACGGCAGTGTGATGCCGGCGGTGACGGCGGCGAGATCGCGTTCGAGGCCGTTGACGAAGGTGTGGAGGCTGGGCAGGTCGTCAGCGGACCGCCTTGATCCATTGTGGGAGCTGGTCGCCCTGGAGCTGGGTGAGCAGACGAGGGTGGCCTCACCACTCGCGCTCTGCATATCAACTCCCCGTTATGGCACCGGCGTTCCGCGCCAGCGCCCGCTGATCATTATGCGGTGGCGCCATCAGCACACCGTCAGACATCGGACGTATTCGTCTAGATCACCTGGACCTTCTGGGCTTCCATGCCCTTCGAGCCTTGCACGGCCTCGCAGGTGACCTTCACAGGTTGGTCACCATGGCGGATACGCGGGATCTGTGGTGGACCCAGTACCGCCCGCCGCTCTCCTCCGGCGCGGGCGGGCTGGAGCTGCCCTCCAGGGAGCAGTGGCCCGGCGGGACGCTGATGCGCGAGGCGGCACCCGGGCGACGTACTGGCTCAACAACCACCACCTCAGCGCCGGCAGAGCCTGACTGGGTCCGCGGCGCAGGTCTGCACCCGGCACTCACGCCGCAGACCGCAGCATCCAGCGCGGCGCCCGGACCACCGCAGGTGAGGCCGGGATCGTACGACCGGACGGCGGGCGAACTGATGCTGACACGGTGCGCCACAACAGAGGCAAGCTGATCTGGAAGATCGACAGCCATGCGCTGGGCGCAGGGCGTGATCTTTGAGTTGTCCCATGTCGACCACTTCTGTGCCGCGGCGGGGTGCTGCGCCGGTGCTCTCCGCACGCGACTGCATCCTTTGACCTACTGCGGTTTCGTCCCTGTGGACGAGCATCTTGCGGCACCGTCGCGAGAAGGTTGATCCGTGCGAACAACCATCGGATACACCGTCGAAAGCATCGGCTACGTCATAGGAGCCCAAGGGCTTGTCAGCTTCGCTTCGCAGACCTTCTTCGGCGCGGAGTGGGGCTGGATGCACAAGATCGTCCACCTTCCGCCCACCGCTTACCTCGGCGTCGCCGTTGTGGGGCTGATGCTCATCGTCGCGGGGATGAAGATACGGAAGGCGCCCGAGCGCCACGAGGTCGCCTGACCGGCAGGCCTTTCTGCCCGCGACCCCCATTCCCGTGTCGTAGCGGTCGAAACCCGCACACCGCCCACCACGTGACCGACGCTTAGAACTCCTGGCGGAATGAGTACGTGGCGGGAGTTCGAGGCTTGGTGGGACCCAAGCGGCCACTTACCCGTGCGCAACCAATTGGTTGCGTGTTTGCTTCCGAATGTGCAACCTTTGGGTAGCGCATCCGGATGAGATGAGGTTGCAGTGATCCCCGACACGATCGAACGCGCCATCCTGATCAATGCCTCCAGGGAACGGGTCTGGTCCGTGCTGAGCGAGCCCGCTTTCCTCGGCCGCTGGTTCGGCAATGGAGAGCCGGTCAAGATCGACCTGCGTCCCGGCGGCCTCCTGGTCTTCGACCACGGCATCCACGGCGTCATTCCCGCTCGCATCCAGACAGTCGAGCCTCCGCGCCTCCTGTCGTGGCGGTGGTCCCAAGGCGTCGCAGGCGAGGAACCGGACGACTCAAACGCCACTCTGGTCGAGTTCACCCTGACCGAAGACGACTCCACGGGAGGCACCCGGCTCACCATGGTCGAAAGCGGCTTTACGCACCTCGGGCTGCCCACCGAGGAGGTCATCGACCGGCACCGCGCCAACAGTCAGAACTGGCCCGGCAAGCTCGGCCAACTGCGCGCGGACTGCGAACAGACCACGGCATGACTCGTACCGACGACGGCGAACAGGCTCCCGATGACGTCCTGGTGGCACTGGCCGATCCGATCCGCCGACAGGTCCTGGCCACCCTTGCCCGCGAAGGCGGCGCCACCTCGACATCCCTGGCGGCAAACCTGCCCGTCACCCGCCAGGCAGTGGCAAAACACCTGGCCGTCCTCGACCGCGCCGGACTGGTACGCGCCCACAGGGCCGGACGCGAGGTCCGCTACGAAGCCGACCTGCAACCGCTGAGGCGGACAACGCGGTGGATGGACACCCTCACCAACCAGTGGGAACACCGCCTCAACGCGATCAAGGATCTGGCGGAGGGGGCCACTGAGCCCTGACCTCCACCCGCAGCGCCGCCTCAAAGGCCCATCGCGCAGTGCGGAGTCTCCTCCAGCAGATCAGCGCGCATCCCAGGGAGAGGAAGGCTTCGTGGATGTCGTCGCGGATCTCCCGGCGGATCCGCCAGCCGGCGGAATCACTACAGATGGGCGAACGCACGCTCCACGACCCAGCGTTGGGTGCCGAGGCCGGATCCGTACCCGGTGCCACAACGGGCGATCAGCGGTTTCACGCCGTGGCCCCAGACCAGACGACAGTACTTGTCATAGTCTTCGCCGCGGTCGCCCAGCACCACGTCCGGACGGCGCCGGGGCCGGCCGCGCTTGCCCCGCACGGGCGGAACGGCTTGGAGAAGCCGGGTGGCGGCCCGCTCTCCGAACAGGTTCCGCAGCTGCGTCTCGGCGACCTCCTGCCCTGCCGTCAATCCGAGCACGGCGGCCCATCCATCTCCCGGCCGGGACACCGGCCTCCTGCTGAGCGTCGCGCAGCGGCGTGCGCGCCGGGCGACGGCCGTCACCGACAACGGTCTGGCGCAGGCAGTAGCACCTCTGCCCGGCTCGAATGATCGCACCGAGGCGGTCGATGACGTAGGCGACGGTGGGGACGGCGTCCGGACCGAGCTGGGGGAACGTGGTCTGCCGGTATGTGCGTACGGGGTCCGGGGATTTGGGCTGGAGCCGCTCTCGCCTGTCCTTGTCCGTGAGCCAGGTACTCAGTTGGAGGAGCGTGCGCTGCGCCTGCGGGGGGCTGGCCTGAACGGCCTGGAGGTCGAGCAGGGCCAGGACCTGGGGAACGCGGGGCAGGATCGTACGGGCGTAGGCCGGGATCGTACGGGCGTAGGCCGGGATCGTACGGGCGGGGGACGTCGGGTGGCCGGGGAAGTGCAAGCACTGGGCGGAACGCTGTGATGGAGCCGGTCAGAGGCATCGGCGGCCCGCTCGACAATCGTCCGAGGGCCGCTGAAGCATCGCAACCCCGGCCACCAGTTCCGCCCCAGCCTGCGGATCAAAAGCGTCCGCTGCGCCCGCGGCATCTACGAACTCACCTGGGCGCCAGACGTGGCCCTACGGTTGGGAGGGTAGTCGGCGTCGCCTGTCACATCGTGTGACACCGGATCGACGGGCACGACACCTTCGCCAGCCCCTGACCGAGAGCCACGCCCCCGCTCGAAGAAGGTCACCCCCCTCGGCCATCACTGGCGAAGACGCCTCACGGAATTAGGCCGTCAAGCCGGGTAGCGATCGCGCCGGTACCGTTCTCGGAATCGGGGCCGGACCGGAGCACACGTAAGCTCCCGACACAGAGGGTGGAGGGGTGGTGGCGCCGGACGCGGGGCGGCAGCCCGCGACCCTCAGTTACCCGTCCTGCACCGACTGGCTCCGCGACTGCCGAAGCCGAGATCCCCGCGTGGAAGCACGTCCAGACGGTACGCGAGGAGATCAACGCCGACGGCAGTATCGCGCTCCACTGGTAGGCAGTCCCAGCCGACGTTGCGACCCGGGTACGCGGGTTTCTGACACATGCCACGGCGACGAAGACGGCGCCTGGACGGGTCCCCGGGCAGATCTACGAAATCGCCGGCACGCAGGACCTGCCACCAAAGCCCCGAGCGAGAACGTCGAGCAGCCTCCTCAGCCCTCGACGGCCATCCGGACGCCGAGGACAAGGAGCACACCGCCGGAGATCTGCTCGAGGCGCCGCCGGACCTCGGCGCGGGAGATGATCCTCTTCATCCGGCCGACGAACCACACGTAGAGGCCGTAGTAGCCGACCTCGAACACCGCCCAAACAGTCGCAAGGCCAACCATGGTCAGCAAGTGAGGAGCGCCCGCGGGAACGAACTGCGGAAGAAAGGACATCGCGAAGACCGCAGCCTTGGGGTTGGCAAGGTTCAGCAGCAGACCCGAGCGGTAGGAAAGCCAGGCCGAGCGCACCGGAACCGTCCCTTCGCCGCTCTCGGACACGACTTTGCGCCGGGCATCCAGCAGAGTCTTGACACCCATGACGATCAGCATCACCGCCCCGGCGATCCGCATGACGTCATACGCAAGCCGCGAGGCCGCCAGCAGCGCCGTCAGCCCGAGAGCAGCAACCACGCCCCACACGAAGACGCCGGTCTCGTTCCCCAGCACCGTGAAGAAACCGGCCCGCCTGCTGTGCAGGGACTGCCGGATGATCAGCATGGTACTGGGGCCGGGCGAGGCGGCTATCAGCGTGCACGCACCGAGAAAGGCAAGAAAAGTACTGAGCATCTGCTCATCGTGAAGGACCGCTACCAATCATGTCCATCATCCGCCTTGAGCAGAAGCCCATCAGCCTCCTGACGCACCAGAGCCTGATCGTGGGCGGTCTGCTGCCGGCCTGAGACGGGTGGCGGAGGGCGGCTGACCGGGGTCTTGGACCCGCAACGATCGAACGCGACACCAACGTGACCTGATCACACCAACAGGAAGCAGTAGATACGGCCGTGCTCGTAGACTTACGGCGTGGCATTCATGAGCACCCCGCACTGCTGCTTCCTGTGATCGGAAGGCGCTGAGGGCGATGCCAGACGGCGTCGCCCTCCTTGGTGTGCCTGCTGCGTGGATTACGTCCTCTCTGACCGTTCCTCTCTCTGAGGCAGTGACGCTCTGAGCGCGCAGGCACGATCCCTTCCCTTCACCCCTTGCCAGGAGTGCTTTGTGCCCGCGTTGCTCCCCCCTGCCCTCGATCTGTCCCTCGACTTGCTGCGTTGCCCGGCGTGCCGTACGCGCCGCCTGCACGACGGCTACGGTGCACTGCGTTGCCCGATAGGCCACACCTTCAACATTGCCCGCCACGGCTATGCCAGCTTGCTGACGGGAACCCCCGCCACCAGCGGCGACGACACAGCCATGGTCCAGGCCCGGAACCGGTTCCTGTCCACCGACACCTACGCGCCCATCCGCGAAGTCACGGCCCGTGTGGCAGCCGACGCCGTGTCTGAGCAGGGCACGGTTGTGGACGTGGGGTGTGGCACGGGCTACTACCTGGCCGGCGTACTCGACCAGCTGCCTGGCGCCCGTGGTCTGGGGCTGGACACATCGGTGCGCGCACTGCGCTTGGCAGCCCGTGCCCACGACCGAGCCGCTGCGGTGGCCTGGGACGTTTTCCGCCCCTTCCCCCTGGCCGACGGGGCGGCCGATGTCGTGCTGGACGTGTTCGCCCCACGCAACCCCACCGAGTTCCACCGCGTGCTGCGCCCGACCGGCCGGCTGATCGTGGTCCGACCCACCGGTCGACACTTGGCCGAGCTGCGTGGCCACGTGCCTGGGATGGTCGCGATCGACCCAGCCAAGGAACAGCGCCTGCACCGCGCGCTCAACCCCTTCTTCGAGGCCGTCGTCACCGAACAGGTTGAGTACTCCGCGACCCTGGCCAGGCTGGATTTGCTGGACCTGGTAGCGATGACGCCGAGTGCACGCCACGTGAGTCATGCAGACCTGAGCGACGGCGGCGCCCTGCCCGATCAGGTCACCGTCTCAGTGCTGGCCACCGCCTACCGGTCTCGGTGACCACGAACGGGCGCATGCGCCTGCTGACTTGCATGGGAACGGGTTCTGGCTCAGCTTCTGTGGACTGGCCACGTGGAGTGACGGCGGGGGTTGCGAGACGGGTCAGTGAGGTTGCCCGAAAACGGCTCTCTGGTCGGGTGGTTGGGCCAACAGTTCGGGGCCGTGGATGACCTTGCGGTTCGGCTGAAGGATCTGTTGTTTCCGTCGGTGGCGGACGTGGTGGTGCTGTCATTGGACGTGCACGTCGCGATAGTGCGCATCCGTCGCCACGGCCGGCGGACGGAGCGCCTTCGCTCGACGCTGCCCGACATCGGACCGGCACCGGCAGGCAGAGCGGGCGCCCGCCTGGCCCGGGTGCTCGGCGGCGTCGGTGTCAGCCGGTGCACTGTCCTGCGCCTGGTCGAAGCACTTTCGGAGACAGAGCCGGCCGCCCTGCGGGCGTTCGGTGTCGACGAGTACGCGACCCGCAAGGGACGCCGCTACGGAACCGTCCTCAAGGATGTCGCGGCCTGCCGACCTTCGGCCGGACCGGGAAGCGGCCAGCCTCGCAGCCTGGCTGGTGAAGCGGCCGGGGATTGAGGTGGTCCACCGTTCTTCGCTCAAGGCGCGACCGCCGGCGCACCACAGGCGGCCCAGGTCGCCGACCGGTGCCTCGTGATGGCGGGGGCGGCGGCGATCGGGCCGTCGGACGGCCGCACCCCGGCAGATACCGTCCTTGCGCCGTACCGGATCACCGCGACCTCGTCCTCGTTCGACTCCAGCACCCGTACGAACGCGCGCTCGTGCGCGCGGCCTCGATCACCCACCCGGTCTCCTCCTCCCCCAGCGCCCACAACAGGGAGATCGTCGGCTGCGGCCCGGAGACGAACTCGACACCGGTCACCATCACCCGGCGTACGAGGGCGTCAGCCGTGAACGTCTTCTTCGGCGAGTCGCCCTCGGCCAACCTGATCGGCTGCGATCCGGTCCGCGTACGGGTGACGGCCCGCTCGCCGAGCAGGCTCCGCGGCTGCGTCTCGGTGACCTCCTGACCCGGCCACAGACCGAGCACGGCAAGGCCGCGGCCCATCCATCTGCCTGCCGGGACACCAGCCTCCTGCTGAGCGTCACGCAGCGGCGTACGCGCCGGGCGACGGCCGTCACCGACAACGGTCTGGCGCAGGAAGTAGCGGCACCTCTGCCCGGCCCGAGTGATCGCACCGTCGCTGGGGCGGTCCGTCTCGGCTGGTGGTCCCGGAACCGAAATTGACGGCGTCAGCCGGTAGGGCCGACCGCTTCGGTGCTCGGGGTGATGCCCTCTCCGAGGACACGGCGCCGGCCTTGCTGCTCCGAGGGACGGGGCCCCAGCACGCCGCGAGTCCGCAGCTCCTCCAGATCGGGGAGGCGTATGCCGGGCAGCTCGTCGAGCAGATCAGCCTGGGCGGCGCGCACGGTCGCAAGATCCTGGGGGCCAGTACCGAGGTCCCGGCGGCGAGTTGTCACAGCCATCATCCTACGAGCTGGCGCGGTGACGAGCTGGCGCTGTCACTTCAGTCGCCGTCCGGTGCATCCACAGGAGGACATGGCGAGGTTCGCCCCCATCGGGGCTTACCTCGCCATGTTCGATGTGGTTCAGCGGGTCGTCGGCCATGCGATGTCGGTCTCGACCGGCTGGTCGTAGTCCACCCCGTCGACTCCCCATCCGTAGAGCTCACGGACCTGGTTCATGAACCAGTCCGCGCCGGAACGTGCTGTGAGCAGCCCGGTCTCCGGGTCCGCCCACAGCTCCCGTACGCTCTGCTGGACCTGGTCGTCGAGTTCCCAGCCGTCGAGGCGGATCCGGCCGGCTTCGTCGAGGACGAGCGGTGTGCGGCCCTCCAGCTGGTCCCACAGATCGGTGGCCTGGTGGGCGGTGCTGCGGAACGTGTCGCCGTCGAGGACGGTGCGCAGGAAGGCGGTGTAGAGGGCGATGGAGGGGATGGCGCTGGACGCCTGGGTGACTGCGGCGCCGGCGACGACGGTGAACGCCCGGCCGTCGACCGCGTGGAGGGCGGGTGCGGTGGCGAGGTCGCGGGCAGTGGCCTCCAGGTGCTCCTTCGCCGCGCCGATGGTGCCCTGCCGGTACACCGGCGCCGTCACCTCGGATCCGACGTAGGTCAGTGCCACGGTGGTGAAGCCGGGTGCAAGGAGCCGGCGCTCACCCAGGGCAGCGACCCACAGGGACCAGTCATCGCCGCCCATGACCGCGACCGTGGCCTGCTTCTCCTCCTCGGTACCCGGCTCCAGGCGCATCCGAGACACCTTCGGCTCCGTGCCGGAGAAGTCCAGGGCGGGCGCCTCGTAGGCGACACCGAGCGGCTTGATCGCCGAGTGGTGCACGGTGCCGGTGGCCGGGTCGGTGCGGCGGGGAGCGGCAAGGCTGTAGATCAGGTAGTCGACCGGCCCGTAGAGCTCTGCGACGAGGTCGAGGACCTGCTTCTTGCCCTCGTCCGAGAACGCGTCGGTGTTCACGAACTCGAAGTCGCCGCCGTTGTCGCGGGCGAGTTCGGCGGCGGCCGCGGTCCGGTACCAGCCGGCCGTCGCGGTCCGGCGTCCGTTGTCCGCGCCCTCGAAAGCGACGCCGACGCCCCGGATGCCATGCTGCCGCAGGCCGGCGAGGAGGGTGGCAAGGCCGTATCCGGCGGAGTGGCCCAGCACGAGGGCGACCGGCCGGCGACCGTCGGACCGCGCGGGGATGTCCTCCCACATGCGGCGCACGGTGGCGGCGGCGCCCTCGGGGTGGGAGTTCACGATGAGGAATCCGCGCTGCTTCGGCTCGATCTGGCGCATGCTCATGTCGCGTCCGTTCCGCTCGGGTGGAGGCGGCCGAGGAGAGCGCGCAAGTCCGCGATGGTGCGCAGGCGGCCGGTCTCCTCGTCCAGGATGGTGACGGACAGCCGCTGCTCCAAGTCGGTCACGAACTCGGCCAGGGCCAGACTGTCGATCTGGACGTCGTGCTCAGCCGCCCGTCTTCGAAGATCGTATCGACGTCGCGGCTGGTGATCCGTGACAGCGCGTCACGGAGATGACGGGCGGTCGTTGTGCACTCCGACATTGACACCCTCCTCTTCACTTCCCGGCCATCGCTTCGGCGCGGAGCCCCGCCGTCAGCGTCTACGCAAGGATCACCGGCAGCGGCTGGGCAGCGGGCAGCCCGTTCAACTGCCCGTACTCGCCTCTGAGCGGAGTGCAGGACGCACAGAACCCGCCGCAGGTCGTCTGCTCGGTGACCTCGGCCGACACCGCCCCGTGCAGGCCCTTCAGCCCACCGCCGTCGGCGATCAGCCGCAGGTAGTCATCGCTGTTCGCCCGCTGGACGATCGTGCGCAGCCTGTCGGTGAAGACGTCGCCGAAGCCGAGTGGCTCAGGGACGTCGAACAAAGCGCAGGCGTAGACGCGGCCGTCCTGCTTGATCAGGCCGGAGGGCAGGATGTAGGTGCCGACGGTGGGGGCCAAGCAGTCGAAGCAGCGGTCCATCCATCGTTTCACCGTGGTGTGGCCGGGCCGCTCGGCCTTGCGCTGCTCGGGCAGGCGCTCGTTGTTCGGGTAGACGGGCATCAGCTCATACAGCGGGAGATGTCGATGCCGCTGCCGCGCAGCGCCTTGATCAGCGGCACGAGCGCGTGCATCTCGACGAACGGCTCCCCGCCGGTGACCGCCGCCGACGGCAGCCCGATGGAGGCGAACTCGTCGACCAGGCGGGAGTGCTGCTCGGCCGTCATGGTGATGCCCTGCGCCAGCGGCAGGGCACCCAGGCCGCACAAGGGGCAGGAGTCGTTGCACTTGGTGGTGATCTCCATGTGCGAAGCCCTCGCCCCGGCTCCAAGCCGTCCAGTGAGGGCTTCCGCAAGTGGTGCCGGACGAGTTGTGGGTGCTGTTCAGGAGGAGGGTGCCACCGGCGGTTGTCATACGTCCGCAGGGCAGTGGTCGATGTAGGGCGGGTGACCGTGAGGCTCTGGCGGCGATCATCTTCATGGCGACTTCGGGCTGCACCGGGCGGCAGCTGCTGCCAGTGTTCGGCCCGGCCCGGCCCACGGTCTACCGCCGGTTCGCCCCTCAGATTGAGACGACATGGCCGAGAAGTGAGGGGGAAGATGCTGGATACATGCGGCTCCCGACCGCAAGCAGCTCGCTCGAACACCATTCTTTGCGCCGCCCCGAGGATCGTGCGCCTGGGGGCGGCCGCCGCGCATTATGGGGACGGATCCCCCATGTGTGAGTGACGCACGCCGAGTTGACTGGCACATGCCGAACGGTCGGCCGAACGGCACCGATGTCCACTCGCATACGAAGGAGACACTCATGAGCAGCGTCCTGAAGCTCCAGAACATCGAGGCAACCGCCTCCACCGGCAACGCGGCTGTCGTCAGCCTCACCAGCTCCGCCCACTCGTGCTGCATGGACGACAGCGAGCCGCAGCCGGAGTAGTCAACCGACGTTGACCCGCGCGGCGGGCGTACGCAGCCGCTGCCTCAAAGGCATGGAGGTCGACCAGGCCACCGCCGCCGCCCCACCAAACCGTAAGCAAGAAGAACCCTCGTGACCGACAGGTCTTACGACCGGGACTCCCCGGCGCCTTGGATCGTGCGCCATTTCTCCCAGGCCAACCCTGCTGGGCCCGGCTGCGATAGCGTTCCGGCCCTCTTGCGGCGGCTGGCGGACGCCATCGGGGTGATTACGCCGAGGCTTCCAGTGTCGCGCGCCAGACAGGGCTGTCGACGTAGTGATTGTCGAACTGCTCCGAGGTCTCGGCGAGTCGGGTCGGGGGCTCCTCCCCGCGGGTGACCTGTCCCAGCAGGCGCAGGTAGTCGAAGCGGTCCATGCCTGGCGTGAAGACGCACAGGACGTCGGCGCCCGAGCCTGGGGCGGCGCGGAAGGCGTGCGGGGTACCCGGTGGTACCGCGAGGAAGTCGCCCTGGTGGAGGACGCTCACTTCCTCACCGAGCAATACCTGGAGCGAGCCGCTCAGAACGAAGAACAACTCCCAGGCGCGCGTGTGGAAGTGGGCAGGCGCGCCGGCCGCACCCTCGACGAAGGTCGAGCGGTAGCTGGTGAACGCGCCCGCCGTCTGGGCTGAATCAGCGAAGAGTGACATCACAGCGCTGGGGTCGGCGCAGGTCTCGGCCTCGCCACCGCGCGTGAGTACGGGCCCCGTGGTAATGCGGCCGTTCAGGCCGTGGTCCAAAGTCATGGTCGTGACTCTACCGAGCAGGTATGACAAGAGCACCGTATGCATGCCGTCGTCGGCCCAGCGCGCGGCATGCACTCAAGGCCCTCGTTGGACGAAGCACCTCGCCGAGCCCAACCCCTTGTCGCCCCAGGCCCGGCCGAAACGGGTTCTCCTCGCCTGACCTTCCGGAGGTCTCAAGCAGGACGCTCCTGCAGGGCGCGTCGGTAACGAACTTCGGGTACGGATGTTCCGTCGTAGTCGTCAGATTGGGCAGCGCCGTCAGCGGTATAGCCCGCTTGCTCGTAGAAGCGACGGGCCCGAGTGTTGTCGGTGAGGACCCACAACAGCATGAGGCCGAAGCCATCCGCATGGGCGTGCGCGTGCACGGCTTCGAGGAGCGTGCGACCGATTCCGGACCCAATGAGTGAGGGCTGAACGTACAGGGCGTAAAGCTCGCCAGTAGCCGTACTCCTTCCGTTGCCGCGAAAGGGTCCGAGGCATGCCCAACCCACGACTCGTCCATGGGCGTCGACCGCCACCAGGTTGGTCATGCCCTCCTTCGACCTCTCGAAGTGCCGACGGCGCTGCTGAATATCTGCCTCAACCGTCATGCCTTCGAGGAAGGACTGGGGCACGATCCCGGTGTACGCGGCCTGCCAGCCGGTCACTCGTATCGCTGATACAGCCGGGACATCGGATTCCGTCATAGCTCGTACAGTCAACATCTCGGCACCGTACGAGACCCGTCACCATGACCGCCCGGGAATTATGGCCGAGTGGCTGCAGCAACTACGCAGAGTGGCCGTTGCACGGAAGCTGTGCCAGAACCCGACTTCGCGAGGCACCCGAGCGGACTGAGGATTCGAACGCTGCTTGAGTTTCGACCCAAGGCAGGTGCCGAAGTCTGGCAGGTGGTGTGCGGGCGCCGACTGCGTCAGAGTCGCGCAGACGGCGCCTGGACGGCTCCATGGTCGCCCGTGGGCGGGCGCACGGGACGGGGCGGCTGACGCCAGTCGCCCAGTCTCGTGACGAGAGACTGGCGGGCGAGAGAACGTATGTGGCCCCACGCCGAATCTGTGGCCAGGGCGTTGTCCCAGAGGCCGACGCGGCAGGCGGCATCGATCTCGCCGAGGCGGCAGCCGATGGCCCGAAGAGTGCGCAGATCCTCGGGCCCGAAGGCTCCGCGCTCCGCGAGTCCTTCGGCGACGCGACAGAGGAGCTCCACCTCTTCGACGACGTCCTTCGTGTCCAGCTCACTCTCGCCCAACCAGGCGAGTTGATCCTGGGTGTCGGCTGCGAGGAGGGCCACAAAGCGCAGCGTCCAAGTGTGCAGGCGCGCGTCGCCGAGACGGTTCAGACATGCAGGATCGCACTTGGTTCCCGCAACCCCTCCCAGCTGACGTCTACGCCTGCCCTGGCCAGTTCGGCGTCGTACTGGGCCGCGTCGAAGTGCACCTCGCTGGGGACCGGTGGGAACTCCAGCCAGCCGGCTTCGGTGTGCTCGGCTCGGGCTCAGCCCGCACGGGTGGCGGGACCCGTCGGCCGGTGAGGTGGTCAGTCCACCGGCCGCAGGCCGAAGGCGTCGGCCAGGCCGTCGGCGCCGTCTTCGGTGACGTGGACAACCCGGGGGCTGGAGCCGTAACGCAGCCAGCCCAGTTCGAAGAGCCGCGCGGTGAGCGCGGCGCCGACCGCGCCGGCGAGGTGGTGTCGCTTTTCGCTCCAGTCCACGCAGTAGCGGATCGGAGGGCGGCGGGCAGGCAGCCGGTCCAGGTCGACTCCGAAGCGGGCCAGGGTGTTCCGGCCGGTGTCGGTGAGGCGGTAGTCGACGTCGTGCCCGTAGCCGTACGTGCCGTCGCGCACCGCTTCCTCGGGGCGGTGGCTGCCGTCGTGCCCGGTGAGGAGGCCGTCCTTGAGCATGCACTCCAGGAGGCTCACCCCAAGTCGGCCGGCGAGGTGGTCGTAACAGGTGCGGGAGCGACGCAGGGCGCCGGCGATGCTGCTCTCGCGCAATGACGTGACCGGGAGAGGCTGTGCGATGACGGCCAGCGCCTCCAGGGCGAGGCTGACGTCGGGGTTGGCCAGGCGGTAGTAGCGGCAGCGGCCGACACTCTCCATGACGACCAGTCGCGCGTCGACGAGCTTGGCCAGGTGGACGCTGGCCGTCGCGGCGCTCACGCCGGCCTCGGTGGCGAGCAGGCCGGCGGCCACGGCGCGACCGTCGCTGAGCGCCTTGAGCATCCGGGCGCGGGAGGGGTCGGCGATCAGATGCGCGGCCCGGGCGATGTCGGGCTGGTGATGTACCTGGTCCTGGTTCCGGCGTCCACCGGTCGTCGTCCTTGCCATGCAACCAGCGTAGTCCGGACACACTTTGACGGGTGACTAAATGTTTCGACCCGAGACTGGATCGCATGACGTCCACAGATGCCTCGCCCTCCCCCGCGCTCGCAGCCGGCGCCGTGGCCGGCCCGCCGGCCGACCGGCCTTCCCTCTCCCTTCCACCGCTCATCGCACTGAGCCTGGGCTACTTCCTGGTGATGCTGGACGTCACAGTGGTGAACGTGGCCGTGCCCTCCATCCAGGACTCGCTCGGCGCCGGTGCGTCGGACCTGCAGTGGATCGTCGACGGGTACAGCACCTTCTTCGCCGGGCTGCTCTTGGTCGGCGGCGGGCTCGGTGACCGCTTCGGGCACCGGAAGCTTTTCCTCTTCGGCCTCGGGGGCTTCGCCGCCGCGTCCGTGGGCTGCGCGCTGGCGCCCTCGACGGGGATCCTGACCGGTGCCCGGCTGGCTCAGGGCGCCGGGGCCGCGCTGCTGGTTCCGGCGTCGTTCGCCCTGTTGCAGGCGACCTACCCCGACCGGGCCCAGCGTGCCCGGGCAGTCGGCTACTGGGGGCTCGTCTCGGCGGTCGCCTTCGGTGCCGGACCGGCGGTCGGCGGGCTGCTGGTCGCCGGGTTCGACTGGCGTGCGGTGTTCTGGGTCAACCTGCCTGTGGCCGCGGTGGCGGTGCTGCTCACCCTGCGCCACGTACCCGCCTCAGGCCGCAAGGACCGGCCGGGCCGGACGGATCCGGCCGGTCTGCTGCTGGGTGTGCTCGGGCTACTCGGCGTGGCCGGTGCGCTCAACGAGGCGGGGTCCGCGGGCTGGACCTCGCCGCAAGTCCTGACAATGTTCGCGGGCGGCGTCGTGTGCCTGGCGGCTTTCGTCGCAGTCGAACGGCGCCTGGAGAAGAACGCGGCGGTACGGCCGGAGGGCAGGCGGCCGCTGCTGCCGATGTCGCTCTTCCGCGAGGCGCGGCTCACGGTGACGAACCTCATCGGCCTGCTACTCAGTTTCGGTTACTACGGGCTGCTCTTCGTCGCCACGCTGTACTTCCAGCAGGAGCGTGAACTCAGCGCGATGAGCACGGGCTTCGCCCTGCTCCCGTCGGTCTGCATGGGTTTTGTCGCGGCGCCGCTGTCGAGCCGCCTGACGGTCCGCAGCGGACCGTACATGCCCATGGCCGGCGCGCTGCTGCTCGGGAGCGTCGGGTTTCTGGGCTGGCTGGCCGCCGGTCCCGACACCCCTTACGCCGTCCTGCTCTTCGCTCTCATGGCGACCGGGCTCGCGACCCCGGTCACCGTGGTCGCGGCGACCGTGGCCGTCATGGAGGCGAGCCCCGCGGAGAAGGCCGGCACGGCGTCGGCGGTGTTCAACGTGTCCCGGCAGGTGGGCAACACGATGGGCGTGGCCCTCTTCGGTACGCTCGCCGGCACCACGAACGGAATCACCGGCGGACTGCACGTGTCGGCGGTCATTGCCGCGGTGGCGTTCCTGTCGGCTTCGGTACTGGCCGTGGTCACCGGACGCCATGCCGCCGCCGCCCCGGGCGGGGCGGCGGCGCCTGCACAAGCGCGATGAGTCGTTGGGTGCGGGGCGAGGGGCGGGCGCCGTCGCCCTCCCCGCCGGCGTCAGCTCAGCGTCTGCAGGCAGTCCCAGGCGGCGGCGGACTGCGGCGGCCACCGCGCGAGCACCTCGGCGATCGCCGGGCTGATCTGGCTACCAAGTCGATCACCACGGCCTGGTGGACACCCGTGCGGGTGCCGATTCCGCCGATCACCGCTTGCCGACACCGGCCTTCAGGGGATGGAACACGCGTCGGGGCCTGCGTCGCCGTGAGGGCACGCGATCTTCGTACGACTGCGGCGGGTTCTGCGGCGCTGCTAGCCTGCGGTCCATGATCAAGGGCGGCTTAGCGGGTCGAATAGGCCGGATGGCGGGGGACAGCGGGCCGGAGCGCGTGCTGGTCGCCGCCAGTTTCGTCAACCGGGTCGGCAACGGTCTGTTCAACGCGGCGTCGGCGCTCTATTTCACCTTGGTCGTGGGCCTGCCTGCGGTACAGGTCGGCGCCGCGCTCACCATCGCCGGAGTGATCGGCTTGTGCGCGGGGATACCTGGGGGTCATCTCGCCGACCGGCGCGGCGCACGCGTGATCATGATGCTGGCCCTCGCGGTCCAGGCGGTATCGATGGCGGCCCTCGTCCTCGTCGAGAGCTGGGCCGCGCTCACGATCATCGCGACGGTCGACCAGATCGCCGCGGCGGTCGGCGGGGCGGCGTGGGGGGCTCTGGTGGCCCGGGTCGGGGGTGAGCGACCGGCCATGTTCCGGGCGAAGCTGCGCACCTTCGTCAACCTGGGCGTCATCATGGGAACGGTGGGTGCCGGGCTGGCGCTGGCCGCGGACACCCGCGGCGCCTATGTCACGCTGATTCTCGGCAACGCGGCGAGCTTCGCCCTCTGCGCGGTGCTTCTGCTTCTGCTGCCCCGCTATCCGGTGCCGGCAGCGCCACAGCAGCAGCGGCGCTGGCTCGTCTTCGCGGACCGACCGTTCCTGACGTTCACCGCCCTCTACGGGGCCATGGGACTGCAGTACCCGGTGGTCTCCCTGCTCCTGCCGATCTGGATCTCCCAGCACACCGAAGCGCCGCGTTGGTCGGTGGCCGCCCTGTTCGCAGTCAATTCCGCCTTCTGCGTGCTGATGCAGACCAGGATCGGCTCCCGTATCGAGACCCTGCACGACGGCGGCAGGGCGTTTCGCACTGCGGGACTCCTCTTCCTCGTCAGCTGTCCGATGATGGCGCTGGCGGCGTACACCCCGGTCTGGGCGGCAGCAGGCCTGGTCCTGGCCGCGATCTTCGTCCACAGCCTGGCAGAGGTCTGGGAGTCCTCGGCGTGCTTCGCCCTGGGTTTCGGTCTTGCCCCCGCCCACGCCCAGGGCCAGTACCAAGGTGTCCTCGGCCTCGGCTTCAACGCGGGCCAGGCACTTGCCCCCGCGATCCTCACCACGGTGGTACTCGGCCTCGGCACGGCGGGCTGGCTTCTGCTGGCGTTGTTCTTCGCGGCGCTGGGCGCTGCTGGCCCATCTCTTGCCCGCTGGGGCATGCGGACCCGACCGCAGCCGAGCGTTGCTGCGGAAGCGACGAGATAACCAGAGAGTAGGTGCCAGACCCGCAGCGGCTCCTGCAGCACCGGCGCGAGGGACACGTGGCCGCTGTAGCCGAAGACCGCCATGTCCCACACGTCCTTGACCCGCTCGGCCTCCGGCGTCGCGGTGAGCGGTCGCAGAGCTCTCTGCCAGGCTGGCCCGGATCGTCGTGACCTGCTCGCGGTTGTGCGCATCGGCGGCTGGGTCCGTTACCTCCTCCAGCCGAACCCGGTCCACCTCGGTCTGCGGCTCACGCGGCCAGTGCACCGGCCGCAGCCGGTAGAACAGGCCCCCGGCCTCACCCTGCGCCTCGGCCGGAAGGTCCCCGCTGTCAGCGAGCTCGTAGATCTGCCCGAGCACCGACCTCGGCACCTCGCTCCCCGACACCGCGTACGACAGCAGCCCCCGAACTGCGACGAGTACCCGGTTCTGCGGTTCCTCGGGGACTGGGCGGAGCTGACGACGAAGGCGTATGCCGGCAGCTTGGCGCTCTACCGATTCCGCAGCCACTGATCAACAACCGGGACGACCTCCAGGCCACCATCGTCAGAGACTGTCCAGTACCTCTGACCGGACGGCAGCACCACCGGAAACGCCCCACCATCAACTCCTGCCACGAGTCGTGCAACGACCCGCCGCAAAGCCACACCCCACGGTCTACGATCCTGGTTGGCTCCTGCCCGGACTCCACGGGCAGCCCGGCCGGCCAGGGGCAGGACCTTCAGCCTCGCGCTCTCCCCGCCCAGCCGAGAACGCGCGCGTCTCATTGAAACCGCTGCAAGCCCATTGTCTGGACCCGGTGTCCTACGGAGTTGCGAGCCTCTTAACCGAGGGTGATGATGCCAATACGCTCCCAAAGCGCAGGAAGAGCCTGTTTGTTGCGCACAGGAGCCTCCGTGCAGGCTGCTGCCCCAGCCTGAACTCCAGCGAAAAGAGGGCACCCATGCCGATCGCTCATATGAACTGGGATATTCTCTGGTCCAGCACCGGAGGGGGCACGCTGGAAATCAACATCGCGGCCCAGAAAGCCGCGGGACAGGTCAGCCTGGGGCAGGCCGATGGCGCCGGCCTCTGTAATTCAGGCATTCGCGGATTTCGGACGCGCCCAGATCCCGCAGGGCCGGAGAATACGACGGATTTCGGCGATAACTTCTACAACTGGCCGAACACCGTCTTGGATCAGCACCTGACCAGCGTCACCTTCGCGCTCGCGCTCGGCTCAGGGCAAGAAGGCACCGCCGTCTGCAACATCTTCCGCTGGAGCTGATCATGCTGTCGCAAGGAACCGACGGGCCCGTAGAGCCCGAATCGCAGTATGTGTTTGTCGTCTACAACAGAGGCAGCGGGGTGATTCATCACGTCCATCGAGTAGTCAATCTACCCGGAGCAGAAGTCCCCAGCCGCGAACAGATGGAGCAGACAGCTCTAAGTTACGTCTCCCCTCAGGCAAGGGAAGACGAAGCGGCTGATCTCGCCGTGCTCAGCGTTCCCTATCACCAGCTGGAACGGGGCAAGTCCTATCGCGTAGACCATGAACGGCAGGCACTGTCGGCCGTGGAACGGCGACGTTAGTCAGGACCAGCTCTGGCCGGGGGGGGGAATGTGTCTGTCCTGGTTGAGCGGCGGATAGACGTCGCCTCGGTCCACTCGATTGCGCTGCGGGCTGACGAACCTGGCATGGTTCGTCACTCCACCTGAAGCAAGCGCGTTCGTCACTGATGTGCAGACGGAATTCCGCGACCGGACCTGACGGGGCCACTAGCGACAAGGTGCCTGGCTCCGGCTCCGGCTCCGGCTCCGGCTCCGGCTCCGGCGCAATGCTGGTGTGCCCGGCAGACGGTGGAGTCCACCGACACGGTCCAGCCGACATCGTCGCTGTCGTCCGCTGATGACAGGACTGCGGCGAGAATTCGTTCCCAGGTGCCGTCCACGACCCATCTGACCAGGCGTTGGTGGGCGGTCCTGACCGAGCCCCACGGCGGGATGTCCGGCGGCATGGTCCATCTCGACACGTGGCGGCACAGGTTGCTGCCGCTGCTGGTGGAGCGGGCCGGCAGACCGCGGGACCCCCGCACCCTGCTGGCCCGCTGACGGCTCTGAGGCCCACGGGCACGGAGCCATGCCCCGCCCCCGCCCTTCCTACCCGTGCCGCGCCGGAAGCCGTACGTCCACCCGGTACAGCCGGGTGATCTGCTGCGGGAGCTCGTTGTCGTCGCTGACCAGCAGCAACCGGACGCGGCCCGCGCCGTCGTGGCCGAGGGCGGTCATGCCCTCGATGTTGTCGACGAGGGGGTGGTTCTGCGGCAGCCTCGACGGGGCGCCCAGCGTCGGGCAGGCGTCGAAGTCGCCGATCGCGGTCTTGCGCGCGGGCCGGAGCCCCGGCCCTTCCGTCAGCGTCTCGGTCCTCGACGTGTCGCTCGCACCCAGCGGGTCGGCCGCGTACAGCCGGGCGGTGATTTTGAACTCGCGGGTGAAGCCCCGTTCCAGGACGATCAGGCGCCCGTCCCGGGTCGCGACGAGCTCGGCGATGCCGTGGCCCGCGTCGACGGGGTACGCGTACTGGCGGCCCAGGACGAACTCCCCGTCCCGGCGCCGTTCCCAGGTCTGGATCCGCTGGAGAGTGCGCCCCCGCTCGTCCTTGCCGTCCCCGGCCAGCGGGCCCTCCAGCGCCGCGATCAGGGTGTGCCCGCCGGGCAGGAGGGTGAGGGACTCGAAGGTCTGGTTGGCCGTGGCCCGGCCCTCGGGGGCGATGCGGAACGCCGACGGGACCGGCAGGGCCGCCAGGACCCGGCCCGTGCGGTCGTAGCGGCGGACAGCCGGCGCGGTCTCGTCGGTGACGAGGTACGTCCCGTCGCGGTCGACGACCACCGCCTCCGAGTCGAGGACCTTCCCGGCACCGTCGGTGAGCGGGAGCCGCGCCGTGGCGGTGGCGGCCGGGGTGTCCCCGTCGGCCACCTTCAGCCGGTACAGCGCCGACTTGTCGGAGACCGCCGCGACCGTCCCGTCCCGGTCGAGGGCGAGCCCGGAGATCCCACCGACAAGCTTCTCGTCGAGCTGGGCCTTGTCCAGCGCGTCGGAGTAGCCGGCGACGGACATGTACGGGGAGCAGGCCTGGTCCCCAGGGGCGGGCGCGGCGTCGGCCGTCGGGGCGAGCAGCGCGCAAAGAGCGACGGTGGCCGTCGCAGCGGGGATGAGGGTGCGCAGGCGGCGGGGCATGGAAGCCTTTCCTGAGGGTTCGACCGGTCCGGAGGAGGCACGGAGGGCTTACTGACCGTCATATGCCGAATCGAAAGAAAGGGGAAGGGGAGGCGCCCTTCTGGCAACGAACCCGCCAACTCCCGTTCACAAACGGCTGCCGGAGCCCTCCCCTAAGGCCGTGTCCTATGTGGTGAGAGGTAGCAGTCGCTGTTTGCGTGCAGCCAGCGGCGCTTGCGCGGACAGGGCAGGCTCGGGGCGATGTCGGTACGATCCGTGGGTGTCTTCGGAAGATCTTGGGGCTGTGTGGGTCCTTCAGGGGTTCAGCAAGGTCGACGATTTCCTGCGCACGGAGTTTCCCATCAGCCGCGAACAGATCATGCAACTCCGTGAGCTGATCACTCCCGACGCGGACGACCCTTGGATGTTCAGTTGTTACGACGTGCCCATCGAGTTGTGGCCAGCCGTGGAAGCGATCCTGCAGTGTGGGCCACCCGATCCCGGGCTCGACTACACGACAGGCTGCTACGCGGCAGACTAGACCCGCCGGCCGAGGCCGTCCTGCAGGCAACGT
Organism: Streptomyces sp. NPDC101160; assembly: GCF_044768205.1. Classification (NCBI taxonomy): domain Bacteria; kingdom Bacillati; phylum Actinomycetota; class Actinomycetes; order Kitasatosporales; family Streptomycetaceae; genus Streptomyces; species Streptomyces sp. NPDC101160. Next base: position 713,237 of record NZ_JBIWPJ010000003.1, on the reverse strand, counting down.
CGGTGCGCGCCGGCCTTCACCGGTACCGCCAGCGTCGCCATCGCCTCCAACGAATCCTTTTCCAAAGCGCACATGCTCCGGCGAACCCGTGCGAGGCGGTGCCGAAACTCAACGGGTTCTGCCTCGTCGCTGCGTCGGTGTCAGACGTCCTCTGGCCGTCCGCCGAGAGCTGTTGTGAGCTTGACCTGAACCCTGGGGTCGTCTGTCGGCGTAATGAGCCGGTGGGCGACGGGCCCGATGCGCCATCCCGAGTCATGGTCGAACGGAGGTCGTATGCCTGCAGCGTTGTGGGCGACCTTGGCAACCAGCTCGGCCAGGGTGAACAGCAGGGCTTGCTCCTCGTTCAGCGGCGCGTTTTGATCGAGGCTTCGTCGCCGCAGTCGGTCGAACACTTCGCGGGCCTGCGGCCACCGCTCTTCAGTCTCGGCCAGTAGCAGAGCGTCGTCGACTTCTTGGAAGTTCCCGAGGTTCCGACTCGCGGAGCGAAGTACCCGGCTGGCCCAGGCGACTGGAGCGGGCTGGCTCTCGAACCGGGAACGTCCCCATGAATACAGTCGCTGGGGGCTCGTCTGATCATCCATGATCGCTCGCTTCGTCGGCAGGTGGTGCTGGTCAGGGGCGCTTCCACCGGAGGGTAGACGCCCTCCAGTTATCCGGCATCGGAGTGTGTGCCGGCTGGGGCGACCCAGTGCCGGGCGGCGTCATGGCCGACGAAGTCGTCGAGCCACTCCGGCGGGGGCGCGAGCCGGTCGCGCAGGTTTTCGCCCCGGATGAAGGGCCGCCTGTCTGTCGTTGCCAGCACGGAGAGCACAGTCCCAGACCGACATGGAGACGCAGCTGGCCGCACTCGCGGCAGGCCCGCGGCGGCTACTTCTGCTGCCGGGGCCGGGAGCACGAGCCGCACCAACCGGTCGCCTCACGCAGAAGTCCGGCCCTGCCGCACCCCGGACACAGCGTCTTCACGGCCTCGCGCTCCGCCCCGACACGACAGCCCCGGCACAGACGGTTCCCCTCGACGCGAACCGGGCGGCCGCACTGCTCGCAGACCCGTGAGCAGACGACGCAACGGCCGGTCTCCACCTGCAGGACCCGGTCCTTGCCGCGCAGCCAGTCTCGGCATCATGGAAAAGGGCGGTACGACGAACATCGGCTCAGCGTGGCCGGACGCGCCTTGCGGCAGCAGTCGTTGAGCGTCACAGCGGGATGGTCCCCGTGCACCGTGAGGTACGACCGCGCCACGCTGCGCGCCAGCGTGGCGAGGCGGCATGGGGCGGCCAGCCCTCTGCAATCCCGCAGGCCAGTTGCCGTGTGCCGGTGCATTCGGCCCTCTGGCGTGCGGGCGGCCGATGCATCAGGTGCGCTTCTCCGAGGTCGTGCGGAACTGCAGGGCCACCCTGGCAGCCTCGGCGAGGCTCTTCTCGTCTCCCAACAGCACGCTGCCGGACGTACCCGCGTCTGTCCACGCACACACGATCGGGCGCGCCCCGGCATTCGACGCCATGAAGCCACAGCTCAACTGGCCACCCCTGGGGCCTGCATCGAAGGCGGTGACCTCGGTCGCCCTCGCCCCGGCGAAGAAGTTGCGCAGCTCTTGCGTCATGGTGCTCGAGCGCTTCGCCTCGGCCAGTCCCGTGTCCCATTCGACGGCATTGATCTGAAGGACGGCGCCTACCCGTCCTTGGCCGGGGCCGTCGTAGAACCAGCGCTTGCCGTGGGGCTTCTTTCCCGCTTGCTCGTACGTGGTTGCCTCCTCGCCGGTGAGCAGCTGGTACGCGCCGACGCGCGGGGCAGCATCGATGACGCGCTCCTCGACGGCGGGGGCGGCGTTGGCGGTCGGCGGTTCTCCCTCGTAGCTGGACGCCTGCACCACACCCGCGGCGGCAACGGCCAGCAGTACGCCGACGACGATGTTGCGTCGGCGCAGGGCCGTCGAAACAGCACGCTCGGCCTCGACCGCGCTCCTCGGCGCTGGGCCGCGTCGCCAGCTCCTGGTAGCGAGCCAGATGACGACCATGGCGACGGCGGTGATGAGAAGCGCCCCCAGCGCTTGGCCGTCGGCGAAGTTCTGCGAGGTGGTGTCGACGGACAACGTGATCATGCGGGAATCGTAGACGTGCTCGTACGCGTGTTCGCACCAGTTGGTAGTCACGATCCTGCATCGACGACCACGAGTGGGACTGCGCAGGGCGTGACCGTACGTGGGCGGTGACGCCCGGGCGGCAGGCAGTCCGCCCGCGCCGTACTGGCTTGGCCGGCTCGGCGATGCTCCCTGGAGGACCGTCCGGGAAGACATCGAGGAGTGCCTGCGTGCCCAGGTGGCGGACGCGGTCCTTCAGCGGATCCTTCCGCGCTGCGCACCCTGAGAGGTTCACCGCCGCCCGGTGACGGAGAAGCCGCTAGGGGGACTCGGGGCCCTTTCATCCAGGCCCTGCTGGAGATACTCTCCGGCGGTCACGGCACGGGGGCCAGAGCTGCGGCAGTGGGCGTGGGGGCAAGGCCTGCGGCGGTGTCCGGGTTGGAGGCGTTGAACTCGGCGGCCCACCGGGTGAAGCCGTCCTCGATGGTGGCCAAGGTCGATCTCGTCCACGACAGAGCCCGCGAAGATGGCCGCGATCAGCAGCTCAGTGTGGTGGACGTCGAGAGTCAGGCCGATGAGCGTGTGCGTCGTGTCGGGCGCCGGTTTTGCGATCAGCTCGAAGCAAGCTGCGCCGACCGTCGGGCGCACCGCCGCTGACCGGAGAGCGGTTCAGCCTGACGCCATGATGGCTGCAACGCATCCGCGCTCCACCGTGCGCGCGTTCACCACGGTCGCGGGTCGGGCGTCGCCGGTCACAGGGAAGACGGCCTTGCCGCGAACACCTTCCGGGAGGAAGCGAAGGACAACGCCCGACGGGTCATCACCGTCCTCGGCGCCGTACGACGCTAGCGTTGACCTGGCCGGATCATCGGCCAGATCGTGGCCAGAAGGGAAGCATCCGAGATGAGCGAGCCCCGAGTCCTCCTCGCCGGCCGCGGGCTGGTCGAGGCACCGCGCTGGCACGACGGCCGGCTGTATTTCTCCGACTGGTCGGCAGGCGAGGTCCTGGCCGTCGACCTCGCGGGCACGAGTGAGGTCATCGCGCGAGTGGAGTCGCTGCCCCTGTGCAGCGCCTGGCTCCCGGACGGTCGGCTGCTCATCGTCTCCTCACCGGACGGTCGACTGCTTGTGCGGGACGCCGACGGGTCGCTGTCCACCTACGCCGACCTCGGCCAGCCCGGCTGGAACGACATCGTCGTGGACGGCCGCGGAAACGCCTACGTGAACCGGATCGGCTACAACCCGATGGCCGGCGAGGAGTTCCGGCCGGGTTCGGTCACGCTGGTCACGGCGGACGGGACGGCGCGCGAGGCCGCGGGCGGCTTCGCGTTCCCCAACGGGATGGCGGTGACCCCGGACGGCTCAATGCTCATCGTGGCGGACTCCCACCGCAGCGAACTCGTGGCGTTCGCCATCGGCGCCGACGGCGGCCTGTCCGGGCGTCGGGTCTGGGCGGCCCTGGACGGCGCAGCTCCGGACGGCATCTGCGCCGACGCGGAGGGCGCGGTGTGGTACGCCGACGTGCCGAACCGACGGTGCGTGCGGGTCGCGGAAGGAGGCGCGGTTCTGCAGACAGTCGCCCTGGACCGCGGCGCCTTCGCCTGCGCCCTGGGCGGGCCCGGGCGAAGGACCCTGTTCGTGACAGCCGCCGAGTGGCGGGGCATGGGCGTCGAAGAACTGGTCGCGCCCGGATCCGGGCAGGTACTGGCCATCGACGTCGAAGTGCCGGGGGCGGGGTGGCCCTGACCAGGTACCACCACACGCAACACACGCCCGGGCACTGCTGAGGGCCCAGAGCGGTCCAGGAGATCGTCCGGACGCTCACCGGACGCCCGTGCCACCGGCGGCCACTCCGGCCTCCTCATGGACATCACCACGGCGCCGTCCTCGCCCACACCGAGACCGACAAGCCCGCTGGCACGCCCCCTCGCCGGTGCCGCCCTCAAAGGCAGCCAGGTCTTGCGGCCTGACACCACGCCGGCTGCAACGTATCCGCGTCCCTCCGCGCAGCATGGTCAGACGCGGTGCGGCGCGGTACAACGGGGCACTGGCCGAACCGTCTCTCCCACGGCCCCGACACAGCACTCTGCGCACCCCGCCAGTCAGGGCGCGGACACTCCCCGGGCGCCTCTGGCCTTGCTACGTGGTGGGCACGGCCCATTTCACCGGCGTCTCAGCGCCTTCGGGCGCGTACACCACCGTCGCGGGGCAGCCACCACCGGGCACGGAGCAGACGGCCTTGCCGCGGACACACTCACACAGTCGCCGGGGACCGACGTGGTCTCCACAGGAAACTCCCCACCGTGAGGGGGGCGCGGGCGCGGTGGCAGGTGGAGTACGCCCGTTCGGCTGCTCCCGGCCACCCGGCCGCGTCACCGGGTCCGGGTACCCGCCACCGCGGTCGACCCGGGCGGGTCACAGCACCCTGACCGCGTGAAGTGCCTTGCACCGTGCCGGAGTCGGGTGACGGGCACGTGCAAGCAGTGGACGGAACACTGTGATCGAGCCGGTCAGAGGAGTCGGCGGCTGCTCGACGATCGTGAGGAACTCCGCTCCGCCAGGACCGCGCAGGCGACCACGGCCAGGACGTATGCCTGCCCGCAGTCGTCTCACCGGGCCCCCGGGTGGGCCACTGGTTCTGCCTTTCGGATCTGCCCATGCTGCCCGGCATCAACTGTCCCCCCGTGGTCGCCGGGACCGGTGGGAACTGCGCGGACTAGCGATACACGTCGACGACCACGCGGTCCGGCTGGGTGAGCGTGAACACGGAGTAGCGTGTCGAGGGGCCCAGCGAGATGCCGAACTCGGCCCTGGCCGCATGGAAGTTCGTCAGCTGTACGCCCTTGATCGTGGGCAGATTCAGAGCCTGGTTCAGGTTCAGGTCTGAGGCCAGGTGGACAGGGTCCATCGTGATGAACAGGTACGACGTGCCCGGGACGTTCAGATACCGGGTCTCACCGCTCATCGGGACGTACTCGCCGGTCGTGTTCGTGTACGTCCCGTCTATCCGGGTGGATGACGTGACGTCGAAGACCAGCCGGTCGTAGTCCGTGTGCGTCGCAGCACGGATGCCTGTGACACACGGGTCGTCGTAACACGTCACGGCCGTGGCCGCACTGGCCGTGTCGGCCATGGGCGCAGCGACAGCGGCCGGCGACACGAGCACCGAGATCATCGCCGCAGCGGCGAGAGGCCCCGCAGCTCGAGCCCACCTGCGTCGTGAGCCCTGCGCAGAGGCAGAGACCTGAGCATGGGCGTTTCTCATTACGCGCATGATGTTTTCCGTTCTTCTTCTGCATTTGAGAGGAAGGTCCTGGCGTCACGGGCGGCGTGATCACGAGCCAACCGTCGACGGTTCACTCTGACCGGGAGCAGAGCCACCCGTAAGCGAAAGCCGTCAACCTCGGAGAACCCAGAGGCTCCCTGCATAAGCGACGTCATCAGACTGACCAAAAATGCCAGGGCCGCCTTGACTTGTCCCCAGAAACATCGACCCGCCATCGCTGTCAGGGCTCGGTCGCTCTCGCGATCGGTGCGGAGCGAATCACCTGAGGCCGAGGGCCGCTGACACGTCACACAGAAGACGAAGGCCCGAGCGGACAGGCGGTTCAGTCGTCGACCGACCGCAACATACCAACCAGCGACAAGCAGGCCTCCAGACGAGCAGGGACTCTTCAGGGTCCGCTACGCCCGGTGCGGATCCACAGAACGGACAGCCAGGACCGGGAACGCAGCCGGCTCCCGAAACCGGTGGCGATGCCTCGCCAGGCCTTGAGCTTGTTGATCAGGCGCTCGACGGTGCTGCTCTCCTTACAGAGGTCGACGTCGTGACTGACGGGCCGACCGCCCCTGGAGACCTTCTCTGTTGGCGGCCTGGGCCTTCTTCTCGGGGATAACTGCCTTGATGTGGCGTTTGCGCAGATGGGGCCGATCACCGCGGGACGAGCGGGCCTTGTCACCGGCGACCGCGCCCGGGCGGGGTGCGGGGCGGCCGACAGGTTGATCACGACCCCATTGAGCCCCTGAGATCAGCCGAGACCACGATGAGCGTCCCACAACGCCCCGGCACGGCTCGCAGCGTCGGAGACCAGGGCCGCCAGTTCGGGTTTATCGGGAACAGGGAACGAGACGTATGCGCCCCGACCACCACCGACGGGCCTGCCATAGGCCTTCACGGCGAGGTGACCGTCCGGCAGGAGCCGGACGTTGAGTGTGGTCAGCGTGAATGTTTCACCACGTCGAGTGTCCGTCCAGCGGAGCGCCTGCGGGATCGCCACATTGATCGCCAGAGCACTTACTTCCAGATCGCTACTCATGAACGGATGATCTCACGCAAGTCCCCACAGACGGCCGCCACCGGCGTATGCAGGAGGCAGTTTGATCACGACTCAATACGCCCCTAGGGCCTGTTGTGAAAGTCGCGTCGTCAGTCGCCGTTGAAGACGAGATACCGGTGGGCCTTGCGCTCGACTTGGGCGGTCAGCGCAAGGATCTCGTGCACCGCCTCGGCTTCATCGGCGGCTGAGCCGTTCGCCAGGGCCCGGAGTTCCGGGATGAGGACTCTGAGCTGCGATCGGTTGAACACGGTGTCGTCGCAGGGATCGACGTATCTGAGCATGGGCAGGTTCTGGCTCGCCGCCCGTCTGCACAGGTCAGCGATGGATGGATGTACGCACGTGGCCTCGACCGCGCCTGTGAATGTCCGAACCTGAACGCTGATCCCCATGGGGGCACGCTACTGCTCGACAGTGGGTGCCGCGGAAGCATTTACCGAGGTCAGAGCCATTCGTTGATGGCTGCGATCAGCACGGTCGCTTCGTAGCGGACGGCGAGTTTGTCGTACCGCGTGGCGACGGCCCGGTGGCGCTTGAGCCGGTTGATCCCGCACTCGACGGCGTGCCGCTGCTTGTAGTCGTCCTTGTCGAACTTCGGCGGCCGCCCGCCACGCGATCCACGCTTGAGGCGGTTGCGGACCCGGTCCCCCGGAACCGGGATGGTGGCCTTGATCCCGCGTCTGCGCAGGTAAGAGCGATTACGGCGGGAGTCGTACGCCTTGTCGGCCCGCACGCGGTCCGGGCGCTTGCGCGGCCTTCCGAGCCCGACCCGGGGCACCCGTATTGCCTCCAGGACCGGCTCAAACTGCGGGGAATCACCCCGCTGCCCGGCCGTGATCACCACCGACAGCGCCTTCTGCCCCTGCTCGACGGCAAGGTGGATCTTGCTGGTCAGTCCACCGCGGGACCGCCCGAGGCCGTGGTCGGCCGGTTCGACGAAGACGCCGCCGGGCGGCTCCTTCTGGAGGTCCCCCTTTTCACCGCTCCGGCGGCGTGCTGGTGGGCCCGGCAGACGGTGGAGTCGACGCTCACGTCCCAGGTGATCAGGCCCTTCACGTCGGCTTCGGCCTGGAGCTGGGTGAGGATCCGGGCCCAGCTCCCGTCCCGCTGCCAGCGGCGGAACAGGTCATAGACCCGGTCCCACGGCCCATACCGGTCCGGCACGTCCCGCCAGGGAGCACCGGTCCGGGTCCGCCACCGTATGCCGTCTATCAGCTGCCGGCGCGTCCACACCTGCGGCCGCCCCGGCTTGATGCCCGTCGACATAAAGGGCTCAAGCCGGGCCCACTGGCCATCCGTCAGATCTCCACGTCCCACGGCAGGTGATCATCAACGAACAAGATCAACTTTCGCAACAGACCCTAGAAGGACCTCGGCCACCGCTCCTACGCCGTCGGATGGTGGCCGGCCTCGGAGGAATGGGCGCTGCTCGACCCGGCGAGCGTAACCACCACGCGTTATCGCCACCGGGGAACAGTCATCCCAACTCCATGGCCGGGCCTGGAAGGAGGACAACACACGCGTCGTGAAGGGACTTGCAGAGCGCCCGGTGATCGGAAACGGGAAAACTCCGGGTGCGGGAAGCGGTCTGGGGAAACGGGCCGGTCGACACGACCGGTACCGCGCCCCGGATCGACCGCACCGTCCACAAAGCCGCCGAGCTGCGGCGTGGGCGGCGACCCGAGACCGGCCTGGCCGTCACGCCCGCCTGAACAACGAGACAGCATCACGAGTTCAACCTCAGTAACCCGCACCGACCGCAATTCCTACCTGGCCGGCCTGGCTCCCGCACCGACGTCGAACTCCGGAGGGACCCCCTTCACTGGCCCATCTCAGCTCCCGCCAAGGAGTGCGGCGTCCGGCGCTGGATTCGGCTCGGCCAGCATGTCGTCGACGATCTGCATACGAATCTCCGGAAAGCGCTCCTCCACCGCCTCCCGCATCATGGTCAGACCCTCGGCGTCGACTGTCCCGCATCGGTCGCGGGTGGCTGCATCGGGCCAGCGTGCATAGGCCACCCAGGTACCGTCGTCCGTCTGGTGCAGCCTTGACCCGTAGCTGCCGCACCGCAGTCGGATCGCCGCCGTCACCCGATGCCATCCTTCGACGAACTGCTCCTCCAGGCCCGGCTGGAGCCGCCACCGGTAGATCACTGCGAACATTCTTGAGGTCCTCTCCTCACACGGCACGTTCTGCCTGCTTCAGGGATCTACTGGACAGATCTGCTCTGGCCGCATCCGCCGCCCCATCGTGCCGATCGCCGGCGTCCGGGAACGATCGGCACGGCCGGGTGCCCGGCGGAGGCAGTCAGCGGGTCTTGAAGGACTTGCGCAGGGCAGCCCTGTCCTCCCAGGAATCTGCTGCAGGGCCCTTGGACATGTCGGTGAAGAAGCTGTCGTGGCGGAGGAAGAAAGCGGCCCGTTCCTCGGCGGTCATCCCCGCCACGTGTTCGAGGCCCTCGAAGTAGCCCTCGCGGGCTCCTCCGGGGGCGAAGAGCATCAGGAACTCCGTCGGTTCGCCGGAGATGTTACCGAACGAGTGCACGCCACCTGGCGGAATGTAGAGGTAGTCACCCCGCGTCGCGTCGATCCAGCGCTCGCCGTCGAAGACGTGGACCTCGCCCGACAGGACGTAGAACGCCTCGGACATCGTCTTGTGGAAGTGTGGGCTGGTGCCTCCCACGGCCGGCCCCATCCGGTTCTGGTAAAGGCCGAAGAGCCCGTCCGTGGTGAGCCGGGTGGACAGGTAGTGGTAGGTGGCCCCGCCGGGCGAGGTGTAGTCCGGCGGAGTGTCGGCAGAGCGGAAGGTGGCGGATACCTCGCCCTCGTTGCCGGGGTAGATGATCTCGGGATAGTCGGGGGACAGAAAAGACACGCGGACTCCTCAGTTCTGTTGCTGGAGTGCGGCCGACGACGGAGAGTAAAGGCACAAGAACGCCTGGACACCCTCTGTGATGATCTCTTCAACCACGGATTCGGGGAGTGGGACGGCTCCGTAGAAGGAGCGGATCAGTACGTCGTTCATGGTGAGCGTGTTGAGCCGGTTCGCGGCCTTCTCCGCATCGTCGAACTCCAGCAGCTTGCGGTCGGCGATCTTCTGGAGGTACGGAGCGAGTCGCTGATGGGCGGAGGGCGGGCCGTGGGCCATCCACTTCTCCAGGACGGCATCGGGCAGCCGGGTCACCTCCGCGTGAATGGTGCGGACGAGAGCGAAGTGCTCGGGGAACTCCGTCACCGCTCTGGCCCGGTCCAGGCAGAAGGCGGTCAGGTCCTCCTCCAGGTCCACGATCTTCCGGAGATGTCGCTCCATCAGCACACGGACAGCCTCGGTGACCGCGTCGGCGCCCTCGATCGCCACCGAGAGAAATAGCTGCTCCTTGCTGGTGTAGTGGTTGTAGATGGTGCGCTTGGCGACGTCGGCTTCGGCGGCGACCACATCGAGGCTGGCGCGGGCGTACCCCTCGCGTCCGAAGACTCGACGCGCGGCCTGGGAGATCGCCCGGCGCTTCTCGGGCAGGCCGCCTGACGTACTGGGTACCGCACCGGACATGGTGAGAGTCCTTTCCCTGAACACATGACGGGATCACCTCGGACCCGCGCCGGCCCACCCTGGGCGGCCCTGGAGGCCACTGGCCTTGTGTTGTGGACCTTGGCCGCAAGGGCTTCGAGCAGCTCGGACAGCAGCTGCTGGAGGAGGAGTCCGTGAGGGTGCCGTCCGTGTCGAATCGCTCGTGGCGACGGACGACGGCCACCTCGGGCTTGATGACGAGGTCGGAGCCGATCGAGCCAAGGATCTGGCGCAGTCCCAGCTGGGCGCGGGAGGACCCGAAGGGCTCCGGGAGGGGCGCCGACGATGGCGATCGGCTTGTCGGTCAAAAACGGCGTTCGGCCCTGTGCCGGCCCAGTCGATCGCGTTCTTCAAGGCGGCCGGAGTCAAGGTGTTGTGCTCCGGCGTGGCTGTCAGCAGGGCGTCGGCCTTGGCGATGCTCCGCCGCAGGTCGAGCACGGAAGTTGGCGGCGATGCGGTGTCCAGGTCCTGGTCAACGAGAGGAGGAGCCCGCAGTTCACCGTACAGCAGCCGGATCGCTGTCCCCGCTGGAGCCGGCTGCTGAGCGGCCAGCAGCAGAGCGGTGTTGTACGACACCTTTCGCGAACTGCCCGATAAGGAGAGGAGGTTGACCTCGGACATGACCACCACCGTTCTCGCGTGGGGGAGTTAGTCTGAGCCTTGCGATGCACTCGATAGTGCATCACATGCACTGCCTGGTGCAAGAGTTGCACTCATCGGTGCATAGCTGGGGAATGGCAGAATCGCGTCGGTGTCCGCCGTCCTCCGCGGGCCATGAACAGGGGGGACGGGGCGTACCGGGGTTCACAGGCAGGGTCGAAAGGGCCCGGGCGTTCGTGGCGAGGGGACAGACGGTTGCGGAGGCTTGTTCGAGTCGGAGAGCTCGAGCCAACTGCGCCTGCAACCGCAGCGTGCCGAGTTCGGTGAGGACTCGAACGGGCAGCCGCAGCCCTACCTGCCGGGCCTCGCTCGCCAATGGCAGTCACCACGGCAGCCCACCGCCAGGCCGTTTCCGCCGCGCTCCCGTACGACCTTCCGCAGCCGCTCGAACTGCCGCATCCGCAACCCCGTGGACGTCTCCACGCGCAAAGGCTCAGCCTTCGACACCCCACGCATAGGTGAATGCCCGCGTCACTGACTTCTGCGACATCCTCAGCGCCACGGCCCGGTACAGGCCCAGAGACGCCAGCCAGTCGGGCAGGCCGACGCGTCTCCTCACAAGTCGGCGGCGGCGTCGACCGTGTCCAGGATCCGCAGGACGTCGCCGGCACCCGTGATCTCGCAGAGTCGCCGGACCCGCTCCGAGGGTGCGGCTACGCGTAGCTTCCCCGTCCGGTGCGTGAGGATCAGCAGGTTCAGGAAGGCCGAGTCCGCGAAGGTGACCCCGGAGGCGTCGAGGACGACCTTGGGGTGCGTCTCGGCGGCGGCCTTCAGCGCGTCGGCCAGGAGGCCGACGGTGTGCAAGTCGTAGGCGCCGCGGGCCTCGACGACCTGCGCCTGTCCGCGCTCGTACCGGAGCACTGCGCTCTGCGACGCCGGAGATTCGCCGGCCGGCCGCGGAGCTCGGTCGCAACCCGACGTGGTCAGCAGCGTGGGCGCGGCTGTGTGAGGCCAGGGCATGCTCGACTCCCTCCGGCGATCCCTCCTAGGAGGGAAGATGCGACATCTAATGCCGGAAATTTATGTCATGCATTTATGGTCTGGCAACCTGGGTCCCGTAAAATCCAGGCCATGGCTGGATCCTCTGAATCGCACACTGGATGGACGTTCATCACGAACCACGCGCGTGTCCTGGCCGCGATCGCAGACAACCCGAACGTCCGCATCCGGGATATCGCTGCCCGCTGTCGGCTCACCGAGCGCGCCGTCTCGCGGATCATCGCCGACCTTGAGGTGGGCGGCTACCTCTCCCATACTCGGGAAGGGCGCACGAATACATACCGGATCGAGCCGGGCAAGGTCCTTCGGCATCCCGCCGAAGCCGGCCTTCCTCTCGCCTCGCTCCTGTCCCTCCTTGTGCAGGATGAGTCCGAGCGCACCGCCGGGCAGCCCGTCACCCACGGGGCCTAGGTGTGCTGTCCGGCAACGTTGGTGACACGCGTGCTGGGTTCTGAACGGGTGAGAGCCTCCGGGTTCGGTGTGAATCGCGACATCCGCACCGATCCGAGGAGGCCCTGGTGCCCCACCGTGATGGCCCGCTGGCCGAGACCGGGCGTCTTCGTCTGGGCGGGCGGCCGGCAGCCCGCACAAGGACCGGGCCAACGGCGCCGGATACGCCTGTCTGCATACCGCCCTCGACGACCACAGCCGGATCGCCTACACCGAGGACCTGCCCGACGAGACCGGACCGACCTGCGCCGGTTTCCTGGTCCGGGCCAATGCGGGCAAGGCACTGACGGCGGGCCTGAGGACCGCGTGGCCGCCCGCAGCCAACCAGGCGGTCGCCCCCATCACCCCTGGTTGACCCTGCACCACGATCCCGGCGCACCCACCGTGGAGCAGTGTTCCGCACCGCCGCTGCGTGAAGACACCCCGCGTCGGCTCACAGAGCCTGAGGGAAGTCGAAAACTCTGCCCGGGTCGTAACGCCTCTTCAGCTCAGCCAGCCGGGATGCGGCCGAGCCGTAGTACGCGGAGCGCCAGTTGCTCAAGCTCGCGTCCGCGTAGTTCTGGTACGCCGCACCTGAGGCGTACCGGCGCATCGCGGTGTGGGTGCCGTCCAGCCAGGCCGTCGCCGCCCCGGCGTTATGACCCGCGGGCCAGGACGCGGTGTACTGCGCGAGGAAGCGCGAGTCCCGGTGCACGAAGGCGGTCGCCTGCGGGGAGACGCGGTTGACAGCGCCGCCCAGGGCGGTGAGCGCTACGGAGACGGCGCCGCCGCCGCTGCTGCGCCCGTAGCGTTCGACCTGGTCGAGCAGCGACCGGATGCCGGCGGTACTCAGCGAGCGGTTGAAGAAGTCCGAGCGCGCCGCGTATGTCTCTCGCTGGAGCATGCCGGCGGGCTGCCGCCCCGGGATCGTACCGGGCAGATGGCACTGAGTGGTGGTATGCGTCGCGCAGCCCGCGTACATCCGCATGGTGTCGAGGTAGCCGCGGCGCCGCATGGTGATGCGGGAGGCGGCGCCGGGGCCGCCGGCGCGGTCCGCGAGCCGGTCGACGGCGTTCTGCAGAGCGCCGTACGTGCCGAGTGAGAAGCAACTGATGGAGATGGTGGGAGTCCGGCCGGCCACGGCGGAGAGGTGCAGCGCCGACCAGATCTCGTCGGGCTGGGCGGGTCCCCATTCCTGCCAGGAGCGGAGTGCGGCAGCGGCCTTGGACCAGGGCCAGGTCATGTGCGCGGTGACGCCGTCGGCGGCCTTGTGGGTGCGGAACCGGAGCTCGGTGACGACACCGAAGTTTCCGTTTCCTGCGCCGCGCAGTGCCCAGAACAGGTCGGTCTCCCGGTCCTTGGACACGTCGAGGGTCCGGCCGTCGGCGGTGACGATGCGGGCGCCGGTGAGGCTGTCGGAGGTGAGCCCATAGGCGCGCGAGACCACACCGTGGCCGCCCCCGAGCGTCAGGCCGGAGATGCCGACCGTGGGACAGGATCCGCCGGGGATGGTGACGCCTCGAGCACCGAGCTGGGTGTAGACGTCGATGAGCTTGGCGCCGGCCCCGACGACGGCAGTGCCGGAGCCACTACGAATGGACTTCAGCGCGGAGACGTCGATGACCAGGCGTCCGTTGCCGCTGGACCAACCCGCGTAGGAGTGACCGCCGTTGCGGATGGCGACGGGGGTCCCGTGGCGGCGTGCGAAGGCCAGGCACTCGGCTATGTCCGCGGTGTTGGCCACGTAGGCGACGGCGGCGGGACGCAGACCGTCGAAGCGTGTGTTGTACAGCTGGCGGGCGATGGCGTAGTCGGCATCGCCCGGACGTATCAGACCGCCCTGGAGGCCCCGGTCGAGCGCGGACCAGTCAGCGGCGCGAGGCGCGACCGCGCGGCTGCCGACCACGGCGGATGCGGAGCCCGGGTGCCGCTGTCCACTGGTAGCGGGAGCAGAACCGCCGCTGGGCGCGGCCCCCGCCTGACCGCTGCCCCAATCCACCGTCCAGGCGACGGCCGCCGCGTAGCCGGTACCCGCCGCAAGCAGTGCGCGCCGGTTCATAGCGGCCCCCCTTCACGATGCTCTGCTGTCGCTTAGGCAGAGTGCGAATGAGGCGTGACGGTTCCGCGTGGCGGGCACTTGCGCTCCTGGGGTCACCCACGGGCACGGGAGCATGGGGCGCGCGAACGGGTGCGCTCGGCCACTCAAGACGTTCCCGCGGACACGGGTAACAGACGGGGGCACCAGGACGAGGAGGAGGCGTTCATCTGGCACGGGCCCGATCGGCGTAGCACCACAGCAGTTGTCGCTGATTCCTAGCGCCGTTTGAAGGAGCGTTGCGGCCCTCCACCTCCCGCGATCTCCGTCTCCTCCAAGATTGCGTCCTTGAGGTCTGCTCCAGTCAGGTTGGTCGCTCTGCTGAATTTGGCTCCGACCAGGTTCGCACCGCGCAGATCCGCGTTCTTCAGATTGGCGCCCCGGAGGTCCGCGCCCCGCAGATCGGCGCCGCTGAAGTCCGCCTCCTCGGCCTCTGTCTTGCCGAGGTTCGCGAGACGCAGGTTGGTACCGACGAGTTTGGCACCACTGAGGTCGGCGCGTCGCAGGTCGGCCCGCAGCAACCCCTCGCGTGATCCGACGGAAGGGGCGCTCAGATCGGCGCCCTGAAGGTGAGCGTCCTGCAGGTCGGCACCGGTCAGGACCGCCCCGACGAACATCGTCTCGGCGAGGTAGGCCCTGCGAAGAACCACGCCCGGGAGGAGTGCGCGCGAGAACGTGGCCTTGTACAGCTGCGCTCCGCTCAGGTCCGATCCTGTCAGGTCAACCCCGGAGAGGTTGGCTCTGACTCCGCTCGGAACCCGGTCATGGCCACTGGACACGCCGGGCGTGCGGTCTTCCCGGGCAAGGTCGAGTTCGCCCATGTCGGCCAGCCCTCTCAGGTTGACGTAGCGGAGCTGAAGGATCGTCCGATCCTCATCGTTGACGGGGCGGTTGGCCAGCACAGTCATGGCCGCCTGGAGGTCGACGGCCAGGGGTTCGACAGAAGCGGATGCGAGGGTGGTTTCGGCTCGCTCGATATCGGCAGCACCGGCAGCAGGGAGGCGGGCGTGGGCCCGCAGGTACGCGGCGAGTACCGACAGGCCCGTGGTGTTGTCACGCGGAGAGTCGCGCATGATGCGTTCCAGTGCGTAGATGCCACCGACCCGCACATCCGCACTCTGTGATCCCAGGTTGGTCACGGCTGCCGTGTAGCGGCCGGTGATCTGTCCTTCCTGACTGATCCGTAGCTCTTCCTTCGCCTGCCCGACCGAGATCCAGGTGAAGAGCACCGCGATCACCGCTGCCAGACCGGGCAGGGCGCTCACCGCCAGCCCGGCCCAGCTGTGGCGGCCGGCCGACCCTGTTTCGATACGGGTGGCCTTTTGGCGTCGCCGACTGCGCGCCGCCGCTCCCCGCCGGGCAGCGCGGTGAAGCCGTCGTACGACACTCGACTGGGCATCGGAGGACCTGACCACGCTCGCATTTCACCGCACAGACCGTCGTGAGACCGCGGGGCGCGCTGGCAGCCTCCCGAAACCCGGCCTCCACGCGGCGCCTCCCTGCGTCGGCGGCCTGTACCTCGGCTCCGTCTTCGAGCTGGAGGACAGTCAGAGCGGACGGCAGACCGAGCTCACCTGTGGTCTGGCCGACCTCGACTGCGTGAGCCATGACCGGCCGAGCCGTCGAGGCCATGTTCTGCCCGCCGCCGGCCGTTTTCTGTCCGGTCCGCAGCCCCCGGTGGTGTCCGGTCCGCAGCCCCCGGTGGTGTCCGAGCCGCAGCCCCCGGTGGTGTCCGAGCCGCAGGCCCCGATGGTGTCCGAGCCGCAGGCCCCGATGGTGTCCGAGCGTCCTGGGTGGTGGCCGATGAGGGCCGGCGGGTCCTGGTCATAGCCGTGCGGCCGTGCGGACCAGGCCGGCCAGGGCGAGGGAGCGGCTGTGCGCGGGCCAGGCGATGTGGGTCACGACGGCAGGTGCGTCGGTCAGGGGGACGGCCGTGTGCTCGGCCCACAGCCAGGAGCGGGCGGAGTCGGGGACGACCGCCACGGTGCGTCCGAGGGCGATCAGCTGGGCCAGTTGCGTCTGGTTGTGGATCTCGGGGCCAGGGCCGGGCGCGTAGGCGCCGCGGGTGGGCCAGCGGGCGAGCGGGAGACCCGGGATGTCCCTGACATCGGCCAGGGACAAGGTCTCGCGGGCGGCGAGGGGGTGCCCCGCCGGCAGAACGGCGACCTGCCTCTCGGTCGTCAGTGCCTCGCTGTCGAATCCGGCGAGGGAGTTCCACGGCGTGTGCATGAGCGCGACGTCAGCACGTCCGTTGCGCAGCAGCTCTTCCTGCTCGCCCACACTGCACAGCAGCACCTCGATCTCGGCGCTGTCGGGCTCGGCCGCGTAGGCGTCGAGAAGTTTCCGCAGCAGTTCGTGCGATGCGGCGGCCTTCACCGCGAGGACCAGTCGATTGCGGGGGCCGCCAGGGCTTTCGGCACCGCCGGCACGCCGGGTGCGGCGAGCGGCGGCAGCGGTCGCGTCGAGGGCAGCCCGGCCCTCGTGCAACAGCACCTCTCCGGCACCGGTCAGGCGGACACCGCGGCGATTGCGCTGCAGCAGGCAGACCCCGAGGCGCCGTTCGAGCTGCTGGATCGCCCGCGACAGCGGCGGCTGGGCCATGCCGAGGCGCTCGGCGGCGCGCCCGAAGTGCAGTTCCTCGGCGACGGCCACGAAATACCTCAACTCGCGGGTCTCCAGGGTTTCCAGGGTGTCCAGGGTGTCCACGGCCGCAGCATACGCGGTGATACCTGGCAGGTATCACAGGGCACCGGATCGGTGTTGGCGGCGCCACTCGTCCGCGAGCCAACATCATCAGCATGAACGAAACGAAGATCGCGCTGGTGACCGGCGCGAACAAGGGCATCGGATACGAGATCGCGGCAGGGCTGGGCAGCCTCGGGTACCGCGTGGGCGTGGGAGCCCGCGACGAGTCCCGACGCGAAACCGCCGTCGGGAAGCTGCGCGCCCTCGGCGTGGACGCGTTCGAGGTCCCGCTGGACGTGACCGACGACCAGAGCGTCACCGGTGCCGCGGAACTGATCGAAAGGCTGGCCGGGCGCCTGGACGCCCTGGTCAACAACGCCGGCATCTCGGGCGAGATGGGCCCGGGGTGGGAGCAGGACCCGACCGCGCTCGACGTGGAGGTGTTCCGCACGGTCGTGGATACCAACGTCATGGGTGTCGTCCGAGTGACCAATGCGATGCTGCCGCTGCTGCGGCGCTCGGCCTCGCCACGCATCGTCAACGTCTCCAGCAGCGTCGGTTCCCTGACCCGGCAGTCGGACCCGGACACCGAGATCGGCCCGGTCATGGCGGCCTACGCACCGTCGAAGTCCTTCCTCAACGCGCTCACGGTGCAGTACGCCCGGCAGTTCGCCGATACGAACATCCTGATCAACGCGGCCTGCCCGGGCCTGGTCGCCACCGACTTCACCGGCTTCCACGGATCCCGTACCCCCGAACAGGGCGCGGCCACAGCGATCCGGCTGGCCACGCTGCCCGACGGCGGCCCGACCGGTTCGTTCTTCGAGGACGACGGCGTCGTCCCCTGGTGACCACGGCCCCTCGTGGACTCCGCGGAAACCAGATGCACGAAGAATCCAGGGTCAGCTGGACCGGCGGGTGATTGCGCGGAAGGAGCCATGGACGGCTGCCCAGCGACCGGTTGCGGGCACCCATACGGGTCCCCCGCTTGTGGGGCGTCGGGGCGCTGCTGGTCGTCGTCGCGCTCGGTATTCACTCGGCTTTGCCAGTCAGAGACGGTGAGACGGCCCACCTGACTGACCCACCTCGCCGGCGGCGGATGCGTACGCCACTGCTGAACTGGAAGCATGACGGGCGCCGCCGCAGCGGCGCCCGTACGCTCAGTTCTCCCAGTCCTCGTCATCGCCGCCGCGCATGATGCGCCATCCCGCCAGGTCATCCAACGCCTTCCGCGCCAACTGGGCGTACTGCACAGGGCACTCCCACAGCTCGCGCGCCGAGAGTTCAGCGGGGACCGGGGTGTCGGGGTGGTCGTCCGGCGCGTACAGGTGGACCACCGCGCGGTACCGGGACTGCACGGTGGAATCGGCGGTGGACCAGGGATGCTGCGGATGCTCGCAGGACACGTCCAGGTCGATGGTGGCAAGCGCGGCGGCAAGGTCGCGTGCGTACGAGGGCGGCAGCCCCCCGTACGACTGGGCGATGCCCATCCACAGGCACAGGAACACGCCGATCCGCTCCTCGTCCCGCACCTGCCTGGTGAGCCAGCGGCGTGCGGACCACAGGGCGACCGGGCCGGTGTTGTCCTCCCAGGTACGACTGATCGCCTCCTGCATGGCGACGACGTCGACGCGGCCGTCGTCCCGGACGAACCGCGCGTCCAGATGGGAGACATCGATGCCGCCGAAGAGCTCCTCGTGTGCCTCGCGCAAGCGGCCCAGGGCCTCATCGGCGAGGTCCGCGAGGAACCCCTCGCAGTCGAATGCCGCCGACTCCTCGTCATCGAGACCGTAGTCTTCGGCGAATGCGACCCGTCCCGCCTCGGTCAGCATGCTCACCCCAGCCTCGACCTCGTACTCCGAGTCCAGCTCCGCGGGGTGGGCGCCGGCCGGGCACGTGCAGGAGGCCCGGTCCAAGTGCGCACGGAACCCCTCCAAGGCCCGTACGTACGATGCGAACAGGGACTTGCTGAAGATGCGCGCCGAGACGTACCAGCAGGTGGCATGGAGGAGGATCGTGTACCCGGTCCGCTCCCGGCGGCCCTCCGGGGTGGCTACGCGGCCGAGCGCCTCCGCCGCGTCGTCGACGAGGGCGGCGAGGGTCGTTTCGGGATCCGCAGAGGGGTAGTCGCTGACAATCCCGGACAGGTCGGAGATCAGTTCGCGGTGGTCGGCAGGCAGCGTGGGCGTCACTTCAGTCACATCCGTAACCGACGATTGCGCCGGTCGGACGGTTCCCCCTGGCGACATGGCCGTTGGTCCGGGTCGTAGCGCGGCACACGGTGGTGTGCCAGGCGGAGGCAGAGGCTGCGCTCCGGTGTCGGAGTACTCCGGCCTCGGACGGGATGCCCGCATGCTCTGGAGTCGCGTATAGAGGCTCCGGGCCCTGAACAACCGCGACGTCTTCGCCGCCCGTCGGACCGCTGGTCCACCCCGCGCGCCTGCCTGTTGGACGAGCCCCACTCGGAGGGGCCCGACCTGCTGTTCGAGGTGAACACCTGGACCGGCTTCCTCGGCGCCTTCGTCCACCTCGGCGACGGCGCGCTCGGCCTGGTCTTCAACGCCATCGTGCTCCGGACGACCCGCTGCATCGACGCCACCGTCGCCCAGCTGAAGTCGGAGCACCACGAGATCCGGGACGAGGACATCGCACGGCTCTCCCCGCTCGAGCACCGCGACCTGAACCTGATCGGCCGCTGCAGCTTCACCGCCTCGACTCCGGCCGCCGGCACCCTGCGCGTGCTGCGCGACCCGGATGCCCCGGAGCTGGACGAAGACGATGACGGCGGGCAGGAGTGAGTATCAGGAGCCGATCGGATCAATCCGTGACGGGCAGGCACTCGGCGAGCAGGGCGACGATCTCGCGCCAGGCTCGCTGTGCGTGCCGTGGGTGGTAGCCGACGCCGGGAGGCACAGCGTGGTCGACCGTAGGGTGGTGGAAGGCGTGAAGGGCTCCTCCGTAGACGACGAGGCGCCAGTCGACGCCCGCGGCCTGCATCTCTGCGGTGAACGCCTCCCGTTGCGCGGGCGGCATGATCGGGTCTTCCGACCCGACCCCGGCCCATACCGGGCAGCGAATGCGTGCCGCCTCGCCCGGTCGGCCCGTGGTGAGTGCGTTGACGGTCCCAATCGCGCGCAGGTCGACGCCGGCGCGACCGAGTTCGAGTGCGACTGCGCCCCCGGTGCCGTAGCCGATGGCGGCGGTCCGGTCGGGATCGGCCCGTGGTTCGGCACGCAACACGTTGAGCGCGGCGTGACCGATTCCTCGCATGCGTTCGGGATCGGCGAGCAGCGGCATGCAACGGGCCAGCATTTCCTCCGGGTCTTCCAAATAGCGTCCGCCGTGGAGGTCGAAGGCCAGCGCCACGTACCCCAGCTCGGCCAGAGCCTCGGCCCGCCGGCGCTCGACATCACTGAGCCCCATCCCCTCGGGTCCGATCAGGACTGCGGGTCGGCGCTCGGCACCGGCCGGGAGCGCGAGGTATCCGATCATCGTCAGGTTGTCGGCCGGGTATTCGACCGTACGGGTGGTGACCGTCGTCATGCGACTGGACGGTAGTGACCCTTGCGCCCGCTCGGCGTGGTGTTCACCGATGGCAGACAGCAGTCTGTCCCGACTCGTCACCCGGACGCGTCGGCTGCCTGTCGGCAATCGATGAATGACGACAGACGCGGTGGCCGTCCAATGAACCGGAGCTTTCCGGGGCCAGAGCTTTTGGGGGCCGGAGCTTTCCGGGCCCGACGGCGGGGCCGATCCCATCAGATCCGATGGCGGCTGATGACTGGGTTTGCTGACAGCAGGGAGCAGGGTCGAAGGTGACCATCACAACGGGAGCGACGTGGCCAACCTGCTCTGCAAGCGAGTGTCGACCGCACCGGGCGCATCCTCGACGTGCTCGACGTCCTTCACCGCGACCACCCGCGACCACGGCGCCGACGGCGGCGCGATCCGCATGGTCATCGGCGACCTCCTGCCCGACCACACCGCCACCGAGGAAGGGGTCCAGGCTCCGGAGCTTCCGGTCACCCTCGACATGCCGGGCAAGGTCGCCGACTTCCTCCGCGCCGCCGAGCTGGAGCCCGCCGCGCGGGCCGCGCTCGAGCAGGGGTGCGCGTACGGCGCGGGGGCAGCGGTGCGCCCTGCGCGTCAGCGCCGTCCCCGACGTGCACCGCCAGCGCCTCGCCCGCTGCCGGCCGCTCGAGCCGGCGAGCCAGGCCGCCGTCCGCTCCACGGTCTCGGCCACCAAGCCAGTGAAGACGATCTCTTGGGGCTTTCGTGGCGGGACCGCCGGACTTCCTTACCAGGCCAGGGGTTCGCCCTTCCGGAAGAAGCCGCCGGTGGGACCGGAGTCGGGCACGGTGGCAGCCCAGACGATGCCGGCCGCGCCCTGGTCGACGGGGTCACCGCCCGGGCCGCCCATGTCGGTGGCGATCCATCCCGGGCAGACAGCGTTGACCAAAATCCGCTCGGCGCGCAGTTCGTCGGCGAGCTTGCGGGTCAGGGCGTTGAGGGCGGCCTTCGAAACTCCGTAGGCAGGGGTACCGCCGGACATGGACTCCAGGGAACCGGATTCGCTGGAAACATTCACCACTCGGGGATGCGTTGAGCGGCGCAGCAACGGCAAGAACGCCTGCGCGGTCCGCCAGGCGCCGAACAGGTTGGTCTCCAGGGTCCGGCGGACCTCGTCGAGGTCAGCGGAGACAGCTCGCTGGGAGGTGTCGTAGTTGATGGCCGCGTTGTTGACCAGGACATCGAGGCGTCCGAACTCCTCCTCCACGCGCCGGACGAGGGCGTGGATGTCGTCGGCGTCGGTCACGTCCAGCCGGCATGGCAGCAGCCTGCCGGACACGCCGGGGGCCAGATCAGCGGCGGCCCGTTCGGCGTCCTCCAGGCGGCGGGCGGAGAGCAGGACGACGTGACCGAGTCCGGCGAGCTGGCGCGCGGTTTCACGGCCGATACCCCTGTTGCCGCCCGTGACCAGCGAAACCGGTGCAGCAGTGCTCATGCTCTCTCCCCTTAGACGGACGACCCGGAAGCAGCACGCTATGCCGTCGCCTCGCACAGAATGATCAGGCCCAAGGCGTAGACGGCCACGACCTTGGACCCAGGGCCTGTCTCCTGGATCACGCCGTGGGGCGGCGGCGGGCGCGGAGCCGGTGGACGCCCTTCACGGCGTAGGCGGCGGTCAGGAACGCGAAGCCGACGGGGGCGAGCCAGATCAAGGGTTCCGCCACGAAGACGCTCAACAGCAGGCCGCTGAGAAGCAGCAGGGTGCCGACGGTCTCCAGCAGGTCGAGACGCGCCTTGGAGCGCACCGAGGGGTCGGGTCCGCGCAGCCGACGGCTAACGGGGACGAGGGAGAGGCACTGCAGGACGGCCAGGCCGAGGGCGATCCAGTCGAACCAGTCAGGTATGTCCACGGCGCGCACTGTATCGCCCGCCTACCGCTGCACTTCAAGGTGATCGAAGGAGACACCGGCCATGTCCTGAGGTAGGGCTGCAACACAGGCCCTTGGAACTTGGTCGCACGGGTAGCCAGGAAGGAGATCGGCCATGACACTTTGCAGGTGACTGATCGAATCGGCTTGGCTATATCGATGGTGGGAGTCTTGGTCTCCCTCATGCTCGTCGCCGGAGCGATGCAGGCGTATCTGAACGGAGACGATTCAGGATGGTTCCTCGCTTGGGCGGCGCTGCTTCAGGTCGCGACTGTATGGCAGCTCGTGCGTGACGTCCGGCGGCGCCGCAGGAAGCGGCTCCAGGCTGGCTGACTTCTCGTGCTGGTTACCGCCGAGCCCAGATGAGGATGGAAGCGAGGTGAAGGGCAGCCTGGTAGGCAATGGCGAGCTTGTCCGCTCGCATGGCCAAGCCACGCCACTGCTTCAGTCGGTTGATGCACCGTTCGACGGCATTCCGCTGTTGTAAGCCGCGGCATCAAAGGCGGGCGGGCGGCCTCCGGCACGGCCCCGACGCAGTCGATGGCCGACTTGGTCCGAGGGCTGAGGGATGACAGCGCGGATCCCGCGCCGTCGGAGATGCATTCGGATCGCGCGGGACGAATACGCGCGGTCTGCCAGGACGGCATCGGGTCGGCGCCTCGGTCTGCCAGGACCGCTTCGTGGGACACGGATGCCTGCCATGACGGCTTCGAAGGCCGGTGCATCGCCTGCTTGGCCTGCGGTGATGCGGAGGGTCAAGGGCCGTGCGTGGCTATCACTGGCGAGGTGGACCTTTGTGCTCAGGCCGCCGCGGGAGCGGCCGAGCGCGTGATCGTCGGGTTCGGCCCGGCCTGGCGCCCCCCATGTGGGGCTGGTCGTAGCGGTCGAGTCCGCGACTCAGGAGTGGCAGCCACGTCCCCGCAGCTCGCGCGGCGAGCCGCGGGGACGTGCGCTGCGTTACGGGCATCGCTCGCGTCTCTGGTTGCCCGTCCGGGCCAGGGCCTGTCCGGCGGATCAGGCCGGACAGGCCCTAGTACGGCAACGGTGTTTGTCGTGATGGTCCGGACGGGTCGTTCACCGGTCTACTCATGGAGAAGACGTGCTGGGCAGAGGCGAACCCGATCGCGCTCCTACTGCTGGTTCCACTGCTGGTTCTTGCCACCGTGGCAGTCCCACTGACGGGCGGGCGCGCCGTTGTCCGTGCGCCAGTCGGCGATCTCCAGGCACTTGCCGCTGTTGCGGTTCTTGAGCAGCGTGAGGTTGCTGGTGTCACTGAGCCATACGTGGTCCCACTGCTGGTTCTTGCCACCGGTGCACTCCCACTGACGGGCGGGCGCGCCGTTGTCCGTGCGCCAGTCGGCGATCTCCAGGCACTTGCCGCTGTGCACGTTCCTGATGGTGAGCCCCGTCTGCGTCGTGGCGTAGAACAGCTCCCACGACTGGTTCGGGCCACCGGTCACGTCCCACTGGTTGGCGGTCGCGCCGTCGGCGGTGGACCAGCCGCCGATCTCCAGGTACTTGCCGCTGTTGATGTTCTGGAGCGTCCACCCGCTCGCGGCGCTCGCGCTCGGCACCTGAACGGTCGTGACCAGCGCACCCGCTGCCAGGGCAGCCCCGGCCAGGCGCATGAAGGCAGTCTTCTTCCGCATGAATCGTCCCCGTTGTCTCTTGGGCCGCCGTATGGCCGGCGGCCTGCTCGCCACGGAAGTTAGCACGATCATCAAGGCCCCCACCGTGCGAGCTCGGGCGGCGGCCCGTTCCACCAACTCCCCGTCCATACCTGGACCGAGGGGAGAGGCGCTCGTGCCGAGCGCGATGGGGGCGGCCCGAGGCGGGTCGGACGGTTCAGCGTTGAGCTGCCCGCCCTTGGCCCCGGCGACGAAGGAGGACCAGGCGGCGGCCTCGAAGACGAGGGCGGGGCCGGTGGGGTTCTTGGAGCCGCGGACAGGGACGAGGGGGAGGTGGCCGGCGACTTCGAGGCAGTTGCCGCCGTCGTTGTCGGAGTGCTGCCGGTCCGGACCGTGCTGGTGGAATGACCGGCCGGCAAGGCCGCCCCCACCAGTTACTGGATGTCCAACCTGCTGTGCGAAAGTGAATCAAGGTTGTAAATGATCAACGGCCGTGAGGCGTGGTGATCTGACGAACGGCCAGCAGGGGTCGGCTTGAGCCGCTGTTGCCGATGGGCAGGAAGCCGGGCCGACGGCCGGTCTGGACGCGGCGGCAGCTGATCGACGGCATACGGTGGCGGACCAGGACCGGCGCGCCGTGGCGCGATCTCCCGGAGCGATACGGCCCGTGGGACCGGGCCTACGACCTGTTCCGGCGCTGGCAGCGCGATGGCACCTGGCAGCGGCTCTTCGAGCAGCTTCAATCCGAAGTCGATACGAAAGGACTGATCACATGGGACGTGAGCGTGGACTCCACGATCACCCGGGCCCACCAGCACGCCGCCCGGGCGCGTAAATAGGGGGATCTGCAGCAGGAGCCTCCCGGTGGTGTCGGCAGCGAACCCGACGACCACGCCCTCGGGCGCTCGCGCGGTGGGCCGGCAACGAAGCTGCACCTGGCGGTCGAGCAGGGGCAGAAGCCGCTGTCCCTGCTTGTCACCGCCGGTCAGCGGCACGACAGCCCGCAGTTCCAGCCGGTCCTGGAGGGCATCCGCGTGCCCCGTATCGGCCCGGGCCGGCCACGCAACAAGCCGGACAAGGTCCGCGCCGATAGGGCATACGGCTCCCGCGCGAACCGCGCCTACCTGCGCAGACGTGGCATCCGCTGCACCATCCCTGAGAAGGCCGATCAGATCCGCAACCGCAAGAAACTCGGCTACCGCGGCGGTCGAGCGCCCACGTTCGACAAGGCCGACTACAAAGAGCGCCGTGGGGTTGAATGCGGGATCAATCGACTCAAGCGCCACCGTGCGGTGGCAACGAGATACAACAAGCTTGCCGTTCGCTACGAGGCGACCGTGCTGGTCTCGCCCATCAACGAATGGCAGTGACCAGCCTTCACGACAGCCCCTGGGCGAGGTTGTCGGTGACGCGCTGGAGCACGGAGACTGCCGTCGCGTACTCCTCCTCCGTGATGTCGCCGAGGAGTTCCGTACGCACCCGGTCCATGTGTTCCTTCGCCGTTGCCAGGCCTGCGCGGCCCTGTTCCGTGATGGTCAGCCGACCGTCCGCGCCGATGCCGAGCCAGCCCCGGTGTACGAGGGCGTCGGCGGCGTCGACTATCACCTGGGTGCCCATGCCGTAGGGCACGGCCACGGCGCGGATCTCCTCCCTGGTGAGGCCGTGCTCGGCGCGGACGATGTTGTTGAGCGCCCACCACTGGGGCTGGGTCACGTCGATACGCGCCAAGGCGGCTTGCGAGTGCCGCAGGATCGCCTCGGTGGCGCCCCAGGCGACCAGGGCGATGGGCCGCCGGCCAAGCGTGGCGGTGCCGTTCTGCGGGTTGCTTGAAGTCGTCATGATCGCCAGGCTAGAACCTCAAGTGCGGTTGAGGTCAAGGTCGTTGCGCTGCCGCCGCGAGATACGAGGAACTTGCCGTGCACCAAGTGGCAACCATGCTGGTCCAAGTCCCCAACGAGCGGCTGCGATCAGCACTTTCGCAACAGACCCAAGCGGCGTGACGAACGCGTTGTTGCCCCCGGAGGTGTGGAGCCCGCGTCACGCATCTTCGATATCCGAGATGAGCTTCGTGCTCAGGTCGCTCTGCACCGCCAGCCGGGTGTGTCCGGCGTCCGGGCCGGTGCCCCAGGTCAGTGTGACTGTGGTGAACAGGTGTCCGGCACCGGAATCGTGGTAACGCACCTCCCACGCGGTGGGTACGTCCTGGGCGCGCAGCACGCCGTCCGCATGGTTGACCTCCTCCCAGGCGGCGAGCCGCTGGCGGAGGTCCTCGGTGAGGTAGTGACTGCGAAGGTTGTCGCCCAGGTCGTCGGTGCCGTCGTCCACGGCGTCAACGTAGGCGCCGTAGAAGTCCGCGACCCGGTCGACGGCAGAGTCCGGTGATCCGCCGCGGACGCCGCCGGTCGTGAGCGTCCTGCCGGCACTGTTGGTGCGGAACTTCCACTCCAGGCGGCTGTCACGCACGGCTTGTTCCAGCTCTCCTTCGTCGACGGCCGGCAAGACCGCTGGGCGCCGTACACCCGATTCGGCGGTCAGCGACATGATCTGCTGCTCTGTGCGCAACGGGGCATGGTCGCGCGTCGCCGCTTGACAGCGCCGCGCGGCACGCTTAGCGCGGCGTGCGCTGAGCGCGGGTACATCGGGTGATCGGGGTGGTGCCGGTGGCTGCGATGGACAGCTCCCAGAGTCGTGCGGCGGCGTCGGGGTCGATGGCGTAGTCGCGGACGCCGCCGTCGTCCATGGACTGCTCCGGGCCGGAGACGCGTGCGACGTCGCAGTCCTCCAGGTAGAGCCCGCCGAGTCCGTCGAGGAGGGGCGACGTGGCTGCCCACAGGCCGGTGGCGGCGCCTTGGGAGGGGGTCTTGAAGTCGGCGCCGATGACGTTGCCGTGCTCGTCCACCCATCCGCGGTCCATCTGCTCCTGGAGGCTCATCTCCCGTTGGAGACCGGTGATGATCTTGCCGGGGTGGAGGGCGAGCGCCCGGACGCCGTCGTCGTGTCCCAGGGCGTCGAGGTGTACGGCGAACAGGGCGTTGGCGTTCTTGGATTGGCCGTAGGCCAGCCACTTGTCATAGCCGGTACGGAGGTGCGGGTCGTGCCAGCGGATGTCGGTCAGGGTATGTCCGGCGGAGCTGTTGACCACGACGCGCGCGCCGTCTGCGGCGGTCAGGAGCGGGTAGAGGGCGCTGGTGAGTGCGAAGTGGCCGAAGTGGTTGGCGGCGAGTTGGCTTTCCCAGCCGGGCCCGACTCTCCGCTCCGGGGTGGCCATGATGCCCGCGACGGCCATCAGAATGTCGAGCCGGTCGAGCCGGTCGCGGATCTGTACGGCGGCGGTGCGCACGCTGCCGAGATCGGCCAGGTCCATGGCGATGACCTCGCAGCCCTCCACGTCCTGAAGAACGGTGCGCGCGGTGTCGGGACGGCGGGCCGGAACGACGACGTGGGCCCCGGCGGCCGCCAGCCGCCGGGTGGTCTCCAGACCGAGCCCGGAGTAGCCCCCGGTCACCAGGGCGGTCATGCCGGAAAGGTCCAGGCCGTCCATGACGCCCTCGGCGGTGGTGTCGGCGGAGAAGGGTGAGCCGAGCGGCTGCTGATCGGTCGTGGTCATGCCGCCGACGCTACGATCTAGAGCAAGGTCTAGATCAAGTCCTAGACTGAGTGGCATGCCGACCGCCGAGGCCCCTGGGCAGCCACTGAGCATCGGTGAGGTGGCCGAGCGGACCGGACTCAGCGTGCACGCCCTGCGCTTCTACGAGCGCGAGGGCCTGCTGGTCGGACCGGTCCACCGCACGGCGGGCGGCCGACGGCAGTACACCGCCTTCAACGTGGACTGGCTGCTGATCTGCGTCCAGCTCCGGGAATCCGGCATGCCGCTCTCCGACCTCAAGCGGTTCGCCGAACTGGTGCGGCACGGCCCCGGCAACGAGGCGGAACGCCTGCGACTGCTCGACGCCCACCGACAGCGCGTCGACGCACAGATCCAGGCGCTGGAGGAGTGCCGTTCCGTCATCGCCTGGAAGGTCGGCGTCTATGCCGAGCACCTCGCTCGAGGCGAGGCTGGCGGGCTGTGGGACCCAACCGCCTGAGGCACGCATGGACAACCGTGCCGTGTGGGTCGCGCCGACGTCAGCGTGCCATCGCACAGGTCTGGGCCGACCGCCGCCATAGCGGCGTTCGGCCGAGCCGCCTGTCGTGCTTCCCGCTTCTTCCCTGTCCGCGGCGTGATCACCCCTTGCAGGTCCGCTCTCGGCGTCGGCAGGCCGAGCGACACGGCGCCGCCCAGGCCGCCGGCGAGTCGATTCGGTCGACGTGATTCGGCGCCATGGCCGCCCTGGCTGTCGGTGACCTTTTCGAACTCGCGCGAACGCACGCTTTCGGCTTCCCGTGCGTGAGCGACGCCAGGCTGATGTTCGCACCTGTCCCAGAACCGTCCGAATGGCCCGGTCAGGGCCTGCCGACTGGCGGCATCGGCGAACGACCGCATCGCTGTGATCGCTGCGTCCGTCCCGATGTTCATCGGCGCCATTTGCGGTTACTCGTACGGCATGGCACCGATATGGCAGCGTCAGCCAGATGACCAGAACCAGCACGAGCAGCGGCACCCCGGCGCCGGCCGTGAAGTGGACGACAGGCCTGGGGACGGAGCGGGGTCTGATCCGCAGGTGAAGCGGCGCGATACGCCGGATGAGCCCACGGATATGAGCAAGCGGTCCTGGGGGGCGGTGCTGAAGCGGACGGTGAAGGAGTTCAGGGCCGACGAGCTGGCCGACCGGGCGGCGGCGCTGACGTACTACGGGATCCTGGCGCTGTTTCCTGCCCTGCTGCTTCTGGTCTCACTGCTGGGCATCGCGGGGGATTCAGCGACGCGGAAGGTCTTGGACAATCTCACGAAGCTCACCCCAGCTGCGGCCCGCGACATCATCACCCATGCGGTGACCCAGCTGCAGTCCTCCGGCGGCACGAGCACCGTGACGGCCATCGTCGGCCTGGTGGTGGCTCTGTGGTCGGCCTCGGGTTATGTGGCCGCGTTCATTCGCACCTCGAACGCCGTCTACGACATTCCCGAGGGCCGCCCGGTCTGGAAGATCACGCCGCTGCGACTGGTCCTCACGCTGGTGCTGATGCTCCTGGCCTGCATCAGCGCGCTGCTCGTGGTGTTCACAGGCCCTCTCGCCCGGCAGCTCGGTACGGCCCTGGGCGTCGGAGACACAGCCTTGACGGTGTGGTCGATCGCCAAATGGCCGGTCCTGGTCGTGCTGGTCACCTTCATGATCGCGATTCTGTACTGGGCCTCTCCCAACGCACGGGGCCGCGGCTTCAAGTGGATCACGCCGGGCAGCTTCCTGGCGCTGGTGATCTGGATGATCGCCTCCGCGGGTTTCGCGTTCTACGTGGCGAACTTCGCCTCCTACAACAAGACCTACGGAACCCTCGCCGGAGTGATCATCTTCTTGGTCTGGCTCTGGATCACGAACCTGGCCATCCTGCTCGGCCTGGAATTCGACGCCGAGATGGCTCGCGAGCGCGCCATCATCGGGGGCCACCCCAGAGACCAAGAGCCCTATGTCGAGCCGCGCGACACACGCAAATGGACCGATGAGGAACGCAGGGACATGCGTGAGCACGGAACGTGAATGCCGATGCGCCGGATGCGGAAGCAGGGATCACGCGCCTCCTGGACGACCTCACCCAGCGAGCTACGGCGATGAGACACCCTCCGAGAGGTTGTCTCACGTGGCAAGCTTCGTGAGCTTCTCGTAGCCGTGAGTGTGGCGGCCTGGCCGGGCCCCCGGCTCTGCCGGTCGTTGCGGACCAGGTACGGGATGGATCTTGAGACCACGAGCGGCCCATGGCAGGCTCATGACGCATGATCGATGAATTCGCGAAGGGCAACCTGCACGGGAGACTGCGGCGGGACCGTGAGGCGCTGCTCTGGAAACTCGACGGCTTGTCCGAATACGACGTTCGCCGACCTTTGACGGCGACCGGGACCAACCTCCTCGGCCTGGTCAAGCACCTGGCGACCGTCGAGGCCAGGTACTTCGGCGAGGTCTTCGACCGTCCTTCTCCGGAACCGTTGCCCCGGTGGCAGGACTCCGACGGCAGCGATCAGTGGGCAGCCGAGGACGAGACACGCGACCAGATCATCGCGTTCTACCGGCGCACCTGGGAACACTCGGACGCGACGATCAACGAGCTGGCCCTCGACGCCCCCGGCCACGTGCCGTGGTGGCCGGAGCCCTGTCCCAACACGAACCTGTTCGCCGTCATGGTCCACGTCCTCAGCGAGTCCGTCCGGCATGCCGGGCACGCCGACATCCTGCGCGAGGGCCTCGACGGCCGGACCGGGTTGCGCGCCGAACACGAGAAGCCGATCGACGAGGAAGCCCGGGCCGCCTACCGCGCGAAGATCGAGCAGGCCGCCAGGTCGGCCGCACCAAGCAAGGTTGAGAGCTCGTCTCACGTGACGTGATGGTCGCGCGGCCTGGTGCCAGTCGCGGGTGCTGATGTATCGAGGCGCCTGGTTCCAGGTGAACCCTTCGTGCCGGCCGCCCCCGTTGTTGCCTCGTTCGCGCATCGCGCGGTCACGCACTCGCCATCCGCGGCCCGCCGACGACCGCTCCTGCGGCCTCGCCTTTCGCGGCGGCATCTCGCCCGCGGGGCGCCCGATCCCTCGGATCCGCTGGATTCGTACAACCATCCGCACGCTCAAGAGTCATGCAAGGCGAATGCGCCGTAGGCGTGTTCGTTTCGTTTCCAGGGGGGACCCACATGACTCACCACATATCCCTGCGCGCCCGCGTGCTTCCGGCCGTGGCTGCTGCCGGGATGCTCGTGCCCGTCGTCGCGGGCGCGGCGCCTGCTTCCGCCGCTACCGCGCCGCAGGTCAGCTGCACGTCCGGCAAGGCCGGGCTCGCGGCCAAGCTTCAGAGGGACATCACCGCAGCCCTCGCCACGCGCAGCGGTACCGTCGCCGTCGGCCTGCGCGACCGCACCACGAACACCACCTGCACCCTGCGCGCCACGACCTCGTACGACTCTGCCAGCGTCGTGAAGGTGACCGTCCTCGCCACGCTCCTGTGGGACGCCAAGAAGACCAACCGGTACCTGACCTCGCGCGAGTCCGACCTCGCCACCGCCATGATCACCAAGTCCGACAACGCGGCCACCACCTCCCTGTGGAACCAGCTCGGCGTCACCAAGGTGAAGGGCTTCCTGACGGCCGCCGGCATGACGCGGACGGTGCCGGGCTCCGGCGGCTACTGGGGACTCACCCAGATCAACATCACCGACGAGCAGCGGCTGCTCTCACTGATCACCGCCAAGAACAATGTCCTGAGCGACAACTCCCGCGCCTACATCCTCAAGCTCATGGGGCACGTCATCACCTCGCAGCGGTGGGGAACCCCCGCCGGCGCGCCCTCCTCCGTGTCCGTGCACGTCAAGAACGGCTGGCTGCAGCGCGCCACCCGTGGCTGGCGGGTACACAG
Source organism: Streptomyces sp. NPDC101160 (assembly GCF_044768205.1). NCBI lineage: Bacteria > Bacillati > Actinomycetota > Actinomycetes > Kitasatosporales > Streptomycetaceae > Streptomyces > Streptomyces sp. NPDC101160. Next base: position 681,835 of record NZ_JBIWPJ010000003.1, on the reverse strand, counting down.
CATCGGCACGTTCCAGGGCGGCGGCCACGACTACACCATCTCCGTACTCACCGACGGGAACAGCACCATGAGCTACGGGGTCAACACGATCCAGGCCGTGGCCAAGGTGGTCCACCGCGACCTGATCCCGACCGCGCCCACCGCGTCCCGTTACACACCGACCACCACGCCCAAGGAGGCATACGTCTCGGTGCCCCAGGACTGACGCCTGACCGCGTGCACCACCACGAAGTCCGGACAACCTCTTCCACGGCCTGGAGTACGTCAGGAAGCTGAGCGCCCAGGAGTCGGGCCTGGCAGCGCGGCGCGGCGACCCTTTCGCGGTCGGACGGATGGGGGGTGGTGTCAGCTGGGGCGCGGGGTGGCGGGTGCCGTGGTCTCGGGGGCGTTCCAGCTGGCCAGGATCTGCAGGGCCTGGGCGGTTTCGGAGTCTGGTTCGACGTTGTAGACGCACAGGGTCTGTTCCGGGTCGCCGGGGGCCTGGAAGGACTCGTAGGAGAAGTGCAGGTCTCCGACGAGGGGGTGGTGGTAGTGCTTGGCGCCGTGGGTGCGGCGCAGTACCCGGTGGTCGTTCCACCAGGCGGTGAACTCGGCGCACCGCAGGGTGAGTTCGCCGACGAGGTCGGCCAGCTGCCGGTCGTCGGGGTGGCGGCCTGCTTCCAGCCGGAGGATGGCCACGGTCTCCGAGGCGATGCGTTCCCAGTCGCCCACGCGCTCGCGGGCCAGGGGGTCGAGGAGGTAGTAGCGTGCCAGGTTGCGGCGGGTGGCGGGCAGGGCGTCGAAGTCGGTGAGTACGGCCCTGGCGAGCCGGTTGGAGGCCAGCACGTCGGTGCGCCGGCCCAGGATGAAGGCCGGTACGTGGTTGAGGGTCTCCAGCATCAGGTGCAGGCCCGGCCGGACCCGCTGGGCCCTGGCCGGCGCGCGGCGCGCGGTCTGGGCGCCGGTGCCGGACCGCAGAAGGTCGGTGAGGTGTTCGCGTTCGGTCTCGTCCAGTCGTAGCGCGCGGGCGATCGCTTCCACGACCTCGGTGGAGGGGTTGCCCGCCCGCCCTTGCTCCATACGCGTGTAGTACTCGGTACTGACGCCGGCCAAGCGGGCCGCCTCGTCCCTGCGCAGGCCGGGAACGCGGCGGACCCGTCCGTCAGAGGGCAGCCCGGCCTCTTCCGGGGTGATGCGCGCGCGCCGTGAGCGCAGGAAGCCGGAGATTTCCTTGGTGCGGTCCATGGCTCCAGTGTGAACACGTCAGCGATGCCGTGTCCGCTCCAGGGTGGCCCTGCGGGTACCTGTTCGGGCAGGGCCAGTCATGGCGTCCTGAGGGGCTCGTCCGGGTGGTGTGCTGGATGTGCGGCTGACAGAGCCGGCCGCGATCCCCTCCCCCATCCCTTGGAAGGTACGCAACATGTCCACGCACACCATGCCCCAGCCCCTGGCCGGTCGCGTCGCGGTCGTCACCGGCGCCTCCAGTGGCATCGGCGAGGCGTCCGCCGAGCAACTGGCGTCCCTGGGTGCCCGCGTCGTCGTCCTGGCGCGGCGCGCCGACCGGCTGGCCGACCTCGTCGCCCGTGTCGAGAAGAACGGCGGCGGCGCGGTGGCGATCGCTGCTGACGTGACCGACGCCGCCGCTGTGCAGCGCGCCGCCGACCGGGTGGCAGCCGAGTTCGGCGGCGCGGACCTGCTCCTGAACAACGCCGGCGTCATGCTGCCCGCTCCGATCGAGGAACTGGCGACGGACCAGTGGAAGCACCAGATCGACCTGAACATCACCGGTCTGATGAACGCGATCGGCGCCTTTACCCCGCAGCTGGTCAAGACCGCCGCCGAGCGCGGTGTGGCCGACCTGATCAACACCTCTTCGATCGCCGCGCAGAACATCTTCCCGAACTTCGCGGTCTACTCCGGCACGAAGGCGTACGTCACCCACCTCTCCCGACACCTCCGGGCCGAGCTCGGCGCGAAGAACGTGCGCGTCTCGGCGATCGAACCGGGCATCGTCGGCACCGAGCTGCAGAGCCACGTGACCGACCAGGGCGCCCGGGACTGGCTGAACGGCTCCAGGCAGACCATGGAGTGGCTCACGGCGCAGGACATCGCAGAGACCGTCGGCTTCATCGCCACACTGCCGCCGCGGGTGAACCTCCAGCAGGTCACCATCATGCCCACCGGCCAGGCCGGCTGACCGGCGGTTCGACGGCGCGGGGCCGCCCCGAGCAGGGGGCGGTCCCCGAGCGGGGTGCCGGCGGGGCCCGGCCGGCCGCAGTAGGGTCTGCCCCACCCTGTTCCAAGGGGGGTCTGCCCCACCCTGTTCCAGGGGGCTTGTCGGAGTGCCTGAGTCCGGCGCCGCATGATGGGCTGTCCGCACGTTGTTCGCGTGGCGGAAGGTGGACAGGTGAGAGTCCGGATCGGGTACTCGGCTTGGATCGTGGGCGTGGTGCAGTTCTTCGTCATCCACGGGATTGCCGAGTCGGCTTGGGCCAGACCGTACAGCTGGGCGGGGAACAACATCAGCGACTTGGGCAACGCTCACTGCGCTCTGCAGCCAGATCCTGAGCCGCGCTATATCTGTTCACCCGAGCACGGTCTGATGAATGTTTCGTTCGTCGCCCTGGGAGTGCTGCTCGTTGTCGGTGTCGCCCTGACCGGTGGTGCCCTTTGGCGCAGGGGACGGGCCGCTGCCGTGGCCCGTCTGCTGCTCGCCGGTGCCGGCGTGGGATTCGTCTTGGCCGGGCTGGCTCCGGCGGATGTCAACGAGAACCAGCATGTCCTGGGCGCCCTCTTCATCATGGCAGCGGGCAACATCGGTCTCGTGGTGGCCGGGTTCGGCCTGGCGGAACACGTACCGACCGCCCTGCGGTGGGGCAGCGGCCTGCTGGGAGTCACCGCGCTCACGGCCTTCGGGCTGTTCCTCTCCCACCACTACCTCGGTCTGGGCATGGGAGGTATGGAACGGGTCGCCGCTCTTCCTCTCCTGTTCTGGGCGCTTGCTGTCGGCGTTCGTGGCCTCATTCGGCGGGCGGGTCGTCTGCAGGAGGCGGTGCCGGCAGGGCGCCTCAGCCGCGCTGGTTGAGAGCTCTGGTCTGCCGTTCTTCCGATACGCGGTGATCACATAGCGAGTACGGCGTCCGGCCTCCGCAGTCGAGAGCTGCCAGTCCGCCCTGGCAGGCTCCCGGCACGGCTCCAACCCGTTCAAGCGGCCGCGAGACGAGCCGCTCGGTAGGTGATCGGTTCGGTGTCCAGTGCCTTCAGCGCGTCCAGGAACTGTTCGGTCGGCTCGGCAGCGGGATTCTCGACGGCTCTCACCAGCCAGCCGTCCCCGAGCGGCTGGGAAGCGTACGCGGGAAGGGCCGCGAGTCGATGGCGAACCTGATCGGTCAGCCCCTTGCCGGAGGCGCCGGAGACATAGGTCCACGGTCCGAACTCTTCCGGCAGGTTGGAGCCGGGCCGGAGGCGCGTGGACGGATAGATCTGCCCGTGACCGTCAAGATGCCACGCCGTGAGATGCACCAGGCCCGGGCTGAGGCCTGCCACGAGCTGTGTGGTCAGGGCGACGGCCATCTCCCATTCCAGCTGGAGGACGTCCCCGGGCTCGTCCAGGTGGACGGTCATGAAGACCGAGCCGATGCCATCCGGCTCGAAATCGCCGAGACTCACTTGAACCCAGGAGTTGAGTGCCGAGTGAGCAGGATGCGTGAGGGCGACCGTCATGGCCTCTCCCTCCCCGTTGAGGAAGCGCGTGCTCCGGGCACCTTTCGGCTGAAGGTCTTCGCCGGCGAACCGGCCCAGCGCGGCAACGGCTCTGCGCAGCACGGTGCTCTCGGTGTCATCGGACGCCTCCATCCGAAGGACCAGCTCGCTGCCCGCGGCGTACGCATCATCCATGGCCGTCACCCGTTCCATCTCACCTCGATGCCCATCTTCGCACCCACCTCCTTCGCGTCCTCGATGACCTCACGGAACGCTGCCTGCGAACGCGTGTCGAGGCCGCCGAACTCAGGCCAGTCGATGATGTGCGTGGTGTATTTTCCACGACCGCCTTCTATTTGACCGGTGAGCTGGGCCGTCAATTTGGTCACCAACTCGGCCCGGCGTTCGGTGCTGAGCTTGCCGGTCACGTGCTTGTACTCGATCATGACGTGTTGCGTCCGGCCGTCGGTGGTCATCCGGGCCGTGTAGTCGATGCGCTTCTTCCCGACCTTCACCTCGACGCCGGTGAGATCTCCGCCCTTCTGAAGGAAGTTCACGATGGCTTCCATCTGCTTGCGGATGCCCATGTTGAACGGCCGTTGCTTGTTGGCGCCGTTCTCCAGCTGGTTGGCGAGGCCGTCGGGATTGCCCTCGAGATCCGGCGCTTCGTCGAGCTTCAGCTTGTTCTGGTGGGTGGCGATCGCGGCGCGGTACGCCTTGATCACCTCCATGTCGGCCCGCAGGATGCCCGCGCCCTTCTGCACCAGTTCGTTCGGGTCGACGTGCACCATCGGGAAGCTGCGCTCGTCGGCCGATCCGAACCCGCCCGCGCGTTGAATCTGCAGGAACGAGTAGCTCTGCCCGAACAGGAACGTTCCGCTGTCCGGCCGTACGTCGTAGCCGAGCAGTCCCTTCGGTACATTGGCCACGGGCTTGCCGAGCCAGGGCTCGATGGAGTTCTTCTGTTCGAAGATGTCCTTGAGCAAGTCGGCAAGCTGCCTTTGTTCTCCGGAGAGCTCTGCCTGCTCCTCGGACATCTTCTGCTTGGCCGCCGCTTCCCCCTTCTCAGGCACGTGCACGGCGAGCTTCGCGATCTCGTTCGCCTGACCACCGGCGGTTGTCGCCAGCTGGAGCGCGGTCTGAGCCTTCTGCTTGACCTCGGGGCTGGTCTTCTCGTCGGCGATGACGCGTTTGAGATAGCCCACGACCGGCTGTTCCGTGCTGGCGACCATGAGCGTGGCCTTGCCGCCGGAGGCCACGACGAAGAGCCGGTGCGCGTGCCCGTCCGCGGAGAAGTTGACCGTTTCCCAGTCCGGTTTCAGGGTGTGGCCTTCGCCCGGCTGCTTTTGGTCCGGCCCGGCCGTGCTCTTGTCACCCTTGGCACCCTTTTCGCCCTTGGCGCCCTTGTCCCCCTTGAGCTTGGACTTGAGCTTCGCCCAGACCTTCTTGCCCACCGCGACGATCTTCCCGACGATCCAGTCGACGGCCTTCATCACCGGCTTGGACAGGGCCTGGAAGAAGCTCTTCACCTTGTTGGCGATGCCGCCGATGCCGAGGATCGCGGCGAGGGCGCCGATCAGGACCGGGATGGACTTGGCCAGGGCACCCTCGATGAGGGCGGGGACGCCGCCGGCGCCTCCGCCGGCGATGGCGATGACGGCGTCGAGGACGGCGTTGACGAATTCGATGATCTGGGCGCCGCGGTCGATGATGAACGTGACGATGTCAATGATCATCTTGCAGGCCTTGATGAACGCCGATGCCGGGTTCAACAGGCTGATGATCCACGTGATACCGGCGATCAGCACCGTGGGGATCAGATATTCGGAGATCTTGCCGAGCAGGTTTTCCTTGAGGTCGCCGACCTGTTCCTTGATCTCCTCCGTGACTCCGGCCACGCCCTGCGACTGCAGCTTGGCCACGAGCGGGACACCGGCCTCGACGGCGGCCATGGCCTGTTCCGGGATCCCGCGCTGGACGATCCGGCCGCGGATCGCGGACCAGGTCAGGCCGAGCAGTGAGGCGATCATGGACAGGATGCCGCGCAGGTCGAACTTGTCGGGCAGCTGGATACCGGCGTTGGCCATGCTGCCGAGCAGCCAGCCGATCAGCCCCTTCTTGAGATGGGTGCCGATGTTGGCGAGGAACGCTCTCAACCCGGCGCCGACGGCTGTGACGAGGTGGCCGAGGAACCCGACCGGGTCCTTCAGGATCGCCGTCACCGCGTGTGCGGCCTTGGCGAGGACCCCGAGCAGCAGGTCTTTGAGTTTGAGGATGGTGTCGATGACGCCCTTGACCGCGTTGACGGCCTTGGCGATCAGACCCTTGTTCTTCTCCTTCTCCGCCTCGATCTCCGCGTCGACGCTCTTGAGCGCCTCGTTGTATTTGGTGGCCAGTGTCTGCACCAGTTCCTGGCCTTTGGCGTCGACGTTGGCGGTCAGCTCGTCGAACTTTCCGGCGAATTCACCCGCCGCCTGTTTGCCGATGGCCTGCAGGTCGGCCGGGAGTTTCTGCACTTCGGCCTGCAACTGCTGACGGCCGCTCGCGATGCGCTGCTTCGCCCGGGTCAGCTCCCCGCCGATCACGTCCGCCACGGTCGAGATGACGTTCTGCATCCGGGCCACATAGCCCTGCCGGGCAGTCACGAAGATCTGGTTCGCCTCGTCCGGCAGACCGGCGAACTTGTCCTTCACCCATCGCAGCTTGCCCGTGAACCCGGAATAGCGTTTGTGCTTGTACTCGTCCATCCGCCGCTTGTGCTCAGCGGTGAACGCGTCCCGGGCCGCCTTCTCCCCGCTTGTGAAGGCGTCGTCGACTTTCTTGTCCAACCCGGTGAGGATGGACTCGACGTCCTTCTGAGTGGCGTCGAACACCGCCTGCAACTTCGCCGTGACCTGCGCGCGCTGCTGCTCGTCCTTGCCCTGCGCGCCCTGCTGGCCCTTCGCTACCGCCGCGTTGGCGGCGGACTTCTGCCCGCGCATCGCCTCGATCGAGGAGGCCGCACCGGCCTGCGCCCCTGCTTTTGCCTGGGTCAAGGTCTGGTTCTCCGCCGCCCGGATCTGCCCGGGCGCGGTGGCGGCGTGCTGTTCACCGGCCTTCTTCTCCTTGAGCGCGCCGGTGAACTCGGGCTCGTTGGACCTGGCGAGTTGGTCTTCGGTGACCTGGGCGTCGGCCATCTGCTGGTCGACCTGCTTCGGCCCCGCCGAGAGGTCGGTCGCCGCCGGCGGAGCCTTGTCCGGGACCGCGTTGGCCGGGTCGGGGGTGCCCGGGTTCACCGGGGCGGGCTCCTGGGCGAGCGGGGTGACCGGCTTCTCCTTGGCCTGGCTGGTGTCCGGCGCGGCCTTGGTGGTGGTCTCGATCTGCCTGGCTGACTGCTCCTTGCCTTGACCGACCTGGCCTTGGACCTGGCCCTTGACGGCGTCGGCCTTACCGGAGCTGCCGAACTTGTCCGCCTCGTCGAGGTTCTTGGGCGCTTGTTCCGCGATCGCTTTGTTGACCGCGGCGATGAACGCGGCCTTGTCGAAGGTGCCGGGTTGGGCGGCGTTCATCTTCTCCGCGTTGGCGGCTTTGCCCTGAGCCTCCTTGTCGTCGGCGGGCGGCTTGGCGGCGGCCTGGGCGGCGTCGGCCTTCGACGCGGGCGGGGGGTGCGCGGCCAGGGCCTTCTGCTTCCCTCGGACATCGGACTTGAGGGCGTTGAACTTGGGAGTTGAGGCTGCGGGCGGACGCGCATAACGCTGCACCGTCGCGGTGGGGTCCGACGGTTCAGGGGGCTCGGCCACGAGGAGGCTGTCCAGCGGAGGACGGGCCGGAGGTGCCAGCTCTTGGGGTTCGGCGGCCGGGGGCTTGGCTTCGGTGGCCGGTTTTTCTGCGGCGCGTCGCTGAGCGATCATCCCGGCCAGGGCGCGGTTGCCCGCACCGGCCTGGATGAGCTGGGCGGTACGCGCGCTGAGTGGCCGTACCGCCGGCGCCGGTCGCGTCGTCGCCGGAGACTCGGCCACCTGGTCGCCGTCCGGCCGGACCCGGTGTTCCGGCGAGCGCTCCGGTTCCTTCTGCTCGTGAGCCGCCTCTCGCATACGAAGCCCCTCGCTGCCCGGAGTCCGCGCCAACCTCCAGCGTGGGCCCGGCGTGGTGCGAGGCGGCAGTCCCAGGCGAGCGTTCACCGAGGCAGCCGCTGTTGCCCCTTCGGGCAAGCGGATACCGCGTTGACGTCGGCGACCCAGCCGCCGCCGCAGTGGTGACAACGTGAACGAGCTCGAGCTCTCGGTACGAGCGGACGCGGCCGGGGCCGCACTCGCCCAAAAAGACCACTTGTGCGGGCCGCCCCGACCACCTGCGCGGCCCGACCCGTCAGCCGGCCGGCCCGGCCTTCCCTTACCTCGCGGCGGGGTGCCTCGTCCGTACGCTCCATCGTCCGTCGACCCGGGTGAGCCGGACCGGATGGTCGAAACAGGCGCTGACCTGGTCGCCGGTCAGGACCTCCTCGGCCGGTCCGGCCGCCAGGCAACGGCCGTCACGCAGCAGCATCGCGTGAGTCGTCCCGGGCGGAAGCTCCTCCAAGTGATGGGTGACGAGCACGGAAGCCAGCCGGGGACGGCTGTGGGCGAGCAGGTCCAGACGGTCGATGAGCTGCTCTCTGCCCGCGATGTCCAGGCCGGTCGCGGGCTCGTCGAGCAGGAGCAGTCGCGGTCTGGGCATCAGGGAGCGGGCGATGAGGGCGCGGTGCGCTGTCCCTGGGACAGCACCGGCCAGCGCGCTTCGCGCCGGTCGCCGAGCCCGAGCAGCCCGATGAGCTCCTCGGCCCTGGCGGTCTCGTCGTCGCCCGGCGACCACCGGGGCACCCGCTCGACGCTGTTCGTCAGGCCGGTCAGCACCACGTCCCGTAAGGGGTTACCCGGGCCACCCAGGGTTCTCGGGCGATATTCGCTCGTCGTTGCTCGCGGATGCTGGTCATACTGCCGCAATGGACCCGGTGACGATGGAGACCGACCGTCTGCTGCTGCGAGCCTTCACCTCTGCCGACGTGGATGCGGTCCACGAAGCCTGCCAGGACGAAGACATCCAGTTCTATACGCCGGTGCCGGTGCCGTTCCGTCGCGCGGACGCGGAGAAGCTCGTCGGCGAGACGCTGCCCGCCCAGTGGGCCGAGGACAAGGACTACACGCTCGGCGCGTTCCGCAAGGACACCGGCGCCCTGGTCGGCTCGTACTGCCTGACCCTCATCAGTCGTGGCGTCTGGGAACTCGGCTACTGGGCGGTCAAGGAACAGCGCGCCCAGGGCTTCTCGGTGGAGGCGGCGCGGGCGCTGTGCGACTGGGGCTGGGCCACCCTCGACGTGCACCGCATCGAATGGTGGGCCATGGCCGGGAACGCAGGGTCGCGTGCCGTCGCCGAGAAACTCGGCTTCACTGTCGAAGGGACTCTGCGCAATCGTGGCATCGCCAACGACGGCAAGCCGCACGACTGGTGGGTGGGTGGACTGCTGAGGCCCTGATGCTTGAGTCGGTGCGGCATCGGCTGCGTGACCGACTTGGGCACGTCGGTGTCGACGCTGTTTCTCGGCCTGGGTCGATACGTGTCGTGCGACGCGGCGGGCGTTCGTCGTCGGTGCCCTCAAGCGTCCGTCAGCCGATCTGTTCGGCCAGGGCGACGATGATGCCTGAGGGGCCGCGGAGGTAGCAGAGGCGATAGATGTCCTTGTACTGCGCTACCTCCCCGAGGAGTTCGGCACCATGGGAGCGGAGGCGGGCGATGGTGTCGTCGATGTCGTCGACGGCGAACATCACCCGGTGCAGGCCCAGTGTGTTCGGCGGCGGGTTGTGCGATCCGTCGCGGATCGCCGCGGGGTTGTGGTACTGCGCGAGCTCCAGCTTGCCGTGGCCGTCCGGGGTCCGCATCATCGCCATGTCGCTGCGGACATTGTCGAGTCCGACGGCCTGGTCCGCGAAGAGGCCCTCGATCTGCGCCCTGCCTTCGACCTCCATGCCCAGTTCGGTGAAGAAGGCGACGGCGGCGTCGAGGTCTTCGACGATGATGCCGACGTTGTCCATCCGCTGAAGCGTCATGACGGTTCTCCCCTGGCGTTGCGCGGCTCCTTTGAATCCACCGGTATACCGAGGACGGAGCCAGCGGCGTGGTCTCGACACCCATAAAACGGGTGAGTAGTTTCCGCGGGCTTGCTTCCGCCCGCGCCCTCGCGCTGTCGCTCGGCCCGGCGCGATCCCCTCGGAACCGGCGCCGGCCCGCGGTTGCCCCCGCTGCCGCCTCGTCATCCGTGGCCCGGACAAGTCTCTGACCAGGCCGGACACGTCAGTGATGTCCCGGACGCGTCCCGGACGCGTCCATCCATTGTTCGCTCTGAACAGCCCGGCCAGCCTTTCGGTCTGTCAGCCGGAACCCGTCTCGGGCCCGGCACCGATGGACGGAAGGAAGCAAGAGATGTCTGCGATGAAGACGGCGAAGACCACGGTCGTCGCGGGGGCCGCTCTGGCCTTGAGCCTGGGGAGCCTCGTCATGGCCGGCCCGGCGCAAGCGGCGGCCGGCCCGGCGCGGGCGGCGGCCGCACCGGGGAGCCTGATTGCCCAGCAGGCGCTGGGCCAGTACACGAGCGGCAACGCCGAGGTGCAGAAGCGGAAGTACGAGGGCGACGCCCGCGACGGCGACAGCGAGCGGAACAACTGCAACTTCTACACCGGCTTCTGGACGGCCCGGGCCAACCTCCGCTGGGACCACACGAGCGCCCCGCGAACCGGGACGATCAACAACCACCAGGCTTGTGGGAGCAGCAAGGGCTACATGTACGTCAAGGTCGACGGCGCCTGGAAGAAGACGTGGACGACGGTCAAGTGGACCTCGCGTGCCTGGTGCGCGGATTTCGCCAAGTACACCTGGTACTGGGGCAAGGCCGACGTCACCGGTCTGAGCGCGGCCGCCGACTCCTTCCGTACGTACGGCAGGTCCAACGGGACCTGGCACGCCAAGGGGCAGGTGGTGGCGGGCAGGTACAAGCCGAAGCCCGGTGACGTCGTGTCCTACGACAACAACGGCGACGGCCGGGCCGACCACGTCGGTGTGGTGACCTCGTACAACTCCTCCCGGAAGGTCTACAACTCGGTGGAGGGCAACACCTCGCTCGAACAGCTCACCTACAAGAAGACGCAGTCCGCCACGGCGGGCAGGGTCCTCGGATACACCTCGCCGAAGGCGCGATAGCGTCCGGTGCACGTTGTCCGGAAAGGGTTTTGATCCATGACAGGCCCACAACAACCATGGGCCTCATGGACCAGAGAGCGCTCGCCTTGCAGGAGTTGGGGACCGCGGCGGACCTGAACGCGGAACTGCGCGAGCTCAAGGCGCGCTCCCGGCTGACGTACCGGCAGCTCGAGGAGCGCGCCGCCCGGCATGGCGAGCTTCTGCCGCGCAGCACGCTGGCCGACGTGCTGCGCCACGGCTCGGTGCCACGGCAAGAGCTGCTGGCGGCGTTCGTGCGCGCGTGCGGGGAGGGCGATTACGTGGACGACTGGCTGGCCGCCCGGCAGCGGGCCGCCGAAGCCGCGGCCGAGGCGCAGGCGCAGGTACCGGGCTCAGGGGCCTCAGGAAGCGTGGGGCACTCGACGGGCAGTCTGTCTGCCGTGACGGAACGGGGCTCGCTGCGGCGGCTGAAGGGCGCCCGCCGTACGCGCGTCGCCGCCGTGTCACTCCTCGCCGTCGCACTGATCATCGGCGTCACCTGGTCCCTGTGGGGCTCCGGCGGCTCGGGGAAGCCGGCGGACCCGGCCGGATCCGTGTCCACGTCCATCTCCGGGTCGACGTCCGTGCGGCCGCCGCACGGGCACGTCCTGCTTCGGCCGCTCAGCTCCCCGGGCCTGTGCGTCACTGACGGGCAGGTACCGGACGGACGGTACGGCTCCCTTGTCGCCGTGCAGCGCCCCTGCAATGAGACGGCGCCACAGACCACCACCCTGGATCCGGCGGGCAAGGACGCCTACCGCATCTCCTGGTACCGCCCTGACCAGGGAAAGGGCTGCCTGAAGGCCCTCACGTCCGGGCCCGGCAAGGGCCTGCTCGAACCGTGGGAGGCATGCGAGCGGACTACTTCCTTCCGATTCGTCCCCACCCGGTCTGGCGCGTCCGGGACCGGCGCGTCCCAACAGGCCGGAACGTCCGAGGAGACCGTTGGCCAGACCTATCTGATCCAGATCGCCGACGGGACCTGTCTGGGCATCAGGGCGGCGAGCACCGCAGCGGGTACGGAAGCCGTCGCCGAACCCTGCAAGGGCACGGACTCCCAGCTCTTCATCATCGAAACCGTGCCATGAGCCGTGAACCCACCCCCGCGCCGTAGCCGACTGCCCGGTGGCCGGTGGACGGCGGCCGGTGCCGGGAGAGTCGTCGCCCCGCGTGCCTTGTGGGCACGTCGCGAGCGACGGAAGAAGTGTCCGGTGGGACGGAAGGTGAGAGGACGCGGTCGTTGTCCGAGACTCCGGGGGCTACTTCTGCTGCGCCGCGTCGCGGGCCTGCTGGGCGATGTCCTCCAGCACGGCCTTGGGGTCGGCGGTGGGCTCGACGGCCTTGCCGATGTTGCGCTTGATGGTGTTGCTGACCTTCAGCCAGGACGGTTCGTTGACGGGGTAGAGCTCGGCGCTGCGCAGCGCGGTCAGGAACTGCTCGGTGCTCGGGTCGGTTCCCCCGTTCTGCGAGTTCTGGGTGGCGGTCACCGTCGAGGGCAGGAGGTGGTAGCGCCCGGCGAACTCGGTGAGGTTCTTGTCCTCGTAGACGAAGTCGAGGAAGGCCCCGACCAGTTCGCGGTTGTCGTCGTGCTTGAAGGCCATCATCCAGTCGGCGACGCCCACCGACGGCGGTGTCTCCCCGTCGCTCAGGGTGTCCGAGACCGGCATGGTCAGGGTGCCGACCTTCATGCCCTTCGCGCGCGCCTCGTGGAGGAGGGAGGGGTAGCCGTTGACCATGCCGACGTCACCGCGCAGGAAGGCGGCGAAGGCGTCCTGCCGGTTGAGCTCGGCCGGCGGGACGGGGCCGGTCAGTCCCGGCGTGACGAGGTTGTCCTTGAGCCAGCGGAAGGTCTGCGTGTTGCGCTCGGACGCGATGCTGTAGGCGCCGGTGGTGTCGGTGTACCCGCCGCCGTTGCTCACTTCCCAGATCAGGGCTTCGGCGTGCGCCTCCTCGGGCCCGAGCGGCAGCGCGTACGGGTAGAGCACGCCCTCCTTCTTCAGTGCCTCGGCCGCGTCCTTGAGGTCCGACCAGGTCTTCGGCGGCTTCGCCCCGGCCTTGTCGAACAGGTCCTTGTTGTAGAACAGCAGGCGGCTGCTGGCGACGAACGGCAGACCGTAGAGGGTGTAGTGGATCGAGCCCGCGTCCGCGAGCGGCGGCAGGAAATTGGCCTCCGAGCTGATCGACAACACGTCGTCGGCCGCGTAGAGGCGGCCCTGTGCGGCGAAGTCGGAGTAGGCACCCATCAAGGCCACATCCGGGGCCTTGTTCTCCTGGACCATGCGCGTCACCTCACGGTCGACGTCGGCCCACGGATAGAGCGTCACTTCGATCTTTGTGCCGGGGTGGGCAGCGGTGAACGCGGCGGTCAGTTTGTCCCAGTATGCCTTGGAGCTGGTGCCCGGACTGTCGCCGTACTCGGGAGCCACCAGGCGCAGCGTCGTCCCGCCGCTCCCGGACGCGCCACACGCGGTGACGAGGGAGCCCAGCAGTCCGAACGCGGCCACGGAGGCGGTCAGGCCGAAAAGTCTCGGTCGCACGGATCTTTCCTTTGAAATTTCTGGACAGTGCGACGGGATTCTCCCCCGGTCAGGGGCCTGAACGGCCCTTTGGCGGACAGGTGTGGGGATAGCTCCAATCTGGCCTGTTCCGGATCGTGCCTTCCCATATGGAGGCGCTGATTCCGACGCGCGTAGAACCCTCCACCCCGTCCAAAACCACTCCGACAAGGAACATTGACCGGCGACGGCAGAGCACTGACCGGGGCGGCCACCCTGGGATCGCCCGCGCCCTCAGGACTCGTCGGCCCCCTTCTCCCTCCCTCCTCCCGTCCCCAGCCACGCCCCGGCCGCCGTGAGCAGGGCGGTCACGCCGATGGGGATCGTCGGGCCGGGGACGGGGGCGAACTCGGGATCCTTGGGCGCGCCGGAGGCCGCGGCCTCCGCGCGGACGATGCGCTCGACGGCAGCGGGCACCCGCTCGCGTACGGCGGGGGTGGTCGAGCGGATGGTGACGCGCAGCTCGGCGGTGTCCGGGATGACGTTCTCCTCCGTCCCGGCGTGCAGCGGGCCCACGGTGACGACCGCCGTCTGCGAGGCCGGTGGCGGTGGACGCGTACGGCAGTGCCGTCTCCTCCTTGACGGGCAAGGCGTCCATGTCGGCGCGCAGCGGGTGGACGGTCGCGTCGGGGGTCATGCGGTTTCCTTTGCGGTGAGTGAGGGGGCGGGCGCGCGGTCGGCGGCGGCACGGGAGGCGTCCGCGTCCTGCGGGGTCAGACAGGCCGTGGCGGCGGCGATCACCGCGCCGAGCACCAGGAAGCCGAAGGCGACCTGGGAGGAGAAGGCGTCGGCGAGCGGGCCCATGACGGGCGGCGTGATCATCCCGGCGACCTGGCCGCCGAGGATGACGACGGCGCTGCCCACGCCCACATGCTCCGGAGCGAGTCCGGCCGGCGGGACAGCGAAGATCGGCATGTACGCCATGGAGGCCGCGAAGACGGCGAGGGTGCCGAAGACGACGAAGCCGGGGACGGACTGCGAGCTCGCCATCAGGAGCAGCGCGACGGCGGCGACGGCCATGCCGGGGACGACGACGACCGTCCGGTGGCGTCCGCCGAGCCGGTCGGAGAGCCTGCCGCCCAGGACAGTGGCGAGGGCGGGGACGGCGAGGAGGGCTCCGGCCGAGCGGACGGTGCCACGTCACCAGGTCCTGGGGTCCGTCTCGTTGAGGACCTTCCGTCGGCCGCGTAGCACTTGAGGATGACCCGCCGCCCATACGCAGATGGACTTTCCGGCCGATACGGAACCCGGCACCGCCGACACCGTCTCCACCCTCGCGTCGGCTTGATCGTCGGGCCGACGGGAGGAGGTTGTGATGGCAGGTCAGGTGCGTGAGGCGAGGCGGGCGAAGGCGTCCGCGCCGGAGTATCAGGGAACGCTCGGGTCGCTGTCGGTGAACGCCTCGCTGCCCGAGGTGCTCGCCCGGGGCATCGAGGAACTCCGGGCGGCGGAACGGGCCGGGGACCTGCGGGAGATGGCGCGGTGCGGGCTGGCCGTGGCGGAGGCGTGCCGCAGGCTCGGGCGGATCGCGGAGGCCGACCGGGCGTGGAAGGCGAGCTATCGGGCGGCGCGTTCGGCCGGCCACGAGGGGGCGATGGCGTGGGCGCTGTGGAGTGGCGGCACGCTGGCCCGGCAGCGCGGTGCGTTCCGGCTGGCGTACCGGCTCCTGCGGCTCGCGGCCGAGGCGGGCGAGCGGGGCGGGGACGTCGTCGTGCGGGGCTACTCGCTGGCGGGGCTCGCTGAGACCGGGCGCATACAGGGCGATTACGAGGCCGTGGGCCGGCTCCACGAGCAGCTGCTCGCCGAGGCCCGCCGCCGCGGCGAGGCCCGGCACACGGTGTGGGCGCTGGAGGGCATCGCGCAGATGCACCGCAACACGGGCTCGTACGACAAGGCCCTGGCCCTGTTCGAGGAGGCGGCCGAGACGGCGTCGCGTGCCGAGGACCGGCGCGGCTGGGCGTGGGCCCTGCGGGGCATCGCCGACGTCGTGTCCGTACGCGACGGGGACGTGGACCGCGCTCTGTCGCTGCTCTCGCAGGCGGAGGAGGCCTGCCGGGAGATACGCCTCTCCAGCGCGCTCGCGTACAACCACAAGATGCGGGGCAACGTCCTGTACCGGGCCGGCCGTTACGAGCAGGCCCGCGAGCTGTACGCGCAGGCGCTGGAAGAGTTCCGCGAGATGGAGGAGCCGCGCGGGACGGCACTGTCCAGGCTGGGTCTGGTGAAGGCCGAGGCCCGCCTGGGCCGCGAGGCCGCGCACACCGCCGCGGAACTGGCCGAACTGCGCTCGACGCTGGACCGGATCGGACTGCGGCACGCCCGGGACATGGTGGACAAGGCCGCGGCCGAGCTCGGGGTCGGGCCGCTACCGGACCAGGCCGATGAGGGGGCGGGGGCGGCGGAGCCGGTGCTGCCGACGGTCGGGGCGGAGGCCCTGCGGGCGGCGGACGTGGAGGGGCTGCGATGAACGCCCTGCCGAAGCCGTCGTCGCCGGCCCGTGCACGCGTAGGCGCACCTGCCGGGTCGTCCGCCGCCGGTCCCGCGGGCGCCGCGCTGATGAGCCCGCCCCGCGCTCACCACCCCTCGCCGTCCGCCGTCCTGGACCGTTGCCGCGCACTGGTCCGGCCGGCGCTGACGGAGGCGGTGGGAAGGTTGCACCCCTGGACCGGTGAGATGGCGGCGTACGCACTGGGCTGGTCCGACACGTCAGGGACGCCGGCCCCGGGCGGATCAGAGGGCAAGGGAGTGCGGCAGGCCCTGGCCGTGCTCGGAGCAGAGGCCGTCGGAGCCGACGGCGCCGACGCCGTCCCGGGAGCCGTGGCCGTCGAACTCGTCCACACCTTCTCGCTGCTCCACGACGACATCATGGACGCCGACGCACTGCGCCGGCAGCGTCCGGCGGTCTGGAAGGCGTACGGCACGGGCCCGGCCGTTCTCGCCGGCGACGCGCTCCTCGCCCAGGCCGTGTCGACCCTGGCCGAGGCCCGGAGCCGGCACACGGGAGCCGCGGTCCGGTGCCTCTGCAGGATTCTGAACACACTGGTGACCGGCCAGGCGCAGGACCTGCGCTTCGAGGACCGTCCGTGGTACGGGCCCGGAGCGGTGAGCCCGGACGAGTACCGTTCGATGGCCGACCAGAAGACGGGCGCTCTGCTGGGCTGCGCGCTCGCGCTCGGCGCGATCCTGGGCGGCGCCCCCGACCACACCGTGACCGCGCTCGACCGGGCCGGGCGCCATCTCGGCCTCGCCTTCCAGGCGGTGGACGACATCCTCGGCATCTGGGGCAACCCGGCCGTGACCGGCAAGCCCGTCCACGCGGACCTGCTCCGGGGCAAGAAAACGTACCCGGTCCTCTCGGCTCTGGCCGGAGGAAACGAGGCCGCACACGAACTCGCGGCGTTCCTCACGTCCACCGGGCGGATGGACGACGACGAGGCCGCCCACGTCGCAGCGCTGGTGGAGAAGGCCGGCGGCCGGTCGGCAACCCGCGACGAGGCGCGCCGCCACCTGGACACCGCCCTCTGCGCCCTGCGCGACACACCGCTGACGTCCCCGGCTGTACAGCAACTGGAGCCGCTGTTCACGCACTTGCTCGCCCGAACCTGGTGACCTGACCCGCGGCCTGCGTGCAGGCGTGCCGCGCTGAACCTGGCGACCTGACCCGCGGCCTGCGCGCAGGCGCGCCCCCCGTGCCCCGGCCGCTCGATGACCGCGGCGTCCACCACCCGAGGTGGCCGGCCTCCGCCGTGCGGCCACCGGCCGTGGTGAACGGCCTGGTCGCCCGGTCCCGTCGTCTGGCGCCACCGTCTCGCGACCCGACGCGGTCAGAGGCCCGTCGCGTGGCGACCGACGTCAGGTACCCGTCGCGTCTCGACCGACGCGGTCAGGTGCCCGTCGCGTGGCGGATCGCCAGGAGGGCGACGTCGTCGTCGTTGTCCACGGGGCGCGCGCGGGCGAGGAGTTGGTCCGTAAAGGACTCCAGGGGGCGGTGGGCCAGGGAGGCGGCGTGGCGGCGGAGGTTCGTCAGGCCGTCGGCGAGGCTGTGGCCCGGGGACTCGATCAGGCCGTCGGTGTAGAGAAGGAGGGTCGCGCCCGGCGGGAACTCGGTCGTCGCGTCGGGGCGGTCCTCGTCCGGGGCGACGCCGAGGAGGATTCCGTGGCCCTCGGTGAGGTAACGGGCGACGCCCTCGTGGGTGACGAGGAGCGGCGGCGGGTGGCCGGCGTTGGTCCAGGAGAGCTCGCAGTGATTCTTCCGCTGCGTCATGCGGACGAAGACGAGAGTGGCCATGGAGACTTCGGCGACGTCCAGGACGGCCCGGTCGAGCCACTCGACGATCCTGCTCGGCGGCTTCTCCTGGGACAGCGCGTAGGCGCGCAGCATGTTGCGCAGCTGTGCCATGCCGGCCGCGGCGTCCAGGTCGTGCCCCACGACGTCGCCGATGACGAGGGCCGTCGCGCCGTCCCTCAGGGTGAACGCGTCGTACCAGTCTCCGCCCACCTGGGAGGCGTCCGGCGCGGGCAGGTAGCGGGCCGTCATGGTGCGGCCCGGTGTGTAGGGCAGCTTCGGAAGGAGATGACGCTGCATGGTCTCGGCGACCTTGCGCTGCCGCTCGTAGAGACGGGCGTTCTCCAGTGCGAAGCCGGCGCGGCGGGCGATGTCCTCCAGGAGGACGGTGTCGGCCGCGGTGAAACGCCGGGGCTGGTCCGCGCGGCCCAGAGTAAGGGCGCCGAGCACGTCGTGCAGGCTGCGGAGCGGGACCATGACCGCCGAGTGCATGCCGGTCGCCTTGAACAGGCGCTGCTGCTCGACCGCGATGCCGGAGTCGGGCGGCCCGTGGTACGTCTCGGGGCCGGCGAGGGAGGACGCCACGCCGCGCAGGGCTCGGGACAGCGGCATGGAGGACTCCTGCGGCACCGGCGGCATCGGCCCCTGGAGGTCCTCGCGGAAGGTCACGCCGCCGTTCTGGGCCTGGGCGACGGCGAAGCGCTGCACCTCGTCCCGCTCGCCGATCAGGTCGATGACCGCCCAGTCGGCGAGCCGGGGCACGACGAGGTTGATCAGGCGACGCAGTGCTTCGTGGATGTCGAGGGTGGAGGTGAGCAGGGTGGTCGTCTCGGCGAGCAGGGCGAGTCGTTCCAGTTCGGAGAGCCCCGTACCGGCGAGGGCCCGCCGCGCGGGCCGGTCGGCGGGCCCGGCGGAGTGGAAGAGGACGAGCGTGCCGGTCGGCCGGGGGTCGATGCGGCAGGGGGTGGCCAGCCACGACACCGGCAGCAGAGTGCCGTCGCCGCGTTCGAGCCACTCGCCCTCGCCCTGCTCCGTGCGTCCGTCGAGGACGCTCTCCCGCATCCGGCACTGGGCCCGCGGTACGGGGTCCCCCGACCTGGTGCGGTGCAGCAGGTCGTGCGCGTCCTGGTCCACCAGGTCGGCGGCGGCGCGACCGAGCAGTTTCTCGCCCTGGCTGTTCACGGCCACGATCCGGCCTTGCTCGTCCACCAGGTAGGCGCCCGAGCCGAAGCCGTCCAAGGTCGTGGTCACGGCGTCCCGCGAACCGCCGGAGCCCGTCATGGCCTGCGCCTTCCGTCGTCGGGCCTGTCTTACCCCCTGCGAGTGCCCGCTGGGCACCGGGTGATGCCCGTGGGCGGCCCCGGCGCACGCGTGTGCCGACCCGGCTCGGCCCCCGGCGCACGCGTGTGTGCCGACCCGGCTCGGCGGAGTCACTCGGCGAGGGAGCGGCACAGTGGGTGGTGGCCGTGTTCCGTTGCGTGGGACGCCGACGACCCTGCAGTTCGGAACGGCTTTCGCCAAACTGCTGATGGCCTCGACCGGCGTGCCGGCCATCACCTTCCTCCGGAACGTCTTCTCCACGCTCGTCCTGTGGGCGGTCACGAGGGCCGGCATCAGTCGGTACTCGGCACGCCAGTGGAAGTAGGCCGCGATGCTTGGCGTCGTCACGGCGTGCATACCGGAGCTGCAACCATGAAAACCCGCGCGTTGTCGAAGCGGTCGGCCGGGCGTCCGTTGCGTCAGGCCTGGCGCCAGGAGCCGTCCTGGAGGTGCGAGCCGGCCATCGGGCCCATCCGCGGCATCCCGCCGTCGACGGCCCAGGACGCGCCGGTGACGTACGAGGCGTCCGGCCCGGCCAGGAAGTCGATCACGGCTGCCACCTCGCGCGCGTCCCCCGGCCGCCCCAGCGGAACACCCGGACGCCGTTGCGTGGTGGCCGTGCCGGTGCCGGCATTGTTGACCAGAACGTCCACGCGGCCGAGCCGGTCGGCGAGCACGTCGACGACCTCGACGGCGTCCGGCAGCCGGGTCAGGTCCGCGTGCTCGACGAAGGCCTGCCGGCCGTGGGCCCGTACCTCGCGCGCAGTGTCCTCGGCTCCCTGCAGATCGCGATGCCAGGTGATCGGCGTACGAGCGAGTGCCACAACCGTTCGTACGCGAGGAAGGGTGCTCGCGGGATGGTCCGGAATTCGGTCACCCATGGCGTGGACGGGGTATCGCCCGCTGCCCGGGCCGCAGACCATACTGGTCTGGCCCTGCTCACCCACCGAACGGTTCCATGGCCAAGAACAGCACTCCACCGACCACCGTCCCCGACACCACGTGGCTCGGACGTGGACGTCACCTCGGGCCCGAGCCCGAGCGGGACGTCCGGCGCAACCTGATCGCCCTCAAGGCCGCCGGGGTGATCGACGACTTCCTGGACCTCGACCCCGTCGAGGCGGCCCGGTCCACCGACCTCTACCCCCGGGACGAGTCCGCCGACCCCGGCCCGCTGGCCCGTCGCGTCTTCGAGGCTCGCTGGCGCGTGGCCGACGAGGTCACCGTGCGCGGGCAACTGACCACGTACGAGCCCGAGTCCCGACGTATGAAGAGCGAGGGCGTCACCTGGGTCCTGGCCGCCGAGGCGGCACGGGCCTGGGAAACGGGCTGGCCCTCACCCGCCACCGTCTTCTGGCCCGACAGCGACCAGGTCGCATGGGATCACGACACAGTGCCGGGCGTACGCCTGCGCACGGCGAACCCGCTGCCGAAGGACGACGACGAGCTCCGCCGCCGGCTGCGGGACTGCACCCGGCACAGCTGGTTCGTCCATGTCGTGGTGCACGAGGCGATGACACCGGACGCGCTGGGGCTCCGGCCGGTCACGGCGTTCCTGCCGCCGAGCCTGCGCCACCGGGTGGTCGAGCACCGGGCCGCACCGGAGCAGGCGCTGACCGCCGACTTCGTGATGAAACGCGAGCTGGGAGTCGGGATACCGCGGGGCGGCGCCGTCGTCCTGCCCACGACACCGCAGGTTCCGGACTACGACGCGGAGCGCTTCACCGTACGCAACGTCTTCCTGGACGGTACACAGCCAACCGAACTCCTCGACAAGATCGTGGAATTCGCCGCGCTTCCGCAGCCGATGCCGGCTGACGCCGAACAGGCCGTGACACGACTGCGCCAAGGCTGGCACCTGTACACGCCGGACGAGGAACTCGTCCACGCGCGGGCCATGGTCACCCGGTACGCCAAGGCGCTCGAAGCCATGACGGCATCCTGCGACCTCTACCGGGAAGCAGCCGAGTCGGCGCTCGCGGCACTCGCCGAGGCGACCAGCGGTGCCGACGCGCCCCAGACGTCCACACCTGCGGTCAAACAGAACACCTCACCGCTCAAGTCCCTCACCAGGACACTCGCCCAATTCCGGAACCCGAACCGTTGAACACCCTTCGATGCCACAACCTGGCCGCGGTCGCGCGCCGTCCGTCGCCGTGCGGGCTCAGCCGGCCCTGTAGTACCACTCCTGGTTGGCGGCCGGCTCGCTGAAGCCCTTGGGCCACCACTGAACCGCATCGGTGTCGTTGGCCGTGCTGAACCCCGGCATGTCCAGCGCCATACCGCTGTTGACGTTGCGGAGGGACACGCCGGTCTGGCCGCCTTGGTCGACCCACTGCTGGTTGGCGCCACCGGTGCACTGCCACACACGCACCGGGGCCCCCGCGTCCGTGCGCCAGTCGGCGACTTCGAGGCACTTGCCGCTCTCTGCGTTGCGGAACGTCCAGGCCAGGCGACCGTCGGCCGTCTGCACCCCCTCCACGATCCAGTTCTGGTTGGCGCCGCCATTGCAGTCCCACTGCTGGGCCGGGGCTCCGTCGTAGTCGTGGTACATCGGGATCTCGAGGCACTTGTTGCTGTTCACGTTGACGATCCGCTGGATGTTGACGCCGCCGGCGCTCGCCGGAGATGCCGTGACCACTCCGAAGGCGACCACGGCAGCCGTTGCCATCGCCGCCTGGATGCCTGTCTTCTTCACCATGGAGGCTCCCCTGTACTGGTGGTTGATCAGTCGCCACCGAGCCTAGGAAAGAAGATCGTCACCGCGGTTTGCCCTCAGCGCAGAGTTCCTTGATCTTCAGCGCACGGAACTCGGAAGGGCTGAGTCCGTACGCCTCGCGGAAGGTCCGGCTGAACACCGCCGGTCTGCTGAAGCCCCAGCGCGCCGCGATGGCCTGTATCGGTGCGCGCAGTCCGGGACGCGCCAGATCGGCGCGGCACTGCTCCAGGCGCCGTCGGCGGATCCTGGCCTGGACGCTTTCACTCGTACCGTGGAAGAGCTGGTGGAGTGCGCGGAGGGACATGTTGTGGTGGGCCGCGATGACGGAGGGAGCGAGCTCGGGGTCACCGAGTCGGTGGTCGATGAAGATGTGAATCTGCCGCAACAGCGCGGTTGCGCGGACCTCGGCCGGCAGGTCTTCCTCGATGTCGAGGTGCTGTGCCAGGCAGGCCGCCGCGAGTTCGGCCGCGATGGTGCCGAGGCGGCCCAGTTCCTGGGGTGTGCACCGGTCCCCGTTGTCCACCAGGGATTTCATGAAGGAGGCCAGCATCGCCGCCATGCCCTGGCCGCCGGGTATGCGGCGGGCGAGCAGGCGCTCGATCTGCCGGGCCGACAGCGGGAGGGCCGACCGGGGCAGTTGGAGGACGACGAGCTCGCCCATGCCGCCCTGGGCCTGGGACTGGGCCAGCCACGGCCGGGAGGTGTCCCACATCACGAGGTCTCCGGTGGTGGCTGCGCAGTCGTTGTCCTGCTGGGACAGCGCCATGGAGCTCTTGGTGACCAGTGCCAACTGGTACTGCTCCGGGTCACTGCGTCTGATCAGCGCGGGGGTGCGCCGTGAGCGGAGAGGCAGGTAGGCGAGGCGGGACATTCGAAGGCCGCCCAGGTCCAGTACGGCGGCCTCGGCCTGGAAGCGGGCCGGGCACTCACTGCTGATCACTGTGGGCACCACCTCGCGCGCCACCATGTCCGCGAACCAGTCGAAGCGTTCGGTCGCGGGCACCCCGCTCGACGACACCACGGTCCACACGTGTTTCCCCCTGTTTTCGATCTTCTACAGGGACAGGACGCGGCAGCGGAGGGATGTCGGTGATCACTTTCCGGACACGTACGGGATGAACTCCCACCGAGGTCGACCAGCGCTCCCGGGGGGAGGCCGTCTAGGCTGGCGCGGTGACTGATGAGCAGGAGCGGGTGCAGCCGTCAGGCGTATGGGCCACGGCGGTGGGGGTGGCCCGCGTGCGGGCGCTGGAGACCGAGCGGGAGGACGCGCTGTTCCGCGACCCGCCGGCACGGGCCTTCGCCACCGCCGGCGGCCTGTGGCCCTCCTCGCCGCCGCCCGATGACGAGGCCGCGCGACGCCGCCGGTCGGCGGTGTCGTTCTCCGTCGTCATCAGGACGAAGTTCCTCGACGACCTGTTGGAGGAGGCCTCCGCCGCCGGGGTACGGCAGGTCGTGCTGCTGGGCGCCGGGATGGACAGTCGGGCTTTCCGTATGGACTGGCCGGAGGGCACCCGGCTGTTCGAGGTGGACACCGCTGCGCCGTTGGACTTCAAGGCTTCGGTGCTGCGACAGGAGCGGGCCGTCGCGCGCTGCGAGCGGATCACCGTCGCGGTGGATCTGCGTGAGGACTGGCCGGGCGCGCTGGCTGCCGCGGGGCACGACCCGGCGGTGCCGACCGTGTGGATCGCCGAAGGACTGCTGATCTATCTGCCCCAGGACGCGGTGGAGCTGCTGGTGGCCCGGATCAGCGCGGCGTCGGCGGCAGGCAGTCGGATGGGGCTGACGTTGGGCTCGCGCGGCGTGATCGAACGCTTCGGCGCGGACGCCGTGCCGGGATCGGCGGCGTCCCTGTGGGTCTCGGAGATGCCCGACGACCCGGTGGGCTGGCTGGCCGGGCACGGCTGGGAGGCCCACAGCCACACCTTGCGCGCATGCGCTGCCGCCTACGGCCGCCCGATCAGCACGCCGCCGCAGCGCGAGGAGCGGCCCGGCGGACTGATCTCGGCGGTCCGCCCGTAGCGCACTCGGTCAACACAAGTCGGTCGACCTGAACAGCTGCCGTGGCACCGCGACGTTCACGCTCGCCTCGCAGAGCAACCAGACGGGCGTGGGCCGGTCCGCAGCGTGTGCGGGACGAGCGGCACGTTCTTCGTCCTCGTCAGGGAGTGGTCCGCACCGGGAAGCTGAAGGAGTGGCCCTGCTGCTTGAGCCAGGGCAGCACCTGTTCGAGGGCTGCGACCGTCTGGCCGCGGTCGCCGCCACCGTCGTGGAAGAGGATCGTCGGGCCGTTGGGCAGCTCGTGCTTCACCGTGCTGACGATGGCCGCCGTGCCGGGCCGCTCGAAGTCCTTGGTGTCGACGTTCCAGCCAAGCGGTCGCATCCCCGCAGCGGCGGCGATACGCCTGCTGTCCGGAGTGAACGCGCCACCCGGCGCCCGGTAGTACTCGACCCTCACTCCGCCGGCCGCGTCCTCGATCATCTTCTGCGCGTCCAGGATCTGCCGCTGCTGGTAGGCGACGGGCTTCTTGTCCATCGAGGTGTCGTGGGACACCGTGTGGTCGCAGAGCCGGTGCCCGTCCGCGACGATCCTCTTGACCAGGTCCGGGTGCTCCTGTGCGCGCGGCCCGACGATGCAGAACACCGCCTTCACCCCGTTCTCCTTCAGCACGTTCAACACCTTCGGCGTCCATCGCGGGTCCGGCCCGTCGTCGATGGTGATGTTCACCGACCTGCCGCCGGCCTCGGCGGCGTGCGCGATGCTCTCGGGTATGCGCACCGGCTGCTCGGGCCGGCCCTGAGGCTCCGCCGGAACTCGGGCGTCCGGCCGGCCCCTGGCCCCCGCCCGCGCCTGAGTGTCGGCCTCGTGGTCTGTCAGCACGGTCGCCCCCCACGCCGCCAGACTGAGCACGACGGCCGAGGCGACCATGGCTATGTGCGCGCTGTACTTGCCCCTCAGCCCCATGAACTGCCCGCCCCCCGAAGCTTGATCGTGTGCCTACCCAGACGACGTCCATCGCGGGAAAGTTCCCCGCGAAGCAGGTCCGGGCCCATCTCCGAGGCCAACATTAACCAGGGGCAGCCGAAGGGCTTTCGGCACTCCCCCGCCGTCGGTCACCCACGCCGCGCGTCTCTCCGGCACCTGGGGTGGGTCCCGACACCGTGCTCCGGTACGCGACCGCCCGCGCCGGCAGGACATCCTCCGCGACCGGTCTACCGTTGAGCGGTGACTTGGAACGAAGCCGAGTATCTCGACTGCCTGCAGTCCGAGCGGCGCGGCTACGCATGGGTGATGCGGCATCACGGCGGGCTGGGTCCGAAGGAGGCCGAGGAGGCCGCCTTGGAGCGCTACCCGTACGAACCGGCCGAGGCTCCGTACCGCGGGCTGATATTCCACGACGAGGCATGGCACTGGGCGATGCGGGCGATCCATGGCGATGGCTACGTCGTGGAACACCCCGCGTCGGCTCATCCGTCACCGGACTACCGAGCCCTTGAGTGACCTTCCTGGACCGCTACGGGCGACTGCGAAGCCGGCGCTCCCGGCAGGGCCTGCACCTTCCGGGCCCCGGACGCCCGTCACACCAGGTCAGGTGCGCTCTCCTGGGCGCGGTCCCGGGAAGCCTGGTGATCGGGATCCGCGGCGGAGGCGGCGGCACTCAGCGCCGCTTCGATCCGGCGGTTGTTGGTCATGGACGCCGTGACGGCTGTCATCGCCAGGAGGAGGACGGCAGCCGCGTACAGCGGGGTGCGGATGTCGTAGGTGGTGGCAAGCCAGCCGCCGACGAAAGCCCCGAAGGGGGCGGCGCACATGGCCAGCATGCGGGAGGTGGAGGCGACCCGGCCCATGAGGTGGGCCGGGACGATCGTCTGCCGGAGGGAGGGCCCGAGCACCATCGTGGCGCCCATGGCGGCCCCGCAGACGGCGAGCGCCAGACCGGCCACGTACGGGTTCGGGGCAGCGGCCAGGCCCAGGACGGCAAGCCCCTCGACGGCGGCGGTGCAGATCAGCGCGGTGCCGGTGCCGAGCCGCCGGCCGAGGAAGGAGGCGATGCCCGCGCCGAGCAGGCCGCCGGTGGCCTCCGCCGTGAGGAGCAGGCCGAAGCCGAAGGCGCCGATGCCGAGGCGGTCGTGGGCGAAGAGGGCGAGGACGGTCTCCACGGCGAGGAAGGCGATGTTCCCGACCGCCGGGCGGAGCGCGAGCCCGAGCAGCAAGCGGTCACGGAAGACGTACGAGGCGCCGGCCCGCGCCTGTCGAAGCAGCGACTCACGGGCCTCCGCTACGGGCCGGGGCGTGGCGGGCAGCGAACGTACGAGCAGTGCGGAGAGCGCGAACGACACCGCGTCGGCGAGCAGCGGAACCGCGCGCCCGAGTGCGAGCAGGGCGCTGCCCGCGGGCGGTCCCGCGAAGCCGGAGGCGGCGGTCTGGGTGCCGCGGAGGCGGGAGTTGGCGCGCTCCAGGAGTGCGGGGTGACGGCCGAGCAGATCCGGCAGATAGGCCGCGGCGGCCGTGTCGAAGAAGAGTCCGCCGAGGGCGAGCAGGAAAGCGACGGCCGCGAGCAGGGGAATGCTCAGCAGGTCGAGCGCGGCCGCAGCGGCCGGGATCGCGAGCAGCACCGCACGCGCCGCGTCGGTGACCCACATCGTGCGGCGGCGGTCCCAGCGGTCCACCAGTGCGCCGCCGAGCACCCCGAAGAGCAGCCACGGCAGCGTTCCGGCGGCCGTGACGACGGCGAGCGCCATGGGATCCCGCGTCAGCGTCAGCGCGAGCAGGGGCAGCGCGGCATGCGTGACGCCGTCGCCGAGCGAGGAGACGGTCTGCGCGGTCCACAGCCGTCCGAACCCGGTCGGCAGTTTCTGAATGTCTGAGGTCACTTGACCTCCCCTTCGGACTGGTTGCGCGATGCCGGGTGGAACAGTGCGAAGACGAGCGACGTGTCCGGCAGTGCCGGATCGGACAGTTCGCGGTACTCGTCCGCCAGTGCCTGCAGCTTCGACCCGAGTTCGGCGAACTGCTCGTCGGTGAGCCGCAGATGCGCCATCCGTACGTGGCGCTCCCGGCCCGCCGGCGACGCCTCCAGGTCCGCCACCGCGTGGCGCATCAGCACGTCCGGCCCTCCCTCGCCCGGATCCGGCAGCTCGATCGCCCGCGCGGCCATCGCGTAGTACCGCTCGGTGACGCCTCGCACCTTCCGCGTTCGGACGACCTTCACCAGGCCGGCTCGTTCGAGCAGCCGTACGTGGTAGCTGGAACTCCCCTTCGCGAGGCCCACTCGCTCGGCGATCTGCGTGATCGTGGCGGGCTCGAAGCGGAGTACGGCCATGATCCGGTGGCGCGTGAGGTTGGAGACGGCGCGTAGCTGCTCGTCGGTGGTGACGTGAAACGTCTCTGGAAGATCATCGGTAGGCATGCGAGCAATGGTCAACGACTCTTGACCATTGCGCAAGGGTTTTTGGCAGGGAGTCATGACGACCACTCAGGAACCGGCGCAGGACGGGGAGGCGTTCGTCGCCGATGCCGGGGGTCGCGGACGTTCGTCTCGGCCCGGTGTGGCAGGCGGTGCGCGGGGCCGAGCCCCGCCTGCCACACCGGGGTTGTGCGCTGTCAGCCGTTGTCACGGCCTGCGCGGCTGCGCTCGCGCAGGGAGATGCGGTTGCCGTCCGGGTCCGACGTCTCGATACGGACGCCGAATCCGTAGTCCTCCGGCTCCGGCTGGTCGAAGGTCACCCCGCGGTCGCGGAACACCTTGAAGTCCGCCCGCAGGTCGTCCGACTCGAGGATGACCGGGCCGGGCGTGGCGCCCGGCACCAGCTCGGTCGGCTGCCCCGCCGCTTCGGCGTTCGCCCACAGGAGGATCTCGACGGAGGTGCCGGGAACACCCACGGTGAGGAAACGCCCGCTGGGATTCGGGAAGTCGATGCGCTTCTCCAGGCCGAGCTGCTCGGTGTAGAACCGCAGCGCACGGTCCTGATCGGTGACGTAGAGAGTGGCGTACATGATGTTCGTCAGCATCGTGTTGTCCTTCCATCTGCCGGTTGGTTTCATCTCGCTGACGGACGCCGGCAGGGAAATGTGACGGAAGGACGCGGAGAGTCTCGCCGGGACTTCGGCGCAGGGGGTCGCTGACGCGTTTCCGGGGCTGCAGGAGTCCGTCCCCGGTCACGCATCAAGCTCCTGAACGGTCCAGAGCCGGAACGCGACGACCTCATGGTCACCGACGAACAACTGCACTACCGGCTGCGGGCTGCGGGCTGCGGGCTGCGCCAGGCGATGCACGGGAACGGTTCGCCGGCTGGGCGCCGGCGGAGGCTCCGGTTGGGACGGACTTGTACAACCGGCCTTCGGCGTCGCACTGTTGGCCGGTATTCGTTCGTTACGGTCAGGAGTTCCGGCTTGTCCACTCATACCCCCTCGCCCACGCCCGCCCACGTCGTCGATCCCGCCGGCGGCTGCCCGCACGCCCTGAACGAGGGTCTGCGGGCCAGGGGGCCCGTTGCGGACATCGTCCTGCCCGGCGGCGTACCCGCCGCGGTGGTCCTGGGGCACGACGCGCTCAAGGAGTTCCTGTCCCACCCCGACGTGGCCAAGGACGCCCGTCACTGCCCCGCTCTGAGCGACGGCACGATCCCCGCCGACTGGCCGCTGCGGGTCTTCGCCGACGCCCAGGGCATGCACACCGCCGACGGTGGCGACCACCGCCGGCTGCGCTCTCTCGTCGGCAACGCCTTCACCGCCCGCCAGGTGGAGCGGCTGCGGCCGCGCATCGAGGAGCTGACCGCCGGCTTCCTCGACGACCTCGCCCGAGCCGCCGCCGCGGACCCCGACGGCATCGCGGACCTGCGCACCCACTTCGCGCTGCCGCTCCCGCTGAGCGTCATCTGCGAGCTGCTCGCCGTGGACCCCGAGCACCGGGGCCGGCTGCACGACCTCACCTACACGGTGATCATCGCCACGGACACCACCCCGGCGGAGGTGATGGCCGCGGTGCGCGAGCTCGTCGAGCTGCTCGGCACGATCGCGGCCGCCCGCCGAGCCGCCCCCGGCGACGACCTCACCAGCGCCCTGATAGCCGCCCGCGACGGCGACGGCGACCGGCTCAGCGAGGCCGAACTCATCGGCACGATGCGCCTGATGCTGGTCGCGGGCCACGAGACCACCCTCAACCTGATCAGCAACGCCGTACGGGCCCTGTGCACCCACCGCGACCAGCTGACGCTGGTCCTGGAAGGCAGGGCGACCTGGTCGGACGTGGTGGACGAGACGCTGCGCTGGGACAGCCCGGTCAGCTGGTTCCCGTTCCGCTACCCCACCCGCGACCTGCCCCTCGGCGACACCGTGATCCCGCGGGGAACCCCCGTCCTGGCGGGCTACACCGCCGCCGGACGCGACAAGACCTTCCACGGCCCGGACGCCGACCGCTTCGACGTCACCCGCCCCGGTACCGCCCGCCACCTCTCCTTCGGCCACGGCGCGCACTACTGCATGGGCGCCCCGCTCGCCCGCCTCGAGGCCACCATCGCCCTGGAGGCGCTCTTCACCCGCTTCCCCGACCTCGACCTCGCCGTCCCCGAAACCGAACTGCCCCACCAGCGCAGCTTCATCGGCAACAGCACCGAGACACTCCCGGTCAGCCCCGCTCGCGCTGCTCGCCCTGCCGGACACTGAGACACCTTTCGCGAGCAGTCCCGGTCCGTCCCCCTTCCGTACGGGTGACGGGGGATCGATTCTGCGCATCGGCCAGGGCTCGCCGGCCGGGAACCGCACCGGTTCCCGGCTAGCGTCTTGTTGCCTGTCCGACCTGGGCCGGTCTTTCGGTACGCGAACGGGCCGGACGGCATCAGTCCGCGGGCCGCCGCTCAGCGGGCGGTCCCACGCACTTCTCACCCATGCCGGGAGCAAAGCCGTGTCCGAACCGTCGGTGATCGACCACAGCGCCAAGAAGCACAGCCCACGTCTCGCGTACTGGATGGTCCAGGCCGCCGATCTCGCCTACAAGGACGAGGCCACGATCGACGCCAAAGCCCGCGAGTGGGGTTTCGGCCGGGTACGTCACCACCACACGCGATTCACGCCGCCGTTCCCGCTCGAGGACACCCAGGCGTACACGATCGCCAGCGACCAGATGATCATCACGGGATTCCGGGGCACCGAGCCCGCCCAGATCCGGGACTGGCTCTCGGACGCCACCACTCCCCCGTGGCCGGGACCGGCCAGGACCGGCTACATCCACTACGGCTTCGGCCAGGCCCTCGACTCGGTCTTCCCGACCGTCAAGGACGCGCTCGCGGAGTTCCGCGACAACGACCAGAGCGTGTGGTTCACCGGCCACAGCCTCGGCGGCGCGCTGGCGATGCTCGCCGGCTGCCGCATGTACCTGGAGGAGCCGAGGCTGCAGGCCGACGGCATCTACACGTACGGACAGCCCCGCACCTGCGACCGGCTCCTGGCCGCCTCCTGCAACAAGGGTTTCAAGGACCGCCTGCACCGCTACGTCAACAACAACGACATCGTCCCGCAACTGCCGCCGGAGCCCGCCTACACGCACGTCGAGACCCTGCACTACATCGACGCGAGCGGCCGCATCCGCTCCTCCATGCCGCTGACGGCCGCACTGACCGACCGGTTGAAGGGCGCCACCGCGGACCTCCTCGCCCCCGCCAGCGACGCCCTGCGAGACCACCCCATCAAGAACTACGTCGCGGCCCTGGAGAAGAACCTCGTGTGACGGGCCGGGGCGGTGACGGTCCGGCCTACGTCCACCGCCCGTCATCCCGTTCCCCGAGCTCAGCTGCCGGCTCGTCTGCACGCGCTGCCGCCGGGTGCGCCTTGGTGAGCGTGCAGACGCCGTCCACGCACTGGCGCTCCAGGCGGCCCCGGGAAACGGTCTGAGCCAGGCCGACCATCCAGCAGGTGGGGCAGCCGCGGAAGGCGATCAGAGCCAAGGGGGCCGCCAGCAGGGTGGCCGGGCCGGCGACGGGCACCAGGGCGACGGAGCCGATGATCAGCCCGAATCCGATGGCGCCACGCGCCAGGTGGCGCGGGACGGACTTGCTGGCGAAGTTCGTCCCCGGCGCCGCGGAGTGCGCGGTTGTCGGCTCCTTCGTCTCCCGCACGGGCTTCACGGCATTCACGACCTGCATGGTGACTCTCCTCCTTCGGCTGGTCGACCGACGGCTTGGTCCGGTGCTTGGCCGGTCGCTTCCAGTGCGTGCCGCAGCGCCGCGCGGGCTCGGTGCAGCCGCGATTTCATCGCGGCCGTGCTCAGACCGAGCGCGCGGGCGACGGTCTTGCCCGGCAGGCCCTGGACATCCCGCATGATCAGGACCTGTCGCTGGTCGCGGGGCAGAGCCGAGACCGCGGCCGCGATCCGCTCCGCCTCCAGCCTGTGCAGCACCGCCTCCTCGGCGGACGGCTGCACGGGCCCCTGCGGTTCGGCCGGCGCCTCGCCGCTCGACGCGATGAGCAGCCGTACCTGCCGCAGGCATTCGTTGCGCACGATCCGGAACATCCACGAGGCGAGCGCGCCCGTGGCCCGCAAGGTGCCGATCTTCCGATAGAGGATGATCAGCGCCTCTTGCGCGGCGTCCTCCGCGTCCTGCGGTGAGGCGCAGAGCGACAGCGCGAACTTGCGCACATGCGGCTGCGATTCCATCACGACGGTGGTGAGCGAACCGACATCACCGTCCTGAGCAGCCTTGATGAGCCGCTCGTCCGGCCAACGAAAACGTGGGTTCATGTTCATCGTCAGCTTCGGCCCTTGTAACGCCGCATCAAATGCCAGCCGCACGCGCCCACGAGCAGCGCTCCGATCACCGCGAGACCGGTCACCATCATGAGTGTCTCCTCCTGTTCTGCCGGCCCGTGCGGCCGGAACACATACAAGAGGCAGACCGGCCCGGATAGGATTCACCTCGCGGCGCTGCCGTCCCGTCCGCGCTTCACGGGTGGCGGGTCAGTCGTGGTCGGACCGCGGCCTCAGCCCGTCCATCACCAGGCGGAAGAGGTGTTCCCGGCGCTCGGTGAGTGTCGGGGCCTGGTCGGCGATCCAGCTGAGGGCGTTGGCCAGTGCGAACAGGTCGATGGGTGCCACGTCCGGCCGGATCCTGCCTGCTTCCTGGGCCGCCTCCAGCAGCCTGCCACCGGCCTGGCGCATCGTCAGACAGACGGTGTGCAGGGGTGATTGCGGATCGTTCAGCGTGGCCATCAGGGTGGCCGGCAGGCCCTGGTACGCGCCCGCATCGAGGGTGAACTCGTACAGCCACTCGGCCAGCGCACGCTCCGGCGGGGTGGCGGCGAGGGCGTCCGCCCGCTCGGCGAGGTGGGTGAAGCGGCGGTGCAGCAGGGCCTCCAGCAGGGCGTCACGGTTCGGGAAGTGCCGGTAGAGCGTGCCGAGGCCGATGCCGGCGCGCCGGGCGATCTCCCGCAGGGAGGCCAGGGTTCCCTGTTCCGCGACGGCCTCCGCAGCCACTTCCAGGATGCGGTCGCGGTTGCGCTGCGCGTCGGTGCGCGGTGCGCGCGGTTTGCCGGGGCGCGACTCAATGGGCATACGGCACCTTACCTTTGACAACCGGAGCACCGCTCCGGTTAGCTTTTCCGGAGCAGTGCTCCGGATTCTATCCGGGGTGCTCCGCATCGGGATTCAGGGAGGAACCCATGGGTACGGCAACGATGCACGCGGTCAGGCTGCACGCCTTCGGCGAGCCCGAGGAACTGCTCTACGAGGAGGTGGCCCGGCCCGAGCCCGGCCCGGGTGAGGTACTGGTCCGGGTCCACGCGGCAGGTGTCAACCCGCCGGACTGGTACGCGAGGCGCGGCTTCGAGAACTTCCCGGTCGAGCTCCGGCCGAACTGGACGCCGCCCCTGATCCTGGGCAGCGACATCTCCGGCGTGGTCACGGCCCTCGGCCCGGGTGTCACCGAGTGGCGGCCCGGCGACGAGGTGTTCGGCCTGGTCAACTTCCCCGGCCGCGCGTCCGGGTACGCCGAGTACGCGGTCTCGCCCGCTGCCCACCTGGCCCCCAAGCCGGCGACTCTCGGCCACACAGAGGCCGCCGCCGTACCGATGGCCGGACTCACGGCGTACCAGTTCGTCTTCACCCACCTGCGCGGCCGCATCGGCTCCACGGTCATCGTCAACGGCGCGGCGGGCGGCGTCGGCCACTTCGCCGCGCAGCTGGTCCGGGTGGCCGGCGCGCAGCAGGTGATCGGCGTCGCCTCCGGGCGGCACGAGGATTTCCTCCTGGGCCTGGGCGTCGACCGGTTCGTCGACTACACCCGAACGCCCGCCGAGAGCGTCGCCCGCGACGTGGACCTGCTGCTCGACACAGTCGGCGGTCACCGCCTGCTGCCCAACGTTCGGCGCGGCGGCCGGATCGCACCCGTCATCCTGGGCGACTACCACCCGGAGCGCGCGGCCGAACTCGGGATCGCCGTCGAGACGATGCGGCAGGTACGTTCGAGTGGTTCGGATCTGGCCGGGCTGGCCGCCCTCATCGACACCGGGCGGGTGCGCGTAGCCGTGGACAGCGTCTTCCCTCTGCGCGACGCGGCCGCCGCCCATGCCCGCGCCGAGCGGGGGCACCTCCAGGGCAAGATCGTCCTGGACGTCATGGGGTGAGAGCGTTCAGAGCAGCGCGAGGACCTGTGGCAGACGCAACGAACGCCGCCGAAGCTCGTTGATCACGCTATGAAGAACGTCATCGTACGGCGGCGGCTGCGCGTCCTGGTCACGCTCTGCGCCCTCACGCTGGGTCTTGCGGACGCGGGAAGCGCACAGGCGAGGCCGGTGGAACGGGATTGCCCAGCAGGCGAGGTCTTCGCCACGAACAACACCGCGATCATCACGGATCCGGCCGACCCCCGGCTCAGGACCCGCCTGACGCGCTTCGATCGGGAGGTGCGCGGGATCATCCAGGCCAACGGCGCGAGGCCTGGCGCCTCGCAACTCCTCGACGGCGTCTTCTGGTCCGACGACCTCGAGCAGGCCACCTATGAGCGCACGCGCGAGTTCGACGTCCACCGGGTCGGCCGGGACGGGCTGCACCACATCGCCGGCGTCATCGCCAAGCAGTACCGCCAGGAGGCCGTACTGACCTTCCGCTGCCTGCCCCGCACCTCGCCTGAAACCGACGCGGTCGAGATCCAGGCCCCCGGCGTCAGCCCGGCTCGTCTGCGCGACGCACTGCTCGCGGACCCCGAGGCTCGCGACGAGCTCGCGGGCGGCTCGGTCACTCTCGACGGGCGGCTCATCCTCATCGCCCCGATCTCCGACCTGCCCCTGGCGTAGAGGTTCACGAAGGACCTGGGCATCGACTGGAACACGGCCGAGGTGCGTTACGGCGACGAAGAGTTCGTCAGCTGAACCGCAGACGCTCTCGGGTGTCCGACAACCAGGATCCCGTGTCAGCCCGGCACCGCCCCGGCCCAGCCGGTGCCGGGCTCGGGAAGCGGTCTGACGCCCTGTCGGCGAGCCCGGGGCGCGGCGCGGGTGGCCGCCGACTCATCGGGTGAAATTACTTTCCGTATATCCAGGTGATCCACGGCGCGGGGCACACATCGCACCACGCGATCGCTCCTTGGCGATTCCCCCTGCCCCTGTCCCTGCCTCCTTGCCACGGGAAGGAACCACCCCGCATGACCCTGAGAGCAGCCGTCCGCCCCGCCTCCCACCGCCGGACCATCGGCCTTCTCTGCTCCCCCGTGCTCGTCGCCGCGGCACTCACCGTCACCACCGGCGGCCCGGCCGCCGCCGCGCCCACCTGCTTCGAGGCCGCCGCGACCGTCAGCGGCACCACGGGCACCCCGGGCGACGACGTCATCATCGGCACACCCGGCAATGACTTCATCGACGGCAAGGGCGGCAACGACTTGATCTGCGGCCTGGGGGGCAACGACTACATCCACGGCGGGGATGGCGACGACCACATCTCGGGCGGGACCGGCGACGACCGTATCTTCGGCGACGCCGGCAACGACGAGCTGGGCGGCGACGAGCGCGCGTACACCGGCGATGTCACGAGCGCCACCGGCCGGGACTACCTCGACGGCGGGACCGGCGACGACGCCCTGATCGGGGACAACCTGGCGATCCAGGGCACTGCCAGTGGCGCCTCCCCCGACGTCCTCGTCGGCGGCGACGGCGACGACGTCCTGTACGGGGACGACCGCGGCGACCACGCCAACGGGGGCGCCCCGGACCGGATCATCGGCGGCAACGGCGAGGACGTCATCGTCGGGGACTCGGTCGGCTACTACACGGCGTCGGGCGCCGGTGACGACGTCCTGCTCGAAGGCCCCGGCACCCTCGGTGACGTCACGGGAGACAGCGTCGCGTTGTTCGGCCCCGCGACCGGGGCCGGCGGCGACGACCTGATCGACCTGGGACCGGACGGCGCGTTCGGCGCCGTCGGCGACCACACGTCCGGCAGTACCGCGGTCGGCTCAGGCAACGACCGGATCGTCGGCGGCACCACCGGCGAGATCATCCTCATCGGCGACAGCTCCCTCGTCGATCCCACCGGGGCCACCGCGGGCAACGACCAGATCGACGGCCGCGGCGGCGACGACCGGATCTTCGGCGACAACTCGGACTGGTCCCAGACTCTCGGCACGGCCGGCGGCCGCGACTCGTTGCGTGGCGGCGACGGCAACGACTATCTGCGCGGCGGCCCCGCCGACGACACCCTCGACGGCCAGGCCGGCGTCGACGACTGCGACGGGGAGGGCGGGACGAACATCGTGGTCAACTGCGAGACGCAGCCGACCGCGCGGTCTGCCCGGAAGGCCGCCCCGGGACGGACAGACCGGCCGCTGTACCAGCGCTTCACCCGGCTGACGGGCCGCACAGGCATGCTCTGACCGGCCTGGCCTGGCCGGGCCCGGCCCGGCCAGGCGACGCAGCGGCTGGACCGTACAGGCACCCGGAGCGGCGTCACCCGGCCGGGATCGGCTGGGTGAGGTTCAGCGGGTTGCCGTCGGGGTCCGAGACAGAGGACGCCTCGCAGCCTCACGGGCCCGGCGCGGGGTGGTCTCAGTCGTCGCTGCCGAGACCGCGGTCGGGAGCGCTCATGTCCCCTGTCGCGGGCGTGCCCTCGGCGAGCCCGTAGCGCAGGAACACGGTGCCCTTCGGGCCGGCTGCCGGGGGCTCGAGGAGCGTGAGGTTGGTGGGCACCGCGCCGCCGTCGAACACCTTCTTCCCGACGCCGAGCACGATCGGGTGCACCCAGAGGTCGAGACGGTCGAAGAGCTTCTCGCGCAGGAGACTCTGCACCAGGTTCAGGCTCCCGACGACCTTCACGTGCTCGTGCCGGTCACGGATCTCGCGCACCGCCCCGGCCAGGTCAGGGCCGAGCTGTGCGGACCCGGCCCATGACAGGTCGGGCCTGCCGCGGGAGGCCACGTATTTCGGGACGCTGTTGAAGAGCGTGGCGATCTCGTTGTCCTCGCCTCCCTCCTGGTGCGGCCAGTAGGCGGCGAAGATGTCGTACGTCCGCCGGCCGAGCAGGAGGGCGTCCGTGCCCTCGTACGCGGCACCGACCTGTGCCCCGGAGACCTCGTCCAGCAAGGGCGCCTGCCAGCCGCCGAACGGGAAACCCAGCGGGTCCTCGTCGGGGCCGCCGGGCGCCTGCCCGACGAGATCAAGGGTTGCGAACAGCTCGATGTGGATGAGGCCCATGCCGTACTCCCGACGCGTTGGTTTTCTCCATCAAGAGTCAGACCGGCGGGCGACGCCAGACTCATCGCCGCGCCGAGCCCCGGCTTCACCCGGTCGGGCGGAACGGGAGGGTCCGCACGCAGACGCCTCGACCCGGGCCCTGCCGAACGGCGAACCGCGCCTTACGACGGCGCGTGGTCCGTCAAACATCACCGGGCCGGGCCTTCCCGGTCCGGCTCGCCGCCCGACCCGCCGCGTGACAGGGGCGACTACGCGCCGGGCGAACGATCACACCGCTCGGCGGTCTTCGGCCCACAGTGGTGACCATGCCGAACCGAGTAGCCGTCCTGTCCGACATCCACGGAGTGCTGCCTGCCCTGGAGGCAGTGCTCGCCGAGCCCGACGTCAGCGCCGCCGACCACATCGTGCTCACCGGCGACATCACCGCCGGCCCGCAACCGACCCGGGTTCTCGACCTGCTGACCAGCCTCGGCGACCGGGTCATCTGGATCAGCGGCAACGCCGACCGTGAACTCCTCGAATACCGCCGGGGCCAACGCGACACGATCCCCGATCCGATCGGCCCCTGGGCAGCCGAACAGCTCCGCGAGGACCATCTCGACCTGCTCGGCTCGCTGCCGCGGTCACTGTCCCTGTCCGTGAACGGCCTGGGAAAGGTGCTGTTCTGCCACGCCACCCCTCGCGACGACGAGGAGATCGTGCTGGTCGACTCCCGCCTCGACCGCTGGCAGGAAGTCCTCGACGGACTGGATTCCGACATCCGCACCGTGGTCTGCGGCCACACCCACATGCCGTTCGTCCGCCTCGCTCACGGCCGACTCGTGGTCAACCCGGGCAGCATCGGCATGCCCTACGGACGAACCGGAGCGCATTGGGCCCTCCTGGGCCCGGGCGTCGCACTGCGCACGACCCACTTCGACCTCAACGCCGCCGCCGAGCAGCTCCGCCAGGACTCGTCCTACCCCGAGATCGCCGAGTGGGCCGACTACTTCCTGCACGCCCGCGCGACCGACGCCGAGGCCCTCGCCGCCTTCGCCCCACGGGACGGACGCGACCACAGGCCGTGACGCCCGCCCTCGCGAGCGCTGCCGCTCAGGGATGCGGACGGACTGAGCGGGGACGAGCGAGGGAGCGTCAGTACGGTTGACACAGGAGCGCCCGCGCCAGGGGCTTCCCGGTGCGGTGGGCGCAGCGGGTACGCTCCTTGACCTCGCGCAGGGTACGAGGGCGCCACCCGGGCCCACCGCAGCGGGACTTGTGAAAACCGATGCCTGCGTTGAGCGACCTTTGGGACAGCACAGCAGGCAGGGCGTACCAGGCTCGGCGGGACGTGGGAGTATTCCGCCATGTCGATGGGGGAAGCACCGGCAACACCGGCCGACGCGGTGCAGGAACTGCGGGAGATCGCCCACTCGTGGGTCGACGGGCAGCAGGGTGAAGCCGGGCTTCTGACCGAGGCTGCTCTGCGTGCCCTGTGCGCCGGTCTCGACACACCGTCGCTGCTGCACCTCGCCGCGCTGAGCCCCTGCGAGCACGATCTGGCACCGGAGTTGTTCGGCCGGGTGATGGACGAGCTCGGCTTCGGTTTCCACCCGCCCGAGGAGTACTGGGCAGGCCGGCTGGCGCTCGCCCGCTGGTGGGCTTCCGAGATCGTCGGCGGCTGGCTCGGCCCCGCGGAGGGCATCGCCCTCATCTTCTACAACGTGGCAGAGGCCTATGGCCGCTGCGAGGAGTTGAACCCCGTGATCGACGCGGTGGCGGCGCACTGGGAGAACGGGGGTCCGCAGCGCTCCCCGGAGGAGATCACCGCACAGCTGCATCAGCTCGCCCGGGAGCTCCTGGCCCGCATCCCGGCACCCGGCCGGCCCGCCTGAGGGCAGGGGGCGCACCGCGCCCGACACGACGGGCACGCGGGTCACTTCTCCTGTCGCTTGCCGGGGGTGTCGCACAGTGCGCGGTCGACGAGGGCACTGGCGGCCTTGTGCTGCCGGAGCGTGTTCTCGAGGTCGTTGAAGCTGGTGGACAGGGAGACGGTGACGGCGCGGCCGCCGTCTTTCGTGGCACCGTTCAGGGTGATGTAGCCGGCTTCGCCGCCTTCGTGGCTCCAGTAGCTGCCGCCGCAGCTGAGGGGGCGGCTGACCAGGCCGAGGCCGTAGCGGCCGCCGGGCCAGAAGGTCTCGATCCGCTTGTCGACGGGGACGGTGTGCTGCATGTCGGTCATGCGCGCCCGGGACAGCAGTCTGCCGCCGAGCAGTCCCCGGAAGAAGCGGTTGACGTCGGCCGTGGTGGAGACGTAGCCGCCGAGGTCGGGGACGAGCTGTTCGGTGACGTCGGTCCGTTCGCCGGAGGGGAAGACCTGGTAGCCGTCGGCGTGCGGGCGGCGAAGGGTGGGCGTGGTGCCCGGCAGATACGTGTGGTTCATACCGAGCGGCTTCAGGATCCGCCTCTCGACCTCGTCCTGCCACGGCCGGCCGGTGGTCTTCTCGACGATCATGCCGAGGACGACATAGCCGGTGTTGGAGTAGCCCCAGCCGGTGCCGGGCTCGAAGTCCGGGTGGTGCTTCACCGCCCGGGCGACGATCTGCTCGGCGCTGTAGGTGTCGTAGCGGTGCTGGTAGTACTGCTGCGGGGTGTCGAAGCCGGGAAGGTCGTCGTGGAGGCCGCTGGTGTTCTGCAGGAGCTGACGCACGGTGATCTTCCGTGGGTCGTTGCCGTTGCCGTCGATCACGCCGGGCAGCCGGCGGTCCACCGTGTCGTCCAGTGAGAGCCTGCCCTCGTCGACCAACTGCAGGATCACCGTGGCCATGAGCGCCTTGCCGGTGCTGGCGATCCGGAAGTAGCCGTCGCGGGGCACCGGGCGGTTCGTGCCCGCCACGGCGACTCCGGCGGTGGCGACGAGATCCGGGCCGGAGGCGGTGGTCACCCGCGCCTGGACGCCGGTGATCCCGAGCGCCCGGACGGCATCGGTGTCCCGGCGCAGGTCGTCCTGCTGGTAGCCGGTCGCGGACGGCGTGGCCGTGCCGTCCGAGGGCTGGACGGCGATGGCCACGGACGCCGTGCCGAGCGCGGCCGCCGCGACGGCCAGCCATCCTCGGCGGATCCGGCGGCGTCGGCCGGAGGTGGGCTTCCGGGAGGGGTGGTGCTGCGGCGCGGAGGACCGAGTTGTCGATGTCATGGACGAGACGCTAGGCAGGCGACGCATGGCAAGTCGCTACCACGGGAGGCCGGTTGAGACCTACAGGTGGCTGTAGTGCCGCAGGTGCGCCCGGCCCGTACAGTGGCGCGTCTGCGGGCCGCTCCCCCGGTCCCGTACGGCTCACGGCACAGGGCACACGACACACGAAGGCGGGCGGTGTACGGCGTGATCGGTGAGGCTCGCGCGCGGTTGATCCAGACCGGGCGCAGCGGGCGCTACCTGCTCGGCACCCTGCTGACCGCGACGGTGACGCTCGTGGCGGCGCCGCTGCTGTGCGTGCCGTCGCTGGCGGCTGCCTGGGCGGAGCGCCACCGTCGGCGGGCCGGGGCGCTCCTCGGCCGGCCGGTGGAGCCGTGCGCGTACACCCCGCGGCGTGCACTCCTGTGGCTCGTGACGCAGGTGGCCGGCGGCCTGCCCGCGGGCGTACTCGCTCTGTTGTGCCTGGGCAACCTGTTCCTCACCTTTGTCGTCACCGTGGGGTGGTGGGCCTTTCCCGCGTCGGATCCGCCACGGCTGCTGCTGTTCGGTGTCCGTGTCAACGGCTGGTCCCCCGCGCTGACGCTCAACCTGGCGCAGCTCCTGCTGCTCGCGGCGCTGGCGACGATCGCCCTGCCACCGCTCGCCCGGGTGCACGCGCGCTGCTGCCTGGCGGTGCTGGCGCCGTCGCCGGCGGAGCAACTGGCCGCGCGTGTCGTCGAGCTGACGCAGACGCGCGCGGACGTCCTGCAGGCGCACGGCGCGGAACTCCGCCGGATCGAGCGCGACCTGCACGACGGCACCCAGGCCCGGCTGGTGGCCATCGCCATCCGGCTCGCCGTGGCCGGGGAGAGCCTTCCCCAGGCCCCCGAGGCGGCTGCCGCGCTCATACGGCAGGCGCAGGCCGAGACCGAGGAGGCGATGGCCGAGCTGCGCTCCGTCATCCGCACCATCTACCCTCCGGTCCTGGCGGACCAGGGACTCGCCGGCGCGCTCGGCACCCTGGCCACCAGGACCGGCGTGCCGACCCGCATCGACATCGGCGAACTCGGTGAGGTGCCCGCCGCGGTCGAAGCGGTCGCCTACTTCGCCGTCACGGAGGCGCTCGCGAACATCGCCCGGCACAGCCGGGCCGCCAGGGCAGCCGTGCGCGTCACCCGCGACGGCCCGACGCTGTCCGCGGAGATCACCGACGACGGGGCCGGCGGGGCCGACGCGTCGCGGGGCAGCGGCCTGGACGGAATCCGCCGCCGCGCAGCCGCCCTGGATGGCACCCTGAAGATCATCAGCCCGCCGGGCGGGCCGACCACCATCACCGTGGAGCTGCCGTGCGTGTAGTCGTCGCCGAGGACAACGTCCTGCTGGCGTCCGGCCTCGAACTCCTGCTGAACTCGCAGGGCTTCGAGGTGGCCGCGATCACCGATGACGCCCCCGGATTCCTCTCCGCCGTAGAGACCCACCGCCCGGACGTCACCATCGTCGACGTGCGGCTGCCCCCGAGCTTCCGCGACGAGGGCATCCGCGCCGCGCTCCAGGCCCGTCGCGACCACCCCGGACTTCCCGTCCTGGTCCTGTCCCAGTACGTCGAGCAGGAGTACGCCGGCCGCCTCCTCTCCGACACCCGCGGCGGCATCGGCTATCTCCTCAAGGACCGGGTGAGCCGCATCGCGCAGTTCACCGACGCGCTGCGCCGCGTGGCCACCGGCGGTACGGCCATGGACCCCGAGGTCATCGCCCAGCTCCTCGCCGGGCGCGGCGATCCCGTCGACGCCCTCACACCCCGCGAACGCGAGGTCCTGGCGCTGATGGCCGAAGGGCACGACAACTCCGCCATCGCCCAGCGGCTCTTCGTCACCGACAACGCCGTCCACAAACACGTCGGCGGCATCTTCCTCAAACTGGGCCTGCCCGCCGGCGACAGTGGCCACCGCCGGGTCCGCGCCGTCCTGACCTACCTCCGTCGCCACGGCGGCACGACGCATCACTGACGTCACTCGGCCAACCCGTCGCTCTCGGGCACGCCCTCCGCAGACGCCTGTCCGGTCGTGCTGGACGGGCGCGGTGTGAATCCCCCGGCGGGACCGGCCCCCCGGGCAGGGATGTCCGAGCTCGTTGGTAGCGTGCCGCTTCACGGTGGGATCGATCATGAACGGACGGTCAGTCATGCGGGAAGTGGCACATCACGAGGTGAGCGAGAAGCTCGTCGCCCAGGCGCTCGACGACATCGAGGGGCGGGCCTTCGGCCGGTGGCACAGCATGCGCTACGACTCCTTCCGTCTCGACCGGCTGCGGGAGATGCGCGACGAACTGCTCGACCACGTCGCCG
The DNA here is from genome assembly GCF_044768205.1 of Streptomyces sp. NPDC101160. Classification (NCBI taxonomy): domain Bacteria; kingdom Bacillati; phylum Actinomycetota; class Actinomycetes; order Kitasatosporales; family Streptomycetaceae; genus Streptomyces; species Streptomyces sp. NPDC101160. Next base: position 639,876 of record NZ_JBIWPJ010000003.1, on the reverse strand, counting down.
CGCGCACGCTGAGCGCACCCGGACTCGACGACGCGTCACGCGCCGTGCTGCGGACGGCGGCGGAGTGCTCGCTCGGTGTGATCAGCCTCGGCTGCTTTCCCAACGGCGACCAGGAGATCAGGCTTCCGCTGGTCCGCGAGGAGCTGACGAGCGAGGAGCTCGCCTTCCAGGACGTCATCGACGAGGCCCCCACGGCGCGGACCTGGCTGGACACCTTCGCGGCCGTCGTGGTCAGCGGACTGGTGTGGGACTGGAAGCGGGTCACCGGGCTGCTGCTGCGGGAGGACTTCGCACCGGCCGTCCGGGACGGCGTGCCGTACTCGAAGCCGACGTCGGTGTCGGAGCCGGCCGATCTGGCGGCGATGGAGGCGCTCTGCGGCTATCTGACCGAGGCGAGCGGGGACCTCCCCCGCGACTGGCCGACCGTGCCCCTGCGCAAGCCCGACGCGGAGGAGCGCGCCGCGGCTGCCGGGCGACTGGACGCGGCCGGCGCCCTGACGCCGGACCAGCGGCTGCTGCGCGTCCTGCTCGACGACGACCAGGCCGCCTTCGAGCAGGCACTCGTGAACCGGCTGGTCGCCCACCGCGAAGGCGTGGACGCGGACCCGGCCCCGCGGACGCTGCTGCCTCTGGACGCCCTCGCCCTGGCAGCCCTGGCCGTCCAGGTGCACGGCTGGGAACTGCGTGTCCGCTCCGGCTACCTGCCCCATGGCGTCCTGGGCCGGACCGACGCGCTGGAACGGGCCGCACAGAGCGAGCAGAACAACCTCGGCCTCTGGCACGCCAAGTAGCCACGGAACGCGGGGGGAGTGGGGCCGGGCCCGTCGACAGATGCGTCGGCACCGGTAAATGCGTCGACACCGGTCGCGGTATCGGAGAAGCTTCGCGCGATGACAAGAATCGACGACACACCGCCCGCGTGGGACGAGCGCACCCAGCTCACCACGTTCCTCGACTACGCACGTGACACCGCCCGCGCCAAGTGCGACGGCGTCTCCGCGGAGAACGCCCGCAAGGCGCTTCTGCCGGGCTCGCCGCTGATGACCATGAGCGGACTGGTCAATCACCTCCGCTGGGTCGAGTACTACTGGTTCCAGGTGGTCTTCCTCGGCGAGGAGGACCAGGGTCCCTGGACCGAGGAGGACCCCGACCGCGAGATGCGGATCGCCGTCGACTTCCCGCTCCCGCAGCTGCTCGACGAATACGCCGAACAGAGTGCCCGCTACCGCGAACTGGTCGCCGGGAACAGCCTGGACAAGCAGGCCCGGCGGGCCGTCCGCAATGGTCTCCACGTCGACCTGCGCTGGATCCTCCTCCACCTCACCGAGGAGACGGCCCGTCACAACGGCCATCTGGACATCCTGCGCGAGATGCTGGACGGCACGACGGGCGACTGATCCCGTCGGCGAGCCGGCCGAGGGCCGGCCCTTCGCGTTGCCGTCGCCGGCAGCCTTTGACGGCTCCTTGATGCCGGTGGCGGTCCCCTCACAACGACATGCCACCCTTGGTCCTCGCGCGTCAGGAACTTGTCAAACCCGTCAGAGGCGCATCAGGATCCGGGGAGGAAGCGTGTCGGGAAGGCCGGTGGCCGAGGACTATCTGGAGGGGTACGCCGAGATGCTGGCCGGCGTCTCCGCGACCGGGCGGCGGCTGACCCGCGACGAGCTGGAGGCGCTGCGGTCGCGCGGCGAGCAGGCCGCCGCGGCCGGCGTCGGGCTGCGGTCGCTGGTCCGCGCCCATCTCGCGGCCGCCGCCCGGACGTCGCATCCCGGCCTGCCCGAGGCGGCGCACCGTCATCTCCTGGCCGTCGTGGAGCAGACGGTCGACGCCTTCGCCGAAGGTCATGAACGCGCCCAGCGCCTGGCGGTACGACAGGAGGAGGCGGCGCGGCGCGAGTTCGTGGACGACCTGCTGTACGGGCGCAGTGACCTCGGCAGGCTCGCCGAGCGTGCCGAACGGTTCGGGCTGCTGCTGTCGCACGCCCACGCGGTCGCGGTCGCCGAAGGGCCGGAACCGTACGGGGACGGGTATCCCGTCTCGCGTTCCGTCGAGTCGTCCCTCGTCGCGCGCTTCGGTGCCCGGCGCATTCTGCTGACCACCAAGGACGGCCGGCTGATCTGTGTCGCTCCCGGCGACGAACCCGAAGTGCTGACGTACTTCGCGAAGCTGGCGCACGCGGCCACCGACGGCGGCCACATCGCCATCGGCCGCCCGCACCCCGGCGCGGGAGGCGTCGTCCACTCGTACGAGGAGGCTCTCAACGCCCTCGATCTGGCCGCCCGCATGGACCTGGACGAGCCGGTCCTGCACTCCGCGGACCTCCTCGTCTACCCGGTCCTCACCCGCGACCGGCAGGCCATGGAGGACCTCGTGGTCGGCGTCCTCGGCCCGCTCCGGCGGGCCCGCGGCGGCGCCCAGCCGCTGATCGACACCCTCACGGCGTACTTCGACACCAACTGCGTCGCCGCCGAGGCCGCCCGGCGCCTGTCCCTGAGCGTCCGCGCCATGACGTACCGCCTGGACCGCATACACAAGCTGACGGGCGCGGACCCCGGTGAGCCCGGCCAGCGCTACACCCTCCAGACCGCCGTCATCGGGGCCCGGCTCCTGGGCTGGCCCGACGAGGAGCCCGACGGGCCGGGCCGTCGGCGCGCGAGCCGGTGAGCGGTCGGTGCGGCGGCAGCGGCGCCCCTGTTCAGGGCTCGGGGATCGAGGCTGAGAGCTCAGGGCTCGGGCTCAGCACTCGGGCTCAGGGCTCAGCGCTCAAGCGAGTCCGCGGCGGTGCGCGTAGGCGATGGCCTGGCCGCGGTCACGGCTGCCGGTCTTGGCGAAGACGCGGTTCACATGGGTCTTGACGGTGGCTTCGCTGACGAACAGGGACCGGGCGATCTCGCGGTTGGACAGGCCCTGGGCCATGCCCGCGAGGACCTCGGCCTCGCGGGCGGTCAGTCCGTCGGGCAGCTCCGCCGAGCCGGGGGCGGGCTGCTGCCGGGCGAGGGCGACGAGGCGGGCGTGGACGGCGGGGTCGAGCAGCGCCTGGCCCCGGGCGGCGGCCCGCAGTGCGCGGTCGATGTCCTCGCGGGCGGCGTCCTTGGTGAGGTAGCCGAGCGCGCCGGCGGCCAGGGCGGCCTGGATCGACTCGTCGTCGCTGTAGGTGGTCAGCACCACGACGTGCGTGCCGGGGTGGCCGGCGGTGATGCGGCGGGTGGCCTCGATGCCGTCCATGCGGGGCATGCGCAGATCCATCAGCACCACGTCCGGGGAGTGTTCGGCGACCGCGGCCAGGGCCTGCTCGCCGTCGCCCGCGACGGCGACGACCTCGATGCCGGGGAGACGTTCGCAGATGGTGACGAGGCCGTCGCGGATGATCGTCTGATCGTCGACGATGAGCACCTTCACTCCGGGACCTCCACCCGCACGCGCCAGCCGCCCTCGTGCGGGCCTGCGGTCAGTGTGCCGCCGAGGAGCTCCACGCGCTCGCGCATTCCGGTCAGACCGTAGCCGCCGCCGGTGGCGGCGAGCTCGCCGACCGGCGCGGCGCGGAGTCCGTGCGGGGCGGACGCCGGGGCCGTGTTCGTGACCGTCAGGCTGGTCGATGCCTCCCGGAAACCGAGAACGACGGTGACATGGGCCCCCGGCGCGTGCTTGCGCGTGTTGGTCAGAGCTTCCTGCGCCGCCCGCACCAGCGCGATGGCCACGGCGGCCGGAAGCGGCCGCTCCGTACCGGTGACCCGGAAGACGGCTCCTTCGCCGGCGGCGAGGGAGGCAAGCCGCTCGGCCGGGGCGACCGGCTCGTCGCGCAGCGCCCGCACGGCCCGGCGGGTCTCCTCCAGGCCCTCGACGGCCAGGCGCCGGGAGCGGCCGATCGCCGCCCGTACGTCGTCCGTGCTCGCGCCGTCCTCGACGAGGGAGTCGAGGGCGGTCATCTGCACCGAGAGCGCCGAGAGCGTGTGCGCCAGTACGTCGTGCACCTCCCGGGCGATGCGGTTGCGCTCGGCGAGCAGTTCCGCACGCTCGTGCTCGACGGCGCCGCGTTCCCTGGCCACCGCCAGATCGGCCTGCGCCCAGAGGCTTTCCTGGCGCTGGCGGCGTACGACGCCCAGCAGCAGGCCGCACAGTCCGCCCGCCGCGACGGCCAGGAGTGCCGTGAAACCCACTCCGTCGACGGCGAGCGCCACGGTCGCGGCCACGGCCCCCAGGGCGGTGAGCGCCGCCGCCGGCCGCAGCGCCAGCCGGCCGGCGGCACACAGCGCGGCCACGCCCACGACCACCGCGGAGTACGAGGACAGGGGCGCCATCGCCCCGCCGACGCAGGCCAGCACCGCCGCCGAGGTCACCGCGAGGGCCGGGCGGCCGGAGCGGCTCCCCACCCACCAGCCGATCCAGGCGAGCGCCATGACCCCGATGAGCCCCCATGCGGCCGTCCCCCGGCCGCCGGTCCCGGCCTGGGTGGCCTGCACCGCTCCGTAGACGAGCCCGGCCAGGGCGAGCAGCCCGACGGCCGGGCCCGTGAGGAGCCCGGCCGGTGCCGGAGGGCGGGAAGCCGCGTCCGGGCCCGGGCGGAGATCGTGGGTACGCACCGGTCCAGCATGCCGCGTCCGGCGTGCGTCGAGCCCGCGCAGCCACGGCGTGCGCCGCGGCGCGTGCCTTGGGGTGTGCCATGGCGTGCGCCGCGGGGCGTGCCTCGGGGTGTACCTCGGGGTGTCGCTCACCAGTCGCCCGTCCTGCCGGGGTTCCGGCCGAGCAGCGCGTCCCGGCCCCGCCAGGCCACGATGCCGCTTCGGGAGAGGACCTCGGCGAAGGCCATCAGCAGGATCGCCGGGGCCCAGGCCGTCGCATCCAGGTGGTGGGCCGCCGAAAAGCGCCCGATCGCCTGGCCGCCGCCGTTCGTGGCGAACAGCTGGAACGCCATGCGGAAGCCGCAGCCCACCACCCACAGCACGGCCGCCATGGCCGTGGCCCGGGCGAAGACCCGGCCGGCTTCGTCGTGGTAGACCCGGGTCAGCAGTCCGGCACCCGAGCCCAGCGCGAGGCCGACCAGCGTCGTCCCGACGATCAGCACGAGGTCGTTGCCCGAGGTCGGGATCGCGTGCAGGTACGTCGTCGCCGCCCAGACGACGAGCCCGATGGGCAGCAGCAGCGCCTTCAGCGTCAGCCGCCGACCGCGCAGTTGCAGCAGCACCACGCCGACGAGGGCGATGTCGATCAACCAGTCCTTCGTACTCATACCGCCATGCTCGGCCGCCGCCCCGCTCCCCCACGTCAACCCTGGGGTCTGCCCCGGGTGGACATCCCTCTCCACCCGTGGGCGGTACGGCTCCCCGGTCGGGTTACCGGTCGGTGCCGTGGCGGAGCCCGTCGAGGAGCAGGTCGAGGAGGCGGCCGGCGCGCTCGCGCTGGTCGGGAGCGCTGGTGACGAGTGCGACGCCGGCGAGGCTGAGGCCGACGTCGAAGGCGTCGACGTCCGCGCGCAGGAGTCCTGCTTCGGCGCCGGCGCCCAGCAGGGTGCCGATCGCGGTGCCGAGCCTGTCGAGGGTCTCGGAGAAGGGGTCGGCGCCGGAGGCGGCCGCGGCCCGCAGGGCGTCCGCCATGCCGTGTTTGGCGGCCAGGTAGTCGATGAACCGGTCCATCCACAGGCGCAGCGCCCGGTCGGGCGGGTATGCGGCGAGCAGCTCTGCGGCGCTGTCGCAGACCCGGGCCAGCTCGTTGCGGTAGGCCGCCTCGACCAGTGCCTCGCGCGTCGGGAAGTGGCGGTACAGCGTGGCCGAGCCGACGCCCGCGGCCTTGGCGATCGTGTCGATCGGGACGTCCGCGCCCCGCTCGGAGAAGGCGCGCACGGCCGCTTCGAGGATGCGCTCCCGGTTGCGGCGGGCGTCGGCGCGCAACGGGTTCGGCTGGGCGGTCAAGACTGCTCCTTTCGTCAGGTGATCAGTCTACTTGGACAAACGGGGAACTCCCCGGTTACGGTTCCTGGTAAACGGGGAGTTCCCCGGTTACTGTCGACGTCAGCCACTCCGACGGGAGAACCCCTTGATGAACAGCGAGAAGACCGTCCTGATCACCGGCACGTCCTCCGGCATCGGCCTGGCCGCGGCGATCGGCGCCGCGCGGGCCGGCTGGACGACCGTCGCGACCATGCGCGACACGGGCAGGTCGGAGGCCCTGCGGAAGGCCGCCGTCGAGAACGGGGTCGCCGACCGCATCCAGGTCAAGCGCCTGGACGTGGTCGACCCCGAGAGCGTCGTCGGCTGCCTGGAGGAGGTCGTCGCGGAGCACGGCCGCCTCGACGCACTGGTGAACAACGCGGGCGCCGCCCAGGTCGGCACCGTCGAGATGGTGAGCCTCGACGAGGTCCGCGCCGCCATGGAGGTCAACTTCTTCGGCGTGGTCGCCGCGACCCGCGCCGCCCTGCCCCACCTGCGCGCCGCCCGCGGCCGGGTGATCACCGTCACCAGCGTCGGCGGCGCCGTCGGCCAGCCCTTCAACGAGGCGTACTGCGCGGCCAAGTTCGCCGTCGAGGGCTTCATGCAGTCCCTCGCACCCGTCGCCGCCACCGTCGGCGTCGACGTCACCGTGGTCGAACCGGGCGCGGTCGCCAGCGAGTTCGTCGCCAACCTCGGCCTGGACGTGCCCGCCCTGCTCGCGGCCGCCGGGCCCTACGCCCCGGCGCTCCAGGCGTACATCGCCCGCACCCGGGAGTCCTTCGGCAACGCCCAGACGCCGGCCGAGGCCGCCGCCCCGATCATCGACGCCCTGACCGCCGACCGTCCGCCCTTCCGTGTCCAGACCTCGCAGTGGGCCCGCGACTTCGTCGCCACCACACTGGCCGACCTCGACGGCTCCGCCGTGCAGGGGCTCACCCGTACCTGGGTCGGCTGAACCACCCCGGGCCCCGTCACGCTCAGCGCCCCGTGCTGATGCGGGCGACGAGGAGGGCGATGTCGTCGTCCGCCGCGGCCGGGACGAGGTGGGTGAGCAGGCGGTCGCAGAGGCCGGCCAGGGACGGGACGGGCTCGGCGAGGAGGTCGGTCAGCTCGGCGAGGCGCGCGTCGATGTCGCTGCTGCGGGACTCCACGAGGCCGTCGGTGTACAGGACGAGGAGGCTTCCGAGGGGCAGGGTGACGTCGGTGGTCGTGAAGCGCGTGCCGCCGACGCCCAACGGCACACCCGGCGGTACGTCGAGCAGGCGGACGGTGCCGTCGGGGAAGACGGCCGCCGGGGGCGGGTGGCCGGCCCGGGTGATGCGGCAGTGGCCGTCGGCCGGGTCGACGACGACGCACAGGAAGGTCGCGAGCATCGGCTCGGCGAGATCGTTCAGGGCGGCCTCCAGCTGGTACAGCATGTCCTCGGGGGCGAGGTCGAGGCGGGCGAGGGCCCGGACGCTCGCGGAGAGCCGCCCCATCACCGCCGCGGCCGCGGTGCCGTGCCCCATCACGTCGCCGATGACGAGTGCGGCCCTGCCGTCCTCCAGGGCGATGACGTCGTACCAGTCGCCGCCGACCTCGTTGACATCGCTGGCGGGCAGGTAGCGGTGGGCCACTTCGATGCCCGTCGGCGGGGTGATGTGCTGCGGCAGCATGCTGCGCTGCAGTACGGCGGCGGTGTCGTGTTCGCGACGGTAGAGGCGCGCGTTGTCGACGCAGACCGCGGCGCGGGCCGCGAGTTCACCGGCAAGGGCGATCTCGTCCTCGGTGAAGGGGCCGACGGGCCGGGTCCGGTAGAAGGTGGCGAGGCCCAGCACCACGCCGCGGGCGAGCAGCGGCGTCATCATGAACGCGTGCACGCCCAGCCGGAGCAGCTCCGCGGGCACGGCGGAGTAGCCGGCCGCGGAGGCGATGGCCTGCTCGTCGAACTCGGAGACGACGAAGGGGCGGCGCGCGCCGAGCACCCGGGTGTACGGCGCGTTGGCGGGAAAGGAGAGCGTGCGTCCCAGGGGGGCGAGGACGGCCGTGACGGGTGATCCGGTCAGCGGCGCCTTGGCCAGCCGCCGCAGCGTGGTGCCCCCGACCAGGCCGGCGCCGAGGTCGCCGCTGGTGGCCAGACTGTCCAGGACGTCGACGGCGACGGCGTCCGCGAGGTCGGGTACGGCGACGTCGGCGAGCTCCTGCGCGGTGCGTTCCAGGTCCAGACTGGTACCGATCTTGAGCGTGGCCTCGTTGACCAGGGCGAGGTGGCGCCGGCCCGCGTCGGCCTCGAGCTGCGCCTGCTGCTGGGCGGTGATGTCGATCAGGGTGGCGGCCAGCCCGATCGGGCGTCCGTCGGCGTCCTCCAGGCGGACGTACGACCCCGACCAGACGTGGTCGTGGTCCGGGTCGGCCGGTGTGCGGCCCGTACGGCGGGAGTCCAGGACGGGTCTGCCCTCGTCCAGGGCCCGGCGCATCGCGCTCTCCATGTCGGCGGCGTTGACGTCGGGCAGGATCTCGACGAGGCGGCGCCCGATGTGCGCGGCCTGCGGGAGTCCGTTCATCGCTTCGAGCGCCGGGTTGACGCGGAGGAACCGCAGCTCGGTGTCGAGGACGGCGATGCCGACCGGGGAACGGGAGAACAGCCCGTCCCACACCGCCGACGAGCCCCGGATCCGTCGCGCGGCCTCCGCCTCCGCGGCGAACACCAGCACCGTCGTCCCGCCGCGGTGCCGGGCGGGGACCGGGCACGCCCAGATCTCCAGCTCCAGCGGGCGCCCCTCCTTGTGCCAGGCGGTCACCATGCCCATGATCCCGCGCCCGGTGGCCGCACCCTCCCACAGCGACCGGCCGAGGCCACGGTCGGCGCCGGGATGGAGCAGGTCGGCGATGTGCAGGCCGAGCACCTCGTGCGGGGTGTAACCGAGCAGGTCCTCCGCCGCGTGGTCCCAGCGGACGATCGCCCCGTCCGCGCTGGTGGCCACCACGGCGACCGGCAGGGCGCCCAGCCACCCGCCCGCGTCCCGGGCCGCGCTGGTCGTCACTTCATCGAAGGGCACCTGCTGCATCGCCACCGCGATTCCGGTACCTACGCACCCTGGACGGCTGTCGTCCTCCTCAGTATGGGCAGGTGTCCGCCGGTTCGTCGCGTGGATGCCGCGTCCGCCGCACCGGCACATCCGCTCTCGCGACCGCGCCCGACTGTCCGCATGCCCTGTGCGCGGGCACACTGAAACTGCGGACATCGTCAGGACCACCGTGTCCTCGTGTCAGGCAGAGGAGGCCGCCATGGGTCACTCCACCGACGACCGGCGTGCCCTTGCGGAGATCGAACGCCGTCTCGTGCGGGACGATCCCGCACTCGACAAGCGGATGACGACGCTGAACGCGCAGTTCCCGCAGGACCTGGGGCCTCCTGGCAGCCACGCCCTCGACCCCGGCCCCGATCCCGGCCACCACCCGGGTCCCAGCCCCGATGCCGGCTCCGGCCGCCCGCGGGCCAGCCGCCGGAAGGTCGTGCTGGTCGTCCTCGCGGTGATCGCCCTGCTCGGACTGCTCCTCACCGCGTTCCTGGGAGCCGCTTCCACGCCCTCGGACGGCGCGGATACCGGTCCGGCGGCTCTCGGAGTCTCCGCATCGGCCGACCCGGCGACGTGACCGCGAGCGTGTCGTTCACGTCTCGCCGTCCTGCGTCTCGCCGTCCTGCGTCTCGCCGCTCTGCGTCACGTCGGCCCGCGTCACGTCGGCCCGCGTCACGAAGGACGGCGGGACGATCTCCACCGGGCAGTGGGCGTGGTGGATCAGACTGTGGGCGACCCGGCCCAGGGCCGGGCCGACGCCGAGAGCCCGGTGTCCGCGGCCCATCACGATGAGATCGGTGTGACCGCTCGCCTCGACGAGGATTCCCGGGGTGCTCGTGCCCGTCTCCACGCGGTGCTCGACGGTCAGCTGCGGGTAGACCTCGCGGACGCGGTCCGCGAGCGCCTCCACCTCGTGCTCGTGCTGCCGGGCGCTGCCGATCCGGGCGAGGACGTTCCAGACGCTCACGAGCCGCAGCGCGGCCTTGCGGGCGTCCGCCTCGGCGGCGGCGAGGAGCAGCCAGCCGAGATCGTCGGCGCCGTGCACGGCCGCCGTCACCGAGCCCGTCCCGGCGCTCTCGCCGTCCGGGCGTACGACGATCACGGGCACCTCCGCGTGCCCGGCGACGCCCAGCCCCACGGAGCCGAGCATGAGGGCCGCGAAGCCGCCGAGGCCCCTGCTCCCCACCACGATGGTCCCGCGGTTGCCCCCGGCCGCCTTGAGCCCGGCGACCGGCTCCTGGCGGCTCAGTTCCCTCGTGACGTCGAGGCCCGGGAAGCGTTCCCGGACCGCGTCCGCCGTCTCGATCAGCAGGTCGCGCCCGGCTTCGCGCACGGCCTGGATCGCCTCCCCGTCGGCGTAGAAGAGGGCGCGGCGGTCGGTGTCGGCGGCGTGGACGAGACGCAGCGGGCGGCCACGGCGGTCCGCCTCCGCGGCGGCCCAGAGCACGGCCGTGCGGGCGGCCGGGGAGCCGTCGACGCCCACGACGACGGTGCCGAGCTCCGGCCGGGCGGGGATCTCCGGGATCTCACTGTTCATGGTGCCTCCTCCGGACTGCCGGCCCGGGTCCCGCGAACACGTTCTCGCCTACGGCACCATGGTCCACCTCTCACGCCGGCCGCGCGCCGGACGTGCCGTGCCGAATTCCCGCGATTCCCGTGCTTTCCGTGGATTCCGTGGTTCCCGTGGATTCCGTGGGCACCTTTCCGTGGTCAGCACGGAGGCGGCTCCGTGGCCGGGCGGGTGAAGATGTGATCACGCCGATCGGGTGGGGCCGGAGCCGCCGGCCGGCCGGGACGACGACCACGGGAGGAACCATGACCAGCGGCGAGAAAAGCGCGTACGAGGGGTTCACGGCCGAGGAGCGGGCCGCGATGAAGGAGCACGCCAAGGAGACGAAGGCCGCGGCCCGCCGGGCGTCCGCCGCGGAGAAGGCGGCCCTGGCCGAGCAGGACGTCCTCGCGAAGATCGCCGAGATGCAGGACTCGGACCGGATCATGGCCGAGCGGGTCCATGCCGTCGTCACGGCCAACGCCCCGGTCCTCGCGCCGAAGCTCTGGTACGGGATGCCCGCCTACGCCCGGGACGGCGAGGTCGTCTGCTTCTTCCAGAGCGCGGAGAAGTTCAAGGCCCGCTACGCCACGCTCGGCTTCAGCGACCAGGCGAACCTGGACGAGGGCACCATGTGGGCGGCCGGATTCGCCCTGACGGAGGTCACCCCCGAGGTCGAGGAGCGGATCGCCGCTCTGGTGAAGCAGGCGGTGAGCTGAGGCGCCGCCGGCGCCCGCCCCTCCCCGTGACCGGCCGCGGGCTCCCCGCCTCCGCGCCTCCTCGTGCCGCTACCCGCCGGCCACGGGCGCGAGGCCGAGGCCGGTGAGCGCGGCGCGGCCGGCGGCGTGACCAGTGGGGACCGCCCGGGGCGCCGCCTGCGGGCGGGCTGCCGGGCGCGGGGCACTGGTTGGTTCAGGTCCGTTCCCGCGCTTCCCGGGCGGCGAAGTCGGGCGGGACGATCTCCACCGGGCAGGGGGAGTGGTGGAGCACGGTGTGGGCGACCCGGCCGAGGGCCGGCCCGACGCCCAGGGCGTGGTGTTCCGCGCCCAGCACGAGGAGGTCGGTGTGCGCGCCGGCCTCGACGAGAGCCCCGGGGGTGCTGGTGCCGGGCTCGACGTGATGGCTGACGGTCAGCTCCGGGTAGGCACGCCGGACGAGGTCGGCCAGCCCCTTCACCTCCAGGACCCTGGCCCGGGCGATCTCGTCGAGGTCGTCGAGCATGGTGGCGACGCTGCCGACGTGGGTGAGCACGTTCCACACGCTGAGCAGCCGCAGTGATGCCTTGCGCGCCCGGGCCTCGGCCGCGGCGACGGGCAGCCAGCCGAGATCGGAGGCGCCGTGCACGGCCGCGGTGACCGATCCCGCCTCCGGCCGGTCGCCGTCGCCGCGCACCACGACCACGGGCACGGTGGCGCGGGCGGCGACGCCCAGTCCGACCGAACCGAGCATCAGGGACGCGAACCCGCCGAGGCCCCGGCTGCCCACCACGATCGTGCCCTGGCGGCCGGCTGTGGCGGTGAGTCCGGCGACCGGCTCGAGTCCGCTCAGTTCCTCGACCACGGTCAGGCCGGGGTGGCGGTCCCGAAGCGCCCTGGCCGTTTCGCGGAGCAGCTCACGACCCTCCTCGCGTACGGTCCTGAGGTCCTCCGCCGGGAAGTAGAGGCTGCTCCGGTCGGTGTCCGCGGCATGGACGAGATACAGGGCCCGGTCGCGGCGCTGCGCCTCGTCGGCGGCCCACAGGGCGGCTTCCCGGGCGGGCGGGGAGCCGTCGACCCCGACGATCACGGTGCCCAGTTCCGGGCGGACGAGGGTCTGGCTGGTCATGTCTCCTCCTCGGGAGTACGTCCCGAGGGCGGGGAACGCGTCTCGGGACGCCCCAGGTGCGCCACCTTCCACGCTGGCACCGCGCGGGACGCCGGGCCAGGGTCCCGTCGGCCCCGATCGAGCCCGGTCGGCCTCTCTGCCCGCGCGCCGCCGCGCGAAGGGCCGGACGCCGGTCCCGGGGGACCGGCTGCGTCACGCTGCTCCGGGGGGCACCGGGTGCCGCCGGCGGAGCGCCCGGAGCAACCTCGACGACGATGCGCCGGCCGCTGCCCCGGCGCGGGGAGAGCACCATGACGGTGTCCCGGCCCTTCCCCGCCCACGGGGTCGTGTGCGTCGACTCCCGCAGCCGCCGCGCCTCGGACTCGTCGGTGACGCGGCGGACCGGGCCCGCGACGAGGACGCTCCAGCCCTGGCTGAAGGCCTCGTCCAGGCGGTCCGTCTCGAAGGCGATCTCGGTGCCGTCGTACGGGCCGGTGCGGCGTCCGGCGCGGTGATGAAGACGACGTCCTCCCGCGCGGTCTCGTGGTGGACGGGGAGCACGACGGGTCCGTCGGCGATGGTGTCGCTCAGAACTGGTCCGCGGGGTGGGGCGCCCCGGATGATGGAGGTCCGGCGCTTCGCTTTCGCTTTCGCTCGCGCGCGAGTGCCGACGGCGTGGTGGACGGCGTCATACGAGGAAGGTGACCGGCCATGGCACGGAGCATCGTGGTCGGCCTCGACGGTACGGAGCAGGCGGACGCCGCCGCCGAATGGGCGGCCGACGAGGCGCTGCTGCGCGGCGCCGGGGTGCATCTGGTGCACGCGGAGGAGCCGTCGCCGGAGGTGCTGCTGCCCTTCGTGTCGCGGGAGCCCGACGAGCACTGGGCCGAGGAACTCCTCGCGCGCGCCGCCGACGGGCTGCGCGGGCGCCACCCTGGTCTGTCGGTGACTACGCGGCTGCTGCCCGCCGGCTCCGGCCCGGTTCCCGGCCTCGTCGCGGCGGCCGGGGAGGGCGAGCTGCTGGTCCTCGGCTCGCGCGCGCTCGGCAGCGTGGGCGGGTACCTGCTCGGCTCGGTCGGTCTGACGGTCGCGGGCCGGGTCGAGTGCCCGGCCGTCCTCGTCCGGGCGCAGGGCGTGCCGGCCCCGGAGGGCCCGGTGGTCGTCGGTGTCGACCTGCGCCAACTGGTCGACAGCGTGCTGGATTTCGCCTTCGAGGAGGCCGCCCGACGGCGCGCCGGTCTGCAGGTGGTGTACGCCCAGGAGCTTCCGCTCTCCGCGGGCCTGGGGCCCGCGATGGTGCCGGACATCCGGCCGGCCGTGGCCCCCGAGATCAATCGTTCGCTCGACGAACTCCTCAAGCCGTGGCGGACGAAGCACTCCGGCGTCACGGCGGTTTCCCGCGTGGTGACCAGATCGGCCGGAGTGGAGCTGGTGGACGCCGCTCACCAGGCGTCCCTCGTGGTCGTCGGCCGGCGCACCCGGCGCTCGGTCCTCGGCGCGCACATCGGCAGCGTGGCCCACGCGGTCCTGCACCACAGCCTCGCGCCGGTCGCACTCGTCCCGCACGACTGAGCCGCGCGAGCCCGGCATACCGGTGGAGCGGGCCCCAGGGGGTCGGGTGCGACCGTCGGAACCGGGCCGCGGAACCGGGCTGCGGAACTGGGCCGCCCGGGCGGGGCCGTGGCCCGGGTGGGCATGTCGCCTTGCCTCGGCTCCTTCGCACGCCGAGCGTTTCCTCACCGAGCCCCGCGCGTGATCGGAGACCTCAGTGGACGTCCCCCCGAGGATGCTGTTCGGTCCGGACCGGTCGGCCGAGCGTGTCGTACGGCCCCGGCGCGCGCTCCGCGCGGGGGTCGCCCAGGTCGTCGCGGCGGCACTGGGGCTCGTGCTGGGGCTGACGCTTCCCGCGATCGACGGCGGGTACCGGGTGACCGCGGATCGGACCGTCGATGTGCTGAAGGTCGCCGGCGTGGGAGTGCTGAGCGTCGCGACGCTGTTCTTCTCCCTGTTGTTCCTGGTCGTGCAGTGGGCGGCCGGCAACTTCAGTCACCGCCTGGTGCTGTTCCGGTCCGATCCTTCGGTGTGGCGGGTCTTCGCCCTCGTGGTCGGAGTCCTGGTCTTCTCGGTCACCGCGACCCTGGCCGTCGGCTCGGAGCGCACGACGTCCGTGGCCGTTCCCGTGACGGCTCTGGTCCTGTCGGCCGGCGCTCTGGTGCTGGTCCGGCGACTCCTGCTGAACGCCCTGCGCTCCATCCAGCTCGCCCATGTCCTCACCGACGTACGGGAACGGGGGCGTGCCGTACTGCGGGCCATCTATCCGCCGACGGGCGGCGGCGCGGGCAGCGGCGAACGTGACGGCGCCGCCGCGGGGCGACTGCCCGCGGTGACGTCGACCGTGGCGTGGACCGCCGGCTCCGCCCTCGTCGCCCAGGTCGACGTGCTGCGGCTGGTGCGTACGGCGGCCCGGGCGGAAGCGGTCGTGGTCCTCACGGTGCCGGTGGGGGCGCCCGTCTACCCCGGTGACGTGGTGGCCGAGGTGCGGGGCGGCCGCGCTCCCGAGGCGGAGGTGCTCCGGGCGGTGGTCCCCGGCACCGAGCGGGCGTTCCACCAGGATCCCGGCCTCGCGTTCCGCCTGTTGTCCGACATCGGGCTGCGCGCGCTCTCCCCCGCCGTCAACGATCCCGCGACCGCCGTCCAGGTCCTGGACGCCGTCGAGGACCTGCTCCGGCTGATCGCGGACGCGGACCTGGGCGCCCGGTCGATCGCCGACGAGTCGGGCGCCGTCCGGGTGGTGATGTCCCTGCCGAGCTGGGAGGAGCTCCTCCGGGTCGGTTTCGACGAGCTGTGCCGTGCGGCCTCGGACGCGCCGATGGTGCTGGAGCGCGCCCACGAACTGCTCGTCCGCGTGAAGGCGGTGGCCCGGGAGGAGCGCCTGGCCTCCCTGGACGAGCGGCTGGCATGGGTGGAGCAGGAGTTCTCGGGGAGGCATCCGGCGTTCCTGTGGGGGGCCGGCGACCGCTGACCTCCGACGGGTGTACGGGGCTGGGCGCACCGGCCGCTGCGTGACGCCCGCCCGGGCCGGGCCCCAAGCACCGGCCGCTGCGTGACGCCCGCCAGGGCCGGTCCTCCCGGCCCGGATTCCGGCCGGTCGCCTGCGCGCCGATGAGTTTTCGCTGCCCGGGCGGTCTCACCATTGTTGTCCGACAGAACGCGGGAGGAACACATGGCTCAGCTGTTGCGAGTGCAGAATTTCAACGTGTCGAGTGACGGCATCGGCGCCGGTGAGGACCAGACCCTGGAGCGGCCGTTCGGTCACGTCGAGCCGGAGAGGCTGTTCGCCTGGGCCGGGGCCACGGCGAGCTGGCCCATGCGTACCGACCCGGGCGGCAGCCGGGGCCTGGACGACTACATGACGCGGGACTTCTCCCGGAACATCGGTGCCGAGATCATGGGCCGTAACAAGTTCGGGCCCCAGCGCGGGCCCTGGAAGGACCACGAGTGGCGCGGCTGGTGGGGTGACGAGCCCCCGTTCCACACCCCCGTGTTCGTCATGACCCACCACAAGCGTCCGTCGTTCACACTGTCCGACACCACGTTCCACTTCGTCGACGGCGACCCGGCCGACGTCCTCGAACAGGCACGGGAGGCGGCGCAGGGCAAGGACGTCCGGCTCGGCGGAGGGGTCAGCATCATCCGGGAGTTCCTCGACGCCGACCTCGTCGACACGATGCACGTGGCGGTCTCGCCGGTGAAGCTCGGCTCGGGTCTGCGGCTGTGGGAGTCCCCGGACGAACTGCTCGACCGGTTCCACCTGGACGTCGTGCCCAGCCCGAGCGGCGTGACGCACCACCTGTTCTGGCGGAAGTGACGGGTCCTCGGGGCGTCCTCAGCACGGTCTCGGAGTAGCCCCAGGGGTGGCCCCGGGCGGCGAACGGCCTCCCGGGGCCGCCCTGGTGCAGGTGCGGATCGGCACGGTCGCCTCCGGCAGCGGTGGCATCCACTGCTCCACCCACGACCAGCCCGGCAAGCCCGCTGCCTGAGCCACCGGCCGAGCCTCCACCCGGACCGGCGACCGGCGACTACCCGCGGACGAGCTCGGGGAGTTCGCGCATGTCGTGGAAGACGGTGGTGTCAGGGCCTTCGAGCCGCTCGGCCGGAGTGAGGCCGCCGGCATAGCCGAAGGCGCGCATGCCGGCGGCGCGCGCCGCCTCCACGCCGGGGCGGCTGTCCTCGACCACGACGCAGGCCACCGGATCGACCCCCATCTGCCGGGCGGCGTGCAGGAACAGGTCCGGGGCGGGCTTGCCGCGGGAGACTTCGGTGGCGCTGTAGATGCGACCGTCGAAGTGGGCGTAGAGGCCGGTGCGGCCGAGGGTGTGGCGCATCTTGTCGTGGGAGCCGCTGGACGCCACGCAGGTCGGCAGGGTGATCGCGGCGAGCGCCTCGGGCAGTCCGTCGACGGGCGTGAGTTCGGCGTCCACGGCTTCGCGGTGCCGCTCCTCGAAGCGCTCCGACCAGATCGCGGCGGTCCGTTCGCCGAGCCGGGCGGCGACCTGATCGCGGATGGCGGCGTGCGAACGGCCGATGAAGCGGTCGACGACCTCTTCTTCGGTGAGCGGCCAGCCGAGTTCGGCGCCGAGGGCGACCTGGACGCGGGCGGCGATGCGTTCGCTGTCGACCAGTACACCGTCGCAGTCGAATATGACGAGTTCAATCGGCTTGATCATCCCGGCAGCATAGGAGGTCTCCCGGCGCGCGGGTCGCGCGCTTTCGTCCAATACGCCAGGTGGGTCCCGCCGCGAGAGTGATGTCTGCCGTCACATTGACCAGGACGGCATTCTCGGCAAGAAGGGGAACTCCTCATGAAGAAGCTGAAGGCCGCGCTGGCCGTCGCCGGTGTCGTCGCCACCTCCCTGGTGGCGTTCGCTCCGACCGCTTCGGCGGCGGACGGCTGCCAGCGGGACTGGCTGACCGCGGGTCACTGGGGCACGTACAGCGTCGTGCAGAAGTCCGGCAGCGGCTGCCACGACGTGCAGGTGACCGAGGCGTGGGCGTCCGGTGGCGCCAGCGGCGACTCGTACCGCGCGCAGTACGTCAACTCCTCGGGTTCGTGGACGTGGGCCTCGCGCCCGTACCAGTGGATCCCGAACGGCAGCTACTCGGTGAACCAGTACATCCTGATCTCCGACCTGACCACGGGCCGCTACTTCGGCGTCTCGGCGTACAACACCTACGGCAGCGCCGTGCAGGTCGCCCACTGACCTTCCCGGTCGTACATCGTCGCGTGCCCGGCCGTCCGCAAGGCGGCCGGGCACCGCACGACGCACACGCAGGCCCCACACGCACACGCACAACGGAGGTTCGGGGACGATGCCCCGCCGCAACCCGCTCTCGCGCGCGGCCGCCCTGACGGCGCCGCTCCTCGTCGCGGCCGGTGTCCTGGCCGGTCTGACCGCCTGTTCCGGCACGACCGGCCCGGACGAATCGACCGGGTCGTCCGGCACGACCGCCGCCCCGGCGCAGGACGGGCGTGCACAGCGCCCCTCCCCCACCGTCACGGTTCCGGTCACCTCCGCCATGCCCGCGGACGTCGCGGACATGGTGCTTCCGACGACGGGCGTGCAGACCCGCTGGACGCAGGGGCTCGACGCCTTCGGGCGGCTGGCCGCGGACACGGCCGTACGGGGGTGCCTGACCGAGCGGAAGACGCCCGCTCCGCCGCACGAGCCGCCGGCCTTCGTGCGCTTCTCCGACATCCCCGACCTGCCGTTCATCGCGCGCAACGGCTTCAACGGCGTGATCGTCCCCGGCGCGGCCGACAGCTCGAAGGACCGCCCCGCCGAGGGAGGCGCCGGGCAGGAGGTCCAGGAGCGCTGCATGCAGACGGGCATGGCCGTGGACCAGGGCCTGCGCTCGCTGTACCTGAAGGTGCAGGGCCAGTGGTTCCAGGAGGAGTCGTCGCTGCGCAACCACCCCCGGGTCGTCGCCGCCCTCCGGGGCTTCGGCCCGTGCCTGGCCGGGCACAAGGTCGAAGCGCGGGACGAGAACGCCTTCTTCGCGCTCGTCGACCAGCGACTGCAGGCGGGCGACACCGCCGGCGAGCACGCCCTGGCCGGCGCGTACGCGGTCTGCATGAAGCCGGTCGAGGACGTCCGCTCCGAGCTGCGCAAGCCCCTCGCGGCACGCTTCCGCGCCGATCACCGCGAGGAGATCGCGGCGCTGAACACCGCCCTGCCCGCGAAGATTCACGAGCTGGAGCGGCGCTACTCCGTCCGGATCTCCTTCCCGGCGCTCTGACCGCACAGCCCTCGCGGATCAGCCCTCGCGGATCAGCCCTCGCGGATCAGCCCTCGACGCCCGTGGCGGAGTGGGCCGAGCCGACGGGCTTGGATTCCGGGGAACCGCGCTGGCGGAGGTAGACGGAGAGAATGGCCATGGCGCACACCGCCAGGAGTTCGGACTGCCAGTTCTGCAGCGAACGGTTCCAGAAGTCGGCGGAGGCGAGGTAGGCGCTCCAGTCGATCGGAGCCTGGAGCTGGCGCAGCCGCGTGTCGTTGTAGGCGGAGACGCCGGAGACGGACTGGGCGAACCAGGAAAACACGAAGAAGACGGCCATGGTGAGGCCGAGCGAGCGGGAGTAGAGGGCCTGCCGCCAGTCCTTCGTACCCGCCCAGCGGGGCGACTCGGGCCGGGCGTGCTCGCCCATCCGCTGCTCGCGCTCGGACTCGACGCCCGCGTTGTCCAGGGGTTTCGACTCCGGCGAGCCCCGCTGGAGGAGGTGGACGGTCCCGAAGATGTAGAGGAAGAACTGCAGGAACTCGGACTGCCAGTTCTCGGTGACGTCGACCGCGAAGTCGGACGACATGAGGTAGTCGCCGAGGCCGATCTGCTGGAGCCCCTGGACGGCGAGCTGCTCGTTGAACTCCGCCCGGCCGGAGACCGCCTGCGCGGCGAGGACGATCAGGAAGGCCGTCCCGAACGCCAGGGACAGGCTGTTGGCGCGCCAGAAGGACATGTGCTCCTTCCGGCCGGCGCCGCGCTCCGCCGTCACCGGTGCAGCGCTCCGATCACGGTGAAGTAGCAGAGCCCGCCCAGGATGGTCAGGACGCAGGTGGCAAACACTGTCCTCATGGTCAGGATCCCTTCAGGGAGCACTGGTACGGCTCGTCTTCCGAGCCGGCGACACAGCCGGCCGCGGTGACCTTCCAGCCGCGGTCGAACTGCGAGAGGAACAGCGTGTCCCGCTCCATCCGCAGCAGCGCCTGGCGGCCGTAGACCTGTACGTCGCGCGCCGCGCCCGGGCGCGGCAGGCCGAGCGAGTGCAGGGCCGGGCCGCAGGGCCCCTTGCCCTCCTCCTCGACCTGGTCGCGGGTGCCGGGGGCGAGCAGCTCGCAGCCGGCCCGGTAGTCTCCGGCCGCCAGCGCCGCCGCGAACTTCAGGCCGGCATCCGTGGCGCCGTCCTCGCGGGCCGCCGAGGCGCCGCATCCGCACAGGAGGGCAGCGGCGAGCAGGGCGCCGGTCAGGGCCCGGGCTGCCCGCGGCCGCAGGGTCGAGAGGATCGTCACCACGGCCCCACCCTGCCCGGACGGCGACCGGCGGACGGAGCCGGTCGGCCGAATGCGCGACAGGCGTCACTCGATCGGGCGGCGGCTCCTCGGCCTCGACGACCACGACCAGGCGGAGTGAGCGACGAGGCGGAGTGAGCGACGAGGCGGAGTGAGCGACGAGGCGGAGTGAGCGACGAGGCGGCGCGGCCGGCCTCGGTGAGGATGAGCGCGAGCGCGAACTCCCGAGGCGTGGAGAGAAGACAGACGTAACGCGGTGACCCCAGGTCACAGCTCGGACTCCGCCGGCCGGCGCGTGGCGATCTGTCGCACCGGGCCGATCTGCTGGACCATGCGGGGCATGGAGGCTTTGGCCGGGACGGTGCGGGAGCTCGAGCAGGCGGGGGTGCGGCTCGTCGCGCTCGGGTGGGTGGACAGTGCCGGGATCAGCCGGGTCAAGGCCGTGCCGGTGCGGCGGCTGGGGCACGCCGCGCGGTGGGGCGTCGGCATGGCACCCGTGTTCGACTCGTACCTCGTCGACGACACGCGGGTGGTCGACGAGACGCACGGCGGCCCGGTCGGCGATCTGCGGCTGATGCCCGACCTCGCGCGGCTGGTGCCGCTCGCCGCGCAGCCGGGGTGGGCGTGGGCGCCCGCCGACCGGTACGGGCAGGACGGGGCGCCGTACCCGGGGTGTCACCGGACGTTCGCGGCGCGGATGGTGCGGACGGCCGAGGAGTCGGGGCTGCGGCTGCGGATGGGCTTCGAGACGGAGTGGACGGTCACGGCGGAGAACGGCTCCACGGGTGGCTCCCCGGACGGCTCCCCGGGTGGTTCCCCGGGCAGTTCGTCGGGTGGTTCCCCGGGCGGCTCCCGTTCCGGCCCCGGGCCCGCGTACGGGCTCACGCGGCTCGTCGGCGCCGGGCCGTACCTGCTCGACGTCGTGGACGCTCTCACCGCGCAGGGCGTCGACGTGCTGCAGGTCCATCCCGAGTACGAGACGGGGCAGTACGAGGTGTCCACCGCGGCGGAGGACCCCGTCGGGGCGGCGGACAGCGCCGTACTGGTCCGCCACACGCTGCGTGCCGTGTCCCTGCACCACGGTCTGGCCCCCTCCTTCGCGCCCCTCACCACGGTGGACGGTGCCGGCAACGGCGGCCATCTCCACCTCAGCCTCTGGCGCGAGGGGCGCAACCTGCTGCAGGGCGGCGACGGGCCGCACGGCATGAGCGCGCAGGGCGAGGCGTTCCTCGCCGGGATCCTCGCGGCCCTGCCCGCGCTCACGGCCGTCGGCTGCCCGAGCCCGGCGAGCTATCTGCGGCTGGTCCCCGGGAACTGGGCCGGCGCGTACCAATGCTGGGGGCGGGAGAACCGGGAGGCGGCGCTGCGCTTCATCACCGGGATGGCGGACGAGCGGGCCGAGGCCGCCAACGCCGAGCTCAAGTGCTTCGACCAGGCGGCGAACCCGTACCTCCTGGTGGGCGCGGTCATCGCGGCCGGGCTGGGCGGTGTCGAGGCGGGTCTGCGGCTGCCGCCGGAGTACGTGGGCGACCCGGCGCGCGCCGAGCCCACCGCTCTCGCCGCCCAGGGCGTACGACGCCTGCCGGGCAGCCTGGCCGAGGCGACCGAGCACCTCCGCGGGAACGCCCGGCTGCGCAGGGCCATGGGCGACCGGCTGATGGACGCCGTGCTGGCCGTACGGAGGGGCGAGAGCGAGTTGTTCGCCGGGCGCACGCCCGAGGAGATCGTCGAGGCCACGCGCGAGCGGTACTGACCCCCGTAGCCTCCGTGCGCCCTCGATGCGCTCATCGTGCGCCCTGGCAGAGCGCGGGCCGCTTGGTCATCCTTGCGGCCGGACGCAGCCAGACGGGGGTCCCATGCAACCATCCGACTACATCGCCGCGCTCGCCGTCGTCATCTCCGTCGCCGCTTCCTGGCTCGCGTACTACGCCTCCATGAAGAGCCACCAGACGGCGACGAAGAGCCACGAGGCGAGCTCGTACCACGCGGGAACCGACCTGTTCATGCAGTTGGACCTGGTGTTCGTCGAGTACCCGCACGTCCGCCCGTACTTCTACAACGGCAAGACGCTCAGCGAGGACGACGCGTCCTACCACCGGGTGCAGGCGGTCGCCGAGCTGATGCTCGACGTCTTCGAATGGATCTGGCACCGGCGTGAGGGGATATCGGACGTGGACCGGCAGGCCTGGGCCGACTACGTCGGCTCGATGTTCGCGCTCAGCCCGGTGCTGCGCGACTACCACCTCGGCCATCTGGCCTGGCATCCCACGATCACGGATCTCTACTTCGCCCAGGGCGAGTTCGCAGGCATCACCTTCCCGCAGCAGCAGCATCATCAGCAGCAGCGATCACGCGAAGGGGCGTGAGGCCGTGCGACTCGGCGTGACAGTGGCGGACGACGTGAACCTGGTGGGGGCGATCACCGCGCGCGGCTATCGCCTGGTCGAGGGCGCGGAGTTCCGGCTGGACGAGGCGGCGGAGCGGGCCTTCGCGGCCTTCCGCGCCGCCTGGGAGAACCTTCCCCTGGACGCCTACCTTCCGGGCGGGGCGACGTACCGGCGCCGCCGGCACGCCAAGTTCCTCCTCATGGAAGGGCGGTTGAGCCGGATCCACGGCACCGGATACCACCAGACCGCCGAGGCGAACCCCCTCATCGGCGGGATGGTGCGCGAGCTGGCCCCGTTCCGGGACGCCGAGGCGTCCGACCCCTTCTTCCTCGCCCTGCTCCACCACAACGCGTCCGTCTTCGACACCTGCGCGGGGCCCACGGCCCCTCCCGCCTGGGAGGTCGACGCCCATCTCGTACGCGTCACGGCGCGCCCCGGCTCGCCCGGCCTGCCCTCGCCCGAGGGCCGGCACCGCGACGGATTCGACTACATCGCACTGCACCACATCGCCCGCCACAACGTCACGGGCGGCCGCACCACCGTCTACGGCGCGGACCCCGCGTCCCCGACCTCCCCACCCCTCACCGAGCGCACCTTCACCGCCCCGCTGGACAGCCTGTACGCGGAGGACGCCCGCGTCCTGCACGACGTGAGCCCGCTCGGACAGGGCCCGCGACAGGGTCCGGGCCACCGGGACATGCTGCTGATGAGCTTCACCGCCCGCCGGCAGTAAAGTCCCCGGTCGTGAAGATATCGACGCTGTGGCACAGGGCCGCACGCCGCACGCCTCTCGTGCCCGACCGGTGTGATGGCGGCTACCACGTCCTGCGCACCGCGCGACTGGTGCTGCGCACGCCCCGGGATCATCTGGACGCGGCGATCGGCGAGGCGGTCGCCGCCGACACGGAGGCGCAGCGATGGCTCGGCTGGCCCGCCGAAAGCGTCATCGGCAGCCGGGTGGCCGAGCACCTCCTCGGCATCGACGACGACAACCGCGCCGAACGCCTGCGCTCCTTCCGCGCCCCCGTACGCCGGCGCCTGGCCCGACGGCTCGTGCCCGCCGACGACAACCCGGGGCACGCGCTGTTGGCCGTCGACGCGGTGACCGGCCGCGCGGTGGGGATGAGCTCGGTCACGCTGGACGAGACGACCATCGGCCTCCAGATCGCCCCCGCGTACAGGCGCCAGGGCCTGGGCACCGAACTCGCCCGGGCGACGGCCCGGTTCGCCCACGACCACCTGGGCCTGGAGCTCGTACGGGCCGCCACCGAGAAGTCGAACGACCACTGCCGCCAAGCCCTGACCACCGCCGGCTTCCTCCCCTGCGACGGCCCGGCCCGGCACACCCTTCCCGACGGAAGGATCATCGACTCCGTCTGGTACCAGCACGGCCCGAACGAGCCCACCCTCTGCACCACCCGCCCGGCCTGAACCGACGGAGGGCCTGCGCGGCAGATCGCGCAGGCGTACCTGGTGCCGGAGACCACGATGGCCCTGGGGACGCCCGGCCGAAGGTCGGGGGAGGAGCAGCCGGGCCAAGCGCACGGTCGCCGGAGTGCGCCTGGACCGGCCGGGTGACGTCTCCACCGTGCTGCGCGTCCTCTGTCTCGTCTTCAACGAGGGCTACTCCGGTGAGATCGACCTGGCCGCCGAGGCCATCCTGCTGCCCCGGCAGCTCGCGGCCGCCGTCGACCACCCCGAGGTGACGGGGCTGCTCGCGCTCCTGCTGCTCCACCACGCCCGGCGGGCCGGCCGGACCGCGCCCGACGGCAGCCTCGTGCCGCTCGCCGAGCAGGACCGTAGCCGGTGGGACACCGAGGCGATCGCCGAGGGCATCGGGCTCCTGCAGGCGGCCCTGGTCCGCGACCGGCTGGGCGAGTACCAGGCGCAGGCGGCCGTCGCGGCGCTGCACGCCGACGCGCCGACGGCCTCGGAGACGACTGGGTGCCGGTCCCGTACCGGCTGTTCCGGCTCCACGCCGGCCCCGCTCCGGCTCTACTCCGGCAGCGGCCGCTCGTCGATCACGTTCTTCATGACCAGGGTGGAGGTCAGGCGCTGGACGCCGGGCAGTTTGGCGAGCTGCTGGTCGTAGAGGTGCTGGTAGGCGACGAGGTCCGTGGTGGCGACGCGCAGCAGGTAGTCGGGTTCGCCGAAGAGGCGCTGGGCCTGAATGACGTGCGGGATCCCGGTGACGGCCTCCTCGAAGGCGGTGACGGTCTCGGGGGACTCCCAGCGCAGGGTGGCGAAGACGAGCGCCTCGAAGTTCAGGCCGATGGCGGCGGGGTCGACGACCGCGCGGTAGCCGCGGATGGCGCCCTCGCGTTCGAGGTCGCGCAGGCGGCGGTGGCAGGGCGAGACGCTGAGCTGTACGCGGGCGGCCAGTTCGGTGACCGTCAGACGGCCGTCCAGCTGCAGCTCGGTAAGAATCTTCCGGTCAAGGGCATCCATGGAGAAGATTCTCCCTCAGAGAACGCGATCATGGGGTAAGAACGCAAACACTTTCGGGCATATCCCGCCTAGCCTTCCCTCTCGGACGCAAGGAACGTGAGAGGGAACCATCGATGGACACGACGACACTGGCAGCCTTCCTGGCCGTGGATCTGCTGCTGGTGTTCACGCCCGGCGCGGACTGGGCGTACGCGATCTCCGCCGGACTGCGGGAGCGGTCCGTGGTCCCGGCGGTCGCCGGGCTGGTCGCCGGCTACGCCGGGTACACGCTGCTCGCCGTCGCGGGCCTGGTGATGATCGTGGCGAGCTCGCCGTCCGTACTGACGGTGCTCACCGTCGCCGGGGCCGCGTACCTGGTGTGGCTGGGCTGGGGCGTGCTGCGACACCCGGCCGTACCGACGGCAGCCGAGGAGGCGATCGGCGCGACGGGCGCCGCCTCGGCCTCGGGATCCACCGAGGCCGCCGCGGCTACCGGTGCCGCCGGGGCTTCCCGTGCGCGGCTCATGCTCAGGGGCATGGGGATCAGCGGCCTCAACCCGAAGGCGCTGCTCCTGTACTTCTCACTCTTCCCGCAGTTCATCCACACGTCGGGCGGCTGGCCGGTCGCCGCGCAGACCGGGCTGCTCGGCACACTGCACATGACGGCCTGCGCCGTGGTCTACCTCGGCGTCGGCGTCCTGGCGCGCACCGTGCTGAAGACCCGGCCTTCGGCCGCCCGGGCCGTCACCCGCGCCTCCGGTGCCATGATGATCGTCATCGGCGGCTTCCTGCTCGTGGAACGCCTGGCCGGCTGACCTCGCCCCGCCTCACCCGGCCCCACCCGTACGCGGACGAAGGAGAGCACGTGGACGACCCGACGCAGGTGTACGGAGTCGAGGGCGGCGGCCCGGACGGTGGCGGCGGCGAGCGGACGCTCGTCGCGACCGGCCGGCGGACGCTGATCCGCGTGAACGGTCCCGCGCTGTGAGCCCGCGCCCCTCCCCCGCGCTGCCGTCCTGGGCGACGTGGTGGCAGCGGCCCTTCCCCGACGCCAACACGCTGCTGCTGCACGGGCGGCAACCGGCCCTGGTCGACAGCGGCTTCGTCGGCAGCGCGGCAGTCACCGCCGACTGGGTCCGCGAGCGGGCCGGTGGCGTCGAGCTGGTCGTCAACACGCACTGGCACTCCGACCACGTCGGCGGCAACGCCCTCCTCCAGGCGCGCGGCGCCGCCGTCGCGGCCGGGGCGCCGGAGGCGGAGTCGATCGCGCGGCGGGATCCCGGCTGCTGCGCCGCCGAATACCTCGACCAGCCCGTCGCCCCGTACACCGTCGACATCCCGCTCGACGACGGCCAGGTCCTCAGGCTCGGCGACGCCGACTGGGAGGTCGTCCGCACGCCCGGGCACACGCCGGGCCATCTGGCACTGTGGCAGCCGGAGGAGCGGCTGCTCGTGGTCGGGGACGCGCTGTCGGACTACGACGTGGGCTGGGTGAACCTCGCCCTCGACGGCCCCGAGGCCGCCGCCACCGCGCTCGCCTCCCTGAAGCGCATGGCCGACCTCGCCCCGCGCGTGATCCTGCCCTCCCACGGCCCGGTCCCCGCCGATCCGGAACCGGCCTTCGCCGCCGCGCTGCGCCGGGCCCGGCGGCTCGTCGACGATCCGCACGGCGCCGTCTGGTACGGGGCGCGGCGGATCTTCGCGTTCGCCCTGATGATCCGCGGCGGGATCCCGGCCGGCGAGGTCGAGCCGTATCTGCACGCGCGGGCGTGGCTGACCGACGCGGCCCGGCTCCTGGGCAGGACTCCCGAGGCGCTCGCGGACGAACTGGTCACGACGATGCTCGGCAGCGGCGCGGTCGTCCTGCGCGAGGGACGTCTGCACGCGGCCGCCGAACACGGGCCGACGGCACCGGAGTCGCTGCGGGTGCCCTTTCCGCGTGCGTGGCCGTGAGGTGAGGCCCACGTGGGGGCGGGGGCGGACAACCGGGCGAGCACGCACGGGTGTTAGCGTCCTTCCGTGGCGGAGCACCAGGCGGAACACCAGGAACAGACCAGGGCGGCGTACGACGGGGTCGTCGAGTTGTACGCGTCGATGTTCTCCGACCGGCTGGAGACGCGGCCGTTCGCGCGGGCCATCATCGGCACCTTCGCCGAGCTGGTGCGCGGGAACGGGAACCTGCGGACAGCGGACGTCGGGTGCGGGCCCGGACATCTGACGGCCATGCTGCACGACCTGGGTCTCGACGCCTTCGGCATCGACCTCTCCCCCGGCATGGTCGCCCACGCCCGGCGGGCCCATCCGGCGCTGGAGTTCGACGAGGCGCGGATGGAGGCCTTGCCGGTCGAGGACGGCGCGCTCGGCGGCGTGCTGGCGCACTACTCGATGATCCACACCCCGCCCGGCGAACTGCCCGCGCTGCTCGCCGAGCAGGTGCGCGTCCTGGCACCGGGGGGCCTGCTCCTCGTCTCCTTCTTCGGAACCGACGGGACCGGCGGAACCGACGGGAGCGACGGGACCGCCGGCTCCGAGCCGGTTCGCTTCGACCACAAGGTGACGCCGGCCTACTGCTGGCCGGTGGACCGGTTCGCCGAGCTGCTGACGGACGCCGGCCTCGTCCCGTTCGCCCGGCTGGTCCACGACCCGGCCTCCGAACGGGGCTTCCTCGACGCCCACTTGCTGGCCCGCCGCGACTAGAGCGTGCCCACGGTCCGCGGCGCCCGGTTTCGGGAGGCCGGGTGCCGCAACCGCTCGGGACGCTCGGCCAGGTCGGCGTTGTGGCCGCCGCCGTGGCGACCGCCCGTCCCAGGCCTGTCAGGCGAGCTCTACGAGGAGGTCGCCCCCTTCCACCTGCTGGATCCGGGCGATGGCGAGGCGTGCCACCCGTCCGCTCTTCGGGGCCGTGATCGAGGCTTCCATCTTCATCGCCTCGATGGTGGCCACCGTCGCGCCGGCCTCCACCTCGTCGCCCTCGGCGACCGCGAGCGTGACCACGCCCGCGAACGGCGCGGCGACATGGCCGGGGTCGGAGCGGTCGGCCTTCTCGGTCACCGGGAGGTCGGCGGCCGCCGCTTTGTCGCGTACCTGGATGGGCCGCAGCTGGCCGTTCAGCGTGGACATGACGGTGCGCATGCCGCGCTCGTCGGCCTCGCCGATGGCCTCCAGCTCGATGAGGAGCCGTACGCCGGGCCCGAAGTCGACGGCGTACTCCTTGCCGGGGCGCAGCCCGTAGAAGAAGTCCTTGCTGTCGAGCACGCTGGTGTCGCCGTACGCCTGACGATGTGCCTCGAACGCCTTCGTCGGGCCGGGGAAGAGGAGCCGGTTCAGCGTGGCGCGCCGGTTCTCGGCGAGGCCCTCGCGGTCCTCCGCCGTCAGCTCCTGGATGGGCTTGGGGCCGGCCCGGCCCTGCAGGGCCTTGGTGCGGAAGGGTTCCGGCCAGCCGCCGGGCGGGGTGCCCAGTTCGCCGTGGAGGAAGCCGACGACGGAGTCGGGGATGTCGTACCGGTTCGGCTCCGCCTCGAAGTCCTCGGGCGCCACCCCGGCGCCCACGAGGTGCAGCGCCAGGTCGCCGACCACCTTCGACGACGGCGTGACCTTCACGAGCCGGCCCAGCATCCGGTCGGCGGCGGCGTAGGTCGACTCGACGTCCTCGAAGCGGTCGCCGAGGCCGAGTGCGACGGCCTGGGTGCGCAGGTTGGAGAGCTGTCCGCCGGGGATCTCGTGGTGGTAGACGCGCCCGGTCGGCGAGTCGAGGCCGGCCTCGAAGGGGGCGTAGATCCTGCGGACGCTCTCCCAGTACGGCTCCAGGTCGCCGACCGCCTGCAGGTCGAGCCCGGTGGGCCGGTCGGAGTGGTCGGTCGCGGCGACGATCGCCGACAGCGAGGGCTGCGAGGTGGTGCCGGCCATGGAGGCCACGGCGCCGTCCACCGCGTCCGCGCCGGCCTGGATCGCCGCGAGGTAGGTGGCGAGCTGGCCGCCCGCGGTGTCGTGGGTGTGCAGGTGCACCGGCAGGTCGAACTCCCTGCGCAGCGCCGAGACCAGCGTGGCCGCGGCGGGGGCGCGCAGCAGTCCGGCCATGTCCTTGACCGCGAGCACATGGGCGCCCGCGGCGACGATCCGCTCGGCGAGCCGCAGGTAGTAGTCGAGGGTGTAGAGCTTCTCCGCCGGGTCGGAGAGGTCGGACGTGTAGCAGAGCGCGACCTCGGCGACGGCCGTCCCGGTCTCCCGTACGGCGTCGATGGCGGGCCGCATCCGGTCGACGTCGTTGAGCGCGTCGAAGATCCGGAAGATGTCGATGCCGGTGGCGGCGGCCTCCTGCACGAAGGCGTCGGTCACCTCGGTCGGGTACGGGGTGTAGCCGACGGTGTTGCGGCCGCGCAGCAGCATCTGCAGGCAGATGTTCGGTACGGCTTCGCGCAGCGCGGCGAGGCGCTCCCAGGGGTCCTCGGCGAGGAAGCGCAGCGCGACGTCGTAGGTGGCGCCGCCCCAGCATTCCAGGGAGAGCAGCTGCGGCATGGTGTGCGCGACGGCCGGGGCGACGGCGAGCAGGTCCTTGGTGCGGACCCGGGTGGCGAGGAGCGACTGGTGGGCGTCGCGGAAGGTGGTGTCGGTGACGCCGATGGTCGGCGACTCGCGCAGGCCGCGTGCGAAGCCCTCCGGGCCGAGCTCGGCGAGGCGCTGCTTCGAGCCCGCCGGCGGCGCGCCGGCGGGCAGCCGGGGGAGCTTGGTGGTCGGGTGGATCAGTTCGGGCCGCGGGCCGTGCGGCTTGTTCACGGTGACGTCGGCGAGGTACGTGAGCAGCTTCGTGCCGCGGTCGGCCGAGTGGCGGGCGGTGAGCAGGTGCGGCCGCTGCTCGATGAAGGCGGTCGTGACGTGACCGGCCTGGAAGTCCGGGTCGTCGAGCACGGCCTGGAGGAAGGGGATGTTGGTGGACACGCCCCGGATGCGGAACTCGGCGACCGCGCGCCGGGCCCGGCCGACGGCGGCCCCGAAGTCCCGGCCCCGGCAGGTCAGCTTGACCAGCATCGAGTCGAAGTGGGCGCTGACCTCCGTGCCGGCGTGGGTCGTGCCGCCGTCGAGCCGGATGCCGGAGCCGCCCGGCGAGCGGTAGGCGCTGATCATGCCGGTGTCGGGGCGGAAGCCGTTGGCCGGGTCCTCGGTGGTGATGCGGCACTGCAGCGCGGCGCCGCGCAGCACGACGGACTCCTGCGTCAGGCCGAGGTCCGCGAGCGTCTCGCCGGCGGCGATGCGCAGCTGGGACTGCACCAGGTCGATGTCGGTGACCTCCTCGGTCACCGTGTGCTCGACCTGGATGCGCGGGTTCATCTCGATGAAGACGTGGTTGCCGTCGCGGTCGAGGAGGAACTCCACGGTGCCCGCGTTGCGGTAGCCGATCCGGCGGGCGAACCGCACGGCGTCGTCGCAGATGCGCTGCCGGACTGCCGGGTCGAGGTTCGGGGCGGGCGCGAGTTCGATCACCTTCTGGTGGCGGCGCTGCACGGAACAGTCGCGCTCGTACAGATGGATGACGTTTCCCTCGCCGTCGGCGAGGATCTGCACCTCGATGTGACGGGGGTCGACGACGGCCTTCTCCAGGAAGACGGTGGCGTCGCCGAAGGCGGACTCGGCCTCACGCGCCGCCGCCTCGATCGACTCGCGCAGCGTCGCCGGGTCCTCGACCCGCCGCATGCCTCGGCCGCCACCGCCGGCGACGGCCTTGACGAAGACGGGGAAGCCGATGTGCTCGGCGGCGGCGACCAGTTCGTCCACGTCGGTGGAGGGGGCCGAGGAGCCGAGCACGGGTACGCCGGCGGCGCGGGCGGCGGCCACGGCGCGCGCCTTGTTGCCGGTCAGTTCCAGGGTGCGCACGTCCGGGCCGACGAAGGTGATGCCCGCCTCCTCGCACGCGCGCGCGAGTTCCGGGTTCTCGGACAGGAAGCCGTAGCCCGGGTAGACCGCGTCGGCGCCGGCCAGGCGGGCCGCCCGGATGATCTCCGGCACGGAGAGGTACGCCCGCACCGGGTGCCCGGCCTCCCCGATCTCGTACGCCTCGTCGGCCTTCAGCCGGTGCAGCGAGTTGCGGTCCTCGTGCGGGAAGACGGCGACGGTGCGCGCCCCCAGTTCGTAGCCGGCGCGGAACGCGCGAATCGCGATCTCCCCGCGGTTGGCCACCAGCACCTTGCGGAACATTCTGCTCCCTTCACCGCTGCCTCGTTTCCGTCACGCTAAGGGCTGTCCGTCGCCCGTCTGAAGGTCCCGGCTCAGTGACATGGATCATCGAGCCCCGAACGCCCCGAGTGGCGCAGACTGTGGTCCGGCGTGGCGGCACGGGCGTACCCACCGGTAATTTCCTCGAGTTCGCGACGCAGGGCCGCGTCGATACCTCCCCTGCTCCAGTACCACCGGCACAGCCGCGGTACGCGCGCCGCGTCCGTGCCCGTGTCCGGGTACGTGTCCGTGTGCGCGTCGGCGTCGTACCAGGCGAACTCGGCGCGATGAGCGGCATAGGCGTGTGCGCCCAGGACGTTGAACTCGGAGAAGCCCCGCGGCGGCCGGCCCGCCACGTAGCGGTCCAGCGGGATTCCGTGACGCGCCAGGGACAGGGCGCGCACTTCCGGGTAGAGCCACCGCGGATAGGTGAAGGGCGGCTGCTGCATGAAGTCGTAGGCGACCGGACGGCCCAGGAACTCCTCCGTCGGGGCGAGCCAGGGCCGGTGCCGGCCGAGCAGGGAGACCGCCCGGCGGACGATCCACGGCAGGCCGGCGTCGAGCAGGTCGGCGGGCGAGACGGGGCGGGTGAAGACGACGTCCGAGTCGACGTGGCAGATCAGGTCGGCGTCGGTGAACTCGTCCGCGTGGAGCTTGCTCACCTGCTGCCCCAGGTAGTCGTCCCGGTAGTCCGGACAGACCGTCAGCCGTACGTCGCCGCCGACCGCCCGGCGCACGGCGCCCGAGCCGGTGCGCGGCGTGACCACGACCACCTCCGAGAAGCCGTGGCACCACCGCTCGATGGCCGCCAGGGCGTACCTCAGCCAGGTGACATCCCGGTGGTAGGTACGGATGAACAGGGCGGTCCGCTGGTTACAGTGACCGACGTGTCCGAGACCGTACCCGCCTTCTGGTGCCGGGCGCCCAGCCAGGGCAACGTCGGTGACCGGCTCACTCCGTGGCTGATCCGCAGGATCTCCGGCGCCCCGGCCCGATGGGTCGCTCCGCACGCGCCCGGCCGCAAACACTTCGTCACGGGCAGCGTGGTCGCGCTCGCGGGACCGGGCTGCGTGGTGTGGGGAGCCGGAGTGATGGAGGCCGGCGAGTACGTGGATCCCGGGGCCGAACTGCTCGCCGTCCGGGGGCCCCTCACCCGGGAGGCGGCCCTGCGCTCGGGCGCGGTGTGTCCCCCGGTCTACGGCGACCCGGGGCTGCTCGTGCCGAGGTTCCTGCCGCGGCGTCCCGTCCGGGCGGGCGGCCGGCTCGCGGTCGTCCCGCACTTCGCGGACAAGGCCCGGGCCCGGCTCGGCGTTCCGGAGCGCTGGCGGCTCGTCGACGTGCAGGGCGGCGTCGAGGACGTCGTGGAGCAGTTGACGGGTGCCCGCCTGGTCGCCTCGTCGAGCCTCCACGGCATCGTCCTCAGCCATGCCTACGGGATCCCCGCCGTCTGGATCAGGTTCCGTGACCTGCCCAGCGGCGACGACAGCAAGTTCCACGACTACTTCCTCTCCGTCGGAGTGCCGGTACCGCCTCCGGTGTCCGTCGGCCCCGTCGGCGCGGGCCTCGATCCGGTCGCGCTGGGCGATTTCGCGACGCTCCCGTCGGACCTCCCCGACCTGGACCTGCTGCTTGAGAGGTGTCCCTTCAGATGACCGACCGCGACGGCGGCATTAACGAAGGCGGGGAGCACCGCGCGAACCACGGTGGGGAGCACAGCCGGGATCATGGCGCGGAGCACGGCGGCGCTCCGGATCCGCTGCCCGTCCTGCGCGGCATCCGGGACGCGAACTACCACCGCCCCGGCATCCGTTGCCTGCGGCTGTTCTCGGCCGACGCACCGACGCTCCGGAGGCTGGTCGCGGAGGTGGAACGGCTGCGCGCGGTGCACGCCCCATCGCTGGCGGGCACCCCGGGCCATGTGACGGCCTGGGCCGGTCCGCGCGGCCGGGTGGAGCAGTTCAGTCTGCTCAACGCGTCGGGCCGCTGCGACGACTTCTCCCGGGACCACGACCTGTCCTGCTTCGGCAAACGCTTCCACGACCGCACGCGGTACCCCGCCCTGTCCGCGCTCGCCGGGGCGCTGCCGCACCTGGTCAACTTCCGGGTCAACGTGCTCGGTCCGGGTGCCGCCCTCGAACCGCACGAGGAGCACAGCGTGGTGCGGTCGCGGACCGGGACCGTGGGCGTGCGGGCCCGCTTCCATCTGCCGCTGGTCACCGGCCCGGAGGCCACGCTGCTGCTCGACGGCGACATGCACCATCTGGAGGCCGGAACCGTCTACCTCGTCAACCACGGCTGTGTGCACGCGGCCGCGAACACCGGGGCGACGGACCGCGTCCACCTCGTGTGGGACATGCTGGTGACCGCCGCTGCGGCGGAGGTGATGTTCGGTACGGGAGCGGTGCCCGACGGCTTCAGCCGTACCCCGGCACGGGCGGTGCGGCCGACGGGCCGGCGCACGGTCACCCGCTGGGAGCGGATCGCGCCGCAGGTCGGAGAGGCCGAGGCCCGGCATGTCGGCCTCCTCGACCCGCAGTAGCCGGGTCAGCAGCCGCTTCAGTACAGGGTCCTGGAGAACTCGGCCGGGACGTAGTGGAACAACAGGGAGGTGTGGGTGCTCCCGTCCGGGAGGGGCGGGCGCGAATGCGGCACCTGGGTGCCCCTGAAGAGCACGGCCTCGCCGGGGCGTTGCACCAGGGACAGCCGTCCGTGGGCGCTGTCGAGGAGCAGCGGCCAGCCGCCCGGGATTCCCGGTCCGGACTCCCCGAGCAGCAGGGACACCGTGTACTCGCACTGCTCGCGGTCGACGTGCCGGTCGAGGACGGCGCCGCCGCGGTACGCGGAGACGTAGGCGTACGACGGACGCACCGGCCGGCCGGCGAGGCGGCCCACCAGGGCGCCGAACTGATGGTGGAAGAAGCGCGACAACGACTCGTTGAACCAGCCGTAGCGGCCCTTCACCTGCGCGTCGCCGAGCGGCCACGAGCCCTCCGCGATGAGCCGCTCGTAGTAGTCGAGCAGCGCCTCGCGGTGCCCGGGGCGTACGAGGCGACCCATCCCGCAGACGTCCGTGCGCGCGAACTCCTCGGCGGCTTCGGCCTGAACCGCCTCGGCCCGCGCCGTCCGCCGCACGCGCGTCTCCGCCGTCCCGAGCGCACCGGCTCCGGCGAGGGCGGCGCGCAGCGCGTCCGGGAAGCCGGGCGGCAGGGGGCGGCCGGGGGTGAGCCCGCGCAGCGCCCAGAAGTCCTCGAACCGCACCCAGTACGGGACGAGGGCGCCGGTCTCGGGCTCGTCGGTCCACAGGATCGGGCGGCCGGGCAGGAAGCGGTCGCGGAAGCGGGTCCGGCGCGCCATGCCCAGGGGGATGGTGACGCCTGTCTGGAGCACCACCGCCGGATCGAGCACCGTGCGGTCTCCGTCGCCCTCGCCGTCACCGAGGAGGTCCGGGAGTTCGCC
Source organism: Streptomyces sp. NPDC101160 (assembly GCF_044768205.1). Lineage (NCBI taxonomy): Bacteria > Bacillati > Actinomycetota > Actinomycetes > Kitasatosporales > Streptomycetaceae > Streptomyces > Streptomyces sp. NPDC101160. Next base: position 605,499 of record NZ_JBIWPJ010000003.1, on the reverse strand, counting down.
GGGGTCCGTCTCGTGAAGCCAGCAGGCGAAGGAGTGGCTTTGGCGGGGAGCCTCCGGGGAGGAGGCGGGGGTGGGGCGGGCCGTCCGGGATCTCTGGGGCATCGTGGTGCGTCCGTTCGTGAGGCGGCGCAGGGTGTGCGTCACTGCGTCGAGCGCCGCCGGGTCGAAGCCGGGTGTGGTGCGCCACTTGCCGGGGCGCGGCGGGCTGATCGTCGTGGCCGACAGCGGAAGGTCCCGGCCCTGGGCCCCGGCGGGCAGGCCCAGGACCGACTCCAGCCACCGCAGCGTACGGGCGGGTGCGCCGCGCAGCTCGGCGTAGTCGACGTCCACCCAACGGCCGGCGGGCCAGAGGTCGCGGGCGTCGAGGATCGCCTCCACGGCGGCGGCCCACTGCCGGGCCGCGATCCGCGCGAGGTCCTCGCCGGCCCAGCCGCGCCAGCCGGGTGGCAGCAGCAGGTGCCAGGCCCGATGTGGCCAGCCGGGCAGGTCAGGGATGTTGACGAAGCCCGGATGGGTCCAGGCCCGCACCATGCTGGCCACCGTGTCACGGGCGTCGCGGCGCAGATGGACGACGGTGGCATCCGGGAACAGCCGCAGCAGGAAGGGAAGCCGCAGGCTGTTCTCCGGGGTCTTCTCCAGGAGCCGGGGCGGCGGCTGGGCCCCAGGACCGCCGTTCCCGGGACTTCGGCCTCCTCCTCCGTCGCGCAGTTCGGCCAGGAACCCGGCCCGCACGGCCCCTCCCCAGGCCACGGCGTCCTGGGCGTCCAGCGCGTGCGAGGCGTAGCCGCGGGCCGCCGGATGAAGCCCGGGCACGCCCTCGATCACCCCTTCGCTCTCGCCACCGACCGTCCACACGGCGGGGTTGCGGGCCAGGGCGTCGAACAGCGCGGTACTGCCCGAACGGGGCGGGGAGACGATGATGACGGGCGCCACGAGCGGGTCGGCGGGGAGCGCGGCCGCCTGGAACGAGGCCGCCTGGAACGAGGCGGCGGGGAGCGCAGCCGCCGGGAACGGGGGCGTCGGGAACGAAGCCGCCGGGAACGAAGCCGCCGGGAACGAAGCCGCCGGGAACGAAGCCGCCGGGAACGAAGCCGCCGGGAACGAGGCCGCCGGGACGGCTCGTACCGGTCCGGTGACCGGTGTTCCCAGCCGGGTCAGCGCGGTGTCCCGGCTCGCGGAGCACGCGGAGAACTCCGCGGCCGCAGCCGCCGAGGCGAAGAGGTAGCGGGCGCGCACTCCTCGGGCGTCGGCCCGCACGGCGCGGGCCAGCAGCTCCGGCACGTCGGGGAAGGGGCCGTGGTGGGTCTCGCGCGCGGCCCGTCTCGCCGTGCCGGACGGGAGCGCCACGTGGCCCACCACGGACCAGGCCGTGACCTCGCCCCGCCCGTCCGGTCGGCCGCTCACGCCCGGTGGATCCAGCCGGTCACGCTGAAGCGGCTGTCGGCGAACGCCTTGCTCGGCACGCGGACCGGCAGCACCTCGTGGTCGTGCCGGCTCGGGAAGAAGACGGCGAGGTTCGCGCGCGGCACGATCGTCTGGCTGCGGTCCGTGGGGACGATCCGCCCGTCCTCGACGACCGTCTCGAAGACCCGCAGCTCCCCGCCGGAGAACTGGCGCGGCTCGGTGGAGAAGAAGTAGACGAACGTGAGCTCGCGGGTGTCCCCGTCGTCGCTGTCACGGTGCATGCCGAAGTAGTCGCGGTCGCCGTTGGCCGTCACCTGGAGCTCGATGGGACCCAGCGGGAACGCCGGGAAGCCGAGACGGGAACGCACCGCCTCCAGCTGCTCCTTGATGCGCTCCGTGAACAGTGCCTTGAATCCGCCGAGATCGTGGAGGACGGAGCTGCTGCGGACGCGCTCGTCCACCACCGCCGAGCCCGGCCCGCGCGGCTGGATCGTGGCCGCCTTGAACTCGGACTCCCGGTCGAGGACGTACCGGAGGAGGTCGTCCTGCTCCGCGGCGGTGAGGAACTCCCGTACGCCTTGGGCGACCTCGTCGATCACGTCCCTCTCGTACCGTCCGGTGCCCGTCGGCACGCCCGCCGGCTTGCTGTAATGGCCGCCGCGCACCAGTCGGGCGATCTCCGACGCGACGGAGACCCGGTCCACCGTCCACTCCGCCCGCGATCCCATGTAGACCGTCCCGTGGAAGGCCGCGTTGCGCTCGTACACGTCGTCGTCGACCGCACCCGCGAGGACGTCGACCGAGTCGGCGCCGGCCAGGCCCAGGTTCTTCAGCAGTTCGCGGGCCGGTGCGCGGTACGTCAGATAGCGCGCCGCCTCGGTGAGGAAGACGTCCTCCGTGCGCTCGAAGCCGGCGCGGCGCATGGCCAGGTCCACGAGCCTCGATTCCTCGGCGACGAGGTAGTGCACCTGGGCGCCGGGGTCGACGGCCAGTGTCTCGAGCGCCTCCTTGTACAGGGCGGCGTGCAGCCCCGTGTTCGTCAGGTCCTCGTCGGCGACGTGCACCGGGCTCAGCCCCCAGCATCCGTCGGAGACGAGGTGCGTCTGCAGGACCGCGACGATGTTGCGCGCGCCGAGGCCCCACGGCGGCCACGGCCGGTCGCGGACCGCGGCGAAGATCTGCGAATCGCCGTCGTAGAACTGCGGCAGGACCACCTCCTCCATCAGGTGCGGTGCGCCCGTCCGCCGGAAGAAGGCGTACAGGGCGGCCTTCGCGGCGTCACTGAGCTCGTCGAAGATCTCGATCCGCGTGGCGCCGTTGCGATCCGTGTAGAAGTCGCGTCTGATGGGCTGGGTCATGGCCTCTCCTGTCGTGTCGCTGTGTCGGTTCCGGCGGGGCCGGCCTGGCCGGCGTGGCCTGTGCGGCTGGTGAGGCCCGTGCGGCCTGTGTGGAAGGACGACGGGTGGACCTCGCCTCGGGGGCGCCGTTTCTGCGGGTGACCGGGCCGGGTGGCGAGGCGCTGCCATGGGTGGTGGTCCGGGCTCCCGTCGTCACACACGCCCAGCACGCGCGCCTGAGCCGGCTCGCCGGCGAGGGCTGTCGCTTCGTCGGTGCCACGAGCTACCTGGGTTTCCCGGGGGCGGAGTTCCGTGACGAGCGCGACTACGGGCTGCTCTGCGAGGCGTGGCTGCACTGCTTCCGGGACCCGGACCGCTTCCTGCCGCCGAACGGGCCGCGGCTCCTGGTGAGCGAGTCCGACTTCACCGACCCGCTGCGCGTCGACCCGCGCCGCGTCGGCCTCGGCCCGGCCCCGGGGGCGCTGTCGCCGGAACCGGTCGCGGACGTGGTTCACGTGTCGGGTGCGGAGCCCTGGCGCCAGCGGGCCAAGAACTGGCCGCTCGCCGCCCGCTGCCTGCGCCGGCTGGCCGAGGAGACCGGCCTGCGGATCCTGGTCGTCGACGCCCCGCCCGGTGCGGAGCCGCCGCCCGGCGTCACGCTGACAGGGCCGCTGGAGTGGCCCCTGCTGCTCGCCGTGATCTCGGCCGCGCGTTGCCTGTTCGTACCGGCCGTTCTCGACGCGTCGCCGAGGGTGCTCGCCGAGGCGCTCTGCCTGGACGTGCCCGTCGTCGTCAACCGGGCGATCCTCGGCGGCTGGCAGTACGTCAACCCGTTCACCGGGGTCTTCTTCGACGGAGAGGACGACGTGGTGCCCGCCGTGCTTGAGGCGATGGGCGGCACGGGCCGGCCGCGGTCCTGGTTCATGGCCCATCACGGGCCGGCCCGCGCGGGCGCCCGTGTCTTCCGGCTGCTGCGCGCCCTCGACCCCTCGCTGCCGGCCCTCAGCCATGTGCTGCTGGCCCCCGACCGGGACCTGCCGCGATCCGCTGCGCCGGGGACACGTTGAGGACCAGCCGTGGCGGGCCCGCCATGGGCGACCGGTGGATCCACGCGTCCGTCACGGGATGCGGCGACCAGTGCCGTCGCACGTCGATGTGCCGGAAGTAGACGGTCGCGTCCGGCGGCACCCGGTGCACAGCGGCCTGCGGCCGCAGGAACGACGGCGTCTCGTCCATGGCGACCAGCGGCCCGGACGCCGTACCGGCCGCCGTACCGTCGCAGGAACCGCAAGCCCCGGCCCCCGCCTCCCGCGCGATCCGCTCCCGGCGGGACAGATAGGCGTAGAAGTCCTTCATGCTCAGGACGTCGTCGCACGCCACGTACTCGGTCGTCGGCCCGTTGTAGACCCGTACGGCACCGGTCGTGGGCGCCTGCGGCGGAACCGTGTCGACGTGGAACCCGCAGCGGCGGGTGGGTGCCTCCGTGAACACCCGGACCATCACGCGCCGCACCCGCGTCGTGGCCATCACCTGCTCCACGATCCCCGCCATGTCGTCGAGCAGCGCACGGGCGACCGCCCCGTCCGTACGGGCCAGGGCCGTGCGGGCCCAGTCGGCGAACTCGTCGCGGGAGACGGCGGTCAGTGTCGTACGGGCGATGACGAGCCGCCGCGCGACGACCAGCTCGGCCAACTCGTCCAGCCAGCCCGGACGTTCGTCCCGGGCCAGGATCACGGCGGTCGGGCCGGGGTCCGACAGTCGTGCGATGTCCTGCGCCGTCTCCCCGCGGAGGACACCGCCGGGAAACGTCTCCTCGTCGATGGGGACCACGGACGGGACCGTAGTCGCGGCCCGGACCGGATCCCGGCCCGACAGGCGGGGCCGGGAGCGCGAGAACCCGTTCGGCCGAGACGCGGGCCGCGGCACGGCGGCGGCACGGCGTCCGAGCGGCGCATGCCCGACACCGTCCCGTCACCGCGTCGTGGTCACCAGTCGACGTGTGCGGTGATCCAGGCGACCAGGCCGTCCTCGTCGTCGGCGGGCGGCAGTTCGGGCCCGGCGGTGAGCGGGGTGCACGACAGTTGGAGGTGGGTGAGGTAGCCGTACGGTCCGTTGTCGGCGGCCGGGCCCAGGACGACGGCGTGGGTGGCGGTGCGCCAGATGCGCTGGGTCAGGTCCGGGCCGGCCGCGACGGCCGCCGAGGACAGCACCGTGCGCTCGGGAGGCGCGCCGAGATGGGCGCTGACGACCTGGGCGGCTTGGGCGAGGACGTTCTCGCAGTCCTGCTCGGTGCAGGGCCGGCGGCCGGTCCAGCCGGGCTGCTTCTCCCAGGCGTCGAGCAGGCCGTTGAGCCATGGTCCGTTGGCCATGCGCTCGTCGTGCGGGTCGACCGGGTACAGCTCGCCGAAGACGAGGAAGGCGCGGGCGTCCGGGTCACCGAACGGGCTGAACACGTCGCTGCACATCACATGCCCGTGGGCGGTGCGGTAGGACTCGCAGACCAGCCCGTCCTCCCACTCCCATCCCCGCCGCCGCGCCTCCTCCTCGACGGCGTCCGCGTCTTCGGGAACCGGCGGGGCGGCCGGCAGCCCCAGGAACTCGGCGACGGCTGCGGCGGTCAGCGGGCGATGCGCGAGAGCGTGGACGGTGGATTCCATGATCATCACCTTAGCCGCCCCGGCTCAGGCGACCCCGCGGATGCGGCGGACGAGGAGACCGCCGGCGAGGGTGACCAGGGCGGCCGCGGTGTAGAGGCCGGTGTAGCCGCCGAGGTGGGCGATGAGCGGGGAGGCGAGGGCGGGAGCGAGGACCTGGGGGCCGGAGTTGGCGATGTTGATGACGCCCAGGTCCTTGGCGCGGTCCGCGGCCTCCGGCAGGACCTGGGTGACCAGGGCCTGGTCGACGGCGAGGTAGATCCCGTAGCCGGCGCCCAGGACCGCCGCGGCGGCGAGGGCGGACGGCCAGGTGTGGAGCAGGGCGAGCAGCAGCGCGGCGGCGGCCATGACCAGGGAGCAGGCGACGACGAAGGTCTTGCGGCGGCCGGCCCGGTCCGAGAGGACGCCGACGGGGATCGCCGTGGCCGCGGCGCAGAGCGTGTAGACCACGGTGAGGATCAGCACGCCGGTGCCCGGGTCGCCGTAGTGGACGGCGTCGGCGAGGAAGTAGAAGAGGTAGAGGGTGCCGAGGGCGTTGCCGAGGTTGATCATGAAGCGGGTGAGCCAGGCCCAGCCGAAGTCGGGGTGCCGGCGGGGGCTGACCCAGAACGAGCGGGCGAAGGCGCGGGCGTCGAAGGCGGGGCGCAGCTCGCGGGGCAGCGCGGGCTCGCCGTGGCGCAGCACGAACGGGAGGGCGAGGGCGACGGTGAGCACGGCGAGGGTGGCGTAGCCGGAGCGCACGCCGGTGATCAGCAGGGCGGTGATCAGCGCGCCGAGGACCAGGCCGAAGGACTGCATGAGGCCGGTCCAGCCGGAGACCTGCGCGCGCTGGGCGAGGGGCACGCGGTCGGCGACGGGGGTGGTGACGCCGGCGAGCATCGCGTTCAGGCCGGCCTGCGCGAGGCACCAGCCGACGGCGACCCCGGCGACGGTGTGCTGCGCGGCGGTGACCGCCAGGCCCGCCGCCCCGGCGAGGGCGCCGCCGAGGATCCAGGGCCTGCGGCGGCCGAAGCGGCTCGTGGTCCGGTCCGACCAGGCGCCGGCGAGCGGATTGGCCACCACCGCGACGAGTGCGCCGAGGCCGGTGACGAGCGAGAGCGCGGCGTTCTTGTCGTGCGGGTCGATGTGCTCCAGTTGGAGCGGCAGGAGAATCTGGATGGGCGTCATGAAGGCCATGAAGACGGCGAGCGTGGCCAGCGAGAGGCCTGCCGTCCAGCCGGGTGTGACCGGAAGACCGGGCTCGGCGAAGACGGCGGCACCGTCTTCGCGGGCCGAGTCCATCCGGTCCACCGAGTCCGTCTGATCCGCCGAGCCCGACGAGTCGGCCGAGCCCGTCGAGCCCGCCGGATCCGCCGGGTCCCCCGCGAGGGCGTGGGCCATGGTGACTCCGTCGGTCAGGGCCGCTGGGCGGCGATCAGATTGCGGTACCACTCGAAACTCGCCCGGGGTGTGCGCAGTTGGGTGGCGAAGTCGACCTCGACCAGCCCGAACCTCTGGTGGTAGCCCTCGGCCCATTCGAAGTTGTCGAGCAGCGACCAGGTGAAGTAGCCGCGCACGTCGACACCTCGGGCCATGGCCCCGGCGATCGCGTCGATGTGTCCCGCGAGGTAGTCGATCCGTGCCTGGTCCTGGGTCCCGGAGGGCTGCGAGCAGCCGTTCTCTGTGATCCATACCGGCGGGAGCGCGTCGCCGTAGCGGGCCTTGAGGCCCGTGAGCAGTTCCGTGAGTCCGTCGGGGACGACCGGCCAGCCGAACGCGGTGCGCGGGTACGCCTGTTCCGGCTCGGCGAGGTCGAAGGGCAGCCCGGCGGCCGGGTCGACGGGGGCGGTGACCCAGGTCGGGTTGTAGTAGTTGACGCCGAGGCCGTCGAGCGGGGTGGCGATGGTGGCGAGGTCGCCGTCGCGGATCACCCCTCCCCAGGTCGGGTCGGCCGTCCCGTACGCCGACAGGTCGGGGTAACTCCCGGTCAGGACCGGGTCGTTGAAGAGACGGTTGTGCAGGATGTCGTACGCCGAGGCCGCGGCGCGGTCCTCGTCCGACCGCGCGTCGGAGCGGAGGCGGACGGGCGTGCAGTTGTTGGCGACCAGCACCTGCACGTCCGGCACCGCGGCCCGCAGCGCCGCGGTCGCGAGGCCGTGGGCGAGGAGCTGGTGGTGCGCGACGGGCAGGGCGTCCAGCATCAGGGCGCGGCCCGGGGCGTGGACGCCGAAGCCGTAGCCGAACGACATGTGCACGAAGGGCTCGTTCAGGGTGATCCACCGTTTGACCCGGTCACCGAGCCGCTCGGCGGCCACGGCAGCGTACTCGCCGAACCGGTGGGCGGTCTCACGGTTCAGCCAGCCGCCCTCGTCCTCGAGCGCCTGCGGCAGGTCCCAGTGGAAGAGGGTCGGGGTCGGTTCGATCCCGGCGTGGAGCAGTGCGTCGACGAGGCGGTCGTAGAAGTCGAGGCCGCGCGGCTCGACCTTGCCCGAGCCGGTCGGCAGGATGCGCGGCCAGGAGAGCGAGAAGCGGTACGCGTCGAGGCCGAGCCGCCGCATCAGTGCGACGTCCTCGTCGAACCGGTGGTAGTGGTCGCAGGCGGTGTCGCCGGTGTGCCCGTCCCGGACGGCGCCGGGGCGGCGGACGAAGGTGTCCCAGATCGAGGCGCCCTTGCCGTCCTCGTCGGCGGCGCCCTCGATCTGGTAGGCGGCGGTGGAGGCGCCCCAGACGAAGTCGGCGGGGAATCGCGGGAGTCGGGTCGGTTCGGTGGAGCCGGTGGTCATGGGCGCAGCCTTCCGTCCGGGGCGGGCCGCACCATAACATGAACAACTGTTCACGTTCTATGGGTGCGAGGGCGCCGGCCCGACGGGGCTCGGCGGCCCTCAGCCGCCCGCGGTCGCCAGTCGGCCGCGCAGGTCCTCCCAGTAGGAGTTCAGCATCCGCTTGAGCTCGTCCACGGTCTCCAGGTCAGGCTCGCCGTCGTTCTTGAACACCTCGTGCAGGACGGCGTTGGCCGCCCACACCACCATCCGCGCCGCCCGCCGCACCGGCTCCCCGCCGGGCCCGCCGGTCAGCTGCTCGACGATGCGCTCCAGGCCCTCGGCGACGAGCGCGTTGCTGGCCTCGTCGGCCCGGGCCAGCTCGGGGCTGAGATGCCGCCCGGCCCACAGCGCCATGCCGCCCGGCTGGGACCGGAAGAGCTCCGCGTAGACGTCGACCACCGTGCCCACCAGGTCGGTCAGTTCACCCCTGACGGCTTGCTCGACGAGCCCGTCGACGGCCGTCCGGAACCCTTCCAGATACTGCTGACCGAGCGCGTCCACGACAGCGCCCTTGTCCGGATAGAACTGATAGATACTCCCGACCGGCGCCCCCGCCTCCTCGGCGACCCGCCGCATCGTCAGCGCGTCGTACCCCTCGCGCGCCAGGATCCGGTCGGCCGCACCGAGAATCGCCTCGACCCGAGCCCGGCTCCGCGCCTGCTGCGGCTGCCTCCGCCGCCGGGGCCTGGCCTCGGGCTCGGGCTCGGCACTGGGCTTCGCCCGCGGACTCGTCGCTTCCGTCACCACACGCTCCCGGTCGTCCGATGCCGCGAACGTAACACGCGACCGCGGACACACCCCCGGGGTTGCCTCCGGGGCGCCCGGCCCGCCTGCGCCCGTCGTACTCGCTCAGGTCTTCGTAGAGCACGAGCCCGGCCCGCACTACGCCGGCGGCGTGAGGTCCGGGTGCTCCCTCAGCAAGCGGGGCGGGGCGGCCTGTTGCCAGGAGTCGAGGACGATCGCGCGGAGTTCGTCCGCGTCGTCGACGGCGGCCAGGCGTACCCGTACCCAGGCGAAGGCGGCCTCGTGGTCGGCGATCCAGAACTTGTCCGGCTCGGCGAGGACCAGTTCGTCGCGTTCTTCCTTGGGGCAGCGGACCGCCATCGAGGTCTCGTTCTCGGGGAGGGTCAGGAACATCTTGCCGGCGACGCGGAACGTGGGCATGGACCAGGCCTCCTTCTCGGTCGTCTCGGGCAGGGCGAGCGCGAGCGCGCGGACTTCGTCGGAGGTGCTCATGGTCAGACCGTACGACGGGCCACTGACATCGACGCGCCGTGGCGGCATAGGGTGGGATCGGCACGGACACGGCGGCGGGACGGGGAGATGACGGTGGAGTCGGCGCGGCGGTGGGATTCGGTCCTGGACGCGGTGGTGGTGTACGCGCAGGGCGCGTTGTGCCGGCGCCTCGCGCGCGGTGTCGTACCGGCTGACGGACAGCGGGTGCGGGTCGCGGGGCTGCCGCGGGCGCTGGATCCCGGCTCGCTGCGGGCGCGGGTGCTCGGCGGATCGGGGGCGCGGGTCACCGAGGCGCGGGTGGAGGTGGAGGCCGGACCGGGCGGCGGTGAACGGGACGGCGCGGGACGGCGTGAGGTGGAGCGGCTGCGTGACGCGTGCGCGGCGGCGCGGGCCCGCAGGGACCGCCAGTTGGGGCTGATCGAGGAGGTCGGCGGGCTGCGGCCGGTGCCGCCGGGCCGCAAGCGCGAGGATCCGCACCGGCGTACGCCCGTCGAGGCGTGGCTGGAGCTCGCGGACTTCGTCGACGAGCGGCTGGCGGCCCTGCACGCCCGGCTGGCCGAGCTGGAGGAGGCGCTGCGACGCACCGAGCACGAACTGGGCGTCGCCGAGGACCGGCTCGCCCGCGCCTCGACCGACGCGCCGTCCGCACACGTCGACGCCACCGTCTGCGCGGTGCTCACCCTGGCCGGGACGGCGGGCGAAGAGGTGGAGCTGGAGGTCGAGTACGGCGTGCCGGGCGCGGTCTGGGTGCCGGCCTACCGTCTGAGCCACCGTCAGGGCGACGGCAGCGGCCGTCTGGTGCTGCGCGCGTCGGTCGCCCAGCGGACCGGCGAGGACTGGACGGGCGTGCGCGTCGCGTTCGCCACCGCCGACCTGCGGCGCCGCACCGACCTGCCCAGGCTCGGCTCGCTGCGGATCGGGCGCAGTCAGCCCGCTCCGGCGCCGGCCGGCTGGCGGGAGCCGCCGGCGGGGCTCGCCGATCTGTTCACGGCGTACGACGCGCAGGGCCCCCGCCCGTTGGGCCGCGGCCGCCCGGGTGCGGCCGCCGCCGCGCCGGTGTCCGTCGGCGGTGCCGCGGGTGGCCCCGCCATGCCCGTCCCGCCCCCGCCGCCCCCGCCTCCGCCGCCGTTGGCCGCGCAGGCACCTGTACCCGCAGCCGCACCCGTACCGGTATCGGCACCGGTGCCGCAGGGGTACGGCGGGCCACCCGCGCCCGGCAGTGCGTACCGCGCCGCTCCCTTCGGCCCGGCGGCTCCCGGCGCGGCTCCCCCGCCGCCGGCAGGACCGACCCCCGTCGCGGCCCCTGCCCCGGCCCCCGCCGCGCCGCCGCCGGCCGGTCCGCCACAGCCGAGCGGCGCCGAGCTGGACTACGCCGCCCTCGAACTGTGCGGCCCGGACGAGCCGGGGACCCGCCGCGGCCGGCTGTTTCCCGGTGCGCCGTTCGACCCGGTGGCGGCCGAGTTCCGGCGGCGCGCCGAGACGGTGGCGGCCCTGCCGCTGCCCGGACACGCCGTACGGCCGCGGGAGTCGGCGGGTTCCTTCGACCACCGTTTCGACGCCGCCGCCCGCGCGGACATCCCGTCGGACGGCACCTGGCACACGGTCACCGTGGGCGAGATCGCGGTCGGTCTGCGTACCGAGTACCTGTGCGTGCCGTCCGTGGAGCCGACCGTGTACGCGACGCTCGTGCTGTCCAACGCCTCCGACCAGGCGCTGCTCGCCGGCCCGGTGGAGGTCACCGTCGACGACGACTTCCTGCTGACCGCCGCGCTGCCCACGCTGGCGCCCGGCGGAGCGCGGCGGGTGGGGCTCGGGCCCGCCGAGGGCATCCGGGTGGTCCGCCGTACGCACATGAACGAGTCGGCCGCGGGTCTGCGCAACAACACGACCGTCCTCGACCACCGCCTCCATGTGGAGCTGGCCAACCGGCTGCCGCGGCCGGTCACCGTGGAGGTGCGCGAGCGGGTGCCGGTCACGTCCGAACCGGACGTACGGATCGAGGAACGGGCCGGCTGGGCGGCGCCCGACGACGGGGCCGGGCCCGAGCAGTACGCCCCGGGCACCCGCGTCTGGCGGGTGGACCTGCCCGCCGGCGGCACCACCGCCCTCGAAGGCGGCTACGAGATCCGCATCCCGGCCGGCAAGGCCCTCGTCGACGGCAACCGCAGGAGCTGAGCCTTCATGTCCACGATGCACACGCCCACGCCGGACGACCCGGCCGGCCCGCTCGGCCCGGTCGACCGGATCCGCCCTGCCGACCCGGCCGGCACCGTCCGCCCGGACGACCCGGCCGGCCCGCTCGGCCCGATCGCATCGGTCACCCCGGCCGGCCCCGTCGCGCTGCCCGTCACCGCCGTCACCTGTCTGGAGGACCGCGCGCACATCGAGCGCGCCGCCGTCCTCGACCTGCGTGAGGGGGTGCAGCGGCTGCGGCTCGGGCCGGTCGGCGCGCTGGCCGTCGACCGTACGCTGCACGCGGAACTGACCGCCGATCACCCCGCCGCCGTGCTCGACGTCCGGATCGTGCGCACCTGGGCTCCGCGCGGTCCGCTGCCGGACGCCGACGAGGACTCCGCGCTGCGCCGGCGTCTGCACGCCCTGACGGAGGAGCGGTTCGCGCTCGAAGGGCGACGCGACCGCTTGCGGACCCGGCTGGAGCTGCTCGGCCGGCTCGCCGCCGATCTGCTGCGGGAGATCGGCGAGGGCGCCGGGGCCGGTGAGACCGACACGGCGCGCTGGGCCCACGAGCTGGACCGGGTGGACGAGGAGCGCGACACGTACGCCGAGCGGCTCCGCGCCGTCGAGGCCCGGCTCGTGGCGCTGGGCGAGGAGCACGCGGACACCGAGCGCGCCCTGGAAGCCGCCGAGGAGGAACCCGCCGAGCTGCTCGGACATGTCGAGCTGACCGTCCGCGCCGCGGCGGCCGGACCCGCCCGGCTGCGGCTGACCCACCTCACGCCGTGCGCGCTGTGGCGGCCCGCCTACCGTGCCGTCCTCGACGGGGAGGCACTGACGCTGGAGACCGACGCGGTGGTCTGGCAGCGGACGGGCGAGGACTGGTCGGACGTACGCCTGACGCTGTCGACGGCCCGCTCGGCGCTGGCCGGTGAGCCGCCGCGGCTCGTCGAGGACCGGCTGACCCTCAAGGACCGTACGGCGGCGGAGCGCCGTACCGTCGACGTCGAACTGCGTGAGGAGCGGACCGCGGACCTCGGCCCGCTGCCGGTGCTCGGCCTGCCGGGCGTGGACGACGGCGGCGAGACGCGCGTGCTGCAATCGCCCGCGCCCGTCTCCGTGCCCTCGGACGGGCGTGCCCACCGGGTGCGGCTCTCCGCCTTCACCACGCCCGCGCGCAGCGAGTACGCGTGCGCGCCGGAGCTGTCGCCGCTGGTCACCCAGGTCGTACGGTTCGACAACCAGTCGGGCCACGCGCTGCTCGCCGGGCCGGTCGACCTGGTGCGCGACCACGGCTTCAGCGGCCGCGGCACCCTGGACTTCACTCCTCCCGGCGCCCCCGTCGAGCTCGCCTTCGGCAGTCGCGACGACCACCGGGTGGTCCGCCGCGCCGAGGAGTCGCGCGACACCGCGGGCCTGTCCCAGCGGACCGTCGTCACCCGTACGGTACGGCTGCACCTGTCCCGGTTCTCGGCGCCCGGCGAACAAGGCGACCGCGTGATCGCCGTACGGGAGCGGATCCCGGTCTCCGAGGTGGCGGCCGTGGAGGTACGCCTCCTGAAGGACCTCTGTTCGCCGGTGCCCGACGCGGTCGACGCCGACGGCATCGTCCGCTGGGACGTGGCGCTCGCGCCGGGCGGCCGGCGGACGGTGACCCTGGCGTACGAGATCGCGGCGAAGGCGAAGGTCAGCGGGATCTGAGCGGATGGCAGAGGTCCACCGGCCGCGGGGCCCTGCGGGTCAGCGGGCCGTCACGGCCGCGTTCGGGTGGTGGTCGTCGTCGTGGTCGTCGTAGTCGACCGTCCCGGACGTGATCTGGCCGATGAGCCCCAGCAGGAGGAAGAGCCAGACCAGGATCTTCGCCGGGGTGTCCAGGAGCAGCGGGCGCGTGGCGGAGCGCTGCTCGGGCGCGGCGGCAGCCGAGGCGGGGGCCGGGACCGGGGCGGGGGCCGGGGCGGGGGCGGTGGCCTCGTCGCCCAGGATGCCCTTGGGGTAGACCGGCGTCAGCATCATCGCGTACGCCGACAGCCGCATCCGGTAGCGGACGACGGCCGCCGTCGCGCCGAAGACGGGCTCGGGGAGGCGCCCCAGGACGATCCCGATCAGCCAGAACACCCAGCCGACCGCGAACCAGCCGGACTGCGCGAGGCCGCTGACGATCTGTGCCGGGATCATCAGGAACAGCCGGAACAGCACGGCGAGGCGGTTGAGCGGGGTGCCGCGGAGCTCGATGCGGACCGGGTAGTCGGGTGCGTCGAAGGCGAACGGCGGATAGCGGTCGACGAGCAGTGCGGAGCTCGCCAGGACCCGGGTCTGGTAGGCGAGCACCGAGCCGAGGAACGACCCGATCGCGTCGGGCAGACGGCCCAGGACCAGGGCGCTGAACCAGCCCGCCACGGTGACGAAGAACGCGGCGATGGAAAGGACGACGACCACGACGAACTGCGGCAGGAGCAGCAGCCAGCGCAGCAGCACCGTCCAGCGGCGCTGCCGCCCCGGCGGGGGGATGTCGAGGGGCGGCCGGAACTCGTCCTCGTCGGTGTACTCCGGAGGCCGGGGTTCCCATCCTGCTGCCATCGGCTGCCTCCTCCGTGTCCCGCGTGTCCCGGTGTTCGCCCGGTGCTCCCCCGCTGCGCCCGTGCACCTCGATCGTGGCGCGGCGGCACGGCCGCCGCACCGCCACCGGGGCCACAGGGGTTACCGCGGGCCCGGTCCCGGCCTGCGCCGCCACCCGGGACCGGACTCGTACCGGCCCCTCGTCAGGCGAGCTCCTTGACCGCCGCCAGGTACTCCAGGACGGCGTCGCGGTTGCGGGTCAGGCAACGGATCCGGCGTTCCATCCGTTCGGTCTCGCACTCCAGGGTGGCGATCATCTCGGGCGTGGCGTCGGCGAAGTGGATCTTCCGCGGGCTGTCCAGGCAGGGCAGGATCTGCTTGATGATCCGCGTGGGCAACCCCGCGTCGAGGAGCCCGCGGATCTGCAGCACGCGGTCGACGAGGCTCTCGTCGTACTCGCGGTAGCCGTTCGCCTCGCGGCGCGGAGTGAGCAGGCCCTGCTCCTCGTAGTAGCGCAGGAGGCGCGGAGGGGTGTCCGTCAGCCGGGCAAGTTCGCCGATGCGCATATGACCATCCTCGTTTCGTCGAGAGCGGTACGGGTCCGGCCGCACCGGCAGCGGCACGAGCACTGGCGGGGAGCCGTACCGGCCGGGCCGTACGCCCGGAAACCGGTCCTAGCCGAGCCAGCCCCGCAGCAGCTCCTCCCGCTCGGCCTTCCTGGGCGCCGACCCGCCCTCCCACGCGCGGCCCCACTCCGACATCGCCGCCAGCGTCGTCTGCATCGTCGCGGCGCCCTCGGTGAGCCGGGACAGCAGCGCGCGGGAGAGGTCGGCCTCGGTCTGGGTGTAGCCGACGGCCGCGGCGGCGTAGGCCCCCAACTCGTACTCGCCGTCGGCCGCGTCCACGCACACCGTCATCAGCGGAGGCGCCTCGACCTCCGGGCCCATCCCCATGGGCAGGGCCAGCTCCTTCACCGTCACCAGGGCCACCTCCGCGACGGCGCCGACCTGCCGCATCAGCGACGTCACGGGCACTCCCCCCACCGTCAGGGCCCGCACGTCCTCCCACAGATGCAGGCCGGACTGCCCGTCGCCGAGCCCCACGACCCCCTCGGAGGTCAGCCGCACGCCGGGGGCGTGCCCGGACGGCTTCGCGCCCACGTACACATCGCCCTCGACGATCCAGAACAGGCCCACCATGGCCATGTGTTGCCCACTTCCCCCGACGGCGGCAGCGCCGCCGTCCCGCACTTCAAACGATCAGGTCACCTTCGGCAACGCGACAAGCGGACGGAAAGTTCCCACACCCCGCCCCGGCACTCGTTCCGGGCGCAGTGCTCTACTTGCACTTCCCTCCCCGCTCGAACGACAGGTGTGAACGTGCAACTCGCCGACAGCAATCGGCTCTCGCTGAAAGGGCTCCTCCAGGAACGCCGCGCGGCCATAAGTCCCGAATCCGCCGGGTTTCCGCGGCGGGTGTCCGGGCGTGGGCGCCGGGCCGTCGGGTTGAGTCAGGAGCAGATGGACTGTCTGCTGCACCGTGCGCCCGGTACGTACAACCGGTTCGAGAACGGGCAGCTGGCCAAGGTGTCGAACGAGTTCCTGACCGCCGTGGCGAAGGCGCTGCGGCTCAACGAGCAGGAGTGGACGATCCTGTGGCGGCTGGCACGGCGGGAGAACCCGCCGTATGCCCTGCACGAGGACTCCGGGATGACGGTGCCCGGGGTGTGGCGGGGCGTGATGGAGCGGATCAACGGGGCGATGGCGTATGTGACCGACGCCGAGTGGAACGTGCTGGCGCACAACGAGGACTACCGGCGCCTGTTCCCGCGCGGTGAGGCGCCGGCGAACACGATGCGGTGGATGCTGCTCGACGAGGAGGCGCGTACGGAGGTGCTGACCGACTGGGAGAGCCGGTGGGCGCCCCTGGTGATGCCCCAGTTGCGGCACGCCAGGGAGATGCGGCCGGACAACGGGACGCTGGCGCGGATCGAGGCGGAGGTTCTGGCGGACGCGGTCGCGGGGCCGATCTACCGGGAGGCGGCGACCGCGCCGATCCCGTACCCGGACGGGTCCGAGCGGCCGATCCACCATGCCGTGCACGGTCCCGGCTGGGTGACGACGTGCGTGGCCGAGCCGGTCACCTCGCCCGGTTCGCGGGTCATGCTGCTGGTCTACACGCCGGGCAGGTCGCTCGCCGAGCGGCATCCGGTGCTGTCGGCGCCGCTGAGGTCCTGAGGCGGTACCGGACGGGGGAACAACCGGCACCCATCACGTACGTTTTCCCCTATCCCGACCCGAGGAGTCTCAGCCGTGGCTCACATAGCCCGCCCTGCCATAGCCCTGCCACCGAACCTGGTCACCACCGACGAGCTGTGCGCGGACATCCGTGCCGCCCACCCCGAGCTGCCCCGGCTGGAGGCCTATCTGCGGATCGCCCGGGCGACGACCGTGGAGAAGCGGTACTTCACGCGTCCGCTGTCCGCGCCGACGGTGTCCGGCACCGCGCCGATCGAGGAGCGCAACGGCGCGGCGTTCGAGGACGCGCTGCGGCTCGCCGTCGCGTCGGGCCGCCAGGCCCTGGCGAACGCCGGGCTCGCGCCCGAGGACGTGGACTGTGTCATCACCAGTCACACGACCTCGTGGGCGGTGCCCTCGCTCGACGTGTCGCTCGTGTGCGAACTCGGGCTGCGGGCCGACGTACGGCGGATCCCGATGGCCAGCGTCGGCTGCGCGGGCGGCGCCCAGGCGATCGTGTACGCGCGGGACGACATCAGGGCGCATCCCGGCGCGAACGTGCTGATCGTCGTCGCCGAATGCCTGTCGGCGGCGACGTACAACCATGTCGACACCAGCCGTGAGTCCATGATCTACAAGGTGCTGTTCGGGGACGGCTCCGGTGCCGTGGTCGTGTCGGACACCCCGCGGTGGGACGGCCCGAGCATGGAGATCAGCGACACGTTCCAGTACGTGCTGCCGGAGAGCATCAGCCGCTACAAGGGGCGGCTGACGGCCGAGGGGCTGCACTTCGACTCCACCGACGCCGCCACCCGCGCGCTGAGCGACTCCCTCCCGGAGATCCACAAGTGGCTGGACGGGCGGCCGACCGATTTCGTCGTGGTGCACCCCGGCGGGCCCCGCATCATCCTCGACGCCGCCGCCGGCCTCGGACTCGATCCCGACAAGACGACGGGCGACCTCACACACTCCTGGACGAGCCTCGCGGAGTGCGGAAACCTCGGGGGCTCGGCCGTCCTCGACGTGCTGGCCCGGACGTTCGACGCCCCTCCGGCGCACGACAGCGAGGGCCTGCTCGTCGGCTTCGGCCCCGGTTTCATCCTGGCCGCGGCGTACGGGCGCTGGCACCACCCCGCCGCCTGACGCCCGGCGTCCGGCGTCCGACGCCCGGCGTCCGACGCCCGCCGCCCGCCGCCCGCCGCCCGCCGCCTGGCAGCATCCGACGCCCGACACCGGACACCACGCCGTCGGCGTGGTGTACCGCCGCGTCGTCGCACGGGGGCCTCAACTTCCCCTGCCGCCACGCTACTTGAGCCTATTTGAGCGCAGGGGATTGACGGTTACATGATCACCGCGTTTCCTGTGATCCGCAACGTTTGATTGCGCGTGATTCTGGTCGATTGTGTCGCACTCGCAGGTCACTTCCCACCCCCAGGAGCCCCCACATGCCCACCCCGCGCTCCCGCCTCGCCCCCGTCGCCGCCACGGTTCTCGTCGCCGCCCTCGGTCTCACCGCGTGTTCGAGCGGGCAGGCGCCGTCCGGCTCGTCCGGTGACGTCCGCACGGTGGAGGGCAAGATCTCCCTGACGTACCTTCAGAAGCAGGGCGACCAGGAGTACTTCATCGGCGAGGCAGCCGGCGCGAAGGCGAAGGCGGCCGAGCTCGGGGTCGACCTGAAGGTGGTCAACCTCGGCAACGACGCCAACAAGACCGTCAGCGAGGTCCAGTCCGCGATCGCGCAGAAGAGCAACGGCCTGATCGTCGTCGTCCCCGACCCCGCGGTCGGACCACAGGTCGTCCAGGCCGCCCGGGACGCCAAGGTCGCCCTGCTCACCTCCGACGACCAGATCTGCACCACCGGCCCGGCACCCGCGTCCTGTGCGAAGGGCGATCTGGTGCCGCGGATCGGCTTCAGCGGCGAGCAGATGGGCGGCGAGGTCGGCAAGCGGGCCGCCGCGGAGTTCACCAAGGCCGGCTGGAACGCGGCCGACACCCGGACCGTCTCCACCTGGAAGCAGGACGTCACCGTCTGCGGCGACCGGGTCAAGGCGGCGAAGGCTGCGTTCGCCTCGGCCGCCGGTGCCACCGTCCAGAACATCGACGTCGCCACCGACAACACCCCGACCGGTGCCCAGGACAAGGTCGCGGCCACCCTCACCGCCAACCCGGGAGTCAGGCACTGGGTCGTCTGGGGCTGCAACGACGAGAACGTCCAGGGCGGTGTCACCGCCCTGCAGAACGCGGGCGTCGGCGCGAACGACATCATCGGCGTCGGCCTCGGCGCCTACCTCGCCTGCAAGGACTGGCAGTCGGGCAAGCCGTCCGGCATGAAGGCGGCGCTGTTCATCAACGGCAAGGACGTCGGCGCGCTCGCCGTCCAGACCATGTACGACCGCCTCAAGAACGGCAAGGACTTCCCCGCCGAGGCGTTCGCCCCGACCAAGATGGTCGACGCCGCGAGCTGGCAGGCGGCCGGCGTCTCCTGCAGCTGACGCGCCCCGGCTCCCGTCCCGCCCCGCCACGCGTGAGTGAGGTCCCATGACCAGCACCGCACCCGCCGGCCTGTCCGCCGAGAACGTCTCCAAGCACTTCGGCGCCGTCCACGCGCTCCAGGACGTCACCCTGCACTTCCCGCCCGGCCAGGTCACCGCCCTGATGGGCGAGAACGGCGCCGGCAAGTCCACCCTCCTGCGCATCCTGACCGGCGACCACCGGCCGAGCCGGGGGCGGGTCCTGCTGGACGGGACGCCGCTCGACCTCGCCTCGCCGATCGACGCGCGCCGGGCCGGGATCCGGATCATCCCGCAGGAGCCGGAGATCATCCCGCACGTCTCCGTCGCCGAGAACGTGTACGCCGGCTCGCTGCCCCGCCGCGCCGGGCGCCGCCTCGACCGGGCCGAACTGCGCCGCCGGATCACCGCCGACCTGGCGGCGCTCGGCTTCGCCAAGGTCCTCGACCCCGACCTGCCCGGCTCCCGGCTGACCGCCGCCCAGCGCCAGTT
The DNA here is from genome assembly GCF_044768205.1 of Streptomyces sp. NPDC101160. NCBI lineage: Bacteria > Bacillati > Actinomycetota > Actinomycetes > Kitasatosporales > Streptomycetaceae > Streptomyces > Streptomyces sp. NPDC101160. Next base: position 586,097 of record NZ_JBIWPJ010000003.1, on the reverse strand, counting down.
GGTGGAGATCCTCCGCGCCTTCACCGGCGGCACCCCGCCCCGCGCGATCGCCTTCGACGAGCCGACCTCCTCCCTCTCCGAGCACGAGACCGAGGCCCTGTTCACCCTGATCGGGCGGCTGCGCGACCAGGGCGTCGCCGTCGTCTACGTGTCGCACCGGATGAAGGAGATCTTCCGCCTCGCCGACCGCATCGCCGTCCTGCGCGACGGCCGGGTCGCGGGCGTCGTCGACGCCTCCGCCACCACCGAGGCGGAGGTCGTGCGCCTGATGGTCGGCCGCGACCTGGCCGGCCTGTTCGCCCGACAGGAGGTCGCCACCGACCGCGTCGTGCTCGACGTCCGCGGCCTCACCACCGACGACGTACGCGACATCACGCTGCAGGTCCGGGCCGGGGAGGTGGTCGCCCTGGCCGGACTGATCGGCGCCGGCCGCTCCGAACTCGCCCTCGCCCTCGCCGGGGACACCCCGATCCGCTCCGGCACCGTGACGCTCGACGGCAGACGTCTCGACCTGCGCAGCCCGCGCGACGCCGTCGCCGCCGGCATCGGTCTGGCCCCGGAGGAGCGCAAGGCCCAGGCCCTGTTCCTGCACCGCACCATCCGCGACAACACCGCGCTGGTCAGCCTCGGCCGGCTGCGCCGCCGGCGCTTCGTCAGCAAGTCCGGGGAGCGCGCCCTCGCCCAGGAGTTCGCCGACCGGCTGCGGGTGCGCGCACCCTCCGTCGAGACCGAGGTCCACGCCCTTTCCGGCGGCAACCAGCAGAAGGTCGTGCTCGCCCGCTGGCTGGCCCGCAGGCCCGCGCTGCTGATCCTCGACGAGCCCACCCGTGGCGTGGACATCGGTGCCAAGGCGGAGATCTACCAGATCATCGCCGACCTGGCCCGCGAGGGCGTGGCCATCCTGGTGGTCTCCTCCGAACTGCCCGAGGTCCTCGGCCTCGCCGACCGCGTCCTCGTGCTGCAGAACGGCCGCATCACCGGCGAACTCGGCCGGTCCGAGGCCTCCGAGGAGGCGATCCTCGCCCTCGCCATGGCCGACGACCTCACCGCCGCACCCCAGGGCGGCGCCGGCACGGACCCCGACGCGTGCGCTCCGACCGGCTCCCCCGCACCGGCCGCACCGACCAGTCCGACCGCTTCGACCAGTCCGGCGGCCCCGACCACTCCGACCGCCCCAACCACCCCGACCGACCCGACCACCGCGACGGGAGCCGCCCGATGAGCGCCGCCACCGCCCCGAGCACCCAGCGCCAGCCGAGCGGGACCGGACCCGAGCCGCGCCCGCGCGGCCCGCGCGCACTCCTCGCCTCGATCGGCGGGCAGAACGTCGGACTCCTCGGCGCCCTCGTCGTCGTGGTCGCCCTGTTCGGCACGCTCGACCCCAACTTCCTCGGCTGGGACAACATCCGGGTGATCGGCGAGGCGGCCACCATCGCCGGGCTGCTCGCCGTCGTACAGACCGTCGTCATCATCTGCGGCGGCCTCGACATCTCCGTCGGCTCCCAGGCCGGCCTCGCCTCCGTCATCAGCGCGATGGTCTTCACCGCCACCGGCTCCAGCGCCCCGCTCGGCATCGGCGCCGCCCTGCTCGGGGGCGCCGCCGTCGGCCTGCTCAACGGCGTCGTGATCATCCACGGCAGGGTCAACCCCACGATCGCCACGCTGGCCGGCCTCGCCGCGTACAAGGGACTCGCCCAGCTGGTCTCCGACGGACGGGCGCAGGGCTACGTGCTCGGTGACCCCGTGTTCGTCTTCCTCAGCCGGGGAAGGATCGCCGGGCTGCCGACCATGGTCTGGATCCTGGCGCTGGTCGCGGCCGCGGTGCACGTCCTGCTCACGTACACCGACATCGGCCGCAACATCTACGCGCTCGGCGGCAACGACACCGCCGCCCGGCTGGCCGGCATCAACCTCAACAAGTACCTGATCTCGGCGTACGCGCTGACCGGCACCGTCGCCGCCCTCGCCGGTGTGCTGCTCACCGCGCGCACCGGCTCCGGGCAGCCGGTCTCCGGCAGCGAGGGCCTGGAACTCCAGTCGATCACCGCGGCCGCGCTCGGCGGCTGCGCCCTCAAGGGCGGCAAGGGCACCATCGGCGGCACCCTGCTCGCGGTCGCCCTGCTCGGCGCCCTGCAGAACGGGCTCACCGTCCAGGGCATCAACACCTTCTGGCAGAACGTCGCCCAGGGGCTGCTCCTGGTGACCGCCGTCGTCATCCAGCAGCGCCGCCACCGCGGCCGCGCCGTCGGCCTGCCCGCGTAGCTCCGCTCCTGCTCCTGCTCCTGTTCCTTTACCTGCACCTGCACCTCCTTGTCGGCCGATCAACCTCCCAGACAGGAGAGCTCATTTGACTCCCTCCACACGCGGGACCGGACGCGGCATCAGGCACGTCCTCACCGCGACGACCACCACACTGGCCATGCTGTTCGGCGGTGGCGCCCTCGCCGCCACGGCCGCCGCCGGCCTCCAACTGGCCGCCGCGCCACCGGCGGCGGCCGTGGAGAACACACTGGCCCGCACTCCCGCCATGGGCTTCAACAACTGGAACTCCACCCACTGCCGGGCGGAGTTCAACGAGTCGATGGTCAAGGGCATCGCGGACATCTTCGTCACCCAGGGGCTCAAGGACGCCGGCTACCAGTACGTCAACCTCGACGACTGCTGGGCCCTGCCGAACCGCGACGCCTCCGGCAACCTGGTGCCCGACCCGGTCCGCTTCCCGCACGGGATCAAGGCGCTGGCCGACTACGTCCACGCCAAGGGCCTGAAGTTCGGCCTCTACTCCAGTGCCGGCACCAAGACCTGCGACACCCTCGGCTTCCCCGGCGGACTCGGCCACGAGCAGCAGGACGCCAACCTCTGGGCTTCCTGGGGCGTCGACTACCTCAAGTACGACAACTGCAACAACCAGGGTGTCGACGCCCGGCAGCGCTACCGGGCGATGGGCGACGCGCTGAAGGCCACCGGCCGCCCCATCCTCTACAGCATCTGCGAATGGGGCCAGAACCAGCCGTGGACCTGGGCGCAGGACGTCGGCAACTCCTGGCGCACCACCGGAGACATCACCGACTCCTGGTCCAGCATGATCGGCATCGCGCACGCCAACCAGCCGCTCGCCCCGTACGCCGGGCCCGGCGGCTGGAACGACCCGGACATGCTGGAGGTCGGCAACGGCGGCATGACCGACACCGAGTACCGCACCCACTTCAGCCTCTGGGCCGAGATGTCCGCGCCGCTGCTGATCGGCAGCGACCTGCGGACCGCGAGTGCGGCGACGCTGGCGATCCTGAAGAACACCGACGTGATCGCGGTCGACCAGGACCCGCTGGGCGTGCAGGGCACCGTGCTGTCCAGCAGCGGCGGCCTGGTCGTCATGAGCAAGCCGCTCGCCGACGGCAGCCGCGCGATCACGCTCACCAACGAGACCAGCCTGGCCCGGACCGTCGCCACCACCGCGGAGGCCGCCGGGATCGGCGGCGCGCCCTCGTACACGCTCAAGGACCTGTGGTCCGGGCAGACCACCACCACGACCGGCGCGGTCAGCGCCTCGGTGCCGCCGCACGGCACGGTGATGTACCGGGTGACCCCGAGCGCGCCGGTCGCGCTGCCCGCGGGCGTGTACCAGCTCGGTGACCTGGCGTGGACCTCCGCCACCAACGGCTGGGGCCCGGTGGAGCGCAACAGGAGCAACGGCGAGAGCGGCTCGGGCGACGGGCGCGCCCTGACCGTCGGCGGCACCGCGTACGCCAGGGGCCTGGGCGTCCATGCCTCCTCCGACGTCCGCTACCACCTGGGCGGGACGTGCCGGAACCTCACCGTGGACGTCGGCGTCGACGACGAGGTCGGCAACAGCGGCTCGGTGGTCTTCCAGGTGTACCGCGACCAGAGCCTGGCCGCCGACAGCGGGGTGCTGCGGGGCAGCGATCCCGCGAAGCGCCTCAGCGTCGACCTCACCGGTACGAACGACCTGCGGCTGGTGGTCACCGACGCCGGGGACGGCAAGAACTACGACCACGCCGACTGGGCGGGTGCGCGTCTCGCCTGCGGTGACGGCCCGTCGGCCGGCCGCCACGCCCTGAGCGACCTCGCGTGGACGAGTGCCGCCAACGGCTGGGGTCCGGCCGAGCGCGACCGCAGCAACGGCGAGCAGGCGGCCGGCGACGGGCGCACCCTGACCATCGGCGGCACGCAGTACGCCAAGGGCCTCGGCACCCACGCCGCCGCCACCGTCACGTACTACCTGGGCGGCTCCTGCACCGGCCTGAGCACCGACGTGGGCGTCGACGACGAGGTCGGCAACAGCGGCTCGGTGGTCTTCCGGGTGTACGCGGACGGTGTGAAGGTGGCCGAGAGCGCCACCCTGACCGGCAGCGCGGCCGCCGCCCACCTCGACGCCCCGCTCACCGGTGCCTACGAGCTCACGCTCCAGGTCGCCGACGCCGGCGACGGCAACACCTACGACCACGCCGACTGGGGCGGCCCCACCCTCACCTGCGTCTGATCGAGACGGCCCGGCAGGCCGGCGCGCACTCGGCGCCGGCCTGCCGGGACCGGCTACCGGCCCTGGAGGGCCTTCACGTTGTCACCGAAGGTCCAGCCCTTGGCGCCGTCCCAGTTGGCCGACCAGGTCATCAGGCCCTTGAGGGACCCGGCGTAGTGGTTCCACGCCTGGGCGACGGCCGAGGGCGCCATGTGGCCGCCGCCCGCACCGGGTTGCGCGGGCAGGCCGGGGACCTGCTTGTCGTACGGCACCCGGATCGTGGTGCCCTGGACGACGAGGCCCTTGTTCAGGCAGTCGGTCTGGGCGACGAACCCGGCGACGGTTCCGGCGGAGTACGAGTCGCCGGAGCAGCCGTACATGCTGCCGTTGTAGTACTGCATGTTGAGCCACCACAGGCGTCCGTTGTCGGCGTACTTCTTGACGATCGGCAGGTAGGCGCCCCAGATCGATCCGTACGCCACGCTGCCGCCGGTGACGTAGGCGGTCTCGGGCGCCATGGTCAGGCCGAAGCCGGCGGGCATGCGGGCGAGGATGCCGTCGATGATGTGCACGAGGTTGGCCTGCGAGGCGGACAGGGTGGTGATGCTGCCGCTGCCGACCAGGCCGGTCTCGATGTCGATGTCGATGCCGTCGAAGTTGTACGTCCGCAGGATCGGCACGATCGTCTCGACGAACCGGTCGGCCACCGCGCGCGAGCTCAGGTCGATGCCCGCGGCGGCGCCGCCGATCGACATGAGGATCGTGGCACCCGCCGCCTTGGCGCGGCACATCTCGGCGGGGGTGGCGACGCGGACGGTGCTGTCCATGCCGTCCTCCCACAGGACCGTGCCGTCGGAACGGATCACCGGGAAGGCGGCGTTGACCACGTTGTAGCCGTGGGCGGCGAAGCGCGGGTCGTCGATGGGGGCCCATCCGAAGGGCGGGTGGACGCCGTTGGCGGCGCCGTCCCAGTTCTCCCAGTATCCCTGGAGGACCTTGCCGGCGGGCCGCGGTTTGAGGGCGCAGGTGTCGGCGGAGGCCGTGCCGGCGGTTCCGGCGGGGACGGAGCCGGCGGCCCGGGCGGGAGCGGTGAGCGCGGCGGCGGCGAGCAGGGCGGCGAGGGTCGATAAAAGGGCGCGTGCGGTTCGACGGCCGGGCATGCGTGCTCCTTGGGACGTGGGGGTGGTCCTGGGCATGGCGCGCGCTCCCGCAGACCGTAGATTGGTCCATACCTTTCGTCAATACTGTGCGCCGGGCCCCCCACCTCGACTCTCACGCCCCAGGTCTCACGCCTCGTGTGACACGCGGATCAGGTGGTCGCGCACGACGGCCACGTGCGGGTTGGTGGCGGAGCCGGGGCGCTGGACGAGGAAGCCGGTGTTGATCGGCGGGTCCTCGGGCTGGTACAGCAGGACCAGGGCCCCGGAGGCCAGCTCGGCCGCGCAGAGATAGCGCGGCAGGACGCTGGCCCCGGCGCCGCCGACGACGGCGGCGAGGACCGCGCGCAGGTCGGGGACGGTGACCGCGGGGGTGGCCGCGAGGCGGGTGCCGAAGACGTGCCGCCAGTAGCGGCGCAGGATGGGCAGGTCCTCGGCGTACGAGACGAGGGGCACGCCGTGCAGGGCGGCGGCCCCGTCGGTGGCGACGCGCGCGCTGAGGCGTTCGGCCCACGCCGGTGCGGCGACCAGGACGAACTCCTCGTCGGCGAGCGGGACGGAGGCGAGGTTACGGCCCCGGGGGCGGACGGTCGCCACCACGAGGTCGTGGCGACCGGACCGTAGCGCCTCCAGGAGGTCGTCGGTGAGGCCGAAGGTGACGCGGAGCCGTACGCCCTTGTCGACGAGACCGGCGAGGGTGGGCAGGACGCAGTGCGAGAGGTACTCGGCCGGGCCGGCGATGTGCACGGGCTCCGCCTCGCCCGCGCCGAGCAGCCCGCCGGGGCCGTGGACCGCGCCGAGCGCGTCAAGCGGCTCCACGACACGGCCGGCCAGCTCGTCGGCGAAGGGGGTCGGGGCGACGCCGCGCGGCAGACGCTCGAACAGCTCCCGGCCGAGCCGGCTCTCCAGGGTGCGGATCTGGGTGGTGACCGTGGGCTGGGAGAGGCCGAGCATACGGGCGCCGGTGGTGAAGGATCCGGCCCGGTAGACGGCGAGGAAGGTGCGCAGCAGGTTCAGGTCGGGCAGTCCGGGACCGTGCGCGGGGGCCGCCGGCACGCCCGTCGGCGCTCCCGCGGCCGCTGCTGCCGGTCCTCCCCCGGGCATACCGGCCGGCACATCTGTCGGCACACCTGTCGGCATTCCCGCCGTGCCATCGGATTTCCTATCTGCCATATGTCCGAGCCTATTGGATTCGGATGGGTCCTGCCTCCTACGGTCGAGGACATCGCCGCACTGACGATCTGCGTCCGCGGTGTCAGAACCCCACTGCGTCAGCCTGGAGAGACACGCATGTCGAAGATCCTTTTCGTGATGACCGGCGTCGACCACTGGACCCTCGCCGACGGCACCGAGCACCCCACCGGCTTCTGGGCCGAGGAGGCCGCCGCGCCGTACGAGGCGTTCACGGCCGCCGGTCACGAGATCACCGTCGCCACGCCCGGCGGCGTCGTCCCGACCGTCGACCGGGGCAGTCTGGCGCCCGAGGTGAACGGCGGGCAGGAGGGTGCCGACCGGATCGCCGCGACCCTCGACGCGATGGCCGAGCTCCGCCGCCCGGTCCGGCTCGAGGACGTGCGGCTCGACGACTACGACGCCGTCTTCTACCCCGGCGGCCACGGCCCCATGGAGGACCTCGCCGTCGACGCCGTCTCCGGGCGCCTCCTGATCGACACGCTGGCGTCGGGCAAGCCGCTCGGTGTCGTCTGCCACGCGCCGGCCGCGCTGCTCGCGGCGGTCGAGGCGGACGGCGGCAACGCCTTCGCCGGGTACCGGGTGGCTGCCTTCAGCAACGCCGAGGAGACCCAGGCGGGCTTCGCCGACAAGGCGAAGTGGCTGCTCGAGACCCGGCTCGTCGAGGCCGGCGTCGATGTCCGCGTCGGCGAGCCGTGGGCGCCGAACGTGGTCGTCGACCGCAACCTCGTCACCGGCCAGAACCCGGCCTCCTCCACCCCGCTCGCCGCCGAGCTGCTCAAGAAGCTGGCCTGACCATGGGTACCGACCGGCTCGACGAGGTCCTCGACGCCGCCTACGACTGCCTGACCCGGTACGGCGTACGGCGCACCACGATGGACGACATCGCCGCCACCATGGGCGTGTCCCGGTCCGCCGTCTACCAGTACGTGCGCAACAAGGACGACGCCTTCCGCCGCCTCGCCGCCCGGCTGCACGCCCGCGCCCTGGAGCGGGCCCGGCAGGCGGCGGCCGACCGTGACGCCTCGTACACCGTACGGATCCGCGGCGTCCTCGCCGCCAAGCTCGACCTCGTCGCCGAGCTGAGCGGCCCCTCCCCGCACACCGCCGAACTGGTGGACGCCAAGGCCCGGCTCTTCACCGGGATCTGCGCCTCGTTCACGACCGATCTGCGGAGCCTGCTCACCGAGCTGTTCGCCGAGGCCGGCACCACCGCGGGCGTCGAGCCCGCCCAGGCGGCGGACATCGCCCTGGCGCTCGTCCTCGGACTGGAGTCGGTGGCCGAGGCCGCGACGACGGACAGCCGGGCGCTCTTCGCCCCGGCGACGGACGCGCTGCTCGCGGGGCTGCTGGGCGTACCGGTGCAGATTCCGGAGCCGGAGCCGGTGCAGACACCGGAGCCGGGGCGGGAAACGGCACCGTTGCCGACCGCCCCCTGAGTCCGCCCCCTCCTTTCCGTTCCCCCACCTCCTTTCCTTTCCTCCTCCCTCCTTCCTCCCCCTCTTACGTGGAGCTTTGTCATGCCTTTTTCCAGCCGTGAATGGCAGCTCGTCGCCCGGCCCGTCGGCGAGCCCCGGTCCACCGACTTCGCCTTCGTGACCACCACCGTGCCCGACCCGGGCCCCGGTCAGGTCGTCGTCCGCAACGACTTCCTCTCCGTCGACCCGTACATGCGCGGCCGGATGAACGAGGGCAAGTCCTACATCCCGCAGTTCGAGCTCGGCGAGACCATGACGGGCACGGCCGTCGGCACCGTCGTCGCCTCGCAGGCGCCGGAGGTGCCGGTCGGGGCCACCGTCACGCACTTCCTCGGCTGGCGGGAGTACGCCCTCGTGGACGCCGCCGCTGTGCAGCTCGTCGACACCGCGCTCGCGCCCGCCGAGGCGTACCTGGGCGTGCTCGGCACCACGGGTCTGACCGCGTGGGCCACGCTGACGGAGATCGCGCCGGTGCGCGAGGGCGATGTCGTCTTCGTGTCCGGGGCGGCGGGCGCGGTCGGCTCGGTGGCCGGTCAGTTCGCCCGCAAGCTGGGCGCCTCGAAGGTGATCGGTTCGGCGGGCGGGGCCGAGAAGGCCGGCCGGCTGGTGGAGCAGTACGGCTACGACGCGGCGCTCGACTACCGCGCGGGCGACGTCGCCGGTCAGCTCGCGGCCGCCGCGCCCGAGGGCATCGACGTCTACCTCGACAATGTGGGCGGCGAGCACCTGGACGCGGCCCTCGCGGCGATGAACCTGAACGGCCGGATCGGCCTGGTCGGCGCCATCTCCGCGTACAACGCGACGGAACTGCCGCCCGGCCCGGCGAACCTGCCGCTCGCCATCGGCAAGCGCATCACCCTGCGCGGCATGAACGTGGGCGACCACCTGCACCTGGTGCCCGACTACGCCAAGCAGGCGGGCGGCTGGCTGAAGGACGGCTCGCTGGTCGCCGACCAGACGGTCGTCGACGGCATCGAGAACACGCTCGACGCCTTCCAGTCGATGATGCGCGGCGGCAACACGGGCAAGATGCTCGTCCGCCTCGCGCACCACTAGACGCCTTCGTGGGGGGGGCCCCCCGCGGGGGGGGGGGCCCCCCCCCCCCCAAACCCCCCCCCCGCAACCCCCCCCCCCGGCCACACCAAAGGGGCCCCTGCCCCCCACACGCCCCCCCCCAAACCCCA
>NZ_JBIWPJ010000003.1:200745-576597 GCF_044768205.1 Streptomyces sp. NPDC101160 | reverse complement strand
CGGCGGCCCTGTGTTGGTGGGGGGGGGCCACCCGGGGATTTTGGCGGGCCGGCCGCGCCCACCCCTTGCCGCTTGGGGGGGGGGGCCGGCGGGTGGGGGGGGGCCCGCCGCACGCCCTTTCCCCTCCCTCGTATCCCCCTCCCTCGTACGTACCCTTCGGAGCCTGTCCCTCCATGTCGCCGCAGCAATCCCCTTCGTCCAGGCAGTCCGGCACCGGACTCGTCCTGGCCCTCGGCCTCGCCGCCATGGTCGTGTCGATGATGCAGACGCTCGTCGTCCCGATCCTGGCCGTCGTCGAGCACCAGCTCGACATCACCACGTCCGCCGCGAGCTGGCTCACCACCGCGACCCTGCTGTCCGCCGCCGTGTTCACGCCGCTGCTCGGCCGTCTCGGCGACCAGCGAGGCAAGCGGCCGGTCCTGATCGCCGTTCTGGCCCTGACCGTCGTCGGCTCGGTCCTCGCCGCCACGACGAGTTCGCTCCCGCTGCTCCTCGCCGCCCGCGCCATGCAGGGCGCCGCCACGGCGATCTTCCCGCTCGCCCTGTCCGTCCTGCGCGACGAACTTCCGCCGCGCCGGCTGCCCGGTGCCATGGGCCTGGTCAGCGGCACCCTCGCGGTCGGCAGCGGTCTCGCCCTGGTCGGCGCGGGGCTGCTGACGCGGGGCGCCGACCCGGACTACCACCGGGTGTTCTGGCTCGCCACGGGTCTGTCCGTCCTCGCACTCGTCGTCGCCGCCGTGACCGTCCCGCCGTCGCCGCGTCCGTCGGGCGGGCGTACCGACTGGCTGGGTGCCGGAGCGCTCGCCGCCACGCTCGTGCTGCTGCTCCTGCCGGTGTCGCAGGGCAACACCTGGGGCTGGGGCTCGGTGCGTACGGTCACGCTGTTCGTCGCGGCCGTGGTGATGGCGGCGGTGTGGGTGCTCGTCGAACGGCGGGTGCGCGAACCGCTGGTCGACATGGGGATGTTCGTGCTGCGGCCGGTCCTGTTCACCAACGTCGCGGGGCTGCTGCTCGGCTTCGGCATGTTCACGCAGTTCATCGCCGTGTCGTACCTCGTGCAGACGCCGACGGCGCTCGCCGGATACGGATTCACCGCCTCCGTCCTGTCGGCGGCCGTCACCTATCTGCTGCCCGCGACCTTCGCCTCGCTCGTCGGCGCCCAGATCGCCGGTCTCCTGGTGCGCCGCGTCGGAGCCCGCGTCACCCTGGCGACCGGTGGTGTCTTCGGCGTCCTCGGCTATCTGTGGCTGGCGCTCCAGCACGGCACCACCGGCTCGGTGATCGCCGCCGGCATGCTCACCGGCCTCGCCGTGAGCTTCGGCCTGGCCTCGCTGCCCGCGTTCATCGTGGCGGGCGTGCCGGTCCACCAGAGCGGCATCGCGAACGGCATCAACTCCATCGCCCGCTCGGTCGGCAGCGCCATCGGCAGCGCGGTGATCACCTCCCTGCTCACCGCCCACCTCATCAAGGGTCTCCCGCCGGGCGTCCCGCCGCTGCCCCAGGAGTCCCAGTACACGACCGCGTTCGTGATCGGCGCGATCGCGTTCGCGCTGGTGACGGTCACGGCGCTGACGGGGCTGCGGATCGAGGACGGGCGCGGGAAGACCGTGATCCGGGCGTCCGGGCAGGACGAGACGGCCGGGACGGCCGGGACGGCGGCGGAGCCGGCCGTGGCCGAGCCAGCCGTGGCGAAAGGCGCGGTTGCCCGATGAGAGGCCCCGCTCGGTAGGGGCTTCGCGCACCTCACCCGCGCCGCCCGGGCAGGAAGCGTGCCAGGGCGTCGCGGGCGAGGGCGAGGGGGGGACTCCTCGGGTGGTGGTGAGGCGGATCTTCACCCAGGCTTCGTCGGGGCACCTTCCGGTCACCCGGGACAGCCTCCCGGCCTGTCAGGAGGTGACGGGGGCCCAGAGCCGACGCCGCCGACCGAGCTGCTTCACGAACTGCTCAACGAGGTGACCCGCCTCACCGCAACCGCACAGACCGGTCAGGCTATCCGGCTGGTGCGTAACCCGCCGGCCGGGTGGTGAAGGTGCCGCGGCCCTGGGTGCGGCTGCGCAGGCGCGAGGCGTAGCCGAAGAGTTCGGCCAGCGGGACCGTCGCCGTCAGCACGGCCGTGCCGCCCCGGGTCGTGGAGCCGGTGACCCTGCCGCGGCGGGCGGCGAGGTCGCCCAGGACCGTGCCGACGGCGTCCTCGGGGACGGTGACCGTGACCTCGGCGACCGGTTCGAGCAGCGTCATCTCGCTCGCCCGGAGCGCCTCGCGCAGGGCGAAGCGGCCGGCCGCGCGGAAGGCGAGCTCGGAGGAGTCCTTCACGTGCGTGGAGCCGTCGGTGAGCGTGACGCGGACTCCGGTCACCCGGTGGCCGCCGAGCGGGCCCTCGGCGAGGGCGTCGCGGCAGCCTGCCTCGACCGCGCGGGCGAACAGCGGCGGGACGCGGCCGCCGACGACCGTCGAGCGGAACACGAAGTCCTCCTCGTTCTCCTCGGTGAGCGGTTCCAGATCGATGACGACGTGGGCGAACTGGCCCGCGCCGCCGTCCTGTTTGACGTGCCGGTACGTGAGGCCGGTGACGCCGCGGGCGACCGTCTCCCGGTACCCGACCCGGGGCCGCCCGACCACGACGTCGAGGTCCTGGGCCTGGCGCAGCTTCTCGACGGTGACCTCCAGGTGCAGTTCGCCCAGGCCCGAGAGCACGGTCTGCCCCGACTCGGGGTCGGTGCCGACGACCAGGGACGGGTCCTCCTCGGCCAGCCGGGCCAGGCCCGCGGCGAGGCGCCCGGTGTCGACGCCGCGCCGTGCCTCGACGGCCACCGAGACCACGGGGTCGGCCCGTTCGGGCTCCTCCAGCACCACCGGCGCGTCGGGCGCGCAGAGCGTGGCGCCGGACCGGGTGGACTTGGGCCCGACGACGGCGACGATGTCGCCGGCCGCGGCCAGTTCGGTCTCGGTCGTACGGTCGGCTTGGACCCGCAGGATGCGGGCGACGCGCTCGGTGCGTCCCGCCGTGGTGTCGAGCACGGTGTCCCCCTTTCGGAGCGTTCCCGCGTAGACGCGGAGGTAGGTCATACGGCCGGTGGACGTGACGCCCACCTTGAAGGCGAGCGCGGTGAACGGCGCCGCCGGGTCGGCGGGGTGCCGGTCGGGGCGTACGGGCGGCAGGTCGGCGGGCGCGGGCAGATACGCGGTGACGGCGTCGAGCAGCGGCTCCACACCGCGGTTGCGGTAGGCCGAGCCGCACAGCACGACCGTCGCCTCGCCGGAGAGAGTGAGGTCGCGCAACGCGGCGACCAGCGTCTCGGCGCTCAGCGCGCCCTTGGCGCAGAACTCCTCCAGGGCGGCCGGGTGCAGTTCCGCGACCTGTTCGTCGAGCGCCCGCCGCCGGTGCGCCGCCTGCTCGCGCAGGGCATCGGGCACGGGTCCCTCGACCGGGCCCTCGCCCTGCGCGGCGCCGCCGGGCCACTCGTACGCCCGCATCCGGACCAGGTCGACGACGCCGGTGAAGGCGTCCTCTCGGCCGATGGGGAGTTGGACGGGCAGCGGTACGGTGCCGAGCCTGGTCCGGAGGGACGCCACGGCCTTGTCGAGGTCGGCGCCCGCGCGGTCGAGCTTGTTGACGAACGCGATGCGCGGGACGCCGTGCCGGTCGGCCTGGCGCCACACCGACTCGCTCTGCGGCTCGACGCCCGCGACGCCGTCGAACACGGCGACCGCGCCGTCCAGCACGCGCAGCGCGCGTTCGACCTCGCCCGCGAAGTCGACGTGGCCGGGGGTGTCGATCAGGTTCAGCCGGTGGCCCGCCCACTCGCAGCTGACGGCCGCGGAGAAGATCGTGATGCCCCGGTCCCGCTCCTGCGGGTCGAAGTCGGTGACGGTGGTGCCGTCGTGGACCTCGCCGCGCTTGTGGGTGGCGCCGGTCAGATAGAGGAACCGCTCGGTGAGGGTGGTCTTGCCGGCGTCGACGTGGGCGAGGATGCCGAGGTTACGGAGGTGTGCAGAGGTACGCATGATGATGGTCCTTCGCGTGCGATGCGGAAGCAGGGCAGCGCGATTCCCGAGACGATTCGCTGTACGGGTACGACCTCGTCGCGGGTCAGCGGTGACGGCCGCGCAGCCGGCACCGGAGGGGGCGAGAGGCGAGGATCACGTCGTACCGGGCACGGGAGACGACGGCGATGGCGGTGACAGCAGCGGTGCGCACGGTCGTCTCCCTTCATGGCTCGTTCATCTGACGGTTCGTCGGCCCGACGGTGCGTCGGATCGTCCGCGTGAGCGAGTGTAGGGAGACGCGGTCCCGCTGTGACACCTGTTTTTCTTGTGGGAGGGCCCTGCGCCAGCTATCTTGCATTACATGGTTCCTGGTGACGCAAGTAACGAGGCGGGGGGCAGGGTTCCCAGCCAGCTCCGCAAGGGCGTGCTGGAGCACTGCGTCCTGGCGCTGCTCAGGGACGGGCCGAGGTACGGCATCGAGCTGCTCGGCGAGCTCTCCGCGGTCAGCGTGATGACCACCAGCCAGGGGACGATCTACCCCTTGCTGTCCCGGTTGCGCCGCGAGGGACTCGTCGACACCGAGCTGCGCGAGTCGCCGAGCGGTCCGTCCCGGCGCTACTACACGCTCACCCCGGCCGGCCGGGCGGCCCTGGCCGAGTTCACCCGGGCCTGGCCGCTGTTCCGGGACGCCGTCGACCACTTTCTCAACGACCCGCAGGGGGAGCCCTCATGAAGACCATCGACCACCCGCTCGTGACCGCCTACCTCGACGCCGTCGCGCGCGAGACGGCCGAACTGCCCGCCGAGCGCAGGGCCGAGCTCCTGGCGGATCTGCGCGAGCACATCGAGGTGAGCGGCGCCGAGGGCGAACAGCAGCTGCGCGAGGTCCTCGCCGACCTGGGCGAGCCCCGCACGGTGGCCGCGTCCGCCCTCGCCGAGGAGCCGGTCACCGCGGCGGTCACGGTCGTGGAGCCCGTACGGCCCGGGCGCGCCCTTCCCACCGTGCTCCTGCTCGCCGCGGCGGGGCTGCTCTTCCTCCTGAACATGGTCGTGGGCACGGTGGCGCTGGTGGTCGGGCTGTGGCTGCTGTGGAAGTCGCCGCTCTGGGACCAGCCGAGCAAGGTGATCGGTACGGCCACCTCGGCGGCGCCCCCGGTGATGCTGCTCGTCGGCGGCCTGTTCCTGGCCGCTCCCCGGATAGGCCCCACGGAGGTGCTGCTCCTCGTCGCGTTCGTGCTCGCCGTGCCGGCGATCGGCGCCGTGACCCTGCTGCGCACCGTGCGCCGCTGAGCGCTCGACACGAAACAGACGCGAAGGCGCTCGGCCGGGAGACCCCGGCCGAGCGCCTTCGCGCCGTCTTACCGCCGTGCGAGTGCGGGCACCCAGGTCAGCCGCTGGCGGGGGCGGTGAGGGCCGGCCCCGCGCCGGCGCGGAAAGGGCCGCTCGCGTCGCCTCCGGAACCCCTACGCCTCACCCCCCACCGCCCGCCCCAAACCAGAAAACGCATGCCTTCGCAGGTCCCTAACAAGGCCACGCGCTCCAGACAGGGCCGTTACCCAGCCGTTATAAACGGGCATTTCGTCCACCTTTAGGGGTGTTTTCCGCGCCCCTCCGCCGCCATTTCCGTACGCCGGGCGACTCGCGCGACTATCAGACCCGCCGCCGCACCACAACCCCCTCGGGCCAGGAAGTTCACCGACGTGCTCGGTAGCTTCGGCGCCCATGACCACAGCACACGCCACCACTGCGACCACCGGCCTGGACATAGGCCGGGCCGAGATCACGGACGGCGCCGACCTCTGGCGGATCGCCCGCGAAGCCGGGGAACTGGACGTCAACTCGCCCTACAGCTATCTGCTGTGGTGCCGGGACTTCGCCGGGACGACCGCCGTCGCGCGGGACGCGACCGGGCGCGCGGTCGGGTTCGTCACCGGCTATCTGCGGCCCGAGGCGCCGGGGACGCTCTTCGTCTGGCAGGTCGCCGTGGAGGGTTCGTATCGCGGAACCGGGGTAGCCGGAGCACTGCTCGACGCTCTGGCCTCCCGCGTGGCGGCCGAGCACGGGCTCGTCCGGATCGAGGCGACGGTCACACCGGGGAACGTGGCCTCCGACCGGATGTTCCGTTCGTTCGCGCGCCGGCACGGCGCCGGGGTGGCGCGGGAGGTCCTCTTCCCGTCGGCCGTGTTCCCCGAGCCGGCCGGCGCCGACGAGCCGCACGGGACCACTCCCGCGTCGCACGAGCCCGAAGTGCTGTACCGCATCGGGCCCCTGACGCCCTGACACCCCCTGACAGCCCGACCGACCGCCGACCGCCGACCACACACCCGCCACGTACCACCACCTCTTGCGGAGCACGCGTGACCATCCTTACCACCCCCTTCAGCACCCCCCTCAGCACCCTCACCCCGTCCGTCTTCGAGACCGTCGAGTCGGAGGTGCGCAGCTACTGCCGCGCCTGGCCCGTGGTGTTCGAGCGGGCGAGCGGGAGCCGGCTGTACGACGAGCACGGGCGGCCCTTCCTCGACTTCTTCGCCGGTGCCGGATCGCTCAACTACGGCCACAACAACCCCGTACTGAAGCGGGCGCTGCTCGACTACCTCGCCTCCGACGGCGTGACGCACGGCCTCGACATGTCGACCACCGCCAAACGCGACTTCCTGGAGACCTTCCGCAGCACCGTCCTGGAGCCCCGCGCGCTGCCCTACAAGGTGATGTTCCCGGGCCCCACCGGCACGAACGCCGTCGAGGCCGCGCTCAAGCTCGCCCGCAAGGTCACCGGCCGGGAGACGGTGGTCTCCTTCACCAACGCCTTCCACGGCATGTCCCTCGGCTCGCTCGCCGTCACCGGCAACGCCGCCAAGCGGGCCGGTGCCGGGGTGTCCCTCCCGCACGCCACGCGCATGCCGTACGACCACTACCTGGGCGGTCGGACCCCCGACTTCCTGTGGTTCGAGCGGCTCCTCGACGACCCCGGGTCCGGCCTGGACCGCCCGGCGGCCGTGATCGTGGAGACCGTGCAGGGCGAAGGCGGCGTCAACGTCGCCCGCGCCGAGTGGCTGCGCGGGCTCGCGGAGCTGTGCCGGCGGCACGAGATGCTGCTGATCGTCGACGACGTGCAGATGGGCTGCGGCCGCACCGGTGACTTCTTCTCCTTCGAGGAGGCGGGCATCACGCCCGACATCGTCACCCTGTCGAAGTCCATCAGCGGCTACGGCCTGCCGATGGCGCTGTGCCTCTTCCGCGCCGAGCTGGACCAGTGGCAGCCGGGCGAGCACAACGGCACCTTCCGCGGCAACAACCCGGCCTTCGTCACCGCGACCGCCGCCCTCGACGCGTACTGGCGCGACGGCGCCCTGCGCGAGCGCACCCTCGGCCGGGCCGAGCGGGTCGAGCGCGCCCTCAGCGACCTGTGCGGCGACGACGGGCGCACGGCCCGCTCCGTCCGGGGCCGCGGACTCGTCTGGGGCCTGGAGTTCGCCGAGCCGGAGCGCGCCGCGGCCGTGTGCCGACGGGCCTTCGAGCTCGGGCTGCTCCTGGAGACCTCCGGACCGCACGACGAGGTCGTCAAGCTGCTGCCGCCGCTCACCGCCACCGACGACGAACTCGACGAGGGGCTCGGCATCCTCGCCCGGGCCGTCCGCCACGCCGCCGCCGGCCGCTCCGCCGCCTGAACGAAAGGCCACCTCATGATCGTCCGTACCTTCGCCTCGCTCGACGGCACCGAGCGCCACGTCCGCGCCGCCTCCGGCACCTGGGAGAGCAAGCGGATCGTCCTGGCCCGTGAACGGGTCGGCTTCTCCCTGCACGAGACCGTCCTGTACGCCGGCACCGAGACGTCCATGTGGTACGCGAACCACGTCGAGGCCGTCGTCTGCGTCGAGGGCGAGGCCGAGCTCACCGACCACGAGACGGGGCTCACGTACACCATCGTGCCCGGAACGATGTACCTGCTCGACGGGCACGAGCGGCACACCCTCAAGGTCAGGCGCGACTTCCGCTGCCTCTGCGTCTTCAACCCGCCCGTCACCGGCCGCGAGGACCACGACGAGAACGGCGTGTACCCGCTCCTCACCGAGCCGGAGCCCGAGCCGAGCTGAAACCCCTTTACAGACCGGCCGAGCTGAAACCCCGTACGGACCGGCCGAGCTGAAACCCCGTACAGACCCCGGAAACGAACACGAGGAAGGAAGGCAGTCCCACCCATGGTCTCCGCCCCCACCCGTCCCATCGACCTCTACCCCACCCGCGGCGCCGAGGAGGTGCTGATCGGCCGCAAGGACCCCGTCGTCTGGTCCGTCCCCGGCACCCCCGGCCCGTTCTGGGCGCGCGAGCTGGAGTCGTACGACCGCGACGGCTTCGTCACCGTCGAGGAGCTGGTCACGCCCGACGAGGTCGCCGGGCTGCGCGCCGAGCTGGACCGGCTCGTCGCCGACCCCGCCGTACGCCAGGACGAGCGGTCGATCGTCGAGCCGGGCTCGCAGGAGATCCGTTCGGTCTTCGAGGTGCACCGGATCAGCGAGGTCTTCGCCCGGCTCGCCGCCGATCCCCGGGTCGCCGGGCGGGCCCGGCAGATCCTCGGCTCCGAGGTGTACGTCCACCAGTCGCGGGTCAACGTCAAGCCCGGCTTCGGCGCCAGCGGCTTCTACTGGCACTCGGACTTCGAGACCTGGCACGCCGAGGACGGGCTGCCGCAGATGCGGACCGTGTCGGTGTCGATCGCACTGACCCCGAACCACACCACCAACGGCAGCCTCATGATCATGCCGGGTTCGCACCGCACCTTCCTCGGCTGCGCCGGCGAGACCCCGAAGGACAACTACAAGCGGTCGCTGCAGATGCAGGACGCGGGGACGCCGTCGAACGAGGCACTCACGACGTTCGCCGACGCCTGCGGGATCCGCCAGTTCACCGGGCCGGCCGGCTCGGCGACCTGGTTCGACTGCAACGCGCTGCACGGCTCGGGCGACAACATCACCCCGTACCCGCGCAGCAACATCTTCTTCGTCTTCAACAGTGTGGAGAACAGGCCGGAGGCACCGTTCGCCGCGCCGGTGCGGCGGCCGTCCTTCATCGCCTCACGGGACTTCACTCCCCTGAGCTGAGTTCGCCCGCCCCCTCCCCCTCTCCCCTCTCTTCCCCTCTCCCGGCCGCCCCGACGTCCCGGCCTCCCCGACTCACTGGAAGGACCCTTCATGTCCCGTGCCCCGCGCCCCGATCGGCTCGACCGGCGTGGCTTTCTCGCCCTGGCCTCCGCCTGCGGGATCGCCGGAGCGCTGACCGCCTGCAGTCGCACCGAGGCGGGCACGGGCGCTCCGAAGGAGGACGCCGACCTGCTCGCGAAGCTGCGTGAGCAGGGCTTCGTGCGGGTCGGTTTCGCCGGTGAGGCGCCGTACGGTTTCCAGGACGGCGACGACCTCGCCGGTGAGGCCCCGACGCTGCACCGGGAGGTGTTCCGGGCGCTCGGGGTGCGCGAACTGCGGCCGACGCTCACCGAGTTCGGCTCGCTGATACCCGGGCTGCTCGCCGGCCGGTTCGACGTCGTGAGCGCGGGCATGTCGATCACGCCCGAGCGGTGCGCCAAGGTGATCTTCTCCGAGCCCGAGTTCGTCTCCCCCACCGCCCTGATGGTCCCGAAGGGCAACCCGAAGCGCCTGACGGACCTCTCGTCGTGCGCGCGGGCGGGGGCGACGGTGGGCGTGCTGACCGCCGCCGTGGAGGCGTCGTACGCGAAGGCGGCGGGCGTCCCCGACGGGTCGGTGAAGACGCTGGCCAAGCAGCAGGACGGTCTCGACGCGCTGCTCGCCGGACGCGTCGACGCCTTCGCCCTCACCGGGATCTCGCTGCGCTGGCTGGCCCGGACGAACCGGGGCGCGGCGGTGGAGGTGGCCACGCCGTTCGTGCCCGTCGTGGACGGTGTGAAGCAGTGGAGCGCGGGCGGCGCGGTGTTCCGGCCGGGAGCGCGGTCGCTGCGCGACGCGTTCGACCGCGAGCTCGCGCGGATCACCGGCGATCCGGGGCGCTATGTGGGCCTGATCGGGCGCTACGGCTTCACCAAGGGTGAGGCGCCGCCCCGGTCGCTGCGGACCGCGGACCTGTGCGCGGGCAAGGGGCCGGCGTGAGCGACTTCCTGGCGGAGCTCCGGCGGGCGCTACCGCGGCTTGGCGAGGGGCTGCTCGTGACGCTGGAGGCGACGCTGCTCGGGGCGGCCCTCGCGCTGGTCCTGGCGTACGCGCTGGGGCTGATGTCCCGCTCGCGGCGGCTGCCGGTGCGCGGCGCGGCCCGTACGGTCGTCGAGTTCTTCCGCGGCACCTCGCTGTACGTGCAGCTGTTCTGGCTGTTCTTCGCGCTGCCGATCCTCGGCTTCCGGCTCGAACCGCTGGCCTGCGGCGTGGTGGCCCTGGGGCTCAACTTCGGGGCGTACGGGGCCGAGGTGGTCCGGGGCGCGGTGGCGGCCGTGCCCCGGGCGCAGCGGGAGGCGGCGGTCGCGCTCGGCATGGGGCCGTGGCTGCGGCTGCGGCGGGTCGTGCTGCCGCAGGCGCACGCGCTGATGGTGGCGCCGTTCAAGAACCTGCTGGTGCAGCTGCTCAAGGCCACGCCGCTGCTGTCGCTGGTCACGGTGCCCGATCTCACCTTCGAGCTGGACCAGTTGCGGTCGGCGACCGGTGACACGGCCGCCTCGTATCTGGTGCTCCTCGCGGCGTACGGGCTCCTGGCCGCCGTGGTGAGCCTGCTGATGAACGCGCTGGAGCGGGCCGCGCGGGCCCGCCTCGGCGGGCTCGACGGCCCCAGCGGGCCGGGCGGTTCCGGGAAGCCCGGCGGTTCCGGGAAGCACGGCGGTTCCGTGAAGCTCGGCGCACTCGGTACGGGGGGTGGTCGGTGATGTGGGACGGGGAGGCGGCCTGGGCCGCGCTGCCGGTCGTCCTGAAGGGCTTCGGGGTCACGCTCGTGGCGACCGTGCTCGGCTTCGCGGTGGCGGCGCTGCTCGGGCTCGTGCTCGCGCTCGTGGGGCGCGCCGCGCCCCGCTGGGTGGCGCTGCCGGTGACCGGGGCGGCCGCGTTCGTCCGGTCGACGCCGCTGCTGGTGCAGCTGTTCGCGGCCTGGGTGCTCGTGCCCGGTCTGGACGCCCCCGTCCTGGGCGTCCTGGTCCTCGGGGTGCACTACGCGGCGTACCTGGCCGAGGTGTACCGGGCGGGCATCGACTCCGTGCCGCGCGGGCAGTGGGAGGCGTGCACGGCGCTGTCGCTGCCGCGGCGGCGGGTGTGGCGGGCCGTGGTGCTGCCGCAGGCGGTGCGCAACGTGCTGCCGCCGCTGGGCAACTACGCGGTCTCCATGTTCAAGGAGACGCCGCTGCTGTCCGTGATCACGGTGCACGAGATGGTGCACGAGGCGAACGCCTTCGGCAGCACGCACTTCGCCTATCTGGAGAGTTTCACCCTGGCCGGCGCGGTGTTCCTGCTCGCGAGCTGGCCGACGTCCGTGCTCGTACGACGACTGGAGGCACGCCTTGCCCATTGAGAAGACCGAAACCGGGGCCGCGCCTGCGGAGGCGGCGCCCGGGACGAGGTCCGCGAAGCGGTCCGATCCGGTGTCCGATCCGGTGCCCGGGACGCCCGCCGAGGCGGTGCGGTTCGAGCGGGTGACCAAGCGGTACGGCGATCAGGTCGTCCTCGACGGTCTCGACCTGGCGGTCGGGCGCGGCGAGCGGGTGACACTGATCGGACCGAGCGGTTCCGGCAAGACGACCATCCTGCGGCTGCTGATGACCCTGGAGCGGGTCTCGGACGGCGTCATCCACGTGGCCGGGCAGCCGTACTCGCACATGCCGGGCGACGGGTCGGACGGCAGGGCGGGCGGCGCCCTCGTACCGGCGAGCGAGCGGTATCTGGCCCGGCGCCGGCGCGGGATCGGCATGGTCTTCCAGCACTTCAACCTGTTCCCGCACATGACGGTGGAGCAGAACATCGTCGAGGCGCCGGTGCACGTGCTCGGCGAGAGCCGGGAGGAGGCGCACGAGCGGGCCCGCGAGCTGCTCGGCATGGTCGGCCTCGCCGACAAGGCCGGCACCCGGCCGACCCGGCTGTCCGGCGGCCAGCAGCAGCGGGTGGCGATCGCCCGCGCGCTCGCGATGCGGCCGGAGATCCTGCTGCTCGACGAGGTGACGTCGGCGCTCGACCCGGAGCTGGTGGCGGAGGTCCTGGACGTGCTGCGGGACATCGCGCGGGACACGGACATCACCCTGCTGTGCGTGACGCACGAGATGGGCTTCGCGCGGGACGTCTCCGACCGGATCCTGATGTTCGACCGCGGGTCGGTGGTGGAGTCGGGTCCTGCGGCCCGCCTGCTCGACGCCCCGGAGCACGAGCGGACCCGGGCGTTCCTGAGCTCGGTGCGCTGATCGCCCGACCCCTTCGCGCGGCCCCGGACCCGCCTGCTGTGCCGGAGCGGGCGCCCCGCCGATCCCGTGGACGCACGACGTGGACGACATCGCGGCCCGCCTGCTCGTCCAGTGCGTCCGTCGGCCGGGCCTCCGCTCGTCCTGGGGGACCTGCTCGACTTCGCCGGCGCCGAACCGCGCACCTCCACCAACTCGGGCTCGGCGGGCTGACGGGGACGAGGTGATCGAGACGGAGCCGGAGGCGACGGAACCTCGATGACGAGTTCTCGACAAGGAGTGCGGTCCTCCGCATCGGGCCGGGCCAGGCGGGCAGAACCCGGTAGACGCACGACAAGCGGGCGACTGCCTGAGGAGCATCCATGACGACGTGGCCTCCAGCCGACGAGCCGGTCTTCACCGCCGACTTCGACTCACGGGAGCAGTGGACCGCGGGCCGCTCCTGGGCCTATCCGGGCGGTGGCCCGATCAACCCCGGCGACAACAAACTGGACTACCTGACGGCGGATCCCGCCTACACCCGCGGCGGCGTCTTCCGCGCGACCCGCCGGCCGGACGGCAAGTGGGACACGGGACTCCTGACGACCGAGGGCGCCCCCGGGGGCTTCGAACTGCGCACCGGCGACACCCTGGAGGCGCGGGTGCGCCTGCCCGAGGAGACCGGCGCCTGGCCGGCGATCTGGACCTGGCGGGACGGCGGGAGCGAGGTCGACGTCTTCGAGTACCACCCCGACAACCCGGACCTCCTCGAACTCTCCAACCACGTCCGCGGCACCTACCACTACCACCGCTCCCCCACCGTCAGCCCCGGCGCCTGGATCCGGCTGCGCGCCGAGTTCGGGGCCCGCTCGGTGACCTGGTGGCTCGACGACACCGAGATCTTCAGCGACGACCGCGGCGTCGGCCGGGGCTGGCGCGCCGACCTCATCGTCAACCTGTCGGTCTGCGCCGGCCGCTACCACCCGGCGCCGCCCCCGGAGGCGGAGGAGATGTCCTACGAGGTGGGCGAGCTGCGCGTGTACCGGTCGGCGGGCGGAGGATGGCCGGGCTGGCCAGTGGCCTGACGGTACGGTCAGCCGATGTGCAGCGCCACCCCGCACACACCGTGGCCGTTGCGGACCGCGGCGCGCCAGACGCGCAGGGGGCCGTCGAGGACGCTCTCCTCGCCTGCCGTGTAGTCGAGCCAGTCCTGCTCCTCGGCCGCGGTGCGCTCGGGCGAGGTGAAGGTGAGGGCCGCCTCGACGTCCGCAAGGGCGTGGCGGGTCTCGGCGGCGGTGAGGAGGAAGTTGCCGCACCAGCCGGGCAGGAGGGCGGCGCGGGCGGGACCTATGGAGTGGAAGAGGGAGGAGACCGCGTACTCCTTGGAGTGCACGGAGACGAAGATGCCGTCGAGGTCCTGACCGTCCCAGAGGTGGTCGACGACGTAGAAGTACGGGTCGGTGATGCCCGCGCAGAGCTCGTCGACGTGACGGCCGGGGGCGGTCAGCGCGCGGAACGCGTCGATGGCGTCGCGCCGGGTCGGATGCCCGTACCAGGCTCGGTGGTCCGGAAGCGGGGCCCGCTGCCACGCCTCCCAGCGCTCTCGCGAGCCGTGCGCGGCACGGTCGGCCGCCATCGCGGGCAGCAGGCGCGGGGCGTGCCGCGCGATGACCGTGTCGGGGTGGCTGCTGATCCCCCAGGCGCTCGTGAATCCCATGTCGCGGACGCTATCGCCCGCCGCTGACACAGGCCGCTGTCACCACCAGTAAATGGGGTACTTCGGTGCGCCGCGGCGGATGCGGGAGCCGACGAACTCCATGAGGACGAGCACCAGCGTGGCGCCGAAGAGCAGCGGAACGAAGCGGGCCGGGTCGGGCGACTGGAGGACGACGACCACGGCGGTGGCGCAGGCCGGCGAGTGCGGGGTGCGGGCGAGGTGGGTCAAAGCCAGGGTGACGCCGGCGGCGACGGCCGCGGCCCAGGCACTGGCGCCGGCCAGCGCCAGGGTGGCGTAGCCCGCGGCGGCGGCCAGCAGGTGGCCGATGACGACGCTGCGCGGCTGGGAGAGCGGCGCGGTCGGGGCGCTGTGGACGAGGGCGGCGCTCGCGGCAAGCGGGGGTATGAGGACCGGCTCGTGAATGGCCGCGCCGATGGCGACGAGACCGAGGAGGACGACCGTGACGGCGCTCACACTGTGGAAGGCGGCCGCCGGCGCCGGGCGGGCTGGGGCTCGGCCGGCGCTCCGGGGCTTGGGCGCGGTCTCGACCGTGGCGGCGGACGTCACGGTCTCGGGGTCTGCGGTGTCGGTGCTCATGGTGAAGTGAAGTGTTTCCGGAGGCAGGGGATCGGGAGGGCAGGCGTACGGACCCTGTGATCGACAGTCGGCCCGCCCTTGCGCCCACGCCTGCGCCGCCCGGCTCGGGGCGACCACGATTGATTGTATACAAAACGTCGAAGCGGAATGCCTTCGGTCTCATCCTGACCTGCGGCGGAGCCCCGTCCAGGGCTCCGACCTGGGGTTTTCTGGGCGGCAGGCGTTGGCTTCCGACGGCCGTTCACGAGTGTCCTGCGGACTGACTGCGGACCGGCCGGGCGGGCGGGGACCAAGAAAGCCATGGCGCACCGGCGGTACCGGCAAGGAGACTGCCCGGGTGAGCGACCGCTACCCCTGCCCATGCTGCGGGCACCAAGTGCTGGACGCGCTGCCCGGCTCGTACGAGATCTGCCCCGTCTGCTTCTGGGAGGACGACGGGGTCCAGTTCCGCTGGCCGACCATGGGAGGCGGCGCGAACAAGGTCTCCCTGATCGAGGCACAGCAGAACTACCAGGACTTCGGCGCCTGCCACGAGCACGGCCGCCGGTACGTCCGCCTGCCGGCCGAGGACGAGCCGCTCGACCCCGCCTGGCGCCCCATCGACCTGACCCGGGACTCCTTCGAGGACTGGGATGCCGAGGACCGCGCCCCGTGGCCTGCCGACCGCTCGGTGCTCTGCTGGTGGCTGCCCACCTTCTGGCGTCGGGACGACTCCGCGTCATGACCCGTGAAGTCGGTCTCCGAGCGTCTCGGCCACACCAATGCGGCCATGCCGCTGAACATCCACACCCACCTGTGGCCCGACGACGAGTCGGCCTTTCGCCGGGCGGATCAGACGTTGAAGCGGGACGAGTGGGGCCGGTCACCAGCCCGAGGCCGGTCGATGGGAGCGGGCGGGCCGGGTGCGGGGCCGGTGCTCGGTCGGGCCGGCGCGCGGCCTGTGGGAGGGTGAGGCCGTGAACTCGACGCCGGAAACCGACAGCACCGACGACACCCGGAACGCCCGCGACACCCAGCGGACGCCCGCGCGGACGGCTCCGCGAACGACCTCCCGGTTGACCCCGGGGACGACCCCGCGAACGGCTCCGGGCGGCGGGCGGGTGCTGCTCGGCTGCATGGGGCTGGGCGGGAGCTGGGACCCCAGCCCCTACTCCGGCGCCGACGTCGATGCCGCCGAGGCGGCGATCGAGGCCGCCCTGGACAGTGGCATCACCGCCTTCGACCACGCCGACATCTACCGGCACGGCAAGGCGGAGGCCGTCTTCGGCGAGGTCCTCGCCCGCACACCCGGGCTGCGCGAGCGGATCACCGTCCAGTCGAAGTGCGGGGTCCGGCTCGACGACGGTGACCGGCCCGGTCTCTACGACCTGCGTGGGGCCACCATCGTGCGCCGGGTCGAGGAGAGCCTCGCCCGGCTGCGCACCGACTTCCTCGACGTGCTCCTGCTGCACCGGCCCGACCCGCTCGCCGACCCGGCGGACGTCGCCGAGGCCCTGGAGTCGCTCCATCGGCAGGGGCTCGTACGGCGGTTCGGCGTCTCCAACATGAGCGCGCCCCAGATCTCCCGGCTCCAGGCCCACCTCTCGCTGCCCCTCGTCGCGAACCAGCTGGAGCTGAGCCTGCTGCGCCGGGACTGGCTGGAGGACGGCGTGCTCGTGAACACGGCCGCGGCCTCCGCCGTCGGCTTCCCCGCCGGCACGGTCGAGCACTGCATGGCCCACGGCATCGGTCTCCAGGCATGGGCCCCGCTGGCACAGGGCCGCTACACCGGGCGTCAGGAGACCGCGGACGAGCACGCCACGGCAGCGCTCGTCGCCGACCTCGCGAAGGAGAAGGGCACCACCCCGGAGACGATCGTGCTGTGGTGGCTCCAGCGCCACCCCGCCCGCATCGCCCCGGTCATCGGCACGAGCCGCCCCGAGCGCATCCGCGCCTGCCGGGACGCCGCCGTCGCCGCACCGGACCTCGGGCACGAGGAGTGGTACCACCTGTGGATCACGGCGCGCGGCGCGGCCCTGCCGTGACGGGCGGCAGGAGGGACCGCGTGCCGGCCGGGAACCCGGGGCGCGGCCGGACCGTTACCGAAGCCAGGACCGGAATCGAGCCGGGGACGGGAGCCCGCCAGAGATGAACGACGCGCCGCACGCCGAGGCGTCCTCCTTCGCCCACCTCGCCGGGGATCCCGGCTCCCCCGTGCTGCTCCACGTGCCGCACTCCTCCCGGGTGGTGCCCCCGGAGGTGCGCGCCGGCATCGTGCTCGGCGACGCGGAGCTGGACCGCGAGCTCGACTACATCACCGACGCGCACACGGAGGAGATCGCGGCCGTGGCGGCGGTCTCGGCGGACGTGGCGCCCTGGCGGTTCGTCAACCGGCTGTCGCGGCTGGTGGTCGACCCCGAGCGGTTCCCGGACGAGCGGGAGGAGATGCTGGCGGTCGGGATGGGTGCGGTGTACACGCGGACCACGCACCGCGGCGAGCTGCGGCCGGACGGCTTCGATCCCGTACCGCTCGTCGGCCGCTACTTCACGCCGTACGCCGAGGCCATGACCCGGGCCGTGGACGAGCGGCTCGCGGCGGTGGGGCGCGCGGTGATCGTGGACGTCCACTCGTACCCGACGGCACCGCTCCCGTACGAACTGCACGGCGACGGCCGGCGGCCACCCGTCTGCCTGGGCACGGACGCCTTCCACACGCCGCCCGCGCTGCTCGCGGCGGCGCGGCGGGCCTTCGCCGGCTTCGGCGGGGTGGGGACGGACAGCCCGTTCGCCGGGACGTACGTGCCGCTGGCGCACTACGGGAAGGACCCGCGGGTCACGGCGCTGATGGTGGAGATCCGCCGCGACCTGTACATGACCGAGCCCGGAGGCCCTGCCGGGCCGGGGGTGCGGGCCCTGGGCTGCGCCCTGGCCGCCCTCGTCGACGCCCTCTCCTGAGGCACCGTGCCGGGACCTCCGCGTAAAATGGGGCAGGTGAGCGCACTGCGGTACGAGCTGGTGTTCTCCGGCGGGACGGGCGAGGCCCGGGACGCCGTGGTGGTCGAGCGGACCTCGGCCACGGGTCCCGGCGGGCATCCCGTATACGCCGACGCGACGGGCATCATCCGCGCCGAGATCAGCGACCGGGCGGAGGTGCGCATCCTCGCCTCGGGCGGCCACCAGGACGTCCCGCAGGGAGTGGTGGCCAGGCGGCTTCCGGAGGCCCCGGACGCGGGTGGCGCGGACGTCGCCTAAGCTTCGCGGATGACCACGATCGACCCCTCTTCCGAGCAGTCCGACCCGCGCTACGTCCGGGTCACCATCGAGCTCGTCGCCGAGATCACCGACGAGCAGGCCCTCAAGGCCGCCGCGCTTGAGCAGGTGCGGAACGACGAGTACCTGGACGACGCCGAGCGCGCCCAGTCCGTCGAGGCGATCGAGCTGGACCCGTCCGGCTCCCTCGCCCACTTCATCGACCCGATCGAGCTGCTCGGCGACGTGCCCGGCGTCGAGCTGACCTCGGCCACGTGGGAGTCCGCCCACACCGAGTACGACCCGGACGAGGAGACCTGGGAAGAGCACTCGGTAGAGGACTGATCCCCGCTCCTCCTCCCCCATCGCCTCCTCCTCCCCTCCTCTTCCCGATCACCTTCCGCCGCGCGGCGCTCGACCAGAGCACCGTGCGGCTGGTAGGAGATCCCTGCACAGTACGTCGGGCAAGGGGGCACGGAATGAAGCCGCTGGAGGCAGGGGATCCGGCATCGGTCGGTGACGGCCGGTACCAACTGGTCGGACGGCTCGGCCAGGGCGGCATGGGGGTGGTGTACCTGGGCCGCTCCCGGTCCGGCCGGGCGGTCGCGATCAAGGTCGTACGGCCCGAGCTGGGCACCGACCCCGAGTTCCGGCGCCGCTTCGCCCGTGAGGTGGCGGCGGCCCGGCAGGTCGGCGGCTTCCACACGGCCCCCGTGGTCGACGCGGACCCCGATGGGCAGCCGGCCTGGCTGGTCACCGCGTACGTCCCCGGGCCCACGCTGCGGACCGTCCTCGACCGGGTCGGGGCGCTGCCCGCCGACAGTCTCACCCTGCTCGCCGCCGGCCTCGCGGAGGCCCTGGAGTCCATCCACCGGGCCGGGGTGGTCCATCGCGACCTCAAGCCCGCCAACATCATCGCCGCGGAGGACGGGCCGCGCGTCATCGACTTCGGCATCGCCCGGGCGCTCGACGGCACCACGGCCCTCACCCGCACCGGCCTCCAGGTCGGCACGCCGGGCTACCTCGCGCCCGAACAGCTGACCGGCGGCACGATCACGCCGGCCGTCGACATGTTCGCGCTGGGCGTCGTGCTCTGCCAGGCGGCGGGCGGCGCGCCCTTCGGTGACGGCTCGTCGGCGAGCTGGCTCTACCGGGTCGTCCACGAGGAACCCGAACTCACCGCGGTCCCCGTCGCACTGCGCGGCCTCGTCGCCGCCTGCCTGGCCAAGGCCCCGGAGCAACGACCCACGCCCGCGACCCTCCTCGACGCGCTGACGGTGCGGCACCGGCCGGACGGCGGCTGGCTGCCGGACGAGGCGACGGTGCTGCTGGCGGCGGCTCGGGAGCACCCGCCCACCGAGGTGGTACGGGAACCGACCGAACCGACACCTGTCACCGCCCCGGAGACGGCCGAACCGGCGCCCGTGCCCGTGCCCGTGCCCGAACCGACCCCTGCCACCGCGCCGGAGAAGACCGAACCGGCGCCCGTGCCCGTGCCCGTGACAACACCCGTCACCGCCTCGGAGGCAACCGAACCGACGCCCGCGCCGGTGACGACACCCGTCACCACCGCGGCCGACGCCGACTCCGCCTCGACCGCTCGGCGCTCGCGCCGCCGCCGTACGGCCGTGGGCGCGGCGCTCGTCGTGTGCGCGGCGGTCGCCGGCCTCCTCGTCTGGCAGCCCTGGCAGGCGGAGAGGTCGAGCGGCGGGGAGAAGACCGGTGGTGCGAAGACGGGGGGCGGTCCGACGGCCGCCGCGCCCGCGCCGTTCCCGACCGCTCCGCTGCTGATCCGTCAGGACACCGCACCCGGCTGGCCGCAGCGCTGCCACGGCGTGATCGCGGTCCGCCCGGCGGGCACGGACACTCCGCGCCGGCTGATCACGGACGGCACCTGCGACATGCTGCCGCAGTGGGCGCCGGACCGGGCGTCGTTCGCGTTCACGCGCCGCACGTCCGAGGAGACGGCGGTGTGGACGGCGCGCGCCGACGGCTCGGGCGCCCGGCGGATCGCCGCGATCGCGGGCGGGCGGGTGTCGTGGTCGCCGGACGGCACCCGGCTCGCCGTACTGCGCAAGGTGGACGGCGTACAGCAGCTGTTCGAGGTGACGGTGGCCGACGGCTCGGCCCGGCAGCTCACGCACGGGACCGGCCGGGTCGAGGATCCGGCGTGGTCCCCGGACGGCAAGCGCGTCGCCGTCTGCCTGGAGGCGTCCCAGCAGGGCAACTGGCAGATCTTCACCGTGGATCCGTCCGCGCCGGACGGCGAGCCCGTACAGCTGACCCGACTGCCGCATCCGGCCCTCGACCCCGTGTGGTCCCCCGACGGCCGGACCTTCGCCTACACCGCGGGCAGCTACCAGCGCACCACCACCCGGGGCGACATCCACCTCGTCCGCACCGACGGCACCGGCGACCGGCCACTGGTCGCGACCGCCGCCCACGAGATGGACCCGGCATGGTCGGCGGACGGCACCTGGCTGGCCTTCGTGCGCGGCCCGTACGAGAAGCCGGTCATCTGGGCGATCCGGGCGGACGGCACGGACGAGCGGCAGCTCACGACCGGCGACGTCCCGGAGGGGCACCCGGCCTGGCGGTGACGGCACACGACGAAGCGGCGGCACGGGGCCGGGCCCGTACCGCCGCTTCTGCCGCGAGCGACCGCGTCAGCTGGTGATGGAGTACGGGTCGCCGTACACGCTCCAGTACAGCGGCGTGTTGAGGTCGTAGTTGTTCTCGTTGAGGAAGCGGCGCTGGGCGGTGCTCACGCGGGTGGTGTCGCTGTGGGCCTCCTCCTTGCGCATCTCCTCCTCGCGGGCGTCGAGGAAGGCGTTGAGGTACGTCTTCTCGTTGCCGCCGCGGGAGGGCGGGGTCGCCCGGGACATGGCGACCGCGCGGATGGCTCGGAAGCCGTCCTCGCCGTGCATCACGGCGGCGTCGTAGTACGCGAACTGGCCGAGCGCGCGCAGGCCGTCGGTCTTGGCCTGGGAGACGGCGGGGTTGAAGTAGACCCGGTCGCGCTCCTCCTCCTGCGTCTGCTGGAAGACGGAGTCCTGCGCGGCCTGCCGCCATGCGGCCGGGAAGCCGGGGTCGAGGCCCTCGTGGGAGTCGGTGCCGTTGACCTTGCGCAGGGCGGGCAGGTAGGGGGCGAGCGGGTTGCCCGGCTTCTTGGCGGTGTAGCGCTCGACCAGGTCCAGCATGTCGCCGGTGCCGGAGCAGAAGCCGATGATGCCGGCGGTGTAGCCGCGACCGTCCTTGATGTCCTCGATGTAGGCGAACTGGGCGCGCCAGTCGAGGGAGGAGTTCTCGAAGGAGGACACCAGTTTCATGGCGATCTCCTTCTTGCGGGGGTCGTCGAGGTTGGTGCCGGTGGTCGGCGGCGGGGTGGTGGAGCCGGTGCCGTACGCCTCGACCTCGTAGAGGGAGTAGCCGTACGCGGTGCCGCGCTGGGTGCCGAAGACGCGCAGGTAGCGGCCGGTGCCGTCGACGGCGAGGTCATCGGTGCCGCCGTCACCGGTGGTCGTCGAGTAGAGCCGGCGCCAGGTGGAGCCGTCGTCGGAGACCTCGACGCGGTACGCCTTGGCGTACGCCGCCTCCCACTTGAGCACGACCCGCTTGACGGCGGTGCCGCCGCCGAGGTCGATCCGTATCCACTGGTTGTCGACGCCTTCGGCGCTGGCCCAGCGGGTGGAGGTAGAGCCGTCGACGGCCTTCGCGCCGGTCAGCGTGCTGCTCTCGGTCGACGAGGTGGTGACGGGCCGGCCCTGGGCGAGGTTGCCGGCCGCGGCGACGGCGGACGTGGGGCCGGCCAGGGCGGGGAGCAGAAGGCCGGTGGCCGCGGCGGCGACGAGGGCGGCGGTGCGGTGGCGCCGGAGTGCGTTGATGGTGGGGGGCATGTCACTCCTTGATCTCGGGTTCTCGTTCTGGGGTTCTCGGGTTCTGGCTCTCTGCGGGTCGTTCTCGGGCTGTCGTGACGTGTGCGCGGGAGCCGATTAATAGGAAAGCTTCCTAACTGTCGGCGAGAGGTGAGCGTAGGGCGAGCCCCCGAGGGGCGCAAGGGGACGGACCGCAAAGGGAGTTGAAGGACCGTCGGATTGCACCGCCCGCATGCCGTCAGAACTCGCTTGACCTGCGGAAACTCCGCATCGCATAGTTGCCCGGCCCCAGAGGGGGTGACCGAGGAGGGGAACCGGATGAGCACGCTCGACGCCTACCAGGACCGCTGTGAGCAGCTGTTCGTCGCCGGCGGGAGCGCCGCCGTGCGGCGCGCGGCCCAGGAGGGGATCGACGCGCTCGGCCCGCACCCCGACCTCTCGTGCTGGCTCGCCCTCGGCCATGTCGTCGAGGACGAGGACGACCACGACGACGAAGCCGAGCGGGCGTTCCGCGCGGGGCTCGCGCTCGACCCCGATCATCTCGGGCTGCTCGCCGGGTACGCCGAACTCTGTCGGCGCGCCGACGGCTTCGACCACCCGGGGCGGGCCGGGCGGGCCGCAGGTCTCGCGCGGCGGTTGAGGGAGCTCGCGCCGCCGGACTCGCCCAAGGCCGAGCGGCCGGCCTCCGCAGCCGAGCGATGGGCCCGGCGCGGGTACTGGGACGACGTCCGGATGCGGAGGGCGGAGGCGTCGGTCCGGGCGCACGACAACGAGTGGAACACCGAGGCGCAGGCCCGCGCCCTCGCCGAGGACCTGGCGCGGGGCGCCGGGTCCGTGGACGCCTCGGCCCCCGCCGGCCGCGACGCCCACGTCCGCGCCGCGACCGTCGAGGCACTGTCCGGGCCGTGGAACGCACCGGTGCGCCTGCTCGGGCGCAACCGCACCGCGGCATGGGCGGTTTCCATGGCCCTGGCCTTCGCCACCAACCTGCTGCTGCGCGAGTGGGGCTACGTTTACCCGATCGGCCTGTGGGGCTGGCTGTGGCTGGCGCCCGTACTGCTCGTCGACCGCCGCTTCGCCGCCGCGCGCAGGGAGGCGGAAGCGCGCCATCTCGCCGCGCTCGAAGCGGCGTTGGCCGAGCGGGGCCGGTAGGGTCCTCACGGGGCATCGAAGCGACAGTGGGGGCCGGATGAAACGCGCCGTCGTGATGGGCGGCAGCTACGCGGGGCTGTTCGCCGCGCGGGTGCTGAGCGAGTACGCCGAGGAGGTCGTCGTCCTCGAGGCCGACGAGGCCATCGGCCCGGACGGAATGGGGACGCGGGCCCCGCAACGACGACAGCTGCACGCGCTGCTCGCCATGGGGCACAGTCAGCTGGAACGCTGGTTTCCCGGGGTCACCGCGGAACTCGTCGCGGGCGGCGCGCTGCTCGGCGAGGGCGACGACGTGCGGTTCTACATGGACGGGCGGCTCAAGGCGCCCGCCGCGGGGACCCGGATGCTGGGTGCCACGCGGCCGTTCCTGGAGGCGACGGTACGCCGGCGGGTGGCCGGGGCGGCGAACGTGCGCCTGGTGACCGGGCAGGCCGCCGGGCTCGTCGTCGAGCGCGGCCGGGTCCGCGGGGTGGCCACGGCGGACGGCGAGGTGCTCGACACGGAGTTCGCCGTGGACGCGACGGGCCGCTCCAGCCGGCTCGGCAACTGGCTGGAACAAGGCGGCTGGGACCGGGCACCGGTCGCCCGGATGCGGATCGACCTCGGCTACGCCACGGGCACCTTCCGGCGCGGCGACGAGCTGGGCAGCACCGTCGTCGTCCACGGCAGCCCCGGCCCGGCGAGCGGCTACCGGCCGACGGTGACGGAAGCCGGCGGGCTCGTCGCCGTCGAGGGCGACCACTGGTCGGTGGTCCTGGCCGGCTACGCGGGCGACCGGCCGGGACGGGACCCGGAGGAGTTCCGGGCCCGGATGCGCCGCTGCGTTGAGCCGCTGCGCACGGTCGCCGACACCTGCGAGATGAGCGACACGGTGGAGACGTTCCACGTCGCCGAGAGCATGCGGCGCGACTACCAGCGCCTCGGCCGCTTCCCGGGCGGCCTCGTGGTGGCCGGGGACGCGCTCGCCGCGGTGAACCCGGTGTACGGGCAAGGGCTCACCCTGGCCGCCCTGCAGGCCAACTCCCTGGCCGCCTACCTGCGTTCCGGCGCGGCACCCCAGGACCCGGCATGGGGCTACTTCCGGCGCGCCGCGACCGTCGTCGACGCGGCCTGGCAGCTCTCCACCACCGCCGACCTTGCCCAGCCGCACGTCGACGGCCCCTACCCGCCCGGCTACCCGCTGATCCGGTGGGTCGGAGACCGCATCACAGCGGCGTCGATCGTGGACGCCACCGTGAACACCACGTACACCAACGTGCTGAACATGATGGAGCACCCACGCGCCCTGACCCGCCCCGCGCTGCTCCTGCGCGCGGCCCGGGTGCTGCTCGCCGGTACCGGCCGGGGGTGAGGGCGGGCGCCAGCAGCCGCTCGGGGCCGGCGGCGTGAGCGCCGCCGGCCTTGGCGACGAGATCGCGCGGGCGCTGCTCGCGCCGGCCGTGCGAGCAGGACGGCTCCGCCCGCGCCGGGCGGGGCGCGGACGGAGCCGGGGCGCGGTGGTCAGCCCTGACGGGCCTTGGCGCGCGGGTCCTTGCGGTTGATCACGTAGATCCGGCCGCGGCGGCGGACCACCTGGGCGCCGGGGCGCGCCTTCAGGGAGCGGAGGGAGTTGCGTACCTTCATGAGGATCCTTCCGGGTGTGCCGGGGAGGGTGGCGGCAGGCGTCAGCGCTGCTCGCGGAACTCGACGTGGGCGCCGAGGACGGGGTCGTACTTGCGCAGGACGAGCCGGTCGGGGTCGTTCTGGCGGTTCTTGCGGGTCACGTAGGTGACACCGGTGCCGGCCGTGGACCTGAGGGTGACCACGGGGCGCTGGGTGGTGCGGGACATGAGTGCTCCTTCCGGCTGCCGACCAAGCCGATTTCTTTGACTCGGGCATGTCAGCCACCTCCAACAACACCAGCACCCGCGCTCGCATTCCCCCGCACCCCCGCCGAGCGGATAGGGTGCCGGGCGAGATCCGGAACCCGGCCATTCGGTGGCCGCGTCGTTCCGCAGTTCCGTACGGGGAGAACAAGCTTGATGAGTGGTCAGCAGTCGGGCAGCGCCGCCGCCTCCGAGGTCTTTCAGCCGCTCGCCGCGGACGATCCCACCATGGTCGCCGGCTACCGGCTGGCCGCCCGGCTCGGCGCCGGTGGCATGGGCAAGGTCTATCTGTCGTACACGCCCGGCGGCCGCCCCGTGGCCGTCAAGGTCATCCGCCCCGAGTTCGGCGAGGACGCGGAGTTCCGTCGCCGCTTCGCCCAGGAGGTGCGCTCCGCGCAGCGGGTTCAGGGGCTGTACACGGCACCCGTGATCGACGCCGACGCCGAGGGCGCGCATCCGTGGCTCGCCACCGCCTATGTGCCCGGTCCTTCGCTCGCGGACGCGGTGGTGACGCACGGAGCGCTGCCGGTCGAGACGGTGCTGCTGCTGGTCGCGGGGATGGCCGAGGCGCTCCAGGTGATCCACGGCGCGGGCCTGGTGCACCGCGACCTGAAGCCGTCGAACGTGCTGCTGGCCGCCGACGGGCCCCGGGTGATCGACTTCGGCATCGCGCACGCCGCCGACGCCACCTCACTCACCGGCAGCGGCGTCACCATCGGCACGCCTGCCTTCATGGCGCCCGAGCAGGCGGCCGGCAGCCGGGTCACCCCGGCCACCGACGTCTTCGCGCTGGGTCAGGTCGCGGCGTACGCCGCGGCGGGGCTGCCCGCGTTCGGCGAAGGGTCCTCGCACGGTGTGCTGTACCGGATCGTGCACGAGCAGCCGGACCTGAGCGCCGTTCCGGAGCGGCTGCGCGAGCTGGTCACCCGTTGCCTCGCCAAGGATCCCGCGGCCCGGCCGACAGTCGCCGAGGTCATCCGGCTCTGCCAGGAGGCCAACGCCGCGACCGTGCTGCGCCGCCCCGAGGACTGGCTGCCCGGCGCGGTCTCGGCCGACATCACCGCGCGCGCCGCGACCCCCGCGCCGGCGTCTCCGCTGCCGCAGGCACCCCCCGCGCCGCCGGCGCCCCCGGCGCACGCTCCCGTCCAGCCGCCGACTCAGCCGCCGACTCAGCCGTCGGTGCAGCCCTCGGCACAAGGGCTGCAGCACCCGGCCACCGCGCCCGCCGTGGCGTACTCCCCCACCGCGCCCGCGGCCCCGGTGACCGGCCCCGCGACCGGTCCGGTGCCCGCCCCGCCGCACGCGCACGGCTACGCGTACGCCCCGACGCAGGGCGTGGGCGGCCCCGCACCGTACGCGACGCAGTACCCCGGCGCCCCCGCTCCGTACCCGGGGCAGCAGCCGCAGGCCCCTGCGCCGCGCGGGAACGCGGGCAGGCGGACCCTGCTGGTGGGGCTCGCCGCCGCGCTCGTCTTCGGCGTGGGCGGCGCGGGCCTCGCGTACGTCCTCACGCAGAACGACGACCGGCAGAGCGCCTCCGGCGACAACGGCAAGCCCAGCGGCTCCACGGGCAGCGCCTCGAACGGTTCCTCGGGCGGCGCACAGCCCCACGACAAGCCGTCCGCCAAGCAGGAGCCCAAGCCCATGGAGTTCAAGAGCATCAACCTCACCGCCGGCTATCACCTGACGCTCGGCGACGACGTCGTACGCCCGCAGGACGGCGAGGACGGAGGATACGAGCTGTCCTACGACACCGGCGGCTACCTGGACGCCGAGAGCACCGGCGGGAACCTGGTGCTGCTCGACCCGGGACAGGAGGGCTCGCTCGCCACCTGTCGCGCGGAGACCCGCTTCACCGAGGAGGTGTACGTGAACAAGCTGTCGCCGGGCCGCCAGCTGTGCGTGACCACGGGCACCGGCCACCTGGGCCTCGTCACGGTCAAGGCCTTCTCCCCGGAGGGCTCGCCCAGCACGTACATGACGCTCGACCTCACCGTCTGGCGGAACGCCGCGGCCTCCGGCTCGGGCAGCTGATCCCGCCCGGAGCACCCAGAGCGCCCGGAGCACCCGGCGCGGCTGAGGTCAGGAGGCCGGCGGGACCTCACCGGGGCGGTCGGCGACCGCCTTGGTGAGGACGGCGGTGGTGCCGAGAAGCGTGCCCGCCGGACCGGCGGAACCGGCGCGGGTGAGGACCGTGCGTTCGCCGAGGAAGGCGGAGGTCGTGCGGTCGAAGATCCACTGGGTCTGTTCCCCGTGGGCGGTACGGGCCACGGCGACGCCCTCGCGGCCCGCCGCGTCCGTCGCCCTCGGCAGCACGCTGGTCCCCGGGATCCG
Source organism: Streptomyces sp. NPDC101160 (assembly GCF_044768205.1). Taxonomy (NCBI): domain Bacteria; kingdom Bacillati; phylum Actinomycetota; class Actinomycetes; order Kitasatosporales; family Streptomycetaceae; genus Streptomyces; species Streptomyces sp. NPDC101160. The sequence goes on along the minus strand of NZ_JBIWPJ010000003.1, from coordinate 549,471 downwards.
TGCCGCCGCCTCGTACAGAGCGGCGGTCACGCGCGGCGGCGCCCAGGTCTCGGTCAGCAGCGTGCCGATCGCGGTGAACGCCCGCTGGTGCGGGTCGCCGCCGTCGGCGGGCCGGGTCTGGGCGTAGACGAGACGGAGCAGGGTCTCGGGGTCGGTCGGCAGCGAGGCGACGAAGGTGTGGGTCGGCTGGGTGATCGACGGTTCGGCCGGACCGAGGGTGCCGGGGCGAGGCGTGGCGCCCCGGTGGTCGAGTTCGTACACGCGGCCCCGTACGCCGAGCGGCGTGTCGGGCGCGCCGGCCTCGCGCAGCAGGCCCTCACGGGTGCCGTCGGCGGACAGCCACACCTGACGGCGGTGCGCCTGCGGCAGGGCGGCCGGCCCGCCGTCGGCCCGGCGCGCGGCGTGTGCGGTCAGGCTCTCGATGTAGACGAACTGGTCCGGCCGGGCGGCCGCCTGAGGTGAGACGGAGGCCGCGAGCGCGGCGCGCGAGAGCACCTGGTCGGCGGTCGGGGTGACCGGCGCCGCGGCGACGCCGCCGTCCTGGCGACGCGGGTCGGCGGGGCCGTGCGGTTCGCCGCTCACGACGGCGAGCACGAGCGCGGCGGCGAGGGCGGCCCCGGCTGCGGCGGGTACGGCGAACCGCGGCACGCGGCGGCTCCGGCTTCGGCTTTGGCTTCGGACTCGGCTTTGTGTCGGCTTCTGGGCGGCGTTCAGGATCCGGTGCTTCAGGGCCTGGTGGCGCAGCGGGGTCAACTCGAGGACCTCGGGCGGCGGGAGGAGTTCCACGAGGTCGGCGCGGAGGCGGGAGTCGTCTGCGGGGGTACGCATGTCAGTTCTCCGGGGCGGGACGGCGGGACACGAGGGCGGGGGCGGAGGCGGGGGCGAGGCCGGAGGCGTCATCGGGGCCGGTGCCGTAAGCCGGGGCTGGGGCCGGGGCTGGGGTTGTGGCTGCGGCTCCGACTCCGGCTCCGGCTGCGGCTGCGGCTGCGGCTGCGGGCAATTCCGCGGTGCGGGTACGGGACCGGGCGCGGCGGGCCGTTCGTAGTTCGGCCTCGGCCAGGGCGCGCAGGCGGTCCCGGGCGCGGGAGAGGCGGGAGCGGATCGTGCCGACGGGAATGCCGAGGGCCTCGCCGGCGGCCGCGTAGTCCAGGCCGGCCCACACGACGAGGGCGAAGACCTCGCGGTCGCGGCGGCGCAGTCGTTTCAGGGCGGCGCGGGCGGCGCGCAGTTGTTCGGCGTCGGCCAGCCGGGTCACCACCTCGTCGGAGAAGTCCGGGAGCACGCCCCGGTCGGCGATCCGGGCGAGGGCCGCGTCGCGGCGGCGGGCCTCGCGGGCGGTGCCGCGCAGCACGTTGGTCGCGATGCCGAGCAGCCAGGGGCGCAGGCTGCCGCCGTCCGGGTGCAGCCGGTCGCGGCAGCGCCAGGCTTCCAGGAAGGTGGCGGAGACGACGTCCTCGGCCGAGGCCGGGTCGCCGCACACGCGCAGCGCGTACCGGTACAGGACCTGCGCGTGCTCGTCGTACGCCTCGCCGAGCGCCGCGGGATCCCCGGCACGGAAACGATCTCTCATAGCTGATTCCACACTGGGTACTGGGCGCCGGTTCGTCCGGGTTCCCGTGACGCCCGCCACACTCGTGCTCCGTGCGAGGCACCTGTGGGGCAGGTCACGGGAACGGGGCTGCCGGGTGGGCCCAGTGCAGGTCATGAACGTTTTCTCCGGATCCTCATCCGCCTCGCCCGCCTCGTCCGCCATCGCACCCGCCTCTGCCACGACGCGCCGGACCGTGTTGCGTGGGCTCGCCGCCACCGCCACCGTGGCCGTCACCACGACCGCTCTGTCGTCCGGCGTCGGCGCGGCCGCCGCCACCAAGCCCGCGGCCGGTGCGGCCGAGACGTACACCCTCAAGCTCGTCCACCTCGGCCGCACCGGCGCGCCGACCGCCGCGTACCGCACGCAGCTCACCGCGCTGTCCGGCGCCGGTGCCGGGACCAGCCAGGACGCGCCGTCCCACTCGTCCGGCACGGTCACCGTCCGTGTGCCCAAGGGCCGTTATGTGCTGGACAGCACGCTCACCACCGAGGCGGCGGGCGGGGCCGCCGGAGTCGACTGGCTCGTGCGGCCGCGCCTGGACGTGGACCGCGACACGACCCTGGTGCTCGATGCCCGTACCGCCCGGCCGGTGGACGTCCTCCCGCCGGACGCGCGGCCCGCCTTCCGGCACGCCGGGGCGTTCGTGGAGGTCACGTACGAGGGGGCGACGGCGTTCGCGAACGTGCTGACGCCGTCCCCGGACCTGCGGGTGGCACACCTCGGCCCGGCCACCGAGCGCGGCGCGGTCCGGGCGTGGATCGACACGTACTGGAACGGGCAGCGCGGTACGTACATCCTCGGCTACACCTTCACGTCCGACCGCGCCCTGACCGGTCTGGTCCGGCATCCCGCGCCGGGTGACCTCGGCACGATCGTCGTCAACGCCGCCGCGCCCGCGAGTGGCCCCGGTTACGGCTTCGTCGACTTCGGGCCTACCGTGGGCCCTTCCCCGCTGCTCGCCAGTGCCATGGCCGTGCCGGGCAGTGCGACGTACCTGGTGACGCCGGAGCGCGGCACCTGGGACGTCGTGTACACCGCGCCGACCGCGTCCGAGTCGGAGCCTCCCAACCGCTACAGCGCCTTGGGGATCGCGGTCACGGCCGGGAGCACGACGGTGCTCGACTTCGACACCCCGGTCTTCGGTCCCGCGCTGGACACCTCCCCCGGCGCCAAGCCCGCCGGGGTGCGCACCGGCGACACGATCGCCCTCGCGCTGCCGCTGCTCGCCGACGGCGCCGGTCATCTGCCGTCCGCGCCGCCGCACAGCGCCGCCACGACGACGCTGCACCGCAACGGCGTGCTGGTGGGCACGCGTCGCGGCGCGCCGGGGCACGCCTCGTTCACCGTGCCGGCGGGGCGGGCCGGCTACCGGCTGACGGCGACGGCGAAGCAGCCGCGCGGAAGTGTGACGGCCGCCTGGACGTTCACGTCCGCCAGGACCAGGACCGCAACGGAACTCCCGCTCAGCGTCGTGCGGTTCACCCCGCCGCTCGGCCGGGACGGTACGGCGGCACCAGGCCGGGCCGGCTATGTCGGCGTTGCGGTGCGGGGCGCGGCGGAGCGGTCGGGCGTGCGGTCGCTGACCGTGTCCGTGTCGACGGACGGCGGCGCCACCTGGACTCCTGTACCGGTGAGGGGCGGGCGTATCTCCGTCACGAGCCCCGGGCCGGGCAGGCCGGTTTCCTTGCGAGCTGAGCTCACCGACACGTTCGGTAACACCCTCACCCAGACCCACATCGACGCGTACGTCACGAGCACCTCCACCTCCAGGACTCCCTGAACTTCCATGAAGTTTTCTAACACTCCTCAACCTTCCCTGTCGCTCCCTTTTCTATGCTACGTTGGGTGACGACAGGGAAGGTGGGGTGAGGAGTCCGGTGCAGGAGCTCTACACGGTCGAGCAGGTCGCGGACCTGCTCGGCCTGCACGTGAAGACCGTGCGCGGGTACGTACGCGACGGGCGGCTCCGGGCGACCCGGGTCGGCCGGCAGTACCGGATCACGCGGGCGGACCTGGAGGCGTTCACCGGCGTACCCGTGTCGGCGGCCGCGCCGGCCGCGCGACTCGCCCACTCATCCACGCCGGCCACGCGGCGCGCACTCGGACCGCGCGCGGACGTGTCGACCATCGTGCAGGTCGACGAGGTGGACCGGCACACCGCAGACCGGCTCGCCAACGCCGTCATGGCCACGGTGTTCGGACGGCACGGAGACGAGGGGGACCCCGGCGGCAGACTGCGGGTGGAGACGGTCTTCGACGAGGACCGTCACTCGCTGAAGTTCGTGATCCTCGGCGACCTCGACACCACCGCCGACCTGCTGAAGGTTCTCGACGCACTCATCGGAGGCACCCAGTGAACGTCTTTCAGGACATCCACGGCACGCCCGTGCTGCTCTGCGCGGCCGACGGCCCGCTCGTGCACAGCGAGCGGGACGCGACCGACCTGATAGGAGAGGGCTCCTACGGCGGGGCGGCGTGGGTGGCGGTGCCCGTGGAGCGTCTCCCGGACGACTTCTTCCGGCTGCGGACCCGGATGGCCGGTGACATCGTCCAGAAGTTCGCCCAGTACCGGGTCGGGCTGGTCGTCGTGGGCGACATATCCCGCCACCTGGAGGGGAGTTCGGCGCTCCGGGACTTCGTCCGGGAGTGCAACCGGGGCACGCAGGTCTGGTTCGTCCCCGACACCGACGCCCTCACCGAGCGGCTCACTCCGGCGGCCTGAGCTCCGACCGGTCAAGACCCGACCGGTCGAGCTCCGCCCGGTCAGGGCCTGACGGGTCGAGGTCCGGCCCGTCGCGGTCCGGCGCGCCGACCGCGCCGACACCCGGGGCGCCGCGGTCCAGCGCGCCGAAGTCCAGCGCGGCGAGTCGCTCCGGTTCGGCCACGACCTCGATCCCGGTGATCAGGCCGTCGTCCGCCACCTCGAAGGTGAGCACCAGGCGGAGGCGGCCCAGCGGTGCCATCGCCAGGCCGACCCTGCCGTCCAGCAGGGCGAGGCCGGTGAAGCGGGCCCGGCCCATCGCCGCCATGGCGCCCTGGGCGACGGCCCGGCCGCCGGCGACGAGGATCGGTTCGGGCGTCGGGACGACCAGGCGGTCGGCGTGCAGCACGACGTCCGGGTGGAGCAGGGCGACCAGGGCTTCGAAGTCCCCGCCCCGGGTCGCCGCCAGGAACGCCTCGACGACGCGCCGCTGCCGTACCGCGTCCGCCTCGGCGACCACGGCGCCGCCCTTCACCCGGCGGCGGGCGCGGCTCGCGAGCTGCCGGACGGCGGCCGGGGTGCGGTCCAGCATCGGGGCGATGTCCTCGAAGGGCACGGCGAACATGTCGTGCAGCACGAAGGCGAGCCGCTCTGCGGGGGCGAGGGTGTCGAGGACGACGAGCAGGGCGACGCCGACGGAGTCGGCCATCAGCGCCTCCGCCTCGGGATCGCCGCCGGGCCGGCCGGCGACCGCGCCGGAGCCGGCTCCGGCGCCCGTCCCGGCGCCGGGTTCGCTGAACCGGTCGTCGAGGGAGTCCTCGCGACGCCGGTCACGGGACCTGAGCATGTTGAGGCAGACCCGGGACACCACGGTGGTGAGCCAGCCGCCGAGGTTCTCGACGCCCGCGATTCCCGCGCTGTTCGCCCGCAGCCACGCCTCCTGCAGGGCGTCGTCGGCCTCCGCCAGCGAACCGAGCATCCGGTAGGCCACCGCACGCAGATGCCCCCGGTCCCGCTCGAACCGCTCCGTCAGCAGCCCACCGTCACCCGACACGCCTGCCCCCACTCCCCCGTCGCGAACGCCTCATGAAAGCACGGGCGTTCAGACCCCGCCCACCGGGGTTCCCTGGTGGTAGTAGAGCCGCCAGCCGGTGTCGCCCTCGCCCTTGCGCCAGATCGAGCTGCGGCGCGCCCGGCGGCCGGCGATCTCGGTCTCGTACGTCAGGTGGACGAGGTCAGGGGCGAGGAGGACCCCGCGCATGCCGGAGGCCTCGATGCGCGGGCTGTCCGCGCCCGTGCCGTGCAGGGTGGGCAGGGCCGCGAGCATCTCCTCGTACGTCCAGCGCCGTCCCGAGGCGCCGACCTCGACGAACTCGGGGTCGAACAGCCGGGGAGCCTCGGCCGACGCCCGGACGTCGGCCTCCAGCAGGCGCAGTTCGCCGTCCACGGCCGCGGCGATCGCGGCCCGCTCCTCGGCGCTCTCGCCGCCGTGGTCAATGGTGTCGCTCGTGTCGATCATGTACGGATCATCCCCTGCTCCGGGATCCGCGGCAACGAATTCTGTACCGACGGGTAGGCGTGCGGCTCGTCTTGCTATACCTTCCGACCAACGGCTTGCTAGACACAGCGTCTAACAAGCGCCGGAAACGCGACCGATTCCGTCCCGAGGGTTTCAAGGAGCCGCACCATGGCCAACACCACCGTCCAGCCGGCGGACCAGGCCCAGGACCAGAAGCAGCCCGAGCGCGAGGCGGCCCGCCGGCTGCTCGAGTCGTCCGCCAAGCTCTCCTACGACCCCGCCGCCGAGGTGGACTGGGACACCCCGCTCGACGAGGACCACCACGGGATGAGCCCGGAGTGGAGCACCCTCTACGGCACCCGCTACTGGCAGGAACTGACCGAGGCCCAGCGCAAGGAGCTGACCCGGCAGGAGTCCGCGTGCGTGGCCAGCACGGGCATCTGGTTCGAGATGATCCTGCAGCAGATGGTGCTGCGCGACATGTACGCGAAGGACCCGACCGATCCGCGGTTCCAGTGGGCGCTGACGGAGATCGCCGACGAGTGCCGGCACTCGATCATGTTCGGGCGCGGCGCGGCCAAGCTGCGCGCCCCCGCCTACCGGCCGGCGCGCTGGGTCGTCGAACTCGGGCGCGTGTTCAAGACCCTGGCGGTCGGCGAGGCCGCGTACGCCTCGATCCTCGTCGCCGAGGAGGTCCTGGACGTCATGCAGCGCGACTGGATGCGCGACGAGCGGGTGGCGCCCTTCATCCGGACCATCAACAACATCCATGTCGTCGAGGAGTCCCGGCACATGAAGTTCGCCCGCGAGGAGACCCGCGCCCGGCTGCGCAAGGCCGGCCCCGTGCGCCGTCACGTCCAGGCGCTCGTCGTCTCCCTCGCCTCGTACTTCATCGTCACCAGCATGGTCAGCCGGGAGGTGTACGCGAACGCCGGTCTCGACGTCGAGCGGGCGCTCGCCGAGGCGAAGGCAAACGAGCACCACAAGTCGCTGATGCGGTCGAGTTGCGCGGGCCTGATGGAGTTCCTGTCCTCGGCGCGGCTGCTCACCCGGCCGGCGACCGCCGTCTACAGGCGCGCGCACCTCATATGAGTCCGCACCTCATATGAGTCCGTTCCTCGGATGAAGTTCCTCGGACGAGTCCGCACCTCATCTGAGTCCGCCGCTCATCCGATCCATCCGCAACCACCCGTCCCGGAGCCCCGCGAGCTGACGACGACATGACCTACGCCATCACCCAGACCTGCTGCAACGACGCCACGTGCATCGCCGTCTGCCCCGTCAACTGCATCCATCCGACGCCCGACGAACCGGACTTCGGCCGTACCGAGATGCTCTACATCGACCCCGGGTCCTGCATCGACTGCGGCGCCTGCGCCGACGCCTGCCCGGTCGACGCGATCTTCCCCGCCGACGCCCTGGCCGCCGCCGGGCAGGAGGAGTACGCGGCGGTCAACGCGGCCTTCTACGAGGAGCGCGCGCCGCGCCCGGTGCCGGAGGGCGTGCCGACGTTCCACGCCTGGGGCGCGCCGTCGTTCGAGCGGAGCCTGCCCGCCGACTTCGCGCCGATCCGGGTCGCGGTCGTCGGCACCGGCCCGGCCGGCATGTACGCCGCCGAGGACCTGCTGCTGCACACCAACGCCGAGGTGACCCTGGTCGACCGGCTGCCGGTGGCGGGCGGACTGCTCCGGTACGGCGTGGCGCCCGACCATCCCGCGACCAGGCGCATCGGCGACACCTTCGCCCGTTTCCACACCCACCCGCGGGTCCGGATGTTCCTGGGCGTCGACGTCGGTACGGACATCACGGCGGCGGAACTGGCCGCGCACCACGACGCCGTGGTGTACGCGGTCGGCGCGGCCGGCGACCGGCGGCTCGGCGTGCCGGGCGAGGAGCTGCCGTGCAGCGTCGCGGCGACGGACTTCGTCGCCTGGTACAACGCGCACCCCGAGGTGGCGCCGGAGGCGATCGACCTGTCGGAAACCGAGCGGGTGGTCGTGGTCGGCACCGGCAACGTCGCCCTGGACGTCGCCCGCATCCTCGTCACCGACCCGGACACCCTTGCCGCGACGGACATCGCGGACCACGCGCTGGCCGCGCTGCGGGCCTCCGCCGTGCGCGAGGTGGTGCTGCTCGCGCGGCGCGGCCCCGAGGACGCCTCCTGTACGGCGCCGGAACTCCTCGCCCTCGGACGGCTGCCGGGCGTCCGCCTCGTCGTCGACGACCACGACCCGCGGACCGGGGCCGCGATCGACTCTGCCGGGCCGCGGGACAAGGCGGCGCTGCTGCGGGGCGCGGTGCGTGAGCGGGTGGACTGGAGCGGGCGGCCGGGGGCCGGGGGCGCCGAGCGGCGGATCGTGTTCCGCTTCCACTCGGCCCCCGAGGAGATCGAGGCCGGCGCCGTGCGGGTGACCGGCGAGGGCGGTCCGGTCACCGTTCCGGCCGCCATGGTGCTGCGTGCGGTCGGCTATCGCGGACGCCCGGTGGCCGGGCTGCCCTTCGACGAGGCGGCCGGCGCGGTCCCGCACGCCGGTGGGCGGGTCGAGGGCCGGCCCGGCGCCTATGTCGTCGGCTGGATCAAGCGCGGCCCCTCCGGCGGCATCGGCGCCAACCGCACCTGCGCGGCGGAGACCGTGGGCACGCTCCTGGCCGACGCCGTCGCCGGCAGCCTGCCCGCGCCCGCCGGCGGCGCCCGCGCCTTCGACCGACTGGTGCGGGGCCGCGCCCGGCACGTGGTCGACGCCCGGGGCCTCGCCGCCATCGAGCGCGCCGAACGGGCCCGCGGCGAGGAGACCGGCCGCCCACGGGTCAAGCTGGGGACCGTACCGGAGCTGGTCGCGGCGGCGCGGGCCCGCCGTCGGCTGCTGCGCTGAGCCGCTGCGGGCCGTTCCTGGTGCCGGACGGCTGCACGGACCACGGCTCGGACCACTGCTCGGACCACTGCTCGGACGGGCGGCGCCGAGGGGCGCGGGGGGTCAGACCCGCGCCCTCGGCGTGTCACCCGATTTCGGCAGGTTGATGCCGATATGAGTGCGAAGCATGAGTGAACAGTCAGCTGTGGTGGTGGGTGTCGACGGTTCCGAGCACAGCCTGCGGGCCTTGGAGTGGGCCCTGCACACCGCGCGGAGTCTGGGCGCCCCGCTCACCGTCGCCCATGTCCGCCCCGAGGCGCTGCAGCTCGGCAGCGCCCGGATCGCGTCGCTCGGCCCGGCGCCGGAGATCCCCGACACCGTGGTCGACGCGCTGGTGAAGGAGGTCGGGCCACGGGCCGAGGGGCTCGACGTGCGGTACGAGTCGCTGGACGGCTCCGTCGTCGACGCCCTGGTCCGGGCCGCGGCGGGCGCCCAGCTCCTGGTGGTCGGCTCGCGCGGGCGAGGCGGCTTCAAGAGCCTGCTGATCGGGTCCACCAGCCGCGCGCTCGCCGCCTCGGCGCCGTGTCCGCTGGTCGTCGTACCCCACGAGGCCAGGGCCGCTTCCCTGGACACCGGGGCGCAGGCGGGCCGGGTGCTGCTCGGACTGCATCCCGAGGAGACCGCGGACGAGGTCGTCGACTTCGCCTTCCGGGCGGCGCGGCGGCGCGGGGTGCCGCTGGAGGTGGTGACCGCCTACCCCGTACCGCCCTCCCCCGCCCTGCTCATCGGCGCGCCCGCACCGGCTCTGCAGGTGCCGCCGCCGATGCCCGACGAGACGCCGGAGCTCGTCGAGACGACGAGCCGGCACCAGGAGGAGCGGCTGCGACCGTTCGCCGAGCGCTATCCGGGGGTCGAGGTGGTCCCGGCCGTCACTCCGGCCGACGCGGCCGGACGGCTCGTGGACGACTCCCAGGAGGCGGGCCTCCTGGTCGTGGGCCGGCATCGCAGGCACCACGTCGAGACCCTGCTCGTCGGCTCGGTCGCGCATGCCGTGCTGCACCACGCGGCCTGCCCGGTCGCGATCGTGCCGCCGGCGCCGGCGTCCTGACCGGCGCGAACCCCCTGCCGCCGGGGCGGAAATGCCTCGTTTTCACCTCTTCGGGTGATGCCGGATGTGGAGAAACGTGTCTGCCTGCGTAAGGGCCGCGAACCTCGACGCACGGGGGCCGATCCAGTGGAGCGTGTCCATGCATCTGATCCGACGCGGCGATCCGAACCTGGCCGTCCGGTCGAGCGAGGGCCGGACCACGGTCGAGCTGTACGGCGAGCTCGACCTGGTCCTGGTGCAACGCGTCCGACCCGAACTCGACGTCCTGACCCGCGAAGCGCCGGCGCTCACCGTCGACCTGCGCCACCTCACGTTCTGCGACGCGTCGGGCCTCGGGCTCCTGGTCCGCTGCGCCCAGCGCGTCCGCGCACGCGGCGCGGCCTGGCACCTGATCTGCGACCAGCCGACGATCCTCCGCCTGATCCGCCTCACCGCCCTCGACGACGTCCTCGCCCCCACTCCGCCACCGCCCCCGTCCCCCGCCTCGTGCGCCCGCCCACCGGGGCCGCGGACGGGAGTGCCGCGGAGGCTTCGGGTGTGAGGAGCGAGCACGCCCGGTTCGCCCGGAGGGGATGCCGTCGCACGGCCGGGCGATGCGACACGACCGCGGGCAGACACGGCTGCCCGCGCGGCGAGGGCTCGCTCCGGCAGCGGAGCGGGCGCAGCCGCAGGACAGGCCATGCCCCGCCGCAGGCGGGCCCCGCCGCAGGCGGGCCCCGCCGCAGGCGGGCCCCGCCGCAGGCGGGCCCCGCCGGGGGACCCGCCCGCGTCGCGGTTTCGCTCAGGCCGGCAGCAGCTCGCCCGCACCTCCGTGCTCGTGCGTGCCGCCCGAGAACGGGTTCGGGAGCGGCGCCGGCGGGCGCATGCCCGGGAGGCGGAGTTCGATGATGCTGCGGACGGCGGACCACTCCTCGTCGAGGATGGAGTAGAAGGCCGTGTCGCGGACGACTCCGTCCAGGCCGCGCGAGTGGGCGCGGCGGACGCCCTCGCAGGTGGCGCCGAGACGCTCGATGGCGACCCGGGAGCGGGTGTTGCGGGCGTCGGCGCGCATGGAAATGCGGCGGACGCCCCAGGTCTCGAACGCGTGGCGCAGCATGAGGTACTTGGCCTCGGTGTTGACGCCGGTGCCGCGCGCCTCGCTGGAGATCCAGGTGTTGCCGATCTCGGCGGCGTCGGGCACCGCCGTGAGCGGGTCCCCGTGCGGCACGCCGGTGGTCGGCGGCCACACCAGGGGACCGCGCCAGTAGTCGAGTTCCAGGAAGCGGGTCGACCCGAGCACTCGCCCGTTCCGTGGGTTCACCAGGGCGAAGGCCAGCGACCGACCCGCCGCCTGTTCCTCGAGGGCGCGGGCGATGTAGTCGCAGGAAGCATCAAGGCCGTGGGGCACGGCGGTGTAGGCATAGGCCGCACGATCCAGTGCGCCCGCCCAGGCGATGCCCTCGGCGTGGCGCATGGCCAGCGGTTCCAGGCGCACGGTGCGCCCGGCAAGGACTACAGGTACTGGCACGGAACCTCGGGTCTTTCCAAGGGCAGGGGTCATCGCACGCCGGATCACGGCGAGGATGAAAGGGAGGGGTTCCCGCATGGTGCCGCCCCCTTCGCCGAAATGGCAAAAAGGCAAGGGAAACGGTTCGTCACCGGTGCGGGGAGGAACAGTATGCAGCCCCGAGCGCTCCGAGAACAGAACCCCACACGAACCCGGGCTCACAGCTGGGTGAATGTCCGGTTTACCCCTATCCCCCGTTCGGCCCAGCGCGGCCGCCGCGAGCCCCTCCCCGAGGCCCTAGGAAGCGGCGTCCGCGCAGGTCGGATGGCCCCAGCCGGTCGCGTTCTTCGTGATCGTCGCGCCCTTCTCGTACGGCTGTCCGCAGCGGCACCTGCCGGGGAAACGGGCCTTGAGGGTGGGGGCGGATGCGCCGGAGCCGGTACGGCGGGTGGCGGCGCCACCGGAGGCGTTGGCGCGCCGGGGGGCGCGCTTGGCACCGGCGGGGCGCGCGGAGCCCGGCTCGGGCGGGGGCAGCGGCGAGCCGGCGGCGGATCCGGCGGGCTCCTGGCTGCGCGCGGTGTGGCTGGCGGCGCGGTCCGCGGCGTCGTTGAGCGGGTCGCCGTCGACCTGGTGGGCGGGCGTGTAGACGAACTCCACGCGCCGGTCGGCGAGCAGCTCGTCGATCCGCACCACCAGCTCCTTGTTGGCCACAGGCGTGCCGGCGGCGGTCTTCCAGCCCTTGCGGCGCCAGCCGGGCAGCCAGGTGGTGACGGCCTTCATCGCGTACTGCGAGTCCATCCGCACCTCGGCGGGCACGGCGGGGTCGAGGCGCTCCAGGAGGCGGAGGAGCGCGGTGAGTTCGGCCACGTTGTTGGTCGCCGTGCCGAGCGGGCCGGCCTCCCAGTGCGCGACACCGCCGTCCTCGTCGCCGATGACCCAGGCCCAGGCCGCGGGCCCGGGGTTGCCCTTGGAGGCGCCGTCGCACGCCGCGATGATCTTCTCTGTCATCCCTCGATCCTGACATGTCCGGGGCCATGTCCCTGACCAGGGCGGGGCGCGACCGCCCGCGGCCGCCCCTGGGCCGGTGACACGGCGGAGCGGGGGGGCGCGGGCGCCTACGCGAGCCCCGCCACGCCCGCGAGGAGCGCGTCGCGCCCGATGGCGTCGGTGCGGGTCGCGGGCACGGTGCAGGCGTACGCGCCGGCCACGGCGCCGTACAGGGCGCAGGTGCGGACGGGCGCGCCGGAGAGCCAGGCGTACAGGAAGCCGGCGGCGAAGGCGTCCCCGGCGCCGTTGCTGTCGACGACGGGTGCGGGCGGGGTGACGGCGGGGATGTGGACCGGCTCCGCGCCCGCGCCGGTCAGCAGCTGGGCCCCGGCCGCCCCGGCGGTGGCGACGACCACGGAGGCACGGCCGTGCTCGGCGATGTGCCGGAGGGTGCGCTCCGGGTCGTCGAGGGCGGCGGCGGAGAGGAAGACGACGTCGGCCTCGTACGCGAACGGCCGGTGGTAGTCGTCGCGGCCGTCCCAGTCGTGCAGGTCGGTCGAGAGGGTCACGCCCGCGTCGTGCAGCAGGGGCAGGGCGTGGGCGCAGGGCTGGGTGAGGGAGACATGGGCGTGACCGCTGCGGGCGGCCAGGGCCTTGACGGTCTCCGGGGGCAGCCGGTCGGCGTCGTGGCCGCGCGTGGCGTCGTAGAGGGAGAGCCGGCGTCCGTCGGGGTCGACGAGGTTGACGGCCCGCTTGGTGCCGGCGGGCTGGTGGACCTCGGTGAGCGGGATGCCCTGGTCGCGGTGGAAGGCGCGGACGAGTTCGCCCTCGGGGTCGGCGCCGACCATGTCGAGGTGGTGGGTGCGCAGGCCCAGGCGGTGCAGCCCGAGGGCGACGAAGTCGCCGGTCTGCCCCGCCCGGGTCTGGATCCCGGGCCGGATCATGTGGCTGTCCGCGAGCGGCAGCGGCAGCTCGGGTACGTACACGATCGTGTCGACCCCGGCCCCGCCGAGGACGAGGACGTCGATGTCGTCGCTGTCGTCGAAGTCGAGGTCGGGGCCCGGGTCGACGTCGGGGTCCGGGTCGAGGTCGGGGTCGGTGCCGGGTTCGCTCATGCGGGGAGTCAAGCAGCGGCCCGCAGCCGCTCGCAAGATCTTGCAACGGCTTTCCGCAAGATCACACCGGGGTCCCGGGATCAGCGCGCCAGCCGGCCCTCCAGCCACTGGAGCACCTCGGGGGTCACCGGGTCGGTGATGTCCGCGAACTCGGTGTGCTTCTTGAGGAACTTCGCCACGTAGGGACAGACCGGCACGATCCGCATGCCTGCGGCCCGGACGTCGTTCAGGGCCTGCTCGACCAGGATCGAGGCGAGGCCGCGGCCCGCGTAGGCGGGGTCGGTCTCCGTGTGGAAGAACACCCTGCGGTCCTCGCGGTCGCGGTACGCCGTCAGTCCGGCCCGCTTGTCGTCGACGAGGATCTCGTAACGGTGCCGGCCGTCGTTGTGGCGGACGACGGGGGCGGCGGCGTCCTGCCGGCCCTGCGCCTGGCCCTCGGTCCGGCCCTCGGTCGGGGCCTCGTTCCCGCTCCGAGCCTCGGTCTGGGGCTCGGTCTGGGGCTGGTCCTCGGTCTGAGACATGACAAGCCTTTCAGTGGGTGGGCATACGCACCGGGGCACGCACGGTCGGGGCAGCGGCGCGGCGGCCGGGTGGCCGCCGCGGAGATCAGCTGTGCCCCAACGTATGCGTCTCTGGTGGTGCCCGCCGACTCAGGGTGCGGACCTACCGTGACCCGCCGACGGAGAGGACCGGCCCCGGGCGCGGAGACGGGCCTCCACGCGGCCGTCGACGATCCGTGTGTCGAAGACGGGCTGCGGGGCGGTGGCCGGGCCGGTGACGTTCCAGCCGTCTTCGAGGCGGAAGGTGCTGCCGTGCCAGGGACAGACCAGGCAGCCGTCGACGACCTTGCCGTCGGCCAGCGGGCCGGCCATGTGGCTGCACCGTTCCGCCAGCACACGCGCCGTGCCGTCGTCCACGCGGACGACGACCACCGCCACCTCGCCGACGTGCGCGCGGCGCGGCCGGCCGACCGGGAGGTCGGCCAGGGCCGCGACCGGGTGCCAGTCGGCCGGGGCGAGAGCGGGGACCTGCTCGGCGTGGTTGGCCCCCGCGGCCTGCCGGTACGCGAGGTGCCCGCCGATGGCGCCGCCCACCCCGACCGCGGTGAGCCCGCCGAAGCCCCAGAGCCGGCCGCGCCAGTGGTGCCCGCGGCACCTGGCCGTGAGGGACACGGCGTAGCAGACCACGCCCGTGATGTTGGCGGCGGCGTGCACGAGCCCGACGCGGAGCTGCGGGCGCCGCATCTCGGCCCAGTCGACCCAGCCGGCGACGGCCGCCGGCCCAGCCCCGGCGAGCCCCGCGCCGACGAGCACCCGCGCCGCGCGATGACCGCCCGGGACGAGGTCGAGCACGGCGGCCGACAACCAGGCCCCGAGCGGGAACTGTACGAGCAGGGGGTGTACGGGATGGCCCAGCCATCGGCCGTGCAGGGCGTCACGCGCCGAGCCGAGCGGCAGCGCCCGTACGGTTCCGCGCAGGGCGTCGACGAGGCCGTCGGCCAGCGAGGAGTCCTCCAGCCGGTCCATCGCTCTCAGCACGCGGCCGGGCCCGTCATCGGAGGGAAGGGCCGCCCGCAGGGCGCTCGGAATGGCGCTCGGAATGGTCTTCATGCCTCGCGTGTAACCCGGTGGCGGCACCCGAAACGGCGTCCGAGCGTCGGTGCGAGTGCGAGTACCGGCGCCGTGCCGCCCGGTTCGCCACCTCGGGCCGGACGCGTCGCGGTCGGGGCGTCCCGGCCGGCGATGTCCGCGATGTCTGTTCCGGCGCGGCCCGGGCAGCCGCCGTGCGAGAACGGGAAGGCGGAAGCGACCGTCATGCGTACGCGCACGAAGAAGAGAAGGGCCGGCAACAAGGGCGGCGGCGCCCGACACAGGCTCACGGACGCCGAGTTCCGGGTGCTGAGCGGGAGGCCCGCGCAGAGAACCGCCGCCGGTTCCTGCAACCCACCCGCGGCAGAGACCGACTTCGCGCTGCGCACGCAGCACGCCGAGTTCGGCGCGGCGGCCCACTGAGGCCGCCGCGACGCTGCGCCCTGCGCCTCGGCGCCCGGGCAGGGAAGACCGTTTCGCCTTTCCGTCGGTGGGCAACCGCGGGAGGCAGACCCCGTCACAGCCAAGGGGGCCGGGTCATGTCCACAGGAACACTTCTGGCCATCATCATCCCGATCGCGGTGGTGATCGTCCTGGTCGCAGTAGCGATCGCCCTGGACCGGCGCAGAAGGCGCCGGCTGCGGGAGCGCTTCGGCTCCGAGTACGACCGCACGGTCGACGAGGCGGGTAGCCGCCGGGCGGCCGAGCACGATCTCGACAGCCGCGAGAAGCGCCATGAATCCCTCGACATCCGGCCACTCGACCCCGGCGTGAGGGACCGTTACGCACAGGAGTGGCGCGGGGTGCAGGAACAGTTCGTCGACCGTCCCGAGTCGGCGGTCCACGACGCGGACCGGCTGGTGACCGCCCTCATGCACGAGCGCGGCTATCCCACGGACGACTTCGAGCAGCGGGCCAGGGACCTGTCGGTCGAGCACGGCCGCACCCTGGAGCACTACCGCGCGGCGCACGAGGTCAACCGGCTCAGCTCGGACCACCAGGCCACTACCGAGCAGCTGCGCGGAGCGATGATCCACTACCGGGTCCTCTTCGACGAGCTGCTCTCCGACGGCGACCGGCCCGGCTCCGGCCGGGCCTGAGAGGCGGACTCCGCCATGCATGACAACGACACACCCGAACGGTCGGACAGCAGCAGCCTGTCGACCGACGACATCGCACGCTCGTCCGAGCGCGAAGGCAGCCCCGGTACGGGCCGGGGGCAGGAGGCCCGAGGCACCGACGGGGCACCCACGTACCCCGGGGAAGCCATCGCCACCGGCGGCCCGGGCCTCTCCGGCCGGGAAGAGGGAGGAGACAGGGACAGCGGCACGGAGAGCGGCGCTGCCACGGACACCCGGACGGGCACCGGCCGCGGCACGACCGATGCCGCCGACACGACCGACACCACCGACACCACCGACACCACCGACACCGGCAATGGCGCCGGTGCGACAGCCACCGAGGGGCACGGCTCGGCCGACGAGTCGCCGCGGCTGATGGATCCCGAGGACGAGGAGAGCTTCCGTACGCGCTGGCACGAACTGCAGAGCATGTTCGTGGACGACCCGCGCCAGGCCGTGCACGAGGCCGACGCCCTGGTGGCGGACGTGATGCAGAAGCTGGCCGCCACCTTCGCCGACCACCGCAGGTCCCTCGAAGGACAGTGGCGGAAGGGTGAGGACGTCGACACCGAGAGCCTTCGGACGGCCCTGCGCCGGTACCGTTCCTTCTTCCAACGGCTGCTGAGCACCGGAGTCGACCGGGAGACGGCGGAGTCCGGCACGGGCGACGCCGCCGGCCGCGAGCGCACGACCGAGTGAGTGAGAGAGCGAGCGAGCGAGTGGAGGGCCCATGGTGACGAGCGACCGTGACACCTCGCGGGATCCGGGGGCGCGTCGTCCCGAACCGCCGCAGCCGGAGCAGTCACAGCCGTACCCGGGCAGCGGGGAGCGGATGCGGCCCGAGCCCGACCACGGCGAGGACTCCTACCGGGGAGCCGGCCGCCTGAGGGACCGGGTCGCGCTCATCACCGGAGCGGACTCCGGGATCGGCCGTGCCGTCGCCGTGGCCTTCGCCCGCGAGGGCGCCGACGTGGCGTTCTGCCACCTGCCCGAGGAGCAGGACGACGCCGACACCACCGCCGCCCTGATCGAGGACGCCGGGCGGCGCGCCCTGCCCATGGCCGGCGACCTGCGCGACGGGGCGTTCTGCACGGATCTGGTGGACCGCTGCGTCGCCGGTCTCGGCGGCCTGGACGTGCTGGTGAACAACGCCGCCTACCAGATGTCCCAGCCCGACGGGCTCGCCGCGATCAGCGACGAGCAGTTCGACCGGGTGATGCGAACCAACCTGTACGGGATGTTCTGGCTGACCCGTGCCGCGCTGGCGCACCTGCGGCCCGGCGCCGTGATCATCAACAGCGCCTCGGTGCAGGCGTACAAGCCCAGCCCGCACCTGCTGGACTACGCGATGACGAAGGCGGCGATCGTTGCCTTCACGCACGGTCTGGCGCAGCAGCTGGCGCCGGAGGGTATCCGGGTCAACGCGGTGGCACCGGGGCCGGTGTGGACGCCGCTGATCCCGGCCACCATGGGCGAGGAGAAGGTCGCGCACTTCGGTGAGCAGTCCCCGCTGGGGCGCGCGGCCCAGCCCGCCGAGATGGCCCCCGCCTATGTCTTCCTGGCCTCCCCGCAGGCCTCGTACATCACGGGCGAGATCCTCAACGCGACAGGCGGCACCCCGCTGCCCTGACGGCTGCCCGGCCCCGCAGACATAGACGCAGAAGACATACCCGCAGACATACATCTGCCCTCACACACGGTGTGAGGGCAGATGTATGTCTGCGGGGCCGGCGGTCACGGTGCCCGCCTGCCTTCTGCCGCCCGCGAGCCGCGGCGGTCGTCGTCGTCCTCGTCAGCCTTGGCCCGGACGTCCGGCGGCGTCGGCGAGGTGATGTTCCGCTGCCTCGATGACCGCTCCCGCGTCGCCTCGTCCACCTGCGGGGTGTCGTCGCTCTGCCGTTGTCTGTCCTTCTTGTCGGCGGTAGCCATGGCGTCCCTCCTCCGCTCGGATCGGCCCGGCCCGGGTGCGTCGGGCTGAGCCCGACGCACCCTCGGAGTCCGAGCCGACGATCTGTTCACCACCCGTACCAGCGGCGGCCTCCCGCGGCGCCGTGCAGGAAGAAGCCGAGGACCCACAGCACGAGGACCGCCAGGGCGATCCACCACAGAACGTGCACGGCGAACCCCGCTCCGCCCAGTATCAGCGCCAGGATCAGAACCGCGATCAGAACCGCCATGGCACTCTCCTTTCCTGCTTCCTGCCCTCCTGCTGGCAGCGTCTGCCCTGTTCCGGAATGCCGACACATCCGGATAATGCAGACACGTCCGGATATCGACACCAGCGCGATCCGGACCCGGCCCGAGCCCGCCCGCACCGCCGAAACACAGGGGTGAACGGTGCGCGGCCGGGTAGTCGCGGCACCGAAGCGAGGAGTAGCCCATGAAGATCCTGACGATGGGGGTCGAGGAGGAGTTCGTCCTCGTGGACCGGTCCAGCCGAGCCGCGGTCGGGCGTGCGCCACGGGTGATCGCGGCTGCCGCCGAGGTACTCGGCGAGCAGGTGCAGAAGGAGTTCTTCAACGCGCAGGTCGAGACCACGTCCCGGCCCACGGCCTCGTGCCGCGATCTGCGCGAGGAGCTGGTCTGGCTGCGGGGTGTGGTCACCGAGGCCGCCCGGACGGAGAACTGTCTGCCCGTCGCGAGCGGCACCTCCGTCATACCGCCGGAGGCTCCGCTGACCGTGACCGACACCGACCGCTACCAGCGGATGGCGCGTCGCTTCGCCACCCGGTTCAGTCCGGTCGACGGCCTGGTGTGCGGCTGCCACCTCCATGTGGGGACGCTCGACCGCGACCGAGCGCTCGCCCTCTCCCGGCGCATGGCCCCGTGGCTGCCCGTCCTCCAGGCCCTCATGTCCAACTCGCCCTTCGCGCGCCGCCGTGACACCGGCTTCGACAGCTGGCGCTCCGTCGAGTACGCGAGCTGGCCCACCGTCGGCCCCGCCCCTGACCTCGACGAGGCCGGCTACCTCTCCCACGTGGCCGAGTTGGTGCGTACCGGCACGCTGATGGACCGGCGCATGCTGTACTGGCACGCCCGGCCGTCGGAGCACGTGCCCACGCTGGAGATCCGTGTCGGCGACGCCAACGCCGACGTGGGGACGGTGGTCATGCTCGCCGCCCTCGTCCGCGCCCTCGCGACGGTCCTGCTGGCGGAGGAGGCCGAAGGCCGGCCCGTGCCGCGCGTCCCGCTCCGCCGGCTCCTGCTGGCGCACGAACTCGCCGCCTGGCACGGCCTGTCCGGCTACGGCATCGACCCGTGCACGGGCCGGGAGCGGCCCGCCGTCGACCTGGTCGAGGGGCTGCTGCGCCGGACCCGCCCCGCGCTCGACGCCGCCGGCGACACGGAACGCGTGCTGCGTCAGTGGGACCGCCTCCAGACCCACGGCGGCGGCGCGACCCGCCAGCGCACCGCCTTCCGCCGGCACGGCCGGCTCACCGACGTGGTGGACTCGCTCGCCCGGCTCACCGTGGCGAGCTGACACCGATGCGACCGCACGAGCCTGCCGTGCGTGCGCGCGTCCGGCGGTGTGCGGACACCCGGCGGTGTGCGGACACCCGGCGGTGTGTGCGGGCGCGGGACACGGGCACCCGCGAGGAATGAGCACCATGGGAATGATCAGACCGCCCGGTGTCTACGCCCCCCAGGGCGACACGGCCCTGCTCCTGCGGAGCCTCGCCCGTGAACCCCTGGAGCCCGGCGCGCGCACCCTCGACCTGTGCACCGGCACCGGGATCCTCGCCGTCGCCGCGGCCCGCCGCGGAGCCGAGGCGACCGCGTCCGACATCTCGCGGGCCGCGGCCGCGGCGGCACAGTCCAACGCACGGCTGCACGGCTGCCACGTCCGCGTCCTGACCGGGGACCTCGCCGTGCCGGTGTCCGGCGAGCGCTTCGACCTCGTCACCGTCAACCCGCCGTACGTGCCCGCCGCGGCGCCGGATGCGCCCGCCCGCGGTCGACGCCGGGCCTGGGACGCCGGGCCGGACGGGCGGCTGCTGCTCGACCGGATCTGCCGCGTCGCCCCCGCGCTCCTCGCGCCCGGCGGCGTGCTGCTCCTCGTCCAGTCCTCGCTCAGCGGAATCGGCGCCAGCCTGGCCGCTCTGCGCGCGGCGGGGTTGCGCGCCCGGGTCGTCGCCCGGCGCGCCCAGCCCTTCGGTCCCGTGATGGAGGCGCGCGCCGACTGGTTCGAGCGCCGTGGCCTGGTCGCGCGGGGAACGCGCGTCGAGGAGCTGGTGGTGATCCGCGCGGTCCGCGACGCCGCCACGGTCCGCCGGCCGGCCGGGACCGGCACGAGCCCGCTGTCCCGGCTCCCGGGCTGAGCTCCCGGGCTGAGCTCGCGCCGGCCCGGGCCGGCCTCAGCGGGCCGACCCGGGCCGGTGCAGCCCGTGCCGGGGTCTTCGGAACCTCCCGTGCCGGGGCCTTCAGAACCTTCAGGTCTGAGGGCGACCCTCAGATGTGAGGCGCTCCGGGAGCCTCCCCCGGGGTGTCCGGGAGCGGGCCCGGGTAGGGGCCCGGCCGCTCGGGCGGCTCCGGTTCGGCCGACGGCGGTGCCTCGCCCGTGCTGTCGACGGGACGGAGCCGGCCGCGCCAGCCGCTGTCGGTGCCGTCGCTCTCCTCGACGTACTGCTTGAAGCGCTGCAGGTCGCCGCGGACCCGTTCTTCGACGAAGCCCAGGGCGTAGCCGGCCTGCTCGACCATCCCCTGCGGCTCGACCTCCATGGCCAGGCTCACCCGCGTGTGCGCGTCGTCGAGGCGCTGGAAGGACACGACGCCCTTCTGCTTCACGCCGTCGCCCACCGTGCGCCAGGAGATGCGCTCGTCGGGGAGCTGGTCGACGATCTCCGTGTCGAACTCGCGGGCCACGCCCGCCACCCGGGTGCGCCAGTGGCAGAGGCGGTCATCGAGCTGCCGGACCTCCTCGACACCGTCCATGAAGCGGGGAAACTCCTCGAACCGTGTCCACCGCCCGTAGACGTCGTGCAGCGGGGCAGTGACTCTGATCGACTCCTGCACCATGGTCATGGTGTCCTCCTCGGGCGGTCTTGC
Source organism: Streptomyces sp. NPDC101160 (assembly GCF_044768205.1). Taxonomy (NCBI): domain Bacteria; kingdom Bacillati; phylum Actinomycetota; class Actinomycetes; order Kitasatosporales; family Streptomycetaceae; genus Streptomyces; species Streptomyces sp. NPDC101160. Next base: position 528,356 of record NZ_JBIWPJ010000003.1, on the reverse strand, counting down.
GCACGGCGGGAATCGCCCGTGGACGCGTCCGCGGACGTCGGCGACTCCCCTCTTCACCCCCGCGACTACCCCTTCTCACGGCGCGCACGCGCGCGGGGCCCGGCGTGCACTGCCCGCGCCGGGCCCGCGCCCGCGCCGTGCTCGGCGCGCAGCGCGCTCCCGGAGCATGATCCGGACCGGAAGGGGCACCCGCCATGGCATCGTTCCCGCCGAGCGGAGGTCCGTCATGAAACCCACAGAAGACCATCCCGGCGCCGCGCGCCCCATGACCGCGCGGGCCGCCGCGCGGATCACTCCCATGGCGGACGGACCGCTGCTGGTCGAGGGCCCCGTGGAGATCGTGCTGGCCGACGGAACGGTCTGCCGCAGCGACCGTCCGGTGGTCGCCCTGTGCAGATGCCGGCGCAGCCTCAGGGAGCCGTTCTGCGACACCAGCCACCGCCACCGCGCGCGGCGCCGGGGACCCGACACGAGGAGGCCGACCCGTGACGACAACAGCCCCGAGCCCTAGGACGGAGCGCGGCCGCCAGGCCGGCGGTCCGGAACTGCCCCCGCCCCGCGGGGAGTTGTCGGAGGCCGTCATCGACCGCCTCCGCGGACGGGCCGGAGCACTCCCCGGCGACCGCGTGGCCGAGGCCGCCGACCCGTACGGGGAGGACCTCCAGCTCGCGCTCCACCTCGGATACGAACTCCACTACCGGGGCTTCGCGGGGGTGCCCGACGACGCCGAGTGGGACCTGGGCCTGCTGGGGCTGCGGGCCCGGCTCGAGGCGCGGTTCGAGGCGGCGTTGCGCGCCGCGTGCGGCCGGTCACCCGACCCCGCCGAGGTGTTCGATTCCCTGCTGACCGAACATGACGACGGGCGGGGCGTCTCCCACTACCTCGTCCGTCACGGCACTCTGGAACAGCTGCGCGAACACGCGGTACTCCGCTCGGTGTACCAGCTGCGGGAGGCCGACCCGCACCTGTGGGTGGTGCCCAGGCTCCAGGGGCGAGCCAAGGCCGGAATGATGACGGTGCAGTACGACGAGTACGGCTGCGGCCGGGCCGAGCGCATGCACGCCCGGCTCTACGCCGAACTCCTGACCGACCTGGGGCTCGACCCCGCGTACGGCCACTACCTGCCGGCGGTCGGCGCACCGGCGCTCGCCACGGCCAACCTGATGTCGCTGTTCGGCCTCCACCGGTCCCGCCGGGGCGCCCTCGTCGGCCACTTCGCCGTCCTGGAGATCACCTCTTCGCCGGCCGCGTCCCGTCTGGTCGCCGCGCTGCGCCGGGCCGGTGCGGGAGAGGCGGCGGTACGTTTCTACGACGAGCACGTGGAGGCCGACGCCGTCCACGAGCAGCTGGTCCGCCACGAGGTCGTCACGCCGCTCCTGGCCGAGGAGCCGGACCTCGCCGCCGATCTCGCCTTCGGAGCCGATGCGACGGTCCTTCTGGAGGACTGGTTCGCCGACTCCGTCACGCGTGCCTGGGAGTCCGGGGCGACGGCCTTGCGGGCGCGGCTCGATGACGTACGGCCGGAGGCACCGCCAGACGAACAGCCTGACGTACGGCCGGAGGCACCGCCAGACGTACGGCCGGAGCCTGACGTACAGCCCGACGTACGGCCCACGGGTCAGCGCGCCGGCTCTCCAGCAGCCGGTCGTGACCGGTCGTGACCGAGGAGCACGCCATGAACCTCGCGGAAGAACAGGGCAGCGGCCGCTCCGGCGCGGCCCACCACCCGCACGCCTGGCCCGGGAGCGTCACCTACCTCGCGCCGGAGCCGCTGGACGGGGTCGGACGGCCGGACACACCCGTCCGGTCGGACCGCGACCGGCGCACCGACCGGACGGGCGGCCTGCCGGCCGATCACACCCAGGCCATTCTGGAGGCGACGAAGGAGATCGCGGCCATACTGAAGACCTCGGGCTGTCCCTTCGCCCTCGTCGGAAGCGTCGCCGTGTACGCACACGGCATTCCGGTCCCTCTCCAGCACGACACGGACTTCGCCGTCCGCAGGGAGGACGCCGAGACCGTCACGCGACTGCTGCAGCGGCGGGGCGTGCGCATCGTGGAACCACCCGAGGACTGGCTGGTGAAGGCCCGGACCGGTGGTGAGGAGATCGACCTCATCTTCGCCCTGGCCGGGCGGCCCGTCACCACCGAACTGCTGGCCCGCGCCTGGACCCTGCCCGTGGACTCGGTGCACATGCCGGTGATCGACCCCACGGACCTCATGGCCGTACGGCTCTCGGCGTTCTCCGAGCACCACTGCGACTTCGGCCCGCTGCTTCCCGTGGCGCGCGGCCTGCGCGAGCGGGTGGACTGGGCGCGGGTGCGGGCGGAGACCTCGGACAACCCCATGGCGATCGCCTTTCTGTACCTGCTCGAACTGTTCGGCGTGATCGACAGGGCCGACGGGACGGGCGGCGACCATCGGCCGAGCCACGCCGAGCCTCGCGAGCACCATGAGCGGCACGAGCGGCGCGAGCGGCAAGGGGGCGGGAGGAGAGGAGCGACCGGCGATGAGCGGTGAGCATCTCGAAGCGCACGAGCACGAGTACCGCGTCGCCCGGCTGGTCGAACGCCTCGCCCGCGACGACCTCGCCGAGCTGGGCGTGCGCGTGGAGGAGCGGGGCGACGCCATCCTGCTGACCGGCACCGTGCCCACGGCCGCCCGGCGGGATGAGATCGTGGCTCTCGCCCGCGCCGAACTGGCGGGGTCCACGGTGCTCGCCGACCTCGTCGTGGCGTGCGCGGACGCCCCCGACCGGTGGGAGGAGCTGTCATGAGCGCCGCTCCGGCGTCCGATGTCGTGCGGGTCGCGGCGGTCGGCGATGTGCATCTCGGTCAGGACTGCCGGGGTCTGCTGCGGCCGGCGCTTTCGGTTCTGCCGGAATGCGCCGACCTGCTGCTGCTCGCCGGCGACCTGACCCGCCACGGCACGGCCGAGGAGGCCGCGGTGGTGGTGGAGGAGGTCCGGGACGCCGGGGTGCCGGTGGTGGCGGTCCTCGGCAACCACGACTACCACTCCGGCCAGGAAGCCGAGGTGAGCCAGGTGCTCCGGGACGGCGGCGTCTCCGTACTGGAAGGCGATGCCGTCGTGGTGAAGGTGGCGGAGCACAAGGTCGGCGTCGCCGGTACGAAGGGCTTCTGCGGCGGCTTCGTCGGGGCCAGCGCGAGCGAGTTCGGGGAACCCGAGATGAAGGCGTTCGTCCGTACCAGCCGGCTCAGCGCGGAGCGGCTGGCGGCGGCGCTCGCCGAGCTGTCGGCCGACAGCTGCGCCGTCCGCATCGCGCTGACCCACTTCTCCCCCGTACCGGACACGCTGGCGGGGGAGCCGCTGGGGATCTACCCGTTCCTCGGCAGCTATCTGCTCGCGGAGGCGATCGACTCCGCCGGAGCGGACCTGGCCGTCCACGGCCATGCCCATCTCGGCACCGAGCACGGCATCACAGCGGGCGGCGTCCGGGTCCGCAACGTCGCCCAGCCCGTGATCCGCCGCGCGTTCGCCCTCTACCGGCTCCCGGTGAACGGGCATCGCGCGCAGACGGGTGACGTCTGACGAGCCGGTGATGTCCGACCGGATCCGACCGGGCGCCCCCGGCTCCGGGGAGGGCGGAGACGGCCTGGACGCGATGGAGTCGGGGAGCGACAAGGTCGTCGGGGGTTCGGTGAAGACCAAGGCGCAGGAGCTCCTGAACAAGGCTGAGCCCCGGTGACCGGGTCGTCGTGCCGTTCAACGTCTCCTGCGGCACCTGCTTCATGTGCCGACAGGGCCTCCACTCGCAGTGCGAGACCACCCAGGTCCACGAGCACGGCATGGGAGCGTCCCTCTTCGGCTACACGAAGCTCTACGGCCAGGTGCCCGGCGGACAGGCCGAGTACCTGCGGGTGCCCTTCGGCAACGACCTGCCCGTCAAGGTCCCCGACGGCCCGCCGGACGACCGGTTCGTCTACCTCTCCGACGTCCTGCCGACGGCCTGGCAGGCCGTCCAGTACGCCGCCGTCCCCCCGGGCGGCAGCCTCGCCGTCCTGGGCCTCGGCCCCATCGGCGACATGTGCACGCGCGTCGCGGCCCACCTCGGCGTGGAAACGGTCATCGGCATCGACCTCGTGCCGGAGCGCCTGGACCGGGCCCGCCGGCGCGGCGTGCGGGTGTTCGACCTCGACCAGGACGATCTGGTGGCCGCGGTACGTGATCTGACGGACGGCCGCGGACCGGACGCGGTCATCGACGCGGTGGGCCTGGAGGCCCACGGCGCGCCGGTGGCGGCAGGCGCCCCGAGGCACCGGAGGCGTACGCCATGTTCCAGAAGAAACAGGACGGCGCCGTCAAGGGCTGTTCACCCCCTGACGGGAGGTGACGGACACGGTCACGAACCGTACGTCCGCCACGTACGGCGGTGTCCTGTGATCTCCCGGGCCGCCAACGTGGGAGAGCGCCAGGAGACCTGCGGGCTGAGCGGCGCCGGAGCGACCCTCGTGCGCCGCCGCGTCCGCGAGCGACTTCCGGACGCACGGTCGACTCCGGCTGCCCCGCCGGTGGTGCGCCCGCCACGCGGGACACGGCTTTCGGTCCACGGACGCGCCGACTCATTCCACCGTCCGGCCCACACGTCTTCCACCGTGCGGCCCACACGTCGGCGTGGCCCCTCTCTTTGAGGGTCTGGACGGGTGAGGGTTCGGCATTGACGCCCCACCGTCTCGTGCAGACCGTCAGGAGAGCACAGTGTTCCTTCGGAAGCGTCGCGCCCGATGGCGGGCCCAGGTCGAGGACGCGACAAGGCGCGGCTTCACGGCGGCGGACGGCCGGCTGCCGCTGTCCGAGCTCGCCCGGGCCGCACTGCGCAAGGCGTTCCCCGACCACTGGGCCTTCCTCCTCGGGGAGATCGCCCTCTACTCGTTCGTCGTGCTCCTGCTCACCGGGGTCTACCTCACCCTGTTCTTCGACCCCAGCATGGTCGAGACCACGTACAAGGGCCCCTACGTCCCGCTCCAGGGACAACCGATGACGCAGGCCTACACCACGACGTTGTACCTCTCCTTCGAGGTGCGGGGCGGTCTGCTGATCCGGCAGGTGCACCACTGGGCGGCCCTGGTCTTCCTGGCCGCCGTCGCCGTGCACATGCTCCGCGTCTTCTTCACCGGCGCGTTCCGCAAGCCCCGGGAGGCGAACTGGGTGCTCGGCGTGACGCTGTTCATCCTGGCGATGGTGGAGGGTTTCGCCGGGTACTCGCTGCCGGACGACCTGCTGTCCGGGACCGGGCTGCGGACGGCGGCGACGATCGTGGGGTCGATCCCGGTCGTGGGCACGTATCTGGAGATGGCCGTGTTCGGCGGTCAGTTCCCCGGCCACGTGGTGATCCCGCGCCTGTACGTGCTGCACGTACTGCTCGTGCCGGCCCTGCTGGTGGCCCTGGTCACGGCACACCTCCTGCTGGTCTTCTACCTGAAGCACACGCAGTGGGCCGTTCCGGGCCGGACCAACCGCAACGCGGTCGGGCAGCCGATGGTCCCGCACTTCGCCACCAAGTCCACGGGGCTGTTCCTGCTGGTCTTCGGGACGCTGACGGTCATGGGAGCGGTGGCGCAGGTCAACCCGGTCTGGAACTACGGGCCCTACCGGGGGGACCAGGACTCGGCCGGATCCCAACCGGACTGGTACGTCGGGTTCCTGGAGGGCGCGCTGCGGCTGATGCCGCCGTGGGAGACGCCCGTGGCGGGGCACACGATCATGTGGAACGTCTTCGTGCCCACGCTGGTGCTGCCGGGCCTGCTGTTCACCGGTCTGCTCTTCTACCCGCTGATCGAGAGGTGGCTGACGGGCGACCGCGCCGAACACCACCTGTGCGACCGGCCGCGCAACCGCCCGGCCCGCACGGGCCTCGGCGTGGCCGGCATCGTCTTCTACGCCGTGCTGCTGCTGGCCGGCGGCAACGACGTCATCGCCTTCGGCTTCCAGCTGTCGGTCGAGACGATCACCTGGATCCTGCGGATCGCGCTGATCGTGGCGCCGCCCCTGGCCTTCGCCGTGACCCGGCGTCTCTGCCTCGCCCTGCAGGAACGCGACCGCCGCAGGCTCGCCGAGGGCGAGGAGACCGGAGAGGTGGGACAGGCGGTCCACGGCGAACTCTCCTCCGGGCACCGCGCCGTGGGGCCCACGGTGCGCTACCGCCTGCTGATGCGCGACACCCCCGAGCCGCTGGGACTCCCCGACGAGGAGCGTGTCCCCCGTCGCCGGCGGCTGCGGGTCGCGGCGAGCCGCTGGTTCCAGGGCCGCCAGGTCGAACTCCCCGCGACGGCGAAGGAGCGTGCGTCCGTGGAGGAGCGCCTGGCGCCGCCGCGCCAGGCCGACGAACCGACGGACGACGCGGTGCAAGGCACCGGCGGCCCGGGGGGTTCTCCGCACGCGGCGAAGGCGGCCGAGCAGGCCGACTGAAACCCGGTCCGCGAGGCCCTGGCGGCTCGGAGGTCATCCGTACGCGGCGGGGGAGTCATCCGTACGCGGCGGGGGGGGGGGGGGGGGGGGGGGCCCCCCCCCCCCCCCGGGCCCCCCCCCCCCCGCCCGTGCCCCCTCCCCCGCCCCCTCGAGAGTCCGAGTCCGCTAACGCCGGCCCTCGTCGCCGGCGTACTGGAACACGAAGCCCGCGACACCCGCCCCGACCAGGCCCACCCCGATCAGGAACAGCCACAGGGCGTACACCGCACCCACGGCGAGCACGCTCGCCCCGGCGGCGATCAGGACGGGCCAGGCGCTGTGCGGCGGGAAGAAGTCCAGCGGTCCGGAGCGTTCCCGTACCTCCCCGTCCGGGCGGTCCTCGGGGCGCTGCCCGATCAGCTGGTGCCGGCGGGAGAAGAAGAAGGTCACGAGCAGTGCCATGAAGGTGGCGACGGTGAGCGCCGCCGTCCCCGCCGGCTCCGCCCCGGACCACACCGCGTACAGCACGTCCACGACGAGGAAGAACCCCGCCACGCCCGCGAACACGACGGCCTCGGTCTTCATGCGCGCCCCTCCTTCGACGGACCCTCGGAACGGTGGAGCGTGTCGGCGGTGCCGGCCTCGGTCTCCGGGTGGTTCAGGTCGAAGGCCGGGGAGTCGGAACGGACACGGGGGATCGCGGCGAAGTTGTGCCGCGGCGGAGGGCAGGAGGTCGCCCACTCCAGGGAACGGCCGTACCCCCACGGGTCGTCGGTCCCGACGCGGGGCGCCTTCGTCGCGGTGCGCCACACGTTGTAGAGGAAGGGCAGGGTCGACAGACCCAGGAGGAAGGCACCGATGGAGGACACCGTGTTGAGGACGGTGAAGCCGTCGGCGTCGAGGTAGTCGGCGTAGCGCCGCGGCATGCCGGACTCTCCCAGCCAGTGCTGGACCAGGAAGGTCGTCTGGAAGCCGGTGAAGAGGCTCCAGAAGTGGATCCGGCCCAGCCGTTCGTCGAGCAGGCGGCCGGTCCACTTGGGCCACCAGAAGTAGAAGCCCGCGAACATCGCGAAGACCACCGTGCCGAACAGGACGTAGTGCAGGTGGGCGACGATGAAGTACGAGTCGGTGAGGTGGAAGTCGAGCGGCGGCGAGGCGATCAGCACCCCGCTCAGACCGCCGAGCAGGAAGGTGACCAGGAAGCCGACCGAGAACAGCATCGGTGTCTCGAAGGAGAGACTGCCGTGCCACATCGTGCCGATCCAGTTGAAGAACTTGATCCCGGTGGGCACGGCGATGAGGAAGGACATGAGGGAGAAGAAGGGCAGCAGGACCGCGCCGGTGGCGAACATGTGGTGCGCCCATACGACGGCCGAGAGCATCGTGATGGTGACGGTGGCGCCCACCATGCCGACGTAGCCGAAGAGCGGTTTCCTGCTGAACACGGGGATGATCTCGCTGATGATGCCGAAGAACGGCAGCGCGACGATGTAGACCTCCGGGTGGCCGAAGAACCAGAACAGGTGCTGCCAGAGCAACGCGCCGCCGGCTGCCGAGTCGTAGACGTGCGCGCCGAGCTTCCGCTGCAGTTCGAGGGCGAGCAGGGCGGCCGTGAGCACCGGGAAGGCGAGCAGGGCGAGGATGGAGGTGAAGAGCACGTTCCAGGTGAAGATCGGCATCCGGAACATCGTCATGCCCGGCGCGCGCAGACAGACGATGGTGGTGATGAAGTTGACGGCGGTCAGCGTGGTGCTCACGCCGGACAGGACCAGACCCATGGTCCACAGGTCGCCGCCCGGGCCGGGTGAGAAGACCGGGCCGTTCAGCGGGGCGTACGCGAACCAGCCGAACGAGGCGGCGCCGCCGGGTACGACGAGTCCCGAGACGACGACGAGTCCGCCGCCGAGGTAGAGCCAGTAGGTGAGGGCGTTCAGCCGTGGGAAGGCCATGTCCGGGGCGCCGATCTGCAGCGGCATGACCGCGTTGGCGAATCCGGCGAACATGGGCGTGGCGAACAGCAGCATCATCACCGTGCCGTGCACGGTGAACAGCTGGTTGTACTGGCCGGCGCTCACGATCTGGAGGCCCGGGCGGGCGAGCTCCGCGCGCATCAGCATGGCGAGCGTGCCGGCCAGCAGGAAGAACCCGAACGAGGTGACCATGTAGAGGTAGCCGATCACCTTGTGGTCGGTGGTCGTCAGCAGCCCCATGATGCGCACGCCCGTGCCGAGCGGGCCGCGGGGGGTCTCCTCCGGCGCCTCCGGCTCGGTCGCACTCCATTCCGGCACTTCTCGCGGCGGTCCTGTGGCGTCCCGTTCCATGCGTTGTCCACCCCAATGCCTCGGTGTGCGGTCGGTGCACCGATCCTGGTTCCTCGACGTCTCCGAGGAGCCGACGCGGGGGGCGACACGCACCGGAATTCACCGGTTCACCGCCGCGCTCGTTGACGTGTCCGCCCTTGCGTCCGTCCACACAGCCGACGCCACACCACCGGACCGGGTGACCACGTCCCTCGTGTCGGGCGCGTACGGCGCCGGTCGGGGGCGCCGCGGCCGAGGATGCACCCGTCGCAGTCATCTCTTCCGACAGGAGCCGACATGCTCGAACGCAAGAAGGTCAAAGGCCGTACCCAGGTCACGTTCGTCCTGCCCGACCACACCCCGGAAGGCCCTGTCAGCGTGGTCGGGGACTTCAACCACTGGAACCCCCACGCCCACCCGCTGGCACCGCGTGGTGACGGCACCCGCGCCGCCACGGTCACCCTGCCGGCCCACACCAGCCACGCCTTCCGCTACCTCGCGGCGGACGACTACTGGTTCGACGAGGAGGCCGCCGACCACCACGACGGCACCAACAGCCGTCTGAACACGTGAACATGTGAACACGTGACGCCTGACGCCTGACGCCGTTCCGGTGGGCGACGAGACCGCGCCGTTCGCCGCCCACGGGTTCCAGGATCAGCAGATCCGCGGCAGCTGCTCCCCGAGCGGCATGTCGACCACGCGGGTCCCTCCGAGGCCGGTACGGGCGACGACCATGCCGGGGTGCTCCTCCACCGTCTCGCCGATGACGGTCGCGCCCGCCCCGAGCGGGTGGGCGCGCATCGCGGCCAGTACGGGCTCCGCGTGCTCGCGCGGTACGAACGCCACCAGCTTGCCCTCGTTCGCGACGTACATCGGGTCGAGGCCGAGGATCGCGCAGGCGTTGGCCACGGGCTCCGGCACGGGCACGGCGCGCTCCTGGAGGACGACGCCGGTGCCCGAGGCGGCCGCGATCTCGTTGAGCGAGGCGGCCAGACCTCCGCGGGTGGGGTCGCGCAGCACGTGGAGATCCGGCGTGACCGCGAGCATCGCCTCGACGAGACCGCCCAGTGCCGCGCAGTCGCTCTCGATCTCGACGCCGAACTCCAGGCCCTCGCGCACGCTCATGACGGCCACGCCGTGGACGCCGACGGGCCCGCTGACGATCACCACGTCACCGGGGACGACGCGCTGCGGACGGAGATCCACACCGTCGGGGACGAGGCCGATCCCGGAGGTGTTGATGTAGATGCCGTCCCCGTGGCCGGCCTCCACGACCTTGGTGTCGCCGGTGACCACCTGGACGCCGGCCGTACGCGCGGCGGCGCCGAGGGCGTTCGCCACCCGGGCGACGACGTCGGTCCCGACGCCTTCCTCGAGGATGAAGCCGCAGGACAGGTAGGCCGCACTGGCCCCGCTCATCGCGAGGTCGTTCACGGTTCCGTTGACGGCCAGGTCGCCGATGCTGCCGCCGGGGAAGAAGAGCGGCCGCACCACGAAGGTGTCGGTGGAGAAGGCCAGCCGGGCGCCGCCGAGTTCGAGCGCGGCGGCGTCCGTGGTGACCGAGAGCGCCGGCCCGCCGAAGGCGGGCGCGAAGATCTGCTCGACGAGTTCGGCGGAGAGCGCGCCGCCACCACCGTGGCCCATCACGATCTGTGCCTGGTCCCGCAGGGGTGCCGGGCAGGTCCAGGCGAGCATGTCCGGCGCCTGGTCCGGGGTGGTCGGGACGGTGGTGCCCGTGGTCGTGTCAGACAACGGAACTTCCTTCCAGGGGCGGGACGTTCGAGGACGGAGTGCCGGGGGTCGGAACCCCCGGTGCCGGGGTCCGCCGCCCCGGAGAGCCGAGGTCGAGCGCCGGTAGAGGTAGTAGGCGGCGCAGGCCCCCTCGCTGGAGACCATCGTGGCGCCCAGCGGGGAGCGGGGCGTGCACAGGGTGCCGAACGCCTCGCACTCGTTGGGCTTGAGCAGGCCCTGCAGGACCTCTCCGCTGCGGCATTCGGCCGGTTCGCGCGTGTCGATCCCCTCGACGGAGAAGCGGATCTCGGCGTCGTAGTCGCGGTAGCGCTCCGAGAGCCGCCAGCCGCTGTCCGGGATGACACCGATGCCGCGCCAGGACCGGTCGGTGACCTCGAAGACGTCGTCGAGCATGGCCCTGGCGGCCGGGTTGCCGTCGGTGCGCACAGCGCGGGGGTAGGCGTTGTCGACGATGTGCTCCCCCCGTTCCAGTTGCAGCACCGTTTTCCGTACCCCTTCGAGGATGTCCAGGGGTTCGAAGCCGGTGACCACGATGGGCACCCGGTGGCGTGCGGCGAGTTCGGGGTACTCCCCCGTTCCCATCACGCTGCAGACGTGGCCCGCGGCGAGGAAACCCTGTACGCGACAGTCCGGTGACCGCATGATCGCCTCGATCGCGGGCGGCACCCGGACGTGGGAGACCAGCAGGCTGAAGTTGCGGATGCCCAGCCGGCGGGCCTGATGGACCGTCATCGCGTTGGGCGGGGCGGTTGTCTCGAAGCCGATGCCGAAGAACACGACCTCACGCGCCGGGTTCTGCTCGGCGATCCGCAGGGCGTCGAGCGGGGAGTAGACGACCCGGACGTCGCCGCCCCGCGCGCGCACCTGGAAGAGGTCCCGGCCGGTGCCGGGGACCCGCAGCATGTCCCCGAACGAGCAGAAGATCACGCCGGGCCGCGAGGCGATCTCCAGGGCCTTGTCGATGACCTCCAGTGGTGTCACGCACACCGGACAGCCGGGGCCGTGGATCAACTCGATCTGCTCCGGGAGGAGTTGGTCGAGGCCGTGCCGGATGATGCTGTGGGTCTGGCCGCCGCAGACCTCCATCAGCGCCCACGGCCGGGTCACCGTCGCATGGATCTCGTCGAGCAGCCGCCTGGCCAGCTCGGGGTCCTGGAACTCGTCGATGTACTTCACCGGTGCACCTCTCCGGCGACGCCCTCGGGCGCCTGCCGTTCGCCGTCGGTCATCTCGGCGGCCGTCTCCCACGGGTCGCCGAACTCCTCCTGGAGCATGCCGAGGTTCTCGAACAGCTCCAGCGTCCTCCTGGCCGACTCCTCGTCCAGGCGTTGCAGGGCGAATCCGACATGGACGATCGCATACTCGCCCACCTTCAGGTCGGGCAGGTACTCCAGGCAGACCTCCTTGACCACGCCGCCGAAGTCGACGGTGGCCATCCGGGTGCCGTCCCGGTCCTCGACGTCCAGCACCCTTCCGGGGACCGCCAGACACATGTGCGTCTCCTCACTGTCGCTTTCGTGGTCGCGCGCCGGGGGCCGGGCCGGTGGTGACACGTGCGGCCACGACCAGCTGCCCGAGTGCCAGGCCTCCGTCGTTCGGCGGGACCAGGCGGTGGCGGAGGACGGTGAAGCCGTCCTGGCGCAGCGCACGGTCGCAGGCCGAGGCCAGGACCGTGTTGGCGAACACTCCCCCGGTCAACGCGACGGCCTCCACGCCGAGTTCGCTCCGGGCCGCGGCGCAGATCGTGTGCACCAGGCGGGCGACGGCGTGGTGGAACCGGGCCGCGACGAGGGCCGGCGGAGTGCCGCCGCGCACGTCGTCGGCGACCGCGGCGAGCAGGGGGGCGGCGTCGGCCGAGAGCGGGCGGCCCGGCCGCGGCGCCGTCAGACGGAAGGCGTAGCGCGCGTCGTCCTGCGCTGCCGGCGCGCGGAGCGCCGCGGCCTCCAGCTCGACCGCCGCCTGTGCCTCGTGCCCGGCGAGGTGGCGGATCCCCGCGAGGGAGGCGACGGCGTCGAAGAGGCGGCCCATGCTCGACGTCGGTACGCAGTTCAGTCCTCGCGCCAACTGCTGGGCGAGAACGCGCAGTTCGCCGGGAGGGCAGGCCGCCACGCACGGCAGCGCGGGGTCGAACGGGAAGCCGGCAGCGTGCAGGTGTGCGAGGGCCATGCGGTACGGGCGTCGAACGGTCGCGTCCCCGCCGGGAAGCGGGACGTAGGCGAGGTGTGCGAACCGCGAGAACCCCTGGTAGTCCGCGAGCAGGAACTCGCCGCCCCACACGGCGCCGTCGAGGCCGTAGCCGGTGCCGTCGAAGGCGACTCCGAGCACGGGGTGGCTGCCGTCGAGCCCGTTCTCGGCCATGGCGGAGGCGATGTGCGCGTGGTGGTGCTGCACGCGCACGACCGGGCGCCCCGCCGCGTGCCGGGCGGCCCAGCGCGTGGACCGGTACGCGGGGTGGTGGTCCACGGCGAGCAGGCCGGGTCTGACGCCCGTGACGGATTCCAGCTGCCGCTCGGCCGAGGTGAGGGCCAGCTGTGTCGCCAGGGTGTCCATGTCGCCGATGTGCGCGGACAGCCAGGCCTGGCGGCCCTGGCCGAGGCAGAACGCGTTCTTCAGGTCCCCGCCGACGGCGAGCGCGGGGACGACCTCGACCGGCAGGGTGAGCGGCAGCGGGGCGTAGCCGCGGGAGCGGCGCAGGACGAGCGGTTCGCCGTCACGGACGCGTACGACGGAGTCGTCGCAGGGGACATGGATCGGGCGGTCGTGCGTCAGCCAGGCGTCCGCCAGACCGGCGAGCTTGACGAGCGCGTCCGCGTCGTCGGTGACGATGGGTTCGCCGGAGAGGTTTCCGCTGGTCATGACCAGGAGCCGGGGCCCCGGGCCGGGGGCGCCGACTCCGAGGAGCAGGTGGTGCACCGGGGTGTACGGGAGCATCACGCCGAGGTCCGGACTGCCGGGGGCCACCTCCGCCGCCGGGAGGGTGCCGGAAGGCGGCGGGGTGTCACGGCGTCGCAGGAGGACGACGGGGCGGACGCGCCCGGTGAGGAGTTCGCGCTCCGCGGTGCCGAGGTGCACCAGGGGCTCGATGTCCGCGAGCGCCGCCGCCATCACCGCGAACGGCTTGGTCCCGCGGGCCTTGCGCCGGCGCAGTTCGGCGACCGCCGCCGGGTTCGTGGCGTCGCAGGCCAGGTGGTATCCGCCCAGGCCCTTGACCGCGAGGATCGCGCCGGCCGCGAGCATCCGCCGGGCGGCGGTCACGGGGTCGGCGCGCGGGTCCGCCGCGGCCGAGTGGCCCGGTCCGGCGACCAGCCGCAGCCGGGGGCCGCACCTCGGGCAGGCCACGGGCTGCGCGTGGAACCGCCGGTCCGCCGGGTCCGCGTACTCCCGTGCGCAGTCGGGGCACATGGGGAAGCCGGCCATGGTCGTGTGGGCGCGGTCGTAGGGCAGGCCGGTGACGATGGTGAACCGGGGCCCGCAGTGGGTGCACGTGACGAAGGGGTGCAGATGTCTCCGGTCGGCGGGGTCGGCGAGTTCCGCGAGGCAGTCGTCGCAGGTGGCCGTGTCCGGCGGGACGAGGGTCCGGACGGCGCCGTCCTGGCGCGAGGGGACGATGGTGAACCCGCTGCCGCCGCGTACGGTGACGCCGGTCGTCTCGACGGACTCCACCCGGGCCAGCGGCGGCGCCTCGGGTCCGATGCGCGCGCAGAACGCCGCGACGTCCGCGGGGTCTCCCTCGATCTCGGCCACGACGCCGTCGGGCGTGTTGGTGACGTGCCCGGACAGCCGCAGGCCGGTGGCGAGGGCGTAGACGTACGGCCGGAAGCCGACGCCCTGGACGACTCCGCGCACGACGACGCGGTTGCGCAGGGCGGGCGTCGGAGGCGCGGCGACCGGTCGTACGGCTGTCACGCGCCGGCCCGGGCCATCACGGGGGTGTGGGTGTCGGCGCCCTCGGCCGCGGCCAGGGCCCGGTCGAGGAGCGTCCCGGCGCCGCGGCCGTCGCGCGCGGAGGTGAGGAGGACCTCGACGCCGGGGTTGACCTGTTCCACGTTGCGGCGGAAGGCCGCCTCGTCGAACTCGGCGGCCGCGGCCAGGTCGGTCTTCGTGACGACCACCAGCTGGGCGAGGCCGAAGGCGGTGGGGTACTTCAGGGGCTTGTCCTCGCCCTCGGTGACGGAGGCGAGGACGACGCGGAGGGATTCGCCGAGGTCGTAGCCGGCCGGGCAGACGAGGTTGCCGACGTTCTCCACGAACAGCAGCCGGGTGGCCTCGGGCAGCCAGCCGTGCAGGTGCCGGGCGACCATGTCGGCCTCCAGGTGGCACAGGCCGTCGGTGTGCACCTGCTTGACGGGGACGCCCGCCCGGGCCAGGCGTTCGGCGTCGTTCTCGGTGGCCAGGTCCGCGGTGAGCGCGGCCGTGCTGACGCCCTGCTCGACGGAGAGCCGCAGTGTGCGCTCCAGCAGGGCGGTCTTCCCGCTGCCGGGACTGGAGAGCAGGTTGACCACCGTCGTACCGCGGGCGGCCAGTTCGGCGCGCAGGATGCCCGCCGCGGCATCGTTCCTCGCGAGGATCGCCCGCTGCAGGTCGACTACTCGGCACATGATCGGCTCTTCTCCGTGGTGGGTTCGCTGCGTGGTGCGCCGGCCGCGGCGGGATCGGTCCAGCGGACCTCCCGGATCCGCAGTTCGCGTCCGGAGAGGAGCTCGACGGCCGCTCCCCCGCAGTCGGGGCAGAGCAGTCGTGGCGGCATGCCGACCTCCCAGACCCGGGAGCAGGGCTCGCAGCGCGCGGTCCCCGGTACCGTCGTCGTGATCAGTTCGGCGCCCTCGACGAGGGTTCCGGCGCAGGCGAGTTCGAAGCAGAAGTGGAGCGAGTCGGCGACGATGCCGGCCAGCTCTCCCGTCTCCAGGCGGATGCTGACGACTCCGGTGGCCCCGCGGGACCGCGCGGCCGTCTCGACCTGGTCGACGACGGCCAGCGCGACGGACATCTCGTGCATCGCTCTCCGTCCGGGGCCGGGGTGGGGTGTCTCTGGGCCGCCATTACAGGACGGGAGGAGCGGGGGTTGCCGCCCGGCTCGCCGGGAGGGCGCCGGGCTGTCGTCCGTTCGGTGCAGCCGGACCGGGCGGCGGTGGTCACAACCCGCCGGTCACCACCTGCGGGTCACGTCCGGCTGGTCACATACGGCTGATGCGCACGTAGCGCTGGATGTCGGGGAGGACCCCCTTGAGGAGGGCCACGACGGCCAGGGTCGCGGTGACGGCGAGGAAGGTGGTGCCGATGACGTTCTTGTTCATGCTGCTCTCCGTGTCGGGCTTCGGACGACGACTTCCCGGCTGACCAGTTCGGTCACCATGCGGACCGCCTCGGGCAGTGCGGCGGCGACCTGCGGGCTGAGCCCCACGCCTTCGTCGAGGCAGGCGGGTTCGCAGCCGACGACGAGGATCCTGCGCGGCGGCGTCGCGCCCGTTCCCGCGCACAGGGTGTCCAGCAGGGCGAGGACGGCGTCGGGCGCCATGCGGTGGCCGTCGAGCGGCACGGCGTCGGGGTCGGCGGGCCGCCCGTCCGGCTCCGTGGCGTCGATCAGGTAGAGCGTCCCCGGCGCGCCGCCCCGCGCGGTGGCGTCGACGAGGACGAGGGTGTCCCAGCCGTCGAGGAGCCGGTAGGCGAGGTGGACGCCGCGGATCCCGACGTCCGACACCTCGACGTGGGGCGGCAGTCGCCGTCCGGCGACGAGGCGTACGGTCTCGACGCCGAAGCCGTCGTCGCCGAGGAAGACGTTGCCGACGCCCGCCACGAGGGTGCGCGGGGCGGAGCGGGGCTCGGAGGGATCGGGGGGCTCGGGGGGCTCGGGGTGGTTCACACGTCCTCCAGGGCGTGCACCTCGTCGGGCTGGAAGTAGAGGAACCGGCCCTGTTCGCGCCGGATGTCGGCGCCCGGGTCGTCCTCCAGGGTCACGGCGATGTGCACGCCGCCGTCGACGTCGTGCAGCACGGCTTCGACCAGGGCGCTGCGGCCGTCCACGAACAGGTCCTGGGCGTCCGTGCGGCGCAGCCGCGGGCGGAGGAGCACCCTGCTGCCCGCACGCACGGCGTGTCCGTCGACGAGGACGTGGTCGCGGGCCGGATCGACGGAGGTGTCGCCCGCCGGGTCCCACCACGGGGTGTCCGGTACGAGGACGTCGGCACCTGGCGAATGCTGCGGCGCGGTGACCTCCCGCAGGCTGCGTACGGCTCCGTGCAGGCGCTCCAGCACCTCCGGCGGCATGGTGTCCGCCAGGTCGATCACGGCAGCGGCGCGTGCGTCGGTCCCCCGGGCCTCGCGCTTCTCCTCGTCGGTGAGGGCCGCGGTGCGCAGGGCGAGGATCTCGTCGATCTCGGTGGCGTCGTAGAGCGCTCCCGGGCTCTCCGGGGCGATGGCCGGGTGGTCGTCGAGGATGATCGGCGAGGAGAGCACGAGGTCGGCGCGGCCGGGTTCGCCCGCGAGGACGGGCCACGTGTGGCGGTTGTCGCAGGAGGCCACCGCGCCCTTGGCCCATTCCGGCGGGTCGGTCATGGACAGGAAGGAGCCGGCGTCGAGGCGGAGCAGGGTGTGCGTGGCGACGAGGGAGTGGGCGAGCGCCGCGTGCCGGTCGGCGTCCGGCAGGGGCTTCCAGTCACTGGTGTTCTCGACCGTGACGGACAGCCGCCTGACCCGGTACGGGCCGTCGAGTTCCGCCGCCGAGATCCGCACGGTGCCGCTGATCGCCTCGCGGCGGCGGACGAGCCGGCCGCGGAGGCGGCCGTCGGCGTCGGTGACCTCCTCGGTCTCCTGGGCGGCGGGGCGGGTGAAGGGCACGGTCACACCCTCGCCGTCCAGTTCGCCGACGGGGACGGCGAGGGCGATCCGCTCCTCGACGCCTTCGTCCCACGTCGGCAGGACCCGGTCGGCCAGGCGCAGTTCGGTGACGGGAACGTAGCCGCCGCCGTCGCGGAGCGCCTCCACGGTCCGCCGCTGGACGTGCAGGAAGCGGACCTCCAGGGCGAGTTCGGCGCCCGGTCTGGGCTCCATCAGGCATGCGGTGTGCTGCAGGGAGTGCTCACCGGCCGCGTTCCAGGACGGCGGTACGAGGACGCCGAACTGCCAGCGGAACCTGTTCTTCGCGGCCGACGCCCGGTACGGGTAGAGCACGTACCCCTCGAAGAGGACGGCGTCGGCGACCTGCCGGGCGACGGCGAGTCGCGCCTCGGTGCCGGGAGTGAAGACGGTGGTGGTCATCGGGTCCGCTCCCCCGCCCCTTCGAGCAGGGCCTCGACGGTGGCCTGCCAGGACGGCAGGGCCCGGCGCGACCGGTAGGCGAGCAGGGCGTCCATCGCGTCGCTCGGGAGCCGGATCCAGCCGCAGCCCGGGAAGTGCTGGTCGATCATCTCGCGCCAGACCTTCACGGGCATCCGGTGGACGGCCTCCTTGTCCCAGGGCACGGGCTCGACGTGGAAGCCGCCGGCGCCGGTGAAGGCGGTTCCGGAGAACAGCAGGAGCAGCGGCACCTCGCCGCCGGAGAGCGCCCGGAAGTAGCGGGTCGCGGCGATGTCGGTGTCGTAGGTGCACGGTACGACGAGGTCGGTCTCGGTCTCGCCGGTGAAGCCGGGGACCATCACGGAGACCTGGGCGAACTGCACCGGGTGGAGGCTGCTGCCCCACCGGGAGCGTTCGCCGAACAGGTCGCCGAGGGCCTCGGCCTCCTCGTCGTCGTATCCGCGCCGGGCCGGTTCGATACGGATCTGGCAGCGCAGCGCGAGCGCGTGCACCCGGGTTCCGGGCGTCGCGCTGACGCGCAGCCGGAACACGAGCGTCGGTCCGGCCGCGTAGGCGTCGGCGCGGACGCCGGTGCAGGCGAAGGAGAACTCGGTCACGGCCGGCTCCCCTGCGCGTCGCGCGCCGCTCCGCGGACGCGGGCGAAGACGGCGTCGAGGTCGGACCGTGCCTCCGCGCCGCCGTCGAAGCCCTGCCAGTGCAGTCGCATCCGGCCCACCAGTTCGTAGCAGACGTCGATCGGCACCAGGAAGCATTCCGTGCGCCCCTGGTGACGGCGCAGCAGCAGCGCCTCCACGTCGGGCTGGAGGAGGGCGGCGAGCCGGGTGGCGTCGAGCACGGACTGCCAGGCGGTGTCCTCCAGTTCGCTCTCGGTGGCGCCGGCGGGGCTCGGGTAGAGCGCGACCGCCCTGTCGAGGGCGGAGTTGTGGAAGAGGAAGGCGACCGAGACCGGGATCCGCAGCGTCTCCCACACGGTGTCGTCGACACGGTGTGCCGGGTCGGCGAGGCAGCGGTCCGGAACGGCCCGGAAGCGGCCCCGCGCCGCGGCCGAGTGGTCCATGAGCTGTGCGCACGCGCCGCAGGCGCAGACCAGGGTCCGCCTGTCCGTGTCGGCCAGGTGGCGGTGGCGCTCACCGGCGAGCCGGGCACCGCACAGTTCGCACCGCTCCTCCCGGGGCGGGCGCGGCGTGGTGAAGCGCCGCAGGCCGGCGGGTGCGGTGCGAGGTTCCGTACCGGTCGGGAGCCCGGTCACCGGGCTTCGCCCGATGCGGTGCCGGCCTTGGCCGCGCCGGGCGGGCGGGCGCCGATCTGGAGCAGCGCCGGCTCCCGGTCGCCCGCCGGTTCCAGTTCGACGCCGGTGACCTCGGGGGCGAAGCACGCCAGGGCGTCCAGTGCCGCCTGCCGGGTCGCCTCCCGGGTGCTCGGGCATCCGCAGCCGGACGAGGCCTCGACGCCCAGCCGCAGCACCCCGCTCGCCGTGTCGAATCCGGAGTTGCGTACGGGCTGGGGCAGGCCGGACAGCGCCCGCTCGATACGGGTGGGCAGGTCGTCGGGGTGCAGTCCGTGCAGGTTGAGCAGGCTCGCGACGAGTTCGTCCGCGAGCAGTGCGCCGAGCGGTTCGGCGGGGGGCCGGGCGCCGGGGCGGCCGAGGAGCTCGACGACGCGGGCGAGCCCGCTGCCGTAGAACTCCATCAGGACCCGCACGAGGTCCTCGGCGGCCGCGACGGCCTCGGCGTCCCCCTTCTCCGCCAGCCGGTCGAGGACCTCCTCGACCCGCCGGCCCGCCTGTTCGGCGGTCACGGCGCTCATCCGCCCAGTCCGCTCAGGCCGGTGGGCACGTGCATCGCCTTCACCGTGCGGCCGTTGCCGGTGTACATGTGCACACCGCACGGCAGGCACGGGTCGAAGCTCCGTACGGCCCGCATGATGTCGATGCCCTTGAAGTTCTCGGGCGTGTTCTCCTCGAAGATCGGGGTGTTCTGCACCGCGTCCTCGTAGGGGCCCGGGGTACCGAAGGTGTCGCGGGTGGAGGCGTTCCACGGCGTGGGCGGATACGGGTGGTAGTTGGCGATCTTGCCGTCCCGGATCACCATGTGGTGGGAGAGGACGCCCCGGACCGCCTCGGTGAAGCCGACCCCGATGGACTCGTCGGGCACCTCGAACTTCTCCCAGGTCTGGGTGCGTCCGGCGCGGACCTCCTCCAGGCCCTTCTCGGCGCAGTGCAGGGCGACGGCCGCCGCGTACGCCTGGAAGTAGGTCCGGGCGCGGTTGCGCTCCAGGGCGTTGCTCCACTGCGGGATCTTCCACTCGAAGGTGGTCTCCGGCTTGGTCAGCGTCCGGGGCAGGTTGATGACGACGCTGTGCCCGGTGGCCTTGACGTAGCCGATGTCGACCAGGCCGGACAGGGCGGTGGACCAGAGCCGGGCGATGGGGCCGCCGCCGGTGTCGAGCGCGAGGTGGTCCTTGCCGTCGAACCAGCGGGGTGACATCACCCAGCTGTACTTGTCGTCGAAGTTCCGCTTCTGCGGCGCGGGGATGGTGTGCTGGTTCCAGGGGTGACGGGGGTCGACGGGGTTGCCCAGCGGGTCGTGCGTGACGAACTGCTCCTGGCCCTGCCAGTCCTCGTAGTACGAGCTGCCGAGCAGGATGCGGATGCCGAGATTGATCCGGGTGAGGTCGTTGGTCACGAGCTTGCCGTCGACGACGACGCCCGGGGTGACGAACATCCGCCGGCCCCAGTCGGTCATGTTGGCGTACGTGAAGTCGCAGTACTCGGGGTCGTTGAGCGCCCCCCAGCAGCCGAGCAGCACACGACGGCGGCCGACCTCCTCGTAGCCGGGCAGGGCTTCGTAGAAGAAGTCGAAGAGGTCGTCGTGGAGCGGGACGACCCGCTTCATGAACTCCACGTACCGCATGAGCCGGCTGAGGTAGTCGGTGAAGAGCTGTACCGACGCGATGGTGCCGACGCCGCCCGGGTAGAGCGTGGAGGGGTGCACGTGGCGCCCCTCCATCAGGCAGAACATCTCCCTGGTGTAGCGGCTGACCTGCAGCGCCTCGCGGTAGAACTCACCCTCGAGGGGGTTGAGGGAGCGCATGATGTCGGCGATGGTCCGGTAGCCGTGTTCGGCGGCGTGCGGCGCCTCGGTGCGCTCGGCGAGCTCCAGGACCCCGGGGTTGGTCTCCCGGACCATCTTCTCGCAGTAGTCCACGCCGACCAGGTTCTCCTGGAAGATGTTGTGGTCGAACATGTACTCCGCGGACTCGCCGAGGTTGATGATCCACTCGCCCAGGTGCGGCGGCTTCACGCCGTACGCCATGTTCTGCGTGTACACGGAGCACGTGGCGTGGTTGTCGCCGCAGATGCCGCAGATGCGGCTGGTGATGAAGTGCGCGTCGCGCGGGTCCTTGCCGCGCATGAAGACGCTGTAGCCGCGGAAGACGGACGACGTGCTGTAGCACTCGGCGACCCGCCGCTGCTTGAAATCGATCTTGGTGTGGATGCCGAGACTGCCCACGATCCGGGTGATGGGATCCCAGGCCATCTCCACCAGGCCGCTGCCGTCCCCCGTCGTCTTCGCCGGAGATGCCATTGTCTGTACGGTGCCCTTCGTCGGTGCTTCGACTTCACGAACAGTGCGGGGGTGAGGGGGTCTGCCGGGTTCCCGGGTTTCCGGGTTTCCGGAGCAGGCGCCCGATCACCACGGCGGCCGGTAACCGGTGGTGATCCGGTCGCCGGTGTGCCGCCACTTCGGCTCCTTGTCCACGGTCCTGGCCGTGATGTCCCGCAGCCGGCGGATCACGGAGCCGTACACGCCGCTTGCGGTGCTGGAGACCTTGGCCCCGGGGGGTTCGTCCATGAACGGCATGAACTTGTCCGGGAAGCCGGGCATCGTGCAGGCGATGCAGATGCCGCCGACGTTCGGGCATCCGCCGATGCCGTTCATCCAGCCGCGCTTGGGGACGTTGCACTTCACGACCGGCCCCCAGCAGCCCAGTCTGACCAGGCACTTGGGCGAGTCGTACGAGGTGGCGAACTGGCCCTGCTCGTAGTAGCCCGCGCGGTCGCACCCCTCGTGCACCGTCGCCCCGAACAGCCAGGTCGGGCGGAGCCGGTCGTCCAGCGGAATCATCGGCGCGGAACCGGCGGCCTGGTAGAGCAGGTACGTCAGGGTCTCCGCGAAGTTGTCCGGCTGGATGGGGCATCCGGGCACGCACACGATCGGGATGCCGGCGTGGGACTTCCAGTCCCAGCCGAGGTAGTCGGGCACGCCCATCGCCCCGGTCGGGTTGCCGGCCATGGCGTGGATGCCGCCGTACGTGGCGCAGGTGCCGATCGCGACGACCGCGAGCGCCTTGGGGGCCAGCCGGTCGATCCATTCGCTGGTGGTGATGGGCTGGCCGGTCTCCGGGTTGTCGCCGAAGCCGCACCAGTACCCCTCCTGCTTGATGTCCTCGTTCGGGACGGAACCTTCGATCACCAGCACGAACGGGTCGATCTCGCCGCGTTCTCCCTTGAAGAACCACTCGATGAACGTGTCGGCGCCGCCCACCGGACCGCACTCGAAGTCGATCAGCGGCCAGTGGACCGCGATCTTCGGCAGTCCGGGCAGCCCGGCCAGGGCGATCTCCTCGATGCTCGGCTGCATGGCGGCGGTCAGTGCCACCGAGTCGCCGTCGCAGCTCAGGCCCGCGTTGATCCAGAGGATGTGGATCGGTTTCTCGTCACTGCCGGGAGCGGCGCCCTGGTCGTCGACCTGGGCCTGCGTGGTTGCGTTCACGAGTCGTCTCCTGCGGAGGATGGGGCAGAGGCCGTCTCAGGGCCCACGTACGTGTCAACGGTCGGCCGGACCGGCCGTGTCCGCATCCCAGGCGTCGGGAGATCCCGCGGCCGGGTCCTCCTTACGGACGAACGCCCGGCGCAGGGAGTGGTAGGGCGCGGAGGGATCGTCGAAGATCGCCCGCATGCGGCTGAGCTCCTGCTCCCGGTGGGCCGCGAGGGGTGTGAGCGACTCCCTGGCCTCGTACTCCGCCTTCTTCGCCGCCACCCGGGAGGCGACTGCGGGGTGCGCTGCCAGCCGGGCGGCCAAGCGGGTGACCTCGGCGGAGAAATCGGCCGGCCCGCACTCGACGATCCGGTCGACGAGCCCCATGCTGCGGGCGGCCGCGACGGAGACGGGCCGGGCGCCCTGGGTGAGCCGTTCCGCCAGCGCGGGGCCCACCTTGCGGGGCAGGCTGCGGGTCCAGTACTCGGAGCCGTACAGACCCATGCGCCGGTAGTGGGGGTTGAGGACGGAGCCCGACCGGCACCAGACCTCGTCGGCGGCCAGGGCCAGCATCACGCCGCCCGCGGCGGCGTTGCCGCCGATCGCGCTGACGACGAGCCGGTCGGTGGTGGTGAGCACCGCCTCGACGAGGTCGTTCATGGCGTTGATGTTGGCCCACGACTCGGCGGCCGGATCGGTGGCGGCCTCGATCACGTTGAGGTGGATGCCGTTGGAGAAGAAGTCGCGCTGTCCGCCGAGCACGAGGACGGAGGTGGGACGCCGGCAGGCGGTCTCGTAGGCCCGCAGCAGGCGGCGGCAGTGGTCGGTGCTCATCGCTCCGCCCGGGAAGGCGAAGGACAGCACCCCGACGGGGCCCTGCTCCCGGTAGCGGATGTCGGACCAGGTCCGGCCCGCCTCCGCGTCGACCGGCGCGTCGACCGGCGCGGGCAGTTCGGGGAGGTCGGGCAGCCGTCCCGCGAGGCCGAGGGCCAGGGTGGCGGGCAGCTTGCAGGCCCGCTCCTCGCCGCGTCCGGTACGGGCGCGCAGCTCCGGGATCCAGACGGCGCCGTCTCCCGTGGCGCGGCAGATCGCGCCGGTTCGGGTGGCCAGCAGCTCACCGGGCTCGCCGCGCAGGCCGTCCTCGGCGTGGCCGCCGTGCAGGAACCATTCGGCGCCGAGCAGCTCGTCCAGGACGCCCGGCTGCGAGTCGGCGGCGCGCAGGGTGCGCAGGACCGTCTCGGTGTCCTCCTCCCACGAGATCCGCCGCTGCTCCTGCCGGAAGTAGGGCCTGGCCCGGACCTGCCCCGTCTGCGGCTGCGGTACGGCCCCGGCGGCTACCCGCTCGACGGCGAGGTGCACGGCCCTCATGGCGGCGTCGGACAGCTCGTTCCGGTACAGGTCGCTCTTGCCCACCGCCGGGAGCGGGAAGGCGACCGTCGCCCAGACGTCGCCCGCGTCCATCTCCTCGTCGGCCTGAAGGACGGTCACGCCCCATTCGGCGGCGCCCTCGTGGATCGCCCAGTCCGGCGAGGACGGCCCACGGTCGCCGACCGGCCCGGGATGCACGATCAGACAGAGGCGACTCTGCCAGACGTCCCGGGGCACGACCGCCTTCAGCATGGGCGCGACGACCAGATCGGGCGCGTGCCGCTCGACGGCGTCCCGCACCGCCGCCCCGTCGGGCGTGACCTCCACGGATACGGCGTGCCCGTGGTCCTGCAGCTCGGCCCGAGCCCGCTGGGTGAGACTGTTGTAGCTGCTGGCGATGAGCAGAATGCGCATGGCAGCCCTTCCGGGTCGTCGTGGAGGCCCCGCGCCGGAACGACGGTTCGGTACGCGGCCCCAGCGATCGTCGGACCGCCCTGCGCGGGGAGCGAGGCGACGCCTCCCTCGCCTCACTCGATCGAGACCCGTTTCCCACCACTTGGCGGCAGCCGGCCCCGCCCTCCCGGGTGGCCTCCTCGCACGCGGTACGGCTCACGAGCTGCTCCGCACGAGCTCAACGGCGGCTCAGCGGGTGAAGGTGGCGGTGGCGCCGATGGCGTCGGCGCCGCCGGCGGCCGGGGCCCAGGAGCTCCAGTGGCCGGTGTTGTAGTCCCCATCGATCTCCTGGAGACGGTTGCTGCCGTCCACGGCGAAGATGTGGTTCACGTTGTTCGCGGCGGCACTGGCGATCCGCTTGAAACCGGAGCCGGACATCTTGAACCAGCCGTTCCACTGGCCGGTGTCGAAGTTCCCGTCGGTGTTCGACCAACTGCCGTCCAGTGCGACAGCGCTCAGATGCACCGTGTCACCGGAAGCGGACGCCGCGACGTCCCGTGCGGTGAACGCGCTCGACCCGGCGGGCGCCCAGCCGCTCCAGGTGCCGGCGCAGTAGTCGGCGTCGATCTCCTGGACACGGTTGTTGCTGTCGATGGCGAAGATGTGGTTGACGTTGTCGGCCGTCGAGGCGCTGGCCACCCGCTTGAAACCGCCACCGTGGTCCGTCCACCCGTTCCATCGACCGGCTTCGTAGTCGCCGTCGCTGTTGTAGAGGTGTCCGTCGGCTCCGACGACCGCGAGGTGGACGGTGTGGTTGTGCGAGGAGGCGGTGATGGCGACCGCCGGCGAGGGCAGTGTCCCGATGCTCGGCCGGAACCAGCCCGACCACTGCCTGCTCCCGTAGTCGCCATCCTTCTCGTACACCTGTCCGTCACGGCCGATGGTGAAGATGCGGTTCACCGAGAAGGTGTGTGCGCTGGTCACCTCCTTGATCCCCGAAGCACCCAGGTCGCTCCAGCCGTTCCATGTGCCCGCCGAGTAGTCGCCCTCGGTGTTGTGCAGGCTGGCGTCCGGTGCCAGGTTCACCAGATGCACCGTGTTGGCCGGCTGGGGGGACTGCGCGGCCCCGCCGGTGAACCAGCCGACGTCGTAGGCCTGGTCGAGCGGTGCGAGGAAGTTCTGGCCCAGCAGGGCGTAGCCGGCGTCGTTCGGGTGCAGCCCGTCCGACATCTGTGCGGGCTGCGTCGCCGTGCCGTGGTCGTACGGGACGAGCGCGGGGGCGGCGACGTAGCGGAAGTGCTTGCCCGCCTGCTGCTCGGTGGCCTCCAGGCGCTGGAGCGCGGAGTTGTAGGCCGGGATGTTCCCCGACATGTCCGGCAGAGGGCTGTTCATGCCGTATGTGGTGGGAATGAGGCCCTGCATGATGACGGTGACACCGGGTTGGTCCGCGAAGATCCGGTCCACCAGCTGCGTCGCCTTGGCGGCGGTGTCCGAGCCGCTCGCGTACTGGTTCAGGTCGTTGACGCCGATGTGCAGCAGCACCACATCCGGGTGGGTGGCCGCCAGCCACCCGTCGATGCCGGCGCTGATCTGGTCGACCGTGTCCCCCGGATGGCCTTCGTTCGCCGGGTCGGCCATCACGCCGTTCTGCTGCGATCCGACGTAGTCGACGGCGAAGCGTCCCTCGGCGGCGACCAGGTTCTGCAGGGGTCCGCGATACCCGTTGCCGGTGCAGCTGTTCCGGCCGTAGGTGATCGAGTCGCCCAGCGGCAGGACTCGGACCACGGGTGGGGCAGCCGTCGTACTGGTCGTCGCGGCGCTCGCGGCGGTGGGGGTCGCGATGGTTCCGGCCGCGGCGAGCAGGATGGTGGCTGCGGTGAGGGTGGTGAGGCGGTTCATGGAATTCTCCGGTCTGGCGCACCATAGGAGGGTGGGGTGGTGGGCTACGAGGTTCGTACACGGTGCGGAAGGGGCGACGCCCGGCGCGGATGGAACAGATCCGGCCGCCCGGCACAAGGCTCGGGCGGCCGGACGGCTCGGATCAGCTGGGCGGGGCGCCGTCGCGCGTCGACTCCGCGCTCAGTGGGTGAAGGTGGCGGTGACGCCGATGGCGTCGGCGCCGGCGGCGGCCTGGGCCCAGGAGCTCCAGTGGCCGGTGTTGTAGTCCCCGTCGATCTCCATGAGACGGTTGCTGCCGTCCACGGCGAAGATGTGGTTCACGTTGTTCGCGGCGGCACTGGCGATCCGCTTGAGACCCGAACCAGACATCTTGGTCCAGCCGTCCCACCGGCCGGTGTCGAAGTTGCCTTCGGTGTTCGACCAACTGCCGTCCACTGCGACGGCGCTCAGGTGCACGATGTCACCGGACGCGGACGCCGCGACGTCCTGCGCGGTGAACGCGACCGATCCGGCCGACCTCCAGGTGCCCCACGTGCTGGTGGCGTAGTTCGCGTCCAGCTCGTCGATCCGGTTGCTGCTGTCGATGGCGAAGATGTGGTTGACGTTGTCCGCCGTCGAGACGCTGGTCACCCGCTTGAAACCGGCGCCGTGGTCCGTCCACCCGTTCCACCGACCGGCCGCGAAGTCACCGTCGGAGTTGTACAGGTGCCCGTCCGCTCCCACGATCACCAGGTGCACCGTGTTGCCGTACGACGACGCGCTGATCGCGACGGCGGGCGACGGCAGGCCGCCGGTCGCCGGCTGGAACCAGCCCGACCACTGCTGGTTCGCGTAGTTGCCGTCCTTCTCGTACACCTGACCGTCGCCGGCGATCGCGAAGATCCGGTTCACCGAACCGGTGGCCGCACTGGTCACCTCCCGTATCCCGGAAGCACCCATGTCACTCCACGGAGTCCACCCGCCCGCCGAGTAGTCACCCTCGGCGTTCTGCAGTCGGCCATCCGGCCGCAGGTCCACCAGCCGCACCGTGTTCGGCACCGCGGGAGGCGAATCGACAGGGGTGCTCATGAACCGGAACTGCTTGGAGTCTCCGGACCAGCCGAGCATGCAGGCTGCTTGGCCAGAAATCACCTGCGCATAGCAACCGTGGGCTTCGCTGTAGAGGTTGGTGTAGTCGCCCCTGAGGGACGCGAATTTCCACGCCTGGTCACCGTAGCTCCAACCCGTGTCACCGTCGGCCTGGCATCCTGTGGTGTACACGTCGCCGTAAGTGTTCGCGGTCAGACAGATGTTGTACGCGCCGGCGTCCACCATGACGAGCATGTTCGTCCAGTTGCCCCAGTACTGCGTGGGCTTCGTGCCGCAAGGCGCCTCGTAGACAGGGTTCTTGGCGGTCGGTATATCGACCGTCCCGGTCAGGCACAGACCTGTCGCCTTGTTCTGGATCTGCCACCCGACCCCGTCCCAGGCTGATGCCGGACCACTGGCGACGACAGTGATGCCGATGGCCAGGGCGATGGCACTGATGAAGGCGAAGAGCCTCGATATCTTCTTCATGAGTCCTCTCGGAGAACGACGCTGAGTCGGCCGTCGCAGACGATTCAGTCCAGTCGCGTGTACGCCGGGCAGGCGTGATAGGTGTTCGACTGCCAGACAGGGGTGTCGTCGTCCCGGTAGATGACGAGGTTGTTGTCGTCCTGCACGGCGAGTTGGTTGCCGCCGGAGCCGTACGTGCCGGAGTACCACAGGGGCGTGCCCTGGCTGCTGTAGACGACGAGATTGCCGTCCGCCTGGAAGGTGGCGTGGGCCCCGGGGTTGCCCCAGGTTCCCGAGTTCCAGATGGCCAGGGCGTCCTGGCCGGTGCCGTTTCGGCAGTACAGAACGAAGTTGCCGTCGTCCTGCATGACCAGGTGAGTGGTCATGCTGTATGTATCCTCTCCGGGCGCCCAGTTCGTGCCGGTTCCGACCCAGGAACCGGGGTGGTACTCCTCCGCCGATGCCGGCGAAGTGGTCGCCAGCGACATGGACGCCGCTGCCAGCAGCGTCGCGCCGATGCCGGCGACTCGTCGGGTGGTCTTCCTCATGACAAACGGTCCTTTCCTTCGAGGTTGTGGATTGGTCGCCCGCGCGGGCGAGCCCGTGCGCGCTGCCGTCCGGCCTGTGGAGACCAGCTTGTCGAGGTGGCGCGCGAAGCCGATAACATCCGACAAACACTTGATCAACGCTGCGGGCGCGAGCGACAGGCGGCGGCCCGTTCCGATCCCTGGACTGGGAGTTATGCGCTTCGGTCTGCTCGGCCCCATCGAGGTTCACGACGGGGACAAAGTGGTGCCCGTCACCGGTGCGAAGAGCCGTGCTCTGCTGGCCGCCCTTCTGTTCCGGGCGAACCGGGCAGTGTCCCTGAGCAGCCTTCAGGCCGCTTTGTGGGGCGAGGACCCGCCGGCGACCGCGGGCGCCGCCTTGGGCAACCATGTGGGGCGTCTGCGTCGGGCGCTCGGCCCGGTGGGCGCGCAGCGGCTCTCGTCCACGCCGTACGGCCTGCTGTTGCGCGTAGAAGAAGGCGAGCTGGACCTCCAGGAGTTCGCCGCTCTGCTCGACGTGGCTCGCGACGGCCGTGCGCGGCGCGACTGGCAAGCCGTCAGCCGGCACACAGGGCAGGCGCTGGCGTTGTGGCGCGGCCGTCCGCTGTCCGACGTACCGGAGCTGCACACGCTCGAAGCGGACGTCCGGCATCTGAACCAGAGCCGTCTCCAGGCGCTGGAATGGCACTACGAGGCCGAACTGGGCCTGGGCCGGCACGCCGAGGCGACACCCGAGCTGAGCCGATGGGCGGCGCGCCACCCGCTGCACGAGGCGCTGCACGTCCACCTCATCACCGCCCTCTGCCGCAGCGGGCGTCAAGCGGAGGCGCTCCATGCCTTCGACACCATCAGGACCGCCCTCGTGGAAGAACTCGGCGTGGACCCCGGCCCCGCGCTGCGCACCGTGCATCAGCAGGTGCTCACCGCCGACCCCGCCCTGCTGCGACCGCCCGCCGCCGCGCCCACCGGTCTTCCCGCGACAGCGACGGCAGCCATGCCCGGCCCTGCCCCGGTCCCGGGCGCCGGGAAGCCAACCGACACGCCGTCCGGCACGCCCTCCGCGTCCGCCCCGCAGCCCGTGCCCCTCCCCGTTCCGGCGCAGCTGCCCATCGACGCCACCCTGTTCACCGGCCGTCAGCAGGAGCTGCACGAGCTCTGCGACGCCCTGACGGACGACACCCACCCGAGCCGTCCGCGCGTGGTGGCCGTCACCGGCATGGGCGGCGTGGGCAAGAGCGCGCTGGCCGTCCACGCCGCACACCTGCTGCGCGACCGCTTCCCCGACGGACAGCTGTACCTCGACCTCCACGGCTTCGGCACCCGTCCGCCCCGGTCGCCGCACGAGGCACTCGCCACGCTTCTGGCCGATCTGCACCGCCCCGAACACGACCTGCCCGCCAGGGCGCTGCCCGAGCACACCGACGACCGGGCCGCCCAGCTGCGGACCGCGCTTGCCGACCTGCGCGTCCTGGTCGTCCTCGACAACGCCCGCGACAGTTCCCAGGTGCTGCCCCTGCTGCCCGGCACCGGTCACAGCGCGGTGATCGTCACCAGCCGGGCGAGCCTGTCGGACCTGCCCGCCGGCCGCCACCTGTCCCTGGCGCCCATGGACATCGAGGAGCAGCGAGCACTGCTGACGGCGCTGTGCGGGACTGAACGCCTCGAGCAGGACCTGGACGGCGCTCTGCGGCTGCTGGCCGCCTGCGCCGGGCTGCCGCTGGCCCTGCGGATCGCCGGGGCCCGGCTGGCCGCCCGCCCCACCTGGTCGCCCGCCGCCCTCGCCGACCGCATCGGCACCGACAGGCCGGGACGCCTGGCGGCCCTGACCGCGGGACAGCTGGGGGTACGGGCGACCTTCACCTCCAGTTACCTCGCCCTG
The DNA here is from genome assembly GCF_044768205.1 of Streptomyces sp. NPDC101160. Taxonomy (NCBI): domain Bacteria; kingdom Bacillati; phylum Actinomycetota; class Actinomycetes; order Kitasatosporales; family Streptomycetaceae; genus Streptomyces; species Streptomyces sp. NPDC101160. The sequence continues at coordinate 498,222 of NZ_JBIWPJ010000003.1, read as the reverse complement.
CACGACAGCGACCAGGGGACCGAGCGCGAGGCGGCACGGGCGTTCCGGCTTCTTGGCCTGTGCCGGGGGCACGTCTTCACTGCCGCGTCCGCCGCCGCCCTGCTGGACCGGACGCCTGAACGGGCCGAGGAGTTGCTGGAGCGGCTGGTCGACGCGTATCTGCTGCAGAGCCCGGCCCCGTTCTCGTACCGCTTCCACGACCTGCTCGGCGACTACGCCGCGGAACGTGCCCTCAGCGACGAATCGGCCGGGCAACGCGAGGCTGCCCGGCTACGCCTGTACGTCTGGTACGCGCTCGCGGTGGAGCGCGCCGGCGCCACGGTCTACCAGGAAAGTCAGTCGCCCCCCGGACTCGACCTGGCATCGCCCGCCCCGCTCCCCGACTTCACGGACGAGCCTCAGGTCCTGACCTGGTTCCGGCAGGAACTGTCGAACATCGGCGAGGTCATCCGGTCGGCCGGCGAGTGCTCCCGGCCTGACGTCGCCTGGCGACTGGCCGTCGGTCTCTTCCCGTACATGCGCGTCTACTGGTGGACCGGGCACTGGGAGGACCACCTGGAGCAGGCACTGCGCATCGCCGCGCGGCACGACGACCGGCTCGGCCGCGCCTGGCTTCTGCGCATGGTGGGTGTCTGTCACGGGCTGGCCCACTGGTACGACAAGGCGATCGGTCCGCTGCGGGAAGCGCTCGTGCTCTTCGACGAGCCCGACGACAAAGCCGCGGTCCATTCGAACCTGTCGATGGCTTTTGGCGGAAACTGCCAGAGCGACCAGGCCCTTCATCACGCGCAGGCAGCCCTCGATCTCCAGCCGCACACCGGCAATGGCCGACGACGGCCCGCCATCCTCGTCAGCTCCATGGCCGACGCACTACGCGAAGCAGGCCGCTACACGGAGGCGGAAGCCCACTACCGCGAGGCCCTCGGCCTCTGGCGCGAGCACGGCGACGTCGGCAACGTCGCCGTCACGCTGTCCAACCTCGGCGACGCGCTTCGCGGGCTCGGCCGCCGGGAGGACGCCTTCGGGGCGTTCCGGGAAGCCCTCGACATCTCCGAGCAGATCGGCAATGTCGCCCACTCGTGCGACTTCCTGATCGTCATGGCGCGGACACACGTCCAATTCGGCGAGTGGCACGAGGCCCGCGCCCGCGCCCGCCAGGCCGTTGACGTCGCCGACCGCCACCAGCTGGGCTGCCGGCTCAACGAGGCGCACGACGTCCTCGCCACCATCGAGAAGGCCCACGACAGGGAGCACTGAGGCCGTAACGAAAGCTTCGCCGGTACGGCGGCATCATCGGGATTTCATCGCTCCTCCTTAGCGTGACCGGGTCCGGAGAACGGCTGAACCCCAGGGGAAGGACGACTCGATGGCGCGCTGGAGATGCGGAGCGAGGCTGCCGGTGGCGGCCGTGGCCGTGTTGGCGGTGATCAGCACGGTGACGGCCGCCGGACCGCGGGCCACCGGGGCCGCGGCCGCCGAATCGGGGCCGGACAGGCCGACGATCCGCTACACCGAGTACGGGATTCCGCACATCATCGCCTCGGACTGGGAGGGGCTGGGTACGGGCTACGGATACGCGGCGGCCAAGGACAACATCTGCACCCTGGCCCAGACCTATCTGATGGTCAACGCCCAGCTGTCCCGCTATCTCGGGCCCGACGGCAGGGCGAGCCCCGGCGAGCACCAGAACACGACCACCAACCTCAACAGCGACATCTACTTCCAGCGGATCAACGACAACCGGGTGGTGGAACGGCTGCTCGACCAGCCCGCGCCCAACGGGCCGGAGCCGGCGGTCAAGGAGGCCATTCGCGGCTACGTCCAGGGGTACAACAGGTACCTGGCCGAGACGGGCGTCGGCAACATCACCGACCCGGCCTGCCGCGGCGCTGCCTGGGTGCGGCCGATCACCGAGCTGGACGTCTACCGGCACGCGCACGCCGAGATCATCATGGGCACCGCCGACGCACTGCTGGACGGTGAGGTGAACGCCGTGCCGCCGGGGGCGTCGGCCTCCGCCACCGCGCCGGCCGCCTCGCCCGAGCAGACCGCGCGGAAGATCCGTGACGCGATGGCCGCCGCCCGTCGGACGAGCATGGGCAGCAACGCGCTGGCGGTCGGCTCGCAGGGCGTGTCCCAGGGCACCGGCATGATGCTGGCCAACCCGCACTTCCCGTGGCAGGGCAAGAACCGGATGTGGCAGAGCCAGCTCACGATCCCGGGGAGGATCAACGTCACCGGGGCCAGTCTGCTCGGATTCCCCGCGGTCAACATCGGCCACAACGACAACGTCGCCTGGAGCCACACGGTCGCCACGGTAGCGCCGTTCGGGCTGTTCGACGTGCAGGTGGATCCGCTCGACCCCACCAGCTATCTGGTGGACGGCGCCTGGCAGAAGATGACCTCGCAGCAGGTCAGCGTTGACGTGCTGAACAAGGACGGCTCCGTCGGCAGGGTCACCAGGACCCTGTGGGCCACCCGCTACGGCCCGGTCACCTCGTCGGTCCAGGGCATCGCGCTGCCCTGGGTGGTCAGCGCCCACGCGGTGCGCGACGTGAACATGGACAACCTGCGGGCCTTGAACACCTGGTTCCACCTCGACCAGGCCACGGACGTCCACGACGTGGTGAACACCCTGGAGACCACGGAGGGCGTGCCCTTCTTCAACACGGTCGCCTCCGACCGCAAGGGCAACGCCCTCTACGCGGACATCCAGGCCACCCCGAACATCACCGACGAGCACGCCCAGTCGTGCCTCACCGCGACCGGCCAGCTGCTCTTCAACCAGTCGCTCCGGCTGCCGAACGTGCCGCCGGTCTCCGTCTTCGACGGCAAGCGCAGCGCGTGCGACTGGCCCGACGACCCGAACGCGGTCGCGCCGGGCCTCCTGGACCCGCACAAGCAGCCGCGTCTGATCCGGTCCGACTACGCGGGCAACGCCAACGACAGCGCCTGGCTGCCCAACCCCGAGCAGCCGCTGACCTTCCCCAGGGTGATGGGCGACATGGCGGCTCCCCGTTCGCTGCGCACCCAGGAGCTGCTCCTGACCGCGCAGAACCGGATCGACGGCACCGACGGCCTGCCGGGCCGGGGCTTCACGCCGGCGAACATGCGGCAGTTGCTGTTCGCCGACAACAGCAGGGCGGCCGACCTGGCGCTGGACGCCACGGTGACGGCGTGCCAGAACACCCTGTTCGGGCTCGTCGTGGTGGACGGCAACCTGGTCAACATCAGTGAGGCGTGCCCGGTCCTGGCCGCGTGGAAGAGTCACAAGTACACGTCGGACAGCCGGGGTTCCTGGCTGTTCGAGAACTTCTGGGCGTATCTGCAGAACGGGCAGGCGATCGAGAAACTGCCCTGGCGGGTCGGCTTCGACGCCCATGATCCGGTGCACACGCCCAATTCGCTGGACGCCGGGAACGACGTCGTACGCAACTCGCTCGCCCGCGCGGTCCTCGCCCTGCGCAACGCGGGCGTCGCGCTGGACGCACCGCTGTCGAGCATCCAGAACGTCACCCGCAACGGTGAGAAGATCCCGATCCACGGCTCGATCCACGAGCTGGGCGTGCTGAACGTGGTCACCCCCGCCGTGGTCGACGGCAAGGTGGACATCGTCTTCGGGTCCAGTTTCATCCAGCAGGTGCGGTTCACCGCCGACGGGCCGCCCGAGGCGTACTCGCTGCTGGCCTACTCCCAGTCGGCCAATCCGAACTCGCCGCACTACGCCGATCAGACCAGGCTGTTCTCGGCGGGCCAGTGGGTGACCGAGCGGTACACCGAGGAGCAGATCGCGGCCTCACCGGTGCTGGAGGTCAAGGTCCTGTCCTGAGCGGGTGCGCCGGGGACCCCGGCAGGGGTCCCCGGCATGCCCCTGACCTCGCTTCATCGGCATTTCATCGCCGCCTCATAGGTTTCGTTCCACCCAACGACAAGGCTCAGAAGGGGGAACTCCGTGACGAGGACATCGAGCCGTTGGCGCGTGCTGCCGGCGCTGATGGTCGCCCTCGTGGGCTTCGCCGCGCCGGCGGGCGTGGCCAGGGCCGACGACGGTGGCGGCGCGCCGCCACCGCTGAGGGACGGCTTCGGCCTGACCCAGGTCGACACGGCGCAGGGCACCGCGACCAACTTCTTCATCACCGTCACCACGCCCGAGGTCACGGGCCGGCACCACATCAAGATCATCCTGCCGAGCGGCTACTACGACGACCCGGCAAGGCGTTATCCGGTGCTCTACTTCCTGCACGGTTCGCCCGACGACCCGATCCAGCAGAACTATCCGGCACTGACCACGTCGAACCAGATGATCACCGTCATCCCGGACGGCGGGGCCCGGGGCTGGTACGCCAACTGGCTCGACCAGAACACCGCGATCGGCGCGCAGAACTGGGAGAACTTCCACCTCAAGCAGGTCATCCCGTTCATCGACGCGAACTTGCGGACCGTCGCCACCAAGAAGGCCCGGGCCGTCGCCGGTGTCTCCATGGGCGGGTTCGGCGCCTTCCACTACGCCCAGGACCGCCCGGACCTGTTCGGCCAGACCGCGTCCCTGTCGGGCGACATCGACCTGTCGGCCGACTCCATGGACCTGCGGCTGGCCGCCGTCGCCACCGTCATCGACGCGCAGGGCGCGATGTGCGCCTCGTCCTCCGGTGTCTGCGACCCCGCCGACGACCCGTACAAGCCCGGTGTGGACAGCGACGCCCTGTTCGGCTCGCCCTACCCCGTGTTCAACGTCGACTGGCGGTGGAACGAGGTCGACCCGTCACAGCACATGGACAAGCTCAAGGCCGGCGGGGTCGGGGTCTCCCTCTACGTGGGCAACGGGCGTGGCGACGTCACCGACCTGGAGTTCTGGGTCGAGGGCGCGTCCAAGCACGTCAAGGACCGCATGGACGCCCTGGGCATGTCGTACCACTACGTCGACTACGGCGACGGCGCCGCCTGGGGCACCAACTGCAACGGCGGCCACAACGGCTGGTGCTGGGAGAGGGACCTCCAGGACCTCATCCCCCGGCTGGAGCGGTCCTTCGCCTCCTGACCGTACGGGAGCCTCCGGGACGGACCGCCGCCACCGCGACCGTCAACACCACGCCCATTCACAGGATTTGAGGAGCAGCACCATGCGCGCGACCAGGATCACATCCGCGTTGGCCGGTCTACTGCTGGCCGTGGGGGTGTCGGCGACACAGGCGCCGACGGCCGCGGCACAGTCGGCGGCCTCCTGCGACGGCACCTACACGATCGTCGTAGGCGGCACGGGAAGCTCGTGGAACAACGACGGCTTCCGGGGCGACATCCAGCAGCACGTCGGCTATCCCACCCAGATCCCCAACGGCACGAGCACCCGCGCCGGCGTGAACGAGCTGAACCGGCTCGTCCGCAACCAGCGTGCCGCCTGCCCCGACCAGCACGTCAAGATCGGCGGCTACTCCCTGGGCGCCGGGGTGGTGCACGTCTGGGTCACGGAGAACTGGCAGACCTTCGGCAACGTCAACGCGATCCTCATCGCGGACCCCAAGCGCCAGGGCCCGCCCGGAGCCAACGGCGGAGCCGTGCCTTTCGGCGGCTTCGTCGGCGCCCCGCTGGCCGGGGCCGACCGGTTCTTCGGCAACATTCCCGTCAAGACGATCTGCAACTGGGACTACGTCTGTGACGAGTCCGCCGGCATCTGGACCTACCCGGGCAACCACATGCACAACTACGACGTGGACTTCGACATGGATCACCACAACGACAGCGCCAACGAGGAGTGGTACAACGGCGCCTGGAATCCCGCCTCCTGGTAGCCGAGGATCCCGTGCGCCCGGTGACCGCCCTGGTCCCGGGCGTGCGGTGACCGTCACGCTCGGGCGCCCGGTGCCCGTCTACGTCTCGGTCCCGGCCCCGGGCGCGCGGCGACCGTCCCCGTCTCGGTCCCGGGCGCGCGGCGACCGTCCCCGTCTCGGTCCCGGATGCGGGTGCGGTGACCGTCCGGTCAGCTCGCGGTTCCGGTGAGGCCGAGGCCGGCTTCGTCGCCGCGCAGGATCATCTCGTACGTCCTGCGCAGCATCCCGCTCGGCGGTACCCCCAGGTCGTCGGCCAGCCGGCGACGGGCGCGGTCGAACACGGACAGCGCGTCGGCCTGCCGGCCGCCGCGGAACAGGGCGCCCATCAGCATCGCCGCGACCGGCTCGTGCAAGGGGTGCGCCGCGGACAGGGCGTACAGCTCGGCGGTGGCTTCGGCGAGCCGGCCGAGCCGTATCTGCAGCGCCGCCTTCCGCCGCACGAGGGAGATCCTGCGCTCGGTGAGCCGCAGCCGCTCCAGCTCGGCGAGCGGCCCGGGCAGACCCGCCAGAGGCTCTCCGTGAAACAGGTCCAGGGCCTGGGAACACAGCCGGACCGCCTCGGCCGGCTCACCCGCCCGGACGGCCGCCCCGGCCTCGACGACCAGTCCCTCCATGAACGCCACGTCCACTTCGGCCGCGCCGGGAACCAGCCGGTAGCCGCAGCGACCGTGCTCGATCAGCGCGTCCGGGCCGTCCCCGGTGCGCAGGGGCCCGGTGCGCGGGGTCCCGGTGCGCGGGGCCCCCGTGTGCAGGGCCTTGCGCAGTCGGTACACGTACACCGGCACCACGTTCGTGACGGGATGCTCCATCCCCCATACCCCGTCGAGCAGTTCCTGCCGGCTGACGTGCCGCCCGGCGCACAACGCCAGCGCCGCCAGTACGGCCTGCTGACGCAGATGCCCCAGTTCGAGAGGCCGCGCGTCCACCCATGCCCGCAGTGGCCCGAGCAGGGAGATCCGCACCCGGGGTCCGGTCATCCGGCCCACGTCCCTCCGCGGACCGGTCGTGCGGGGGCCGTGGCCGGGCACGACCAGACCGCAGTCGAAGGCGTGGACGATGGCGGCGGCCCGGTCGCGCAGGCCGAGTTTCGCGAGGATCCGCGCGACGTGTCCGGCCACGGCGTCCTCGGGAAGTCCGAGGGCGGCGGCGATCTCGTCGTCCCGGAGCCCGCAGCCGATCGCGTGGAGCACCTCGCGCTCCCGCTGTCCGAGCGCGGTGTCCGCGGGCCGGCCGATGGTCGCGGTCGTCGGCATCGCTGCCCTCCGGGCTCCGGTCTCGTCGGTCTGGCGAACAGGCCGACAAGCTAGCGGCGCCGGTTCCGGGCAGGGCACCCGGAACGATCCGGGGTGACACGCGACCCCTCGACCGGCAAGGGTCCGCCCGTCCGGCCGGCGGTGGAGGGCTGCACTGTCACCCCCGCCGCGACGGCCTCGCGTGCGCCTGGCACGCCGACGCGGCAACCCGACTGGCCGGAAGTTGACGCATGCTCAACTCCGCGCGCGCCCCGCGCCTCCTGCCGTACGAGAACCCGTTCCACCTCGTGGAACCGTGACCCACGGAGCCCTCGGAGGCCTCCTCGTGCCCCGTCGATCCGTGGGCGCCGCCCACCCGCCTTTGTGACGGGAAACCTGATGGACCTCTCTGGTCCGGCCACGCCATCCTTCAGATGTGCCGCGCCCACCAGGGAGGTTCGTCCGTGTGTGGCGGACGGGCCGGGCGTGGACGGGGTGCCGAGGCAGTAGGGATCATGAGCGGGATAGTCATTCATCTGCCGCGAGGCGTCCGCGGCCCGCACTCGGAGCCGGGCGCGGACCCCGTGACGCTGCGGCTCGGCCCCGGTGAGGTGGCCCGCTTCGGACGCGGCTCCGCGACCAGCCCGGTGGAGCTGCGCCTCGAGGACGCGGCGATCTCCCGCCTGGCCGGCGAGATCCGGGTGACGGACGATCACTGGCAGCTCAGCAACCACAGCGCCACGCAGACCTATCTGGTGGAGAACCCCGAGGGCGCCGGGGAGTACCTGAGGGTTCCGCCGCGGCGGGCCGGCGCGCCCATCCCGTTCGAGTTCGCCCGGGTCGTGCTGCCCACGCGCGGCGGGACGACGGCCGCCTTCCAGGTGTTCGCGCCCGACCACGTCTACCTGGACCCGGACCGCGCGGGCGGCTCGTGGGGCACCCACACCCTCATGGCGTACTCGCTGGACGAGACGGCCATCTACTTCCTCGTCCTGGTCGCGCTCTGCGAACCACGGCTGCGGGACGAGTCGCCGCTCGCCGTGCCGACCACTCCTCAGATCGTCGAACGGCTGGCGGGCCACCCCGGCTGCGTCGGCCTGACGTCACGGGCGGTCAGCTCCCACATCGACTACCTCGCGGAAGAGAAGATGCGGCTCAGCACCCCGGCCGAGCGGCACGAGCCGAGCCGGAGCGCCCGCCGCAACGGCAAGCGCGAGGCCGTCGTCTCCGTCGCGCTGCGGTTCGGCCTCGTGCGCGAGGAGCACCTCGCCCTCCTCCCGCGCCGGGGCGCCGCCGGGCCCCGGGAGCCAGAGCGGGCAACGCTGCGATGAACCCGGGTGGTGGGGCGGTGCGCGGCACGGCCGACGCCCCGGACCGCGGTGAGCGCACCGACGTGCTCCCGCGCGGCCACCGCGTCGGGCGCTGGGAGGTCATGGAGCCGATCGGCGCCGGCGGCTGGGCGACCGTCCACGCGGGCCTGGACGCCGAGTACGACGGTGATCCCTCGGCCGGTCCGCGCGAGGTGGCCCTGAAGTTCCTGCCGACGGCCGGGCTCGCGCCGCGCCAGGCGCGGAAGGTCGCCGAAGCGGCCCGGCGCGAGGTCGAACTGGCCCGCAGCGCCCGTCACCCACGGCTGATCCGCCTCCTCGACTCCGTCGTGCTCAGCGAGCCGGACCGTCCGCCCCTGGACGGTGCGATCGTCCTGGTCATGGAGCGCGCCCGAGGCAGCCTGCGGGACGAGCTCGGCACGGGCGTGACCGAGGCCGAGGCCGGCCGTCTGTTCGCCGGGATCTGCGAGGGACTGGCCCATCTGCACCGCAGCGGCTGGGTGCACGGCGACCTCAAACCGGACAACGTCCTGCTCATGCCGGACCGTTCGGTCCGACTCTCCGACTTCGGGCTCGCCGCCGAGCTGACCGGCGCGGACGGCACCCACGGCTACGCGCCGCCCATGGGAACCATGGACTACCTCCCGCCGGAACGCTGGAAGGCCCCGCTCGGCGAGCACGGCGTACGGATCCGGCCCACCGCCGACATCTGGGCCCTCGGCGTCATGATCCACGAGGTGTTCACCGGCGGCGCCTCCCCGTTCCCGGGCGCCACGCCCGTCTCCCGGGGCGCTGCGGCGCAGGAATACGCGGACGGGCGCGCCCCGCTGCGCATGGACGACGCGGTGCCGCCGTTCTGGCGTGCCCTGGCCGCCGACTGTCTGGCACCCAGCCATGCGGCGCGCGCCGGACACACGGCGGAGCGCCTGCTCGCCCGCATCACCGCCCACCTGGCCGCCACGGGGCCGGCCGGGCCGCCCCGGCGCCGCGGACGGAGCCGTGCCGCGCTCGTCGCCCTCAAGGCGGGTGCGGCCGCCGCGGTGCTCTGGTCGGCCGCCGCCGACGACGGGGTGGCGGCCCTGCCGGACGGCGTCGTCGACCCCGTCGCGCACGTCCGGGTGTTCAACGCCGACCTGCCGTGCCGGCTGCGGCCCACCCGGGAACCCGAGTGCAGCCTCGGCCTGGCGATCGACCCGATGCGGGCCTACACCGCGGACAACGTGGTGCCGAAGCGGGTGTGGCACGGCGATCTCCTCGACGTCGACTGCGCGTTGGCGCACGGGAAGCCCATCGTCGACGAGGCCGACGCCGTCTCCACCCAGTGGTTCCGCGTCCGTCTCGCCCCGCACACCGCTTCCCCCGTCGCCTGGCTGCCCGCGGTCCGCACCCGTGACCACCCCGCGCTCCCCGCCTGCCCCGCTCCCTCCCGTCACCCGTAGGCGTCACTCCTCGATCCTCCGCATGCTCCCCGCCTCTCCGCGGCGCTGTCACTCCGGAGCGTTCCGGGTGCCGCGTGCCGCGCGCCGCTGGCTACCTTGCCTGCCCGGTGCCGAGGCATCCCGCCCGGCACGTCAACGTGGCCCGCCGCAGGGCGACTTGCGGAGCAGAGGAGCAGGAACGTGTCTGGCACAGCCTCACGTCGTACGAGCCGCGGGAGACGCGGCGCAGCGGTTCTGCTGATCATGACGGCCCTGTCGCTGCCGGGCGGCCCGGCCTGGGCCCAGGGCCCGGGCCCGGTACCCGGCCCGCTCGCGCATCTCGCGCCGGCCGACGAGTACTGCGACATCCCGCCGGACCGGGACATCGCGGTGACGCGCAAGGTGTACGAGGTCGGGCAGCGCCGGGGTGTCTCCGACAAGGTGATGCTGGCGGGCTTCGAGACCGGCTGGATCGAGTCCCGTATGAACAATCTGGCGTGCGGGGACCGGGATTCGCTGGGTGTGTTCCAGCAGCGGCCCTCGCAGGGCTGGTGCGAGCCCGCTCAGTGCCTCGACGTCGACTACGCCGCCGACAAGTTCTTCGAAGTGGCCCAGCAGATGGAGCCCGACTGGGAGGGCAGCACCGCCGGCGAACTGGCGCAGGCCGTGCAGCGCTCCGCCTACGGCTGGAAGTACGACACGGCCGAGGACAAGGCGCGTGCGATGCGGGACGAGGCGTTCCAGCCGTACGGCACGATCGGTGCGAAGTACGCGGCGCTGGGCGGCGGCGGGGGCCCACTCGGCGCTCCGGTGCGCGCCGAGGAGGACGCGTCCCTGGGCGGCCGCTTCCAGCTGTTCCGGAACGGCATCGTGATCTGGCATCCGGACGTGGCCTACGCCGTGTACGGCGACATCCTGCAGCGGTTCTGGGCCACGGACGCCGAACGCCGCTGGGGCTTCCCCACCATGGACGAAGCCGACGCCTCCACCGCCCCCGACGGCACCCGAGGCCGCTACCAGTTCTTCGAACACGCCCTCTTCCTCTGGTCACCCAAGACCGGCACCCACATCGTCCACGACGCCATCTACGACGCCTTCCACGCCGCAGGCCACGAAGCCGCACTCGGCTACCCCACCACCGACGAGACAACCGAACCCGGCGGCGTCAAACAGGTCTTCCAGAAAGCCACCATCCACTGGAGCGCCGCCGACAACCGCACCTGGATCACCACCAACTGAGCTGGAGGCACTGATGAGATCGCGGAATCTCCAGCGCGTCCTGGGGACGTTGGCGCTGCTGCTCGCGGCGCTCGCCGCCACGCTGACCACGGCGCCCGCCGCGGGCGCCTCGGTGCCGGACGGCGCGATCGGGCGCGGCGAGGTGATGGACCGCTCCTGGTCGTGGGTGGCCGAGCAGGTGCCGTACAGCTGGGACGGCTGCCACGAGAACCAGTACGGCTGCTACCGCCCCGACTGCTCCGGCTTCGTGTCGATGGCCTGGAACCTCAGCAGGGCGCTGACCACCTGGGACCTGTGGAACGTCACCTACGACATCCCCGCGAGCGACCTGCAGCCCGGTGACGCCCTGCTCATGGACGTGGACGGCGGCACGCACCATGTGGCGCTGTTCGTGCGGTGGGCCGATCCGGCGCACACCCAGCCGGTGGTGCGCGAGGAGTACGACTTCGGGCACGTCGCCGAGGAACGCGTGTGGGGCAACGGGCTGCGCGGTTTCGCGCCGCGCCGCTACAACCAGCTCGACGACAGGATCCCGTACGGCACGATCGCGGTGAAGTACGACAGCATGGGCGGCCCGAACGGCGTGCTGGGCGCGCCGGCCACGGGTGAGCGCGACTCCGCGCTGGGCGGTCGCTTCCAGGTCTTCCAGAACGGCATGATCATCTGGCACCCGGACGTGGCGTACGCGGTTCGCGGGGACATCCTGCAGCGGTTCTGGGCCACGGACGCCGAACGCCGCTGGGGCTTCCCCACCATGGACGAAGCCGACGCCTCCACCGCCCCCGACGGCACCCGAGGCCGCTACCAGTTCTTCGAACACGCCCTCTTCCTCTGGTCACCCAAGACCGGCACCCACATCGTCCACGACGCCATCTACGACGCCTTCCACGCCGCAGGCCACGAAGCCGCACTCGGCTACCCCACCACCGACGAGACAACCGAACCCGGCGGCGTCAAACAGGTCTTCCAGAAAGCCACCATCCACTGGAGCGCCGCCGACAACCACACCTGGATCACCACCAACTGACGCTCGGCGCGAAGGCGCGGCCCCGGTGTCCGGGGCCGCGCCTGTGTGATGTCCGGGTTTCGCGCTCAGGGGGTCACGGGTTGATGCCGTCGTACTGGAGGACGCGGTAGGCGGTGGTCTGGTGGTTCGCGTCCGAGGACCACTGCGACACGATCAGGGTCAGCGACGTAGCGCTGGCACTTCCCGGGTGAATGTATCCGCCGTACAGGAAGGGCAGTTGGGGCTTGCCCCAGTGACTGACCGGCCAGGAGCCGTTCCCGACGATCTGCACCTTGGGGGCCGACCAGACGGCGTCGGGACGGGACGCGGTGCGGGTGCAGATCGAGTAGTCCGCCACGTCCAGGTAGCTCATGCAGTACCGGCCGCCGATGCGCTTCACGGAGAACTCGCCGATGTTGTTGCCGGAGAGGATGACGGACGGGCCGACGTCCCTGGTCCACTGCCAGCGGCCGTTCAGATAGGCCCAGTTCTCCTGCGCCCCGAAGTTCCCGGCCCGGAACTCGTCGGGCGTGATCCGGAAGAGCTGGATCGCGCCGCCGTCCGCCGTGTTCTTGTGTCCGCCGTTCCAGCGCTTGGAGAAGATGTACAGATAGCCGTTGTCGATGCCCGCGAACGACCACATGCCGTACATGCTCTGGTTGGCGCCGAGGCGGTCACCGGGCCAGTGGTACGGGTAGTCGTGCCAGGTCACGCCGTGGTCGTCGGAGTAGGCCACGCCGGACATCAGCGACCCGTCCCACCCGGCGGGCGGGTCCCAGGTGAACACCGAGGTGTACTGGATGTAGGTGCGACCGCCGAACTCGATGCAGTCGTTGAGGATGCGGGAGACCTCGGTGTCGCCGTAGCCGTTGTCCTCGTTGTGCCGGTAGTCGAAGAGCTGGGCTGCCGCGCCACCCGTGGGCATCGCCCAGGTGAAGGAGATCGGTGTGCCGCCCGAGCTGTCGAAGCTCGCCTGGTTCAGCATCACCGGGGAACCGATCCAGTCACCGGTCTGCCGGGGCCCCGTCCAGCTGTCCCCGAAGACGTAGCCCCACGTGCCGTCGTGCTCCCGGAAGTACGGAATGCCGAGGTCGCCCGAGACCAGCCCTTGCGCGCTCGCCGAGTCCCCGGGCTGCTCGCACAGCGGCGTGCCGACCTGGCCCGCCAGGGCTGCGCCCCGGGTGCCGCGTGGCACGGCGGACGCGGTTCCGGGCGCGGCCACGGCCAGTCCCGCGCCCACGGCGAGGCCCATGCCGGCCCTCAGCGCGGTCCGCCTGCTGGGCACGTGGCCGGGCTGGGGCGGGTTCGTCATCTCTCGGTCCTCCATGGTCGCGACCAGCTCTGGTTCAGTTCGCGTTCTGCGCACGGGACCCCTTCCGCGTACCGAGTCGTGTGCGCCGCGGCGTGGTCCGCCGTCGGCGACCCGCAAGGTAGCCAGGGGCACACGGCGCGAGGCATCCGGAACGTTCCGGGTTTCGCCCCTCCTTACCCCCGGCTAGGAGCTCAGGTGTGGGACGGTGGAAGAGATGGAGCGTCCTGGTTCCGTCGCTTGAGGCTCCGCCGTCGTTTGCGAACGGACGGCGGCATGCGTGTGATGTGGTGCCCTGGTCCCGTCATCGAGCGCTCCGGCCGTCCGGGCGGCAGCGGCGAAGTCCTGCAGCCGGGTGGGCCTGCCGCGGGTGTCGTCGGGCGGGTAGAGCTCGTCGACGAGGTCCAGGAGCCGACGCGGCTGGGGCTGCCAGTTGTAGGTGAAGAACGCGATGCCCCTCGCGTGCAGGCGGAGTGCGAGGTCGAGGAGGGTGTGCAGGCCCGCCACGTCGAGGAAGCTCAGGTCCCGCATGTCGCAGGCCACCACGTCGAAACCGTCGAGACCGGCCTCTACCTCGTCGAAAGCGGATCTGGCGTCCATGTCGAGCGCACCGGAAGCGGCGAGGTGCGCGGTCTGCCCGTAGTGGCTTGTCCTCATCCGGAAGCCCTGGACATCGGACGCGGGCCAGCCCCGCACGGTGAGCAGGCGCTGGGCCCCGCTGACGCGCAGCAGGCGGGCGACCGGGCGACTGAGCGCGGTGAGAACGACCGACTTCCCGGCCTGCAGGGCCAGCCGGTTCAGGTCCAGCAGGACCTGCAGGCCCGCATTGTCGCAACCGGTGACAGCGGCCAGGTCGATGTCGAGTCCGCCGGGGCTGGCGACCAGTGCCTCGGTGAGGTGATCGCGCACGTGGACGGCGTCGTGCAGGTCGACCTCGCCGCTCACGCGGGCCACGATCCGTCTGCGCTCCGGTTCGAAGACCATGGCGACGCGCTCGGGTTGAGTGGTCATGGCCTTCCTCCCTTCACCGCCCCGATCCGTGGGGCAAAGGGCCCGACAGAGCGGGGACACGGCGCGAGCCCGGTCGCGGCTCGTGGATCAGCCTCGTGGGTCGCGCTCACGGTGATCACCGTTCGGGCGAGGGCTTCCGTCCACGTCGGGCCGGGAGTCCAGGTCGGCCAGTAGTCGCAGGAGGTCGTCGATTCGGTGGTTCCCCTCCGCGGGATGGCGGAAGAGGGTCCCGGGCGTGACCTCGTAGTGGTTGCGGCGCCCGTTGCGTACCCGAGTGAGGTACCCGGCGCCTTCCAGGTCCGTGACGATGGCCTGCGCGGCGCGCTCGGTGAGCCGGCAGCCCTGGGCCATGTCACGCAGCCGGATCTCCGGATCCGCAAAGATCATGGCGAGGATCCGGGCGTGGTTCGTGACGAACGTCCAGCTGGTCCGGGGCTTCACCGGTTCCATGTCCGAAATTATATGATTTGCGATTCCGGTTTCACCAGAGCGGAACCGGAATTCCGGTAACGGCGGATGCCGGCGTTCGGCCACGCCGACCGCGATCAGCCGGTGGCCGCGCCCGGGTCGTCGAGTTCGCATTCAGCTCACCAGACCGGCTCACACACGAGCACACCCAAGCGCACCCGCCGCCGGCGCGGCCGGGAGAGGCCGCCATACGCCCCCTCCCACAGTCACGGCGACAGGCACAGGCGAAGCCGGGCACCCCTCGCCCCCGCATCGGCCCGGCATCGGCCCGGCGGAGGAAGCCGAGGGTCAGCGCCGCGCAGGGTTCTTGCGCGGGGCGATCCGGGCGTTGGGGAGGGCGGGGGCCGGGAGACGGTCGCCGGGGTAGCCCTCGACCTCGCCGAAGCGGGCGGAGGCCTTCTCCCACTCCTCGCGGGCCTCGACGATGTCCTCGTGGCTGCGACCGATGAAGTTCCACCACATGATGATCTCCTCCTCGAACGGCGTGCCGCCGAGGAGCACCGCCCGCGCGCGCTCCGCGGAGTCGTTGGCGAGGGTCAGCGTGGTGCGTCCGGTGCCGGCGTAGCCCAGTTCGGCCGGGCGCAGCAGGGTGCCGTCGAGGCGTACGTCGCCCTGGTCGACGAGCAGGCCGTGCTCGAAGGCCGGGTCGACGTCGAGCGTGACGGACGCGCCGGGGTCGATGAGGAGTTCGGCGCCGAGCAGCGGGGTGAAGGTGCGCACCGGCGAGGCGTCGCCGGCGAGCGTGCCGAGGAAGACCCTGATGTCGGCGCCGTCGACGCGGAGCGGCTTCGGGGCGTGGTGCTGGAAGTCGCGCGGGGCGTGGCGGTGTTCGTCGGGGAGGGCCACCCACAGCTGGACGCCGTGCAGGACGGTGGTGTCGGGGGTGGAGACCTCGGTGTGGGCGATGCCGTGGCCGCCGGTCATGAGGTTGAGTTCGCCGGGCCGCACGAAGGCGTGGGTGCCGAGGCTGTCGCGGTGCTCGATCTCGCCGCTGAAGAGCCAGCTGACCGTCTGCAGGCCGGTGTGCGGATGCGGGGCCACGTCCATGCCACCGGAGTCGGCGACCCGGTCGGGGCCGTAGTGGTCGGCGAAGCACCAGGCTCCGATGAGCGTCCGGGACCGCTGCGGCAGTGTGCGCCGTACGGTCATCGCTCGCGGTCCGCCCAGCGGGACGTCCCGGGCGGTGAGGATCTCGACCTCCGTGTCGCCCATTTCCCGACCCCTCTCACTCTCAGCTAGTTTCATTTTAAACAATCATGGACGATGATAGCCACGAAGACGAGCGAAGGAGCACCAGGTGAGCGACGACAGCACACTGGCCCCGGCGGCCGTGCGGGCCGGGCGGATCTACCTCGACAAGCAGAGCCCCGCCGCGTACCAGGCACTGGTGAAGACGGCCGAAACCGTCCGCACGACCGCCGCCGAGGCGGGACTCGACCGGATCCTGGTGGAGCTGGTCAACCTGCGCGTGTCGCAGCTCAACGGCTGTGCCTCCTGCCTCGACGTGCACACCAGGGCCGCGCTGCGGGCCGGCGAGACCACCCGGCGCCTCGGCGTGCTCGCCGCCTGGCGGGACACCGAGCTGTTCACCCCGCGCGAGCGCGCGGCCCTCGCCCTGGCGGAGGCCACGACCCATCCGGCGGACGCCCTCGCCCAGGAACGGGCCTACGCCGACGCCCGCGAGGTCCTGGACGAGGACGAGATCTCCGCGGTGCTCTGGGTCGCCATCACCATCAACGCGTTCAACCGGGTCTCGATCCTCAGCAAGCACCCGGTCCGCGAGGCCGCGACGGCCCTGCGCTGAGCCTCGGGAAACCTCCTGGGGCGCAGCAGCGTACGCATCCCCGGATGCTCCTTCCGCGACGACAGCGAGGGCGGCCGCGGTCCGAGTTCCGGCCCCGGAGCAGGCTCCTGACGGTCAGTCGACCGCCGGGAGGCTGTCCATGAAGGAGGACACCGAGAAGACCGCGCGGCCGGGGCCCGCCGGGCCGTAGCCGGGCGGCGAGCTGAGGCCGTGGGACTCCATGGTCGCGCGGTACGCGTCCAGAAGCCGGATGTGGTACTCCAGCGGCGCGCCCGCCGGGTTGGCCTTGCCGAGCGGGGTGGTGGGCTCGGGGCACCAGGTGGTGAAGCGGGGCGTGATGCCGCGGGACATGAAGTACTCCAGGCCCTCCGTCGTCGACGCGATGGCCTCGTCGACCGTCGTGAAGCCGAAGGGCTCGGCCATCTCCACGCCCGCCACGAAGTTGGGAATCACGTTGCGCGGGCCGAAGACGTCCGCGGAGTCGAGGATGCGGCGGTGCCACTCGTCGCGGCCCACGTAGCGCTCCTTGCCCGGGCAGTACAGCTCGAACAGGCGCTTGTCCCACACCTCGTAGTTGGGGTGGTAGATCTGGATGCCGTAGTCCTTGAACCGCTGCACGTCGGCCTTGGGCAGCGCCTGGGCGACGACCTTGCCGATCCAGCGGCCGGGGAAGCGCGCCTCGATGGCCTCGGCGTACTGGCCGTAGAAGTCGGCCTCGTCCTTGCCGCCGATGTGCGAGGTGACGGCGCCTCCGGTGAGGGTGTACGCGGTCGAGGCGCCGGCCGTGTCGTACCGGTCGATGATCTCCAGCGCCTCCAGGACCTCCTCGACCGGCTTCACACCGGTGTAGGGGCGTCCGGCGGCCTTGTGCTGGCGCCAGTTGTGGTTGATGTCGCAGTACTGGCACTCCTCCTTGGCGCCGAAGTACTGGCACACCCGGAAGACCGTCAGATAGACGAGGTAACCCCACTGGATGGTGGGGGCCACCTCCATCACGGACTTCCCGTTGGCGAGCGTGTGCCGGTAGTACTCGGGCATCGGCGGCAGACCGACGTCCGCGATCCGGCGGCCGTCGAGGTAGAGCCCGAGCATCCCGTCCTCGCCCGCGGCGACCCGGTACGGCGACGCGGGGTTCACCCGGACGGAGACCACCGTGCGGCGCAGCTCGTACGGGCCGCCGGTGAGCACGATCTCCTCCGGCGGGCGGCGCAGCGCGGCCTCTCCCAGCTCGGGCAGGGTGCGGTGGTCGAAGGAGAAGATGAAGTACGACTTCGGCTTGACCTCACCGGACGCCTCGTCGCCCGAGTCGGTGAGCGCCGAGTCGTCGAACGCGATGCCCCCTCGCAGCAGGTCCTCCTTGATCACCGCCTCCTTCGGGACGTGCGGGAAGCGGTGCATGAGGTCTTCGACCTCGTCGGTGCGGCGGATCATGCCTGGATACATCTCCTCGGTCGTGCGGTCGCGAGCCGTGCGTGGTGGGACCACCGACCTACCCTAGGACGGCGCCGGCGCGCCCGGCATCCGGCCCCGGTCGCAGAGCGGCGTACGTCCCGGGACGGAGGCCGCGGGCACGCCCGCGCCCCCCGCCCGTCCGTACGCTCAGAAGTTGCCGTAGTTGACCTGCCAGGTCGGCAGGCCCATCCGGCGCCAGACCGCGACCACCCGGTCCCGGTCGTCGAGCGAGACCCGGACCGCGTAGCGGTGGCGGACGTGGGTGTCGAACAACTCGGCCTTGACCAGGTCGTCGGAGCGGCCGTCGCCGGACGCGCGCATCCACAGCTCGTCGTACGGGACCTCGTGGCGCGCGAGCCACGCCTCCGTCAGCTCCCGGTGGTCCTCGCTGCGGCCGGAGAGCAGCACGATGCGGTCGCGGTGGGAGCCCTGGAAGGCGCGCAGGGCGTCGCGCACCGGGACGTTGAGCAGGTCGAGGTCGCAGCGGGTGAAGTCGTACGGGCCGCGGTCGCCGCGCAGCGCGAGGGTGCCGTCGATGTCGCAGAGGACGGCGGACGGCAGGGCGGGGTCGGGGACGTACGGGGTGGCGGCCGGGCGGTCGTTGAGCCAGTCGTCGGTGAGGCGCCAGCCGCCGCGCGTGGCCTTGGCGTGCTTGTCGGCGAGGATGCGGATGATCTCCTCGCCGACCGGGCGGGCGCGCTCGGCGTCGCGGCGGACGCACTCCTCCACGGGCACGTGGGTGAAGTCGTGCACCACGAAGACGGCCTCGCGGCCGGCGACGGCGGCCTTGAGTCGCTTCGGGATGTGCGGGGTGAGATGGGTGTTGTCGACGACGACGTCGAAGCCGTCGTCGACGGCCGCACGGACCGCCGTGTCCTGGATGCCGAGCACGGTCTGCTCGTGGACGTGCGAACGGCGCCCGCCGCCGGGCAGGTCGAGCATGGTGCGCAGGTCGTCGAGGTTGACGCGGCGCATCCGGCCCTCGGCCTGTTCCTGCAGCGCGCGGGCGGCGGTGGTCTTGCCGGAGGCCGGCAGTCCGGTCATGACGTGGACCACGGGCACGGTCACGTTCGGTTCTCCTCGTCGGTGATGAAGGGGTCGGCGGTCTCGGGGCGCAGCGAGCGCCAGACCAGCAGGTCGGTGGGGCGCCCGTCGAGGCGCATGAAGAGGGCGGAGCGCACGTCCTTGTCGGGCAGCGCCCGGACGGCGCGGGCGAACGCGCCCCGGTCGCCCGCGAGGTGAGCCACCGTCGCGTACGCCTCGTCGATGGCGCGCTCGCGCGCGGCGAACTCCTCCTCCAGGCGGGCGATCACGGATCGTACCCACGCGTCGAACTCGTCGGGCACCTGCTCCAGGAGCGCGTCGAGCGGGCGCCCGCCGGCGGAGCGGATGCCGCCGAGCTCGGCCATGGACAGGCCGAGGCCCTGCGCCAGGACCTTGGCGGAGGTGCCGGCGAAGCGCTGGATGCCGTGGCCGCGCCAGATGTCGCGCTCGGTGACGCCGGTGACGACCTTGTGGAGCCGCACGTACTCGGCGATCTTCGCCTTGGCGCGGACGCCGGAGGCGAAGCGGAGGACGAAGCCCTCGGCGTCGGTGCCGGTGGCCGGGCTGCCGTCGGGCAGGGTGCTGGAGTCGGTGAGCTTGAGGAGTTCGTCGAGCGGCATGGCCGGGTGCACGGTGACGACCGAGCCGATGCCCTGCCAGTCGGCGGCGGCCTCGGCGAGCGGGACCTCCGTCCCGTCGGGGCCGAAGGCGGCGAGCAGCACGAGGTCGCGGCGGTCGCCGTAGTCGACGACGATCCGGTTCTGCGGGTAGACGATCTCCGCGAGATACGTCACACCCGGCGCGAGCCGCGAGGTGTCGGCTGCGTCGAGGCGGCGCTGCGCCCAGGTGGCCTGGGTGCTGCTGAAGGAGCCCTTGGAGGCGACGTGCCAGCGCCCCTCGTAGTGGAAGACCACGCCGAGGCTGCCGTCGACCTTCTCGTACACCTCGAACGGCTCGTCGGGCAGCGCGGGCGCGTAGGAGCGGCCGGTCCGGTGCTCGGAGACGTTGAAGAACTTGGGCAGCGGCAGGGCGACGACGCGGCCGGTGCGGTCGTCGGCGACGAGGCCGCGGCAGCGTGTGGTGACCTGGTTCCAGACGCCCTCGTACTGGCAGACCCGGGTGTAGGTGTAGATCGACAGCGGCAGCTCGGGATGTGCCTTGCGCGTCACATGCCCGGCGGCGACGGCGGCGGCCAGCTGGTCGTGCGGCAGCAGCGCGTCGAGAGTCAGGTGCGTCTGGTACGCCTGGCTCATGGGTTCCCCTCCCGTTTTCGTGAAGGCCCATTCTTCTGCCGGGCCAGGGACCTGACCAGCGATTTAGCGGGCGGGCCCGCGGAGGGCGGGCCGCGCGGCGGCGCGAGCGGGCGTCCGTGAGCGGGTGCGGGATGCGGGCCGGTGCCCGTGGGCGGGCGTCCGGCCCCGTAGACTCGCCGCCCGAGAAGACTTTGCGGAAGCCGAGGAAGCGAGCCCATGAACTACGCGGACACCACCGCCCCCATCTACGCCGAGCTCATACGCGAGCAGGGGGACGTTCCCGGCGAGGTCCGTCGGACCGCCGAGGAGGTGCTGCGTGACCTCAGCCGTGTGATCCAGATGCCGCCCGCCGGGCTCGCTCCGACCGGGGCTCCGACCGGCGCGCAGATGGTGCCGGCCGGCGCGCAGCTGGCGCCGATGGCCCCCTCGATGCAGCCCATGCAGCCCGTGCAGCCGTTGGCACCGATGCAGCCGATGCACCCGCTGCAGTAACCGCGGCCGGCGCTCCGGCGCGAAGACGACGTGACGACCGGGGGGTTGTGAGCATGACGGGTGCGGACAGCGGGGCGGGGCGGGCGGCCGGCGCGCACGAGCGGGTACGGCGCAGCTACGACGCCGTCGCGGCGGAGTACCGCGCCCGCATCGGCGACGAGCTCGCCGGCAAGCCGCTCGACCGGGCACTGCTCGGCGCGCTCGTCGAGGAGGCGGGCGCCGGGGCGGTGATCGCCGATCTGGGCTGCGGGCCCGGGCACATCGCCGGCTGGCTGGCCGGGCGGCAGCGGCGCGTGGTCGGCGTCGACCTGTCCCCCGCCATGGTCGCGATCGGCAGCGACCGGCACCCGGAGGCCGAGTTCCGCGAGGGGGACCTGCTGCGACTGCCGGCCCGGGACGGCGAGTTCGGCGCGGCCGTCGCGCTCTACTCGCTCATCCACCTCGCTCCTGACGAACTCTCCCCCGCGCTCGCCGAGATCCGCCGGGTGCTGCGCCCCGGCGCCCCGCTCCTGGTCGCCTTCCACATCGGCACCGAGGTGAGGAACCTCACCGAGTGGTGGGGACACCCGGTGGACGTCGACTTCCACTACCTGGAGCCGACCGCCGTCACCGGCGCGCTGCGGGAGGCCGGCTTCCGGATCGAGGCCGAGCTGGAGCGGGCGCCCTATCCCCACGAGGCCGCGACGCGGCGCGCGTATCTGCTGGCCCGTCGGGAGGACTGAGCGGGCGCCGCCGGACGGGCGGGTCAGAGACGGAAGATGACCGGGGCGGGATCTCCGGGGCTTGCCCGGGACCACCGCACACCCGCGTGGTATACCAAGCAGGCGTCGCCGTTTTGTATACCACGCCGTACGGGCAAGCCGGCGGCCGCTCCTTCCCGTCCCACGCCCCAGGAGACCCCGTGGCAGCCCAGCCCTCCCCCGGCCCTTCCGTCACCGTGTTCCGCGACGTCCGTCCGCTCGGCGGGGCGGCTGTCGATCTCGTCGCCGTCGACGGGGTGCTGGTGGACTCCGTGCCGGACGGCGTGCCGGCCGAGGTCGTCGACGGCGGCGGGCGGATGGCGCTGCCGACGCTGGTGGACGCGCACATCCACCCGGACAAGACGGCGTGGGGCGAGTCCTGGCGGAGCCGGAAGGCGGCGCAGGGCATCGCCGACTACGTGGCGGGCGACGTGGAGCTGGCTCGCGCACTGCCCACTCCGGTGGGCGAGCGCGCCTATCGGCTGATGGCGCACGCGGCCGCGCAGGGCACGCGCGCGATGCGGGCGCACGCGGACGTGGCTCCGGCGCTCGGACTTGCCGGACTCGAGGGGATCGCCGAGGCGCGGGAGCGGCTGCGCGGGATCGTGGACGTCGAGCTGGTCGCGTTCCCGCAGCACGGCGTCGTGCGGATTCCCGGCGTGGTGGAGCTCCTGGAGGAGGCCGCGGCGAGCGGGCTGATCTCGCACGTGGGCGGGATCGACCCGGCCGGGTTCGACGCGACGGGCGGGGCGGGGGCCGTGGACGGCGACCAGCTGGACACGGTGTTCGGGCTGGCCGAGCGGCACGGCCTGGGGCTCGATATCCATCTGCACGACCGGGGTGAGACCGGGCTCGTACCGCTGCGGGACATCGCCGCGCGCACCAGGGCGCTGGGCCTGCAGGGCCGGGTGAGCGTCGCCCACGCCTTCGCCGTCGCGCAGCTGTCGGGCAAGGAGCTGGACGAGACGGCGGACCTGCTCGCGGACGCCGGGGTCGCGCTGACCACGGTCGCGCTGTCTGAGGTGACGCTCCTGCCGTTCCGCCGGCTCGCCGAGCGCGGGGTGCGGGTCGGGCTCGGCTCGGACGGGGTGCGGGACAACTGGAGCCCGTTCGGCAACGCCGACATGCTGCACCGGGCCTGGCTGGCCGGCTGGGCCCTCGACGCGCGCCTCGACGAGGAGCTGACGGCCTGCTTCGAGCTCGCCGCGCACGGCGGCGCCGAGCTGCTTGGACTGCCCCGGGTGGACCTGCGGCCCGGCGCTCCCGCCGACTTCATGCTCATCGAGGGCGAGTGCGTGCCGCAGGCCGTGGTCGACGTGCCGCGCCGCGACCTGGTGGTGCGGGCGGGCCAGGTGGTCGCCCGGGACGGCGCCCTGGTCTGAGCCGGCGCGCCGCCCCGCCCCGTACCGTCAGGCGGTGAGGGTCCGCCACAGGAAGGTGTGCTCCAAGGCGCTGTTGTAGGCGGTCTGTTCGTGGTCGCTGGCCCCGGCGTGACCGCCCGACAGCGTCTCGTGCAGCAGCACCCGGTGGCCCAGCTCCCGCAGCCGGGCGGCGGCCTTGCGGGCGTGGCCGGGGTGGACGCGGTCGTCGCGGGTCGAGGTGGTCAGCAGCACGGGCGGGTAGGGCCGGCCGGCTTCGAGGTGGTGGTACGGGGAGAGCGCCGCCAGGTGCGGCCGGTCGGCCGGGTCGTCGGGGTCGCCGTACTCCGCGATCCAGCTGGCGCCGGCGAGCAGCGTATGGAAGCGCAGCATGTCGAGCAGCGGGACGTGGCCGACGATCGCGCCGAACAGTTCGGGGCTGCGGACCAGCATCGCGCCCATCAGCAGGCCGCCGTTGCTGCCGCCGCTGATGCCGAGCCGGCCGGGGGTGGTGATGCCGCGCGCGACCAGGTCGCGGGCGACGGCCTCGAAGTCCTCGTAGGCGCGCGGCCGGTCGGCCTTGAGGGCGCTGCGGTGCCACTGGGGGCCGTACTCGCCGCCGCCGCGGATGCCGGCCACCACGTACGTACCGCCGCGGGCGAGCCAGGCGCGGCCGCGCACGGTGTCGTACGAGGGGGTGAGGGAGACCTCGAAGCCGCCGTAGCCGGTGAGGAGGGTGGGGCCGGGGAGCGCGCCGTGGCGGCCGACGACGGTGTACGGGACGCGGGTGCCGTCGGCGGAGGTCGCGAAGTACTGCCGGGCTTCGAGGCCGGTCGCGTCGAAGCGGGCGGGGGCCTGTTTGATGCGTTCGCCGGGTGCGCCGATCTCGCCGCGGTGCAGGGAGGGCGGGATGAGGTGGCCGGTGATGGAGAGGAAGTACTCGTCGCCGGTGTCGGGGTCGGTGTCGGTGAGGGCGGCGGAGGCCAGCGGCGGGATGTCGGCCAGCTCCTGGCGCTTCCAGTCGCCGGGACCGGTCGGCGGGGTGAGGACGTGCATCCGGCTGGCGACGTCCTGGAGGATCTCGAGGACGAGGTGGTTGCGGGTCCAGGAGTGCCCGGCGAGGGCGGTGCGCCCGTCGGGCGTGAACAGGACCTCGGGCTCGCGCCGTCCGGCGAGGAAGTCGTCGAAGCGGAAGGCGAGCAGCGAGCCCGCGGGCTGCCCGAGCCAGGGCGCCTTGGGGGTGACGAGGAGCCAGTCGCGGTGGACGGAGCTGTCGGCGTCGTCGGGGACGTCGATGCGGCGCAGCTCGCCGTCCGCGGTGAGGAGGTGGGTCTCGTGGTGCCAGAAGTCCCGGTAGCGGGAGACGAAGTCGCGCTCGAAGCCCTCGGTCGGGTCGTGCCAGGCGGAGACCACGAGGTCGGACTCGGCGCCCTCGTGGACGAGCGCGGCCTGGTCGAGCGGGGTGCCGCGGCGCCAGCGGCGGACGGTGCGGGGGTAGCCGGAGGCGGTCAGCGAGCCGGGGCCCTGGTCGGTGCCGACGAAGACGTGGTCCTCGTCGATCCAGCCGATGTCGGTCTTGGCCTCGGGCAGCCGGAAGCCGTCCGCGACGAAGGCCCGCTCCACGAGGTCGTACTCGCGCACCACCACGGCGTCGCCGCCGCCCCGCGCGAGGCTGATCAGCGCCCGCCGGAACGCGGGCCGCAGCACCTGCGCCCCCGCCCAGGTCCAGTCCTCGCCCTCCGCCCCGGCCAGCGCGTCGAGGTCGAGCAGCACGTCCCAGGCGGGCTCGTCGGTGCGGTACTCCTCCAGCGTGGTGCGGCGCCACACGCCCCGGGTGTGCCCGGAGCCCTGCCAGAAGTTGTAGAGGTGCTCGCCCCGGCGCCGGGTGTACGGAATCCGGTCCGGCGCGTCGAGCACCTCCCGCAGCTCGGCGACGAGCGCCGCGAACTCCTCCCCGCCCGCGAGCTCCGCCTCCGTCTCGGCGTTGCGCTCCCGCACCCAGTCGAGGGCGCGCTCGCCCTCGACCTCCTCCAGCCACAGATACGGGTCGCCCACCTGCGGATCGCTCACGCCAGGTCCTCCTCGTGCTCGTTTCCCCATGTGTCCCCCATGTCGACCATGGTGGACCATGCCACTGACAACGCTCCCGCCCGCCCTCGCCGAGCATCATTGGTTCGCCGATGAACCAATCCGTTCCCCGCCCCGAACCCAACACCTCACCGTCCTCCGCATGTTCACCAATCGATTACTGCACGGCCGTATACCTTTGCGCCTCGTTCCCCCATCCTGTCCTCGGCGTGCCACGAGGGCACAGCGGGACTGGAGAGGCGGGGCATGATTCCCATCAGCCGCAGAGGCTTCGTAGGGATCGGCGCGGGGCTCGTCGCGGGTGCGGCGCTGTCCGGCGGGACGGCGCAGGCGGCCGGGGAGGCGGGCGAGGCGACGTCGGCGGCCGCGGCGGCCGCCACCGGGGCGATCACGGACGTGAAGCACGTGGTGATCCTGATGCAGGAGAACCGGAGCTTCGACCACTACTTCGGCCGGCTGCGCGGTGTGCGGGGCTTCGGCGACCGGGCCGCGGGCAACATCCCGGGCGGCTGGGGCACGTTCAGCCAGCCCAACTGGGGCGGCCGGCAGTACCCGTGGAAGCTGAGCTCCACTCCGCCGGCCGGAGGGGTGGACGGCGAGACGCTCGCGCAGTGCAACGGCGACCTGCCGCACAGCTGGACGTCGCAGCACGCCGCCTGGGACAAGGGGCGGATGGACAACTGGGTCGCGGGCGTGGGCAACGTCCGGACCCTCGGCTATCTGGACCGCGGCGACATACCGTTCCACTACGCCCTCGCGGACAACTACACCGTCTGCGACGCCTACTTCTGCTCGACGCTGAGCGCGACCGGCCCCAACCGCACCTTCCTGTGGAGCGGCAAGGTCGACTCCGGCAGCAAGGACGGCGGCGACGAGTCCGGGCTGACCTGGGAGACGTACGCGGAGGCGCTGCAGCGGGCCGGGGTGAGCTGGAAGGTCTACCAGAACGCCCAGGACAACTTCGGCGACAACGGCCTCGCCTATTTCAAGAAGTTCACCGACGCCAAGCCGGGCGACC
The DNA here is from genome assembly GCF_044768205.1 of Streptomyces sp. NPDC101160. Classification (NCBI taxonomy): domain Bacteria; kingdom Bacillati; phylum Actinomycetota; class Actinomycetes; order Kitasatosporales; family Streptomycetaceae; genus Streptomyces; species Streptomyces sp. NPDC101160. The sequence goes on along the minus strand of NZ_JBIWPJ010000003.1, from coordinate 472,137 downwards.
CGCTGTACGACCGGGGCATGGGCTCGGTGCCGAAGGTGACCGGCTCGACCCCGGACGACATCGCGGCCGCGATCCGCGCCGACGTCGTCGCCGGCACCCTGCCGCAGGTGTCGTGGGTGGTGGCGAGCGAGGCGTTCTCCGAGCACCCGTACGCCCCGCCGGGCGACGGCGCGCACTTCGTGAACCTGGTATACCAGGCGCTCGCCGCGAACCCCGAGGTCTTCGACTCGACCGTGCTCTTCCTCAACTACGACGAGAACGACGGCTTCTTCGACCACGTGCCGCCGCCGGTCGCCCCGCCCGGGACGCCGGGCGAGTACATCGACGGCGTGCCGATCGGCCTCGGCTTCCGGGTCCCGATGATTGTCATGTCCCCGTGGACCCGGGGCGGCTGGGTCAGCTCCGAGGTCTTCGACCACACCTCCGTGCTGCGCTTCATGGAGGTCTGGACGGCCGCCCTCGGCACTCCCGCCACCTGTCCCAACATCAGCGACTGGCGCCGCCGGGTCAGCGGCGACCTGACCGGGGTCTTCGACTTCACCCGTCCGGTCTACGGCGTCCCGGCGGGCCTGCCGTCCACCGCGAAGGTCATCGGCCAGGCCACCTGCGGCCCGCTGCCCAACCCGGCCCCGCAGGACAACGCCCTGCCGTCGCAGGAGCCGGGCACGCGGCCGGCCCGCGCCGTGCCGTACCAGGTCAACGGCAATCTGGACCGCTTCGAGTTCGGCGCCGCCGGCAAGATCCTCGCCTGGTTCTCCATGACCAACCAGGGCACCGAGGCGCGCCGCACCGCGCACTTCTCGATCCACCCGCACCAGTACCGGGACACGGCCGCCTGGCAGTACACGGTCGACCCGGGCACCACCGCCACCGACTACTTCAACATCGGGCTCGGCTCCGGCTCCGGCAAGTACGACATCTCGATGATGGGCCCCAACCGGTTCCTGCGCCGCTTCATCGGCGACGCCTCCAAGGCCGGCAAGGACATCGAGGTCGCGGCACGGTACGCGACGGAGCCGGGCACCGGGAAGACCGCAATCTACTTCAGGATGACCAACAACGCGTCCACCGCGGTCACCTTCACCATCCGCTCCGACGCCTACCGGTCGGACGGCCCCTGGACGTACACCGTGCCGGCGAAGTCGTCCCGCGAGGACTACTTCAACGCGGTCGCCTACACCGACGGCTGGTACGACTTCACCGTCCTGGCCGACATCGACGGCACCTGGTCGCGCCGCTACACCGGCCACATCGAGACGGGCGCCCCCAGCGTCTCCGGCTGAGCGCCCCGCGAGGAACTGCGTGTCCTGCCGCCGTCAGCGCGGGGGCAGGACCGTCAGGACTCGCTCGACGAAGCTCTTGAAGTCGTTCATGAAGTCGGAGAGGAACTGCTGGGTGGTGGGGTCCGTGACCTCGCCGTCCTCACCGAAGAGGCCCGGCGTGAACTGGATGTACGCCTCCGGCGCGTTCATCTGCGGGGAGTTGCAGAAGCTCAGCACGGAGCGGAGGCTCTGCTGGGCCACCGCCGTGCCGATCTTGCCGGGCGAGGTCCCGATCACCGCCGAGGGCTTGTGGGTGAAGGAGTTGGTGCCCCAGGGCCGGCTCGCCCAGTCGATGGCGTTCTTCAGACCGCCCGGGATGGAGCGGTTGTACTCGGGCGTGACGAAGAGGATCGCGTCGGCGGCGGCGATCGCGTCCTTGAGCGCCTTGCCCTCGGGCGGGTAGTCGGCGTCGAAGTCGTGGTTGTAGAGCGGCAGGTCCTTGATGGGGATCTCGCGGAACTCCAGGCCCGGCGGCGCGACCCGGATCAGCGCCCTGGAGAGGATCCGGTTGATGGACTTGGCCGACAGACTGCCGACGAAATAGCCGACCTTGTACGTGGTCATGCGGTTGCCGTCCTTCGTCGAAGGGGGTTCCCGGCGAACGTAACCCGGCCGGGAGGCCCCGGCCACCGGGGCGGTTCCCCTCCCGCGACGCCTCCCACGGCCCCTCCCCCGAGCCTTCCCTCACCCCTTTGCCCTTTTGCCGGATATGCTCAGCTTTCGGATGATGGGTTCGTTCAGTGAGGGTGGACAAGGCGTGGAAAGGCGGTCTTACCCGTGGCTCGACCCAGAATCCTCGTGGTGGGCGCCGGTTTCGCCGGGGTCGGGTGCGTACGGCGCCTCGAACGACGGCTGACCGGACGGGAGGCGGCGATCTCCCTGCTGTCCCCCTTCTCGTACCAGCTCTATCTCCCGCTGCTACCGCAGGTCGCCTCCGGCGTGCTCACCCCGCAGTCGGTGGCGCTGTCGCTGCGGCGCAGTGAGCGGCACCGGACCCGGATCATCCCCGGCGGCGCGGTCGGCATCGACACCGACGCCAAGGTGTGCGTGGTGCGCACCATCACCGGCGAACTGACGACCGAGCCGTACGACCATCTGGTCCTGTCCCCCGGCAGCGTCACCCGCACCTTCGACATCCCGGGGCTCGCCGAGCACGCGCGCGGCGTGAAGACCCTCGCCGAGGCCGCGTACATCCGCGACCACGTGATCGCCCAGCTCGACCTCGCCGACGCCAGCGAGGACGAGGCCGAGCGGGCGGCGCGGCTGCAGTTCGTGGTGGTGGGCGGCGGTTACGCGGGGACCGAGACGGCGGCCTGTCTGCAGCTGCTCACCCGCAACGCGGTCAGGCGTTATCCGCGGCTGGACCCGGCGCTCATCAAGTGGCACCTGGTCGACATCGCGCCCACCCTGATGCCCGAGCTCGGGCCCAAGCTGGGCGGGGCCGCCCTCGACATCCTGCGGCGGCGCGGAATCGAGGTCTCGCTCGGCGTGTCGGTGGCGTCCGTGGACGACGAGAACGTGACGCTCACCGACGGCCGGGTGCTGCCCTGCCGGACGCTCATCTGGACGGCGGGCGTCGCCGCGAGCCCACTGATCGGGACGCTCGGCGCGGAGACGATGCGCGGGCGGCTCGTGGTCGACGCGGACATGAAGGTGCCGGGGCTCGACGGCGTGTACGCGATGGGCGACGCGGCCGCCGTGCCGGACCTGGCCAAGGGCGAGGAGAGCGCGATCTGCCCGCCGACCGCCCAGCACGCCATGCGCCAGGGCAAGGCGCTCGCGGACAACCTGGTCGCGGTCCTGCGGGGCGAGCCGACCCGTCCGTACCACCACAAGGACCTGGGTCTGGTGGTGGACCTCGGCGGACTCGACGGCGTCTCCAAGCCGCTGGGCATCGAGCTCCACGGCATGCCGGCGCAGGCGGTGGCCCGCGGCTACCACTGGGCGGCGCTGCGCACCAACGTGGCCAAGGCCCGGGTGATGACGAACTGGCTGCTCAACGCGGTGGCCGGCGACGACTTCGTCCGCACCGGCTTCCTGGCCTCGAAGTCCGGCACCCTGAAGGACTTCGAGTACACGGACGTCTATCTGACCCCGGACCAGGTCCGCGCCCACACGGCGTCGCTGCGCGCCGGGAAGTCCTGACGGGCGGCCGTGCCCCGGGGCTGGTCCGGCCGTCCCCCCCGGACGGCCGGACCAGCCGGACCAGCCTCATCATGAGCCGGATGGTGCGGATGAGCCCGATCGGCTGATCAGATGTCGATCACGCGGTAGGCGATCGTGTACACGCCGCCCGAGCCCTCCAGGGAGCGGTACTGGGTCTCGGCGCCGACCTCGTTGCCGGTGACGAGGGTCGCGCCCAGCTTGTCGTCGCCGCCGAAGGTGTCCTTGTCCCAGAGGGTGAGGGTGCGGGCCTGCTCGCGGCCGAGGATGAGGGCCGTGTTGCCGTTGCCGTCGGTCATGCCGCGGACGTAGCCGGGGCCCATGGTCTGGTACGAGATGCCGTTGCCGGGCCACACCTTGATCTGGTTGCCGTTGGCGTCGGTGATGTTGAGGTAGGCCTCGTCGTGGTCGCCCTCGCTCTGCTGGTGGCAGGTCAGCTGGAGCAGCTCGATCTTCACGTAGTCGATCGGCTCCGCCTGGGCGGTGCCGGCGAAGACGCCCAGGCTGCCCAGGCCGAAGAGCGCGACGGCGGCGGTGCGGGCGATGCGGTTGGTGCGCATGTGGATGTCCCCCTTCGTGACGCCGCTGGCTGGCGTCACGTCATGTCGTTGTATGTCCTGTGCGTACGTCCCGCCGTGTCCGGCGGGGCCGTTCGTGCCGTTCCCCTCGGCACACCCACACTGTGCCGCGCCGGCCCGCCGCCGTTCCACGCGCGTTCCACTGGGCGGAACAACGCCGTTGTTCTCAGCGGCCGATGACCGGCGCCGGGCCCATGACAACGACCGGCTCGCGCGTCGGGTCGAGCGCGCGCAGCAGCTCCTCCATGTTCTCCCGGGGCAGCGACACGCACGCCTGGGTGGGGCCGCCGTGGTCGACGTGGATCCAGACGCCGCCGCCCTTCTCCGGGCCGAGCGGACGCTCCTTGTTCAGTGGCGTCGTGCCGGGGACACGGTTGTAGTCGATGGCGACGACGTAGTCGAAGGAGCCTTCCAGGTCCTCCCCTAGGAAGCCGGTGCCCGACACGTCGAACTCCTCGTCCTGGTCGTACGGGAGGCGGGAGCCGGGGTCGGGAAGCCGGCCGCCCGCGTCACCGAGCCGGAAGACACCGGTCGGCGAGCGCAGGTCGCCCACCACGTGGTCGTCGGTCCAGCCGTTCAGGGCGTTGTGGCCGGTCCAGGGCCCGGCGGCCCTGCGCCATCGGCCGGCCGGCCCCCGTTCGTAGAGGACCGCGGTGGCCACGTTGCCGTCGGCACTGTCCCCGCTCACCACGAGGACCTGGCCGGCGTCGTCGGGGATCCGGGCCTGGGTGACCGGGCCGACGCCCGGGACGCGGGCCGGGCCACGGGCGCGGGCAGAGCCATGGGGAGGGGCAGAGGCAGGGGCAGAGGCAGGGGCACGGTGGGTGGTATCGGGGCCGGCCTGTGCCGTCGGCTTCGCCGGGCCCATGGCGGGCGGGGCGGCCGGTGGCCGCTGTGCGGCGGCGCAGCCGGTGAGCGCCAGGACCCCGGTCAGGGCGCAGGTCAGCACCGTGGCGGTGCCCTTGCGGACGGGCATGGATCGGCGACCTCCGTGGCGGGCGGCAGTGCGGCCATGCGTACCCGGTCCGCACACGGGCGTGTCGCCCCACACGTACGCCCTCACTCGTCCGGGCGACCTGAACAATGCAGTTGACGGGGTGACACATGCACGGGTTACCTCCCCACCATGACCCACCTGCGCATCGTCCCCGTCGACCCGGCCGACACCGCGGCCGCGCCCGCGCTGCTCGCGGACTGGCGGCTGATCCACAACGCCATCATCCCCACGGCGCCGCTCTCCGCGGCCGAGGTGCGCGAGCGCGCGGGCCGCAACCGCCTGGCGGTCGCCTACGCGGACGGCGTACCGGTCGGCTGCTCCACCGTCCGCCCGCCGGACGAGGAGACGCCCGCGGCCACGGTCATCTCCCGGATCCTGCCCGGGTACCGGGGACGGGGTTACGGGACGGCGCTGTACGAGCAGGGCCTGACGCAGGCCCGGACGCTGAGCGAGGCGGGCGTGGAGACGGTGGTGCTCGCGAGCAACACGGAGGGCCTGCGGTTCGCGCTGGCGCACGGCTTCGTGGAGACGGAGCGGTATCTGCTGCCGGGCGACACGGTGCCGTTCGTGACGCTGCGTCTCGACGAATCCGCAGATGAGACCATGACAGAAACCGCAGACGTGACCGCGGCCAAGACCACGGACGGGACCGCAGCGGAGCGGCCGTAGCCATGGCCGTGGCCGTAGCCGTAATTTGCTGGACCGGTCACCCGGAGTGCGGCACCATCGGCACATGATCGACAGAATCGAGCACCTCTCCGCCCGGTGAGCGCCCAGGAAGAGCGCACGGCGCTCACCTCTCGGCTCTCCTTGTACGAACGCGCCCTCCGCGCCCCGGAGGAGGACGCCCTCCCCGACGAGCCACCCGAGCCGGAAGGCCCGGGGCTACGCGGCCGGAAGGCCGCCGCTGCCGTTCGGGCATCCCTCGGTCCGCTCCTCGCCGGGCCGGACACCCCGGCGGCGCTCGACGAGCTCCACCGCCGGCTCGCCGAACTCCCCGTCCGCACCGGCCCGCTGGTCGCCGCCGTCCTGTCCGTGCCGCTCGACGACGAGGCCGCGGCCCGTGCGATCGGCCGCCGTCTGGTCCGTACGGGCACGGCGCGCCGATCGGTGAGCCTGGGCGTGGCACTCCTGCGGCGGCTCGGCGGGCCCGAGGACGTGCCGTGTCTGGTGGTGCTGTCCCGGCTGCGCAGGCTTTCCCGCCTGGCGGTGACGGCCCTGGAGCGGCTGGATCCGCGGACCGCGGCGTTGCGCTGGCTGGACATCCGGGTCCGCGGGCCCGAGCTGCGCCCGCTGGTGGACGCGCTGCTGTCCGACCCGGTGCCGGACGTCCGGGAGCTGCTGATCCGGCAGCCTCTGGACGCCCGGACCGTGGGGCCCGCAACGGCCCGGCGGATCGCCGAGGCCACCGGCCTCGCCGCCCTGCTCGACCGGGGCCCGGTGGATCCGCGCCTCCTCGCCCAGGCCGCGCGGCTGCTCGTCCGGATGGCGAGCCAGCAGGACTACGAGGCCGAGGTCCTCCATTACGGCGAGGCGGTGGCGGCCTGCGACGCCCTGGTCCGGCGCGCCCCGGCGCTCCCGCCGAGCGTCGGCCACGCCGCCGTGCTGCTCTCGCTCGCCGTGGACCTGCACAGCGGGCCGACACATCTGCTGCCCTGGCGGGACGGGCAGCGCGAACAGCTCCTGGACGCGCTCGGGGCGCTGCTCGCCTCGCCCGCCTGGGCCCACACCCTGTCGGAAGCCGCCGCGGACGCCCCGCCGGCCGTGCGGCGTCGCGCGGCCTGGCTGCGCCACACCGCCGAGCAGGTCTTCCGGGCACCCGAGCCGCCCGCCACCCGGCTCCGGATCGAGATCCTCTCGCGCGACCCCGCCGACGCCACGGAGCGGGTCGAGACCCGGTTCCTGATCGACGGACGCCCGCTGGTGCCGGAGGTCTTCGGGCGCGGCTCGGGCAATCCGCCCGAGTACTTCCTCGACCGGGGCGCGTTGCGCGCCGGCGAGGAGCCGCGCGAGGTGCAGCTCGCGGAGGCGTGGTGCACCGAGGGCTGTTGCGGCGCGCTGTGGGTGACGGTCGTCCGGGAGGGTGACCAGGTGGTGTGGCGCGACTGGCGCCACCCCGGCCGGCTCCCGTCCGGCGCGCCGGCGCCCGAGCTTCCCGTGTACCGCTTCGACGCCGCCGGCTACGACGCCGAGCTCGCCCGCGCGGCCGGCGACGACCGCTGGTCGTGGCCGGCCCGCACGACCGGACGGCTGCTCGCCGCGGCGCTGCGGGATCGTCCGGAGCTGCTCGCCCGCTGGGAGGCGCGGTTCGACTGGGCGGGTGCCGACTACCGGGACCCGGACACGACGGCCGTGTGGTTCAGGGGCGCGTGTGCGACCGGATCGGACGAGCCGGGGCCGCAGTTCGTCTGGCGGCTGCCCGAGGACGGGACGCCCCCGGCCGAGCGGGCGGCGGCGGGGCTGCGCCGGATCGAGCGGGAGGACCCGCGGGGGTACGCCGGCCCACCGTAGGACTGCCGACTCCCCCAGACTGACGCACCGTCAGATTCGTCGCGTCGCACCTCTGGGAACCTCACCGCCCCGGCGCTACCCTCCGCGCATGATTCCGACCGTGGTGTGGGGAACCGGAAACGTCGGGCGCGCGGCCATCCGGGCCGTCGACGCCCATCCGGCGCTCGAACTCTCCGCCGTCCTCGTCGCGAACCCCGCCAAGGTCGGCCGGGACGCGGGCGAGCTCGCCGGACTCGGGCGCCGGCTCGGCGTCGCCGCCGAGGACGACGTGGCCGCCGTCCTGGCCCGGGGCCCGCGGGCCGTGGTGTACGCCGCGTCCGGGGACCTGCGCCCGGACGAGGCGCTGGCCGACGTCGTACGGGCGGTACGGGCCGGGGCCGTCGTGGTGACGCCTGCGCTGTATCCGCTGTACGACCACCGGAGCGCGCCGCCCGAGTTCCGCGAGCCGGTCCTGGCGGCGGTCGAGGAAGGCGGCGGCTCGCTGTTCGCCTCGGGCGTGGACCCGGGGTGGGGCAACGACGTGCTGCCGCTCCTGGTGAGCGGGCTGGGCTCCACCGTGGAGGCCATCCGCTGCCAGGAGATCTTCGACTACTCGACGTACGAGCAGGAGGAGTCGGTCCGCCACCTGGTCGGCATGGGGCAGCCCATGGAGTACGAGCCGCCGATGCTGATGCCGTCCGTGCCGACCATGGTGTGGGGCGGCCAGCTGCGGCTGATGGCCCGGGCGCTCGGCGTCGAGCTCGACGAGATCCGCGAGACGCTCGAGCGGCGGCCGCTGGCGGCGACCGTGCGGACCCGGACGATGGGCGAGTTCGCGGCGGGCACCCAGGGCGCGGTGCGTTTCGAGGTGCAGGGGATCGTCGACGGCGAGCCGCGCCTGGTGATCGAGCACGTGACCCGGATCCATCCCGGCTGCGCCCCCGACTGGCCGGTGCCGCCGGACGGTTCCGGGGCGCACCGGGTGGTCGTGGAGGGCCGGCCGCGGATCGAGGTGACGGTCGAGGCGTCGGACGAGGGCGAGAACCGGTCCGCGGGCGGGAACGCGACCGCCGTCGGCCGTCTCGTGGGGGCCGTCGACTGGCTGGTGGAGGCGGAGCCGGGGCTGTACGACGCGCTGGACGTGCCGTTGCGCCCGGCGGTGGGGAAGCTGGGAAGGAGACCGCGGTGATCATCGACATTCCCGAGGGGCAGGAGCCGATCGGGTACGTGTGGGGCGACATGGTGCCCGGGATCGGGATGGCGGCGGCGAACTTCTCGCTGTCCGTGTACGCCCATACGACCCTCGGGCTGCGCGAGTTCGAGGCGGCGCGGCTGCGGATCGCGCAGATCAACGGGTGCCGGTTCTGCCTGGACTGGCGCACGGACCGGGACGGCGAGAAGGTCGAGGAGGCGTTCGCGGACGCGGTCCTCCAGTGGCGTACGACGGAGGCCTTCGACGAGCGGACCCGGCTCGCGGCGGAGTACGCGGAGCGGTACGCGCTTGACCACCACAACCTGGACGAGGAGTTCTGGGCGCGGATGACGGCCGCGTACAGCCAGGTGGAGATCGTGGAGCTGACGATGAGTCTGGGCTCGTGGCTGGCGTTCGGCCGGCTCAACCGGGTGCTCGGGCTCGACACGGTGTGCGTGCTGCCGACGCACTGAGCCGTACGAAGCCGCACGGCGCCGTACGGACAGGGGGCCGGCCGGGATCTCCCGGCCGGCCCCCTCGCCGTCGCCCGTCCGCCCTCAGAGGTCGGTGGCGATGATCTTCTCGATGTTGCGTTCGGCGAGCGCCGTGATGGTGACGAACGGGTTGACGCTGGTGCTGCCCGGGATGAGGGCGCCGTCGATGACGTACAGCCCGTCGTATCCGTGCAGCCGGCCGTAGTTGTCGGTGGCCTCGCCGAGGACGGCGCCGCCGAGCGGGTGGTACGTGAGATGGTCGCCCCAGATCTTGTAGGCGCCGAAGAGGTCGGTCCGGTAGATCGTCCCCTCCTTGGCGTTGATGGTGTCGAAGATGGTCTTCGCCGCGTCGATGGAGGTCTGCTTCCAGGCCCGGTCCCAGCCGAGGTCGACACGTCCGGTGGTGGGGTTCCAGCTGAACGCGGCGCGGTGCGGGGTGCGGGTGATGGAGAGGTAGAAGGACGCGTAGGTCTCGATGCCGGTGGGCAGCGGGGCGACCTCGGCGAAGGCGCCGCCGCGGTCCCAGTTGTCGATGCCGGCGGTGGGCATCGAGGACTGGAGCGTGCCGGTGGGGTCCCACATGTGGTTGGCCCGGCCGCACATGACGTTGCCGTTGTCGCCCCAGTTCTTGCCGACCCGGTCGTTGAGCGCGGGCAGCGCGCCGGTGGCCCTGAGCCGGGTGAGCAGCTTGCTGGTGCCGACGCTGCCGGCGGCGAAGAACACCCGGTCGGCGGTGACGCTCTTCGTCTCGGCGACGGTCCCGGCGGTGTCGAGGCGCTCGATGGTGACGGTGTAGCCGCCGCCGGCCGCCGGGGTGACGCCGGTGACCTTGTGCAGCGGCGAGACGGCGACCCGGCCGGTCTCGGCGCAGCGCGCGAGATAGGTCTTCTGCAGGCTCTTCTTGCCGTGGTTGTTGCCGTAGATGACCTCGGCGTCGAGGGCGGACTTCGGCACGGCCCCGACGGCCTCCTGCTTCATGTAGTCCCAGTCGTAGACGTTGGGCACGAAGACGAAGGGGAAGCCGGAGCGCTCGGCGTGCTTGCGGCCGACCCGCGCGTACTGGTAGCAGTCGGCGTTCTCCCACCAGGTCCGGTCGACGGAGGTGACACCGAGGCCCTCGTTGGCGCGCGGGTAGTAGACCCCGTACATCTCACCGGGGTCCACGGTCGGCAGCAGGCTCGGGAACACCGCCTGACGCGGGGTGACGGCCATGCCGCCGTTGACGAGCGATCCGCCGCCGACGCCCCGCCCCTGGTAGACGGTGATGCCGGCGAAGTCCTCGGCGTCGAGGATGCCGGTGTAGAGGGGCACGTCCTTGTCGAGCGGATAGCCGAGGAACTGGCTGATCGGCTGCTTGGTGCGGGTGCGCAGCCAGAACGAGCGGTAGTCGGGCCTGGTCGTGTTGGCGAAGATCTTCCCGTCGGACCCGGCCGTGTCCCAGGCCATCCCCATCTCGACCATGTGCACGTCCACCCCGGCCTGCGCGAGCCGCAGCGCCGCGACGGACCCGCCGTACCCGGTCCCGACGACGAGCGCGGGCACCCGCGCCCCGTCCGGAATGGGCGCGCAGAGCCCGGCGGGGGTGGTGGCGGTGGTGTCCGCACTCGCCGTACCGGCGTGGCCGGCGAGCGCGAGACCGCCCAGAAGAGAACCGGTTCCCATGACGAACCGACGACGTGTCAGACCTCTGGATGCCGAGGCCGGAAAGGATCTGTCACTCACGTGATGTTCCTCACTCTTGGAGTGAATGGGAACATGTTCTACTGGCGGGTTCTTGGGAAGTCACGAGAAACCGACGGGTAACTTAGGCCGGATTCCATCCTCCTGAACATGCGCGCAGTGCGCGCCCGTCAGGCCGCCAGGAAGGCCTCGATCGCGTCCGCCAGTGCCTTCGGGGTCTCCTCCGGGGCGTAGTGGCCCGCGTCCGGGAGGACCGTGAGGCGGGCGTTGGGGTACCAGCGCAGCCAGGTGGACTCCATGGCGTCCGCGCCGAGGGCCGGGTCGTGGGCGCCGACGACGAGGAGGACGGGGGCCGGGTTGTCGCGGACGCGCTCGTGGAAGTCGCTGCGCGACCAGGAGTCGAGGTAGGCGCGGAAGGCGACGGCGGAGGAGCGGGTCACCGAGCGGTCCACCAGGGCGGAGAGCCAGGCGTCGTCGTAGCGGCCGCCGGTGGTGTTGTCGATGATGGCGCGGCGGTTGCCGTGGTTCTCGGCGGCGCCGGCGAACAGCTCCCAGGTGTCCGCGTCGAGCGGGAAGCCGGCCGCGGAGACCGGGGAGATGCCGATGACCGAGCGCACCCGCTCGGGCGCGTCGAGCAGCATCAGCTGGGCGGCCTTGCCGCCCATGGAGTGGCCGACGACGGAGAAGGTGTCCCAGCCGAGGTCGTCGGCGACGGCCAGGGCGTCGGCGGCCACCTCCTCCATGGTGTACGCACCGTCGGCGTCGATCGCCTCCCCGTAACCGCGGCAGTCCAGGAAGGCGTAGGTGCCGGCGGACCCGTCGAGGTGTTCGCGCAGCGGCGCGAAGCTCGTGCGGTCGCCGAACCAGTTGTGCAGCACCAGGGCGCGGCGCGGACCGCTGCCCTCCACGTCGTAGGGAAGAACCCGGCCGGTCATCGTGCCCCCTGGTCGTGAGATCCGTTGGGGCCCGAGTCTCGCGAGCGGCGGCGTCCGGGGTCAATGCCCCCTGAGGGTGGTTCGGGAGCAGCAGTTTCCGGATGCGTGAGGCTTCCGGGCAGGCGCATCCTGGCTGTGTGACGTCGTACGGCGCGGCAGGCCCCGCCCCGTCGGCCGGGCCCGGGCCGCCGCCCCGGGGCGGTGGTGCCGACGGGCCCGCGGCGGACGCCCTGACGGTGGTGCTCGCGGAGTCGGTGCTGCGGGCGGTCGAGGCGGCCGGCGGCTACGCGGGCGGGGTCTATCTGCGGTCCGGAACGCCGGGGCTGCTGCGCCTCGCGGTGCTCGCGGGGCTGCCGGGACGGCTGTTCCGCCCGTGGTGGCGGATGCACATCAACCGCCCGTTCCCGGTGGCGGAGGCCCACCGCTCCGGGCAGCCGGTGCACCTGGGGGACGTCGAGGAGTCGATGCGACTGTTCCCGCAGCTCGTGGCGAGCCTGCCGTTCCCCTTCGCCTCCCTCTACACGCCGGTCGTCGGCGGCCGCGAGCGGTTCGGCGTCCTGGTGGTGCTGCGCGCCCCGACGCCCGGGGTGCCGGTCGACGCGCGGGACCGGGCCCGGACGCTGCAGGAGGGCCGGCGACTCGGGGCCACCCTCGGTGGACTGGCCGGGCACGGCACGCGGGTGGAGTGGCCGGGCGAGCCGGTCTCCGTACAGCTGCCGGCCCGCATCGGCCCGCCGGTGCGGATCGGCTACTTCGACTGGAACCTGGCCACCGGCACGGTCACCGCGGACGCCGGGCTGCGGGAGATCCTCGGCGAGCCCGCCCCGGCCCCGTGGACCGTGGAGGCGCTGACCGCCCGGCTCGTGCCGGAGGACGCGTACGCCCTGTGGGCGCTGGCCCGGCAGGCGGCCGACTCGGGCGGCCCGGCGGCGCGCCGGATCCGGCTGAAGGGGCCGGACGGCGGGCTGCACCTCCTGGAGGTCACGGCCCGCCCGCTGCGCCGCGGCCGGGACGAGAACGTGATCACCGGTTCGCTCGTCGACCTCGGCAGCGGGCTCGTCGGCTCGGACGCCACCGACCGGCTGCCACGGGCGATCCTCGCCATCGACCGGCTCGGCCGGATCACCTACGTCAACGAGCGCACCGAGGCGCTGCTCGGGCGGCCGCGCGGGGCGCTGGCCGGGCTTCCGTTGTGGGAGGCCCTGCCGTGGTTCGCGCACCCGTACCACGAGGAGCAGCTGCGCGGGGCGCTGCTCTCGGACCAGCCGATCCACTTCCTGGCCCACCCGGGGCGCGGCGAGTGGCTGTCGCTCTCGCTCTATCCGGGGCACGACGGGGTGACGCTGGTCATGGATCCGGAGATCGACCCGGCCGGGCCGATCCGGGCCAAGCCGTTCGGTGAGGGCGACGGGCTCTCCTCGCCGGAGAGCCGGGCCGCGGCGATCTACCGTCCGGTGGCGCTGGCGATCGCGCTCTCCGAGGCGGTGACGGCCCGCCAGGTGTCCGCGGTGGTCACCGAGGAGCTCCTGCCGGCCTTCGGCGGCCGGCAGCTGGCGATCTACCTCCTGAGCGAGCGGCACCTCTACATGGCGTGGGAGACCGGTTTCCCGAAGGGCTTCCTGGAGCCCTTCGACGGCGTCGGCCTGGACGCGCACGTGCCCGGCGTGGAGACGCTGACGACCGGACGGCCGCTGTTCTTCGAGTCGATGGAGCAGCTCGGCGCGGCCTATCCGGGGATGCCGCTCGACGCGCACTCGGGCGCCCGGGCGTTCCTGCCGCTGATCGCCTCGGGCCGGCCGGTGGGCACCTGCATCCTCGGTTTCGACGAACCGCGCGGCTTCACCGCCGAGGAGCGGACGGTGCTCACCGCGCTCGCGGGCCTGATCGCCCAGGCCCTGGAGCGGGCGCAGCGGTACGACTCCGAGTCCGCGCTCGCCCGCGGGCTGCAGGACGCGCTGCTCCCGCACCGGCTGCCGGTGTACGACGGCGTGGACACCGTGGCCCGCTATCTGCCGGGCACCCAGGGCATGGACGTGGGCGGCGACTGGTACGACGTGATCGAGACGTTCCCCGGAACCCTGGCTCTGGTCATCGGCGACGTGCAGGGCCACGGGGTGGCCGCGGCGGCGACGATGGGCCAGTTGCGCAGCGCCGTGCGGGCGTTCGCGCTGGGCGGGCACCCGCCGGAGGACGTGGTGCGGGGTACCAACCGGCTGCTGATCGACCTGGACCCGGGCCAGTTCGCGAGCTGCTGCTACGTCGTCCTCGACCCGGAGACGGGTCTGGCGCAGGCGGCCAGGGCCGGGCATCCGCAGCCGCTGCTGCGCCGGGCGGACGGCACGGCGGAGGTCGTGGAGCTGGCGGGCGGCGTGGTCCTCGGGGTCGACGACACCGCCACGTATCCGGTGACCCGGCTCCAGCTCGCACCGGGCGAGGTCCTCGCGCTGTTCACGGACGGTCTGGTGGAGCGGCCGGGCACAGACATCGACGAGGGCATCGAGCGGCTGCGGCGCAGCTTCGCCGCGACCGGCACGGCGGCGCTCACGGAGACCGCCGACCGGCTGATGCGCGAGGCCCGCCAGGCCCCGGACCGCCCGGACGACATCGCGCTGCTGCTCGCGGCGCGCTGGGGGCCGCACGGACACCGCCCGTGACGCCGGGCGGGCCGTCGCCGTCACCCGGTCGGGTGTGCGGCGTGGTCGTGCGGGCGGTGCGCGGGAAGGCTGGGCACCGTCGGGGGATCGCCGGAAGGCCGTTCGAGGAGGAGATGTGCAGCAGGACAAGCAGCCGGAGTACCGGGAAGTGGTGTTCCGCGACCGGTCGGCCGGGTTCGCCTTTCTGACCCGGTCCACGGCCACGAGCGACCAGACCATCACCTGGGACGACGGCCACGAGTACCCGGTGGTGGACGTCGAGATCTCGTCCGAGAGCCACCCCTTCTACACGGGCAAGGCGCGGACGGTGGACACCGAGGGACGGATCGCGAAGTTCGAGCGCCGCTACGGCGAGGGCGACGGCTGAGCCCCACGGCTTCCGAACAGGCACGGAAAAGTGGCCAGGAGATGGCCACTTCACCTTCCAGGATGAGTGAGGTGACCCGGCGGGAGCTTCCACCCCGCCGGGTCCCTCCCTGAATCTCTTCCTGGAAGGAACGCGTCATGATCGTGGTCACCGGAGCGACCGGGAACGTCGGACGCCTGCTCGTGGCGGCTCTCGCAGAGGCCGGCGAGGACGTGACGGCGGTGAGCCGCCGGGCGGGCACGGCGCCACTGCCCGAGGGCGTAGGGCACCGGGCCGCCGACCTGGCCCGGCCGGCGGAGGCGGCCGCCGCCTTCGCCGGTGCCGACGCCGTGTACCTGCTGGTCGCCGGGGTCGGCGCGGAGCTGGACCCGCGCGCGATCGTCGCCGCCGCCGTGGCGGCCGGAGTGCGCCGGATCGTCCTGCAGTCCTCGCAACTCCTCGCCACCCGCCCGGACTCGCCGTCGCACGCCCCGCTGCGGGCGTTCGAGGCGGCGGTACGGGAATCGGGCCTGGAGTGGACGATCCTGCGGCCGTCCGGCTTCGCCTCCAACGCCTTCCTCTGGTCCGAGTCGGTGCGCGCCGCCCGCACGGTCGCCGCGCCCTTCGCCGATGTGGCGCTGCCGGTCGTCGATCCGGCGGACATCGCGGACGTGGCCGCCGCCGCGCTCCGCGAGGACGGGCACCAGGGGCGCACGTATGTGCTGACCGGTCCGGCGGCGGTGAGCCCGCGCGAGCAGGCGGCGGCGCTCGCGCGGGCGGTGGACGCGCCGGTGCGGTTCGTGGCGCAGACCCGGACGGAGGCGCGCGCCCATCTGGTGCGGTTCCTGCCGGAGCCGGCCGTGGACGGGATGCTGTCGGTGATGGGCGAGCCGAGCGCGGAGGAGCAGCGGGTGAGTCCGGACGTGGCGCGGGTACTCGGGCGCGCCGGGCGGCCGTTCGCGGCGTGGGCGGAGCGCAACGCGGCCGCCTTCGCCTGAGGCCTGCCGGTCCTCTCCGTCCTCTCGGGCTTCCCCGTCCTGTCCGCCCTCTCGGGCCTGTCCGGCATGTCCGTCCTGATCGGCCTGATCGGCCTGTTCCGGGGCGTTGTCAGTGGTGGCTCGTAGGGTGGTCGGTGCCGGTGGGGAGCCGGCCCTACGGGGTGACGACGGGAGGCGGGATCATGCGGGAGCTGTATCTGGCGGAGCTGGGGGCCTGCGTGCGATGGCTCGATCTGCCGGGCGCCCAGGAGGACGACGACGGGCCGGCGCGCGTGTTCGTGCACGGTCTGGGCTGCACGGGCACGTCGGACTTCGCGCACATCGCGGTGCATCCGGCGCTGGCCCGGCGGCGCTCGCTCCTGGTCGATCTGCTGGGCTTCGGGCTGAGCGACCGGCCGGGCGGCTTCGACTACCGGATGGAGTCCCAGGCGGCGGTCGTGGCCCGGATCCTCGACCACGAGGGCCTGACCGGGGTGGAGCTGGTGGGGCATTCGATGGGCGGGGCCGTCGCGGTCCATCTCGCCGCCGCGCGGCCGGATCTGGTGGACCGGCTGGTGGTGGCCGAGCCCAACCTGTATCCGGGCGGAGGGATGTTCTCCTCCCCCGTCGCGGCGCAGGACGAGGAGTCCTTCGTGCGCGAGGGCTTCGCGGCGATGCTCGCCGCACAGCAGCGGGCGGACTACGCGGCGCGGCTGCGGCTCGCGGACCCGCTGGCCGTGCACCGCAGCGCCGTGGCGCTGGTGGAGGGTTCGGCGCCGGCGGCGGGTGACCTGTTTGCGGCGCTGCAGCGGCCGCGGGCGTTCCTGGTGGGCGAGGCGAGTCTGCCGGACGCCGATGCCGAGAAGGTGGCGGCCGCGGGCATACCCGTGCTCGTGGTCCCGGCGGCCGGTCACAACCTGATGATCGACAACCCGGACGGCTTCGCCCGGGCGCTGGCGGAGGCCCTCGCCTGACGCCCTCGGCTGGGCGACCGCCCCCGGCCGGATGCGGCACGGGGGGCGGTGGTCGACGCCCGGCGCGGGGGCCGGGCGGTCGGACGTCGGTCTCAGACGGTGCCGGAGGCGGCGACGCGGATGTCGGCGCTGGTGCGGCCGGAGGCGGAGCCGAGGCCCTCGATCTTCTTGACGAGGTCCATGCCCTCGACGACCTCGCCGAAGACGACGTGCTTGCCGTCGAGCCAGGGGGTCACGACGGTCGTGATGAAGAACTGCGAGCCGTTGGTGTTCCTGCCCGCGTTCGCCATCGAGAGCAGGCCCGCGCGGTCGTGCTTCCGCTCGAAGTTCTCGTCGGCGAACTTCTCGCCGTAGATGCTCTTGCCGCCGGTGCCGTTCTCGTTGGTGAAGTCACCGCCCTGGAGCATGAACTGGGGGATGACGCGGTGGAACGGGGAGCCGGCGTAGCCGAAGCCGTTCTGGCCGGTGCACAGCTCACGGAAGTTGCGGGCGGTCTTCGGCACGACGTCGTCGTACAGCTTGAAGACGATGCGGCCGGCGGCCTCGCCGTTGATGGTGATGTCGAAGTAAACGTTGTCGCTCATGGGGACATCCTGTCATTTCCCAGGTAATGCGCGCGCACGGGCCACCGCCTCTCGGGTGGTGGCAGCGTGAACGTGCCCCGCACGGCCCTGTCGGGAGGACGGTGCGGGGCACGGAAGCATGCGGGGTGAGCGGTCAGATCAGACCGCCGGTGTGCAGGGTCTGGACGGTGTCACCGGCCTTCTCGACGGTGCCGTGCAGGAGGGCGCCGGCGCCCTGGTCCTCCTGGAGCAGGCCGGTGATCCCGTCGACCGGGCTGCTGCTCTCCGCGGCGGAGGCGTGCGGGGGCGGGGTGACGAGGGCGGTGACGACGCCGGCGGCGAGGGAGGCGATGGCGAGCATGCTGCGCTTCTTCATGGCCTGGTCAACTGCCGAGGAGGGCCGAGGTTACGGGGGCGCCCGCGCTCTTTCCCATGCGCGCCCCCACCCGCACGCCTGCGTCATACACCCCGAACACTGCTGAACGGAGGAAAAAATCCCAGAACGGGAGGAACCGTATAGTTGAGGGCGGATGTCTCTCCCAGTGACACCACTGTCCCCGTCGCAGAAGAAAGCCGGGGGACGTCATGCTCCACCGTCAGAGCCTCGCGGCCACGGCCGCCGGCATCCTCCTCGCCGCCGGGATCGGGGCCACCGTCCCCGCCGGCGCCACCGCCGCACCGCCCCGCACGACGACCCCGCCGGCCACGGCGCAGGTCGTCAACGTGCGCTGGAGCGGTCACCGCACCTTCGACCGGCTCGTCGTCGACGTCCGGGGCACGATGCCCCCGGTGACCGTCAAGCCCGTGAAGGTGCTGCGCTACGACGGCTCGGGCAACAGGGTCCCGCTCCGCGGGAAGTTCTTCCTGGAGATCAAGCTCTCGCCCGCCACCGCCCACAACGCCGCCGGTCAGTCCGTCTACCAGGGACCCCGGCTGGTCAGGATCCATCTGCCCGCGCTCAAGGGCGTCGCCCTCACCGGCGACTTCGAGGGCGTCGTCACCGTCGGAGCGGCCTTCCACACCAAGCCCGTCTACAAGTCCTTCGTGCTGCACTCCCCCGAGCGCTTCGTGCTCGACATCGCCCACCCGGTCCACCCGATGCCCCACTGCCAGCGGTGAGCTCGCGGAAGCCCGCCGGGCCGCCACCGGGGCGGCGACCGTCCGGCGACGGTCGCCGCCCCTCACCGCGCCCCGGACGGGCCCGGCTCAGCAGTCGTGGCCGGACTCCAGGTACAGGGTGGCTCCGGTCCGGCGGGCCCGGTCGACCTCGACGAGACGGCGGAAGGAGCGCGGGTTCATCTCCGCCTCCCACTCGGCGAGGGTCCGCAGCCGGTACTCGGTGTGCTCGGTCGGGTCGAGGACCACGGCGGCGATCTGCTCGTCGGACAGTTCGCCGCCGTCGAAGATGAACCCGATGTGATTGGCTGGCCACTGCTCGCCGCGGTCGGTGATGAAGTGGGCCGCGAGCAGCCGCGGTTCACCCTCGTGCACCAGGCCGGTCTCCTCCCGGCACTCCCGGACGGCCGTCTCCCAGGGCGTCTCCCCCGGGTCCATGTTCCCGCCGGGCCACTGCCACACCCCTGGCTCGAAGGCCGCGCGCAGCTGCAGGGGGCGGCCGTGGGTGTCGGTGAAGTACAGGCAGGCGTACGCGGTCGCTCTCGGCAGCGTCGCGATGAACTCGGCGGGCGGCAGCCAGGTGTTCGCCATGGGCGGCTCTCTCTCGGCAGGCGAATGGATCAACGCCCATCCAAGCGGTCGGAGCGCCCCGGCCGGGCCCTGAGCCCGGTCATCACCGGATCGTGTGATCACCGGGGCATCACCCCTGCGGGGTACCCCCCGAGATGACAGCGGTCGGCCCGGTCTGTCGTCCCCCGGGCGATGTGCGCGGCGGGGCCGGGACGGCACCGTGGTGCCATGATCGACGTCAGGCAACTCACCAAGCGCTACGGCACCAAGACCGCCGTGGACGCGCTCAGTTTCACCGTCCGACCGGGCCGGGTGACGGGCTTCCTCGGACCGAACGGGGCCGGCAAGAGCACCACGCTGCGGATGGTCCTCGGGCTGCACACCCCGACGAGCGGGACGGTGACGGTCTCGGGCCGCCCGTTCCGCGACCGGCCGCGCGGCTTGCGACACGTCGGCGCGCTCCTCGACGCGGGGGACGCGCACGGCGGGCGGACGGCCCGGGCCCATCTGCGGATGCTCGCCCGGTCCAACCGGATCCCGGTCGCCCGGGTCGACGCGCTCCTGGAGGAGGTCGGTCTGGCGGGCGCGGCCCGGCGCCGCATCGGCGGCTTCTCGCTGGGGATGCGACAGCGGCTCGGGATCGCCGCCGCGCTGCTCGGTGATCCGCCGGTGCTGCTCTTCGACGAGCCGCTCAACGGACTCGACCCGGAAGGGGTGCAGTGGGTGCGCGGCCTGTTCCGGCGGCTGGCGGCCGAGAGCCGCACGGTCTTCGTCTCCAGCCATCTGATGAGCGAGATGGAGCACACGGCGGACGACCTGGTGGTGGTCGGCCGGGGCAGGCTGATCGCGGCGGAGAGCCTGGCGGACTTCTCGGCGCGCGGCACCCGGCCGGGCGTCACGGTCGGCACCCCGGCCGCCGCCGAGCTGGCCAGGCTGCTGCGCGCGGAGGGCGCGGCGGTACGGGAGGAGGCCGACGGGCTGCTGACGGTGACGGGCCTGGACGCGGCCCGGATCGGCGACCTCGCGCACGGCCGGCGGGTGCCGCTGCACCAGCTGACCACGCGGAAGGCATCCCTGGAGGAGGCGTTCATGGAACTGACCGCCGACAGCGTCGAGTACCCGGCGGGAGACGCCCGATGACCGGCCTCGCCCTTGTTCTGACGGAGCCCCGCGCCCGCTTCCGCGACCTGCTGGCCGCGGAGTGGTGCAAGGTCTGGTCACTGCGCTCGACCGGCTGGTCGCTGCTGCTCGGCGTGCTCACGGTGGTCGCGTTCAACGTGGGCCAGGCATGGGACCGCTACCGCTACTGGCCGACCTACGACCCGGCCGCCCGGGCCGGCTATGTGCGCGACGGCATGGCGCTGTGGGACGCGTTCACCGGGAACGCGGCCATGGTGATGCTCCTCGCCGCGGCGGCGATGGGGGCGGTGACGGTCACCGGCGAGTACGGTAGCGGGCTGATCCGCACGACGTTCGCCGCCGTCCCGGCCCGGCGCTCGCTGATGGCCGCCAAGGTGCTCGTGGTGGCCGGGGTGACGACGGGCTTCGGCGCGGTGGCCGCCGGGGGCTCGTTCTTCGCGACGCAGGCGATCCTTTCCGTGCACGGCATCGGCCTGTCGATCGGACACCCGGGGGCGCTGCGGGTCGTGGTCGCCTCGGCGCTGCTCGCGCCGGTGAGCGCGCTGGCCGGGATGGCGCTCGGCACGCTGCTGCGGAGCGGCGCGGCGACGATCGTGGCGAACGTGGTGCTGCTTCTGCTGGTGCCGGCGGTGACGAGCGAGAAGCGCCACTGGTCGGCGGTCCTCGCCCACGTACAGCCGCAGAAGGCCTGGCAGCGGCTGGTGAAGACGGTGGACTGGCCGGAGCCGTTCCCGTGGACGGTCGGCGGGGCGTGGCTGGTGTACGCGGTGTGGGCGGTCGCGGCGGCCGCGGTGACGGTCCTCGCGGTGCAGCGCAGGGACCAGTGAGGCCGCCCGGATCAGTGGGGCCGCTTGGACCAGTGAGGCAGCCCGGATCAGTGGGGCCGCTTGGACCAGTGGGGCTCGGAGCAGCTCAGGGCTGCTCCGAGCCGGGCGGCTCGCGGTTGAGGCGGCGCAGCAGGAGGAGTTCGTGGACCAGACGGCCGACGAGGGCGCTGCCGTAGACGACGAAGCCGACGCCGACGAGCCAGGACTGGAGGACGAGGACGGTGCCGAACTGGCCGTACGTCACCGCGTTGGAGGCGATGAGCGGGGAGAAGACGTACTGCGAGAAGACCCGCAGGCCGAGCAGGCCGAGCGAGGTGAGGACGGCGCCGGGGAGCAGGGCCCGCCAGCGGATCCGGCCGCACAGCAGGAAGCGCTGCGACCACCAGAAGAAGAGGAAGGTGCCCGTGAGGTCGCTGACGGCGACGAGGGCGCTGACGCCGGTGGACGTCTGCTCCGGGGTGGGTGCGGCGACGAAGAGCAGGAGCGCGACGATGAGGACGCCGAGCCAGACGATGTGGCGCCACATGGTGTGCCAGCGCGCGGTGGGCAGGTCCCAGACGCGCTCGTAGCCGGTCTGGACAGCCGAGCCGAAGGTCACGCCGAAGGCGGCGAGCGCGGCGAGACCGAAGGCGGTGGTGCGCTCCAGGGTCGCCCCCGGCTGCCCGAAGAGCTGTTCGACCTCTTCCCGGGAGACCTCGGAGACGCCGAGGCCCTCGATGAGCCAGCGGGCGAAGCCGTGGCCGCTGGCGAGGTCGGCCGCGGCCACGACGATGAGGAGGGGGATGAGGGTGAGCAGGCTCAGCGCGGCGAACCCCATGGCGCGGTGCATCAGTTCCATCTCGCGCCCGCGGTTCCACACCAGCCCGACGGGTGAGGCGAGGATGCGGGCGTAGTGCCGGGGGAACCAATGGCCGTGCTCTCGGGGGGCATCGTCGTGCGGCGCACCGGAAGTGGGGGGCATGCCTCGTGGGGTACCCCGCTCACGGGCCGAACCCGTCCGGCGTGCCGCCGAACGGGTGGGGCCGGGTGGGAACGGGCCGGTTCCGGAGCTCCGGATGCGAGGCCGGCTTTGGGGAGCTGCGGCTTCGAGGACGGGGTTGTGGAGCTGCGGCTTCGAGGCCAGTGCCGTAGCTCCGGGGCCCGAGGTCCGAGGTCCGAGGCCCGAGGCCCGAGGCCCGAGGTCCGAGGTCCGAGGTCCGAGGTCCGAGGTCCGAGGTCCGGGGGCCGGGGGCCGGGGGCCGGGGTCCGGTGAAGAGTCAGAAGCGGGCGTACGGGCGCCCGGTGCGGGTGCAGTGGTCGGGGGCGGTGTCGTCGCCGGGGTACGGGGCCCCGGTGGCTTGGAGGGCGGCGCTCACGAGGGTCGCCAGGAGGTCGATGTCCGATCCCGTGTCCAGACGGACCGTCACCCAGCCGGAGCCGGCGCGCAGTCGGAGCGCGCTGGAGCCGAGGAGGGCCGGCCGGAGCCGGGCGATCATGGCACGGGTGAGGTGGACTTCGGCCTCGTGCTCGCCGTGGAAGTGCACGATCTCCTGTGTCGCGGTGCGCAGTCCGAGCTCGGCGCCGCACGGCGTGCGTTGGGCGATCAGCGAGGGCCAGCTCATCAGGCGTTCACTGGCGTGCCTGGCTGTGTTCATACCGAGGAGAGTGCCCCGCCGCGGGGACCGGCACAAGCGTCCGGCCGAAAGAATTCCGCCGAGGCCGAAAACAGTCGACTCGCCTCAGCTCATGGGCCGTTCGCGGACCCGGGCGGCGAGCACGGCGACGTCGTCCTCGGCGGTGTGCGCGGCGAGCCGGCGCAGCACCTCGTCGACGACCGCTTCCGGGCCGGAACCGGCTGGCAGGCGGAGCGCGGCGAGCCGGGCGAGGGAGGCGTCGATGTCCTCGCCGCGCCGCTCGACCAGGCCGTCCGTGAAGAGCAGCAGAGTGTCGGTGGGGGTGAGGGTGCGGACGGCCGGTTCGTAGCCGCCGAGGCCGGTGCCCAGCGGCGGGCCGACGGGGAGGTCGACGAGCTCGGCGGAGCCGTCGGCGGCGAAGACGACTGGCGGGAGGTGGCCGGCGCTGGCGAAGGTGGCGGTGGCGCGCGCCGGGTCGACCTGGATCAGCAGGCAGGTGGCGGGGCGCCGGGCCTCGTCCTCGGCGACGACGGCGTCCAGCTGGCGCAGCACCCGGTGCGGGGGCAGGTCGGTGGCGGCGACCTCGCGCAGGGCGCCGCGGTAGGCGTTCATGTCGACGGCGGCGTCCAGGCCGTGGCCCATGACATCGCCGACCACCAGGAGGCTGCGGCCGAAGTGGAGCCGTACGGTCTCGAACCAGTCGCCGCCGACGAGGGTGCGCGGCCCGGCCGGCAGGTAGCGGCCGGCGATCTCCAGGTTGGGGTGCGGGCGGCCCGGTTCGGCGACCAGGGCGCGCTGCAGGTGCAGGGCGGTGGCCTCGGTCGCGGCGAGCAGGCGGGCGTGCCCGAGGTGGACGGCGGCGAGCCGGGCGGCGTGGGCGACCACGGCCTTGTCGTGCCCGGAGAAGCGCCCACCGGCCCGCGCCACCCGCACCCGCCCGAGCTCCTCCCCCGTCGTGCCGAGCAGCGGCACGGCGAGGACGGCGGTACGGGGCGGGGCGCCACGTCCGACGCCGCCCGGGCCTTCCGCGCCGGCGCCCTCGGTGCCGGCGCCCTCGGTGACCTTGCCCTCCGCGCCCACGCCCTCAGCGTGCGCGACCTCGGTGGCTTTGCCCTCTGTGCCCGCGTCGCCCCCAGCGTCCGCGCCCTCAGCGCCCGCGCCCCCTGCCTCCTCCAGCAGGGCGGGGTTTCCGGCCACTGCTGCGGGTCCGGGCGCGGCCGGGGCGCCGTCCTGGGGGTGGAGGTCGACGGCTGCGGCTCCGGCGACCCGGCGGACCAGGAATCCGGCCAGTTCGGCGCAGATGATCCGCTCGTCGAGCCGGGTCCCTATCTCGGTGGCGGCGTGCTCCAGGGCGTCGAGCCGGGCGAGGACGGCCTCGTACTCCCCGACCGGCTCCCCCGCCGGCAGGCACCGTTCCCCTGCTCGTTCCGACACCGCGCCTCCACCGCCGTTCCGCCTCTCCCCATTCCATCAGCGGCCTGCCCGGGCCGCGCGCGGCGCCCCCCGACCAGCAGCGGGGGCAAGGCTGTCGCATGATGACGCGCTGGACGCTACGCTGCGACTACTGGCCGGTAACCATTGCTCGCACTCCGGGGGAACAGCCATGAGACCGGGTACTTCAGCTCCGTCGACGACGTCGCCGCACGCCTCGCCGACACCGGCTATCTGGCCTCGCCCGCCGTCGCCACCGCCGTCTTCCTCGCCGACCGGCTGGGCAAGCCGCTGCTCGTCGAGGGACCCGCCGGGGTCGGCAAGACCGAGCTGGCGAAGGCCGTCGCGCAGGTCGCCGGGGCCGGCCTCGTACGGCTGCAGTGCTACGAGGGCGTCGACGAGTCCCGGGCGCTGTACGAGTGGAACCACGCCAAGCAGCTGCTGCGGATCACCGCGGGCCGCGGCGAGAGCTGGGACGAGACCCGCACCGACATCTTCGGCGAGGAGTTCCTGCTCGCGAGGCCGCTGCTCACCGCCATCCGCTCCGACGAGCCGACCGTGCTGCTCGTCGACGAGCTGGACAAGGCCGACGTGGAGGTCGAGGGGCTGCTCCTGGAGGTCCTGAGCGACTTCCAGGTGACCGTGCCCGAGCTCGGCACGATCAGCGCGACCCGCCGCCCCTTCACCGTGCTCACCTCCAACGCCAGCCGGGAGCTCTCCGAGGCCCTGCGCCGCCGCTGTCTCTTCCTGCACATCGGTTTCCCGGAGGAGGAGCTGGAACGCCGGATCGTGCGCGCCAAGGTGCCCGGGATCGACGAGGCGCTGGCGGCCTCGGTGGTCCGGGTGGTGGGCGCGCTGCGGGCCATGGACCTGCGCAAGGCGCCCTCGGTCGCGGAGACCGTCGACTGGGCCCGCACCCTCCTCGCGCTCGGCGCCGACACGCTCTCCGAGGAGGTCGTGCGGCAGAGCCTGGGCGTGATCCTGAAGCACCAGGAGGACATCCAGAAGGCGGCCGCGAAGCTCGACCTGGACGCGGTGTGACCGCCGGCCGGGACCAGCAGCCGCAGCCTCATCCGCACCCGCGTCCCGAAAGGATCACGGACCGGGTCACCGGCCTCGTCCAGGCCCTGCGGGCGCACGGCTTCGGCATCGGCACCGGCGAGACCGTCGACGCCGGGCTCGCGCTGACCGCGGTGGGCTTCGAGGACCGGGAGCGGATGCGGGAGGCGCTCGCGGCGACGCTGCTGCACGGCGAGGGCCAGCGGAAGGTGTTCGACCGGGTCTTCGACCTGTACTTCCCGCTCGTCGAGGGACGCGAGCAGGAGCCCGACCCGGGGGCCGGCGACCCGGCGGCGGAGCTCGGGGAGTTGCGGGACCGGCTCGCCGCCGCGCTCGCCGCGGGCGACGACTCCGGGCTCACCCGGCTGGCCGGCGAGGCTGTCGGGATGCTCGGCGGCTACGGCGCGTCGCCCGGTTCGGACGGCTGGTCCTCGTACCAGACGCTGTCCCGGCTGCGCCCCGAGACCCTGCTGGCCCGGGTCCGGACGGCGCTGCGGCAGGAGACGGGTCAGGCGGCGGGCGAGCCGGAGTTCGCCGACCGGCTCGCGGACGACGAGATCCGGCGGCGCATCGAGGACTTCCGGGAACGGGTGCGGACCGAGGCGCGCCGCCGGGTCGCCCAGCGGCAGGGCCGCGACCGGGTGGCGCGGCGGGCCGTGGAGGCGACCCCCGACCGGATCGACTTCCTGCTCGCCGGCCGGGCCCAGCTGGACGAGCTGCGGCGTACGGTACGGCCGCTGGCGCGGCGCCTCGCGACCCGGCTCGCCGCGCGCCGCCGCCGGGCCGCGCGCGGCGAGATCGATCTGCGGCGCACCCTGCGGCGTTCCCTGTCGACCGGCGGCGTGCCGATGCGCCCGGTGCTGCGGCGGCGGCGCCCGGGGCGGCCAGAGCTGGTGCTGCTGTGCGACGTGTCGGGCTCGGTGGCGGGCTTCGCGCACTTCACGATGCTGCTCGTGCAGGCGCTGCACGAC
The DNA here is from genome assembly GCF_044768205.1 of Streptomyces sp. NPDC101160. Taxonomy (NCBI): domain Bacteria; kingdom Bacillati; phylum Actinomycetota; class Actinomycetes; order Kitasatosporales; family Streptomycetaceae; genus Streptomyces; species Streptomyces sp. NPDC101160. The sequence continues at coordinate 446,045 of NZ_JBIWPJ010000003.1, read as the reverse complement.
CAGTTCAGCCGGGTGCGCGTGTTCGCCTTCGTCAACCGGGTCGACGAGGTCACGGACCTGGTGGCCCGCGGCCGCGCGGACCCGGCCGGACTCGGCGAGCGGATCCTCGCGGAGGCGGAGCTGACCGGCTGGCACGGGCAGAGCGACTACGGGACGGCGCTCGGCGAGTTCGCCGAGCGGTACGCGGACGCGCTGGGCCCCCGTACCGTCGTCTTCGTCCTCGGCGACGCCCGTACCAACCGCAGCGACCCGAACCTGCCGGCCCTGAAACGGATCGCGGACCGGGCCCGCCGGGTGTACTGGCTGAACCCGGAACAGCCAGCGCTCTGGTCCACCGGCGACTCCGTCGCCCACGCCTACGCGGAACTGGTCGACATGCGCCCCTGCCGCAACGCCCGCCAGCTCGCCGACCTGGTCGGACGGCTGCTCCCGGTGTGAGCGGCAGCGGGTACCGTGGCTCGCATGGAACTCATCGGTGAGATCACGACCGGCCGCCCGCTCCTCGTCCTCGCGGTCAAGGAGGAGGCCCAGCACCTCGACACCGACCTGCCCGTGCTGCTCACCGGCATGGGCAAGGTCAACGCGGCGACCGCGCTCGCGACCGCGCTCGCCCGCGGGCCGCGGCCCTCCGAGGTCGTCAATCTCGGCACGGCGGGCGCGCTGCGCCCCGGCTGGACCGGCACGCACCTGATCGGCACCGTGGTCCAGCACGACTTCGACGGGCAGCTCCTCGCCGCCCTCACCGGCGAGACGTACGGTGCCCCGCTCACCCTGGCCGGCGGCGGCGAGGCCGTCCTCGCCACCGGCGACGCGTTCATCGCCGACGAGGCGTCCCGCGAGCGCCTGGCCGCCCGCGCCGCCCTCGTCGACATGGAGGGCTACGCACTCGCCTCGGCCGCCGCGCTCGCCGGGGTGCCGCTGCGCATGGTCAAGCACGTCAGCGACGACGCCGGCGAGGGCGCGGGCCGCAGCTGGCGCGAGTCGGTCGCGGAGTGCGCGCGGGCACTCGCGGAATGGGCGCAGGCGAACACGCCGTACCGCAGCTGAGCCGGGTACCGGCCCGCCTACGGAGGGGGCTGAGCCCGGGATCGAACCCGCCCACGGCGAGGCCCCGCCACAACCCGCCACTGACAGAGCTGAACCCGGCACCGAGCCGCCCACGGCGAGGGCCAAGCCCGGCACCGGCCCGCCCACGGCAGGGCCCCGCCACAACGCAACACCGACGCGCGCGGAGCCCGGCAACGCACCCACCCCTGACGCGCGCGGAGCCCGGCACCGCACCCACCCCTGACGGCGTCTGGGGCTGCGCGCTCTCCCCAACCCGCCCCGGAACACGTGCACTTCGGCGTGTCGTTCATCGGACCGCCCTTGACATTGCGGAACCGCCCCTGCCTAAGCTGGGGCGTTCCCTTCCGGACCCGTGGAGGCCCCCGTGCACGCACCGAGCGCCGCGCAGCGCCGTGGCCGTCGTGCCGTGCGGGCCGGGGCCCTGCTGAGCTGGCGGCGGCACGTGGACTTCTGCCGCACCGCGTCCGCCATCTGTCCTTCCGCACACCGCTGATCACCGCCCGACCGCCGCGCGAGCCGTCCTCCTTGGGCCGCCGCGCCGCGGTCGCGGGCCGTCGTGTGCCGCGCTCCCGCTGACATTCCCTCCGTATCGCCACCTCGCCATGCCTGCATGCGCCATTCCCGCATGCGACATGCCCGCATGTCGCCACGCGCGCATGCGGATGCGGCGGTACGGAGACGTGCCTCCGGACCGGCCCGGCGGCGGCCCGCCCTGTCGCCCCAGCCCTTCGGAAGGACTCCCATGCCTCACCCGCCCCTGCACCTGGCCGTCGAGATCGACGGCGACGGTGCCCATCCGGCCGCCTGGCGCCGGGCCGCGCACGCGCCCGGGGATCTGCTGACGCCGCGTCGGGTCGCCAGGACCGCGGCCGTCGCGGAGAACTCCGGGTTCACCCTGGTCACGCTCGACGACGACATCCTGCCGCCCGGCTCCGCCGCCTCCGGCGGGCCGGCGGGGCGGCTCGGGGCCGTCGAGCGGGCCGCGTACATCGCCGCGTCCACCAGCGTGATCGGCGTCGCGCCCGTCGTGGCCACCACCTACGCCGAACCGTTCCACGTCTCCACGCGGCTCGCCTCGCTCGACCATGTCTCGGTCGGCCGGGCCGGCTGGGTCGTGGGCGTCGAGGGGACAGCCGAGGCCGCCCGGGCCTGGGGGCGCCCCCGGGTCGAGGGCGAGGCGGCGCTGCGCCGGGAGGCCGTCGACGGCGTACGCGTGGTGCGAGACCTGTGGGACTCGTGGGAGGACGACGCCGTCATCCGGTCCGTGGCGACGAGCCGCTATCTGGACGGCGAGCGGCTGCACTACGTGGACTTCGAGGGCGAGACGTACAGCGTGAAGGGCCCGTCGATCGTGCCCCGCCCGCCGCAGGGCAGGCCCGTGGTGCTCGCGCCCGCCGGGCTCGTACCCCCGGAGCTCGTCGACATCGCCCTGGTGGAGGGCGCCTCGCCCGCCCTGCTCGGCGAGGCGGCGGCCGCGTCGGGCGCGCCGCTCGCGTTCGCCGAGATCGAGGTGGCCCTGGACACGCCCGCCGAGTCGGCGGCGGACCGGATCGCGGATCTGGAGCGGTACGCCTCCTGGGACGCCGCGCCCGGCAGGCCACCGGGCAGGCTGCGCTTCACCGGCCCGGCGGGGGAACTGGTCGCGCTCCTGGAGGAGCTGAGCGGTCTGGTCGACGGGGTGCGGCTGCATCCGCTGGTCCTGGACGAGGACCTGGAGGTCCTCTCGCGCCTGGTGCTGCCCGAGCTGTTCGTACGGCGGGTCGCGGCGCGCCCGCTGCCCGGTGCCACGCTCCGCACCGCCCTCGGACTCCCCCGCCCCGACAGCCGCTTCGCCACCACCGCCGGCACCGCCACGAGCTCCCGGGAGGGGAACCGATGACGCGCACCGACCCGCACGACGTGCCCCGCCCCGACGCCCAGCTGCACTTCGGGGTGTTCTTCCAGGGCGTCAACCACTGGACCGTCTGGTCGCACCCGGAGAGCGGCTCGCAGATCGATCCGGCCTCCTTCCGCAAGATCGCGCAGACCGCCGAACGGGGGCTGTTCGACGCGTTCTTCCTCGGCGACGGGCTGCGGCTGCGCGAGACGGACGGCCGGGTGCACGAGCTGGACGTGGCCGGGCGGCCGGACGCGCTCGTGCAGCTGTCCGCGCTCGCCGCCGTCACCCACCGGATCGGCCTGGTCTCCACGTCCAACACGACCTTCAACGAGCCGGGCGATCTGGCCCGCCGCTTCGCGAGCCTCGATCTGCTCTCGGGCGGCCGGGCCGGCTGGAACGTCGTCACCACGGACAACGCCTGGACCGGGGCCAACTTCCGCCGCGGCGGCTTCCTCGACCACGCCGACCGCTACACCCGCGCCGAGGAGTTCCTCCGTGTGGCCCGGGCGATCTGGGACGGCTGGGCGGAGGGCGCGACGGCCGACTCGGCCGACGCCCGCAGCTGGTCCGTACCGGGCACGATCGGTCAGGTGCGGGCTGCGGGGCCGCAGTTCGACGTGGAACTGACGCCGACGCAGCCGCGCAGCCGGCAGGGGCACCCGGTGATCTTCCAGGCGGGCGACTCGCCGGCGGGCCGGGACTTCGCGGCGCGCAACGCGGACGTCATCTTCTCCGCGCACGGCCAGGACTTCGACGACGCGTTCGCGTTCGCCGAGGACATCCGGCGGCGACTGCGCGTGGCCGGCCGGCCGGAGGACGCGCTCCGCATCCTGCCGGGGACGGAGATCATCATCGGTGCGACGGAGAAGGAGGCCGAGGAGAAGGCCCGCTGGATCCGCCTCGAACAGGTCACGCCCGCCACCGCGCTCGCCATCGCGGGCCGGCTGTGGAACCTGGACCTGTCGGAGCGGGACGCCGACGGGCCGCTGCCCGCCGAGGATCCGGTGGTGGTGGAGAACACCGGCGCCTTCGGCTCGGCGCGGGTCGCCGATCCGCGGGCCGTGGTCGCCGAGTGGCGGGCCAGGGCGGAGGCCAACGGCTGGTCTTTGCGGGAGACGGTGATCGAGCTGGGCCCGCAGCGCGGGCACGTCGGCACCCCGTCCGGACTCGCCGACAAGTTCACCCACTTCGCCCGGCACGGCGCCGTCGACGGCTTCAACATCACGCCGTATCTGATCCCGGACGGCCTCGACGACATCGTCGAGCTGCTCGTGCCGGAGCTCCAGGAGCGCGGGGCGTACCGGACCGCGTACACGGGGACGACGCTGCGCGAGCACCTGGGGCTGCGCCCGGTGTCCTGAACCGTTCGGACACCGGCTGAGGGACCGGGCGACACCGTCGCCCGGTAGCCCACGTGTGGAACGGGTCGGGCCCGTTACGGCAGGGCGGCGGGCGCGGCCGGCCCCGGCGCGGCGGCCGGTTCCGGAGGGCGTACGACGAGGAGCGCGGCCACGTCGTCGTCGAGCCCGTCGGCGCCGTACACGGTGAGGTCCTGGTGGAGCAGCGGGAGCACCCGGTCGCCCGGCTCGTCGGTCCAGCGGCGCAGCCGTTCCTCCAGCGGGTAGAAGTCACCGGCCCGGTCGCGGGTCTCGCTCACTCCGTCGGTGAAGAGCAGCAGCCGGTCGCCGGGCAGGAACGGGACCTCCTCGACGTGGTGCCGGGAGGCGCACAGTCCGGCGAGGTTGAGCGGCAGCGAGGGGTCGGTGAGCGGGACGGTCCGGACCTGGCCGTCGTGCTGGCGCAGCGGGGCGGGATGGCCGCAGCTGAGGAGCCGGGCGACGTGGCGGTCGTCGGGGAGTTCGAGGAGGAGGACGGTGGCGAAGCGTTCGGCAGCGTCGGAGTCGGGGTCCCAGGCGCCGTAGCGGGCGAGGCCCTCCTCCAGGCGGTCGGCGAGGGCGGCGAGATCGGGCGCGTCGGTGACGGCGGCGCGGTAGGCGCCGAGCAGCACGGAGGCCGTCTCGACGGCGCCGAGGCCCTTGCCCTGGACGTCGCCGAGCATGACGCGGACGCCGCCCGGGACCCGTACGGCCTCGTAGAAGTCGCCGCCGATCCTGGCCTTGGCCGCGGCGGCGACGTAGAGCAGGTGCAGCTCCACGCCGCCGAGCCGGGGCGCGAGCGGGCGCAGCACCACCCGCTGGACCACCTCGGCGACGGCCATCACGTCGCGCAGGTCGCGCTCGTAGTTGGTGCGGGCCTGGCTGACCCAGACGGCGGCGACGGTGACGGCGGCCAGGACGAGTTCGGCGCTGACGGTCTCGGTGACGGGGTCGTCCTGCGCCACGGCCAGGACGAGGCGCAGGACCATCGAGAGGAGGCCGATGGCGAGGGTGCCGCGCACGCTCCAGGTGATGGCGGCGAGGGCCGGGCCGATCACGAGGAGCCGGTCGAAGTGCTGCCCCTGCGAGGTGATGAGGTCGGCCACCGCGACGAGGGCGAGGGCCAGGAAGGGCAGCGCGAGACCGAGGTTGAACTGGGTGCGTGTCCCTGCCGGGGAGGGCACACGGTGACCACCTGTGGGCATTTCCTGATCATACGTTCGGAGGCGGTGCAGAACCGGACGTTACGGCCTTGCTGGCGTGTCCGGCCTCTCCGGTGCGGCCCGGCAGCCCCAGGCAGGCGGGGACGGCGAGCCCGGCGACGACGGCGAGGGAGGGGAGTGCGACCCCGGCGCCGGAGCCGAGCAGCAGGCTCGCGAGGGCGACGCCGAGGACGGGCCCGGTGTTCATCGCGGTCTGCTGCAGGCCGCCCGCGACCCCGGCGCTCCCCTCCTCGGCCCGGTGCACGACGACGGACGTCGCCGTCACCATCACCGCGCCGAAGCCCGCCCCGATCAGCGCGGCGCAGCCGCCGGTCGCGAGGGCGGAGCCCGTGTCGGCGGCCTGTCCGAGCAGGCCGACGCCGGCCGCGAGCAGCGCGGCCCCTCCGCTCGCGACGCGCCGCGCCCCGTACCGCCCCTTCAGCACCGCGCTGACCGGCGCTCCCGCCACGATGAGCAGCGCCAGCGGCATCATCCGCACGGCGGTCGGCAACGGTCCGAGCTCCAGCGTGTCCTGGAAGAGGTACGTCGCCGTGAACAGCGTCCCGGAGAATGCCGCCGACGCGGCGAGCAGCGCCCCGAGCCCCGCGGCGACGGGCCCGGGCCGCAGCATGCCCGGGGGTACCAGCGGGTGCGCGGCGCGCGCCTCGTGCCGTACGAAGCCGAGCGCGGCGGCCGCGGCGACGGCGAGCGCGAGCACGGTGCCGGCGAGGTCCGCCGGGCCGAAGCCGTGCGCGAGTCCCTGGACGAGGCAGGCGAGGGCGAGCCCGAGCAGGCAGGCCCCGGGCAGGTCGAGGGTGCCCGCACGACCGGGGCCGGTGCCGGGGCGCGGCTCGGGCACGGCCAGGCCGATCAGGGCGACCGCCAGCGTGGGCGGCACGCCGAGCAGGAAGACCGAGCGCCAGCCGTACGCGTCGACGAGCACACCGCCGATCAGCGGGCCGGCGGCCGCGGCGAGGCCGATGGCGCTGGTGCGCACGGCTATCGGCATGCCGAGGCGGTCGGGCGGGAAGGCGGCCCGGAGCATGCCGAGGGTGGCGGGCTGGAGCAGGGCGCCGAAGACGCCCTGGAGCACGCGCAGCGCGATGACGGCGCCGATGCCGGGCGCGAGGGCGATGGCGGCGGAGGTGAGGGCGAAGCCGAGGCTGCCGAGCGCGAAGAGGCGGCGGTGGCCGTACCGGTCGCCGAGGCGCCCGGCGAAGACGAGCAGGGCGGCGACGGCGACGAGGTAGCCGGTGCTGGTCCACTGCACCTGTGCGGTGTCCGCGCCGAGGTCGTGCTGGAGGACGGGCTGGGCGATGGTGAGGACGGTGCCGTCGAGGGCGACGACGGCGGCGCCGACGACGCTGCAGACGAGGGCGGCCCGGCGATGGAGGCTCCTGCGATTCATCGGTGTGCCTCCGGTCCGAGGTGGGCGTCGAGTGCGGCGGCGAGCAGCGGTTCGACGTCGTCGCCGCCGGTCGCCAGGCGGAGGCTGCCCCAGCGCCACAGCTGGGCGATGCCGTGGAGGTTGGCCCAGAGCGCGCCGGCGGCGATGGCCGGGTCGGCGGCGGCGCCCGGGCATGCCCGGGCGACCAGCTCTGCGAGGTGCGCGAAGAGCGGCAGGCTCGTGTCGCGCAGCCCGAGCCGGCCGCTCTCCAGGAGGTCGTGCCGGAACATCAGCTCGTACATCCCGCCGCGCGTCCGCGCGAAGTCGAGGTAGACGCGGGCGAGGGCCTCGACCCGGGCCCGGGGCTCCGTCTCCGCCACCTCGGTCACCCGGGCGCCGAGTTCGCGGAAGCCCTCGCGGGCGATGGCGGAGAGCAGGTCGAGGTGGGTCGGGAAGTGGCGGCGGGGGGCGCCGTGGGAGACGCCGGCGCGGCGTGCGATCTCGCGGAGGGAGAGGGCCTGGACGCCCTCGGCGTCGACGAGCTCGACGCCGGTGCGGACCAGTCGGTCGCGCAGCCCGCCGGCCTCGCCCTCGGTCTCCCGGGTGGTTTCTTCGGTCATGGTGACTGTCTATACGATCTTGGTAGACACTGTCTACCACTTTCGTAGACGCTGTCTACGGAACCGGCCGGAGCCCTCCGGTACACTGGTCGGCAGCGAAGGGGAGTAGCCCTGCGAACCGGTCGTCGACACACTGGAACCCCCGGGTTCCCGGTGACCGGGTCCGTGCGAGAGCGCGGGCGGGCGAGACCTTCGGCCAGGCAGTACGCCACGTCCGCGACCGTGTGGGCGTGGTCCGTCATGCCGGGCCGAGTGGTCCTCCCGTCGCCCTTCGAGGCGCCGCGCCGGGCCCCGGGCCCGGTCCGAGCAGAGAGCCCCGGTATGCACCTCGACCCCTTGGCGATCATCACCGCCTTCGGGCTGATCTTCCTCGCCGAGCTTCCCGACAAGACGATGTTCGCGTCCCTCGCCATGGGCACGCGCATGCGTCCGCTGTACGTGTGGTTCGGCACCTCGACCGCGTTCATCGTGCACGTGGCCATCGCCGTCGGCGCCGGCAGCCTGCTCGGTCTCCTCCCCGGCTGGAGCGTCAAGCTCGTCTCGGCCGCGATGTTCGCGTTCGGCGCGTTCATGCTGCTGCGCGGCGGGGGCGACGACGAGAACGAGGAGGACGCGGGCGGCAGGACGGTGACCGGCTTCTGGCCCGTCTACTCGACCGCCTTCATGGCCGTCTTCATCAGCGAGTGGGGCGACCTCACCCAGATCACCACGGCCAACCTCGCCGCCACCAACGGCACCTGGTCGACCGCGATCGGCTCCGCCGCCGCCCTGATGACCGTCTCGGCGCTCGCGCTCGTCGCCGGCCGCTTCATCGCCAAGCGCGTCCCGCTGAAGACGGTGCAGCGCGTCGGCGGTGTGTGCATGGCCGGACTCGCCCTCTGGTCGCTCGTGGAGATCTTCACCGGCTGACCTCCGCCCCTCGCATCGCACCGACGCCCGCGTGCCCCCGCACGCGGGCGTCTTCGCGTTCCCGGAGCCCGCGCGGTGCCTTTCTGCCCTTGCTCGCCGCGCTGCCCTTGCTGCCCTTGCTCGCCCGTGCTGCCCTTGCTCGCCCTTGCTGCCCTTGCTGCCCTTGCTGAAGCAGTGAATCACTGCTTCACTCCTTCCATGCCCTACCGACGCACGCCCGCCGTCCAGGCCCGGCTCGACGACCGGCGCACCGCCATCGTCGAGGCCGGCCTCGGACTGCTCGCCGAGCACGGCTACGCCGGCTGCACGATGGCCGCCGTCGCCGCGCGGGCGGGCATCGCCACCGGAAGCGTGTACCGCCACTTCCCGAGCAAGGCCGAGCTGTCCGTCGAACTGTTCCGGACGGTCGTCGGCCGCGAGGTCGCCGCCGTCTCCGAGGCGGCCGCACTGCCGGCGCACCGGACGGCCGCCGACCGGATCGTCGCGGTCATCGAGACCTTCGCGAGCCGCGCCCTGAAGGCGCCCCGGCTCGCCTACGCGCTGCTCGCCGAGCCGGTCGACCCGGCCGTCGACGCCGAGCGGCTGGTCTTCCGGCGCGCGTTCCGCGACGTCTTCGCCGAACGGATCGCCGCGGGCGTACGGGACGGGGAACTGCCGCCCCAGGACGCGCTGCTCACCGCCGCCGCGCTCGTCGGCGCGGGCGCGGAGGCGCTGACCGGCCCGCTCTCCGGCACCCTGACGGCAGGGGCCCCGAGCCCCGGCACCGTTCCCGCCCTGGTCACCTTCACCCTGCGAGCCCTGGGAGTCACCGATGCCGACCACGCATGAGGTCACCAACCAAGTTCCGCCGCTCACCGGTTACGACGTCTCGGCCGACCCGGCCCTCCTGGAGTCGCTGCGCCGCGAGGGCGCCGGCTGGGCGGAGGACGAGGTGCGCGAGCTCGGGGTGCGGGCCGGCGGGGCGCAGGCCCAGGAATGGGGCCGGCTCGCCGAGCGCCACTCCCCCGTCCTGCACACCCACGACCGTTACGGGCACCGGGTCGACGAGGTCGAGTTCCACCCGTACTGGCACGAGCTGATGACGGTCGCCGTCGAGCACGGACTGCACGGCGCGCCCTGGGCCGACTCCCGGCCGGGCGCCCATGTGGCGCGCGCGGCGAAGGTGTTCGTGTGGGGACAGGCCGATGCCGGGCACCTGTGCCCGGTCTCCATGACGTACGCGGCGGTGCCCGCGCTGCGCGCGGAGCCGGAGCTGGCCTCGGTGTACGAGCCGCTGCTGACCTCCCGGTACTACGACTTCGGGCTCAGGGAGCCCACCGGCAAGCGCGGGATCATCGCCGGCATGTCGATGACCGAGAAGCAGGGCGGCTCGGACGTGCGCGCCAACACGACGCGCGCGGTACCGACGGGTGAGCCGGGCATGTACGCGCTGACCGGGCACAAGTGGTTCACGTCCGCGCCGATGTCGGACGTCTTCCTGACCCTCGCCCAGGCCCCGGGTGGCCTGTCCTGCTTCCTGGTGCCGCGGGTGCTGCCGGACGGCTCGCGCAACGCCGTCCGCTTCCAGCGCCTCAAGGACAAGCTGGGCAACCGCTCCAACGCCTCCAGCGAGATCGAGTACGAGGGCGCGCTGGGCCGGCTCGTCGGCGAGGAGGGCCGCGGGGTCGCCACCATCATCCGGATGGTGAACATGACCCGGCTCGACTGCGCGATCAGCTCCGCGTCCGGGATGCGCCTCGGCCTGGTCCAGGCCGTGCACCACGCCACGCACCGCAGCGCGTTCGGCGCCCGGCTCGTCGAGCAGCCGCTGATGACGAACGTGCTCGCGGACCTCGCGGTCGAGGCGGAGGCGGCGACGATCGCCGCGCTGCGCCTCGCGGGCGCCGTGGACCGGGCCACCGCCGGCGACGCCGAGGAGGACCAGCTGCGCCGCCTGGGCCTCGCCGTCACCAAGTACTGGGTGTGCAAGCGGGCGCCCGCTCACGCGGCCGAGGCCCTGGAGTGCCTCGGCGGCAACGGCTACGTCGAGGACTCGGACCTGCCCCGGCTCTACCGCGAGGCGCCGCTGCCCTCCATCTGGGAGGGCTCGGGCAACGTGGCCGCGCTGGACGTGCTGCGCGCCATGGTGAAGCAGCCCGCCGCCGTGGAGGCCTTCTTCGCCGAGGTCGACCGCGCCGCCGGCGCCGACCGCCGCCTCGACACGGCGGTCGCCCGCCTCCGCAAGGACCTCGCCGGCCTCGCCGATCCGGCGGCCCTGCAGTACGGCGCGCGCCGTCTGGTCGAGCGCCTCGCCCTCGTCCTCCAGGGCTCCCTCCTCGTCCGGCACGGCCACCCCGCGGTCGCCGACGCCTTCTGCGCCTCGCGCCTGGACGGCGACCGGGGCATCGCCTTCGGCACACTGCCGTCGGGCGTGGACACGGCCGCGATCATCGAGCGCGGCGCGCCGGGCTTCCCGGGCGCCTGACCGCGGCACCGCCGGGCGCGCCGTGCGAGGCTGGGGTCCGGCCCCCAGGGATGTCCATCCCTCGGGCGAGACGGAGGACCTGGTGAGCACGGAGCCGGCGCACGACGAGGTCCGCGCGGAACTGGACCGGGCCGCGGAGCGGACGGCGGGGCAGGTGATCGCCTGGCGGCGGCACCTGCACCGTCATCCCGAGCTGTCCAACCGGGAGGAGAAGACGGCCGCGTTCGTCGCGGACCACCTCCGCTCGCTCGGTCTGGACGAGGTCCGCACCGGGATCGCCGGGCACAGCGTGGTCGGGGTGCTGCGGGGCGGCCGGCCGGGTCCACGCACGATCGCGCTGCGCGCGGACACCGACGCGCTGCCCGTGCCGGACCTGTGCGGGACGGAGTTCGCGTCGCGGACGGTCGACGCCGACTACCCGGGCGGCCCGTTCCCGGTCTCGCACGCCTGCGGGCACGACTGCCACACGGCGATGCTGATGGGCGCGGCGAGCGTGCTCGCGGGGGCGCGCGACCGGCTGCCCGGCACCGCCCTGTTGGTCTTCCAGCCGGCCGAGGAGGGCCCGCCGGTCACGGAGAACGGCGGGGCGCGGGCGATGGTGGACGCGGGCGCGTTCGCCGATCCGGTGCCGACGATGGTGTACGGGATGCATGTGACGCCGTATCCGAAGGGGTACGTGGGCTACCGGACCGGCAACCAGTACGCGGCCTCCACGCTCGTCCGGATCGTCGTGACCGGCAAGCAGGTACACGGCTCGACGCCCTGGCAGGGCATCGACCCGATGCCGGCGGTCGGCGCGGTCCTCACGGGCATCGGGCAGCTGTACCGCCAGGTCTCCGCCTTCGATCCGGTCACCGTGAGCATCGGTCACATCGAGGACGTCGGCCGCTTCAACATCATCGGACAGACCGTCACCCTGTGGGGCACGGTCCGGTGCGCGGTGGAGTCCGACATGGCGGAGGTGCAGCGCAGGCTCACGACGCTCGCCGAGCACAGCGCGGCCGCGTACCACGCCACCGCCGAGGTGGACTACCTCCAGGCGGTGCCTCCGGTGCACAACACGCCGGAGTGGGTGGCGGCGGGACTGCCCACCCTCCGCCGGGTGGTGGGCGAGGACCGGGTCGTCGAGACCGGCGCGACGCTCGGCTACGACGACGTGTCCGAGTTCGTGAACCGCTTCGGCGGTCTGTACGTGATGCTCGGCGTCCAGGACGCCGAACTGGACGCCGACGGCAGGCCGGTGCCGGTCCCCGGCGGGCGCGGTCTGGTCACCAACCACAACCCGCACTTCTACGCGGACGACGACACGCTCGTCACCGGGGTGCGGCTGCACGCGCACGTGGCGTACGACCACCTCACGGGCGCTCTCACGACGGCGACGGCGCGGACCCGGTAGACCACCTGTTCACTCGTTCGTGAGTTTCGCGCGCACCTGGCCGCGCACGCGGCCAGGTTGGATCACATGAGCGTGAAAACGGATCGGGACAGTCGGGACAGGGGCGGGGACGACCGCGCGGTGCTCCTGGTGGCCGGGCTCGCGGACCTGGCGGCGAGCACGCTGGGTTCGGCCCTGGGGACGGTGCGGGGGCTGTTACGGCGCTCGGACACCGTACAGCTGGTGGAGGACGCCGAGCGGGAGCTGACGGCGCGCGGGCGGCTCGCCCTCGACCGGTACGCGACCGTGCCGCCGGCCCATCTGGAAGTGCTGGCCCAGCACGTCCTGGCCCGGCAGTCCCAGCAGTCCGGGCAGTCCCGGCAGTCGGGGCAGTCCCGGCAGTCCCGCGACGATGGCTGAGGCGGCCTGGGACCCGGCCGCCTTCAGGGCCCGGGTGGACGAGGTGCTGCGCCGGTTCGTCGCCGAGGAGGCCGACCGTCTGACGGACGTCGACCCGTCGCTCGGGCCGGTGGCCGAGGAGCTGGAGGCGGCGGTCGCGTCCGGCAAGCGGCTGCGGGCGGCGTTCTGTTACTGGGGCTGGCGGGGCGGCGGGCAGCCGGACAGCGACGCGCTGGTGCGGGCGGCGGCCTCGATGGAGCTGGTGCACGCGGCCGCCGTCGTGCACGACGACCTGATCGACGGCAGTCCGCTGCGGCACGGCCGGCCCACCGCGCACCGGGCGCTGCGGGCCGCCGTACCGCACCATCCGCGGCCCGCCGCGGCCGCCCGGTCGCTCGCGATGCTGGTGGGGGACCTGCTGATGTCGCTGGCCGGGCAGTTGTTCGTGACGAGCGGGCTGCCCGCCGCGTTCCTGAGCCGGGCGCGGCCGCTGTGGGCGGCGCTGGCCCGCGAGCTGATCGCCGGTGAGTGCCTGGAGATCCTGCACACGGGCACGGCGCCGGACACGGCGGCGTCGCTGAAGGTGATCCGCTACAAGACCGCCAAGTACACCGTCGAGCAGCCGCTGCTGATCGGCGGCGCCCTGGCGGGCGCGGCGCCGCGGCTCGGCGAGGGCTACTCGGCGTACGGGCTGCCGCTGGGCGAGGCGTTCCAGCTGCGGGACGACCTGCTCGGGCTGTTCGGCGACCCGGTCCGTACCGGCAAGGCCGCCGCCGACGACCTGCGCGGCCGCCGGCCCACCGCCCTGCTCGCGGAGACCTGGCGGCTCGCCGACACCGCCCAGCGCGCCCGGCTCGGCGTCCTGCTCGACCGGGACGACACCGATCCGGAGGACGTACGCGCGCTGATGCGCGGTCTGAAGGCCCCCGAGCGCGTCGAGCACATGATCGCGGCCCGGGTCGAGGAGGCCCTGCGCGCGCTCGACGAGCTCGACGCCCCGCCCGTCGCGCTCCAGGCCCTCGCCTCGCTCGCGCACTCGGCGTCGACCCGGCAGTGCTGAGACCTCGGTCCTGACGCGTCCGGCCCGGACAGGCCGGTGTGGCGCCCTTGTCCAGACACCCCATCCCGACACCCCGCCACGGAGCCCCCGAGGAGCCCCGCATGACCCCACCCACCCAGGCGTCCCTCGACGCCCTGCGCCAGGCCGGCGACGAACTCGCCGACGCCACCGTCGCCACGCTCTTCGAACGCGGCGAGGTCGGCACCTTCAACACCCTGATGCGGTACGTGTCGACCGCCGGCAGCCCGCTGCCCGACGGGCTGCCCGACGTGGCCCGCGAATACCTGCACGTCACGAGAGCGGCTCCGGCGTGGGTGGACTGGGCCGAGATGGAGAAGGCGCGGCTCTTCTTCACCGACAACGACGTGCACATCACCACGGCGCTGTCCTTCGCCTCCATGCCCGCCTGCTATCTCGTCCCGCACGTGGCGAAGCTGCTCGCCACCACGCACGGCCTGAAGTACCCGTCCAAGCGCATGGCGGAGACCGGCCAGTTCACGCTCTACCTGATGCGGCCGGACGCCTTCGAGGCGGGCAGCCGCTTCGTGCCGGCCGCGCAGAAGGTCCGGCTGCTGCACGCCTCCATCCGTCACCACCTGCGGCGCGAGGAGCGCTGGGACACGGCGGCGCTCGGCGTGCCGATCTGTCAGGAGGACATGATCGGCGGGCAGATGTTCTTCTCCATGCTGGTTCTCGACAGCCTGCACCGGCTCGGCATCCACATGTCCACGGAGGGCGCGGAGGCCTACTACTACGCCTGGCGGGTGGTCGGCGCCATGCTCGGCGTCGACCAGCGGGCCGTACCCGAGACCCTCGACGAGGCCCGCGCCTTCCTCGACCTGTACATGCTCCGGCACATGGGTCCCTCGGACGACGGCGCTCTGCTCACCCGGCAGCTCATCGAGCTGTACGAGGAGGTCGTGCCCGGCACCTTCTTCGACCCGATCGTGTCCGCGCTGATCCGCCATCTGGTCGGCGACACCTGCGCCGACTGGCTGGAGGTGCCCCGTACCCCGTGGGACACGGTCGTCAAGGCGGTGCCGCACCTGCTCGGCGTCCTGGAGACCGTGGAGGACCACTCCCCGCTCGGCTCCTGGCTCCTGGACCGGCTCGGCCATCTGACGACGGTCTTCGAACTGTCGTCGCTCACCCGCGGCCGGGTGATGCACTACGCGATCCCGGAGCACCTGAAGAAGGACTACGGGGTGTCGACGTCGGTGAACCCGAAGCGCCGCTGGAGCCCGCCGCCGGCCGTCCTGGACATCCCTTAGGGGCTGCTGCGCCGCCACAGCGCGCCCACGTACACCCCGGCCAGGATCAGCGGGGTGCCGAGCAGCAGGGAGGCGGTGAGGGGTTCGTTGTCGAGCCAGGCGGAGAGGACGATCGTCACGACGGGGATGACGACGAAGACGTACGCGGCGCGGGACGCGTCCCAGCGTTGCACGACGAAGAGGTAGAGCCCGAAGGTGAGGACGGAGCCGCCGACCACGAGATAGGCGAGGGCCCACCAGGTGGCGGGGCGCTCGGGCAGTCGCCAGGTGTCGCCAGCGGCGGCCGAACCCGCGAAGAGGAGGACGGAGGCAGCGGTCATGCCGACGGCGTTCATGACGACGGGGTGGATCCGCGGCAGCCGCCGGACGAGGACCGTGGCCTCGGCGAAGCAGACCATGCTGCCGAGGAGCGCCAGGAACGACAGCACGGGCACCGCGCCGCTGAGCGGGGCGCGCGAGATGACCGCGACCCCGGCGGCCGCGAGCAGCGTGCCGACGGCCGCGGTGACCCGGAAGCGTTCGAGGCCCTGGGCGACGGCGAGCAGCAGCGTGGCGAGCGGGGTGAGGGCGAGGATCGTCTGGCCGAGGCCGGCGTGGATGTGGACGAGGGCGTAGTACGCGAGGGCGAACGTGACGCCGAAGTCGAGGATTCCGAAGAGCGCCGCCCCGGCCAGGGCCCTGCCACGCGGGAACGGCATGCGGCGCGCGGCCATGATGCCGAGCAGGATCACGGAGGCCGCGCCGAAGCGCAGGGCGGCGCCCCACAGGGGGTCGAGCTCACGGTTGCTGAAGCGGACGCCGACGGCGTTGCCGCCCGCGAGGAACGCGGCGGCGGCGAACGCGGCGAGCGTCAGTCGGTCCTCGCTGCGCTGCACCGGCTCACGGTAGCCCCGGCGCCCCGGCCCCGGCGGGCGGGACACGCGCTGCCGTCTCCGCGAAGGCCCTGATCAGGGCGGTCTCGGTGGCGGTCGCCCAGACCAGGCCGTAGGTCAGGGGCGGGGCGTCGTGGAACGGCACGTAGGCGATGCCGGGGCGCGGGTGGTAGCGGGCGCCGCTCGCCGCGCCCGGGGCGACGCCGTGGCCCGCGCCGACGAGCGACAGCAGCTCCTCCCAGGTGGCGGCGGCCGGGCCGTGGGCGACGGGCGCGCCGGAGGGGGTACGGGTCGGGTAGTGGGTCTCGCGCCAGGCGCGGGGCTGCCCGCGGCCGGTGGTGACGAGGGTCTGTCCGGCGAGGTCCTCCAGGCCGACGGAGGCGCGGGCGGCGAGCGGGTGGGCGGCCGGCACGAGGAGCACGCGGTCCTCGCGGACCAGGACGGGTCCGGTGGTGAGACCGGGCACGGCGATGGGCAGGGTGGCGTACTGGACGTCGAGTTCGCCGTCCTCGACGGGGCGGGTGCCGGCGTCGACGGGGACCTCGCGGAGGGTGAGTTCGCAGCCGGGGTGGCGGGCCAGGAAGGTGTCGGCGGCGGCGGTGAGCAGCTCGCCGCCCCACGGGGAGCCGAAGCCGATCCGCAGGGTGCCGAGCATGCCGCGGCCGGCGGCGGTGGCGCGTTCGAGGGCGGCGAGGATGAGGGCGTGGGCGGGGCGGAGTTCGTCGTGCAGGCGGCGGCCGACCGGGGTGAGCGCGACGCTGCGGCTGGTGCGGGCGAAGAGCGGGGTGCCGACGCGCCGTTCGAGCTTCTTGACGGTCTGGCTGATGCGGCCGGTGGAGACGCCGAGGCGTTCGGCGGTGCGGCCGAAGTGGAGTTCGTCGCCGAGGGTGAGGAACGCTTCGAGTTCGTGCCGTTCGAGCACCGGGCCACCCCTTACCGTTTAGTTCTGCTCAACGCCGGTTGCATTCTTTCACCTTGATGGGCCTGTCCGGCCGGCGGGAGGCTGATGCCCATGCCCGCTCTCCCCGCCCGTCCCCCCGCGGCGTCCCGTCCCCTCGCCGCGTCCCGTCCCCCCGTCCTCGTCCTCACCCTCGCCGGTGCCGTGACGGTGGCCAACATCTACTTCCCGCAGCCGCTGCTCGCGGCGATCGCCCGCGACCTCGCCGTCTCCGACCGGACCGCCGGTCTGGTGGCGACGGCCGCCCAGCTCGGCTACGCCCTGGGCATCCTGCTGCTCGTGCCGCTCGCCGACACCGCCCGGCTGCGCCGCCTCGCGCGGGCCCTGCTGGCGCTGACCAGCGCGGCCCTGCTGGTCGCGGCCGCGGCCCCGAACGTCCTCGTCCTCGCCGTCGCCACCCTCGCCCTGTCCACCACCACGGTGCTGCCGCAGATCCTGACCCCGGTCGCCGCGACCCTCGCGGGCCCCGAGGGACGCGGCCGGGTCGTCGGCGTCATCGGCCTGGGCCTCACCCTGGGCTCCACCCTGTCCCGTACGGTCTCGGGCGCGGTCTCCGACGCGAGCGGCAGCTGGCGGACGGCCTATGCGCTGGCCGCCGTGGCGACGGCGGGTCTGCTGTGGGCGCTGCCGCGCGCCCTGCCCGAGCGGCTCGGCGGCCCGGACGCGCGCCCGGTCCCGTACGGCCGGATGCTCGCGGGGCTGCCGGGGCTGCTCGTCGCGCATCGCGCCCTGCGGGTGTCGGCGCTGCGCGGCGCCTGCGTGTTCGGCGCGTACAGCGTCTTCTGGGCGGCGCTCGTCTTCCATCTGGCCGCCCCTCCGCTGGGGTACGGTCCCGGGGCGGCGGGTCTGTTCGGGCTGCTCACCGTGCCGGCGGCGCTGGCGTCGGCGTACGCGGGGCCGCTCACCGACCGGTACGGGTCGGGCCGGGTCGGGCTGGTGGCGCTCGGGTGCGTGGGGCTCGCGGTGGCGCCTGCGGGTCTGGCGCCGGGCTCGCCGGTGGCGCTGGTGGCGGCCGCGGGTCTGGTGGTCCTGGGCACGAGCGCCTGTCAGGTCGCGAACCAGGCGCGGGTCCTGGGCCTCGGGCGGGCGGTGGCGGCCCGGGTGAACACGGTCTTCATGCTGGCGACCTTCGCGGGCGGCGCGCTCGGCTCACTGGCGGCTGTCTGGCTGTACGAGGGGTACGGCTGGACGGCGGCGCTCCTCGCGGCGGCGGGGTTCGTCGTGCTCGGGCTCACCGCGGGGGCGCGGCGGCCCCGACTTGCGGGACGCGCGGCAGGCGCAAGGCTGGGTGTACCGGTCCGCGCACGCCGCAGGGAGACACGATGCAGGAGCCCGCACCCCTCGACCTCTCGGCCCTCGCCGAGGAGCACCTGACGAAGGCGCGTGAGGACGCGCACGGCCGCAGCGCCCATCTGGTGGTGCACGACGGGGTGCTGCGGCAGAGCGTGATCGCCATGACGTCGGGCACGGCCCTGGACGAGCACAACGCGCCGCCCGCTGGCAGTCTCCAGGTCCTGCGCGGCCGGGTGCGGCTGACGGCGGCGGGCCGCTCCGAGGACCTGTCGGCCGGTCAGCTCCAGATGATCCCGCAGGAGCGGCACGGCCTCACGGCGCTCGACGACGCGGTGGTGCTGCTGACCGCCGTCAACGACTGACGCGTACGCCACTCCGTGCGGCCGAAGGGTCCGCGACTCACCGATCCGGCGTCACGAGCACCAGCGGTGTGCCCGCGCAGGGCGTCAGACGCAGCTCGCCGTGGCGGTGGACGGATTCCGGCCCGGCGTCCGGGGCTCCGGTGAGTACGGCGGCGAAGTCGGGGCCCTTGGTGAGGGAGCCGGCGAGATGCGCCGGGTCGGTGGAGGCGGCGACGCGGCCGCGGGCGTTGACCAGGCGTGCCGGGACGGGGAGTTCCTGGAGGACGGGCAGCACGGCCGCCTCGAAGTGCCGCAGGTAGACGTCGGCGGCGGCGACGCCGACGAACCGTCCGTCGGCCAGGACCGGCTCGGAGAGCGTCAGGCCGTACTCGTCGGAGCAGAGGTAGTCGACGTACGGCCCGGCGACGGCCCGCCGCCCGGTCTCGCGGGGCAGGGCGTACCAGTCCCAGTGCGTGTAGTCGGAGTACGCCGAGTGCTCGGGATCCAGGTCGAGGAGGAGCGGCCGCACCGCGCCGTCGGGGCCGCGCTGCCACCACTCCAGCCAGGCCGGTACGTCGGCGAGGAGGCCGGGCGCGGCGACGAAGCCGATGCCGGAGACGAGTTCGTGGCGGGCGAGCCGGTCGTGGAGGCCGGGCCGGAGGGCGGCGAGCCCGGCCGACGCCGGTGCCCTGCCGTCGGCGGCCGGGGCGGCGAGCAGCGCGGCGGTGTCCTCGCGGGTGGCGGCGACGGCGGCGAAGACCCCGTCGAGGGTCTCGCGCACACGGGTCGACACGGCGTCGGCGAGGGCGCGGTACGAGCCCTGGGCGGCGGCGAGGGTGCGGTACGAGCCCGGGGCGGCGCCGGCGAGGGTGTCGTACGAGCCCTGGGCGGCGCCGGGCGCATTGCGGAGGGCGCCCGCGCCTGACACGCCGCCGGTGGCGCCGGCCGCCGACGGGCGCGTCGCCCGCGCGTCCCCCGTTCCCGTGTCTCCTGTTCCCGTACGTCCTCTTCCTCTGTCCCCCGCTCCCGTCGCCTCGGTCGCGGCTCCCGTGACGTGGGCGAGCGCGGGGGGTGTGGACATCGGGGTCCTCCTACGGACGCGGCCCGGGGGCGCGGGTGGGGGGTTCGAGGCGCAGGGCGATCAGGCGGGCCACGGAGTCGCGCACGCACTGTTCGGCCAGCGTTCTGGCCCGCTCGTCGGCCTCATCCTGCACGGCGGAGATCACGGAGCGGTGACGATCCGCCACGGATTCGAGATACGCGGTGTCGTCGAGGACGAGGACGAGCAGGGCGCCCAACTCGGTCTGGAGGGCGATCTCCTCGCGGGTCAGGCGCGCGGACTGGGCGGCGGCGGCGAGTTCGACGTGGAAGCGGCCGTAGAGCCGGCTGCGGGCGGCGGGTTCCTCGGCGTGGGCGAGTTCGTCGACGGTGCGGGTGAGCGGGCGCAGGTCGCCGGGCTGGGTGCGCTGCGCGGCGAGCAGCGCGGCGGCGCCGGAGACGGCGGCCCAGTGGTCGCCGAGGTCGCGCAGCTCCTCGGTGGACCAGTCGGCGAGGCGGGCGCGCAGCCGGTCCTCGGGCGGGCCCTCGGGGAGCGTGACGAAGCTGCCGCCGCCCCGGCCGCGGCGGGTGGTGACGAGGCCCTGCTGCCGCAGGGCCATGAGGGCCTCGCGCAGGGTCACGGTGGAGACGCCGAGCCGGCCGGCGAGTTCGGCCTCGCCGGGCAGCTGCTCGCCGTCGGCGAGGAGTCCGAGCTCGATGGCGTCGCCGATCCGGCGGACCACGGTGTCGACCCGGGCCCGGGTGTCGACGGGGGTGAACACGGCTCGGCGCGCGCTCCCGTGCGCGCTGTCGCCCTGTCTGCCGCCTGGTTTCACGTTTACCACCTCGCGCGTTGACTCAGGCTTTACCTTAAGGGGGTCTTGAGATTTGAACTATGACTTCATATGTTTACCCCCGCTCGTCAGGAACGCGCCCCCGCACCAGAAAGGTTCCCGCCCATGGAGGGAATGGCGATCCGGCTCTCGGGTCTCCGCAAGAGCTACGGCCGGACCGAGGCGGTGGCCGGGGTGGACCTGGAGATAGCCGACGGCGAGTTCTTCTCGATGCTCGGCCCCTCCGGCTCCGGCAAGACGACCGTGCTGCGGATGATCGCCGGCTTCGAGACACCGAGCGACGGCCGCGTCGAGCTGGCCGGTCAGGACGTCACCCCGCTCGCCCCCTTCGAGCGGGACGTGCACACCGTCTTCCAGGACTACGCCCTCTTCCCGCACATGACGGTCGAACAGAACGTCGCCTACGGCCTGAAGGTGCGGGGCGTCCCGAAGGCCGAGCGCCTGGTCCGGGCCCGCGCCGCACTCGCTCAGGTGCGGCTCGAAGGGCTCGGCAGGCGCCGCCCCGCCGAGCTGTCCGGCGGCCAGCGCCAGCGCGTCGCACTCGCCCGCGCCCTCGTCGGCCGCCCCCGCGTGCTGCTGCTCGACGAACCGCTCGGCGCGCTCGACCTCAAGCTGCGCGAGCAGATGCAGGTCGAGCTGAAGGCCATCCAGCGCGAGGTCGGCATCACCTTCGTGTTCGTCACGCACGACCAGGAGGAGGCCCTGACGATGAGCGACCGGATCGCCGTCTTCCACCAGGGCCGGATCGAACAGGTCGGCACCCCCGCCGAGATCTACGAGCGCCCGGCCACCCCGTTCGTCGCCGACTTCGTCGGCACCTCCAACCTGGTCAGCGGCGAGGCCGCGCGGACCGTGGTCGGCGCCGCCGGCACGTACAGCATCCGGCCGGAGAAGATCCGCGTCGTCAAGGACCCGGCCGCGCCCGCCGAGGACGGCCACGCCCGTGCCACCGGCACCGTCGCCGAGGTGGTCTACCTGGGCGACGCCACCCGCTTCCTCGTCGACCTGGACGCGGGTGGCCGGCTGACCGCCGTCCAGCAGAACCTGGAGACCTCCTCCGCCGACCTCGCCGCCTTCCGCGGCGCCAGGGTCGCCCTGCACTGGCACCCGCGCCACGCGGTGCCGGTCCCCGCCGCCCCGTGACGACACGCCGGGTCCGTAAGGCCGCACAGCCCACGCAAGGCCGGTGAAGCCACGGCACGGCACCGCACCGCCCCTCGCACCGCACCACCCTCACGTCCCTCACGCAACGGAGAAACACGTGCGCCTGCACCGCTCGCTCCTGACGGCCGCCGCCGTCTCCGGACTGCTGCTCGTGACCGCCTGCGGCTCCGCCGACCAGGCCGGTGCCGGGAAGTCCGGCGGCCTCAACCCGCCCGCCCTCAAGGCGCCCACCTCCCTCGGCGCCCCCGAGGGCCAGGTCAACCTGATCGCCTGGGCCGGCTATGTCGAGGACGGGTCCAACGACCCCAAGGTCGACTGGGTGACCCCGTTCGAGAAGCAGACCGGCTGCCAGGTCAACGCCAAGACGGCCGCCACCTCCGACGAGATGGTGGCACTGATGAAGACCGGCGAGTACGACGCGGTCTCCGCCTCCGGCGACGCCTCGCTGCGGCTGATCGCGTCCGGCGACGCGGCGCCCGTCAACACCTCGCTCGTCCCCCACTACAAGGACGTGTTCGCCGGCCTGAAGAACCAGGGCTGGAACTCGGTCAAGGGCGTCGCCTACGGCATCCCGCACGGCCGGGGCGCCAACCTCCTCATGTACGACACCACCAAGGTGAAGCCCGCCCCGACGTCCTGGTCGGCCGTCTTCGACCAGGCGTCCGCGCACAGCGGCAAGGTCACCGCGTACGACTCCCCCATCTACATCGCCGACGCGGCCCTCTACCTCAAGGCCACCAAGCCGGACCTCGGCATCAAGGACCCGTACGCCCTCGACCAGAAGCAGTTCGCGGCCGCAGTGGATCTGCTCAAGCAGCAGAACAAGCACGTCGGCGAGTACTGGAGCGACTACCTGAAGGAGATCTCCGCCTTCAAGAGCGGCGACTCGGTCGTCGGCACCAGCTGGCAGGTCATCGCCAACCTGGCCAAGGCCGAGGGCGCCAAGGTCGAGGCGGTGCTGCCGAAGGAGGGTGCCACCGGCTGGTCCGACACCTGGATGGTCTCGGCCAAGGCCAAGCACCCCAGCTGCGCCTACAAGTGGCTCGACTGGATCGTCTCGCCCCAGCCCAACGCCCAGGTCGCCGAGTACTTCGGCGAGGCGCCGGCCAACGCCAGGTCGTGCGCCGAGACCGCCGACAAGAACCACTGCACGGTCTTCCACGCGGGCGACGAGGCGTACTGGAAGAACGTGCACTTCTGGACCACACCCATCGAGCAGTGCCTGGACGGCCGCACCGACGTCCGTTGCGTGCCCTACGCCAAGTGGGTGCAGTCCTGGAACGAGATCAAGGGCTGACGACGGCGCATGACCACGCTCACCCCCTCGCCCCGGGCCGACGCCCGGGCCACCGAGCCCGACCGAGCCGCCGGCCCCGTCCGGCGGCTCGCCGGGGCCCTGCACCGCAGGCCCCGGGTCCGGCTCGCCGCGCTGCTCGCCGCGCCGCTGCTGTGGCTGGTGCTCGCCTATCTGGGCTCGCTCACCGCGCTGTTCCTGTCCGCGTTCTGGACCACCGACTCCTTCACCTCCGAGGTGGTCCGGGTCTGGTCGGCGCAGAACTTCCAGGAGCTCGTCACGTCGCCCGTCTACCGGACGGTCGCCCTGCGCACGGTGGGCGTGGCCCTCACCGTGACCGTGCTGTGCGCGATCATCGCCTTCCCGCTCGCCTTCTACACCGCCCGGGTGGCGAGCCCGCGCCGCAGGCCGCTGCTGGTCGTCGCGATCCTCACCCCGCTGTGGGCGAGCTACCTGGTCAAGGTGTACGCGTGGCGGCTGATCCTGTCCGAGGGCGGGCCGCTGGACTGGGTGCTGAAGCCGCTGGGGCTGCACGGGCCGGGGTACGGGCTGACCGCCACCGTCCTGGTCCTCACCTACCTCTGGCTGCCGTACATGATCCTGCCGGTGCACACCGCGCTCGAACAGCTCCCGGACAACCTGCTGAACGCCTCCGCCGACCTCGGCGCGCGCGCCGGGCGGACCTTCGTCTCGGTGGTGCTGCCCATGGTGTGGCCGGCGATCGCGGCCGGGTCCGTCTTCACCTTCTCGCTCAGCCTCGGCGACTACATCACCGTGCAGATCGTCGGCGGCAAGACCCAGCTCATCGGCAACCTCGTCTACTCCAACGTCACCCTCAACCTGCCGATGGCCGCCGCGCTCGGCACCGTCCCGGTGGCCGTCATCGTCCTCTACCTGCTCGCGGTGCGGCGCACCGGCGCGCTGCGCAGCCTGTGACCCGTCGGACCAGTCGGACCAGCGGGACCAGCCGGACCCGTCCGCGGAAGGACCTCCCCCGATGAACCTCTCCCGTCCCGCGCGGATCGCGCTGCGCACCGCGGCCGCGCTCGGCTTCGCCGTCATCTATCTGCCGCTGCTGCTCGTGCTCCTCGGCTCGCTGAACCCGGACCGCTCGGCGAGCTGGCCGCCGCCCTGGCTCACGCTGAAGTGGTGGTCGGCCGCCTGGGCCAACGAGGGGGCGCGCGAGGCGCTGTGGACCTCGGTGCGGACGGGCCTCGCGGCGACGGCGGTGGCGCTCGTGCTCGGCACTCTGATCGCCTTCGCCGTGCAGCGGCACCGCTTCTTCGGGCGCGAGGCCGTGTCGTTCGCCGTCGTGCTGCCGATCGCGCTGCCCGGCATCGTCACCGGCATCGCCCTCAACTCGGCCTTCGGCACGGTCCTGAAGCCGCTGGGCGTGGGCCTCGGGCTCTTCACGGTGATCGTCGGGCACGCCACCTTCTGCATCGTGGTGGTCTTCAACAACGTGGTCGCGCGGCTGCGCCGGCTGCCCGGTTCGTACGAGGAGGCGGCCATGGACCTGGGCGCGCACACCTTCCGTACCTTCTGGGACGTCACCTTCCCGCTGCTGCGCTCGGCGCTGCTCGCGGGCGGGCTGCTCGCCTTCGCGCTGTCCTTCGACGAGGTCGTGGTGACGACCTTCACGGCCGGTCCCGGGGTGCAGACCCTGCCGCTGTGGATCTTCGACAACATGACCCGGCCTCAGCAGGCGCCGGTGGTGAACGTGGTGGCCGCGCTGCTCGTACTGCTGTCCGTGCTTCCGATCTACGCGGCACAGCGGCTGTCCTCGGACACGGCGGGCGGCGGCCGGGTCTGACGGTCCTCGGACGGGGGCTCGCTGTTACGTTGCCGGAATGCGGCACATGCGGCAACTGTCCTCGTTCGATGCCCGCGGCCTCGCCCGCCGGGCGGTGGCGGCCGCGCTGCGACCGCTGCGCCGTCGCGGCACCGGCACGGTGACCCTGCCGGAGGCCGCGGAGACGGGGCGGGAGCGGCTGCGGGACCTGGCGGCGCTGCTGTGCGAGCTGGGTTCGGAGCTGCTGCGCGCCGGGGAGCGCACCGTCGAGGTGGAGCGGGTCATCCACGACGTGGCCGCGCGCTACGGGATGCGGGCGCGCAGCTTCGTGGTGCCCACGGGCCTGTTCGTACGGGTCGGGGGCGGGCCCGACGGGCGGGGCGGCGAGCTCGACTTCACCCCGGTCGAGGGCCCGGACCTGCGCCTGGACCAGGTGGAGGCGCTGCAGTCGCTGGTCGAGCGGATGCGGGCCGAGGCGCTGCCCTTCGAGGCGGTACGGGCGGCGCTGCGCGCCGGGCGGGAGCAGCCGGAACGGTTCAGCCCGGCCGCGACCTTCTTCGGCTACGTCCTGCTCACGGTCGGCCTCGGCGTGATGCGGCACGCGACCGTCGCCGCGGTCATCGGCTACGCGGTGCTCGGCGCGGGCGTGGGTGTGCTGCGGCTCTTCGGGGACCGGCTGCCGGCCGGCCGTACCGCACTCCCGGTCGTCGCGGCGGCCCTGGTCACGGCTGTCTCGCTGCGCTGGGCCGGGCCGGTGCTGCACGAGGCGCCGGCGCTGCTCTACGTGCCTCCGCTCATCGCCTTCCTGCCGGGCGCCGCGCTCACGCTCGGCGCGATCGAACTCGCCACCGGGGCCGCCCTGTCCGGGATCGCGCGGCTCGCGGGGGCCTTCAACATCCTGCTGCTCCTGGCCCTCGGCATCCTGGTGGGCACCCAGCTCCTGCCCGCCCGGCCGGTGGGCGAGCCGCCGTCGGCGGCGCTCGGCGCATGGACGCCGTGGGCCGGGGTGCTGCTCCTGGGCTTCGGCTTCCTGCTGTACTACTCGGCGCCGCAGCGGGTCGCCGGCTGGCTGCTCGCCGCCCTGCTCACCGAGCGCCTGGTGCAGTCCTCGGCCGCCCAGCTCGCCGGGGCGACCTTCGGCGCGTTCGCGGCGGGCGTGCTGCCGCCGATGGCCGGGTGGATCGAGCGGCGCACGCACACCCCGGACCAGGTGGTATTCCTGCCCTGCTTCTGGCTGCTCGTGCCGGGGGCGGTGGGGCTCACCAGCGTCTCCGAGTTCATCGTCGGGGGCGGCAGCGCCGGTGGTCTGGCCGGCCTGGTCGGCACCGTCATCACGGTCGTCGCCATCGCGCTCGGCGTCCTCGTCGGCGCCGGGCTCCAGCGCAGGCCCCGGCTGAGGCTCGGGGAGCCGGCGCCCGCGGAGCTCAAGGGCGGCAGCGAAAGGGAGAGCTAGCCCTTGTCCCATGCGAGGGTGACGCGGAGGTTGGCGGAAGCGCTGCCCTGGACGACGAGGGCGGTGAGCCTGCCGCTCTGCAGGCCGAGTTGGCAGCCGAACTCCACGGTGGCCCGGTCCGGCGCGGCGCGGTGCAGGGCGTCGCCGATCTGCCGGGCGAAGGAGGACAGGGCAGCGGTGACACCGGAGAGGTCGGGGAGGCGGTCCTCGAACCGTCCCTCCAGGTCACCGGTCCCGCCCGCCGCCGAACCGTCTCCTACCGGGCCGTCTTCTCCCGGACCGCCTCCCCCCGGGCCGCTTTCTCCCGGACCGCCTGCTCCCGGGCCGCCTTCCGCACGCCCGATCGGCGCGGCCTCCACGTACAGCATGCCGCCGTCGGCGAGTTCGACCCCGATGATCTCCGTCATCGTCGCTCCTGTTCGTCCGTGCCGTCAGAGGGCGGGGTGCAGGCCGCCGTCGGGCCCGGCCGCGCCGTCGGCGGCGGGGCCGAAGGCGCTGCCCCGGAGCCAGGCGGGCCAGCTCAGGTTCCAGTCGCCGTAGCCGTTGTCGAACGGCGTCATCTCCTCGCCGAAGCCGTGGACGACCCGGACGGGGTCGCCCTCGCGAAGCGTGCCGAAGAGCCAGGCGGCGTCCTCGGTGCTCATGCCGGTGCAGCCGTGGCTGACGTTCTCGGCACCCTGCGCGTCGAGCGACCAGGGGGCGGCGTGCAGGTACTCACCGCTCCATGTCACCCGGGTGGCCCAGCGGACCTTGAGGTCGTAGAAGTCGCTGCTGCCGCGCTCGATGCCGATGGAGTCGCCGCGCATCCGGACCGTGGCCTCCTTGCCGAGAACGACCTTCACGCCGCCGCGGGTGCGGTAGCCCTCCTTGCCCGTGGTGACGGGGATGCTGCGGATCTCCTGGCCGTCGCGCAGCACGGTGAGGGTGTGCGCGGCGACGTCGGTGACGGCCTCGATCCGGTCGCCGATGGTGAGGGTGAGCGGCGCGGAGGGACCGCCGTAGAGCCGCCCGATGACGGGGACGCCGTCGAGGGCACTGGTGACGCGGACGGTGGCATGGGCGGGCCAGTAGGCGCGGGGGCGGTAGTGGAGGGTGGTGGGCGAGACCCAGTACCAGGAGCCTTCGACGTACGGCTCGGAGCTGACGTGCAGCGCGCGCTCGACCGTGCGGCGGGCCACGGGCTCGGTGGCCGGGACGGGGTGGCTCAGTTCGGCGGTGACGGGCTGGCCGACTCCGTACGTGCCACCGCCGGGGCCGAGTTCGGCGGTGAGCCGCTCGCCCTCGGGTGCGGCCGGGACCCGCAGGTCGAGCCGGGCGCGCCGGCGCTGCGGCCGGCCGTCGTCGCCTTCCACGGTGAGGCGGGCGGTGTAGCGGGTGTCGGCGGCGAGCGGCGCGATGCTGGTCCAGCGGGTGCCGTCGGCGCTGACCGTACCGGCGATCCGGCGCCCCTGGTGGTCGGTGACGGTGACGTCGGCGAGCCGGCCGGTGGTGCGCAGGGCGAGGTCGAGGGGGCCGACGGCGCTGCCGAGGGCGTCCAGGGTGAGCGCCCGGCCGTCGAGGACGGCGATGCGACGGGGTGCGCCGCACATCCGGCCGTCGGCCGGGCAGCTGCCGAGGGAGACGACCACGGCGCCGGCGGGCGCGGAGTGCGCGCGGGCGGCCGGGGGCTGGGCGGCGTTGAGGGCGAGGACGGCGCCGGCCGCGAGGGACAGGGCACCCAGGCCCGTGAGGTTCCTGCCACGCGTGTGTGACGCCATGTCGGACACCGCCTCTTCTCGCCGGCCGGACCTGGTCTGACCGGTGCATCAAAGCGGATCGGGGGACGAAAAGATGATCAACCGACCGGGCGTGGCGTGCGAGAGCCCCGTGAGACGACTCGAAAGCACCAACGCGGGCGGCGTCACGGGGCCCGCGGGGAGGTGCCTTCAGCGGGGCACGTCGGGCAGTTCCTCGCCGGTCTCCAGGAGCGTCTTGAGGCTGGAGACGATCGCCGGCCAGCCCTCGCTGACGAGCGCGCGGATGGTGCCGTCGGACTTCAGGTCGTCGTGGACGACGGTGAGCTTGACCATGTCGCCGGCCGGCTCGATCTCGTACGTCACCTTGGAACGCCCCTCTTCGACGAGACGGGCGTAGATGTCCTCGCCGACTCCGACCGCCTGGGCCCATTCGGGGGTGAAGGTGTGCCAGGCGTACGAGAGGCGCCGGCCCGGATCGGCGGCGAGGACGACCTGCGCGGGGTCGGAGGTGGTCCGTCCGCCCTCCTCCCAGACCATGGGCGAACCGGGGATCCAGTCCGTCTCGAAGGCCACGCCCCAGTAGCGCCGGGTGAAGGCCGGGTCGGTGAGGGCCTTCCACAGCTCGTCGGGGGTGGTGCGGATGTACGTCGTGTAGACGAACGCGCTGTTGTCCATGGTGTCTGTCTCGGTCTCGGTGGTTTCGGCCTCAGTGGTTCGGCCTTGGTGGTCTCGCTGCTGGGCTCACGGTCGCAGGGCCGCGGCCACGAGCCCCTCGATCTCCTCCCTGGTGTCCCTCGTGTCGCTCGTACCCCTCGGGTCCCACGTGTCCGTCGCATTCCTCGTGCCGGGCCGGCCGTCCGTGGTGCCCTCTCCGGCGACGACCCGGTCCAGGACCAGTCCGTCCACGCAGGCGAGCAGGGTCAGGGTGCGCGCCTCGGGATCCGCGACGCCCCGGGCCGCCAGGAAGTCCCGGACGGCCTGGCGGCCCGGGTTCTCCCTCGGCACCAGGATGTCGCGCAGTTCGGGGTCTCGCACGCTCTCCAGGACGCAGGCGTAGCGGGCGAGTGAGCGGCGCCGCCCCTCGCCGCCGGTGCGGGCGGCGACCAGCGCGGCCAGGCCCCGCACCAGCTCGGCTTCCGTCCGCAGCACGGGGGTCTGCTCGGCGGCGGTGCGCAGCTCGGCCTGGTCGAGCTCGACGAGCCGGCGGACGAGTGCGGTGAGCAGGGCCGAACGGGTGCGGAAGTACGCGGACGTCGTCCCCGGGGGCAGCCCCGCGGCGGCGTCGACGGCCCGGTGGGTGAGACCGCGCATGCCGGCGTCGGCGAGGACGCCGAGCGCGGCGTCGGCCAGCAGGGTGCGGCGGGAGCCGGGCGCGGGCGAGGTCTCTGGCGGCATCATCACCCCCTCTTTCTACACCTGTAGAGGCCGGGTCTATTCTTCTACAGATGTAGAAGGCGTGGCGTGCAGTCAGCGGACGAACGAGAAGCGATGAGGAGCACGGACATGGGACAGACCGCCGTCGTCGTGGGCGCCGGGATCGGCGGGCTCGCCGCCGCCGTCGGACTGCGGAGGATCGGCTGGGAGGTGACGGTCGTCGACCGCGCGCCGGTCCTCGCGGACGCCGGGGCCGGCATCTCGCTCGCCGCCAACGGGATCCGGGCCCTGGACGCCCTGGGCGTCGGCGCGGCCGTACGGGCCGCCGGGCGCGGCCAGTACACCGGCGGCACCCGCACCCCGAGCGGCTCCTGGCTGGCCCGCATGGACGGCGCGGCTCTCGAACGGGTCCTCGGCTCCCCCATCGTGGGCATCCCGCGCGCCGAGCTGCACCGACTGCTGCGCGACGCGCTCGCCCCTGGGACGCTGCGCACGGGGGTGACCGCCACGGTGGCGCTGGCACAGGCGGACGGGCGCCGGGCACGGGTGGAGTTCGAGCCGGTGGCCGAGTCGACGGACGGTGGCGCGGGCGGGTCGGCGGAGTCGGTGAAGGGCACCGCGTGCGGATCGGCTGCCGGCGGCGAGGGCGGATCGGCCGGCGGCGGTGAGGGTGGGTCGGCCGGCGGCGCGGGTAGGTCGGCGAGCGGCGCTACGAACGGCGGCGGGTCGTCGAGCGGCGGCGCGGGCGGGTCGGCGAGCGGCGCTACGAGCGGGTCGGTGGAGGTCGTGGAGGCGGATCTGGTGGTCGCCGCCGACGGGATCGGCAGCCGGACGCGCGCCGCCCTGTTCCCGGGCCATCCGGGCCCGGTGCACAGCGGCTCGACCGTGCTGCGCGCCATCACCGAGCGCCCGCTCGACCTGCGTACCGACTTCGAGATCACCTGGGGGCGCGGGGCCGAGTTCGGGCACATCGCGTTCACCGACGGGCGCGCCGAGTGGCACGCGGTTCTCAACGCGCCCGCCGGCGTGCGCCATCCGGACCCGCTCGCCGTGCTGCGCCGGCGCTTCGCGGACTGGCACGAGCCGATCCCCGAGCTGCTCGCGGCCACCCGGCCCGAGGACGTCCTCCACCACGACATCGGTGAACTGGCCACTCCCCTGCCGTCGTACGTCTCCGGCCGCACCGTCCTGCTCGGCGACGCGGCCCACGCCATGACCCCCAACCTCGGCCAGGGCGCCTGCCAGGCCCTGGAGGACGCCGTCGTCCTGGCCGCCGAACTCGGCCGGACGGGTGACGTGGACAGCGCGCTCGCCCGCTACGACACCGCACGGCGACCGCGCGCCACCGCCGTCGCGGCGGCCGCCCGGCAGGCCGGCCGGATGGGCCAGCAGCTCGCCCACCCGCTCGCCGTGCCGCTGCGCAACACCCTCATGCGGCTGGCCCCGTCGGGCACGGCGGTGCGGATGATCCTGCGCCACGCGTCCTGGACCCCGCCACTCACGCCGCTCACGCCCCTCACCAGGTCTTTCGCGGGTGAATAGGTGTGGACCGAAGTATTCAACAGGCTGCTAGTTTGTCCGGATGTCTCTCAAGCACGCGGTCCTGGCGGCTCTCCTGGAGGGAGAGGCGTCCGGGTACGACCTGGCCAAGCTCTTCGACGTGTCCGTGGCCAACTTCTGGGCGGCCACGCCGCAGCAGCTCTACCGGGAGCTGGACCGGCTCTCCGAGGCCGGTCTCATCACGGCCCGGGTGGTGCAGCAGGAACGGCGCCCCAACAAGCGCATGTTCACCCTCACCGACGCCGGCCACCAGGACCTGATCACCTACACCGCCCACACTCCGAAGCCGACCGCGGTCCGCGACGAGCTCATGGTGCAGGTCCAGGCGTGCGACGAGGGTGACACGGCGGCGGTGCGCGAGCACGTACGGGAGCGCATGGAGACGGCCCGGGCGAAGCTCGCGCGTTACGAACGGCTGCGGGAGCGGCTGCTGGACGGCCTCGACGAGGCCGCCTATCTGGCGCGGACCGAGCGTGTCGGGCCGTATCTGACGCTGATGCGCGGCATCGCCTTCGAGGAGGAGAACGTGCGCTGGGGCGAGCGGGTCCTGGCGGTACTCGCGGAACGACAGGAGCGGCAAGCCCGGCGGGCACGAGAGGAGCAGCAGGAGCGACGGCACGTCGCTCACGGCTGAGGCCATTCCTCCGGTTCGCCCGCCGGACGGGTGACGGGTGGGACTACCGTGGGGTAACGTCCGGTCGCATGAAGGTCGGTGACATCGTCGAGGACTTCACCCTTCCGGATGAGACCGGGCAGCCCCGTTCCCTGTCCGGGCTCCTGACCGAAGGGCCGGTCGTCCTCTTCTTCTACCCCGCGGCACTCACCCCCGGCTGCACGGCCGAGGCATGCCACTTCCGCGACCTCGCGGGCGAGTTCCGCGCGGCCGGCGCCCAGCCCGTCGGCATCAGCAGCGACGAGGTCGCCCGGCAGCAGGAGTTCGCCGACCGGCACTCGCTCGGCTATCCGCTGCTCTCCGACCCGGCGGGCGAGATCCGCGACCGGTTCGGCGTGACGCGCGGTTTCTCGCTCGCCCCGACGAAGCGGGTCACCTTCGTCATCGACGAGGACCGGCGGGTGCTCGAAGTGGTCCGCAGCGAGTTGCGGATGAGCGCGCACGCGGACCGGGCGCTGGCGGCACTGCGCGCCCGCTAGCCGGCCACGACATGCGGGCTCCGAGGGGTTCGGCGACACTCGCTGGTACGCGAGGCCGCATCAGGGCCCTCCGCGGGAACGGAGTGCACGCATGGACGACTACCCGCTGCTCAACGTCTTCTGGACCATGCTCTGGTTCTTCCTCTGGATCATGTGGCTGTTCCTGCTCTTCAAGATCGTCATGGACATCTTCCGTGACGACGGGCTGAGCGGCTGGGGGAAGGCGGGCTGGCTGATCTTCTGCATCGTGCTCCCCTTCCTCGGCGTGCTCGTGTACGTCATCGCCCGCGGCAAGGGCATGGGGCAGCGCGACGTGAAGCAGGCCAGAGAGAACGAGGCCGCGTTCCAGGACTACATCCGCAAGGCCGCGGGCACCGCGCCGGGCGGTGGCGGCGGGGGCCAGGGCAGCGGCGTGGACGAGCTCGCGCGGCTCACGGAGCTGAGGGACCGGGGCGCCATCACGGACGAGGAGTTCGAGAGGGCGAAGGCCAAGGTCCTGTCCTGAAGCCCGCGGTGGGCGGCGCGGTCGGCGGGCGGCGCGGAGGAGCCCGCCCGGCTCTCGCGCTCGCCGACCGGATCGCGGGCTCACGCTCACCGAGCTCGGCGGCCGCTCCTCGGTGAACTGGCCGGCGCGGACCCTCGCCCGTCATCCCCGGTCAGGGGCGACGGGCGGGCGATCGTGCGTGTGCGGCGCCGACGGCTGATCAGCAGCCGGTGGCCCAGATGTGGGAGTCGCCGCGGTCGTTGGCGGCGCCGTCGTAGCCGACCTCCTGGCCGGGCGCGAGGCAGATCGTCATGGCGCCGCCCTGCCAGGCGGATTCGTAGACCTGGACGTAGTCCTTGATACCCGGTCCGGAGATGCCGTGGTTGGCCCAGGAGGAGTCGGTGTCGGCGATCCAGCTCTCCCACCAGCCGTCGTCGCCGCTCCAGTTGGCCCGCTGGCCGCCGAAGTTGGCGTCCTGCCACACGCAGAAGTTTCCGGACGGGCACTCGGCGGCGGTGGCGGGCCCGGTCAGGACCAGTCCGCCGGCGAGGGCGAGCAGGGCGGCGGCGGTGGAGCCGAGGAGTCGCTTCATGAAGCGTCGTTGCCTTTCTTCTCGGTGAGGGTCTCGTCGGGGGCGGTGTTCTTGGTGGTGGTCTTCCTGGTGACGGCGGACAGTTCGGCTGCCCGCCGCAGCGCGCGTGCGCGCAGCTGTTCGTAGGCGACGACCTGGTCGCGGTGGAGGGTGCGTACGGTGGCCAGCTCGGCCGGTTCGAGCCGGGCACGGACGTCGGCGAGTCCGCTCTCGCGGGTGCAGCGCACGGCGACGACCGGATCGGGGCGGCCGGCGCGCGGCCCACCGGCGGGCGCGGCACAGCGGGTCCAGCGGTCGAGGGCGGCCCGGTGAGCGGGGTCGTCCTTCATCCGGGCCTGCGCCTCGGCGCGCAGGTTGTCGACGGTGACCTGGGCACGGAACCAGCGGTTCTGGTCGCCGTAGAGCGTGGCGCGGGCGGTGGCGACGCAGCCGTCGCTGTTGGCGGTGACGGTGAGGCCGGTGGCGAGGGTGAGGGAGAGCTCCCTGGGGTCCTTGCCGAAGAGGGCGGTCTGGAGCCGGAGGTCCTGCGAGGCGGGGGCACGCGCCTGGTTGACCGGCGGCAGGGAAAGGCCCTGGCCGTCGAGGCACTCGGCGACGAGCCGTTGTTCGGCGGCTTCGAGGAGCCGGTCCTGCTCCTGCCGCGTGGTGCGCGAACCGGTCTCGGCCGCTCCGGACGGACCGGGGCGCACGGTGGCGCAGCCGGCGAGGACGAGGGCGGCGGCCGCGGTGACGAGGGCGCGGCGGGTCGTGTGGCGCATGGTTCCCCCTGGTGGCGGGCCCGGACGATGGTGGCCGGCGGGGTGGGTGCCGCCGGTTTCGTGGCGATCAATGCCCGGTGCCGGTCGGGCCATGCGATGAGTGGCGGCGACTCACTCGAAGGGGTCGAACGCGCCGGAGCGCGCGCCGCTCACAGGCGGCCGGGCGCCCCGGTTGCGGATACGACACAGCCCCGGTTGGACGGGGGATTCCAACCGGGGCCGTTTGCCGTGACGCGAGGAAGGGCGGTCACCTCACGGGGGGGGGACCTGGGGACCGGGCCCCTTCGGCGTCACATACAGATGAACGATAAACCTTCACCGCTTGTTCCGGTGTGTCCCCTGTGCCGGATGTGAGTCACCTCACCCTGTTTGACGCCTTCGATCCTCTCGCGGGCGCCCTTCCAATGGCCTTCGAGTCACTGCGGTCGCTCTTCAGTCACCCTTCAGTCGTCCTTCTCCGGGCGGTAGACGACGCCGGGCTCGGCCTTCCCCGGGGCGAGCAGCTGAGGAACGGTGACGAAGGTGTAGCCCCGGCGCTTGAGCTCGTCGATGATCCCGGGCACGGCCGGGACCGTTCCGCCGTAGATGTCGTGGAGCAGGATGATGCCGTCGCCGTGGGCCTGGTCGAGCACGCGCTGCCGGATGAGCGCGGAGTCCTCGGTGGAGTAGTCCTTGGCGGTGATACTCCACAGCACCTGGGCGAGGCCGAGTTCGCGGGCCACGTCGGAGACGGCCTCGTCGGTGCGGCCCTGCGGTGGGCGCATCAGGGTGGGCTTGCGGCCGGTGATCTTCGCGATGGCGTCCTGGGTGCGGGAGAGCTCGTCGCGGACCTCGGCGGCGTCGAGGTCGGTGAGGATGCGGTGGCTCCAGGTGTGGTTGGCCACCTCGTGACCCTCGTCCGCGATCCGCTTGACGACCTCGGGATAGCGGTCGACGTGCTTCTTGCCGAGGAGGAAGAAGGTGGCCGGGACCTTTTTCTCCTTGAGTATGTCGAGCAGGTGCGGGGTGTCCTCGCCGGGTCCGGCGTCGAAGGTGAGGGCGATGCACTTCACCTTGGTGCAGTCGACGGGGGCGCGGGCGGCGTCAGCAGCCTTGGCGTTGTCGCGCGCCTCGCCGGGCGTGACCGTGTCGGCGGAGCAGCCGCCGAGGGTGAGGATCAGCGACGTGGCGGCGAGAAGGGCGAGCGCCGGCCCACGGCGACGACCCGGCTTGGTTCGGAACATGTGCAACCCGCTTTCCCCGAAAATGGTTCGACTGCCAGGGCCCACGCCTGGTCATGGCGGGTCCCTGCGGCTCGTCGAGCACTCTACACACGGTGTATAGCTGAGGAAGGCAACGGGGGTCGCGTCGCGGGCGCGCAGGTCGCCGGCACACCGCGGGGCCTGTCCGGCTCCGATCCGCCCGGACAGGCCCGGGGAAGACACGAGGACGTGACGACGCAGGAAGACGCAGGAGCGTGGCTGCGCGGGAAGACACAAGGGCATGGTGACTCCGGGCGGCGCCGGTCCGCTCCGCCCGGGGTACGGGGGGCCCGTCAGCGTGACGCGAGGAGGAGGCGGGCCTCGGTCTCCTGGTCACCGGAGACGGACTGCAGGGACTCGATGTCGAAGCTGCGGGCGAGCACCTTCTCGACGTCGTCGACCGCGCGGTAGCCGCCGGTGAGCAGCGCGCCGACCTTCCCGGTCAGCTGTGGGGGCGAGGTCTCTTCGTGCCGGCCGCCGGCCGTGTCGAAGGTGGCCATCCAGACGGTGGTGGCGGGCGCGGTGGCGGCCTGCGGGCCCGGCCCGCTCATGTCCTCGAGCTGGTAGGCGTGGTCGAGGACTTCGAAGACGGCCTGGGCGTCCTCCCGGCAGCATTCGCTCAGCTGAACGGTGACGTCGGTGTCGATGTGCAAGTCGTACACGTCGCTCATCTCCTCGGTTGCCGCTTCCAGCATCCCTCTCGGCGGGGCGTCCCGCGAGGTTCGTGCCACCGTGGAGGGAGAACCGTACGAGCGCGGTACGGGAGGCGGACGGGAGGTCGGTCGTGGGCGGAGAGGCGCAGGGGGCCGACGGGCCCGCGGAGCCCGAGAAGCCGAAGCAGTCGGAGCAGCCGGACCGGTCGGAGCAGCCGGACGCCGACGGGCTGGCCCTGGGGCGCCACGAGACGCCGAACGAGCGGGCGGACCGGCGCTGGACCGATCTGATGCAGGAGATCCGGGTCGCCCAGACGGGCGTACAGATCCTCTTCGGTTTCCTGCTGACCGTCGTCTTCACACCGCGCTTCGCGGAGCTGTCGGACAGCGACCGCTCGATCTACATCGTCACCATCACACTGGCCGCCGCGGCGACGGGGATGCTGATCGCGCCCGTCTCCTTCCACCGGATCGTCGCGGGCCGCCGAATCAAGCCCGAAGCGGTGATCTGGGCCTCCCGGCTGACCTTCGCCGGCCTCCTGCTGCTGGTCGCCACCGTGGGCGCCGCGCTGCTCCTCGTCCTGCGCGTGGCGACCCGCGCCCCCTACGTCCCCTGGCTGGTGGGCGGCCTGATGGCCGGGTACCTGCTGTGCTGGTTCGTGCTGCCCCTGTGGGTCCGGCACCGCCACACGACCGAACCGCACGACTGAGGCCGGTCCGCCGAGGGGTCAGTCCGCCGCGCCCAGCTCGGCCAGGTGCGCGTGCAGCACGTCGAGGCAGGCCTGCGGGTCGAGGAGCCCGGGGTGCAGGACGCCGCTGAGACCGAGGCCGTCCAGCAGGGCCGTCAGCCGCTCGGTCTCCAGGTCGAGGTCGAGGCCGGCACGGAGGGCACCCGCGGCGTCCAGCCGGGCGAGCACCCTGCGTACGAAGCGTCGTGCGCCCTCCGCGGTCCGGCGGGACAGCTCACCGAAGGCGGGGTCGGTGCGGGCGGCGGTGTTGAAGTCCAGGAAGACGGTGACCTCGGCGTGACGGCGTTCGTCGAGCGGGAGCAGCTCGGCGAGGAGGCCGGCCGCGAGCGGCAGCTGCTCGGCTCGCGGGTGCTGCCCCAGATCGCCGATCCGCTCGACGTGCGCGAGCAGCCGGGCGCCGAGGCGGTCGAGCATCGACTGCATCGCGAAACGCATCAGCTCCTGCTGGCTCGCGAAGTAGTGGCGCAGCGAGCCGATGTTGAGCTGCGCCTCGTCGGCCACGGCGCGCAGCGAGGTGCGCTGGAGACCGTCACGGACGACGACGCGGAACAGGGCGTCGACGACGTGGCGGCGGCGGGCTTCCGGATCCACCTGCTTGGGCATGGAGCCTTTTTATCACGCGTGTGATACAACTGGATTTATCACAGGCGTGATAAATCCTTTGGAGGGTCTCATGGAGACAGTCCTCAACCTCATGCTCATCCGCTTCGGCCTCATAGCGGCCGGCCTGGTCGTCCTGGCACTGCTCGCCTTCGCCGTGGCCCTGCACTTCAAGCGCAGGGGCCGCCTCGACGACGTCCGCCGCTACGCCGACCCCGCCCTGAAGGCCGCCCTCCGCGCCGCCACCCGTCGCCTCGACGGCGCCCGCGGCGGGACCTCCTCGCCGCGACGACCGGACGGCTGCCGATGATCACCCTCGCCACGGAGTCGTCGGAACTCCTGCACCACCTGCTGCTCGACCTGGTGATCAAGGTCGTCATCGTGGTGGCGGCCCTGACCGTGCTGGCACTCGGCCTCCGAACGCTCTGGCACCGAGCCGGCCGCACGAACAAACCCCCGAACTGACGGTCGCTACGAGGACGGTCGCCTCGGAGCGGACCGCGAGCTCGTCGCATCGCGCGGCGACGACGCAGTGTCTCTTGAGGCGGTCGAACTCGCCAGGACACGCTCGACCGTGTCGGCCTCGGACGCTCGCTTGTCCGGGCGGTGGCGGAGCACGCGGGCGAAGCGGAGCGTGACGCCGGCCGGGTAGCGGGTGGACCGCTGGAGGCCGTCGTAGGCGATCTCGACGACGAGTTCGGGGCGGACGCGGACGGTGAATCCGTCGTCGGAGACGGCGAGTTCGCGAAGACGCCCGGTCTGCCAGCGGAGCATCTCGTCGGTGAGGCCCTTGAACGTCTTGCCGAGCATCACGAACGTGCCGTCGTCGGCCGGCGCGCCCAGGTGCAGGTTGGAGAGCAGTCCGGTACGTCGGCCGTGGCCCCATTCGGCGGCGAGGATCACCAGGTCGAGGGTGTGCACGGGCTTCACCTTCAACCAGGTGCGGCCACGCCGTCCGGCGACATAGGGCGCATCCAGGGCCTTCACCAGGACGCCCTCGTGGCCGCGGGCCAGGGTGTCCCGGAAGAACGCCTCGGCCGCGTCGACCGCCGCCGGGTCCGCCGGGTCGGCGACGACGGTGCGGCGCACCCGCAGCGGCTCGGGCAGCAGCCGCGCGAGCACGGCGTGGCGTTCGCTGCCGGGCCGGTCCACCAGGGATTCGCCGTCCGCCGCGAGCACGTCGAAGAAGACGGGCGACAGAGGCAGGGCGGCCCGTGCCGTTTCCACGTCGACGCGCGAGCCGACCCGGGACGAGATGTCCTGGAAGGGCATCGGGCGGCCCGTCGCCGGGTCGAGGGCGATGACCTCGCCGTCCAGGACGAACGGCTCACCCTCGGTGGTCCGCGCGACGGCGACGACCTCGGGGAGCCGGCCGGTGATGTCGTCGAGGGAGCGGGTGTAGACCCGGACCTCCTCGCCACGCCGGTGCACCTGGATGCGGATCCCGTCGAGCTTCTCCTCCACCACACAGGGGCCGAGGGCCGCCACGGCCTCGGTGACGCCGCCCGCCGTGTGCGCGAGCATCGGCTGCACGGGGCTGCCGACCCGCAGGGTGAACCGGTCGAGGGCGGCCGGCCCTTCGGCGAGCACGGCCCGCGCGACCCGAGGCAGCGAACCCTCCAGCATCACGGCGCGCCTCAACTCCGCGGGCGTGACCGACGCCGCACTGGCGACGCCTTCGAGAGCGACGGCGTCCAGGGCGCCCTGGCGGACCTCGCCGGACAGCAGCCGGATCAGGAACTCCTGTTCCGTCAGCGTCGCCGCGGCGAGCAGCTCGCGCACGAGCCCGAGCCGCCGCGCCTGCGCGCCGGCGCCGGAGACGCCGGCCAGCTCGGTCATCGCCGCGTCCGTACCGGTCAGGGTGAGCTGTGGCTGCCCGGCGGGCGGCACGGCCGGCGGCAGGACGTTCTTGAGCACGCTCCAGCCGACCCCGATGCGCCCCTGCGGAAGCTGCCCGGAAAGATAGGCGATGACGAGCGGACTCTCCTCGGGCTCGGCCTCCGCGAACAGTTCGGCGAGCAGCGCGGTCTTCCGCGACCGCGCCGACGTGGCGGCGACCTGCCCCGACACCTCCGCGACCCGGACAAGGAGCATGCGCCCATCGTGCCCGCGCCCGCCGGGCCGCGCACCCCGGCCGCACCGCCCCGTCACTCCCCGCGGGATCTCGCCGCCTTCCGGCCGCGCAGCCGGTCGAGGAGGCTGCGCCGGGTCCGCCTGCCGGGAGGACGCGTCGCCGCCGGCGAGCGCCCGGGAGAGCCAAAGACACGGGCCTCCGGCGGGCGCCCAGGAGCGCCGAAGACACCGGCCTCCGGCCGCACGACCGACACGGGCCGGGGCACGGACTCGGACCGGGGCACGGACTCGGACCAGGGCACGAACTCGGGCCCGGGTTCCCACACAGACCCGGGTTCCGGCACGGACTCGGGCCCGGCATCCCACGCCGACTCGGGATCCGGCACGGACTCGGGCCCGGGTTCCCACGCCGACTCGGGATCCGGCACGGACTCGGACGCGGCCGCGGACTCGGGCAGGGGCGCGAGCTGGGACTCTGGCACGGGCTCGGGCCACGGCTCCGGCGCGGGCCACGGCTCCGGCGCGGGCATGGGCTCGTGTCCGGGGATTCGTAGGGCCAGAGGTGCCGGAGTCTGGCGTGTCGCGCCCGGACGCGGCACGTCGCGGTCGGCGCGGGCCTCGTCCAGGGCGAGGGCGAGGCTCATGCGGTGCCAGAGGATCTCGTCCGGGTCGTCGGCGAGCATCAGCCGGTCGGCCATCTCCCGGGCGGCCGGGGAGCCGGTCCGCCAGCTGGGCGGTGCGGGGCGCAGCCGGTCCAGATACGCCCGTTCGAAGGGGTCGTCGACGACCTCGGCCACATGGGCGGAGTCGAGGAGCGAGGCGATGGCGGCCGTGCGTACCCAGGGGTCGTCGTGGGCCCTCAGCAGCATGCCGAGCCGTCGCGCCCGCCAGTTGCGGGGCCGCCAGTCCGGGCACTCCTCCTCCCGCTCACGGACTTCGAGCGGGAACCGGCCGGCTAGCAGGCTCGGGTGCTCGATCGCGAACTCCCCCAGCTCGGCGGCCGGGTAGAGCCAGACGACGGCCCGATAGCGGTTGACGTAGAACCGCACGGGGCTGAAGTGCCCCGTACGGGCCAGGCGGCAGAAGCGGTTCGGAGGGATGTCGAGCAGCGCGGCGCCCTCGTTCGTCCCCACGGCCCTGACGCGTTCGCGCAGCCCTGTGGGCCAGTCCTCGGCGGCCCGGAGCCGTTCGATCTCGGCGCGCGGCACCCGGCGCCGCGCCAGGTCGACCGGGCCGTCCGCCGGGCCGGGCGCGGGGCCCGGCACCGTACGGACGGCTCCCGTGTAGACGGCGAACTCGAACTCGTCGCGCCTCAGTCCCAGTTCCCGCGCGGCGCGCCCCGGAGCCACCGTCGCCGAGAGCTCCGTGTCGGCCTTGGCTTGTGCCGCCTGCCCCACCCGCGCCGTCTGCCTCGTCGCCGTCGTCCGGCCCGTCTGCGTCGCCTGCGTCGCCTTCGTCGTCCGTGTCGTCTGCGTGGTCTCTTGCGTGGTCATGCGGTCGGTCCTCCCCCGTACTGCGTTCAGC
Source organism: Streptomyces sp. NPDC101160 (assembly GCF_044768205.1). Classification (NCBI taxonomy): domain Bacteria; kingdom Bacillati; phylum Actinomycetota; class Actinomycetes; order Kitasatosporales; family Streptomycetaceae; genus Streptomyces; species Streptomyces sp. NPDC101160. Next base: position 405,480 of record NZ_JBIWPJ010000003.1, on the reverse strand, counting down.
TCGAACACTTTCGGTGATGACCGTAACGCACAGTGACGACACCCCGCTCGCCCTGTGGATAACTCTCAGTCGCCGGTCACACCACCCGGATGCCGCGCCGCCACGCCCAGGTGCTCGCCCACCCGGTTGACCAGCAGCGTCATCTCGTAGGCGACCTGGCCGACATCAGCCTCGGCGGCGCTGAGCACGCACAGGCAGCTGCCTTCTCCGGCGGCCGTCACGAAGAGCAGCGCCTCGTCGAACTCGACCATCGTCTGCCGGGCCCGGCCCGCCTTGAAGTGCCGGCCCGAGCCGCGGGCCAGGCTGTGCAGGCCGGAGGAGACGGCCGCCAGGTGCTCGGCGTCCTCCCGCGCGAGTCCGCTGCTCGCGCCCGTCACCAGTCCGTCGTTCGACAGCACCAGCGCGTGCTGTATCGCGTCGACCCGGCGGGTCAGGTCGTCGAGCAGCCAGTCGAGTCCTCGGTCCAGCGCCATGTGTATTCCTCCCCCTGTGGCCCCGTACGGCCCCGTGTGCGTGTGTCCGGCCAGCCTTACGCACTGTCGTGGACAGGGCAAGCACCCCTCATCACCCGCGTGCCGCCGTCAGCCCACGGAGTCGAGGAGCCGCGCGGTGTGCATCCGCCCCGCGTACTCCACGAGCCGGATGAGCACCTCCTTCCCCGAGTCGCGGTCCCTCGCGTCGCACAGCACGACCGGGGTGCCGCGGTCCAGGTCGAGGGCGCGTGAGACGTCGTGGGCACCGTAGGTCCGGGCGCCCGCGAAGCAGTTGACGGCGACGACGAACGGGATGCCGCGGTGCTCGAAGTAGTCGACGGCCGGGAAGCAGTCCTCCAGGCGCCGGGTGTCGGCGAGCACGACGGCGCCGAGCGCGCCCTGGGACAGCTCGTCCCACAGGAACCAGAAGCGGTCCTGGCCCGGTGTCCCGAAGAGGTAGAGGGAGAGTCCGGAGCGGATGGTGATGCGGCCGAAGTCCATGGCGACGGTCGTGGTGGTCTTCTGGTCGACGCCGCCGGTGTCGTCGACGGACTCGCCGGCCCGGCTGAGCTGTTCCTCGGTACGCAGCGGGCGGATCTCACTGACCGCGCCGACCAGGGTGGTCTTTCCGACGCCGAAGCCGCCGGCGACCAGGATCTTCAGGGCGAGCGCGGTGGTGTCCGCACCGCTCGCCGGGGCGCCCTGCGTGCTCTGCGCACTCTGCGGCCTCGGGTCGTTCGGCGCGCTCCTGGAGCTTTCGGTGCTCTGGATGTTCTGGATGTTCTGGGTGCTCTGGGTGGACTCAGAGCGCTCGTAGGCCATCGATGACTTCCCTCAGGATCCGTTCGTCAGGGAGCTGTGCGGGCGGTACGGGCCTGCTGACCTTCACGAAGCCCGCTTCGAGAAGGTCGCCCAGGAGAACCCGGACGACCCCTACGGGAAGGTCGGCGTCGGCGGCGAGTTCGGCGACGGACTGTGTCTCGGCCCGGCACAGCTGGAGCAGGGCGCGGTGTTCGGGGCCGAGCAGCGACTCGGCGGCCCGGTCCGGCGGCTGGTCGTCGACGACGACGAGCGCGATGAGGTCGAACCGTACGTTGCTCGGTCCCGGCTTGGTCCGGCCGCCGGTCATCGCGTACGGCCGGACGAGCGGCCCCGCCTCGGAGTCGTACCACTGACTGCCCGGCACGGTCCGGCCGGCCTCGCCGCGCGTGCGGGTGCCGGTGCCGGTACCCGCACGGGCGCCAGTGCCGGTGCTGTCCTCGTTCATGGGGGTCTCCGGTCAGCCGGCAGCCGGCGGGGTCGCGGTCAGCCGCGGCGGTGTGTGCAGGTGCTCGCCGACCCGTTTCACCAGGCGGGCCATCTCATAGGCGATGAGGCCGATGTCGGCGTGGGCGCCGCTGAGTACGGCGAGGCAGGAGCCGTCGCCGGCGGCGGCGACGAAGAGGAAGCCGTCGTCCATCTCGACCATCGTCTGGCGCACTCCGCCGGTGTGGAACTGGCGTCCGGCGCCCTTGGCGAGGCTGTTGAAGCCGGAGGCTATGGCGGCCAGGTGCTCGGCGTCCTCGCGGCTCAGGCCGTTGGAGGCGCCGACGGCGAGTCCGTCGTTGGAGAGCACGACGGTGTGGCGGACCTCGCGGACGCGCATGACGAGGTCGTCCAGGAGCCAGTCGAGTTCTCCGGAACGATGGTGGGAAATCCTCTCGTGGTCGATCATTCGTCGTCTCCTTCACGGGCGGGATCGCTGGATAGGCGGCCGTGGCCGCCGGGGGCCGGGGCGGGGGCGTGGCCGTTGCCGAGAGTCCGTCGCGGGACGCCGGAGGTGCCGGGGATGCCGGGGGCGGCTCCGCCGCCGCGCCGCCAGCCGTCGCGGTAGGCCGACATCCGGTCCCTGACCTGCTCCGGAGTCCGCTCCGCCGGGGCGTCCACGGCACCGAAGACGGCGGCCGGATCGGGCGCCGGGGGTGCCTCGCGCAACTGCGGTACGAGGCTGGCCTGGCGCACCCGGCGGGGCAGCTCGCCGACCGCACTGTTCCCGCTGCCGCTCTGCGCCTGGCCCTCACTCGCGTCGCCCTCGTCCCGGCCGCTCTTGCCCGGCGGCGGCCCGGTCCGGGCGCGCAGGGCGGTGACACCGGCCGGTGGGGCCGGCGGCGGACCCGACTCCGTGGCTGCGGGGGGCGAAGAAGCCGCGATCACGGGGGACGAAGAGGCGGCGAGCGCGGGGATACGAGGCGGGTCGGGGACGGCACGGGACCGGGGCAGGGCGGGTTCGTCCTCGGCCGCCCGCTCGCCCGTGTTCTCGGGCCCGGCGGACTGCGGCAGCGTCTCCCCGGCAGGGCTACGGCCGGGCGGGAGGGCGCTCTGCAGCAGGTCGGTCGGGAGGAGGACGACGGCGGTGGTGCCTCCGTACGGCGAGGTGCGCAGGTGCACCTTGATGTCGTGCCGCGACGAGAGGCGGCTGACGACGAACAGGCCGAGCCGGTCGCTGTCGAAGAGGTCGAGGGCCTCGGACCGGTCGATCCGGGCGTTGGCCTCGGCCAGGCTCTCCTTGCCCATGCCGAGGCCGCGGTCCTCGATCTCCAGGGCGTAGCCGTTGCCGACGGGTTCGCCGCTGATCCGCACCTTGGTGTGCGGCGGGGAGAACTGGGCGGCGTTCTCGATGAGTTCGGCGAGGAGGTGGGTGAGGTCGGCGACGGCGCCGCCCGTGACGGCGGTCTCGGGGAGTGGGCGCACCTCCACGCGCGCGTAGTCCTCGATCTCGGAGACGGCGGCCCGGACGACGTTGGTGAGCGGGACGGGCACGCGCCAGGCGCGGCCGGGTGCGGCGCCGGAGAGGATGATGAGGCTCTCGGCGTGGCGGCGCATGCGGGTGGTGAGGTGGTCGAGCCGGAAGAGGTCGCTGAGTTCGCCGGGGTCGTCGACGCGGCGCTCCATGCTGTCGAGCAGGTTGAGCTGTCGGTGCACCAGGACCTGGCTGCGGCGGGCGAGGTTGACGAAGACGCCGGAGATGCCGCTGGCGAGTTCGGCTCGTTCGACGGCTGCGGACAGGGCGGCACGGTGGACGGTGGTGAGGGCCTCGCCGACCTGGCCGATCTCGTCCTGCGGGGCGGGGCCGGGCGGTGCCTCGGCGTGGACGTCGAGCTCCTCGCCGGCGCGCAGCCGGCGCATGGCGGCGGGGAGTTTGCGGCGCGCGATCTCCAGGGCGGTGTTGCGGAGGCTGACGAGTTCGACGACCAGGCCGCGGCCGATGCGTACGGAGATGGCGAGCGAGGCGGCGACCGCGGCGAGGCCGAGCAGGACGGCGGCGGCGCCGGCGAGCGGCAGGCCGCCGCCGAGCGGGTCGTGACGGTCGGCCGCGGCGGCGCGGGCGGCCTGCTCGACGGAGCCGGTCCCGTCGCGTACGGAGGCGCGGGCGGTGTCCCAGTCGCCGGAGCCGACGGCCTGGGCGGCACGCCGGCCGGGGGTGGCGGCGAGCAGCCGGTCCTCGGCGGCGGTGAGCCTGCGGTAGCCGGGCGTGGCGGTGAGTTCGCGCCAGGCGGTGCGCTGTGCGGTGGGCAGGTCGGCGGTGGCGGAGTCGGTGAGGGTGCGCCGGGCCGCCACGGAGGCGCCGAAGTCGCGCAGCGGCTGTGTGTCGAAGCGGCCGGTGAGCTGGGCGGCGCCGAGGAGCGTGTCCTCGCGGGCGAGCATCTCGCCGGAGCGGGCGAGTTCGAGCAGTACGCGTGCCTCGGAGCCGCTGCGCGGGTCCTCGATGGAGGCGAGGGCGCCGCCGACGGCGAAGCCGGCCGAGATGGTGTCGGTGTACGTGGCGTAGAGGCGGGCCGCGTCGGCGCGGCCGTCGGCGGCCGCGGTGCGCAGTCGGTCCAGGGCTTCGGCCCGGTCGACGAAGGCGGTCAGGCGGTTGGAGACGTCGACGGGCAGGCCGCCGCTGTCGGCGACGGTGTGCCGGTCGTCGAGGCGGAGCCGGGCGACTGCGGCGTCGGTGGCCCGGGCGCGGTCCCTGAGCTCGGCGGCGCGACCGGCGGTGGGGGCGGTCGCCTGGCGTACGGCGGCGCGGCGTTCGTCCTGGAGGGCGTTGAGGGCCCTCGCGACGGGCTGGTGGACGTCGGCGTCGACGGACTGGAGGAGCCGGAGGCGGGCGACGTCCTGGGCGGTGGTGACGGTTGCGAAGCCCCAGAGGGCGAGGAGCGAGACGACCGGGACCATGAGGAGGGAGACGATCTTCGCGCGGACCGTGCGCGGCCGCAGGCCGTGGGGCCGGCGGGCGGACGGTCCGGCGGGCGCGGGCCGCGGCGGCGCGCCTGCTGCGGGCGCGGTGACGAGGGGCCCGGGGGCGCCCCCGACGGTCGGCTCAGGGCTCTCGCGGATGCGCTCAGAGGTCAGCCCAGCGGTCTGTCCGAGGGGCCGTCCGGAGATCCCGTCGCGCGGTCCGGTCCCTTCGCGCGACGCGGTCCCTGGTCGCTGTCCGGTCCGTTCTCGCGGTCCGGTGCTTTCGCGTGACGCGGTCCGTTCTCGCGATGCGGTCCGTTCGCGCGATGCGGTCTTTTCGCGCCGTCCGGTCCCTTCGCGCGGTGTCGTCGGTTCGTCGGCGGGTGGTCCGGCGTGCGCGCGGCGGCCGCGGGCCGCGGTGGGCGGCTGTGCGGGAGCCCCGTCGTCCGGGGTCCTGCGGGGAGTTCGCATGGCCTCCTCGTTCCTTCGTGCACGGACCCGGTGGGAGCGGCGGGTCCGCCGGTGCTGGTGTGTGGTGGGCGGGAGCGGGCGGGGCGGGGCCGACGGGCTGTCGGGGAATCCAGGCGATGCGGAGGGGCTGAGAGGGTGAGGGGTACGCGGAGGGCGAGGCGGGTGGTGTCAGGCGCGTGCGTCGTGGGGGTCGGTCGGGCCGTGCACAGGGCCGGACGGGTAGGCGTAGGCGGGCCTGGGGCCGGGCTCGCGGACGCGGTCCGGCTCGGGGCGGAAGCCGGGGGGTGCGACGTCGACGGCGCGTTCGTCGGGTTCGGTGAGGCGTTCGGCGGAGGCGTAGGCGGCGCGTTCGCTCGCGGTCGGCGAGAGGGCGACGAAGGCGGCGGTGATGAAGAGGTAGGAGCCGAGGCCGACGGCGAGCGGGAAGATGAACTGCATGGCGCTGGCTCCGGGGAGCGGCGCGGCGGAGGGGTCGACCTCGATCCCGACGGCGAACATCCCGGTGTAGTGCATGCTGCTGACCGCGGCGCCCATGACGAGGGAGGCGATCGCCACGGCAGCCGGCCGGTGGATGTTGAGCGCCGCCCAGAGTGCGGCCGTGGCGGCCACGACCGCGATGACGACGGAGAGGGCGACCAGCAGCGGGTCGTAGGTCACCCGGCCGTGCAGTCGCAGCGCGGCCATGCCGGTGTAGTGCATGCTCGCCACGCCGACGCCCGTCGTGAGGCCGCCGATCAGGAGCGAGCGGACGCGGTCGCGGCCGTGTCCGACGGCGAAGACCCCGATGCCGACGACCAGCATGGCGATGGCCAGGCTGAGGAGGGTGAGGGGTACGTCGTAGCGGATGTCGGTGCCGGAGACGCCGAAGCCGAGCATCGCGACGAAGTGCATCGTCCAGATGCCGGTGCCGATGGCGGAGGCGGCGGTGAGCAGCCAGTTGCGGCGTGAGCGGCCGGTCGCCTCGAGGGCGCGTACGGTGCACCGCAGGCCGAGGGCGGCGCCGATGCAGGCCATCGCGTACGACAGCACGGGTGTCAGCCAGCCGTAGGTGGCGTGGTCCAGGTGTCCCATGACTCGGGGACGCTAGTGCGCCCCTGGGGGCGCACCGGGGGCGCATTTCGAAAGCTGATGGAATATGACAGAGAGATGTTCCCGAACGATCAGAGCGAGGTCGAACATGCGCACAGATCGTTCACTCTTCCGAGCGATAGAACGACACGGCGCGCCTCTGGAATCACGCTTTGAGTGACACCAGGGGAGGCCGGGGGTGATGGATCATGGGACACATGAGCGATGACCCCACACAGGTACGGGAGTTCTTCGGCGCCCGTGCAGCCACCTGGGACTCCCGGTTCCCCGACGACGGCCCCGCCTATGCCGCTGCTGTCGCCGACCTCGGCCTGCTTCCTGGCGACGCCGTCCTGGACGCGGGCTGCGGCACCGGCCGCGCGCTGCCCCCGCTGCGCGAGGCGGTCGGCCCGACGGGCACGGTGATCGGCGCCGACCTGACGCCCGAAATGCTCATAGCGGCGGCGAAGGCGGGGCGAGCCGAGGCCGGAGCTCTGCTCCTCGCCGACGTCGCGCGGCTGCCGCTGCGGGACGGGGCGCTCGACGCGGTGTTCGGGGCGGGGCTGATATCGCACCTCGCCGACCCGGCCGGCGATCTGCGCGAGCTGGCCCGGGTGGTGCGGCCCGGCGGGCGGCTCGCGCTCTTCCACCCCATCGGCCGGGCCGCGCTGGCCGCCCGGCACGGCCGGCGGATCACCGACGACGATCTTCGTGCCGAGCCCAACCTCGGCCCGCTGCTCGCCGCTTCGGGCTGGGAGCTGCGGAGCTACACGGACGAGGACCACCGCTATCTGGCACTGGCCGTGCGCCGTACGGGATGACCGCGGTCCACGAACGCGGCTGACCGAGTCCTACCGCGTACGCGGCCGTTCGGGTCGCCCCTCAACGAACCCGTCGGTCGAGAAGTTCCGGAAGTTCCGGGGAGATCACGGAACAGCTCTCGACGGGCGGGTTACTCACTGGTTAGGGTGCGCCGACGACCAGACGGGGACGCGAAGGGGAGGCTGACGTGGGTGCACCGGAATCCGTCGCGAGCGGCGCCGCCACCGGCACGGCCGGCTACGCCGACGCCGCCGCCACTGACGACGACGCACTGTTCGTGCTGACGGCGGCGCTGCTCACGCCGGCGCAGTTCCCGAGCGTGCTCGGCGACGACTACCCGGCGGCCTGCGCGGCCCTGCACCTGGAGGCGTGGGCCGGTGGTTACGGGCTCGTGCTCGGCCAGGACGGCACGGGTGCCCGGTGGACCGTGGTCGTGGACGACGTGTCGCTGGTCGCCGTCGCCATCGCCTCCTGGGACTGCGGCATGGCGTACGACCTCTCCCCCGACGAACGGTCCGTGGTGTGCGCGCTGCCCGGCTGGCCGCTGGCCGTCGCCACCGCCGCGCCCGGCCTCCCGGCGCCCCACGATCCCGCACCCGAGGAGGGCGCCCCCGCTCCGCTCACCCCGCCCGACGGCACCACCTGGGGTCCGGCCCAGCGCCGCATGGGCGCCGACATGGTGGCCTTGCAGTGGGCGGAGTGGCGGGCCCGGTTGGGTGGCCCCGCGGAGGGCGGGGCCGGCGAGGCCGACAACGGCATGGGCGACGGCAACGGCAACGGCCAGGATGGCGAGGTGGGGTCGGGCGACGGGGCCGAGGACGAGGCCTCCGGCCCGTACGGCACCGTGCGCCGTGCTCTTCGGGAGCTCAGCGCGTACGTCGAGGAGGCACCGCCCGTCGGCCGGGTCCGGTCCAGTTTCGCGGCCGGTGAGGCACGGATGCTGCGCGCCGACGGTCCCGGCTGGTCGCTCGTGGCCCGCACCGACGACATGGCTTTCGTCCTGCTCGACGAGGCGCCGAACGAGGTGCTGCCGGTGGCCCGCGGACCGCGGTTGCCCGCGCTCCTCAAGGCGCTTGACGCGATGGCGGTACGGCCGAGCTGAGCGCGCCCCCGTGGGCGGGCCGAGGCGGCGTGGCGCGCCCATCGCGCCGCTGCGGCAACGCCGTACCTCCCGTGAACCGGGTGATCGCCCGGTCGACGAGCGCTGACGTGGTCGACTCCCGCGCCCTGTACGGAAAGCCGGTCAGACCATCTCCAGCGGGCGGTGCGGCCCCTCCGGCAGCTCGACCCCGATCGCGTCACCCGGCCGCACCTCGCCGCCGGTCAGCACGATCGACATGATCCCGGCCTTGCGGACCACCTGCCCGTTCTCGTCCCGGCCGAGGACCTGCTTCAGCAGTCCGTGCCGGTAGCCGTCGATCTGGGCGCACGGGTTGCGCAGTCCGGTGACCTCGACGACGGCCTCGGCGCCGAGGTGCAGCCGGGTGCCGGTGGGCAGGCCCAACAGGTCGATGCCGCGGGTGGTGACGTTCTCGCCGAGGGCGCCGGGGACGACCTCGAAGCCGGCGCCCGCCACCTCCTCGAACAGCTCGGCGTGGATGAGGTGCACCTGGCGCAGGTTGGGCACGGTCGGGTCCTTGGCGACCCGGGAGCGGTGCTTCACGGTCACGCCGGCGTGCACGTCGCCCTCGACGCCGAGGCCGGCGAGGAGCGTGATGCTCGCACGGTTGGGCTTGGTGAACGAGTAGGTGCCGTTGCTGCTGACCGTCGTGACGGTGCCGGTACCGAAGGCGTCGGTCGTAGCTGCGCTCATGAGTGGAGCTCCCCTTCCCCTGCTGCGCCGGAGTGACGCGACCCTATGCGATGCCCTGGACCCGCAGCGGTGCGCCCACCTCGTGCAGGTGGCCGAGGGCCTGGCGGTAGGACTCGACGAAGCCGGTCTCGGTGTACGGGAGGCCGAGCGCCTCGCAGTGTGCGCGGACGGCGGGCTGGGCGAGGCGCAGATGGGGCCGGGGCAGGCTGGGGAAGAGGTGGTGCTCGATCTGGTAGTTGAGGCCGCCGAGGAACCAGTCGGTGACGGCGCCGCCGCGGATGTTGCGGGAGGTCAGGACCTGGCGGCGCAGATGGCCCCAGGAGTCGCCGTCCGGGTGGGCGTCGGGCCTTTCCATGCCCTTGTGGTTGGGGGCGAAGGCCATGCCGAGGTGCACGCCGAGCAGCATCTGGTGGAGCAGTGCGAAGACGAGGGCCTGGAGCGGGGTCAGCAGGGTGAGCAGCAGGGCCGCGTAGCCGGCGAGGTGGGTGAGGAGCAGGGCGCCCTCGACGAGGCGTTCGCGCGGGGTGCGGTAGGGGCCGGTGCGGGAGAGCAGGGCCTGGACTCCGTACACCTTGAGGGCGATGCCCTCCAGGGTGGTGAGCGGGAAGAAGAGCCATGCCTGGTGGCGGGTGAGCCAGCGGCGCAGGCCGGTGCGGTCGGCGGTCTGGTGGGCGGCGAAGACGAGGACGTCGGCGGCGACGTCCGGGTCCTTGTCGAGGTGATTGGGGTTGGCGTGATGGCGGTTGTGCTTGTCGTTCCACCACTCGCGGCTCATGCCGAGCAGCAGGTTGGCGTGGACGAGCTGGATCAGCCGGCTGATGCCGCGGTTGCGGGTGATCTGCGCGTGGCCGGCGTCGTGGCCGACGAACGCGACCCGGGCGGAGAAGAGGGCGAGCGGGACGGCGAGGGGCAGGGCCCACCAGGACGGGCCGACGAGGACGAGTCCGGTGACGACGGCCGCGATGCCCAGGAGGTTGGCCACGATGCTCCGGGCGTACCAGCCGGGGCGGTGGTCGAGGAGTCCTTGCGCCTTGACGGTCCGGAGGAGCGGGGCGAACTCGCTGCCGGCGCCCTTGGGATGGGGTGCCGCTGCGGGTGCTGGCGGCGCGGTGAGGGTCGCGGTGGCCTGGGGCATGTCGGTCTCCGGGGTCCGGGGAAGGGGCTGGGGCGCGGGCCGCGCCGGCTACCGAAAACGTACGGATCGGTGATCGTTCCGGGCCATGGCGTCACCACCCGGACCGGGTCGGGGGGCGGCCCGGGTGCGGGGGTGGGGCTTTCCCCACCCCCGCGGCATGGAGTGACGGGGATCACATCGTCAAGGTTCGCCTGTGGCTGGGGAGTTGAGCTACCCTCGGCCGCTCGACCCAGTAGTCAAATTTGAGGAATGCGTTGTCGCAGTCTCCGTCGCAGTCGCTCTCGTCCTCGTCCTCGTCCTCGTCCTCGTCCTCGTCCTCGTCCTCGTCCTCACTCTCCTCCTCACTCCCGTCCTCGCCCTCGGGCTTGCCGCCGTCCTTAGTCCCGGCCCCTGAACTCGCCCGCTGCTCCGTCCTCTTCCTGCCTGCCGATCCGCATCGCGCGGGACAGATCGCCTTCTGGTCCGCCGGCTCGTTCGAGTCCGGCACCGCGCTGACCGTCGTCGACGCCGACGTGCGGCCGCGGACCGTCCGCGCACACCTGCTCTCCGTACGGGAGGCCCTGCCCGTCCTCGTCCGGGCACGCTTCGACGAGAACGCCTCCGCGTCGGCGGCCTTCTGGGGCGCGGCCGCGCTCTTCTCCCTGGACCTCGTCTCGCGCGGGCTGATCCTCCCCGGCCTCACCGCGCACGACCACGACTCCTGGCGTGTCGGCCCGCTGGGCCCCGAGGAGCTGGCGGCCCTGCGCGACCTGGCCGCGTCGATGCCGCCGTCGGCCCATGCCGTACCGCTTCCGGAACCGGACGAGGACGGCGGGCTGCTGCTGCCCGAACCCGAGGAGCTGCTCCGGGCGTTCGCCGACGCCGTCGCCGACGTCCTGCCCCGCACCCCTGCCGCCGATCTCGCCGCCGGCGGTCCCGCCTTCGCGGCCGACGAGCACCATGCGCCCGAGGCGCTGCCGCACCAGCGCGCCTGGGCGGCGGACGTGGCGGCCGGCCACGACGTGGGCGTACGCCTGTCGCTGCGCGTGGAGTTGGTGGGCGCGGAGTCGGTGGGCGCGGAGACGGACGAAGAGACGTCCCCAGCCGACGCGCCCTCGTTCCGTGCGGTCCTGCAGATGCACTCCGTCGCCGATCCCACGCTCGTCGCCGACGCGGCGGACGTGTGGGCGGGGACGGCTCCGGCGGGCGCGGCCTTCGGGTCGCGGGCGCGGATGGACGCGCTGCTCGCGCTGCGGCGGGCGGCGCGCGCCTGGGCGCCGCTCTCGCCGCTCTTGTCGGCGGCGGTGCCCGACGCGATGGAGCTGGCCGACGAGGAGGTGGCCGAGCTGCTCGGGCCGGCCGCTCGCGCGCTCGCCGCCACCGGCGTACGGGTCCACTGGCCGCGCGACCTGGCGCACCGGCTCACGGCGCGGGCCGTCATCGGGCCGCCGGACGAGCACGATGAGCATGGGGAACCGGACGCTCCGGACGATGCCGGGGCCGGTGCCCGCGGCCGGGGTGACGCGTTGCCGTCGTACCTCTCCGCCGACGCCCTGCTCGCCTTCCACTGGCGTTTCGCGATCGGCGACGAGGAGCTGACCCGCGAGGAACTCGACCGGCTCGCCGAGGCCGGCCGGCCGCTGGTCCGGCTGCGCGACCAGTGGGTGCTCGTCGACCCGGACGAGGTGCGGCGCGCCCACGCGCGGCAGGACCGCAAGCTGACGCCGGTCGACGCACTCGGCGCCGTGCTCACCGGCACCACCGAGGTCGACGGACGGCAGGTCGAGGTCCAGGCCACCGGCTGGGTGGAGCGGCTGCGGGCCCGGCTCGCCGACCCGGAGGGCAGCGGGCAGGAGGTCGCCCAGCCCGCCGCGCTCGCCGCGACGCTGCGCGACTACCAGCTGCGCGGCCTCGCCTGGCTGCACCGGATGACCTCGCTCGGCCTCGGCGGCTGCCTCGCCGACGACATGGGCCTCGGCAAGACCATCACCCTGATCGCACTCCATCTGCACCGGCAGAGCGATCCCGCAGCGGCCGGTCCGACGCTCGTGGTCTGCCCGACCTCGCTCATGGGCAACTGGCAGCGTGAGATCGAGAAGTTCGCGCCGGGCACGCCGGTGCGCCGCTTCCACGGCGTGTCGCGCTCGCTGGACGGGCTCGCCGACGGCGAGTTCGTGCTCACGACGTACGGCACGATGCGGCTCGACGCCGCCCGGCTCGCGGACCGGGCGTGGGGGCTGGTCGTCGCCGACGAGGCGCAGCACGTCAAGAACCCTTACTCGGCGACGGCCCGCGCGCTGCGCACCATCGGAGCGAAGGCGCGCGTGGCGCTGTCGGGCACGCCCGTCGAGAACAACCTCTCCGAGCTGTGGGCGATCCTCGACTGGACGACGCCGGGCCTGCTCGGCGGGCTCGGCGCGTTCCGTACGCGGTACGCCTCCGATGTCGAGGGCGGCACCGACCCGGCAGCGGCGGCGCGCCTCGCCGCGCTCGTACGGCCGTTCCTCCTGCGCCGTCGCAAGTCGGACCCGGGCATCGCGCCCGAGCTGCCGCCGAAGACCGAGACCGACCGGGCCGTGCCGCTCACGAAGGAGCAGGCGGGGCTGTACGAGGCGGTGGTGCGGGAGACACTGGCGGCCATCGCCGAGGCGGACGGGATGGAGCGGCGCGGCCTGGTGGTCAAGCTGCTCACCGGACTCAAGCAGATCTGCAACCACCCGGCGCAGTATCTGAAGGAGGACCCGCGACAGGACCCGCCGCTCGGCACCGGGGGCCGCATCGCGGGGCGCTCGGGCAAGCTGGAGCTGCTCGACGAACTCCTCGACACGATCCTCGCGGAGGACGCGAGCGTGCTGGTCTTCACGCAGTACGTGCGGATGGCCCGGCTGTTGGAGGCGCATCTGGCGGCGCGGGGCGTACCGACACAGTTCCTGCACGGCGGCACGCCGGTCGCCGAGCGGGAGGCGATGGTCGCCCGCTTCCAGAACGGCGAGGTGCCGGTCTTCCTGCTCTCCCTGAAGGCGGCGGGCACCGGCCTCAACCTCACCAGGGCCGGCCATGTCGTGCACTACGACCGCTGGTGGAACCCGGCCGTGGAGGCGCAGGCCACCGACCGGGCGTACCGGATCGGACAGACCCAGCCCGTGCAGGTCCACCGGCTGATCGCCGAGGGCACGATCGAGGACCGGATCGCGCAGATGCTGGAGCGCAAGCGGGCACTGGCCGACTCGGTGCTCGCCTCGGGCGAGGCGGCCCTGACGGAGCTGACGGACGCGGAACTCTCGGAACTGGTGCGGCTGCGCGGGGAGGACGGACGATGAGCGAGTACGGGACCCACGGAGACGACGGGTACGACGGGTACGACGGGGAAGACCAGGGCTACGGCGGCTACGGGGGCCACGGCAAGGACGGGGAGGACCGAGCCCACGGGGGCCACGGCCAGGACGGGGGACGCAGGGGCCGCGGGCGCTACCGGGAGCACGGTGACGCGACGCGGACCTTCGCGGCGCTGCCACCCGTCCAGGGCGGGACATTCGCCCGCACCTGGTGGGGCCGGGCATGGCTGCAGGCCCTTGAGGACACGGCGCTGGACGGCCGGCAGTTGAAGGCGGGGCGGCGACACGCCCGGGCGGGGGCGGTGGGCGCGGTCTCGGTGCGGCCGGGGCGGATCACGGCCTTGGTGCGGGACCCGGACGGCACGTCGTACCGCAGTGACGTACTGCTCCAGGAGCTGTCCGAGGCGGAGTGGGACCGGCTGGTCGACCTGGCGGTGGCCAGTGCGGGACACATCGCGGCCCTGCTGGACCGCGAGATGCCGCCGCATCTGGTGGAGGACGCGGCGGCGGCCGGGCTGGAACTGCTGCCGGGCATCGGCGACCTGGAGCCCGAGTGCGGCTGCGAGGCCTGGGACCACTGCCCGCACACGGCGGCGCTCTGCTACCAGGTGGCGCGGCTGCTCGACGAGGACCCGTTCGTGCTGATGCTGATGCGGGGACGGGGCGAGCGCGCGCTGATCGAGGCGCTGCAGGAGCGCAGCGCGGCGTGGGCCACGGTGGAATCCGACAAGTCGCGGGGCGGGCGGTCCGGCGTGTCGGGCGGCTTCGGTGCGGCGGGCGGCGCGGGCGGGGCCGGCGTGTCGGGTGTCTCGGGTGCGTCAGGTACCTACGGTGTTTCGGGTGTCTCGGCGGCGGAGGCGTTCGCGGCGGGTGGCATCCTGCCGCCGCTGCCCGCGCCGCCGGTCCCGTCCGCCGCGCCGGGCGCGCCGCCGTCCCTCGACACGGAGACCGACCCGGAGCCGGGTCTCGACCCGGCGGCCCTGGAGTTCCTCGCGGCGGACGCGGCTGCCCGGGCCCACCGGCTGCTGTCCGGTGCCGCTACGGCGGTGCCGTCGCCGCCCGGCCCGGCGCAGGCGGAGCCGGGCGCCGTGACGGCGTTCGCCGACCCGTCCCTGACGGTGGCCCAGGACGCGGTACGGCTGGCCGCCGGCTCCCCCGCGTCGTGGATCGCGGCCCGCCTCGCCGCCGGCACGGGCCGCACCCGGACCGGCCTCGACCTCGCGGTCCGCGCCTGGCGCCTCGGCGGCCCGGCCGGCCTCGCGGTCCTGGAGGAGGAGTGGACCCCGGACCCCGACGCGCTGCGCCGGGCCGAAGCCCGGCTCCTGGACGCCTGGGACCCCGCCGACCGGCCCGCCCTCCAGCCGTCCGGCCCGGCCCGCTGGACCCTGACGGGCACGGACGTCCAGCTCCGCCTGGGCGAGGACGGCCGCTGGTGGCCGTACCGCGAGGAGGACGGTCTCTGGACCCCGGCGGGCCCGCCGGAACACGACCCGGCGGCGGCGCTGTCGGGGGTGGCGGAGGGGTAGCTGCGGGGCCCCGTCGAAACCGGCAGGCGCGGCGAGGGCGGGACCGGGCCGGGCGGGCCGGGCGGGCCGGGCGGGCCGGGCGGGCCGGGCGGGCCGGGCGGGCCGGGCGGGCCGGTGCGGAACGGCGTAGGTGCGCCGCGCGGGTCGGGACGGGGCGACGAGAACGGGTTCCGTGCCGCACGGGTGGGGGCCGGTGCGGAACGGCGAAGGACCCGGACGCCGGGCCGGCCCCCCGCCCGGGGTGCCGCGCGCCGAGACGCCCCCGCCCCGCCCGCGCAACGCCGGGCCGGTCCCCCGCCCAGGTGTCCCGCGCCGAGACGCCACCGCCCCGCCCTGCCTGCCCCGCGCCCTCCCGCCGCGCCTCACTGCAGCGGAGCCGTCAGCTTCCTGCCGGTGTCCGACGGTGCTGCCAGGCTGCAGGCGATCCTGTCCTCGCCCAGGAGGTAGCTGGTGCGGTACGGGTACTGGACGAAGGTGGTCCAGCGGGTGCCGAGGGGCTGCTCGGCGGCCTTGACGCGGAGAGGGGCCCGGCAGAGCGCGGCGGCCGCGTCCCGTACCGCGCGGTCGTCGCCGTACCTGCCGGTGAGGAGCGGACGGGCGACGACCTCGGCGTCGTGGCGCGTGTCGCAGGCGCGGCGGACGACGGTGCCGGGCGCGTCGCGGTCGATGTCGAAGCAGTCGCCGACGCGCAGGGTGTCGTACGGCGTGCGGGCGGGCGGGTTCGCCGTGGCGCGCCGCTGCCGCGGGGGCGTGGCGGACGCGGCCGGGTGGGGCACGGCGGTGGCCGTCGCCGTGGCCGTCGCCGTAGCCGTCGCCGTGGCCTCGGTGCGGTCCTCCGCCGTGCGGTCCGCGGTGCGGACGGGCATCGGGGAGGGGCGCTCGGCCTGCGCCGAGGGGTGCTGGCCGGGCGGCGCGGCGGACGGGTCGACGGGGTCGGCTGTGCCGCTCGTGTCGTGTGCCGGGGGCGGCGCGCCGTGCAGATCGCTTTCGGCCGCGCCACCGTGTGCGGTGAAGGCCACCGAGAGCGCCACTATGGTGGCGAGCGCGGCGACCGGCAGGACGACGACGCCCGGCCGTCGCGGTGGCCGGGCGTCGCGGGACGGGGTTTCCGTCGGCGGGCGGTGCATGGGAATCAGCCTCGCCCGCGCGTGCCCATGTGGCGAGCGATACCGGCGCATTGGGCCCTGCTCGTACAGAACCGTGACAATCCCGCTGCTCGCACGAGACCCGGGGCCCACGCCATGGAAGACCTACAGCCCGAGCTGGCGCTCGGCCGCGTCGACGGTCTGGGCGAGCAGCACGGCGATGGTCATCGGGCCGACGCCACCGGGGACCGGGGTGATGAGGGAGGCGCGCTCGGCGGCGCTGTCGAAGTCGACGTCGCCGACGTTGCCGGCGTTGTAGCCGGCGTCGATGACGACGGCGCCGGGCTTGATGTCCTCGCCCTTGATGAACTGCGGCTTGCCGACGGCGGCGACCAGGATGTCGGCCTCGCGGACGGCGGCGGAGAGGTCGGTGGTACGGGAGTGGCAGTAGGTGACGGTGGCGTCGCGGCCGAGGAGCAGCAGGCCGGCCGGCTTGCCGAGGATGGCGCTGCGGCCGACGACGACGGCCCGCTTGCCGCTGAGCTCGACCTCGTACTCGTCGAGCAGCCGCATGATGCCGCCGGGGGTGCAGGAGACGAAGCCGGGCAGACCGAAGCCCATGGCGGCGAAGGAGGCCATGGTGACGCCGTCGACGTCCTTCTCCGGGGCGATGGCCTCGAAGGCGGCGCGCTCGTCGATGTGCGGGCCGACCGGGTGCTGCAGCAGGATGCCGTGGACCTCGGGGTCCTCGGAGAGCGCGGTGATCGCCGCGACGAGCTCCTCGGTGGTGGTCTCGGCGGGCAGCTCGACGTGCTTGGAGCGGATTCCGGCCTTCGCGCAGCGGTTCTGCTTCATCTTGACGTACGTGACGGAGGCCGGGTCGGCGCCGACGAGGACGGTGGCGAGGCAGGGGGTGGTGCCGGTGCGGCGGGTGATCTCGGCGGCGCGGGCCGCGGTCTCCTCGACCGTGCGGCGGGCGAGCGCGGTGCCGTCCATGAGGCGTGCGGTGCTGGTGGACATGGGCCACTCCTGGGCGTCGTCGAGAACGTGGTTCGCCCAGGCGCACGGCTGCGTCACGGCCGCGTGCACCGGTCCTGCGAGTACGCGCGTCCGCCGGGCCGCTCCCCGGTGGTGATCCACCTCAAGCGCCAGTCACGGCCCGGTCCCACTGTACGGGACCCCCGGGTGGTGGGTACCGGTCAGGGCGCATATGCGGGCCGGTCCGGACGCTTGTCGGCCCGCCGTGCGCGCATGACGATGGCGTCCACGGTGCCGACGGGTGCCCGACGACCTCGACGGGGAGGCCGAGTTGAGCGTGAGCGACACGTGGCGTGACACGTGGGCGGACACGGACGGTGCGGCGGTGCGGCGGGCGCACGAGGCGTTCACGGCCGGCGGCCGGCTCGCGGCCCCGCCGGGCTGCCCGCCCGTCCGGCCGCTGGTGGCGGACTCCTGGCGGCGTTCGGCGCGGGCACGGGTGAGCCCGGACGGCGCGGCGCGCGTGGAGCTGGACGAGGACGAGCTGGCCGGGCACCGGGAGGAGCATCCGCTGGCGGCGGCGATGCCGGTGGTCCGGGAGCTGATGGGGGCGTACGCGCGGGACGGCGAGCATCTGCTCGCGGTGTGCGACGCGGCGGGCCGGATGCTGTGGGTGGAGGGGCATGCAGGGACGCTGCGGCTCGCACGCGGGATGAACTTCGTGGCCGGGGCGCGCTGGTCGGAGTCGGCGGCGGGGACGAACGCGCCGGGGACGGCCATGGCGCTGGACCGGCCGGTGCAGGTGTGCGCGGCGGAGCACTTCCGGCGGCCGGTGCAGGCGTGGACCTGCGCGGCGGCGCCGGTGCACGATCCGCACTCCGGGCGGCTGCTCGGGGCGGTCGACATCACCGGCGGGGATCGGCTGGCGCATCCGCACAGTCTGGCGTTCGTGCAGGCGGTGGCGCGGGCCGCCGAGTCGCAGCTCGCGCTCCTCTCCCCCGCCCCGGCGGCCGGCCGGCCGCGGCTCACGGCCCTCGGCCGGGACGAGGCGCTGCTGCACGTGGCGGGGCGGCGGCTGCGGCTGAGCCGCCGGCACAGCGAGATCCTGGTGATCCTGGCGCAGCGCCCGGAGGGCGTGTCCGGGGACGAGCTGCTCACGCTGCTGTACGAGGACGAGTCGGTCACGCCGGTGACGCTGCGGGCGGAGCTTTCCCGGCTGCGCGGCCTGCTCGGCGCGGAGCTGCTGGCCTCCCGTCCGTACCGGCTGACGGAGGCGGTGGACGCGGACTTCGCGGTGGTGGACCGGCGGCTGGCGTCGGGGGCCGTGGCGACGGCGCTCGGCGGGTACGCGGGGCCGCTGCTGCCGTCGTCGTGCGCGCCGGGAGTGGTACGGCTCCGGGATCGGCTGACCGGGCGGCTGCGGGCGGCGCTGGTGGACCGGGGCGATCCGGGGCTCCTCGCGGACTGGGCGTACAGCGCGTGGGGCGAGGACGACGTGACGGTGTGGCGGGCGCTCGCCTCGGCCGTACCGGCGGCGCAGGCCCCTGCCGTACGGGCACGGCTCGCCGCCCTGGACGCCGAACTGGCATCGGGCGCAACGGTGTTGCAACGTCCGGCGGCGCACACTCGGCACTGACCGCCGGCCGGGCAGGAACGGGCGGCGGGGCCGCGTCGGAGATGGCCGCGTCACACGCGCTCGCACCGCACGTGTCGCACGCGCTCACACCGCACGTGGTCGTGTCGCACGCGCTCGCACCGCGGGCGTCGCGTCGCTGCGGCCGCAGCGCGGGCGGTCGCACCGAACACGGCCGCAACGCAAGCAGCCGCACGGCAAGCGGTCGCTCGCACGCGGCCACACCGCACGTAGCCGCACGGCAAGCAGTCGCAAGGCACGCATCCGAACCGCAAGCGGCCGCTCGCACGCGGTCGCTCGCAAGCAGCCGCACGGGACGCGGCCGCATCGCAAGAGGCCGCAACGCACGCGGCCCACCGCAAGAGGCCGCACGCAGGTCACATCGCAGGTCGCACAGAGGGAGGCCATGCCCATGACCCGTTTCGCCGCACCCGGTACCGAGGGTTCGCTCATGTCGTACGCGGGGCGCTACGACCACTGGATCGGCGGTGAGTACGTCGCCCCGGCGCGCGGGAGGTACTTCGAGAACCCGAGCCCGGTCGACGGCCGCCCCTTCACGGAGGTGGCGCGCGGCACCGCCGAGGACGTGGAGCGCGCCCTCGACGCGGCGCACGCGGCCGCCCCGGCCTGGGGCCGTACGGCGCCGGCCGAGCGGGCGCAGGTGCTGCTGCGGATCGCGGACCGGATGGAGCAGAACCTGGAGGCGCTCGCGGTCGCGGAGAGCTGGGAGAACGGCAAGCCGGTCCGCGAGACGCTGGCCGCGGACATCCCGCTCGCCATCGACCACTTCCGTTACTTCGCGGGCGCGCTGCGCGCCCAGGAGGGCGCGCTCAGCCAGATCGACGACGACACCGTCGCCTACCACTTCCACGAGCCGCTGGGTGTGGTCGCCCAGATCATCCCGTGGAACTTCCCGATCCTGATGGCGGTCTGGAAGCTGGCGCCCGCCCTCGCCGCGGGCAACGCGATCGTCCTGAAGCCCGCCGAGCAGACCCCCGTCTCCGTCCACTACTGGATGAGCCTGGTCGCCGACCTGCTGCCGCCCGGCGTGGTCAACATCGTCAACGGCTTCGGCGAGGAGGTTGGCAAGCCCCTGGCGTCCTCCCCGCGGGTCGCGAAGATCGCGTTCACCGGTGAGACGACGACGGGCCGGCTGATCATGGGGTACGCCGCCGAGAACCTCAAGCCGGTCACGCTGGAGCTGGGCGGAAAGTCGCCCAACATCTTCTTCGACGACGTCTCGTCGGCCGACGACGACTTCCTCGACAAGGCCCTCGAAGGCTTCACCATGTTCGCCCTCAACCAGGGCGAGGTCTGCACCTGTCCCTCCCGCGCGCTGATCCAGCGCGGCCACTACCACGAGTTCCTCGAGGCGGCGATCACCCGCACGGAGGCCATCGTCCCCGGCCACCCGCTGGACACCGACACCATGATCGGCGCCCAGGCCTCCGCCGACCAGCTCGAGAAGATCCTCTCCTACCTGGAGATCGGCCAGCAGGAGGGCGCCAAGATCCTGACGGGCGGTCAGCGAGTCGAGCACGGCGGTGAGTTGGCCGGTGGCTTCTACGTCCAGCCCACCGTCTTCGAGGGCGACAACCGCATGCGGATCTTCCAGGAGGAGATCTTCGGCCCGGTCGTCGCCGTCACCTCCTTCGCCGACTTCGACGACGCCATCCGCACCGCCAACGACACCCTCTACGGCCTCGGCGCCGGCGTCTGGACCCGCGACACCACCACCGCCTACCGCGCGGGCCGCGCGATCCAGGCGGGCCGCGTCTGGACGAACTGCTACCACGCGTATCCGGCACACGCGGCCTTCGGCGGCTACAAGCAGTCGGGGGTCGGACGTGAGACCCACAAGATGATGCTGGAGCACTACCAGCAGACGAAGAATCTGCTGGTGAACTACTCGCCGAAGAAGCTCGGCTTCTTCTAGCGGGACGAAAGAAGGCACCTGACCTGGGGTTTTCCCCGGGTCAGGTGCCTTCTTGGAGCGCACGACCCCTCCCATGGGGGAGGTATCGAAATACCCCCCTTCTTCCAGTTCGTCCCGCCGGTATCCCAGTCCTGACCAGCAGTTCCGGGCCATACACGGGCCAGATTGCGGCTCAGGGCCAGGTCCGTCGGGCGCTTGCCGCGGCCGGCGTGACGGGCGGGTCGAAGGCCTCGGGCGCCGGGCTGGAGGTGCTGCCCCTGCCGCGGCCCAGGCCTCCGCCGGGGATGTTGCCCGGCAGCAGGCCGCGGCGCCTCCAGACCTCCAACATCTTTGCGGTCACGGCGAACCCGTGCCGGTGCGCATGGTCGAGCAGCAGCTGATCCGCCGCGCTCGGGGTGTCAGTGGACATGCCAGGGAAGGTACCGGCGCCGCTCGCGGCCTTGACCGGGCTGTCACCTCATCCGGTGGCTGCCCGCGGAACGGCAGCCAGATGGCAACGCCATGGCGTAGGGGTGGCAGCCCGTTTAGAGCCCCCCTACCTCCGCCAGGTCCCCGCACGGGCCGCCCGCTCAAATGGCGTGCAGCGGGTCACCGCCACACCCTGCGCCATTGATCTTTGACGGGTTTGACGGGGTTGGCGCGCCTCAGGGGTACCGGCCTCGCGTCTACGGGCGGGAGGCTCAACAAGGTCCCGCACGCAGGGAGTAGCGGGGCTAACCCGCCACTCAAGCACTGTGCGGCCCAGGACGCGACGTTAGCGGCGCGGCCCCTTCATGCTCCGCCCGTCAGGAAGAACGACAACCTCCCCTGCTGATCGTCCCAGTCGTAGCGCATCGCATCCGCCGCCGACGTAATCACCTGGCTGGCCGACGACAACAAGTGGGGCACGGGCCTCCCCTCGTCCTTCCGCTCCTGGGCGGCGCCGACCGGTCGGCAGGCGAGAGCCACGGCGGCCGCACCGTCGCCGAAGAGCGAGTTGACCACCGCGGTGCGCATCGTCGAGTCGAAGACATAGGCCGCCGAGCAGACCTCGGCACACACCACGACCGCGACGGACCCGGGGTTGGCCACGCACCACGACCTGGCGGCGGCCAGGCCGTTCATCGCTGCGTGGCAGCCCATGCCCACAATGTCGAGACGCTCAACAGTCGGCGGCAGCGCCATCTCCCGCAGCAGCAGCGCGCTCAGCCCTGGGGTGAGCAGCCCCGTCGTCGTCACGCAGCACAGGTAGCCCACCTGCCCAAAGCCGAGTCCGGCCCGGTCCAGGCAGGTACGAAGGGCCCGGCTGCCCATGTCGAGCGCGACCCGCTGATGCTTCGCCCGGAGGTGCCCCGGACTCTCCTCAGGCGGACATCCCTCGGGGCCGCGCACGGGGAGCGTCAGGAAGCGGCGCCGGATGCCGCTCGCGTGGAACAGCCGAACGACCTTCGGATCGGAGACGGCGAAGTGCTCCAGAAGGTCAGATTGCGAGTAGGTGCGGCCCGCGACGGCCGTGCCGACCGACCTAATCGAAGGAACGGGGCGGTGGCCGCTGCTTGGTGGCGGCCCTGAAGTGGTCATTGAGCCTCCCTGTACGAACCAACGAACGAGGAATGACGTGCTCACCGATGGTGAGTCGGCGGGAGATCGACACTCCTCCGCTGATTCCGTTGAGATAAGGCTCACGAGGGGGCACATCTGCGTTTGCTGGGGCCGCAGAGTTGGGGTGAAGCGGAGACGGAAGATGCGGCGTCGGTACATACTCTGATCGCGCCGGGTGTGCTCCCCACCCTGTGGCATCCGGGCGGTCATTCCCGTGCCAGCCGATCAACGCGGACACCGTCTGCAGCGCGGCAGTCGTGGTGGTAGACCACCCGCCTTCAATCGCTAGGCACACGAGCAGCGCAACACCGTCGAACGCTGCATCAACCGCTTGAGGCTGTGGCGAGGGATCGCCACCCGCTACGAGAAGACCGCAGCCATCTACTTGGCCGGGTTGCACGTCGTGGGGATCTTCCTCTGGTCCGCCAGGTGATCCAAGCGAAACCGCCTAGAACGCCAGGAACTTCACCGGGACGGGGACAATGCCTCAGGGGCCGACGCCGGGCGGAGGAGACGAATACTTCTGACCTGTCTTTGCGTCGGTGAGGGGAGTAGTCGGTGTGAACCCGTCGAGCGAGGCGTCAGGCTTGCCTGTGCCAGAGCTCGGCTCGGTGGGGGTAGCGTGAGCGCCCCCATCCGGCTCGCCGCTGTCGGTTGGCCTGATGTCGGGCTCGTCGACGAGGCACGCGGTTTCGGCAGGGCAGCCCTCATACAGATCCTCCGAGGCCGTACCAACTTGATAGAAGATCTTCTTCCCTGGACGCTGTAGTCGTAGGTCCACCCTCCACGTACTGCGCGCCCTGTCCAGGACGGCGTTGGCCATGACCCACTGTTGTGTGTTGTCGGGCGCCGTTTCGGGGCCCAGGCGACCGACCACGGCCGTTCCAGGCTCAAGGTTCTTGAACCTTCCCTCGAGGTGGTACATCACGGCCGGTGAGGGGAGTCTGGGATGGGGGCCGGACCACGCCTTAGTGATGTAGGCCTCCTGCCGGATGGTGGCCCCGGGTTCAGAAGATGTGGTCTTGGGAGGCGGCTGTGGGCCAGTCTGGGAGCCCCTCATGATCAGGATTCCGATCAGCGCTGCCACCGCGGTGACGATCGCGGCCAGCAGAGTCTGCCATCCCCGCAGACGGCTGCCACGGCCCTCGCCAGAAGGCTCATTGTCTTCCGGCTCGCCCATGCTCGGCGGCGACTCCTGTCCCATGCGCGCTCCCTCGTGAGGATGTCGCCACCTTGCATGGACTCGTGATCAAGCAGCCAGCCGCCACGCCGCGCGTCGACTCACCAACGCGTCCAAGGGCCCCACAGTGCGACGCCGACGGTCACGGGCTCGTTTGACGAGGGGCATCCGGTGTCAGGTGCCGGCGTACGCGATGGCGAGGACGGTGAGCGTCGAGGTGTCGTGGCCGTGGCGGGCGACGGTGCGGATGGCGCCGTCGTCCGCACCGCACGGGCTACGAGTGCGCGAGGGCGTCTTCCTGAGAGGTGGCGCCCGCAGCAGGCCTGGGGCCGGAGCTAAGTCTGCTGCTGCGGGCGTGGCGGGTTTCAGCAGCCGTAGGTAGTGCCGTTTACGGCGGTGTTCCAGTTGCAGGTCGCTCGCCTACGGCTTGACTGACCGGCACCGACTCCTACAGATGGGTCAAGATCGACACGAGGATGAAGACGGCCAGTCCGATACCGATCCAGACGCCGGGGAGGAAGACCTTCTCGTCTTCGCGGAAACTGCCCCACCATGCATCGGACTTGACGGTCTCGGACGGCCTCACAGGGGACAGGGCCCTCACTAGCTCCTCTGCCCGTTCCACCTGCGCCGGAGCGGGGAGGGGGCGGAAGCGGCCCTCCGGATCCGCCTCAGGCCGGGTGTACTTGCGAGACCGCGACGCCATGGTGCCCCCTCTCAGTCGACCTCGACGTACGCAACCAGGATGATCGTGCCGATGACGGTGGGGATGTACACCACCCGGACCCGGTCGTCGCGACATTCCCACTCGAGCTTGTCCTCAACACGAGCCCCGATCCGGTGGTCGAGGGACAGGCGGACGATCGCGGCGTCGAGGACCTCGCGCTCGGCGTCCGTCATCGCGTCGATCTGACGCTCCGCGACGTCGTGCAGAACGACATGGGCCCGCCACGGGCCGTGCTTCGGCGCCATCAGGCAGCGCCGGGCGTACGAGCGGCGTCCTGGCCGCCGAGCCCGTGCCGCGCCTGGATGTCCTCGTACGGGGTGACCTTCGACAGGTCGATGCCCTCGGCGGCGAGTTGCTCCAGCGCGTACGCGAGCAGTCCCTCGCCGGCCGCGGCATGCTCGCGGGCCGATGCGCGCAGCTGCTGCTGCTCGTCCTCGTCGAAGATCAGGTGCGCCATCGGGGCCTCCGCCGGTCGGGTACACCCTGAGGCTAGCGCAGGCGGCCTAGGCCAGGCAGCCCGTCGCCGAGGTCACTGCTCCGCCGCCGCGTCTGAGTCTGGACGAGGTTGTCAGGAAAGGGCCGGTACTTCGCCCCGGTCGTCGCTGCCGCCCGTCATCAGGACGGCAGCCCCTTTGTATCGGTGAGGGATGCCCTGGGGGCTGCAGCCGCGAATGGGTCTGCCAGCTCACCGGCTGACCCACCGGAACGACACAGGGGAAGCACCCGCCCTCATTGAGAGGGACGGGCGCTTCCCGTTTCCGGCCTCCGCGAATCGATCAGCTCAACTGGAAGGCGCAGGCATTGGCGTCCTCGAAGAGCCGCACCACCAGCTCTCTCAGCCACATCAGTGCTGCGAGCCGGTTGCCGAGGTTCTTCTCCACCCACGCCACGTCCCACCGCTGCTCATCCTCGGGGTCTGCCGCACACCAGCTGGCATGCTGCTCTTCGAGAAGACGAACGGCCAACGCGAACTCGGAAGCGGCTGACTCCTTCGTGACCTCTCCGCCCTAGAGCCGCACCTGAACGCGATCGAGTTCGTCTCGTACTTGGAGAACGGCGACCTGGACCGCTGGCGCCTCCGCTTCCGACATGGAAGCTGCCGCAGCGGCCTTCTCACCGATCAGCCGCGCGAAGACCTTCAGCTCCCTGACCTCGTGCCGCATCGCGGCCAGGACGCGATTCAGAAAGACGGTGCAGAAGACAGTGGGCCTTCGTCTCGGGGTTCCCCGAGACGAAGGCCCACCTACAGACGGTCGCTGTCGCCAGCTGGCGCGGCTCAGCCCAGCAGGACGCCGACCACACCGGCGGGCTGCGCCTCGTCGGTGGCGGGCCTTCGGCAGCCTGATCGCCCCACCCCGCCAGCACTGATCGGCACGCTCACACCCGCCCGCAGGGCACAGGCTGGTCGTACTTGCCCAACGCGGTCGTCCGGTTGCCGCACACTGTGGCCGTCGACGAGTTGAGGCGTGCAACGGGGCTCGCGCCGATGAACGTGTTGTGGGTGACCACGCCGCTGGGTACGTTGTCCAGTTCCACCCCGGCGGAGTACCCGCATCCGCCGCCGGGGATGAAGGTGGTGGTGTTCCCGACGACGTCGGCCCTGGAGACGTGGCCAAGGACCATGCCGTTGCTCAGCGTCCTCAGGTTGTTCCCGGTGACCGTCGCCGGGCCGTAGGTGTTGGTCGGCGGGGCGATGTAGATCGGGGGATAGCAGGTGACGGGGTCATCTGTTTGCACGTTGTCATGGATCAGGAACGGGCCGGGCGTGACGCCGAGGTTGCTCGCCGCCGCCAGCAGTCCGAGGTATACGTTGCTGTACGTGTTCCGCGCGAGCGTGACGTCGCCGCTCCACACCGCACCCTCGATCTCGACGTCGACCATCCAGTAGCCGACGTTGGAGATGACGTTGTCCGCGATGATGTAGTTGTGGCAGTCGATGCAGGAGAACGCGTGCCGGCCGGTCGTGTGCACGGTGGAGTTGCGGACGGTAACGTTGCGGGCGGGCACCGCGCCGTTGCCCTGAGCGTCCCAGGTTCCGCCGGGGTCCGCCTCCAGGGCGTCACCCCAGGTGTTCTCGAAGTGCACCCGGTCGATCAGGACGCCATCCGAGCCCCAGACCTTGATGCCGGTATCGGCCTCCAGGACCGAGTTGTAGCAGGAGATACCTCCGGGCTGCGCGCAGTCCGGGGAGAAGTTCGTGCCCTGCAAGGTCACGTTGCGGACCACAAAGCCGCCACCTCGGTTGAACCAGAGCCGCGCACGGTTGGTATGCGGTGTCACATCGACGGTGGCTTTGATGGTCGCGCCGTTGCCCGCGATGGTGATGTTCTTACGGTCGGTGAAGGTGATCGAGCCGTTGGTCAGATAACAGCCGTTGTGGGCGAGGTGGATCGTCGCGCCGTCGGGGACCGTGGCCAGCCACGAATTGAACGCGTCGGTGACGTCCTGCGAGCAGTCGGAGGCGACCGGAGGCGTGACCGAGACGGCGCTGGCCGGGACTGCTGTCGAAACACTCACAAGCAGACCGAGCAGGAAAACGGCAGCGGAAAATCGTCTGTTCACGACGTCTCCTCGATCGCTTTCGGCGAAGGGAAGCGGCCGGGTTCCGTCCGGTCGTCCTTCCTCTCAGCAAGCCTTCTGTCTCGGCGAGCAGCCTGCTACCGCTGGTGCGCCAGATGGACGGGGACGGGCTGGAGCGGAAGATCAGTGCCGAGGAACTGGCCGAGGAGACCGGGCTGAACCCGGATCACATCGAACTGGAGGGCCTGCGGCAGCCTGAGCCCGCCGCAGGCTGGCTCGAGCGGCCCTGGGCCGAGGTGACCGTGGTGACCCTGAGAAGGATCGCTCCTGGTCGGCCTCACATGACGGTGGCTGGCCCGTCCCGGGCGGCGAGCGGCCCTTCCGCCCGGGGATCACGACGATATCCGCTCTGCAGCAGGTCATTGCGCTTGCGGAGGGGCCCGGCACTGTCGCCGCCGCCGAGAGACCGTCCAGGGCCGAAACCCGCAGTGCCGTAAACGAAGCCCGGATGTGCCTTCTAAAGGACGTTCCGCCATTGGGGAACACCGCAGTCGCTGATACAGCGCAGGCCGTGTACTCGCCGAGCAGGCCCAGGACGCGGCGGTGATCGTCGGGAGCGGTGTCCGGCCGGCACCGTATGTGCCAGATCACTCGGTCGCGGTCGTGGTGGGTCATGCGGCCGTCACCTCCTGGCGGTGGTGCTGGGCGCGGGCGGCGAGCAGCAGCTCGGGGCGGCCGCCCGCGGCAGGGCGGGCCCAGTACGGGTGGAAGTAGACCTGGGCCGAGAGGCGGATCAGGTGGCGGCGGAGCGCGGTCGCGCGGGTGGGGCAGGGCCGGGCGAGCGCCTCGTAGACGGTGATCCAGCTGGTCTGGGCGTCGAGGAGGTCGGATGGGAAGGGGGTGCACTCCATGCGACTATGGAAACATGCGTTCGAATTAGTGCGCCACGCGTGCCGCGCCGCCGAATGGGAACAGAAGTTCTACCCTGGCGCTGCCGTCCCGCCGTGTCCGAGAAAGCCGCCCGCCATGGCCAGCCCCGCCCCCGCCTCCAAGAACCTGCCGCCGGAGCTGTGCCCCGCCGACCAGCGCGGGCCGTGCGCCCGCTGCCAGGCCGTCCGTCACCGCTATGGCCCCGGCGGATGCCCGCTTTTTCTTGGGGTGGACCGGTTGTGGTGTGACGTGTGGTGAGGTGGGTTCGTTGAGCTCCTGGGACTCGTTCTCGGGGGGTGTGGCTCTGCGGCGGGTTGTTGCACGACTCGTGGCAGGAGTTGATGGTGCGGGCGTTTCCCGTGGTGATGCCGTCCGGGCAGAGGTACTGGACGGTCCTTGACGACGACCTGGAGGTCGTCCCTGAAGCTGATCAGTGCTCCGGAATCTTCGGTTCGGGCGGGACCGAGCGGAGCTGACGACGAAGGCATACGCCGGCGGCGTCGCGCTCTACCTGCGCTGGTGCGGCTTGACGGGCCGCGAGTGGATGACGGCGGGCCGGGACCTCGGCCTGTTCATGGTCTGGCTGAAATACACCCCGGCGCCCCGGGACGGTGGGGTGCCGGTGGTGCAGCCTGGGCCGGGCGCCGTCCCGGTGCGGGGTGAGCGGCGGATCAACCGGGTGCTCGTCGCGGTGCGGGGTCTGTTGTCGTACGCGGTGTCGGTGGGCGAGGCATCGAGGTCGCTGCTCGGGCAGATCTACGAGCTCGCAGACAGTCGAGACCTGCCCGCGCAGGCGCAAGGTGAGGACGGCGGCCTGTTCTACCGGTTGCGGCCGGTGCACTCGCTGCGCGAGCCGGAGAAGCAGGTGGACCGGGCGGAGGACGCGGAGCTGGTGGCGATGTTCGTCGCCTGCCGCAACGCGCGGGACCGGCTGATCGTCCTGCTGGTCGGCCGGGTCGGACTTCGCCGCGGTCAGGTAGCGGGTCTGCGGCGCAGCGACGTTCATCTTCTGCCCGATTCCCGGGCGCTGGGCTGCGACTACCCGGGCTCGCACGTGCACGTGCGGCGGCGGGAGAACGTGAACGGTGCCTGGTCGAAGTCGCGGCACTCGTGGGTGGCGCCGCTGGACTTCCTCGTGGTCGGCGGGTTCGACCTGTACTACGAGGAGCGGCACCGGCTTCTCGGGGAGGGCGGGAGCGACTTCCTGCTGGTGAACCTGTTCGGGCTCCGCTGGGTGAGCCGATGTCGCCGGAGGCGATCGGCGAGCTGATGGAACGGCTCTGCGTCCGGGCCGGCCTGGACCGGCGGGTGGGCGCACACATGGCGCGCCGGGCGTTCGCGTCGAACGTCGCCGACGCCGGCGGTGCGCCAGATGAGGTGCAGGCGGCGCTCGGCCAGAAGAGCCTCGGCTCCCAGGCGCCGTACGTGTTCCCGGATCCCCGGCGCGTGCGGGCGGCGGTCGAGCGGGGGCCCTCACCGCGCGGCATGGGCGGGCCGGGGGCCAGCCGGTGAAGACGGCGAGCGCCGCGGCTCTGCCGCCGAGTGGGGCACCGGCTGGCGATGAGCGGCTGGGGGAGATCCTGCGCGCCCTCGACGAGGACTTTCTCGCCGTGCTCGGGTGGGACTGGGACCGGCGGGTGATCACCTGGTCACGCCAGCATCCCGTGATCGGCCTACCCAACTGCCCTGTGCCGGGTTGCCCCCTGGCGATCACCGTGTCGACGAGGCCGATGTGCGGGGGCTGCATGGAACGGTGGCGAGGATCCAGCCTCCCGCTGGAGGAATTCCGACTGCTGCCGAAGAGAACGAGCCGCGGTACCGGAGAAGCCCCGTGCGCGGTCGAAGGCTGTGAACGGCCCCGCGACAGCGTCGCCGGCCGACTGTGCATGGCGCACCGCACCCAGCACTCCGCTGCCGGGTTGAACGTCCTGAGGCTGGAGGAGTTCCTGGTCCATCCGAGGGTGAGCGGGTACGCCTCGCTGGGGACGTGTGAGGTGGCCGCGTGCTACCTCGACCGCGCTGGCAGACAGGACCCGTACTGCAAAGCGCACCTGCACCGCCTGTACCGAGCCCGCATCGAGCCCGGCTTCGACGAGGCCCTGTGGCGACGGACGGACAAGTCGATCAGCACGACCCGCGAGGCCAGCCTGCGCGGTCTGCCGGACCGGCTGGTCGCCGAGCTCCTGTACGGGCTGTGGGCCCGAACGCAGGAGGGCAAGAAGTCGCGGCCCGAGTGCCTGCGCCCGCTCTACGACCGGCTGCGCGCCCTCCAGGTGCAGGCGCTGGAGGAGATGACGGATCCGGCCGCGCACGGGCTCAGCCGCGAGCAGGTCACGATGATCCGGGCCTGGCAGCGCGCGCTTCGCCTGCTGAACATGACGCCGGAGGCCGAACGCGTCAAGGACGTGTGGGACATGGCGGTCTTCGGCTACACCGGCCGCATCTCGTTCGCGCCCGTGCTGCAAGAACCGCTGCGGGAGGCAATGAAGATCTGGGTCTACGACGACCTTCCCCGCCGCCGGAACAAGAACGCCGTCCAGTACACGCGCGCGGTCATCGCCGCGGGGGGGCATGCTCTCGGAGAGCCTGCGCCTGCAGGGCGAGGACCGCGGTGAAGTGCCTGCGGCATGGGGACGCAGCGACATCGTCGCCTTCACCAACCGCATGGGCTACTTCACCTCGACCGGGCAGATCAGCCCCGCGCGCCGCCTGACCTTCACCCGGTTCGTCCGCCGGGTCCTGCTCCGCTTCCGCTCCCTCGGGCTCACCGCGAAGGGGCAGCTACTGGAAGGCATGCCGGCAGAGTTCGCGATCGGGCCCGAGGACATGCCCGACGAGCCCGAGGACACCGAAGCCGGCCGCGACCTGCCGGACGACGTCATGCGCGAGCTGTGCGCCCACCTCGACGAGCTGGAGGCCATGAGCGGCACCGAGGTCCGCGTCGCCACCGAGCTCCTCATCGACACCGGACGACGCCCCGACGAAATCAACACCCTCGCCCTCGACTGCCTGGAACAGGACCCGGACGGCTCCGACGTCCTCATCTACGACAACCACAAGGGATACCGGCTCAGACGGCGCCTGCCGATCGGCGCCGAGACCGCCGCGGTCATCCGCCGCCAGCAGCAGCGCGTCCGCGAACGCTTCCCCACGGCAGACCCGGCTCGGCTCCGGCTCCTCCCGCGACCCAAGACCAACCCGGAAGGCACCAAGCCGCTCGTCGACATCTCCGGCCAGCACCGGACCTGGGTCAGGTCCCTGCCCGACCTGCTCGTGCCCGTCGTCGTCGCCGAAGCAGACACCCGCATCACACGGCTGGTGCCGTTCGACAAGACCCGGATCTTCCCCTACGCCTACCGGCACTGCTACGCACAGCGGCACGCCGACGCCGGCGTCCCAGTCGACGTACTCCAGGAGCTGATGGACCACCGGCTGATCCACCCCACCATGGGCTACTACCGCGTCGGCGAGGAACGCCGCCGCGAAGCCGTCGACCGCGTCACCGCCCTGCAGTTCGACCGGCACGGCAACCGGGTCTGGCGCACGGCGAAGAGCCTGCTCGACTCCGAACACGTCCGCCGCGCGATCGGCGAGGTCGCCACCCCCTACGGCGTATGCCGCGAACCGACCAACGTCGCCGCCGGCAGCCACGCCTGCCCGCTGCGCTTCCGCTGCCTGGGCTGCGAGCACTTCTCCACCGACGTCTCCTACCTCCCCGACCTCCAAGCCCGCCTCGCCGACCTGCTCCGCAGCCGCGAAAGACTCATGTCCGCCTTCGCAGCCGACGACTGGGCCCGCAGCCAAGTCATGCCCTCCGAAGAAGAGATCCGCCGCATCCGCCGCCTGATCGAACGCGTCCAGACCGACCTCGACGACCTCACCCCCGAAGACCGCGCCCACATCGAACAGGCCGTCAGCGTCGTCCGCCGCAGCCGCACCGTCATGCTCGGCATGCCCCGCGTCCGCCAGCCCCTGCCCGACGTCCGACCGACAAGGACCCTCACGTGACCAGCCCGATGAACGAAGGCCGCCACGCCGGCACCGACCGGCGCCGCCGACGAGTCCAGGAAGCCATCGCTGCGGCTGCGCGCGACGGCACCCAGCTGACCGCCTCGGCCATCGCCCGCGCGGCCCGTGTGGACCGCACCTTCCTCTACCGCCACCGCGATCTGCTGGACAAGCTCCACACGGCCTCCACCCGCCCTACCGACCCGCTACCTGGGTCCGCGCCGGTCACTACGCAATCGCTCCAGACGGACCTCGCCAATGCCAATGCCCGAGCGACCCGCCTGGCCGCCCGGGTTCAGCAACTCGAAGAGCACCTGTCCCGTCAGCTTGGCGAGCAGGCCTGGCGGGAGTCCGGGTTCGGCGTCCACACCGACGTAGCCGAACTGCAGGCCACCATCGCCCGACTCGAACAGCGCACGGTCGACCTGGAGCGCGACCTGGAGGAGCGGCAGTCCGAGCTCGAGGCAGCCCGGGCCGCGAACCGGGAGCTGACCCGAGCCCTGAACCAGCGCGGGTGACGCAAAGCACCTGGCTAACCCCCGGAATCCGCCAGCGCAAAGTGGTACGCCAGCCCCGGGGGTAAAGCTCAGACTTCCAGGATCTCCGAGACCCTGCCATCACCGTCGCCACTGAACAGCTCGACTGGGAGGTGGCTGGGAGGCACGATGATCAGGTTCCCAGCCCGTTCAAGGTGCCCATCCCCGTCCACCTCAGACGAGGGCGCCTCTCCGCGCTCATTCTGAGTCACCAGGACGCCGGTGTGCGAGCCGAACTGCCCAGACCCAGACCATGTGGAGATGGTGTCACCGACACCGCCTCGTACTCCGACATCGTGTTCGGCCTGCTCACCCTGGCCGGGTTCGCCTACGCGCCGCAGCTGGCGGACCTGCCCGACCAGAAGCTGTGGCGCATCGACCGCACCGCCGACTACGGCGCCTTCCAGGACGCCGCTCGCGGCCGGATCGACCTGGAACGGATCGAGCGGAACTGGGAGGACGTGCTGCGGATCATCGGTTCCATCCACACCAGCGCGGTGCGGGCCTACGACGTGATCCGCATGCTCTCCCGCGACGGCCGCCCCACCGTGCTCGGCGACGCCATCGCGCACTACGGCCGGATCGCCAAGACCCTGCACATCCTGCGCCTGACCGACGAACCGTCCTACCGCCGCCGCATCAAGGCCCAGGCCAACCTCCAGGAGGGCCGCCACGCGCTCGCCCGGAAGATCTTCCACGGCCGCGCCGGCCAGCTCTACCAGCACTACCAGGAAGGCATGGAGGACCAGATCGGCGCGCTGGCCTGGTCCTCAACGCCCTGGTGCTGTTCAACACCCGCTACATGGACGCCGCCGTGGAGCGGCTGCGCTCCGAGGGCTTCGACGTCCGCGACGAGGACGTCGCCCGCCTCTCGCCCTTCGTGCGGCACCACGTGAACATGTTCGGCCGGTACGGCTTCCTGCTGCCGGAGATGCCCGGCGGCCTGCGGCCCCTGCGCGACCCGGACCGGCTCGAACGGGAGTGAGCGCCGGCGGAGCGCGGCGTCCGGCCGGGGTGTGCGGCCACCCCGCGCACTGCTGGCAGGCGGACGACCTGGCGAAGCCCACCTGCCGGCAGGTCGAAAGCCCGGGCGTGTCAGGACGTCAGGAGCTTGACACCGAGCACCAGACCGCCTGCGGCCTCGGAGTACCGCGGTTGTTCGGTACCGAAGAACTCCCTGATCGCGTCCCGAAGCCGGTAGGGGGAGATGTACCGGGGATCGCCGCAGCTGCCCGCGGCGCCGCCATCCGCCAGCAGCTCTTCGACATGCCCGCCCCCGTGGTCGCGGACGCGCTCGGCTACCACCACAAGACCAGCACCCGCCTCCGCAACGAGACTGGCGGCACATGGAGCCGATACGCCCCAGGAGATCACGGAAGGTCACCAGCGGGCTGGACTCCTCGGGGAACCAGCGGCGGGTGAATGCGAACACCAGTAATCCGCCAGCCGGAGCCTGCCCGGGAGTCGGCCAGGCTCAGGGCGCCTCGTGGGCCTCCACCCGAGTGCAGGTGACCACCCGGGGCCTGTCGTCCGCATATTCGGGGAACGTCAGCACCACTTTGTCGTTGGATCCGCTGATCTGCATCTTTGAGTAGCCCGCGTCCTGGCCATCGATCAGTCCCCCCGACAGGGTGTACCTGCCCCCGAGTGCCTTCTCCACCTTCTCGGGAACGTCGTGGACCACATACGGGGTGCGCCGCTCAAGCGTCACGGAGAGGCGGCCCCCCTCGAAGGACCAGTTACCTTCCGCTGACCACGGAGTGTCCGTGCCCCCGCCGCTCATCAGCCACCGCCCGTCTTCAGACACGACGATCCGTGCCCCCGCGCCGTTCTCGGCCTCGAACTCCCAGCTGCCCTTCAGGAACGCCCCCAGGGTCTGGAATCTGACGCTGGGGGACCCGTTACCCGAGCAGGCGGCCACGGTAGCGGCCGCTATCCCCGCCAGCACATACCGCAGCGCGGCACGACGCCCCACCACCCGCACGAAATCCCCGGTGCCCATCGGATCTCCCTCTGTCTCCGCCGTCGCGCACCCGAGTGCGACGTGCAAGTCCACAACATCGCCGCACTGTCAGCCTCAGACCAGAGGGCCAACCTTCAATGACCGAAAACCATGCGGCCCGAAGCCGAGGAAAGTGGAGCGGACAGCCTGCTGGCGACCACACACGGTCACCAGCAGGGTGGGCTCCCAAGGAACTGGCGACAGTTGGACAGGAGACCCCACCAGTATCAACCCCCGGACCGCGCTGGGGTTCCCCACCGGATTCGGAGAGGCGTCAAGCCTCGCTCGATTCAGCGATGGCGCCACACCTGTTGCAGCCGCTACGGTGAACGTGACCGACGCTGAGCTGCGACGACGCTCCTTCCGACGCCTCGCACCACACGAGCAGCCCCAGAGAACCCGCTGTGCAAGAAGTGCCAGGCCGACGCGCCGGCCTTGCAGAAGAAGCCCGGGGCAGCTGCGACCACTCCGCTCGCCATGGCGTGATCGGCCGTGCTGGACCTGCCCGAGGACCTCGGCCAGCTGGACATCCTGGAGCGGCTGGCGCTGGTCATCCTGCGCGACTCCGGATCAAGAGGGCCGAGGTCATGAAGCGGGAGGCGGCGATGCGCCCCATCCGGGCACGCCGGGAGCCACCGGCCTGGGTGGTCTCCTACCTGCGTCAGGGCGGCCAGGCCGTCCCCGATAGCGTTCACCGCGGCGACTGCCGCATGACCAGCGGCCACACCCGCCCGATCTCTCAGGACCAGGCACGCCGTGCTCTCGCCGAGGGCCGGATCCAGGCCTGCCAGATCTGCCGCGCCGACGCCGACCTCGGCATCCTCGACTGATGACTGACCGGCCCGCGCCCACCACAGGCGCGGGCCGGTCTCGACCCTGCCGGGCCCCACGAACGGGGGAACTCGCGGGCCCGGCAACGAGCGTGTCCCATGCGCTCCACGCCCGTCTGCCCGCGAATCCGTCATGCACACCTGCCCTCAGGCGGACTTCCGGCGCCGCGAAGCCGCAGTCTTCTTCGTCTCTTTCGAGGACGCCTTCTTCGCGGGGGTCTTCTTGGCCGCGGTCTTCTTCGGCTTCGGCATCTCGTGCACGGTCGCCGGCCCGCCGGGCTCGCCCCGAGACTCCTTCGCCTTCGCCACAGACGCTTCCAGCGCGGCCATCAGATCCACGACCTGCGCCGGCGCCTCCTCCTCACCCGCGACCGGGGCGGGCTCCCGGTGCTCCGCCTTCGCGGCAATCACCTCGTGCAAGGCTTCGGTGTAGCGATCGGTGAGCAGCTCGCCGAGCTCGGCCAGGTGCTCGACGCGAGTTCATCCGCAACGCTCTCGGCGACGTCCTCGCCTTCATCGGCCTCACCGACGCCAGTGGTCAGCCGCTGGACTTCGCCCCGCACGACTTCCGGCGGATGTTCATCACCGACGCCATCCGCTCCGGCCTGCCACCCCACATCGCCCAGGTCATCGTCGGCCACACCAACATCAACACCACCATGGGCTACAACGCCATCTACCCCACCGAGACCATCGAAGCCCACCGCGCCTTCATCACTCGCCGCCGCACCCTGCGCCCCGCCGAGGAGTACCGCACCCCCACGGACGCCGAGTGGGAGGACTTCCTCGGCCACTTCGAACGCCGCAAACTTTCCGTGGGCACCTGCGCCCGCGCCTACGGCACCGCCTGCATCCACGAACACGCCCCGTTGACTGAACGAACCAGGTTGATTGTGCAGTTCAGGGCCCAGGTGGGGTTGTGGCCCAGTACGGTCTGCGGTCGTGATGAACGATCGTGTGCCCGAGCGGGATCTGTCGCGGTTGGCCGTTCCCCGGTGTGGTCGGCTGGTGGAGACCGGCGACCGGTACGAGCCCTACCGGCTCGTCGACGCCGACGGCGCGGCCGTGGCGCCGGTCGCGGTGTTCTTCCAGGAGCTGCTCGCAGCCGGGAAGGCGGCGGCGACCGTCCGCTCGTTCCTGCACGCGGTCGAGGTGCCCTGGGATCGAGCGACGCGCGTGGACGCTCGCGATTTCAGCTGCTGGATCCAGCTGACGGTCAAGCCGCGCGCGACCGCGGCCAAGCGGCGGCCGACCCGCACCGTCGGCGCCCCGAACCCGGTGACCGGGAAACCACCCCGGGGCCCGGCTATGCGCCGCCGACCGTCGCCCACAGCGAAACGGTGCTGCGCAGGTTCTACGACCTGCACCGTGATGCCGGATCCGGACCGCTGCTCAACCCGTTCCCGCTCGACCTGGCGCGTCGCTCCGGCCGCGCGCACGCACACCACAACCCGATGGACGCCTGGGCACCGGAGCGAACGGGCCGCTACCGGCCCACGGTTCCGCGCCGGATTCCGCGCTCGATCCCGGACGAGTAGTTCAACACGCTGTTCGCGGCGCTGCGGTCGAATCGGGACTGGGCCATGATCGCGTTCTGGATCTCCAGCGGTGTCCGGGCCTCGGAGCTGATCGGCGTCCGGCAGTGCGACGTCGACCCGGGACAGCAGCTGATTAGCGTTGTCCGGAAGGGCTCCCGAGCCCGGCAACAGGTGCCGGCCTCGGCGGACGCGTTCGTATGGCTGCGGCTCTACCAGCAGGAGCTGCACGGGCTGGTGCCGCGGGGCCGCACACAGCCGGTGTGGTGGACGCTGCGGCGTCCGCTTCAGCCGCTGACCTACATGTCCGCGGCGGACAGCTGATTCCCGACACCGCCGGAGCCCTGCGCAGAGCCGTCACGCCCAAGGCCAGTGGGCATCTGACCTGGGCCGAGGAGACCTCTACCGGGCGGCGGCGGAACCTCACCTACGAGGAGAGCGAAGCCTAAGCCGATTCGGTCATGCGCCAAAGCTATCCGTGTTCCGGCCATGGATGAAGTCCCGCAGCGCGGCCACCTGGTCCCACGTCGGGGAGAAGCGCTACCGGACCCTGCTGGTCACCGCCTACTGACGTGCGCCGGTGTTGACCTCTTCCAGCAGGGCGACCGTCATCGCCTCCAGAGCGGCACCCATGACCGCGGGCGGCAGGTGGGAGTGGAAGACGCCGTCCCGCTGCCCCCGTTCCAGAATGGCGGTGACCTTGACGCGGGCGGGCTCGAGGATCTCGGCGACCCGTTCCATGCCCAAGTCCCGTTGGGCCAGCGCCAGGAGCATCCGGTATCGGTCGCCCACCGGCCACATCGACAGCGAGAAGCGCGCGAGTGCCTGCTCAGCCGGGTCCGTCGCCTTCACCCCGGCCCGCCGCTGCGGCCTGGAGAGTCTCGGCGGCCTCCTCGGCCAGCGCCTCCAGGAGCGCCGCCCGTCCGGGGAAGTGCCCGAAAAGAGTGCGCCTGACGACACCGGAGGCGCGCGCCAGTTCCTCCAGAGTGGTGTCGGGGTTCCGTCCGAGCTCCTGGCGCGCGGTGGCCAGGATGCGCGCCCGATTGGACCGTGCATTGCGTCGCTGCGGAACACGGCCAACGGGCTGGGACACGGAAGAACCTCGATGATGAAAACCGGACGAAGAACGGGCACATCCATTCTGACACGTGAGTCCCGCCCCGATCCGTGGCCGCCGCATCCCCTCCTCGGGCCACAGGACTGACGCGTCCTCCACAGGCACACGGTCGATGTCCGTGCACAGCTGGGCACGGAGGTGCACCCACATCCCTGGGCCTGCGCAGGGAGTCGAGCCTCCATCAGACCAGGAGCGCTTCATGTCTGGTGTCCGTTGTACTTGTTGACTGCGGGTGCGCTCGGCGGCAGGGACTGGTCGCTGCGCTTCGGTTCCGCGGAGGTGGCCAGGCCAATGGGCGACGTGAGCGGATGGATTCGTGAGCTCGCGCCGCGCGGCCTGCTGCGGGCGGGGCGGAGCGACGGGCACCTTGATCCTTTCTGTCGGCCGGCAACGGGTGTGGGCGTGGCGGGCGAGTGTCCGTGGTGCCTCGATGAGGCCGCCGGCGTCGGCGGGCGGGCCCCGATCCGGGATTCGGGTAGCGGCCGGGCTGCCCGAGTCCGGGATCGAGGGGTTCGTGCTCAGCCACGCTCAGGCCCTCGATGCCGGGGTGCAGGGTCGATGCTCAGGCCCTCGATGCCGGGGAGCGGGGTCGATGAGATGCGGGCGTCGTGCCCTCCGGGCAGAGTGGGGAAGGACCTGTTCGTACCGAGGTGGTCCCCCGTGGTCCCGTGTGCTGGAGACGGGACAGAGTGATGCGAGGATTGTCGTGACGTCGGAGTGATCGATGTTCCGCAGACGGCCGGCCGACAACAGCGAGGACCTTCTGGCCCGGCTCGCGTCGCTGACCGCCACGGCTCGGGAGTTGGCCGAGACGCAGCGTTCCCGTGTCGAGCTCGCCGTGGCCCTGCAGCGCGGCATGCTGCCCTCGGACCTGCCCAGTTTTCCGGGCGCCCGGCTGGCCGTCCGCTATGAGCCCGCCAACCACGGGCTCAACGTCGGCGGTGACTGGTACGACGCCTTCTCCCTGCCCGGCGGGCGGATCGGCATGTCCATCGGTGACGTGCAGGGGCACAACATCGAGGCCGCCGCCTTCATGGGACAGGTCCGCGTGGCACTGCGCGCGCTGGCCTCCGTCACCGGAGACCCGGGAGAGCTGCTCGGTCGCACCAACGACCTGCTGATCTCTCTGGGCGCCGACCTCTTCGCCACCTGCACCTTCCTGCGGCTCGACCCCGCTGCCGGCACCCTGGAGTGCGCCCGGGCCGGTCACATCCCCTACATCTGGGCCACCACCGACGGCCGCTCCGGCATCGACGACAGCGAGGGCGGGCCTCCGCTCGGTGTGCTCCGCGACGTCGACTACCCGGCCACGCGCCACCGGCTCACGGCCGACGGTGTCTTCGTCCTCCTGACCGACGGGGTGGTGGAGGGGCCCTCGCTCCACGTCGACGAGGGTCTGGACCGGGTGATGCGGCTCGCCGGGATCACCGCCGTCGCCGGGCTGGACGTCGACGCGCTCGCCACCTCCGTCATGAAGCTGGCGGCCACGGTGGGGCACGAGGACGACGCAGCCGTCCTGGTCGTCGGCCATGACGGCGGTCCGGCCCGGCCGAAGACCGAGGGGTGAGGGGTGCGAGAGGCCCGCCCCGCCTCGGGCCGGTCCGGACTCCACCAGCCGGTCCGGACTCGTGCCGTACGGCGGCGCCCGACACGCAGGGGTCCTTTCCCGGTCGTGGCGGCCCGGCCGGTGTCTGATGGCTGGCGTGTTGGTTATTCGGCAGTTCCGGCCCTTTACCGAGGCGGCCCTGATTTCGCTGGCCGTGGCGGTCTGCTACTACGCGGCCGGACGGCTCGGCCTGCTGGGCCGCCTCGTCGTCGAAGGCGTGGTGGCCACCCCCATCTGGCCGCCCACCGGCGTCGCCGTCGCCGCCCTGCTGCTGTTCGGCGCGCGGGTCTGGCCCGGGATCGCCCTCGGCTCCTTCCTCGTCATCGCCTCCCTCACCACCCCAGGGCCCACCACAGTGGTCACCGTGGTGAGCAACACCGTCGCGCCGCTCTGCGCCTGCCTGCTGCTCAGACGGGTCGGTTTCCGGCTTGACATGGCGCGGCTGCGGGACGGACTCTCGCTGGTCTTCCTCGGCGGCTTCGGCGCCATGCTGATCAGCGCGACCGCGGGGGTCGGACTGCAGGTGGTGACTGGCTCCCTGGACAGGAGCGAGTTCTGGGCCGTGTGGCTGGCCTGGTGGGCGGGCGACACGATGGGGGTTCTGCTCGTCGCTCCGCTCCTGCTCGTACTCGCGGGGCCGGCCGGACGGTTCCGGGTACGGCGCTGGAAGGAGGCGGCCTTTCTGGGGCTGACGACCCTGGTTCTCGTCCCTCTGGCCGTGCTCAGCCCGATGAGCCTGCTCTTCCTCGTCTTCCCCCTGCTGGTCTGGGCAGCACTCCGCTTCCAGCTCGCCGGCAGCGTGCTGTGCGCGCTCTTCGCGTCCGTGTTCGCCACCTTCGAGGCGATCTCCGACCGGGGCGCGTTCCTCCACCTGTCGGACGTCGAGATCATGGTCAAGCTCCAGATGTTCAACGGTTCCGCCGCCCTGACCGCCCTGCTCCTCGCCTCCGTCATCACCGAGCAGCGTGCGACCCGCCGTTCGGTGCGCCGCGCCTGCGAGGAACTGGCGGAGGTCCTGGAGCACCTCGCGGCGGGCGAGCCGTCGCCGGGTCCCCCCGCCGGGCCCCCGCCCGAGCCCCCCGAGAGCCAGGCAGCCCCACCCGGCGGACACCGGGGTCCGTGACCTTCCGCGTCCGCGACGGATCCGCCCGACGGTGGCTGCGGCGCTCACGGTCGGGCCGTTGGCACGGGGGACGAGAGGCGCTCTCGGCGTCCTCGTCGTCACCGTCGTCGATGACGGGGCCGAGGCCGACGGGGAGGAGCAGGCCGGTCCGGAGACCGGCGGGCGCGGGCATGGGGACCGCTGCGCCCGGGGCGACTGTTTGCCTCCGCTGTCACCGCCGTACGTCTTGTCCCTGGCTCGCCGGCTGTGATGCCTGTCTCTCGTGCTCGGGCGATTCAAGGTGATTGGTGAGCATTTCCATTGCGGCAACATGAACAGAGAAACACTCTAGACATCCAAGGCAATATGGTTAATCAACCTTCGAATCCGATGCGTTGCGACCGAATCGATCTTTCGATCTAATGCTCGATGTCCGGAGCGGCGACACCGTCTCCGAGGTGATCCAGGGCGTTCCTCCACATTCGGCGCGCCCCGAGCGAGCGGGAGTGCGGCAGCGTGGCAGCGGTATCGAAGGTGGACGCGTTCCGGCGTGATCGGGTCGGAATCGTCTCGTTCTGCGTCGTCGGGTTCTTCGTGTTCCTCGCCCTCGCGGCTCCCCTGCTCACCGCCCTCTACGGCAAGAACCCGACCGAGCACTACGGCCAGAACGATGTCGGCCTGCTGAGTCCGGAGGGCCTGCCCCTGCTGCCCAACGGCGGCCTCTCGGCCGAGCACTGGTTCGGCATCGAGCCCGGCCTCGGCCGCGACGTCCTCGCCCAACTCCTGTACGGCATCCGCACCTCGCTGCTGATCGCCGTCACTTCGGCCGCCGTCGTCGCCGTCATCGGCGTGGTCGTCGGAGTGGCCGTGGGTTATCTCAGCGGGCTCGCCGACCGGGCGTTCACCTTCGTCTGCAACGTCCTGCTCGCCTTTCCGAGCCTGCTGTTCCTGCTCACCCTGGGCCCGGTCATCCAGACCCGCTTCGTCGCACCCGACGAGAACGAGCCCTCCTGGATGCAGTTCACCGTTCTCATCCTGGTCTTCTCCGCCTTCGGCTGGGTGCCGCTCGCGATGGTGCTGCGCACCGTCGTACGGTCCCTGCGCGAGCGGGAGTTCGTCGAGGCGGCCCGGGCCCTCGGCGCGAGCCGACGGCACATCGTCTTCCGCGAACTGCTGCCGAACGTCTGGGCGCCGGTCCTGGTGCACATCACCCTCACCGTGCCCGCGATGGTCACCACCGAGGCCGCGCTGTCCTTCCTGGGAGTCGGCGTCAACGAGCCCATCCCCGACTGGGGTCGCATGATCTCCCGGGGTGCCGACGTCTTCTACGACGACCCCACGTACATGGTCTTCCCCGGCGCCTCGCTCCTCGTCTTCGTCCTCGCCTTCAACCTCCTCGGCGACGCCGTGCGGGACGCACTCGATCCGCACACCGTCCGCTGAGCCCCGCACCTTCCCTCACCCTCATCCGCAACACCCGCACGACACAACGGAGTTCGTCATGCCCGCAATCACCCTGCGCGCCGCAGCCGTCCCGGCTCTCGCCACCACCGCCGCCCTGCTGCTGTGCTCCTGCTCCGCAGGTGCGGGCGCGGGAACAGGCGCCGGGCAGGGCAGGAACAGCACCGCCGCAAAGAGCGGCCAGCGCCTGACCACCACCCTCGGCACCGCTAAGGACAGCCAGGGCCCCGCCCCCGAGATCCCCGGCGCCCGCAGGGGCGGAACCGTCACCGTCGCCAACCAGGCGGACTTCCCGCACCTCGACCCGCAGAAGATCTACGCCGGCGAGCGGTACAGCACCTCCCTGCTGTGGGGCCGACAGCTGACGCAGTACCAGATCATCGACGGCAGGCCCCGGTTGGTCGGCGACCTCGCGACCGACACCGGCACCTCCTCCGACGGCGGCCGCACCTGGACGTACCACCTGAAGGACGGCATCGCCTGGGAGGACGGCAAGCCCGTCACCGCGCAGCAGGTCAAGTACGGCATCGAGCGCACCTTCGCGCCCGGCTTCGAGGTCGGCCCCACCTACTGGCAGCCCTGGCTCACCGGCACCAAGGACCTCACCGAGGCGGTGAAGAGGTACGGCGGCCCCAAGAAGGACGGCGACCTCAAGGCGATCGAGACGCCCGATGACAAGACCATCGTCTTCCACTTCCCCCAGCCGCAGTCCGACGTGCCGTACATGGCCGCCCAGTCCTCCTCCTCGCCGGTCCGCGAGGACAAGGACACGGGCACCGGCTACGACGTGAAGCCCTTCGCCACCGGGCCGTACAAGATCGTCGAGCACAAGCAGAACCAGAGCCTCACCCTGGAGCGCAACCCGTACTGGAAGCCGGAGACGGACTCGATCCGGCACGCCTACCCGGACCGCTTCGAGTTCACCTTCGGCAAGGAGGCCCTCAACACCGCGCAGGAGGTGCTCACCGGCCAGGGCACCGGTGCGACCACGCTCACCACCAAGGACCAGCTGCCGCCGGAGCTGATCTCGACGGTCGAACGCGACCCCGCCAAGCGCAAGCTCGTCGTCTCCGGCAGCAAGGGCGCCTACACCCAGGACCTGTACATCAGGAACGACCGGGTCACCGATCCCGAGGTCCGCAAGGCCATCCACTACCTCTTCCCGCGCGAGCAGGCCCGCCAGGTCCTCGGCGGCCGTTACGCCGGCGACTTCGCGACCACCCTCTCCTCGCCGGCCGTCGTCGGCTGGAAGAAGTACGACCTCTACCCCGTCGCCCCCGCCGGCGACATCGCCAAGGCCAAGGAACACCTGGCCAGGGCGAAGACGCGGGTCACCAAGCTGACGTACGCGTACCCCACCGACAGCCCGGCGGACGACCAGGTCGCCCAGGTCCTCGCCGACGCCTTCGCCAAGGCCGGGATCAAGCTCGTGCTGAAGGGC
Source organism: Streptomyces sp. NPDC101160 (assembly GCF_044768205.1). NCBI lineage: Bacteria > Bacillati > Actinomycetota > Actinomycetes > Kitasatosporales > Streptomycetaceae > Streptomyces > Streptomyces sp. NPDC101160. The sequence continues at coordinate 362,447 of NZ_JBIWPJ010000003.1, read as the reverse complement.
CTTCAGCCCGGCGCGTTCAACGACCAGATCTTCGGCGGCGAGGACAGCCCGTACGACCTGTTCCTGTCCACCAACTCCGTGGACTGGCCCACCCCGTCGACCCTGCTTCCCCTCGGCTACGAGAGCCACCTGGACGCGGTGTCCAACACCATCCGCTACGGCAACCCGCAGGTGGACGAGGAGCTGGCCCGCATCGCGAGGATCGGTGACGCCCAGAAGAAGGCCGAGGAGCTGATCGGTCTGGAGGAGACGGTCATGAAGGACGTCCCCGTGGTGCCCTTCCTCTACAAGAGCATCTCCCAGTTCCGTGGCGAGAAGATCGGCGGCGCCGCCATCCACCCGATCTACGGCGTCACGGCCCTGGCCGACGTGTACGTCAAGAACTCCTGAGCTCCTGGCCTCCTGCGACCATGACCCGTTACCTCATCAAGAGGGTCGCGCAGGCCGTGGCGGTGCTCTTCGCGATCACCGCCACGGCCTTCGGGCTCTTCTACGCCGCCCCCTCCGACCCGGCTCTGATCGCCTGCGGTCCCAAGTGCACCTCCGCCCAGCTCGCGGCCGTTCGCACGAGCATGGGACTCGACCAGCCGCTCGTCTCCCAGTTCACCGACTACGCCGGCGGCATCGTCACCGGCCGCACCATCGCGGACGTCGACGGCACCCCGATCCCCTGCCCCGCCCCCTGCCTCGGCTACTCCTACACCCTCCACCAGCCCGTCCTCGCCGCCATCGAGGACCGTCTCCCGGTGACCGTCTCGATCGCGGTCGGCGCCCTCGCGGTGATCCTGGTCCTCGGCGTCGGCTCGGGCCTGGCGGCGGCGCTGCGCCGGGGCAGGGCGACCGACCGTCTGCTGTCCGGCTTCAATCTGCTGGGCGCCAGTGTGCAGATCTACTTCCTCGGTTACGTGCTCCAGTTCCTGCTCGTCTACTCCACCGGCCTGTTCGCGCCCCCGCGTTACGTGCCGTTCGCCGACCAGCCCGGCCAGTGGGCCCTGGGGCTGGTCCTGCCGTGGCTGGTGCTCGGCTTCGTCAACGCCGCCGTCTACGCCCGTCTCACCCGCTCGCAGATGCTGGAGACCATGCACCACGGGTACGTCCGCACGGCTCGCGCCAAGGGCCTGGGCACCCTGCGTACCCACCTGAAGTACACCGCGCGCGGCGCGGCCGGCCCACTGGTGCAGCTGCTCGGCCTGGAGGTCGGGGCGCTGCTCGGGGGCGCGTTCATCACGGAGACCGTGTTCGGTCTCGGCGGCGTCGGCAAGCTGGCCGTGGACGCGGTGACCGGCAACGACCTGCCCACCGTCGTCGGTACCGTCCTCGTCGCCGCCTTCTTCGTCGTCGTGTTCGTGGCCGTGGCCGACCTGGTGGTGGCCTGGCTGGATCCCCGAGTGAGGCTCGCATGAGCGATCGACCCGCATTGAGCGTCCGCGACCTGGCGGTCACCTTCCGCACGGCGCGCGGCCCGGTCTCCGCGGTCCGGGACGTCTCCTTCGACGTGGAACCGGGTGAAGTCCTGGGCCTCGTCGGGGAGTCGGGGTCGGGCAAGTCGACGATCGGCCTGGCCGCGCTGGCCCTCCACGACCCGGCGCGCACCCGCGTCCGGGGCAGCGTACGGCTCGGGGGCGACGGCCTCGATCTCGTGGGCGCGCCCGAAGCGGTCCTGAAGACGGTCAGGGGCGCCCGTGTCGCGATGGTCTTCCAGGACGCCCTGGACGCCCTGTCGCCGTACCACACCATCGGCGCCCAGGTGGCGGAGGCGTACCGCATCCACCACCCGCGGGCCGGCCGCGGGGAGGCGAGGGAACGGGCGGCGGCCATGCTGGAGCGGGTGGGCATCCCAGCGGCCCGCGCCTCGGACCACCCCCATCACCTCTCGGGCGGCATGCGCCAACGCGTCGTCATCGCCATGGCGTTGATCAACGACCCGGGCGTCCTGATCGCCGACGAACCGACCACGGCACTGGACGCCCGAGTCCAGCACCAGGTCCTCGACCTGATCCGCGAACTCCAGTCGGAGGCCGGGACGGCCATGCTCCTCATCACGCACGACGTGGGCGTGGTGGCGAAGACATGCGACCGCATGCTGGTGATGCGCGACGGCGAGGCACTCGAAGAAGGCCCCACCGGACGCCTCCTGGCCACCCCCGCCCACCCCTACACCAAGGCCCTCATCGGAGCGGCTCCCACCCTGGACACCGTCCCCGGCACCCGCCTTCCCACGGTCGACGACCCGGAGCCGAAGCCACGTACCAAGGCCCGCCTCCGCGCCGCCCCCGATCCCGGAGTCCTGGCCGAGGTGCGCGAACTGCGCGTGGACTACCCGGGCCGCCGTCGCGCCCGCCCCCACACCGCGGTGAAGGGCGTGAGCCTCCACGTGGCACGCGGGGAGACCCTGGGCCTGGTGGGCGAGTCCGGCTCGGGCAAGTCCACCATCGCGCGGGTCCTGACCGGCCTGCGCCGCCCCACGAGCGGGGAGGTCCTCTTCGACGGCCGGGACGTCTCCGGGGCGGCGACGGACACGCGTCTGCGCCGCGAGCTGAGCCGGGACGTCCAACTGGTCTTCCAGGACCCGTACGCGTCGCTGAACCCGCGCCACACGGTGGAGCAGATCGTCACCACGCCCCTGCGCCTCCACACGGACCTGGACCGGGCGGAGCGCAGGAAGCGGGCGGCGGAACTCCTGGAACAGGTGGGCCTGTCCCCGTCCCACCTCTCCCGCCACCCCCACGAGTTCTCCGGAGGCCAGCGTCAACGCATCGGCATCGCCCGGGCGTTGGCCGTCCGACCGCGTCTGGTCATCGCCGACGAGCCGGTGTCCGCACTGGACGTGTCGGTCCAGGCGCAGGTCCTCAACCTCCTGATGGATCTGCGTGAGGAGCTCGGCCTGTCGCTGCTCTTCATCTCCCACGACCTGGCGGTGGTACGGCACTTCTGCGACCGGATCGCGGTCCTGAACCAGGGCGAACTGGTGGAGGCGGGTCCGAGGGACACCGTCTTCGACTCACCGGCCGCCCCCTACACGAGACAACTGCTTGCCGCGTTCCCGCACCACCTCCTGCCCGCTGCCGGCCGACCCGCGCAGCAGGTCTGAACACCACCGTGGCCCCGTCACGGACAGGACGAACGCCTCTCCCCCATCAGAAGGACCCCTCATGACGAACACCCCGACCGAGCCCGGCTCCGTCCCCGAGCTTCCCGACAACCCGGCGGAGAGAAGGAACGGGTTGATCACCGGGCTCTCCATCGCCGCCGTGGCCGTGATCGCGGCGGTGGCCGTGCTGGTCTCCCACTTCACGGGTGGCTCCTCGCGGGCCGACGCCTCCGGGCGCGTCACCGTGAAGATCGGTACGACCGACCAGAGTTCGGACTTCTGGCCCGTCCTGACCCGGCGCGCCGCCGAGGAGGGCATCGACATCGAGCTGGTCAACTTCACCGACTACACGCAGGCGAATCCGGCGCTGTCGCAGAAGCAGATCGACCTGAACCTCTTCCAGCACCTGCTGTTCCTCGCGAACCACAACGTCGCCGACAAGGACACCCTGACACCGATCGGGTCGACCGTCGTCGTACCCCTGAGCCTCTACTCGAAGAAGCACACGGCGCTGCAGGACATCCCGGAGCACGGCCGGGTGGCGATCCCCCACGACCCGACCAACCAGGCCCGGGCGCTGCTCGTGCTCCAGCAGGCCGGACTGCTGAAGCTGAAGGGCGGCGGGTCGGTGCTCGCGACGCCCGCGGACGTGGACACCGCGGCCTCGAAGGTCGCGGTCACCCCCGTGGACGCCTCCCAGACCGTCGCCTCGCTGCCGTCCGTGGACGCGGCCGTGATCAACAACAACTTCGCCCTGGACGCCAAGCTCGATCCGTCGAAGGCGCTGTACGGCGACGATCCGTCGAAGCCCGAGGCCGAGCCGTACATCAACGTCTTCGTCGCCCGGGCGGCCGACAAGAACAACCCCACCTATCTGAAGATCGCCAAGCTCTACCACGAAGCGGCGGTGAAGAAGGCGGCGATCGACGCCTCCAAGGGAACGGCGGTGGCCGTGGACCGTCCGCAGGCCGACCTCGAACGCATCCTCGCCTCTCTGGAGAAGACGGTGCGCGCGGCGCACTGACGGCAGCGCGAAAGACGGGGGCGTCCGACGCGGACGCCCCCGTCGCACTCAGGTCCGACTCGAAACAGGGACTCATGGCACCACCACTCATAGAACTTCGCGACGTCAGCAAGACCTTCACCTCACGATCGACGACCGTCTCCGCGCTCGACTCGATCGACCTGGAGATCGAAGCGGGGGAGATCTTCGCGATCATCGGACACTCCGGCGCGGGGAAGAGCACGCTGGTGCGGCTGATCAACGCGCTCGAACACGCCACCTCGGGCACGGTGACCGTCGACGGCGTGGTGATCACCGAGCAGAGCGAGAAGGACCTCCGGCGCATCCGCTCACGAATCGGCATGATCTTCCAGCAGTTCAACCTGTTCCGCTCCCGGACGGTGTTCGGAAATGTGGCCTACCCTCTGAAGCTGGCGGGCTGGCCCAAGGAGAGACAGCGGGCCCGGGTCGCCGAACTCCTCGCCTTCGTCGGCCTGACCGACAAGGCATGGGCCTATCCCGACCAGCTCAGCGGTGGGCAGAAACAGCGGGTCGGCATCGCACGGGCGCTGGCCGCCAACCCTGCGATCCTGCTGGCCGACGAATCGACCAGCGCGCTGGATCCCGAGACCACCCAGGACGTTCTGCGGCTGCTCCGGCGCGTCAACTCCGAACTGGGAGTGACCGTCGTGGTCGTCACCCACGAGATGGACGTGGTACGGAGCATCGCCGACCGGGTGGCTGTACTGGACGCGGGCAGGCTCGTCGAGGTCGGCACGGTCTACGACGTCTTCTCCGCACCCCGGACCGACACCGGCCGCCGTCTCGTGGAGACGGTGCTGAGGAACCGCCCCGACGCGGACGACGTGGCACGGCTCCGGAAGCAGCACGAAGGCTCCCTCGTCTCCGTCACGGTCGACGGCGACGCCGTGATGGGCCAGGTCCTGACCGACGCCGTGCGGCGGCACGACCTCCGTTTCGAGATCGTGCACGGCGGGATCGACACCCTGCAGGGCCGCTCGTTCGGCACCGTCACCCTCGCTCTGTCCGGAGCGGAGCGGGACATCGAGACGGCAGTGGCCGGTCTGCGCACGGTGGCCACGGTGGAGGTGCACGCATGAACACGGACTGGACCACGCTCTGGCCGGTCTTCACGACGTCCATAGGCCAGACCCTGTGGATGGTCGCCGTCACGATGGTCTTCGGCGGCTTCCTCGGCCTGCTCCTCGGCATCCTGCTGTACACGACGCGCCGCGGAGGACTGCTGCAGAACACGCCTGTCCACACGGCCCTGAACCTTCTGGTGAACTTCGTCAGGCCCATTCCCTTCATCATCTTCATCACCGCCGTGGGCCCGCTGACCCTGAGGGTGGTGGGCACCACCATCGGCACCGCCGCCGCGACGTTCCCGCTCATCGTCGCCGCCACCTTCGGCATCTCCCGCGTCGTCGAACAGAACCTGGTCACCATCGACGCCGGAGTGATCGAGGCGGCCCGGTCCATGGGCGCCGGCCCGGCACGCATCATCACCACCCTCCTCATCCCCGAGGCGCTGGGCCCCCTCATCCTCGGCTACACCTTCGTCTTCGTCTCCGTGGTCGACGCGACCGCGATCGCCGGCGCGGTCGGCGGCGGAGGCCTCGGGAACTTCGCCATCGCCTACGGCTACCAGCGCTTCAACTGGACGGTGACCTGGATCGCCGTACTCACCATCGTGTTCCTCGTGCAACTGGCGCAGTTCCTGGGCAACTGGCTGGCGGGAAGAACACTGCGGCGGTGACACCGGGACGGCCACGGCATCGCGATCCGCCGGCCTTGCGCCTGAGACGTGGACCCCCGCGGCTGCCGGCCGAGCCGTCAGATGGCGGTAGCCGCCATGGTCCGGGCGATCTCGCGGGTCATACGGCCGAAGAGCTCTATCGCCCGGGTGCCGCCGCCGGACCGCCACATCAGCCCGTATCCGAGAGGCGTGTCACCCTCCACGGGGACGTAGGAGATTCCAGGGCGGCCGTAGTAGAGAGCGATGTGGGCCCCTGTCAGCAGGGCTCCCTTGCCGCCGCCGACGAGCGTCAGTGCCTCCTGGAAGTTGGTGACGGACGGTCCCTGTCCGATGGGTCTGCCGCTGGGGGTGCGCGTCGGCAGCCGATGTTCCCGCCAGTACTCCGGAATGTCTCCCGCGATGGTCAGCAGCGGCATACCGGCCAGATCCTCGAGTGTCACCCCGTTCCGTCCGGCCAGAGGATGCCCGGCCGCGACGGCAAGGACCCTGTCCTCCACGAGGAGCGTGGGGCCGCGGGTCAGGTCGTCCTCGCGCACGGGAAAGTCGGTCAACTGGACGTCGAACTCGCCTTTGCGCAGCATTCCGTACGGGTCGGACAGCGGTACCTCGCATACCTCGACGGTGATTTCCGGATGGTGGGTGCGCAGCTTCTCGGTCGCCTTCATCACCATCTCCCCGGCCAGGGGCGTGGAGAATCCGACGTGGAGGACTCCCGCGATACTGCGTGCCGACGTGACGGCCCGCGCCAGGGCGTCCTCGATTCCGCGGTAGTGCGGTTCGAGGTCGTCGCGGAGGCGGGCCCCCAGAGCGGTAAGGGTCACACGCCGGCTCGTACGGGTGAACAGAGGCGCTCCGACGCGGCGCTCCAGCTTCTGGATGAGCTGACTCACCCGGGCGCGGGAGAGATGCAGCCGGGTGGCGGTACGTCCGAAGTGCAGCTCTTCGGCGAGTACGAGAAAGCAGTCGAGTTCGCTCTGGTCCACAGACGTCTCCGGGATACGTGCAGGCATGGATCGGTAAGCCTGGCTGACCGAACGTTGCGATGACCGCTGTTGTTCCCGCGTCGGCTGTGGCGAAGGCTTGGGGCACCGACAACACCTCTCACTCCGGATGGAGCACATCGTCATGAGTGCCTTGAGTACTTCGGGCAGGCTGAGCGCGCGCAAGTGGGGCATCCTGCTCGTCCTGTGCGGCGCGATCTTCCTCGAAGGCATCGATGTGGCCATGCTCAACGTGGCCCTGCCGTCGATCCGCGCCGATCTGGGACTGTCCACCGGTGAGCTGCAATGGGTCATGAGCGCCTACGTACTCGGTTACGGCGGCTTCATGCTCCTCGGCGGACGGGCCGCCGATCTGTTCGGACGCCGTCAGATATTCGTCCTCTGGCTCACTGTCTTCCTGCTGTTCTCCGGGCTCGGCGGCTTCGCCACGGAGGGGTGGACGCTGATCCTCGCCCGGTTCGTCACGGGCGTCGCCGCAGCCTTCATGACTCCGGCCGGTCTGTCCATCATCACGACGGGCTTTGCCGAGGGGCCGGAGCGGAACAAGGCACTGCTCGTCTACTCCGGCACCGCCGCGGGGGGCTTCACGATCGGTCTGGTCGCCGGCGGGCTGCTCACCGCCGTCGACTGGCGATGGGTGTTCTTCGCCCCGGTCGTACTCTCCCTCCTCATCCTCGTCGCGGCCCTCGTGTTCGTCCCCCGGTCGGCGCGGCCCGACAGACTCGGCAAGCGCGTGGACGTGGCCGGCGCGCTCACCGTCACCGCTGCCCTCGTGCTGATCGTGCTGGGCGTCGAGCGTGCCGCCCATGCCGGGGCGGCCGTCAGCGCTGGTACGTTGCTGGCCGGGCTGGCGTTCCTCGTGGCCTTCCTCGTCATCGAACGGCGGTCCGCCGAGCCTCTCGTGCGCCTGAATATCCTGCGTCACGGCTCCCTGGTGCGGGCCAACCTTTCGGCGATGCTGTTCGCTGCCGGATTCTTCGGTTTCCAGTTCCTGGTGGTGCTGTATCTCCAGGAACTGCGTGGCTGGTCGACGCTGGAGACCAGCTTCGCGATGCTGGTCATCGGCATCGATGCGATTCTCTCGCCGACCCTCACACCACGGCTGGTCGACCGCTTCGGCAACGCCAGGGTGATCCTGGGCGGTCTGGTGCTCGCGGCGCTCTCCTACGGGCTGTTCCTCCCGGTCGGAGCGGACTGGAGCTACGCGACGATGTTCCCGAGCCTGATCGTGCTCGGTCTCGCCTTCTCCCTGGCGTACGGACCCCTCACCATCGTGGCCACGGAGGGGATCGCGGAGGAAGAGCAGGGACTCGCGGGTGGTCTGCTCTACACCGCCTTCCAGTTCGGTGCCGCGCTCGGCCTCTCCGCCGTCACCGCCGCGAGCGTGGCCGCCACTCGCGCGGAGACTCCCGGAGCCCTCCTCGACGGCTACCGGGCCGGTCTGCTCGTCCCGTTCGCGGCAGCCGTCATCGCCGCCGGCATCAGCGCCTTCGGCCTGCGCTCCCGGCAGGGCGGTGTGGCGGCTGTGCCGGCAGACGCTGTCGCTGAGCACACCGACGCCGCTGTCTCCCGCTGACTGCCGAACCCAGCGGACCGTCCCGTGCCGCGGACTTGGCCGCCCTCTCGCCTGATGAGTGAGCAGGGCGAGGGCAGAGCCCCGAACCGAAGATCGGGGCTCTGCCGCGTTTGGTTTGACTGTTCGGGCTGGTAGGCGTTGACGGCGCCGGCCATCGGGGAAGGCGTGCTCCGCCGGTGGCCGCCGCCCCGGGTCACAGGGCGAGGAGGGCGCGGCCGGCGGCCTTGGGGTCGGCGAGGGGCCTGAGGGCGAGGCGGACCAGGGCGAGCGGGTTGTCGTCGCCCGCGATGCGGTTGGCGGAGAGCTCGCCGCAGGTGGCGCACTGGTGGATGATCATCCACTCGCCGTCCGGGCGGACGGACATGCCCAGCGCCTCCATCCGGCCGCGGCAGTCGGAGTCGCGGTCGCCGGGGATCTTCCGGTCGACATGCAGGCTGGCCAGGCAGTTGGGGCAGTGGTTGCGGTGCGCGGTGCCGGGGGCGTCCAGGGGGACGTCGAGCCGGCAGGAAACGCACCGGAAGTCGCCTGCCCGGTGGCCGCCCTGGGTGTGCAGGACGTCCTTGTGCCGCTGCGGACGACGCCGTCCACGGTTACCGCGGTTGTTGCGTGACACGGTGGTGCTCCTTTCCTTCTCGGGCGGTCAGAGGGTTCCGAACGCTTCGAGCGGGAAAGGCGGTTGGGCCAACGGGCGGACCGCCATGCGCATCAGGATGAGCTGGTTGTCGTCGCCGCGGGCCGGGTTGGAGGTGAGCTCGTCGCAGCGCACGCAGCGGTGGATCACCATCCAGTCACCGGTGCGGAGCACGGCGATGGCGATCGGTGACATCCGGCCCTCACAGTCGCTCGGGCCGCCCTCGACGTGGTCGAGGACGTGCCGGGAGTGCAGGCAGGACGGGCAGTGGTTGCGCGGCGCGCCGTCGGCGGCGTACGCGGACACGGTCAGACCGCACCACGCGCAGGCGAAGGTGCTGAGGCCGAGAGTGTTGTTGCTGGTGTTGGTGGTGTGGCTGGACACCCGGGTGCTCCTTGCTGGGAATGGGAAGTGGTCAAAAGCAGCAAGAGCAGGCCGAGTGGCCTCGTCAGAGGGCAGCCCGATGACGTCGTGGGACGGCGTACAGGCAGGTCGGAGCACCGGAGGAAACGTCCGGCAGCCGCCCGGAGGAACGGGTGGCGGAAAGCGGCGGACGGTTACGCGGTGTGGCGAGGCGCACTCGGCGCAGGCCGGGTCATCAAACACCCTTTTCCAGGGCGCACAGGCCCAGAACGAATCAGAACGACTCCGCCAGGCTAACAGGGCGCCTTCCGGGGGCGTCAACGGATTATTCCGCCCACCGGGGACGGCCCCGGAGGGCGAGGCCGGTCATTCGGTTCCTCGGTGCCCGAGTTCGGACAGGGCCCGGTCGAGGGTGCTGGTGAAGAAGTCGACGGCGGGGGCGTCGATGCACAGCGGGGGCTTGATCTGGGATGGGCGTGGCCGAGCGGGGTGACGTTGTTGACCATGTCGAGGTACGACCGGCCCTCGGCGGAGATCATGTGGTGCCGCCAACCGCGTTCCATGCGGGGCGGGTTGGCGTAGTAGTGCTCCTGGACCGGGGCGAAGGCCGCCTCACGGCGGGCGAGGAGGTCGGGCTGCGGTGCGGTGGCGGATGTCGGCAGGCCGAGCAGCGGGGCGGGATCGGCCGTGAGGGCGAGCCAGCCGGGGGCGTACTCGGGCCTGACCAGCGGCGGGACAGCCGATACGGCCTGCTCCTGGAGCGAGACGTGGAACCGGGTGCCCGCCGGGAGGGCGGCCAGCGGGTCACCGGCACGTACCGGCGCGTCGGCGGTGGGGGCCGGCCGGACGGCGTCGGGGAAGGAGAGCTGCAGGGCGTACGGGCCGCAGGTGACGGCCAGATGGCCGGGGGCCGAGAGCGGGCGAGTCTCGTGGAAGGCGCGGACCGCGGGCAGGACGTGGTGCGGTTCCATACCGTCGTGGTGGAGCATCGAGGACAGCGGTATCGCGAGCTCGCACACCGCCCAGGTGTCCGTGAGGTCGCCGAAGTCGATGATGCCGTCGGGGAGCGGGAGCGGGTTGTCGGGCGAGCGGACGAGGTTGTCGTCGGTGAGGTCCAGGTGTACGGCCTGGCGCGGAAGCCGGTCGGCGACCTCCAGCAGCGCGGCCCATGCCTCCGTGGCCGCGGACCATACGGCGGTACGCCGGTCCGCCTCGGTGACGTGCTCCAGGAGCTGTCCGACGACGCGCTCGGCGTGGCGGGGGTCCCACTGCAGTACGCGGTCCAGCCCCGGGTGCCGGAAGCCGCTCAGGGTGGTGCTGACCTGGCCGGCGATGCGGCCCATGGCGGCGACCGTCCGGGGTGGGAGGTGGCGCGGCCCCGAGAGCGTCCCGCCGGGCACGTGCCGGAGCAGCCGGGCGGTGACGGGACCGCTGTCGGTGTCCACGGCCGCCGCCCTGCGGTTGCCGTCGGCGTCACGCAGGACGGTCGCCGGCCGCAGCCCGGGCTGCGCGTCGGCGATCAGGTCGGCGGCGGTGTCCTGGGCGTCGATCTCGGTCGTGGTGAAGGCCTGGTTCGCGATCTTGAGTACGGCCGCGGGCGATCCGTCGTCGTAAGTCAGGAGGAAGTTGGCGTCCTGCCGGCTGCCGAGCGATTCGGCGTGCGCCGTGAGCCCGAAGTGCTCGGCGGCGATCCGGCGCGCCTGGTCGGCCGTGACGGCGCAGCCGGAACCCGGGCCGACGCCGGGCAAGACGGCCTCGACCGGTCGCACGGTCCCGTCCAACCCGCCCGGACTGATGGTTGACGGACTCACTCTTTCCGGTAGCAGGGACCGCGCCACCGTCACCCCTCTCCCGCGACACGGTTACGTGGAGGCACGCATTGAGCCAGGCCCGGGACCAACGGGCCTCACAAGACAGGTGACGGACATGCGAACCGAGGCCACCCAGCGGGTCGAGCTGGTCTTCTCTCTCTTCGACGCCAATGGCAACGGAGTCATCGACTCCGACGACTTCGACCTCATGACGAGCCACGTGCTGAAGGCGGCCGACGCTTCGGACGACGGTGCCAAGGACGCCATGCGGGCCGCGTTCAACCGCTACTGGACGACGCTGGCCGACGAGCTGGACGCCAACGGCGACGGTGTGATCACCCTCGAGGAGTTCCGCCCGTTCGTACTCGACCCCGCCCGCTTCGGCCCCACCGTCGCCGACTTCGCCAAGGCTCTCGCCGCACTCGGCGACCCCGACAAGGACGGCCTGATCGAGCGCCCGCTGTTCGTGTCGCTGATGACGGCCATCGGCTTCGAGGACGCCAACATCCACGCCCTCTTCGACGCCTTCGGCCCCGACGCCGAGGACCGCATCCCCGTGGCCACCTGGGAAGCCGGCATCAAGGACTTCTACGCGCCGGACATGGCGGGAATCCCGGGTGACCACCTGGTCGGCGCCCCGACCGCCTGACACAGCCCGCTCGACAAGGTCCCGGGGCGGAGCAGGCCGTCCCGGGACGCCATGGACACCGCAGGAGGAGAACAGGGTGAAGCCGGTCATCGGACTCGCCGTCGGCCGAGGCACGGGGGCGGAACTCGCCGCCGTCTTCGAGCAGGTACTGGGCAGGATCGGGCACCTGTGGGGGACGGATGTCGAGCTCGTACGGTCCCCGCGCACGTACCACTCGTACGTCTCGCTCAAGGTCGAGGAGGGGGACGTCGGGAAGATCGCCCGGCTCACCGAAGACGACGCCGTCCACTACGAGCGGTTCTGCCGCGAGCAGGCACGGCTCGGCACCGCCGCCGTGTTCCGTACGGCGATCAACGCCCAGTCCCTCTACCTGGTGCGCCAACGCCTGCAGGCGGTCAAGGTCGAGACGCTCGCAACCGGGGACGCCTCGGTCCTGCTCGTCCGGGACCAGGCCCAGGGCTTCTACACCGGGGAGAACCGGCACGCGTCCGGTTCGGTGACCCGCACCATGGAGTTCAGCCGGGAGATCACCGAGAAGATCCTCCGGTTCGCGGTCGATCGGGCCGGGGAGGAGTGGCCCGGGGAAGGGCCGGACCAGGTGCTGATGGCCTACAAGTTCCATCTCCTGGACGGCGCCCTCGACGACTGGGTGGCCGACTTCAGGACCCGGACCGGTGTCGACGCCCGGCTGTTCCAGCCCGACACCGTGAACCGCAACATGATCACGCACGGCCTCGCGGACCGCACCGTCATCGTCGCCGGCAACGAGTGGGCCGACATCATGCACGTGGTGCTGCTCGACCGGTTCGGCTCCGAGCGGCAGGAGAACCGCTGCACGGAGAACGTCTACCTGCACCCGGAGCTGAACGGCCTGGTCGAGTACCAGACGGTGCACGGATCAGCCGACGACCTGGAGGGGACCGGCACCGTCAACCCCACCGCGACCGTGCGGGCGGCGGCGCTGATCGCGGAGCGGCACGCCGGCTGCCGGGGCGCGGTCGCCGCCGTGGAGACGGCGCTGGCCGCCGTGCTCGACCGGGGCGTCCGCACACCGGACCTCGGTGGTCGGGACTCCACCGGGGCGATGGTCACCGCCCTGCTCGACGCGCTCGAACAGCGACCCCGCCCATGAGCGCCCCGAGCAGCACGGCCTTGGTCGTCGTCGACCTGCAGAACGACTTCTGCGCCGGCCCGGTCGCCACCGCCCGCTTCCCTGGAGACCCCGCCCGCCTGGAGCGGGTGGCGGCCCACACCGAGCGGGCCGTCGCGGCTGCCCGCGCCGACGGACTCGAGGTCGTGTTCGTCCGCTTCCTCGGCGACGTCCACCTGCAAGGGGCGAGCTGGCAGCACCGCGACGCCCTTCAGGGCAAGCGCCCGAAGTGTCTGGACGGCAGCTGGGGTGCGGAGTTCCACCGGGTGGAACCGGCCCCGGGCGAGGCGGTGTTCACCAAGCACGCGTGCTTCGACGCCTTCCTCGCCGACGGGTTCGAGCGGCACCTCGTCGACGGCGGGGTCGGGCATCTCGTCTTCACGGGCCTGTTCGCCGATGTCTGCGTGGACTCCACGGCCCGCACCGCCTTCCAGAAGGGCTATCACGTCACCGTGCTGCGGGACTGCACCACGGCACTCCACCTGCCCGACGAGTCGGTCCTGCGGTTCATGAGCCGGGTCTACGGCGCCCGCGTCACCACCCACGACCGGACCGCCGAGTGGACGCGCAACCCGGGAGAGGATGACGCATGGGCACAGGAGTCGAGTCCGGCGTCGGTCTGACCGCGCTGATGGTCGCGGCGGCCCGGGCGATCGAGACCCACCGCCCCGACGCGCTGGCCGCGGACCGGTACGCCGAGCACTTCGTCCGCGCGGCCCGCGCCTCCGCGCACTGGCCGGTCCACCCACGGCAGGTCCGAGGCGGCGAGGCCGACCCGCTCTGGGGTCGTCTCGGCCGCTACTTCGGCCTGCGCACCAGGGTCCTGGACGACCACCTCCTCGCCTCCGCCCGGGCCGGTGCCCGCCAGGTCGTCCTGCTCGGGGCCGGCCTGGACACCCGGGCGTTCCGGCTGGACTGGCCGCTCGGGTGCACCGTCTTCGAGCTCGACCGGCCCGGTGTCCTGGCCTTCAAGCAGGACGTGCTCGACCGGCGGGACGCCACACCGGCGGCCCGCCGGGCCCCCGTGGCGGTCGACCTGCGGGAGGACTGGGCGGAGGCGCTGCTCGCGGCGGGCTTCCGGTCCGAGGCACCGACGGCCTGGCTGGCCGAGGGTCTGCTGCTCTACCTGCCGTCCGCCGCCGAGCGGTCCCTCGTCGACACGGTCGACCGGCTCAGCGCCGGCGGCAGCACGCTGGCCTACGAGGTCAAACTGGGCCTTGAGTCGGACGCCGTCCGTTCCCACCCGGTCTACACGGCCGCCCGCCTCCGCATCGGCGTCGACCTGCTCGCCCTGTTCGACGGCGAACCCCGGCCGGACACCCGCGCCGACCTCGCCGGACGCGGCTGGTCCACCCGGGTGCACACCCCGTTCGACTTCAGCCGCCACCACGGCCGCGGCCCGCTCCCCGAACCGGACGACGCCCTCGCCGCCAACCGTTGGATCCTCGCCCACAAGCCCAGCCCGTGACGCGCACCCGGGTTCGGTGCCGCTTCACCCTTACGCCGGCACCTCGCGCGCCGCACCGGCGTCTCCCCGCGGGTCTACCGGGCCGCCTTCCGCTCCCCCCTAAGATCACCGGGACGGGGGACGGCGGGCGAGACGAGGGAGAGGCCTGAGACATGGCGGACGAGCGCGTGTACCTGGTGACCGGGGGCGGAACGGGGATCGGGGCCGCGACCGCGCGGACCTTGGCCCGGGCGGGACACAAGGTGGCCGTGTCCGGGCGCCGGCCCGAGCCGCTGCGGCTGGTCGCGGAGGAGACCGGCGCCCTGCCCGTACCGTCGGACGTCGGGGACCCCGCCGCGGTGGCCTCCCTCGTCGAGACGGTGGTCGGCACGTACGGACGGCTCGACGGTCTGGTGCTCAACGCCGGCATCGGGCGGGGCGGCGGGGTGGGCGAGGTGACCCTGGAGGACTGGGACGAGGTCATGCGGACCAACCTCACCGGTCCGTTCCTGCTGCTGCGCGCCGCGCTCCCGCACCTGCTCGACGCCCGCGGCGCGGTGGTCGCGGTGGCCTCGGTGTCCGCCCTGCGCAACGGTGTCGGGAACGCCGCCTACGCCACCTCCAAGGCTGCGCTGCTCCAGCTGTGCAGCTCGCTCGCGGTCGACTACGGGGGCGCGGGGCTGCGCGCCAACACCGTGTGCCCGAGTTGGGTGCGCACCGACATGGCGGACCGCCGAATGAACCGGTTCGCCGACGAGGCCGGCCTGGACGGGAACGGTCTGGAGGCGGCGTACGACGAGGTGACCCGCGTCCTGCCGGCCGGGCGGCCCGGTGAGCCGCAAGAGGTCGCGGAGGCCGTCGCCTGGCTGCTGTCGCCCGCCGCCTCGTTCGTGAACGGTGCGGTGCTCACCGTCGACGGCGGCGCAACCGCACTGGACCCGGGCACCCTCGGCTTCGAGTTCCGGCTGGAGCCGCGCGTCCCGCGCGCCTGACGGTCATACGGCATCGCGCCGCCCGAGATCGGATGTCGGAGGCCGGATGGCGGATGTCGGAGGTCGCAGGTCGGAGGTCGGAGGCAACGCGGGAGGCCGATACGACGTCTGCCTAGCGGAGAACGAACCGGGCGGACCGAGCCCCGTGTGAAGGGAGCCTGCTGGTGCTCATAGGACTGCTGACCGCCGTCGCCGCCTCGATCTGCTACGGCACGGGATCGGTACTGCAGGCGCTCGGCTCCCGCAGGTCCGCCCGGCGCGAGGCGGCCGCGGCGGGGCAGCTCACCCAGCACGGCGGGCCGAGTCTGTCGTCGACCGCGAAAGCCGCGATGACCTGGGAGTTCGTCGGAGGCACGATTCTGGACTTCGTCGGCTTCGGCCTCGGCGCGCTCGCCGCCCGTATGCTCCCGCTCTTCCTCTCGCAGACGGTGATCAGCGCCAATCTGGTCATCACGGCCGTCCTCGGCGTGAGGTTGCTGGGCATTCGGCTGACCCGCGCGGAGTGGACCTCGATCGGTGTGGTCTGCTCGGCCCTGGTGCTGCTGGCGAGCGCGGCGGGCCCGGAAGGCAGCGGGCGCACCCCGATCTCCACGCACTGGTGGCTGCTCGCCGTCTCGCTGCTGCTGATGGTCGGCGGCACGGTCCTGGTACGGGTGCTCGGCGCCCGGGCGGCGATCCTCGCAGGCCTTCTGTCGGGTCTCGGCTTCGGCGCGCTCGGTGTCGGGGTGCGGATCCTGAACGGCATCGACCCCTTCGAGCCGGGCACCGTCCTGACGGACCCGGCGCTGTACGCGATCGTTGTGGCCGGCGTCGGCGGGATGTACCTGCACACGGTCGCGCTGCAAGTCGGCTCGGTGAACGGGGCGACGGCAGCTCTCGTGGTCGGCGAGACCGTGCTGCCGGGGATGATCGGTGTGTGGTGGCTGGGAGACGCCTCCCGCCCGGGCTTCACCTGGCTGGCCGTCCTCGGCTTCGTCCTGGCGGTCACGGGCGCGGTGGCGGTGGCCTGGTTCGGAGCCCCGGAGAGCCACGCGCCGGAGCCCGAGAGCCACGCGCCGGAGCCCGTGCGCGTTCCCGAGTCCGTACGCGTTCCCTAGTCCCGGCCGCACAGGGCGGAAGACACGTGGTCCGGTGTCGCGGTGTCGGCGGTGTCGTCCGGAGCCATCCACGGGCGAAATGTCGTCGTCAGTCACATGATGGAGTCCGGGCAGCGAACGGAGGCTGACAGATGATCCAGGTCGCCGACATCCGGGAGTGGCGCGAGCACGACGTCGTCGACGCGGACGGGAAGAAGATCGGCACGCTCGAGTCGGTCTACGTGGACACCGCGACCGACGAACCGTCGTTCGCGACAGTGACCGTCGGGCTTCCCACGCGGCACCGGCTGGTGTTCGTGCCCCTCGACGACGCCACGGTCGGGCCCGGCTACCTGAAGGTCCCCTTCGGCAGGTCCTTGGTGAAGGACGCACCGGCCATCGACACGGACGGCGTGCTGCCGGCCGAGCGGGAACCGGACGTCTTCGCGCACTACAAACTGGCGTACCAGCCCGGCGCCGGCGGCGAGCGGCGGCTGGCCCGGCGCTGATCCACAGGAAGAAGCCGTGATGGTCTGGGTACTGCTGCTCATTGTGGCCGCGATCGTCCTTGGGATCGTCGGTGCGGTCGCCGACGGACTTTTCTACCTCCTGGTGATCGGCGTGCTGGTGTTCGTCGCCGCGCTGGCCCTGGGGGCCGTCCGGTTCCGGCGTACCGGGCGTCGCCCCGTGCGATAGCGCCCCTCCCGGGCCCGCTCGTCACGTCGCTGAGCGGGCCCCTCGCGGATACGCTGGGACTCATGATCGAGTCCGGACGGCCGCGGCTCCGTCGGAGCCTCGGCCACGGCAGGCTGGTGCGGCTGTCGCCGGTGATTCTGACCGTCGTGATCGCCGGTCTGGCCTACGCCACCCCGCCGGAGCTGGCGTTCAGCCGCCTGCTGCCCGCGGCGCCGGCTCTGGCCGCCGCCATGTGGCCGGTCCTCCCGACCGTCCTGCTCGGGACCGTCTGCCTCTTTCTGATGGTCGGCCTCAGCCTTGTCTTCCCCGATCTGGGGACGTGGTGGACGTGCGGAGGGATCGTCGCGGTCACCGTGGCCGCCGCGTACGGAAGCCATGTGCGGCTCCAGCGGGAGCGCACCCTCTTTCAGGTACGGCTCGTCGCCGACGCGGCCCAGCAGGTGGTGCTGCGGCCCCTGCCGCACCGCTTCCGGAACGTCGAGATCGAGTCGCTGTACCTCGCCGCCGCCGCGGAAGCCCGCATCGGCGGGGACTTCTACGAGGTGGCCGACACCCCGTACGGGGTACGGCTGCTCATCGGCGACGTCCGGGGCAAGGGCCTGCCGGCCGTGGGGGCGGCCGCGGCGATCGTCAACGCCTTCCGGGAGGCGGCACACGGCGAGGCCTCCATGGCCGACATCGCCCGCAGGCTCGACGCCAGCTGCGCCCGGCACAACGCCGCCCATCCGCCCGAGGCGCCGATGGAACGCTTCGCCACCGCGCTGCTCGTCGAGATCCCGCACCGAGGCAGCCGCATCACCATCGTCAACTGCGGACACCCCCCACCGTTGGTCCACAGCCTGATGAACGTGCGCGTCCTCGAGCCGTCCGCCCCGTCGCCGCTGCTCAGCCTCGCGGAGTTGATCGGTGCCCCGTACCGCGCGGACGCCTTCGACTTCGCTCCCGGCGAGGTACTCCTCCTCTACACGGACGGGATCGCCGAAACCCGCGCCCGGGACGGTGAGTTCTTCCCGTTGACGGAATGGATGCGCCGGCAGCCCCCCACACCTCCGCGTGATCTGCTCACGGCCCTGCACCACGAACTCCTCCGTCACAGCAGGGGCAGCCTCGACGACGACATCGCCGCCTTGGCCGTACGCCTGCAGACGCCGTGAGCCATGCGTACGGAGCGGCGGCGAGCACGTGCTCACCCTGCCCGGGCTCGGCCGCGCGCGGCTGTCAGGCCGCCGGCAAGGCCTGTTCCGCCCAGATCGTCTTCCCTGTCGGCATGTAGCGCGTCCCCCAGTGCTCGGTGAGCTGGGCGACCATGAACAGTCCACGTCCCCCCTCCTCCTCGCTGCCGGCGTAACGGGCATGCGGGGACGTGTGCTGCCCGTCGGAGACCTCGCAGATGAGCGAACGGTCCCGGATCAACCGCAGGCCGATCGGGCCGGAGGCGTGGCGGATCGCGTTGGTGACCAGTTCGCTGACCACCAGTTCCGTGGTGAAGACCAGATCGTCCAGTCCCCACCGCCCGAGCTGTTCCGCGGCCATCGAACGCGCGCGTGCGACGAGCGCGGGGTCAGAGGGCAGCTCCCAGCTCGCCACCTGGCGTGCCCCCAGCGCACAGGTGCGCGCGACGAGGAGCGTCGCGTCGTCCTGCACCTGGTCCGAGGCCAGCTCCGCGACGATCTGAGCGCACAGTCGGTCGGGCGACGATCCCCGGTGCTCGCCGAGTACGGCCGCCAACCGGTCCAGCCCCGCGTCGAGGCCGTTCCCCCGGGCCTCCACGAGACCGTCGGAGAACAGGACGACCAGGCTTCCCTCGGCCAGTTCCACTTCCGCGGCCTCGTACGGCAGGCGTCCCACACCCAGAGCAGGCCCCGGCGGCAGACGAAGGAAGTCGACGGGGCCGTGCGGCTGCACCACAGCCGGCGGCAGGTGTCCCGCCGCCGCCCAGGTGCTCGTCCGGGAAGCCGGATCGTAGATCCCGTAGACGCACGCCGCTCCGAGGGCGCCACTGCCGTCGGCCTCGCCCTTCCCGTCCTGGTCCGACGCGTCCTTGCCGACCTGATCGTTCAGCCGGGCGAGCAGTTCGTCGGGCGCGAGGTCCAGCTCGGCCAGGGTGCGCACCATCGCGCGCAGGCGTCCCATCGTGGCGGCGGCCCCGAGTCCGTGGCCGACGACGTCCCCCACGACGAGTCCCACCCGTGCCCCGGAAAGCGGGATGACGTCGTACCAGTCGCCGCCGGCGCCGAGGTGGCTGTCGGCCGGCAGGTAGCGACTCGCCGCCTCGACCGCGCTCAGCTCGGGCAGCGATCGTGGCAGCAGGCTGCGCTGGAGCAGGAACGCGGCGGTGTGCTCCCGGCGGTACTGCCGGGCGTTGTCGATGCATACGGCGGTCCGGGACGCCAGCTCCTCGGCCACCGCCCGGTCGCCGTCGTCGAAGGGTTCCGAGTCGTCGCCCCGCACGAAGGTGACGAGGCCCAGCGGCGTCCCCCGCACGATCAGCGGGACGTACAGCCGTGTCGGCGCGACCACGGCGTCCGTGGTCGGCCGGCCTCTGGCCAGGCTCTCGGCCTGCGACGATCCGGCGGCGTACGCGACCCGCTCGTACGCGACCCGCTCACTCACCCGGGAAGCTTCCCCGTCGGAATCCGCCACGCGTACGAGGTCCCATGCCGTGACGGGCTTCGGCTCCTCTCCGTCGAGCACTTCTGCCGCTACGTCGACGAGCACGGCGTCGGCGTACTGCGGCACGGCGATCGCGGCGAGCTCCGCTGCCGTTCCGGACGGGTCGAGCGTCGACCCGATCCGCGCGCCCGCCTCCGCGAGGAGCGCGAGGCGCTGCTGCGCACGGTAGTGATCGGTGACGTCGATGGACTGTTCGCACACGCCCACCGGCTCTCCCCGGCCGTCGAGGAGGCGGAAGTAGGACGAGGACCAGACGCGCTCACGCCGCGGGTCGGCCGGGGAGCGCCCGCGGAAGTGCACGTCGATGACCGGCTCACCGGTCTCCAGGATCTGTTGGACGAAGTCCTCCGGCGGCGTCGCCAGATGCTGGGTGTTGAGGACATCGCCGGGAAAGAGTTCGGTCATGGAGCGGCCGAGCAATGCGGTGAGGTCGCCGCCCAGCTCCCGGACACTGGAAGCGTTGGCCCACAGGAGGCGCGCGCCGGGACCGTAGATGGTCAGTGTCACCGGTGACTGGGTGACGAGCCCCTGCAGCATCGCCTGCCGGGTCTCCCACCAGCGCAACGCCTCCAGCTCGGCCGCCATGAGGACGGCGGAGGGGGCCCGGTCGGAGGAGGCCCCGTCGGGGGCGGGGGTCAGGGGATGCAGGGTCACAGCCACCCGTACGGTGTCTCCGCTGCGGTGGCGCACGTCCACGACGGCACTACGGGTCCCCCCGAGCCGCAGCCGCTGATCTGACCGCGGCTCCTCCGCTCCGTCGCGACCGGCGTGCGAGGTGGCGATCAGGTCCGTCGCATGGCGGCCGAGCACCTGCGAAGCCGGATACCCCAGGAGGGTCTCGGCCTGAGGACTCCACCCGACGAGCACTCCATCTGCGGTGATCAGGGCGAAAGCGGCCGGGGGCGGGCTGAGGTGCCCGCCCTCGTCCGCCCCGGCGGGAGGAATGAACGGTAGCCCCTGCATGCTCCCATCATCCTTCCGCGCGGTCGCGACCGCAGTGCGCTCGATCCGGTCCGGGCGGCCACCGCGTCCTGGCAGCGGATGTTTCGCGTGCTCGCCGGCGGTGAGGCGTAGGGGACGAGCCTGTTCGACTCATCGACTGGGGAGCACATGGAGAGCCTTGTCCGGCTGGCGATCTGCGTCGGCGGCTCGGCGCTGGCTGCCCTCGCCGTCTGCCGTGCGGCGGACCTGCTGGCGCGGTTCGCCGACGCGCGGCATCCGGAGACCCCGCTGTGGGGGCTGCTGCGCCGCTGCCGCACGCCGCTGTACGTCGTCGTGCTGGCCGCCCTGCTCAGGTGGACCTACTCGGTGGCGGCGCCGGGTCAGGGGCCGCTCGAAGAACGCACGGAGGTGGTGAGCCGCGTCCTGCTGTTGTGCCTGATCGGCAGCGGAGCCTGGCTGACGGTACGGTCGGTCGCGGCCGTCGTCGAGTCCTCGTACGCGCGGTACGCCGGACGTTCCCGGGATGCCGCACGGCTCCGCCGCGTCCGTACCCAGGTCACGCTGATCATGCGGGTGGTGTCCGTCGCCGTCGGGGTGCTCGCCGCTGCCGCTGCCCTCGTCACCTTTCCGTCCTTCCGTACGCTCGGCACGTCCCTGCTCGCTTCGGCCGGCATCATCGGCATCGTGGCCGGTGTGGCGGCCCAGTCGACGCTGAGCAACCTCTTCGCCGGCTTCCAGATCGCGTTCGGCGACATGGTCCGCATCGGTGACACCGTCGTCGTGGACGGCGAGTGGGGTGTCGTGGAGGAGGTGACGCTCACCTTCCTCACCGTCCGGACCTGGGACGAGCGTCGCGTCACGCTCCCCGTCTCGTACTTCACCTCGCGGCCGTTCGAGAACTGGTCGCGCGGCGGCGCGGAGATGACGGGGTCCGTGTTCATCCACTGCGACCACTCCACGCCGGTCGCGCTCGTACGGTCACACCTCCGGGAGTTCCTCACCACGTGCGGCACCTGGGACGGACGGGGCTGGGACCTCGCCGTCACCGAAACCTCGCCCACCGGCATCACCGTGCGTGCGATCGTGACCGCCAAGGACGCCGACGACCTGTGGACGACCCGCTGCGCCGTACGGGAGGAACTCGTCGGCTGGCTCGCGCGGGAGCACCCGGGGGCACTCCCCAAGGTCGTCACCGCTCCCGCGGCCGAGGCCTGCGACCGGCCGCGGGACCACGACGGAGTGCAGCGGCAGCGACGCCGCCCCCGGCCCGACCCGAGCACCGGCCGGCCGTCGGACGCGCCTCCGCACTGAGGCCGCCGGACCGGGTCGGTCTTCTTCGGCTACTACGCTCGGCCCACAGAGCTCGGCGGCGCGGGCGCTCTTCCGGACCACGGACGGGCGCGTTCGAGCTGGCCGGCCAGCCGGAACAGGGTGGCTTCGGCGCCGGGGCGTCCGAGGAAGTGGACTCCGACGGGCAGCCCCGCGGGTGACCAGTGGAGCGGGACGGACATGGCCGGGGCGCCGGTGATGTTGGCGACGACCGCGGGGAAGGCGATGAAGGGTGCGCTGTTGCGGGCGGTTCGCCAGGGGTCCGCATCGGAGGAGGTCATCTCGCCCAGGGGGAGGGGTGGTTGGGCGAGGGTCGGGGTGAGGACGGCGTCGTAGCGGGTGAGGAATCGCGCGACGGTCCGGGCGAACGACTGCAGGGTGGTGTCGGACAGCAGGTAGTCGCCGCCGGTGACGCGCCGGCCGTGTTCCCAGCACGCACGGGTGTACGGCTCCAGTTCTCCCGGTCGGGGCTCACGGCCCAGTTCGCGCGTCCAGTATCCGACGATCCACGCCATCGCGGCGCCGAAGACGGTGCCGATGGCCTCGCTCACCTCGTCGGTGAGGCCCGGCAGGTCCTGTTCGACGGTAGCCGAGCGTCCACAGCTGTCCCTCCCGGTGGAACACCTGCCCGGTGTCCGCGTGCGCGAGTGCGGTCCGGGCCCGGTCGCGCAGCCAGCCGAGGCCCTGGTCCTCGGCCGCGGTCAGCGCCTCGGAGAGCAGGGCCCGGCCCCGTCGTCCGGCGGGCTCGCGCGCCAGCAGGACGCGGCCGAGTTCGAGCCGGGCCCGGGCCGCGATCGGCCGGGCGCCGAGCCGGTCGGCGCTCGTCAGGGCGTCCTCGAGGTGCGTCGCGGCCTCCGGGCCGGTGCCGGCCAGGCCCAGATAGAGCGCCACCGGCGCGAGTACGGCGACACCGCCGCCGATCACGACGGTCTCCCGCTCGTACGGCAGGAGCCGCCGGTAGCGGTCCTCGCAGACCTCGGTGACGCCGGCCCCGACCGCGATCTCCACGTCGAGGGCCAGGCCGGCGAGGACCCGCCACCGGAAGCGCGACAGCTCCTCGGCCGCGGGGAGGGCGCGCAGCACGGCGGCCGCCTCCTCGGGCCGGCCGGCGGCGAGGTGGGCGAAGCAGCGGCCGTGCGGCAGGAACTCGTACGGCAGTCCGGCGTCTCCGAACTCCTCGAGCACCGGCGCGACGCCGCTCGGTCCCTCCCGGGCGAGTGCGACGGCGAGGCGCTGGGTCGCGGCGACCCCCGTGCCGTCCGGCTCACCGATCGCCTCGGCCAGAACGGCGGCTTCGTCGGACAGCCGCGCGCCCTCCTGGAACCGGCCCTGCAGCAGGGCCCACGCGGCCTCGCGCGAGCGCACCAGGTAGCGGGCGTGCGGCAGCCGGGACCGTTCGGCCGCGTCGGCGGCCTGACGCAGGGCGGTCGCGGCGGTGGGGTCGGCGAGCTCCAGCAGGGCCGCGAAACGGCACAGGGCTCCCTCGAACTCCAGGGCCGCGTCGTCAGCGTCGACCGCGGCCGTCACCATCTCGTCGGCGAGCGCCACCCGGCGCCCTGCCGTGCCCGGCGCCCACTCCACGTCGTGCCGGGCGAACAGCGCGGTGGCGAGGGCATGGGGATCGCCGGCGGCCCGTGCGGTGTCCGCCGCCTGCCGGGCGTGCTCCCGGGCCCGTACCAGGTCCTGCTCCGGGCCGTCGGCCAGCTCCCGCGCCAGTGCGGCGAGCACCTCGGCGTGCGCCGCGGCATGAGGGCCGTCGCGCAGGGCGGCCTCCGTCCGTACCAGGATCGAGCTCGGCCATCAGCTCCTCGCGGAAGAGGTCGTGCACGAACCGGTATCCGTCCGGACCGTCGCGGGCGACGCTCCGTGCCTCCAGCGCGGGCTCCAGCAGGACCGGTACCTCGGTGGACGGCACAGCCGCGACGGTGGCCAGCGGCACGATCCCGAACCCGCGGCCGAGCACCGCGGCGGTGCCCAGCAGACGGGCCGTGCCGTCCGGCAACCGGGCCAGGCGCCGGGCCACCGTCTGCCCGACCGCGACCGGCACCGCCCCGCTGTCCCCGCCCGCCGCCCGCAGCCGGGCGAGCTGCTGGACGAAGAAGGGATTGCCGCCGGTGCGGCGCTGCACGGCGGCGGCTGTCTCGGGTCCGGCCTGCTCGCCGAACCGGTCCAGGAGCACGGCCACGTCCGCCGGCGCCAGACCGCCGAGCACGACCACGTCCGCGTCCGTCAGGGAGAGCAGCGGGTGGTCGGGCGCGAGCTCGACGTCGCGGTAGGTGCCGAGCAGGAGCAGGGGTTCGTGCCCGGCCCGGCGGCCGAGACGGGCCAGCAGCAGCACCGAGGCGGTATCCGCCCACTGCAGGTCGTCCAGTACGGCGACCAGCGGCTCGCCGCCTTCCAGCAGCCGCTCCGCGATCCCCTCGAACAGCGCCGTCCGGGCGTCCTCCCCGCCGACCCGCGCCCGGGCGCCGTCGCCGCCGCCGAGCGGCTCCGGTCGTCCGGTGACGGCGCGGAGGATCTGCTGCCACGGCCACAGACCGGGTGCGGTGCCGCCGTCCTCACAGTTGCCCCAGGCCGCGGTCACCCCGCGGCTGCGCGCGTAGCTCAGGACTTCGGCGGCGAGCGCCGTCTTCCCGATGCCCGGCTCCCCCGCCAGCAGCACAAGCCCGCCCCGGCCGGCGGCGGCCGCGTCCACCTGACGGCACAGCGACGTCAGCAGCGCGGCCCGGCCTACCAGAAGCGACTCAACGGGCGAGTCCACACCGGCATTCTCCCACCGCGCGGGGTGCGCCACGCGGCGCGCACGGTCAGGGCACGGCGGCGGGCACGTGGTCGACGCGCTCGCGCGTGCGTGCCGCGTCGACGCTCGGTGGCACGCCGAACTGGCGCTTGTACTCGCGGCTGAACTGCGACGGGCTGTCGTATCCCACCCGGTGGCCGACGCCGGTCACGTCGTGCGGGCGGCTGGTCAGCAGGAGCCGCGCCGCCTGGAGTCGGATCTGTTTCTGGTACTGGATCGGGCTCATCGCCGTCACCGACTGGAAGTTCCGGTGGAAGGCGGAGACGCTCATCCCGGAAGAGCGGGCGAGGTCCTCGACCCGGAAGGCCTCGGTGTAGTTGTCCCGGATCCAGTCGACCGCCCGGGTGATGTGGTTCAGGCTGCTGTCCGCGAGGCCCAGTTGGCGGACTGCCTCGCCCTGTTCTCCTGTCATCAGCAGCCACAGGATCTCGCGCTTGACCAGGGGGACCAGCACCCGGCGGTCGCGGGGCCGGTCCAGCAGGCGGAGCAGGCGGACGATCGCGTCGATCAGCTCCGCCGGGGCCTCGCTGACCATGATCCCCGGCCGAGGCGCGCCGGCCGGTCGCGGCAGGTCGCCCGGCCCGGCCCGGAGCATCAGCTCCGCGATGACGGCGGGCTCCAGCGTCATCCCGAAGCCGAGTTGCGGGCCGCCCGGTGCGACACGGCCGGTCACCGGAAGGTCGGCCGAGGTGACCAGATATTGACCGACCCCGTACTCGTACACCCGCTCGCCGAGCGCGAGCCGCTTGGCGCCCTGCGCGATGACGGCCAGCATCACGCCGGACATCGCGTACTCCGGCTCGGCGCCCGGCTCGGCCCGGCAGATCCGGACGCCTTCGACGGGGGTGGTCGGGTCGGGCCGCGCATGCCGTTCCAGCAGATCGCGAAGCTCGTCGAGGGACATGCTCCCCATCTCATCACGGACTGACCATCATGGACCGGCGCTCACGGACCGCCCCTCACGGACCGACATGCTCCTCCCCGCAGAGAGAGGATCATGCACGTCGGGGGCGAGAAACTCGCGCCGTGGCTCCTACTCCCCGGTCTCCTCGTACTCGGCGATCAGCCGGCCGCGGGCGACGGCGTGGAACCGGAGATGGAAGCCGACGAGTGCCGGCGCCGCGTCCGCGTCCGGTCCCAGCTTCTCCTGGTCCACGGCGTACACCGTGAAGACATAGCGGTGCGGCCCGTCCCCCGGCGGCGGCGCGGCCCCGCCGAAGTCCCTGCTGCCGTAGTCGTTCCGGGCCTGCAGGGCGCCCGTCGGCAGCCCCGCGAAGCTCCCGGTTCCGGCGCCGGCCGGCAGCTCGGTGACATCCGCCGGAATGTCGAACACCGTCCAGTGCCAGAACCCGCTGCCGGTCGGCGCGTCCGGGTCGTAGCAGGTGACGGCGTAGCTGCGGGTGCCCGCCGGGCCCGGCGACCAGCTCAGGTGCGGGGAGGAGTTCCCCTTCGCGTACACGTGCGCGTCCGGGAGGACCCCACCGTCCGTCAGATCCCTGCTGCTGACGGACAGTTCGGGCACCGGCGGGTGGAAATCGTGCGGCAGCGGACGTCGGGTCGTCGGGTCGCTCATTCCTGATGGCCTTTCACGCTCTCGATGAAGTCGCCCGGGAGGGCGTGATCGCCATCCGACCACGCATCGCGTGACGGCGACCGGTCGGCGGGAGGATCGTGCAAGGAGTCGCGATCTTTGTGAACGTGCCCCCGGCTGTCTCCGAGAGCCGGTGTCCGTATCTGTGGGTTATATGGCTCCAGGGACATGGCCGGCCGCGACGTGGCCGAGAAGACTGGGAGCTGCCCGTCCACCGGGCGGGTTCCAGCAGCGTCCTATCAGCGATGACAGATGAGGTGCCATGACGATGACGACAGCCGCGAACTTCAGGGCCGGGGTGTACGTGCCGGACACCAGGCCGGCCCGTGAGGCGACCGAGTTGGTCCGTGACACCGCCGGTGAACTGATCTACCACCACTCGCGGCGGGTGTACTTCTTCGGGGCCCTTCAGGGCCGCAACCGCGATCTCGGCTTCGATCCCGAACTGCTCTACATCGCCGCGATGTTCCACGACCTGGGGCTGGGCGAGCGGTTCCGCACGAGCGGCCGCCGCTTCGAGGTCGACAGCGCCGACGAGGCACGACGTTTCCTGCGGTCGCACGGGATGCCGGACGACAGCGTGCGCCGGGTGTGGACGGCCATCGCCCTGCACACCACGCCGGGGATCCCCGAGTTCATGGAGCCCGAGGTCGCCCTGGTGACCGCCGGCGTCGAGTACGACGTCCTGGGCATCGGTTACGCGGACGTCTCCGCCGCCGAGCGTGAGGAGATCGTGGCCCTGCACCCGCGCCCCGGCTTCAAGAAGCGCATCCTCGACGCGTTCGCCGAGGGCATCCGGCAGAAGCCGGAGACCACCTTCGGCAACGTCAAGGCGGACGTGCTCCAGCACCATGTGCCGGGGTTCGAGCGCGGGGACTTCGTACGGACGATCCTGGACTCGCCGTGGGCCGAGTAGCCCCTCCGGCACGGAGCGCGGACCGGGTCGTCGTGATCGTGGCCTTCGACCAGGTCCAGCTCCTGGACGTGAGCGGGCCGCTGGAGGTCTTCACCACGGCCAACCGCTACGGCGCCCGGTACGACGTACGGGTCGTCTCCCCCACCGGTCTCGACGCGCTCACCTCCTGCGGGCTGCGGATCGGGGCGGACGCCCCCGTCGAGCGGCTTCCCCGGCGCGTCGACACGCTGCTGGTGCCCGGCCGCAGGGACTGGCGGGAGGCCGCCGCCGATGACGCCCTGGTCGCCCTCGTCGGCGGCCTCGCCGCACGGGCGCGGCGGGTGACCTCGGTCTGCGCGGGCGCGTTCCTCCTGGCCCGGACGGGAGTGCTCGACGGACGACGGGTCACGACGCACTGGGAGCTGGCGCCCCAGCTCGCCGCCGCCCATCCGGAGCTACGGGTCGATCCGGACCCGGTGTTCGTGCGCGACGGCCGTGTCGTGACCTCCGCCGGCGTCACGGCGGGGATCGACCTGGCCCTCGCCCTGGTCGAGGAGGACTACGGAGCGGATGTGGCGAGGGAGGCGGCCCGCCAGCTCGTCGTCTTCATGGCCCGCCCGGGCGGGCAGTCGCAGTTCAGCATCCGCATGACCCCGCGGCCGCCTCAACACCCGCTCGTACGCCGTGCGATGGACGAGATCACCACGGATCCGGCCGTCCCGCGCGGCGTCGACGCGCTCGCCGCGGGGCTCGGCGTCAGCACCCGGCACCTGGCACGCCTCTTCCGCCAGGAGACCGGCATGACGCTGGGGAGGTACGCCGACGCCGTCCGGGTGGAGGCGGCCCAGGTCCTGCTGTCCTCCGGCACCGCCTCCGTCGAGGAGGTGGCGCAGGAGGCCGGGTTCGGCTCGTCGGAGACCATGCGTCGCGTATTCCAGCAGACCTTCGGTGTCTCCCCCACGGTGTACCGGGCCCGCTTCCGCACCACGTCCGCACCGGCGACCGCGGTGACCGCCCTGCCACTGCCGGGCGCCGGCTGACTCGCCGGGCGGGTCAGGCCGTGGGCGCCGGGCCGGGCGGCAGGTGGACCGTCATGATCAGATGACACGCCTCGGTGCCGGCGCCGCGGTAGGTGTGCGCGGCGTCGCCGTCGAAGGTGGCGGTCTGTCCTGCTTCGACGGGGTGCTCGGTGCCGTCGACGACGAGGATCACGCGGCCGGAGGTGACGCTGACGGTCTCCACGACGCCGGCCTGGTGGGGGTGGCTCGGGTACTCCTCGCCCGGCTCCAGCCGCCAGCGCCACACCTCGACCGGGGCCGGGCCCGAGGTCGTCAGCATGAGCCGTGCCTCGCTGCCCCGCTCCCCCTTCCACAGCGGCATCACGGCGTCGGCCGTCACGACGCGGACCCGGGCCTCGCTGGGGCCCTCCAAGAGGGCCGAGACGGAGACGCCGAGGGTGTCGGCGAGTCTGACCAGGGTGGCGAAGTTGGGGTTGCCCTGGGCCTTCTCCAGGCCGACCAGGGCGCCCTTGCTGACCTTGGCGCGCTGGCCGAGCTCGTCCAGGGACAGGCCGGCGCGGTTGCGGGCCGCCCGCACGTTGCGCGCGAGTGTGCGCAGGGCTGTCTCTGTCTCGGCCATCCGGTCACCCATCCTCACCAGTGGATCATTCCATTGCACCGTCCGGTCGTTTGGTTGACAAACGACGGTCGGTTCACTGTACGGTCTGGTCGTTCCACTGAAATGGTACGGGAACCCGTACAGAAATACGGAGACACCGCACATGACCGTCTTCCGCCTCGCCCCCACCGTCACGAAGGCCTTCCCCGACACCCTCGTCGCCCTGGTCACCGCCGCCGGTCTGCGCGGTCACGAACCGTGGCCCGCCACCGCCGCCGCCATGGACGAACTGGAGCAGCGGCTCGCCGACGGCAGCTGGCAGCCCGCCGACGAGACCGACCCGCGCATCGAGGCGTGGCACACCGCCTACCGCTCCTTCGGCACGAACCCCCGTCGCGTCCGCCCGAGCGTCGACGCGCTCGGCCGCCGCTTCGCCAAGAAGGGCACCCTGCCGCGCATCAACCCGGCCGTCGACTCCTACAACGCCGTCTCCGTCCGCCACGGCCTGCCCGCCGGCGCCTTCGACCTGGACCACGTCACCGGTGACGTCGACATCCGTCCCGCCGACGGCAGCGAGTTGTTCACCCCTCTCGGCGAGCCCGGCACGGTCGAGAACCCCCGGCCCGGCGAGATCGTCTACGCCGACGCCCGTATCGTGCTGACCCGCCACTGGAACCACCGCGACGCCCACCAGACCTGCGTCACCGCCGGCTCCACGCGCGTCGCCTTCCTCCTCGAAACCCTCCACGCCGCCCGCGACGGCCACCTCCTCAAGACCGCCGCCGTCGAACTGCGGGACCTGCTCGCCCCGCACACCGAGCGGACCGGCATCCACTACCTCAGCTCCGCGGAGCCCGAGGCCACGGCCTGAAACGGGCTGCCAGAAGCGCGTCGCGTGGTCCGTTCGACCGGCAAGTCGGGCAGGCAGGTCACGGGGAGCCTCGCCGACGACGCGGCCCACCGGGTGGTGCGCTCCCTCCAGCGAGCGGTGCTCGACCTCCTCGGCGAAGGCTCGCGGTGACGGGAGGAACCGGGCGCGCGGCTTTCAGAGGCTGATCTGCAGGACGCAGACGTCGTCATGGCGGGTGTCCGGCCCGAGGAGGCTGCCCAGGATGTCGTCGAGTGCTCCCGCGCCGCCGGCGCACCCCTCCGCGGTGCGGGCCAGCCGGTCCAGGCTGACGTCGATGTCCTCGCCCGGCTTCTCGACCAGACCGTCGGTGTACAGCAGCAACTGGTCACCGGGCTGCAGACGCAGCGTGGACGCCTCGAACCGTGCGGCTGCCACCGCGCCCAGCAGGACGCCTTCGGGCGCGGGCAGATAGCGGGCGCGGCCCTCGTGCAGGTACAAGGGGGGCGGATGGCCGGCCTGCACCCAGGTGAGCTCGGAGGTGGCGGGGTCGTAGCGGGCCATGATCATGGTGGCCGTGCGGTAGTTCTGCTCCCAGCCGTGCAGGAGGAGGGTGTTCAGCCGGGTGAGGACCCTGGGCAGAGCGGTGCCGGTGATGGCCATGCCTTTGGCCATGAAGCGGAGCTGGGCCATGGTGGCGACCGCTTCGAGCCCGTGCCCGGCGACGTCACCGACGACGAGCAGGGCGCAGCCGTCGGGCAGCTCGATGGCGCTGTACCAGTCGCCGCCGACGTTCAGTCCGGCCTGCAGGGGCTGGTAGGCCACGTTCACGGTGAGGCCGGCCAGATGCAGGGACTGCTCGGGCAGCGGCAGCAGCGCGTGCTGGAGCCGGGCGGCGAGGTCGCGTTCGACGGCCAGCAGGCTGTCCTGGACGAGGGCGGCGCTCCGCTGGTCCAGCAGCTCCTGTTCGGTCCGCTTCGCCGCGGTCAGATCCTGGAAGAAGCCGTGGACCTGCACAGGGGTGCCCTCGACGTCGGTCTCGGCTTCGGCGATGAACCGCACGTGCCGGATCTCGCCACCGGGGGTGACGACGCGGAAGACGAGGTCGATGGGCTTGCCGTCGCCCAGAAGACGCTTCGCGGCCCGCCTCAGCAGGGGCAGATCCTCGGCGACGGTGTGGCCGGAGAATTCTTCGAGCCTTATCGGCCCGAGGGACGGTTCCCTGTCGAAGATGGCGTAGACCTCGTCCGACCAGGTGATGACGTTCCTGACCAGATCCCGGTCCACCCAGCCCATGTGGCCGAGCCGCTGCATCACGGCCAGCCGGTGGCGCTCGCGTTCGCCGCTGTCGAGGCTCGCCCAGGAGACGATCAGCCCCTGCCGGCAGGCCGCCACCCGGACCGCGTACCGGGACAGCCGTGGATTGCCGGAGACGACCTCCTCGTACTCGAACGGCTCCCCCACGTAGCGGCCGCCGGTCTCGAGCACCCGCAGGTACCCCTGCCACAGCTCCGTGCCGGCCACCGCCGGGTACGTTTCCAGGACGCTCAGCCCGATGAGTTCCTTGCCCCTGCGCCGCCCGACGTCGAACGCGTCCGGTGACGCCGCCATGATCCGGAAGTCCGCCACGGCGCCGTCCGCGTCGAACTCGGGCACGAGGAAGACCGCCGAGCCGGGAAGACCGTCGAGCACCTCCTGCACGGCGGAGACCTGCAGGGCCGAGGCCGGGTCGGCTGCCGGGCCCGGCCCGTCGTGGCGGGCCGTGAGACGGCTCGCCGAGAAGACGGAAGCACCGGCCTGATCACCGAGGCTGCCGCCTGCCTGCTCGGAGCGCGCCGCACCGTTGCGGTCACCCGTCATAGGACGAGCATGCCACAGGGGCTGCTCAGCGGCGGATTTCCGCGATCGCGCGGACAGGGGGCGACGGCCCGGCCCGCCGCGCGGACGGCGGTGCTCACGCCCGGGCGGTGAGCGGTCGGCCGGCGCGGGCGCCGGCGATCAGCCGGGCCGCGGCCCGGTCGGCGAGCGCCATGATCGTGAGGGCGGGGTTGGCGGCGCCCTGGGTCGGCAGCACGCTGCCGTCGGTCACCAGGAGGTTGGGGACGGCGAAGGTGCGCAGGTCCGCGTCGACGACGCCGTCCTGGGGCCGGGTGGCCATCCGGCAGCCGCCGACCAGATGCGCGCAGCGCTCGACGGGGACCAGTTCGCGTGCCCCGGCGGCGGTGAGGATGTCGGCCATGGTGCGGGTGGCGGCCTCCGTCAGGAGCTCGTCGTTGCGGCACTTGCCGTGGGTGAAGCGGGCGACGGGCAGGCCGTGCGCGTCGGTCCGGGTGTCGAGGGTGACCCGGTTGCCGGCCTGCGGCAGGTACTCGCACAGGGCGCCGAGGGTGGCCCAGTACGGGTACGTCCGCATCCGGTCGCGGAGGTCGGCGCCCCAGTGGCCGTGTTCGGCGAGGTGCCGGGCGAAGAGGACGGGCAGCGGGGAGACGGTCTGCACGGAGAAGCCGCGCCGGTACGGGCGGGCCGGGTCCGTCTCGTAGAACTGCTCGGTGGTGACCTCGGGCGGCGGCGCCTTGTACATCCGGATCTCGTCGTCGAAGCGGCCGGCGACCTGCGGCGCGCCCTGCACCATCACATAGCGGCCGACCTGGTCGTACTCGTTGCACAGGCCGGAGTTGAGAAGCAGGCGCGGGGTCTCGATCGAGTAGCAGGCGAGGGCCACGGCGCGGGCGCGCTGGAGGCGTTCGCGCCCGCCGTGGACGTAACGTACCCCGGTGGCCCTGCCCTGGTGGGTGACGATCTCGGTGGCCATGCAGTCGGCGCGGATCTCGGCGCCGTGCGCGAGGGCGTCGGGGACGTGAGTGATGAGCGGGCTCGCCTTGGCGCCGACGGTGCAGCCCTGGAGGCAGAAGCCGCGGTACACGCAGTGCGGCCGGGCGCCGAAACGGCCGTTGGGGATGGCGACGGGGCCGACCCGGGCCTCGATGCCGAGGGCGGCGCAGCCCTCCAGCATGACCTCGCCGTTGCCGCCGACCCGGTGCGGCGCGTGCGGGTAGGGGTGCGGTTCGCCCCAGGGCCAGTACTGTCCGGCGACGGGGAGTTCCTGTTCGAGGCGGGTGTAGTACGGGGCGAGGTCGGCGTAGTCGAGGGGCCAGTCGGCGCCGACGCCGTCGAGGGTGCGGGTGCGGAGGTCGGAGGGGTGGAGCCGGGGCGCGTAGCCGGCGAAGTGGACCATGGAACCGCCCACGCCGCGACCGGAGTTGTTGGCGCCGAGCGGGACCGGGTCGGATCCGTCGATCACGCGCGGTTCGGTCCAGTGCAGCCGGCCGGAGCCTTCCTCGTCGCTCACCCAGTCCCGGTGCGGGTCCCAGAACGGGCCGGCCTCCAGACAGACCACCCGCCAGCCGGCGTGGGCGAGGCGCTGGGTGAGGACGGCGCCGCCCGCGCCGCACCCGACGACGACGAGGTCGACCTCGTCGTCGTCGTCGAACCGGCGCATGTCCGGGAGGAGTTCGCGTGCGGCGGGCAGCCACGCGGAGGCATTACGGGCGCGCAGCGCGCCCTGGGGACGCAGCGTTTCGCGCAGCGTCGCGGCGGCGGCGCGCCAGCTGGTGCGGCGGGCAGGGGTGGAGGCGGGCGGGGCGGGGTCCTGGGCCGGGCGGAGCGCCGTGGGCCCGGGGGCCGGGCCGGTCTTCGCCGGGCCGGGGACCGGCTCCCGTTCGTCGGGGGCAGGATGCGGACCGGCGGCCGCGTGGCCCCGCCTGAGCGCCGCGGGCCCGGGTTGCGGGGCGGACCCCGTCGGGTCCGGGGCCGGGCCCTCTGCGTCGGAGGGCGGGACCGGGTGCGGGTCCTCCCAGGCCTCGCGCAGGCCGCGGCCGAGGCGTACGTAGCCGCGCGGGAAGGCCGGTCCGCCGAAGCCGGTCTCGTCCCAGGCCAGCGGGTGGGAGTAGTAGCCGGCGCAGGCCTGGCGCAGCCACAGCTCCCAGACGTGGGCCAGGGGGAGGCCGTGCCAGAGGGGTGCGGGTCCGGGTTCACGGGCGCGGCGGGCCAGCACGCTCAGCAGCCGGTGCCGGTCGCCGACGCTCAGGCCGGCGAATCCCGTTCCGTCGTGGCGGAGCCGGGCCTCGGCGTCGAGTGCCGCGAGCGAGAGCCGCCAGGCCGGGCCGTCCTCGGGCAGGTCGGCGTGGTGCCAGCCCTCGCCGCCTCCGCCGTCGGCGGCCCCCGCGGCGATCCGCTGGTCGACGAGTTCGAGCAGCGGGAGGCGGCCGGGGGTGTGCGCCTGGCCGACGAGCAGATCCAGCAGGGGCCCGGCGACGGCCTGCTCGGCGGGGGTGTGGAACCGGCACGGCGGCGGGTGCAGCCGGGCGAGCACCACGGCCCGGGTCACCGGGTCCCAGGCACCGGCCTGCCGCAGGATCCGGGGTCGGTCGGGGCGGCTGTCCGTCATCGTTCGCTCCGGAGGGCTCCGGGGAGTTCCCTCCGGAGCACGGCGGCGAGCAGGCCGAGCCCGCCGACGCCGCTCACCATGAGCGGCGCGAACAGCGGCGGGCCGAGCTCCAGGTTGTAGCGGACCATGCGCCAGCCGCCGGGCTTGGCGGCGATGCCGCGCACGTGCAGCCAGGCGCCCTGCAGGCCGTTGGCGACGAGCGCGGCGGAGACGACCGGCAGCACGGTGCGCGCGGCCCTCGGGTCGACCCAGCCGGCGATGCCCGCGCCGAGTCCGAGCGGACCGAGCCATACCGGCCACCACATCACGCGGTTCCCGAAGGAGGCCCGGTCGTGTTCCAGGTAGATCTCGGCGCCCGAGACGGCGGCGCCGAGGCCGGTGGCGAGCGAGAGGGTGCGCTGGAGGCGCCCCTCACGCAGCGAGACGAGCAGCGTCCGCACGGCCGTTCACCGCCCACCGGGCCGGCGCGGCAGCAGCTCCTGTGCCTTGGCCTTGAGGCCCTGGACGACGAGGTGGCCGCGGTGGCCGTCGCCGTGGGCCAGCGAGGCGAGGGTGGACTCGATCTGGTCCCAGGTGGAGTGCGGCGGGATCGGCGGCACGTCCGGGTCGGTGCGGAAGTCCAGGACGGTGGGTCCGTCGGCGGCCAGGGCCTGGCGCCAGGCGTCCTCGACGTCGTCCGGGTCGGTGACCCGCCGCCCGTCCATGCCGAGGGAGCGGGCGAAGTCGGCGTACGGCACGTCGGGGATGATCTGGGAGGCCGCGAACGGGGCGGTGTGGGCCATGGCCCGCAGCTCCCAGCTGACCTGATTGAGGTCCTGGTTGTTCCACACGGCGACGATGAGCCGCGGGTCGGTCCACTCGGTGGCGTACTTGGCGACGGTCACCAGCTCGGCCAGGCCGTTCATCTGCATCGCCCCGTCGCCGACGAGGGCGATCGCGGGCCGGTCGGGGTGGGCGAACTTGGCGCCGATGGCGTACGGCACGCCGCTGCCCATGGTGGCGAGGGTGCCCGAGAGGGAAGCGCGCATGCCGCGGCGCATGGTGAGATGCCGGGCGTACCAGTTGGCCACCGAACCGGAGTCGCAGGTGATCATGGCCTGGTCGGGGAGCAGCGGGTCGAGTGCGCGGGCCACCAGCTCGGGGTTGACGGGATCGGCGGACAGCGCGGCCCGGCGTTCCATCACGGACCGCCAGCGGCGCACGCCGGAGGTCACGGTCTCCTGCCACGAGCGGTCCTCCTTGCGGGTGAGCATCGGCAGCAGCCGGCCGAGGGTGGCGGCGGCGTCGCCGACCAGGTTGACCTCGTACGGGTAGCGCAGCCCCACCATATGGGCGTCGATGTCGATCTGGACGGCGCGGGCCTGCCCGTACGGCGGCAGGAACTCGGAGTACGGGAAGCTGGAGCCGACGGTGAGCAGGGTGTCGCAGTCGCGCATCAGCTCGTACGAGGGGCGGGTGCCGAGCAGGCCGATCGAGCCCGTCACGTAGGGGAGTTCGTCGCTCAGCGCGTCCTTCCCGAGAAGGGCCTTGGCGACGCCCGCGCCGAGCAGCTCGGCGGTCTGTTCGACCTCGCGGGCGGCGCCGGCCGCGCCCTGGCCGATCAGCATGGCCACCCGGGTTCCGGCGTTGAGGATCTCGGCGGCGCGGGCGAGCGAGGCGTCGTCCGGGACCGGGGCCCAGCCGCTCACGTCGAGGCTGGACGGCACCATCTTGTGGGCGTGTTCCGGCGCGGAGTACGGCAGTTCCTGGACGTCCGCCGGAATGATCAGGGCGGTCGGGGCACGCCTGGCGTAGGCGGTGCGCACGGCCCGGTCGAGCACGTTGGGGAGCTGTTCGGGGACGTTGACGGTCTCCAGGTAGGCGGCGGCCACGTCCTTGAACAGGCTGTGCAGGTCGATCTCCTGCTGGTACGAACCGCCCATCGCGCTGCGGTCCGTCTGGCCGACGACGGCGACGACGGGCACGTGGTCGAGTTTGGCGTCGTAGAGGCCGTTGAGGAGGTGGACGGCGCCGGGCCCGGAGGTCGCGACGCACACGCCGACGTGGCCGGAGAACTTGGCGTGGCCGACGGCTTCGAAGGCCGCCATCTCCTCGTGCCGGGCCTGGATGAACCGTGGGTCGTCGTCCGCCCGGGACCAGGCGGCGAGCAGGCCGCTGATGCCGTCTCCCGGGTAGCCGAAGACATGACTGACTCCCCAGGCGCGGAGCCGGTCGAGCAGGTGGTCGCCGACGGTCGCGCTGGTCATGACCGCTCGCCTCCGTTCGTACGGTCGGGGCCGCCGCCGTCGAGCAGGGGCAGGACCTCGGTGCGGTAGAAGTCGAAGAAGCCGCGCTGCTCGGGCCCGATCTGCCCGGTGTGGACGCGGTCGACGCCGGCGTCCGCGTACTCCCGCAGTCGCCGTACGTGTTCCTCCGGGTCGGGGCCGCAGGGCACCGCGTCGGACGCCGTGTCCTCTGTCACGAGCCGCGAGGCCTGCTCGAAGTGGCTTGGTGCGGGCAGGAGTTGGTTCAGTTCGCCGGGCAGGTGCTCGGTGGGCCGGAGCCGGTGGGCCGTGCGGACGGCGTCGGCACGCGAGCGGGACCAGCAGACCTTGGTCGAGGCGTACACGGGGCGCGCCTCGTCGCCGGCCCGCTCCTCGCAGGAGAGGAAGTATCCGAGCTCGGTCATGGCACCTCCAAGGGCGGCCCGGGCCGCACCGTGCGATCGGCTTCCGTCCGGGCGCCTGCCCGGGTGACCGGGGAGAAAACGTGCGCGTGGGCCGGCACGGCCGGCGTGGTCGGCGCCCGGACCGGTGGCCGTGGGCGCCGATTCCCGCCCGCCGCCCGCATGAACCCCCACGGCAGGGGCAGCGGCTGATGGAGGGCCTTTGCACTCGACGAGAGGAGTGCCGGGCAACCCGCAGCGCTCCCTTGGTGGCCGTTGAAGCTCCGCGGAGTCGCAGGAGCCCGAAGTACCGGAAGGAGCCGATCATCGTGACCCTCCACGGAACGAACGTTCTCGTCCTCACCACCAATTACGGAGTGGAGCAGGACGAACTGACACGGCCCATGGCAGCCCTGCGCGAAGCCGGCGCGACCGTCACGGTCGCCGCCCAGCAGGCCGCGCCGGTCCTGACCCTGGTCCGGGACCGGCGGCCCGGCAGCGTCGTCGTCGCGGACACCGCCATGGAGGACGTCACGGCACAGGAGTACGACGCGGTCTTCGTACCGGGCGGCACGCTCAACGCGGACCGGCTGCGCATCGAGAAGGACGCCCAGCAGCTGGTCAGTGCCTTCGCCAAGGCCGGCAAGACGGTGGCCGCGATCTGTCACGGCCCGTGGCTCCTCGTCGAGAGCGAGGTCGCCCGGGGGCGTCGGCTGACGTCGTACCCCTCACTGCGCACCGACATCGAGAACGGCGGCGGCACCTGGCAGGACGAGGAGGTCGTCGTCGACACCACCGGCGGCTTCCCGCTGATCACCTCCCGCCGACCCGGCGACCTGGACGCGTTCTGCGCGGCCGTCGTCCGCACGCTCCAGGAACGCGCGCCCGGCACGCGCGGGCGGACGGAGCAGGGAACGCGCCGCGCGGCCTGAGGGCACGGGCACGGGCGGTCACCCCTCCCCGCGGGCGGTCACCCCTCCCCGCGCGCGGTCACCCGTCCCCGGGGACGCGCATCCGGAAGCCGTCGCGAGGCCGGGTCGGGATCCGGTGCAGCGGAATCCGCACGTCCTGGTCCGGCACCGTGAAGTCGAGCCGCGCGAGTTCCCGGGTCAGCGCGGACAGCACGGCGATCGTGATGTCCTCGCCCGGGCAGCGATGACCCTCGCGCGGGCCGCCCCCTTGAGGAATCAGTGTGTCGGGGTGGGGCGCGGCGCCGAGGAAGCGGTCGGGGACGAAGCGGAAGGGCTCGTCCCACAGCGCGGAGTCGTGGTTCTGTCCGTAGACGTCGAGCAGCAGCATCGTGCCGTGCGGTACGGGCTCCCCCTGGAGCTCGACACCCTCGGGAGCGAGCGCGGCGAGGAACGGCACGAACGGGTAGAAGCGGCGTACCTCGTGGGCGAAGGAGGTGGCGAGGCCGACGGGCTCGTCGGCCGCCAGGCGCCGCCGCAGCTCGGGGGCGTCGCGCATCGCGTGGGCGGCGAAGGTCGTGAACCAGGTGATCGCCACGGTCGGCCGCAGGATGTTGAGCAGCTCCACGGCCGCCGTGGCGGGATCCAGCAGCGATCCGTCGGCCTCCCGATGGGCCAGGACCGCCTCGAAGGGGGTGCGCGCGGCGTTGCCCGCTTCCCGCTGTTCCCCCGCCGCTCCGTGTCCGCTCGTCCGCTTTCCCGGCTCGCGGCTTCCACGAGCCCGTACGACGGCCCTGCGCAGCAGCTCCTCCTGCCTGGCCCGGGCACGCCGGGCGCGAAGGTGGCGCGGCCCCGGCGTGGCGAAGCCGTCGACCATCGCCACGCAGTCGCGGGCGAGCCGCTCCGCGTCGGCGGCGCGGTACCCGGGCAGGCCGGCCCATCGGCTCACCGCGCGGGCGAGGACGAGCGCGCCCTCGTCGAAGAGCGTGACCTCCCGTCCGCGAAGGCCGTCGAACGTCTCCCGGAACTCCGCGCACACGCACGCGGTGAGCGCGCGCACCCTTGCCGTCTCGGTGAGCTGCGAGAGGAAGAGCGCCTTGCGGGTGCGGTGCTCCGGGCCGTCGAGGGTGTGCACGGCGCCCCGGCCGCACAGGGTGTCGAGCACCGGGCCCGGCAGCGCCCCGCTCCGGCGTGCGTGCCGCTCGTCGTAGAAGAACGCCACGAGGCCGGGACCCTGCAGCACGCGCACCGGGCGTCCGAGCAGTCGTGTCCTCACGAGACCGCCGGCATCCTGGCGCCGGCCGACCTCGGGCAGCCATGTGTAGCCCTTCACCAGCAGAGGGAGCGTGTTGTCACCGCGCATGAAGACCTCCTCGGGTGCCGGTACCGGGACGGTCGCAGGGCGGGGTGCCCGCCCCGCGCTCCGGACGGACGGGTCTGCTGCTACCCCGGAACGCCGTGCGCACGCGTCAGGCCGTCGGGGGACGGCGCGCCCGGCCTGGAATGCGCTGCCACCTCTTGCCTGCCACTCTGGAGCCCAGGGCCGGGGCACGGTGCGAGGACCCCGCCGAGCGGAGGCCATTCATGCTGATCAGCCACAGGGTCGAAGGCGACGCCCTGCGCGTGACGCTGCACCGGAATCTCGACGTCACCACCCGCGCCGCGGCGACCTTGGCGATCGAGGTCCTCGTCCGCGCGCACAAGCCCCGCAGCCTCGTCCTCCGGATCCCCCTGGAGGAGCCGACGCCCGCCACGCTCAGCGCCGTGGGCCGGGCCCGCCGCATGTGCGCGAGCCTGGGCATCCCCCTCGACCTGACCGGAGCCACGCCGCAGGCGCAACGCCTCTTCGCGGCGAACCCGGCCTGACGGTCCTGGACACGGCCGATCCGCTCCCCCGGCGTCATCGCGAAGTTCCCCGTCCTGTTGTGCCGACGGGATCTCTGAATCCGAAAGGGAAATGCCCATGATCACCACCGACTTCGTCCCCGGCTCCCCCTGCTGGCTCGA
Source organism: Streptomyces sp. NPDC101160 (assembly GCF_044768205.1). Classification (NCBI taxonomy): domain Bacteria; kingdom Bacillati; phylum Actinomycetota; class Actinomycetes; order Kitasatosporales; family Streptomycetaceae; genus Streptomyces; species Streptomyces sp. NPDC101160. The sequence continues at coordinate 322,481 of NZ_JBIWPJ010000003.1, read as the reverse complement.
CCTCGGTGCTCCCGACCTCCCCGCCGCCGCGGCCTTCTACGGCGCGGTGCTCGGCTGGGAGTACGAGCCCATGAGCGACGGCGGGGAGGACATGGAAGGCGGGATGTTCCGCAAGGACGGCAAGATCGTCGCCGGTCTGGGCAAGCTCACCGAGCAGGGCGCGCGCTCCGCCTGGATGATCTACTACTGCGTCGCCGACGCGGACGCCACGACCGAGGCCGTGGAACGCGGCGGCGGGACCGTGCGGGTCTCACCGCGGGATCTCGGCGAGTGGGGACGGATGGCCCAGTACAGCGACCCGCTGGGAGGGCAGTTCGCCGTCTGGCAGCCCGGCAAGGACACCGGCGTCGAGCTGGTGGGCGCGCCGGGCTCGCTGTCCTGGACGGAGCTCTACACGAGCGACGCCGCGGCCGCCCGGGAGTTCTACGGCAGCGTCTTCGGCTGGCAGTACAGCGACATGGACATGCCGGGCGGCGAGGGCACGTACACCCTGATCACGCCCGCCGGCCAGTCCCAGAAGCGCATGCAGGGCGGCCTCCTGGAACTGCCCCGCGAGAATCTCGTCCTCACCGGCGGCCGCCCGTACTGGCACCCGGTCTTCGACGTCGTCGACTGCGACGCCGCGATCGCCGAGGTCACCGGGCACGGCGGCAGCGTCCAGATGGGGCCGGTCGACACCGAGGACGTGGGCCGCCTCGCCGTCTGCGTCGATCCCGACGACGCCGACTTCGTCGTCCTGACGCCGCCCCCGAACTGACCGGGGGTAACGCGGCCGGCTCCCGCGCATAGCTGCTCAAGCCCGGATCGACAGCTCGGCGACGACGTGGGTGCCGCCGGGCAGCGCGTGGACGGTGCAGCGCGTCGCGTACGCGTCGACGAGGTCCAGGCCGCGCCCGCCCGTCGCGGGCTCGTCCTCGTGCCGGGGCCGGCCGAGGCGGGGCCGCCAGCGGCCGTTGTCCCTGACCTCGACGGCCAGGGTCGACACGTCGGCGGAGAGCAGCAGCGCGACGTCCGGACCGCCGCTGTGGCGTACGGCGTTGCCCACGAGCTCGCTCACCACGAGTGCCAGGGCGCCGTCGATTCCGTTCGGCAGGCCCCAGTGCGCCGCGACACCACGGGCGAACCAGCGCAGGGCCGGCACCGAAGCGGCGGTCGCGACGGTCACGCAGCCGGCCGTCCGCCGTCCGGCGAGGGCCGGCTCCGGAGGAAGGTGCAGGGTGATCGGCATCAGGTCTCCCGGTGGTGGGTTCCTCTCACCCTCCACGATCGGTACCGGCCCCCGCGGAAACAATCCGGGTCCCCGGCTTTAGGGGTACGCAGACATCGCCGACCGCGCGCCTCAGTCATCCGGTCCGGGGGCGCCGAGCGCTTCGGCGACGGCCGTGCGCGTGGTGCGCAGCTTGCGCAGCACGCTGGCCACGTGGTTCTCGACGGTCCGCGGCGACAGGTACAGGGCGTCCGCGATGGCCTGGTTGGTCGCGCCGGTCGCCAGGAGCTCGGCCACCTGCTCCTCGCGGGGCGACAGCCGGTCCCCGTAGCCGCGGCGGCCCGGGGTGCCGGGCCGGGTGAGGCCGAGGTCCCGCGTCAGCTGCCGGCAGCGGGAGATGTCGGCCCGGGCGCCGAGTCCGGTGTACGTCTCGGCGGCCGCCGCCAGGAGCACCGCCGCCTCTTCGGGCTCGCGGGCCAGGGCGAGCGCGTGGCCCTGGCGCTCGGCGGCGCGCGCCGCCTCGTACGGGCGCCCGATGGCCAGCCACCCGCGCCGCGCGGCCCCGAACTCCGCTGCCGCCCGGGCCGGGTCGTCGTCGAGGCCGAGAAGCCCGCGGGCCACGTGGATCTCGGCCCGCGCCGCCGGTGCGTCCCGGCCGCGGAGGCCCCGGTGCGCCTCGTCGGCGAGTTCCTGTGCCGGGGCGCGGTCGCCACAGGCGAGTGCTGCCTCGACGGCCACGGGGACAAGGCCCGTCGCCTTGGTCCAGGCCTGCGCGCGACGCAGCACGGCGAGGGCGGGTCCGGCCGCCGTCCATGCCTCCTGCCCGGCGCCCTGGGCCAGCCGGACGGACATGAGACCGGCGGTGGCGCGCAGCTCGGTGCCCACGGCGATCTGCCGTACTCCCTGTCTCACCGCCCGTTCGAAGTGCTCCAGCGCCAGGCCGAACTGCCCTCGGGCGAACGCCATGGTGCCGAGGGCGAGCAGGCGCTCCGCGTGGGGCACGCTGATGTCCGGGTAGGTCGCGATCAGAGCGTCGAAGCGCTCCTCGAGACCCTCCCAGCGCCCGGCGAGGGTGTCCAGCCACAGGCCGAGGACCCGCCCGTAGCACTCCACGACCACCGCGCCGGCCCGGCGGCCCTGCTCCCGGCTCTCCGCGACCAGCGCGGCGGCGCGGCCGTCGTGCCCGAGCGCGATGGCCGCCTCGGCGACGTTGTGGAGTGCCCGGGCGGTCTGCCAGACCTCGGCCGGGGACTCCGCGTCCCGCGGCAGCCGTTCGACGAGGTCCCAGACCGAGCGGTCCCCCTCCCAGCTGAGCAGGGTGAGCCGCGTCGCCTCGAACGCGGCGCGGAGAGCGTCATCCCCGCCGTCCTTGCCCCCGCCGTCCTCGCCCCTGCCGTCCTCGCCCTCGCCGGTGTCGCCCCCGCCGTCCTCGTCCCCGCCGGCGGCGTCAAGTGCCTGCCGCGCACGCTCAATCCAGCGTGCCGACCACTCGGGTCCGGCCCGCTCGTTGAGCGCGAGGGCGAGTATCCCCCGGCCGGCCGTCACGGGCCGCTCCGACAGCTCCTCGATCGCGAGTTCGAGCTCGCTCACCCATGACGGGGACGCTGACTCGTTCAGGAGCAGCAGGCCGAGCCCCAAGCGGATCTCCCCGCGGACCGCCCTCGGCAGGTGCGGGTCCTCCACCAGACGCCGCAGCAGCCGCGCGGCGGCGGTGAAGTCGACGCCGTTGTACGCGATCCGGGCGAGCGCGATGGCGGCCCGGGAGCGCCGCTCGGTGTCGAGTTCGGGCTCGTCGAGGATCTGGTGGAGCAGGGCCGCGGCGGTGCCCTGGTCGCCGACGGCGGCGGCCTGCTCGGCTGCCTCCTCGGCCCGGCGCAGCCACGCGGCACGGTCGCCGAGCGCCAGGGTGTGGTGGGCGATCTGCACGAGCGGCGCGGGCGTCAGCTCCTGGAGCGCGCCGACGGCCGACCGGTGCAGCCGGTCCCGTCGCGGCGCCGGGACGTGCCGGTAGGCGACCTGCTGGGCGAGGACGTGCCGGAACGCGTACCGGTGGTCCTCCGTCTCGTGGAGCAGCGAGCTGCGCAGCGCCTCGACCAGCCCGTCGGTGCCGGTTTCGGCGTCGAGGCCGGCGACGGCGGCGAGCAGCGCCTCGTCCGAGGGGACGGCGAGGACGGCGGCGGCGTCGACGACGGCCGCGCCCGCCGGCGACAGACCGGCCAGCCGCTCGGTGACCGCCTCCCGCAGTCCCTTCGGCACGTCGGTGTCCTGGAGGCGCCGGACCACCTCCCGCTGGTCGGTCGTGCCGCCCTGCTCGGCGAGCGTGAGCAGATCCTCCTCGGCGACCAGCGGCAGGCCCTCGCTGCGTTCGTACAGCGCGGACACCAGCGCGGGCGTGGCGACCGGGCCGAGCGCGGCGGAGGCCAGCTCCCGGACCTCCTCGACGGTGAGCGGGTCGAGCCTGATCAGCGCGCCGCCCGCGCCCGCGGGGTGGCGGTACGCGGCGCCGAGCACCGAGGTGTCCGGCGGCAGGTCCTCGGCGCGGTAGGTGAGCACGAGGCCGAGCTCGTCCGGCAGGTCGCGGGCGAGCAGCAGGAGCAGGTCCCTGGTGGCCTCGTCGACCCAGTGCATGTCCTCGATGATCAGCACGGTCGGCCCGAGGGCGGCGAGGAGGGCGCGCACGGCGTGGACCAGGCGGAGCCGTTCGGCCTGCTCGCCGCCCGTCCCGGGAGGCGGCGGCGGGAGCCGGTCCGCCAGGGCCGGGAGGAGCCGGGCCAGGGCGCCGACGGCGTCGGGCAGCCCGCGTTCCGGCAGCCACGGCCCGGCCTTGGTCAGGGCGTCGGACACCGGCCCGTACGGGAAGGGCTCGCGCAGCGGCTGGCAGAAGCCGGTGAGCACCGGCCGGCCCTCGGCGCGCAGCGCCGCGGCGGCCTCGCCGACCAGCCGCGACTTGCCGATCCCGGCCTCGCCCTCGATCAGCACGACCGCGGGCGGGTGGCGCAGCGCGGCCGTCAGCAGCTCCAGCTCGCGCCGACGCCCCACGTACCGGAACGTGCCCACCGCTGTGGCCGCTCCCTGGCCGAGGGACCCCGCCACGTGATCACCCACCTCGCCGCCGGACACCCCGGGCCCCTCCAGCCTACGCAGAGGTGCTCCGCCGGACGACCGGACGAAGGCCCGGCGCGGCCGGCGGCCGGCAGCTCCGGGTCCGGCACGGCGGACCCGGCACGGCGGGCCCGGCGCGCCGGCGTCAGGGCCCGGATCGTGCACGCCCCGGCGTCAGTGCCGGGCGTCGGCGCGGGGGCGTTCCAGGGTGAAGGTGTCGACCGGGGTCAGGTCTCCGTACGGGCCGTCGAAGGTGTAGTACGTGACGTGCATCCGGGTGCGCCCGCTGCCGCGGGTGCCGGGGTCGACGTCGAAGGCGGCGAAGCCGTGGCTGTGGACGCGGTCCTGGACCGCGCGCCAGGGGGCGTCCTCGGTGACGTAGACCGCCTTGCGGTGGCGGCCCTCGGGCACCTTGCCCACGTCGACCACGACGCGGCCCTTGGGCTCCTCGAACAGGTCGTCCTGGGTGGTGGCGAAGTTGCCGCCGCCACCGATGATCATGTGGACGGTGCCGTTGCCGGTGTCGGCGACATCGGTCCTGGTGGAGACGGGGATCGGGGTGCGGACGTCGTTCGGCAGGGTGCCGCGGAGCGGCAGCGAGCGCTCGTAGTAGTGCTCGTGGCCGCAGAGCACCAGGTCGACCCCGTACGCGTCGAAGAGCGGGCCCCATTCCTCGCGGACGCCGAGGTCGGCGCCGCCGCTGCGGTGGCTGGAGATCATCGGGTGGTGCATGAAGACGACGATCCAGTCGATGTCGCTGCTGCCGCGTGCCGCCTTCAGCTCCCGTTCCAGCCAGCGGCGCTGCGCACCGCCGGAGTATCCGCGCAGATAGATGTCGCCGCTGTCCACGATCGCCACGTCGTCGTTGGCCAGGCTGATGAACCGGACCGCGCCGACGGTGAAGGCGTACCACAGGCCGCTGGTCTCGGGGTCGGTGGCGGTCGTCGCGTCCGGCAGCGAGAAGTAGGTCTGGTAGCCCGTGACGCCCAGCGGGCCGTTGCCCTTCTCGGTCTCGCCGTTGCCGGCGCAGGGCATCCAGGGGCGCAGCCGGGCCGAGCGGCTGTTGCTGATGAACCAGTCGGCCCAGGTCGCCACCCGGTCCTCGCCGATGGCTCCGGCCACGCCCGCGTAGCACAGGTCGCCGTTGACCAGGTTGAACAGCGGGGCGACCCGCTCCACCGCGGCCACGATGTCGGCGGAGGCCTCGGTGCCGCCCTGGGTGCTGGTGTGGAGCTTGAAGGGACCGAGCGGCGGCGGGGTGTCCGGCGTGGGCCAGGTGAGGGTTCGGCGCAGGTTGGGCGTGCCCTGGTCGCCGAAGCTGGTGAAGGTGAACGCGGTGCGACCGCGCGGCGCCGTGGTGAACGACCCGGTCTCGTGCGCGGCACCGTCGTGCCCGGCCGAGTAGAGGTAGGTGGTGTCCGGCCGCAGTCCGCTGACGCGGGCGTGGTGGACGTACACCTCCTGCTGGGAGAGCGCGTCCCGGTAGGTACGGGTCTCGGCGTCGACGACCCGCCCGGTGCCCCCGTCCGGTGACCCGAGGTGCACGCGCGGACGCCGGACGGACTGCGGGCTGATCCAGGAGACGGTCATCTCGGTGGCGGGATCGGCGCCGAACTGCAGGTGCAGCCCGGCCACGCCCGGCACCCCGATACGGCTCGGTGTGCGCTGCAGCAGCGGCGACGCCGCGGCCGCCGGCCGCTCGGCGGCCTCGGCACTTCCCGCACCGCCGACGGCGGCGGCGGCCGCACCGGCCGTCGAGCCGGTCAGTAATGTTCTGCGCGCAATCGACATGAAACGCCCTTGTCTCGAAGGAAGTTGATCGTGTGAACCCTAGGTGCGATCAACTGCGCCACGGACTGCGACGACCACTCTTGAACGAAAATTTCCAGGCGGTCGCCCCGGGATTCAGGCGATCCTCCGGCCTCGGCGCCGTCACTCCTCAGCCGCCGTCCAGCAGGGACCGCAGGCCCCGGGCGAGTCGCTCGTACTCCGCGGGGCGGTTGTAGATCTGGCCGCAGACCCGGATGCCGCCGCCTCCCGGCCAGGGCCAGACCAGGACCCGGCAGCCGAACCGGCGCATGATCTCCTCGCGCAGGGCCTCCGCCTCCGGTCTGGTCCGGGCGAATCCGGACGGCAGCCGCAGGGCACGGAGGGCGAGCCGGTCGTCGGCCGGCAGCGGGGTCACCCCCGGCAGCCGGGCCAGCAGCGCGGCGCCGTGGGCCGCGAGGGCGCTGTTGTGGGCCCGCACCCGCCCCGCGCCGAGCGCGGCGAGCAGGTCGAGGCCTTCGGGTGCGGCGAGCAGGCCCGTGTAGTCCGCGGTGGCCCGGTACTCCAGGGCGCGCGGGAAGCCCCGGTGGTCCTCCCAGGACGGTACGGGCGCGGGCACCCGGTCGCGCAGGGCGGGCGCGACCGCGAGGACGGCCGAGCCGGGTGGCGCGTACCCCCACTTGTGCAGGTTGCCGAACCACACGTCCGGCCGGCCGGCCAGCGGGGCGGCGAGCATGCCGGGCGCGTGCGCGCCGTCCACGACGGTGGTCACGCCGCGCTCGGCGAGCTCGGCGAGGAGCCGTGGCCCGGCGACGATCCGCGCCGTGGGAGAGGTGATCTGGTCGAGCACCGCCACCCGGGTGCGGGGGGTGAGTGCGGCGAGCACCGCCTCGCGCACCGCGTCCTCGTCCGGCAGCAGCGGGTCGAGCGGCACGGTGACGAGCCGGGCCCGGCGCGCGGCGGCCTCGACCACGGTGCCGTAGCCGTGGTCGGTGACCAGCACCTCGTCGTCGGGACCGAGTCCGAGCGCGTCCAGGGCCAGCTGCGCGGCCTCGGTCGCGTTCGTCACGAGCGCCATGCCCTCCGGGTCGGTGCCGAGGTGCGCGGCGATCCGGGCCCGCGCGGCGGCGAGCCGGTCCGGGACGCCGAGGAAGAAGGCGTCGGGGTCCGCGGCGGCCTCGTCCGCGATGCGCCGGTGCTCTCGCATGACCGGGAGCGGGACGGCGCCGAAGGAACCGTGGTTGAGGTGGGCCACCCGCGCGTCGAGCCGGAAGAGTTCGGCACCACCGGGGAAGACCCCGGCGGGCGCAGCGTCGCCGGTACCAGCGGCTACCGAGGCGCCGGTACGGAGGGGTGCCGGCCCGCCCGTGCCGCCGATGGCGGCGCCGTTGGCACCGGCGGCCGTGGCGCCGCCCGTACGGCCGGGCTTGGCGTCGTTCGTACCGCCGGACCTCGCGCCGCCCGTACCGCCCGGCGCGGCGTCGCCCGTACCGCCGCGCGTGCTCATCGGGCCTCGGCCGTCGCCGTGTGGCCGGGGGCCACCCGGACGCGGACGGTCGTGCAGACGGCGCCGTCGATCGTCCGGGTCTCGGCCGGGCGGGCGACGCCGTCGACGGTGATCGTGTCGTGGCGGCCGGGGAAGCGCACCTCCCAGGTGTACGGGGCGGAGCCCGAGGTGTGGGTGAGCGTGGAGCGGTGCGCGCCCTCGTGCCTGAGCGCGAAGGTCGAGTCGCCGATCCGCAGGTCCTCCACGGCCAGCCACGCCATGCCGGACGGCAGACGGGACTGGGTGGTGAGGAGACGCTCGGGGGCGTCCGGCGTGACGCCCAAGAGGCCCTGGACGGTCTGGGCGACCAGGGTGAAGGACACCTCGGGGTAGTCGCCGTTGGTGCCCTGGCGCGTGTTGACGTGCTGGGCGTCCTTCTGGGCGTAGACGCGCCGCATCCACTTCCAGGCGGTGTCCGGGCGGTTGTCGGCGAAGAAGGTGTCGGGGAGGTAGGTGAGGGCCTCGATGTTGTCGGGGCGGCCCGCGCCCTCCGCCTGGGCGTCGACGTAGTCGAGGTAGGCCTCGCGCCGGGCGCCGGGCTCGATGATCTGCTTCATCGGCATGAACCAGCTGTTCTCCTTGCCCCAGCCGGTCAGCGGCCGCCCGTCGACGGTGTAGCCACGGACCATGTCGGCGCCCGAACCGTCGCCGCTCCAGGTCGCGTTGAAGTACGTGCGCAGCTCGCGGGCCCGGCGCGCGAAGTCGGCGGCCGTGCGGGCGTCGCCCTTGGCGCGGGCCAGCGCGGCCATGGCCCGGTACGCCTGGTACTGGGAGCCGATGGCGTCGCCGGACTCGGCGAGCGGCTCGTCGCTCTGCTCGTTGTAGCTGGCCACGCCCTGGAAGATGCCCCTGCCGGTGCCCTCGGCGACCTTCACCCGGTCGCCGTTGTCCTTCCGGCCGTCGTGGAGGGTGACGAACTCCTCGGTGGCGTGCCGGTAGAAGTCCCACAGCACCGGGTCGTCGAGGTAGCTCCGGTCGCCGGTCCAGCGGTAGGCCTCCTCGGCCTTCTGCACGAGTTCGAAGACGGCGGGGACCTCGCGGACGAAGAGATCGGGGCGGCGGTAGTCGATGGACAGGTAGGTGCGGTTGTCGAAGTTGAGCGCCCAGACGGGGTAGTAGGCGTGCTCGGCGGTGGCGGACGCGGCGAAGGCGCGGAGCATCGCCTTGTTCTCGGCGTGCAGTCCGAGCACCCCGGCGCCGGCGAGCTGGTGGGCCATGTCGCGGGAGTAGTAGCCGCTGCGGTGGGCGTAGCCGGCCCAGTAGGAGGGGCCGTAGACGCCGGTGCCGGTGCCGCCGGTCTGGCGCTCGTCCGCGTTCAGCGGCCCCGGCGTGCCCGGGAGCTGGACCCAGCTGCCGGCCTTGCGGGTCGCCCAGGCGAACATCTCGGCGGCCTCGGGGTCGCTGGAGGTGATCCGGGGGGCGGCGGGGGTGGCCGGGGAGACCATGACGTCGTCGGCGTTGACCCAGCCCAGGCCGGACTCGAAGGCGATCTCCAGGCTGTCGCCGGGGGCGAGGGTGACCGGGCCGAGGGTGTAACGGCGGTACCGGTCGGTGGCGGGCAGGTCGAGGGAGGCGGCGGGAGAGCCGTTGACCCGCAGGACGTACCGGCCGCCGGGGCCGCCGGTGGCGATCCAGGCGGAGATCGCGTACGCGCCGTGGCCGGTGGCGGTCACCGTCTGGGAGACCTTCATGCCGCTGCCCGCGTCGAGGTACGCGAGCCGGGCGCCGGCGTGCGGGTAGTTGACCGCGGTCCCGGTTCCCGGGGTGAACTGCCAGCCGCTGCCGCCCGCTTCGAAGCCGGGATCGCTCACGGTGAGGAGTGCGGAGGCGGACCGGGCGGCAGGCGCGACCGGGGCGGCGGGGGCAGCCTGGGCGACCGCGAGCGGGGTGAGCGCGGCGAGCAGGGCGACCGCGGCTCTGAGGGCCGGGCGGGAACGCGTCATGGGGATCTCCCGGAGCGTGGGTGGAGTCGGCGCGCGGCACGCTAGCAATCCGTACGAAGGCTTGCAACGGTTCTCGCAATCACTCATCGTCGATCCAACCGAAAGTTTTCATCGGTGCATTGCAAGTGAGTGCAGGACGCTTGTACTGTCCCGGCTCATGACGAACAGCGGCCGCAGCGAAGCGGACAGATCGATCGGACGCAGAGGCGTCCTGCACATGGGTGGTGGCGCCCTCGCCGCCGGCCTCGGCGGCCTCGCCCTCACCGCCTGCTCGGGAACCGGCGCCGGCGGCGGTACGGGCGCGGCCGGCGACCCGGGGAGGGGCGAGATCACCGTCTGGTCCTGGCAGGGGCCGGCCGCCGAACTCAAGGCCCTGCTCCCGGAGTTCAACAAGGCGTACCCGGACATCAAGGTCACCGTGCAGGACATCGGGAACCCCGCCATCTGGGACAAGATCACCACCGGTCTGGCCGCCGGCGGCCAGGGGCTCGCCGACGTCCTCCACATCGGCGTCGACTACCTTCCCGGCTACGTCGAGCGCTTCCCCGGCGGCCTCGCCGACCTCGGCCCGCTCGGTGCCACCCGGCACAAGGACGCCTTCGCCGCCGGTCTCTGGCAGACCGTCTGTCCCGACGGCAGGCGCGTCAACGCCCTGCCCTGGGAGGCCAATTCGGCCGGCTTCTACTACCGCGCCGATCTCTTCGAGAAGGCGGGCGTCGACGCCGTGGCCCTCCAGACCTGGGACGAGACGATCGAGGCCGGCAAGCGCCTCAAGGCGAAGACCGGCGCCCACCTCCTCGGCATCGACAAACCGGCCTCCCAGCCCGACGCCGCCAACTTCTTCCAGATGCTGCTCCAGCTCCAGGGCGTCTTCTACTTCGACCTCGAAGGCCGGGTCACCCTGGACTCGCCCGAGGCGGTGCGGGCCATGACGCTGATCAAGACCATGAACGACGCCGGTCTGGTCAGCGACCTCTCCGGCGGCTGGAACGCCCTGATGAGCTCGCTCAAACAGGGCACCAACGCCGTCGCGCCCTGGCCCACCTGGTTCGGAGGCGTCATCGAGGAGCAGGTTCCCGCCGAGGCCGGCAAGTGGAAGGTGCGGCTCCCGCCCGCCGTACGGCGCGGCGGCCCCACCGCCGCCACCGTGAACTCCACCCACCTCGCCGTCTCCGGCAGCAGCAGGCACCAGGCGGCCGCGTGGTCCTTCGTCGAGTTCGCCCTCACCCGTCCCGCCTCCCAGGTGCGGATCTACCGGGGCAAGGGCATCGCCCCCGCCCTCATGAAGGCCTATGACGACGCCGTGTTCCACGAGCCCTCGGCCTTCTTCAGCGGCCAGAAGAAGGGCGAGATCTTCCTCGCCGCCCTCAAGGCGCCCTCTCCGGCCGTGAACTACACCTCCGACTACGCCCGCGCCCTCAAGCTCGTCACCGACGCCCAGTCCCAGGTGCTCCTCAAGGGCGCCGACCCGGCCACCGTGCTGCGCGAGGCGGCCGCCGAACTCGTCCGCCAGACCGGCCGGAAGTCCGCCCGATGAGCCTGGCCAAGCCGCTCCCGGCCGCCGCCCGCCCCCGGCGGCGCGGCCGGACGGCCCCGTACCTCTTCGTCCTGCCGGCCCTGCTGCTCTTCGCCGTCTTCAAGCTCTACCCGATCGGCTGGTCCTTCGTGATCAGCCTGCACCGCACCGTCGCCGGCGTGGAGACCTTCGTCGGCCTCGACAACTACCGGCGGCTGCTCGACGACCCGCTGATGTGGACCGCGCTCCGCAACACGGCGGTCGTCCTCGCGGTGCAGGTCCCGCTGATGCTGGCCCTCGCCACGGGTCTCGCCGTCGCCCTCGACTCCACGCTGCTGCGCGGCCGTCCGGTCTTCCGGCTCGGCTTCTTCCTGCCGATGGTCACCGGCCTCGTCGCGTACGGCATCGTCTTCTCCGTCCTCCTGAACAAGGACTACGGGCTCGTCAACTGGCTGCTCGGCCTTGCCGGCGTCGACCCCGTGCCCTGGCTCACCGACGGCCTGTGGGCCCGGATATCCCTCGGCCTCGCCCTCACCTGGCATTACACCGGCTACAACGCCGTCATCCTGCTCGCCCGTCTCCAGACCGTGCCGGCGGAGCTGTACGACGCCGCCGCCGTCGACGGGGCCGGCGCCCTCGCCGCGTTCCGGCACGTCACCCTGCCCGGGCTGCGCCCCGCGCTGCTGCTCACCACCGTGCTGTCGACCATCGGCACGCTGCAGCTCTTCGACGAGCCGATGGTCCTCACCGGCGGCGGCCCCGACAACGCCACCCTCACCATCGGCGTGTACCTCTACCGCAACGCCTTCAGCTACGTGGACTTCGGCTATGCCTCCGCCCTCGCCTACGCCCTGACCCTGCTCATCGGCCTCCTCGGCCTGGTCCAGTTCCGCCTCCTGGGAGACAAGTCGTGAGACACGCCGTGCCGAACCGATCCCCGGGCCGGCGGGCCGGCCGCTCGCTGCTGCTCACCTCCGGCCTCGCGATCGCCCTCGCCGCCGTCGCCGTGCCCTTCTACTGGCTCGTCGTCGGCGCCACCCACAGCTCGCGCGAACTCTTCACCAGCCCGCCACCGCTGCTCCCCGGCACCCATCTCGGGGAGAACCTCGCCACGCTCCAGGACACCGCGCACTTCGGCCGGGTCGTCCTCAACTCCCTCGGCATCGCCGGTGTGTACACGCTCCTCGCGGGCACGGTCTGCACGCTCGCCGGGTACGGCTTCGCCACCTATCGCTTCCGCGGCCGCGAGGCCCTCTTCGGGCTGCTCATGCTGGGCCTCGTCGTGCCCGCCCAGATCACCCTCGTCCCGCTCTTCCGGATGATGGCCGAGCTCCAGTGGCTCGGCACCTACCAGGCGGTCATCGCCCCCAACCTCGCGCTGCCCTTCGGCATCTTCCTCATGCGCCAGTCCATGGCGGCGCTCCCGAAGGAACTGCTCGACTCCGGCCGCATGGACGGCTGCGGTGAGCTGCGGCTCTTCCTGAGGGTCGCGCTGCCGCCGATGCGGCCCGCCCTCGCGGCCCTCGCGATCTTCCTCTTCCTCTACCAGTGGAACGACTTCGTGTGGCCGCTGATCGTGCTGCGCGACGAGGTGACCTTCACGCTCCCCGTCGCCCTCGCCTCCCTGCAGGGACTCGACGAGACCGACTACGGCGCCATCCTCGCCGGCACGTCGATCGCCGCCGTCCCCATGGTGGTCGTCTTCCTGCTCCTCCAGCGCCACTTCGTCTCCGGCCTCCTCGCGGGCGCCGTCAAGGAATGACCATGACCTTCCAGGCCCGGGCCGACGAGCCCGTGACCACCGCCCACGAGACCCCGGCGCCCGCCGAACCCCTGCACGACGGGGTCTCGATCGCCCTCCTCTCCCCCGGCGCCACGCCCTCCTGGTCCCTGACCGGGCTGCCGGACGGACTCCACGCGCTCGACGTCCACGCCCTGGGCAGCCCCGTCGAGGTCCGCCTCTCCGTGCCGCTCGGCGACGCCGCCGGCTACTGGCACCCGCAGGGCGGCTGGCGCCGCACCCTCGTCCCCGACTGGGCCGGGCGGGCCGCCACCTGCCTCGTCGACGGCCCCGCCGCCGGCTCCCTCTACGAGCATTCCGGCGCCACCCTCCTCACCTGGGCCGCCGCCGACCCCGTCACCGAGGCCACTGTCCGCTTCGGCGTCTCCGAGGAGAACGACACCCATGTCGTCCACCTCCGGCTGCCCGCCGCCGACCGTCCGCACCGACTGCTGCTCGCGCCCCGCGCGGCCTCCGTGGCCGCCGCCCTGCGCCCGGTCCGCGCCCACCTCGCCGCCGCGCACCCGCCCCTGCCCGTCCCGGACGCGGCCCGCGTCCCCGTCTACTCCACCTGGTACGCCTTCAACCAGGACGTCACAGCCGGCGCCGTCGAGACCCAGGCCGCGCTCGCCGCGGAGCTCGGCTGCGGGGCGCTGATCCTCGACGACGGCTGGCAGGCGTACGGAAACGGGCGCGGCTACGCGGGCGTCGGCGACTGGCGGCCCGATCCCGCCAAGTTCCCCGACCTCGCCGCGCACGTGGCCGCCGTCCGCGCCCACGGCCTGCGCCACCTCCTCTGGGTGGCACCGCTGCTCCTCGGCGCGGAGGCCGACTGCCACGACCGGTGGGCCGCCGCGGCCCCCCGTCCCGCCACCGTGCCCGGCGCCCACGTCCTCGACCCGCGCCGCCCCGAGGTGCGCCGGCACGTCGTCGACCTGTGCGTCTCGCTCGTCCGCGGACACGGACTCGACGGTCTCAAGCTCGACTTCCTCGACGAGGCCGCCGTCTACGCGGGCGACGGCGGCGGCGACGTCGGCCACGCGATGACCCTGCTGCTCGACGCGCTGCGGCGGGAGCTGGAGGCCGTCCGGCCCGGGATCCTCCTGGAGCTGCGCCAGCCGTACACGGGCCCCGGCATGGCCCCGTACGGGAACATGCTGCGTTCCTTCGACTGCCCGGCGGACGCCACCGCGAACCGGGTGAACACGATCGACACCGCGCTCCTCGCGGGCGGCGGCGCCGTCCACTCCGACATGCTCATGTGGTCGCGCGGCGCGGGGACGGAGGCCGTGGCCCGGCAGTTGATCGGGGCGCTGCACTCCGTACCGCAGATCTCCGTCCGCCTCGACGAGGTGCCCGAGGAGCACCGGCGGACCGTGCGCTTCTGGCTCGGCTGGTGGCGCCGGCACCGCGAGCTGATCCTCGACGGCGAGACCGAGCCGGGGCGCCCGGACGAGCTGTACCCGCTGGTGCGCTCGGCCCGGGGCGGCGAGTGCCTGATCAGTGTGCACGGCGACCGGGTCGCGAGCCTCGACACGGCCGCGCACCGCGTCTTCCATCTGGTGAACGGTTCCGACCGGGACCGGGTGATGGTCGAGGTCACGGGTGGCGGCGGACCGGTGGCGGCCCGGGTTCACGGCCCGGACGGCCGTATGATGGATGATCCGCTGACGCTCCTGCCGGACGGACCGCGGCCCCTGGCCGTCCCGCGCGGCGGCCTGGTGTCGCTCACACTCACGGAAGGACCGCGATGAAGGTCGGCATCACCGACGTCGCAGCCCGCGCACAGGTCAGTGAGGCCACCGTCAGCCGGGTGATCAACCGGCGCCAGGGGGTGTCCCGCAAGACGCGCGAGGCGGTCGAGTCGGCCATGGCCGAGCTCGGCTACGAGCGGCCCACCCAGGGTCAGCTGGTGGCGGTCGTCACCGAGTTCGTGTCGAACCCGTTCTTCGCCGACGTCGCCGAGCGGATCGAGTCCGCGCTCGCCCCGCACGGCCTCAAGACCGTCCTGTGCCCCGTCTTCCCGGGCGGCGTGCAGGAACTGGACTTCCTCACCGCGCTCGTCGACAAGGGCGTCGCCGCCGTGGTCTTCCTCTCCGCGTCCAACACGGTGGAGGGCGCCGACACCGAGAGCTACGAGCTGCTGCGCCAGCGCCGCGTCCCCTATGTCGGCATCAACGGCGAGTTCGCCGACGGCGTGCCCGTCCCCGTCTACTCCACCGATGACGCCCTCGCCGCCGAGCTGGCCGTCGACCACCTCCACCGGCTCGGCCACCGCCGCATCGGCATGGCCTCCGGCCCCGCGGGCAACCGGCCCGCCGACCGGCGGGTGCGCGGATTCGTCGACGCGATGACCCGGCGTGGCGCCGAGGACGCCGAACGGTGGGTCGTGCGCCAGTCCTACACGGTGGAGGGCGGGCAGGCCGCCGCCGCCACCCTGGTGGCGCAGGGCGCCACCGCCGTCGTCGCCGCCAGCGACTACATGGCCCTCGGCGCCATCCGGGGCATCCGGCGGCAGGGGCTCTCCGTGCCGGGGGACGTCTCGGTCGTCGGTTACGACGGTTCGTCCGTCACCGAGTTCACCGAGCCGGCGCTCACCACCGTCCGTCAGCCGGCCGACCGGCTCGCCCTGGAGGTGGGCCGCAGCGTCCTCGCCCTGGTCAGCAACCGCGAGGTGCCGACCGGTGAGCTCCTCTTCGACCCGGAGCTGGTGATCCGCGCCTCCACAGGACCGGCGCCGGCCGTCCAGGTGGCCGGCAGCTGACCGGAGCCGCGATCTGTCCGCCGCCCGCCGCCAGGGCGGTGAGGGCTCGGCCGCGGAAGCCGTCGGCGCGGAACTCCTCGGTGCCGCCCCCGAGGCCCCCGCCGCCCCGGTGCGAGCCGAGCCGCGCGGTGTTCGCCCCGAGGCCTCCGCACAGCGGCGTGCGGCGCGTACAGTGTGGTCGGGCGCGGTGAGATCATGAGGAGTTCGTGTGACTGCGGTCAGCCTTGAGCACACCACCGTTCCCGCCGACACCGACGAGGTGACCCTGCTGATAGCCCGGCGGGTGGAACCCGGCCACGAGGCCGCCTTCGAGCGGTGGGCGAAGGGCATCCTCGACACGGCGGCGACGTTCCCCGGCCACCTCGGATACGGACTCTTCCGCTCCTCCGGCGGCGACGCCCCCTGGTTCCTCGTCCACCGTTTCCGGGACCCGGAGGCATGCCGGGCCTGGCAGGAGTCGCCCGAGCGCGCGGCCTGGTTCGCCGACTGCGACGGACACCACCACGCCGAGATCGCCCGGCGGCAACTCACCGGCATGGAGACCTGGTTCGCCAAGCCGGGCTCGACGCGGCCCGCGCCGCCCCGATGGAAGATGGCGATCAGCGCGACCCTGGCGATCTATCCGATCTCCGTGCTCGGAAGCCTCTTCCTGGTGCCCCACCTCACCGCGCTGCCCGTCCTGCTCAGCAGCGCGGTCGTGGCCTGCGTCTTCAACGTGCTGATGACGTACGTGGCGATGCCCGCCGTGAGCAGACTCCTGCGCGGCTGGCTCACCTCGTAGTGCCGGTCAGGCCGGCAGGGTCCACACCTGGTTGGACGTGGCGGTGCGGCCGTTGCCGCGCACACGCGGATGCCACCCGAAGAAGGGGTTCGGCACAGGAATTCCCGAGTGAGACGACGACAGCGTGCAGAACTCGTCCGAGAGGCTGCCGTTGACCGAGGACCTCCCCCTGACCATTCCTCGACCACTCTTGCGCACTTCTGATTGCCGAGGATATCTCTAGAGCACCTTAGATCAGATGCTCCCTCCAGGAGGTACGTCATGAGTCACGTCGCCGAGGAGATCGCCAGTCAGCCCGAGTGCTGGCGCCGCGCCATGGAGCTGAACCCGCTCGGCCTGCCCGAGCCCGGCGAGCGCGTGGCCGTGCTCGGCTGCGGCACCTCGCTCTACATCGCGCAGGCGTACGCCGCTCTGCGCGAGTCGGCCGGCCAGGGCGAGACCGACGCCTTCGCCGCCTCCGAGTTCCCCTCGGCGCGGCGCTACGACCGGATCGTGGCCATCACCCGCTCCGGCACCACGACGGAGGTCCTCGACGCGCTCGGCCGGTCGGCCGGCGTCCCGGCCGTCGCCCTCACCGGCGACCTGGCGACGCCGGTCAGCGAGGCCGCCGACACGGTGATCGACCTGGAGTTCGCCGACGAGAAGTCCGTGGTGCAGACCCGGTTCGCCACCACCGCGCTCGTGCTGCTGCGGGCGCACCTCGGTCTGGCCCCGGCCGATCTCCCGGAGCAGGCGCGGCAGGCCGTCGGCGTACCGCTCCCCCAGGGCGCCGTCCAGGCCCGGCAGTTCACGTTCCTCGGCGCCGGCTGGACGATCGGTCTGGCCAACGAGGCGGCGCTCAAGCTGCGCGAGGCCGCGGGCGCGTGGACCGAGTCGTACCCGGGGATGGAGTACCGGCACGGTCCGATCAGCGTCACCGGTCCGGAGAGCCTGGTGTGGTTCTTCGGACAGCCGCCGGCCGGCCTGCCGGACCAGGTCGTCGCGACGGGCGCGACCGCGTCGGTGTCGTCCCTCGACCCGCTGGCCGACCTGATCCGCGCCCAGCGGCTGGCCGTCGAGCTGGCCGGGGCGCGCGGGCTCGACCCCGACCGGCCGCGCAATCTCACGCGGTCGATAGTCCTGACGCAGCCGTGAGCGAACGAACGGGAACAATCATCCTGACGCAGCCTTGAGCGAACGCCGGGACGCCACCCGGCCGGTGATCGAGCGCTTCACCGCCGGGCCCCGGCCGGACCGGCTCACCCGGACCGTGGCGCTGTCCGCCGCCGCCGTCGTCGCCGCACCGCCGGCCGGCGACGTCACCCCGGCCGTCCACCGGCGCCTGCCGCGCCGGCGACGTTGCCCCGCTCACCACACCCCAAGGAGCCTTGCCATGCCACTGACCGGTACGGGCACGATCACCGCCGCCGCCACCGCGGCCCGGGGCGGAGTCGGAGCGTTCAACGTCATCCAGCTCGAACACGCGCAGGCGATCACCACCGGGGCCGAGGCGGCCGGCACGCCCGTCATCCTCCAGATCAGCGAGAACGCCGCCCGGTACCACGGCGGTCTGGCCGCCGTCGGCGCCGCCGCGCTGGCCGTCGCCGAGGCCGCCACGGTGCCCGTCTCCGTCCACCTGGACCACGCGACCTCCGTCGACCTGGTCCGGCAGGCCGTGGAACTGGGCTTCACCTCCGTCATGTTCGACGCCTCGGCGCTGGACTACGCGGAGAACGTCCGCACCACCGCGGAGGTCGTGGCCCGCTGCCACGAGGAGGGCGTGTGGGTCGAGGCCGAGCTCGGCGAGGTGGGCGGCAAGGACGGGGTGCACGCGCCCGGCGCGCGTACGGATCCGGCGGAGGCGGCGGCCTTCGTGGCCGCGACGGGTGTGGACGCCCTGGCGGTCGCGGTGGGCACGTCCCACGCGATGCTCACCCGGGACGCCGCGCTCGACTTCGGCCTGATCGCGGCCCTGCACGAGGCCGTTCCGGTGCCGCTGGTGCTGCACGGCTCCTCGGGCGTCGCCGACGCGCACCTGACCGCGGCGGTCGAGCACGGCATGACCAAGGTCAACATCGCCACCCACCTCAACAAGGTCTTCACCCGCGCCGTCCGGGAGACGCTCGGCGGCGACGAGCTGCTCGTCGACACCCGGCGCTACCTCGGGGCCGGGCGGGCCGCCGTGACGGCCGAGGTGACCCGGCTCCTCGGCGTACTGAAGGCCCCTCGCTGGAGCGGTGCCGCCGCGACTCTCTGAGTACGGCGGAGGCTTCGGACCGCCCGGGTCGATTCGTCCGCCCCGGATCAGTCCGGCAGGCCCCCCTCCCGCCGGCCGCCGCAGGAGTCGCGCACCGTGATGGCGGGACGCAGGAGCACCTGGCGCCGGGGCTGGTCCGGGTTCCGGAGCCGCTGCAGCAGCAGTCCCGCCGCGGTGCGGCCCAGCTGGTGCTTGGGCGGTGCCACGGCGGTGAGCGGGATCTCGGCCAGGTCGGCGATCTCGTCGTCGTACGCGATCAGCGCCAGGTCCCCGGGCACCGTGAGGCCCGCCCGGCGGGCGGCGGCCGCCAGCAGGGCCGCCTGCCGGTCGCCGAAGCAGACCGCCGCCGTGGCGCCCGCCGCCCGCAGCCGCGCCAGGCAGCGGTCGGCCGCGGCCGGGCTCCACTCCTGCAGGGCGGCGCTGAACTCGGCCGTACGGCAGCCGAGTTCGCGTACGGCCTGGCGAAAGCCCCGGCTCACCGGCTCGGCCGTCGGGCTGGGCGCCCGCAGTACCAGACCGATGGCCCGGTGGCCGAGCCGGGCGAGGTGGTGGACGGCGTCGTAGCCGCCGGCCTCGTGGTGGGTGCAGACGTTCTCGGTGGTGTCGCCGAGCGTGCTGCCGCGGCGCTCCACCAGCACGGCCGGCACCGGCAGTCCGGCCAGCCGGCGCAGATGCGCCTCGGGCTGCTCGGGCCCGTCCAGGGTGGGCACCAGGAGCAGGCCGTCGACGCCGGCGTCGAGCAGCTCCCCGAGGGCGCGCCGTTCGCGTGCCTGGTCGTAGTCGGAGCAGACGATCGCGAACCGTGCGCCGGCCGCCGTGAGCTCCTCCTCGATGCCGGCCAGCACCCGCGGGTAGTAGAAGGCGGTGTCCGGCACGACGACGCCGATCAGTTCGGCGCGGCGCTCGCCGCTGTCCGGGGCGAGGACGTAGGTGCCCGCTCCCTGGCGGCGCACCACGAGCCGCTCGGCGACCAGGTCGGCGACCGCCCGGCGGACAGTGCTGATGGAGGCGCCGTTGGCCCGCGCGAGTTCGGGTTCCGTCGGCAGCCGGCTCCCCGGCGGCCAGACGCCCTCGGCGATCTCCCGGCGCAGCCGGTCGGCGAGCCTCCTGAACTTCAGCTCTCTGCCGCCGGGTCCGCCCGCATCCGTCCCGCGGTACACCGAGCCGGTCATGTGCACTCCCTGGTCACTCACGCCTAGCAAGGATTTGACACGAGTCATGCGAGGTCAACGCCCATTCGACCGCATGAATCCACCGCCCGTGCCCACGCACCGCCGGTCCGGCCGCGCCGCACCCGCGAAACATGTGGTCGGTCATGTGCCGCCGACGCGTTGCCCCTCCCTGGGCACGGCACCTAGCGTCCTCGCCATTCCGATCACGGACTCGTCAAGGAGGGCGCTCATGGAAGCCGAGCAGTTCGCTGTGCCTCTCACCGCGGCGGTGAGCCGCCGCCGGCTGCTCCGGCTCGCCGGGGCGGCGGCCGCTCTCACCGGCGCCGCCCAGGTGCTCGGCCCGACGCCTGCCCGGGCCGCCGACACGTACGACGCCATGCGCGACACCTGGGTGCGGCTGCTCACCGGCACCGGCTTCGACCCGGCCGCCGCCCCGTTCGCCGCCGCGCTGTCCTCCCTCGGCACCGAGGCGAACACCCATCTGTCCGCGATGGCCCCCGGCACCTCCTCCCTCTGGCCGGACCTGCCGGTCGGCACCGTCTCCGCCAACGTCACCGGCAGCTATGCCCGGCTGCGGACCATGGCTCTGGCTTACGTCCAGCCGGGCACCGGCCTCACCGGCAGCGCCTCGCTCGCCACGGCCGTCTCCACCGGTCTCGACTGGCTGTCCGCGCACGCGTACACGCCGTCGACGGCGGTCTACGACAACTGGTGGGACTGGGAGATCGGGGCGCCCCAGCGGCTCCTCGACGTCTGCGCGCTGATGTACTCCCGGCTCACCTCGACGCAGATCGCGAACAACTGCGCCGCGATCGACCACTTCGTGCCGCTGTCCGAGTTCGCCTCCTACAGCGGGCACAGCACCGGCGCCAACCGGGTCGACCTGTGCCGGGTGCTCGCCCTGCGCGGCGTGATCGGCAAGAGCCCGAGCCTCGTCGGCACCGCACGGCAGGCGCTCTCCCCCGTCTTCCCGTACGTCCTGACCGGTGACGGCCTGTACGCCGACGGCAGCTTCGTCCAGCACACCTGCGTCCCGTACGCCGGCACCTACGGCACGGTCCTGCTCGGCGGCCTCGGCAGGATGTTCATGCTGCTCGCCGGGACGCAGTGGGCCGTCACCGACCCGGAAGTACAGAACTTCTGTTCCGGAGTGGCCACCGGCTGGGCGCCGTTCGTCTACAACGGCCTGGTCATGGACGGCGTCTCGGGCCGGGCGATCAGCCGCGGCGTGCAGAACAGCGACTCGCTGCACATCCAGCAGGACGACCACACCCGGGGCCACGCGGTCGTCTCGGACATCCTCCGGCTGGCCGCCTCGGGAACGCCCACCGCGGCGCAGTCGGCGTCCTGGAAGGCGATGGTGAAGGGCTGGCTCCAGCGTGACTACTACGCGCCGCTGCTGAACGACAGGAGCGTCGGGATACCCGAACTGGCCGCCGCACAGGCTCTGCTGAACGACGCGACGGTCGCCGCCGCCGCGGAGCCCGTCGGGCACCGCCTGTTCGCCATGGACCGCTCCGTCCACCGCCGGGCCGGCTGGGCCGCTCAGATCAGCATGTGCTCCGCCCGCACCACGTTCTACGAGACAGGCAACGGCGAGAACCTGCGCGCGTGGCACTCCAACAGCGGCATGCTCTCCTGGTGGGGCGACACCTACGGCAACGGCCAGTACGCGGACGCCTTCTGGGCCACCGTCGACCCGTACCTGCTGCCCGGCACCACCGTCTCCACGCTCCCCCTCGCCGACGCGGCCGGCGGGGAGTGGAACAGGACCCGGCCGGCGAACACCTGGGCAGGCGGCACCACCGACGGCACCTACGCCGCCGTCGGCCAGGACGTGCGCGGACTGCAGTCCACCCTGGCCGGCCGGAAGTCCTGGTTCTGCCTGGACGACTCGGTCTACTGCCTGGGCGCCGGCATCACCGGCACCGACGGCGTCGGCGTGCAGACCACCGTCGACAACCGCAACCTCGGCGTGAACAACAACCAGGTCTTCACGGTCGACGGCGCCGTCCAGCCCAGCACCCTCGGCTGGAGCCAGACCTTCACCGGCAGCCGGTACATGGCCGTGGGCGGCATGGGCGCCTGGGTCTTCCCGGGCGGCGCGACCGTCAAGGCCAAGCGGGCCGCCCGGACCGGCGCCTGGTCCACCGTCAACACCTCGTCCTCCACCACCCCGCTCACCCGCAACTACCTCTCGCTCTGGTTCGACCACGGCACCGACCCCACCGGCGCGAGCTACTGCTACCAGCTCATGCCGGGCGCCACGGCCTCCGCCGCGGCGGCCCGGGCCGACGCCCCCAACGTCACCGTCCTCGCCAACAGCGCCACCGCGCAGGCCGTGAGCTGCCCGTCGCTCGGCCTGACCATGGCCAACTTCTTCGCCGCCGGCACCGCCGGGCCGATCACCGTCTCCGGGCCCTGTTCCGTCCTCATGAAGGAGCAGAACGGCAGCATGACCGTCGTCGTCTCCGACCCCACCCGGTCCGCGGCCACCGTCCAGGTCACCATCGCCCGCAGCGCCTACCCCGCCGTCTCGGCCTCCTCCGGCGTCAACGTGCTGACCACCTCCGGGCAGGTCGTCCTGCTCGCGGAGACCGGGGGCACCCAGGGTGCCGGCCGGACCGTCACCCTCAGCGCCTCCGGCGCGGCCGCCGCGCCGCGGACGGCGGCCGCGCTGGGCGCCACCGCCACCACGTATGTCCGCGACGGCGCGTACGCCGGCACCAACTACGGCAACGCCACCACCATGGTCGTGAAGAACGCCGGCAGCACGGGCAGCGGCTACAACCGCAGGTCCCTGCTCGCGTTCGACGTCTCCGGGCTCGCCGGCACGGTCTCCCGGGCCGTGCTGTGGCTCCACGGCAACGTCCAGGACTCCGGCGGCGCCCAGACGGTCCTCCAGGCCTTCGCCACCGCCTCCGGCGCCTGGACCGAGACCGGAGTGACGTGGAACAGCGCCCCGGCCCTGGCCGGCGCGCTCGGCACCGGGCAGGTCTCCAGCGGCTACGACTGGGTCGGCCTCGACGTCACCGACGCCGTCGCCGCCGCGCAGACCTCCGCCGGCGGGAACGGCACCGCCTCGCTCGCCGTCTTCGAACCGCTCGGCACGTCCGGCCTCGCGGCCGTCCTGACCACCCGGCTCGGCAGCGCCGGCCAGCCCTGCCTGGAGGTCATCACGGGCTGAGCCGTCCGCTCCTCGCTTGCGATCGATTGATCGCACACGCTCACCGACGCACCGGCCTCAGCAGCGGGCGAGGGTGCCGCTGTCCAGGGCCGACTTGTCGCCGAAGATCCAGCCCTCGGTGTCCGTGCCCGCGATCCGGGCGTAGATCCACTTGTTGGCCTCGGCGTTGGTGACGTAGCACTCGTAGGAGACCTTCGTGCCGGTGTCGATCGCGGTCACATAGGAGCACTTCGCGTACGGCCCGGTGTAGAGGTGGGTGTTCCGGGACGCGTGGCCGGTGCCGCTGCTGCGGTCCGAGTGGGCCCAGCCGGTGCACGCCGTCGAGACCGGGACGGGCTCCTTCACCGTGGCACTGGGCGTCGCCTTGGGAGCGGACGACGGGCTGCCGGCCGGCTTGTCCGCTCCGTCGCCCGGCGCCGACGTGGGATCCGTCTCCGGGGCCTCGTCCTTCTTGGAGGGGGTACCGGACGGCGTCTCGCCGGGGTTGACGGACGTCAGGTCACCCGGGGAGGTCGGGCCGTCGGTCGTACCGCCCGCGCCGGGCATGTCGCCGTCGGCGGAAGTGCTCGCCGCCGGCAGCGCCGTGTCCGGCCCGTCGCCGCCCTCGGTGCCCCGCATGTCCATCAGCGCGTAGGCGACTCCGCCGCACAGCAGGACGGTGGCGGCCGCCACCGCGACGACGGTACGGGTGCGGCGCCGGCGCGCGCGGGCCGTCGTGGCACGGGTCTCGGACCGGCCGGGGTGACCGGCGGCGGCAGCGGGCGCCATGCCCGGCGGCGGGACGACCGCGGGCTGCGGGACGGCGTACGGGCCGGCCGGCGGGTAGGACGCGGCGGGCTGCGGGACGGGCTGGGAGAACGGTCCGGCCATGGCCGGACCGAAGCCCGGCGGAGTGACGGGCGGGGGCACGGGTGCCGCTGCGATGCCGGGCGTGCTACCGGGCTGGCGCACGGGTGCCGCCGCGGTTGCGGAGTGGGGCACGGGTGCCGCCGCGGTTGCGGAGTGGGGCACGGGTGCCGCCATGGTGCCCGGCTGGGGCGCCGGCGCCGGCGTCGGGAGGTCCGCCGCCGTGCCCGTGGCGACCGCCTCCAGCATCTCGCGCGCCCGCGCGGCGTCGGGCCGCTGCAGCGGGTCCTTGGCCATCAGCGCCCGCAGCACCGGGGTGAGGGGGCCGGCGCGCCGGGGCTCCGGCAGCGGTTCGCCGACGATCGCCGCCAGCGTGGACCAGACCGACGTACGGCGGAAGGGCGCGGCGCCCTCCACGGCCGCGTACAGCGTCATGCCGAGCGCCCAGATGTCCGACGCGGCGCCGGGGACCTGGCCCTGTGCGCGCTCCGGCGGCAGGTAGTCGAGGGAGCCGACGATCTGGCCGCTCTGGGTCAGCTTGGCGAGGGCCTCGTCGCCGGAGGTCTCCATGCTGGCGATGCCGAAGTCGGTGAGCACGACCCGGCCGCCGCGCTCGAGGAGTACGTTGCCGGGCTTGACGTCCCGGTGGAGGACTCCGGCCCGGTGTGCCGCGTCGAGCGCGTCCATCAGCTTGGCGCCGATCGCGGCCGCTTCGCGCGGCTCCAGCGAGCCGCGCTCCGTCAGGACGTCGTCGAGGGAGGGCCCGTCGACCAGCTCCATGACGATGACCGGCAGTCCGCGCTCCTCGACCACGTCGTGGACGGTGACCACACCGCTGTGCCGGATGCGGGCGGCGGCCTGTGCCTCCCGCTGCATCCGGACCCGCAGATCGGCCAGTTCGGCCGGGGAGGCGTCGGTGTAGGCCCGCAGGATCTTGACGGCGACCTCGCGGTTGAGCAACTGGTCGACCGCCCGGGCGACCACGCCCATGCCACCACGCCCGATCGTCGCGGTCACGCGGTACCGTCCGCCCAGGACCTCGCCGACCAGTTCCGCGCCGTTCGCCCCCGTCACGTGTCACATCCCGTTCGTCGCACTGTTCGAAATCCGCCAACTGGCGGGAACCAGAGTAGGGGTTCTCGCATGTGCGAGCGCACACGGCTCCACGCTCCCCCTCGGAAGGACGTGGCAGGCCGTCAAGCGCTCGAACGCGTTCGCGGTACGGAACGACCTCGTCACGGTGGTGTCACTCCTGGGTCGGGCCCAGGTCCGGCCTGTCCCGCAGTTCCACGGAGCGTGTGGCGGTGGCGTGGAGTTCGAGCACCGTGATCTCGTTCCGGCCGGGGCGCAGCGCCGGCGCGGGGAGGTAGAGCGTGGTCTGCGGGCCCCGGGACCAGTAGCGGCCGAGCGGGAACCCGTTGATCCAGGCCAGGCCCTTGGTCCAGCCGGGCAGGGCGAGGTAGCCGTCGGCGGGCCGGTCGAGTGCGAAGGAGCCGCGGTGGAAGGCGGGGCCGGCCAGGGGTGCGGCGGGGGCGAAGGGGATCGCGTCGAGGGTGTCCAGGGGCAGCGCGCGGCTGGTCCAGCGGGCGAGCGCGGCGTCGTTGACGGTGACCGGGCCGAGGAGGCCCTTGCGGTCGTGGAGGCCGGGCCCGTAGTTGACCCGGCCCTGGTTCTCGACCAGGACCTCCAGGCGCGCCCCGGGCCGGGGCACGGTGAAGGCGAGGGCGTGCTCGTGGCGTTCTCGCTCCAGTACGCCGACGGGCTGGCCGTCCACGAACACCTGGGCGCGGTCCCGGACTTCGGCGATCCGCAGCACGGCCGGGCCCTCGGCCGGCAGCACCGACGCGTACAGCACGAAGCCGAAGTCCTGCCCGAGCTGCTCCATGCTCAGCGGGGTCGCCGCCTCGACCGCGCTGCCGAGCGACCGGGCATGCTCCAGCAGGCCGGCGGAGCTGTCGAGTTCCACGGTCGACGGGGAGAGCTTCACGGCGGGGGCCGGCAGCGGTTCGGCGGGGACGGGCGCGTACCGGGAGATGACCTCGCGGAACGCCTCGTACTTGGCGGTGGGGTCACCGGCCTCGTCGAGCAGCGCGTCGTAGTCGTAGGAGGTGACGGTGGGACGGTAGGTGCCCTTGTCGTTGGCGCCGTTGGTGAAGCCGAAGTTGGTGCCGCCGTGGAACATGTAGATGTTGACCGAGGCCCCGGCGGCGAGCAGCCGGTCCAGGTCGGCTGCCGCGTCGGCGGCGTCGCGGGTGGTGTGGGTGGCCCCCCAGCGGTCGAACCAGCCGATCCAGAACTCGGAGCACATCAGCGGTCCGGCCGGCTGGTGCCGGCGCAGCTCCGCGAGCCCGGCCGCCACCCGGCTGCCGAGGTTGACGGTGCGCAGTACGCCGTCGAGTCCGCCGCGCTCCAGGTCGGCGGGCTGGTCGCAGGTGAAGAGGGGGACGTCCACGCCGTGGGCGCGCAGCAGGCCGGCGAGTTCGGCGAGGTAGCCGGTGTCGTCGCCGTGGGCGCCGTACTCGTTCTCCAGCTGCACGGCGAGGACGGGGCCGCCGTTGCTGGACAGGTACGGCTTGACGACGCCCATGAGGGCGGCGAGGTAGCCGTCCACGGCCGCGAGGAACCGCGGGTCACGGCTGCGCAGCGTGATGCCGTCCTCCGCGAGCAGCCACGAGGGCAGGCCGCCGCCCTCCCATTCGGCGCAGATGTACGGGCCGGGGCGGAGCAGCACGTGCAGGCCCTCGGCCGCGGCCAGGTCGAGGAAGCGGGGCAGGTCGAGACCTCCGTCCCGGTGGAAGACACCGGGCCGGGGGGCGTGGAGGTTCCAGGGGACGTAGGTCTCGACCGTGTTGAGTCCCAGCAGGCGCGCCTTGTGGAGCCGGTCGGCCCACTGCTCCGGGTGGACGCGGAAGTAGTGCAGCCCGCCGGAGATGATGCGCAGCGGTCGGTCGCCGAGCCGGAATCCGTCGGCGGTGATCTCCAGTCGGGGCATGCCGGGGTGCTCCTGGGTGTCGGTGCGGGGTCGATCAGGGTGGGGCGGTGCGGGGTTCGGTCAGGCGAGGGGGCGGCAGAGGAGGGCGTCGGGGGCGCCGCCGTGG
This sequence comes from Streptomyces sp. NPDC101160, assembly GCF_044768205.1. NCBI lineage: Bacteria > Bacillati > Actinomycetota > Actinomycetes > Kitasatosporales > Streptomycetaceae > Streptomyces > Streptomyces sp. NPDC101160. Next base: position 295,536 of record NZ_JBIWPJ010000003.1, on the reverse strand, counting down.
TTCCACTGCCAGGTGTAGGCGACGCCGGCGAGGTACTCGTCGTCGGCGCACTGCCCCTTGTAGTAGCCGGGCGCCCAGTCGCTCTGCGCGGAGCCTCCGGTCGCGGGCCGGTTGTCGCCGTGGTCGAACCAGACGTTGCGGCCGGTGAGCGGCAGCGGGTGGTCGGCCGGCGCGCAGAGCAGGGCGGCCATGGCGTTGCCGTGGACGCTGTAGCCGACCGCGAAGGTGTTGTCGGGGCACTGGAGCTTGTTGTAGCCGCTCGCCCAGTCGCCGTGGGTGACGTAGCGCTCGTCGGTGACGGTCACCCAGCCGCCGGTGGCCTTGGCGGGCTGGTGGGCGTCGGTGCACAGGCCGCGGTTGGAGCTGCGGGCCAGGGCGACCACGCGCTGGGCGTCGGGGCAGTTCCCCTTGCGGTTGCCGGTGCTCCAGTCGGCCTTGGCCCGCATGGTGGCGGAGACGTTCTGGTCGCCGAAGTCGAGGTCGAGCATGTTCCAGTGGTCGACCGGGGCAACGGTCCCGGTGCGCGAGGGGGCGTTCACCAGCTTGGTCCAGTCGGTGACGCGCCAGTCACCGGGGTCCGTGACGCTCACCTTGCGGCCGGTGGCGTCGTACGAGATCAGCGCCCAGTTGTCGTTCGGTGTGCCGTTGGCATCGCTCCAGCCGACCAGCGGCCACTGGGCGAAGTCGGTGTCGTTCCGCACCAGGATGTCGGTGAAGTCGCGCCACCACGCCCGTTCCTTGGCGTTGTCGGAGCCGCGTCCGCCGGCCCCGAACTCGCTGATCCACACGGGTGCGGTGAAGTGCTGTCCGGACCGGGTGACGAACAGCGCCTCGTCGTCGACGACCTGGGCGAGCTGGTCGGGGGTGAAGTCCTGGTAGCGCGGGTCGCTGGTGGATCCCATGGTGCCGTCGGCGGCACCGGTGTTGGCCGGGCCGGTGTAGGCGTAGAAGTGTGCCGCGTAGACCAGCTTGCCGGAGTTGATCAGGGTGTTCGAGAGGGTGCGCACCGGGGTGAGCATCGGCCGGCCGTGGTCGAAGAGCGCGGCCGGAATGCCGTACCAGTTGATGCCCTCCATGACGACGAGCATGTCGGGGTCGGCCTGGAGGATGCGGTTGCCCGCCTCCTCGAAGGCGGCGTACTCGTCGTGGCCGTCGCCCCAGCCCCAGTTGGGGTTGTCCCAGGTGTCGCGGCGGACCTCGTTGCGCAGGTCGGCGCCGACGACGCGCTTGTTGGCCTTGTACCGGTTGACCAGGAACACCCAGTCGTCGATCCACTGGGCGGTGGACTGGCCGCTGTTCCACCGCTCGTTGCCGTCCAGGCCGCAGCAGAAGCGGTAACTGGTGGTGTGGTTGTTGAGGATGACGGCGAACCCGTCGGCCGTGAGAGCGTCGATGACGGCGTCGAAGACCTGGAGCGGGGTCTTGCCCTTGAGCTGCGGGTTGGCGGTGACGGCGGAGTCGGGCACGGGCGCGGTGTCGTGGACCAGCGCGTTGGCGAAGGGCAGCCGGATGCTGTTGATGCCGACGGCGTGGAAGTCGGCCATGATCTGCGGGACCGGCGTCCGGTCCAGGCCGAGCGGGATGTTGTCGGACTTCTGCCTCGCCTGGTGGTTGGCGACGTCGTCGACGTCGCCGCTGCCCTGCCAGGTGCCCTGCGCGCCGGCCCAGTTGCTCGCCTTCAGCTTGAACCGGTCGCCGTTCGCGTCGACGATGTACCGGCCCCGGGTGGAGAGCGGGCCGGTCCAGGACGCCGCGAGCTGCGGGCCGGTCAGAGTGCCCGGGGAGCCGGCCCCGGCGGCCGCCGAGTCGGCGGCGACGGCGACCGAGCCGGGAACCGTGCCGAGGAGCAGGCCGGCCGTGGCCAGCGCCGCGGACAGCGCCCGGACGACGGCTTTCGTGAACCCGGGCATGCGACTCGCTGAGTTGCCTGAACTGGCTGAGCTGGCTGAGCTGGCTGAGCTGGCTGAGCTGGCTGAGCTGGCTGAGCTGGCTGAGCTCATGCTGATCCTCCAAGGGGTGGGAGGTTACGGAGGGGGCGGGGGGGTGCGGGGGATGCGGGGGCCTCGCGGGCTGATCAGCCCTTGAGGCCGCTGGTGGCGATGCCTTCGACGATGTACCGCTGCGCGACGAGGAACATGACCACCAGAGGGGCGATGGTCACCACGGCCCCGGCGAACAGGCCGGGAAGGTTGATGGTCTGGGAGGTGAGGAAGGTGGACAGCGCGATCTGGGCGGTCCAGGCGGACGGGTCCTGGCCGATGACCAGGGGCCAGAGGAAGGAGTTCCAGCTGTCGATGAAGGCGAGCGCGCCGAGCGAGGCGAGCATGGCGCCGGAGGAGGGCAGGGCGATCCGGCGGTACAGACCGAGCCGGCCGAGGCCGTCGAGGCGTCCGGCCTCCTCGATCTCACGGGGGAACTGAAGGTAGAAGTTCCGGAACAGCAGGACCGCGAACGGGTTGAAGAGGCCGGGGGCGATGACGCCCCACAGCGTGTTGACGCCGCCCATCGAGCCGACCACGACGAACGTCGGCACGAAGGTCACCGAGCCGGGGATCATCAGGGTGGCGACCACCAGGCCGAGCACGACGCCGCGTCCCGGCACGGGGATCCGGGCCAGGCCGTATCCGGCGGCCGAGGCGAGCAGCGTCGACACCGGGGCGGTGACGGCGGCGACGAGCAGGGAGTTCCCGAGTGCCGCGCCCATGTGCAGGGCCGGGTCGGCGAAGAGCGCGGAGAAGTTCTCCCAGTGCGGCGTCGCCGGCCACCACGTCCAGTGCGGTGCCGTGAGGCTCTGCGCGTCCATCAGGGCATTGCGCAGCATCAGGTAGAACGGCGCCAGGAACAGCGCCGTCAGCAGGCCGGTCAACAGGCCGCGCGCCCCCGGGCGCAGGGTGCGGGTCGTCCTCCCCCGGCTCGTCCTCACCCGGGTCGTCTCCGCTCGGGTCGTCCTCCCCCGGGTCGTCTCCGCTCGGCTCTCCTTCGCCCGGGTCGTCCTCATGCCGCTCACTCCTCGCCCCTGCCGAAGCCGGTGATCCTGCCCTGGAGCAGGGTCACGCCCACGATCAGCGCGGTGAGGACGAAGGCTCCGGCTGATCCGAGGCCGTAGTTCTGGGTGCCCATCGCGGTGTTGTAGAGGTGGACCAGCGGGGTCTGTACGGGGGCCGAACCCGAGCCGCTCAGGCCGCTGTTGAACAGGTTGTAGAACTCGTCGAATGCCTGGAAGGCGGCGATGAACAGCAGCATCAGGACGGCGACGGAGGTGTTGCGCAGCATCGGCAGGGTGATCCGCCACAGCAGCCGCCACCCGGTGGCGCCGTCGAGCGCGGCGGCCTCGTGGATCTCCTTCGGGACGGCCTGCAGCCCGGCGAGGAAGAGGACCATGTAGAAGCCGACCTGGAGCCACAGCCGGAGCGTCACGAGCACCACCCAGTACAGCGGCGGCGAGGTGGTCTGCAGCCAGGGGACGGCGTCCATCCCGAACCAGCCGCCGATCATGTTGGCCACGCCCGCCGGAAGGCCGTTGAACAGGCACATCTTCCAGAGCAGCGAGGCCGCGACGTACGAGACGGCGGCGGGGATCAGGAAGGCGGTGCGCACCAGGGCCCGGCCGCGCCGGACGCGGTGCACCAGCAGGGCCAGGCCCAGCGAGGCGGCGAAGGTGACCGGGACGATGGCGAGCGTGAAGAGCACGATCTCGACGAGCGAGCGGCGGAAGGCCGCGTCGGAGAGCAGCTCCCGGTAGTTGTCGAGGCCGGCCCAGTGGCCGAGGCCGATGGTGCCGTGGGCGTCGCTCAGGCTGAGCAGGAGGCTCCAGCCGATGGCGACGTACTTGAAGACGCTGAGGCCGACCAGCATCGGCCCGGTGAGCAGGAGGAACGCTCCCCAGGCGCGGAGGTCGGCGCCGCGCCGGCGGTACGGGGCGGGGCCCCGCGTCGTGGCCGCGGGGCGCCCGGCACGCTCGGGGCGCGAGAGGGTGTCCGAGGTGGCGTTCATCAGGACCGCTGCTTGTCCAGGGCGGTCTGGGCCTGCGCGGCCGCGTCCGCGAGCAGCCGGGCGGCGTCGCCCTGACCACCGACGATCTTCGTCGCGGCGGCGATGAACGGGGTGCTCACGGCGGTGTCCCAGGTGCCGAGGTTGCCCCGGCCGTACCTGGCGGCGATCCGCACGGTCTCCTTGGCCGCGCCCCCGGAGAGCTTGTCGGCGGTGGCGGCGACGGACTTGCGCGGGGGTATGTGGAAGCCGTAACTCTCCGCCCAGTCCTTCTGCAGCTCGGTCTGCTCCACCCAGAGCCACTGGACGAACCTCTTCGCCGCGGCCACGTTCCGGCCCTTGGCGTTGACGCAGCTGGTCCAGCCGCCGACCCGCAGCGCGGGGGTGCCGCCGGGCCTGAACGCCGGCCAGGGCAGTACGCCGAAGTCGTCGCCGAGCGCGGCCTTGACGGCGGGCATCGACCACAGGCCGCCCCACTGCATCGGGACTACGTTCTGGACGAACGCGGCCGGGTCCCACCAGTCGGTGGTGAAGCCGAGGAGCAGGGACCTGTCGTCGTGCAGCCGCTTGAGGCCGGTCACCGCCGCCACGGCCTGCGGGGAGTCGAAGACGGCCTTGCCGTCGGTGACCAGTTCGCCGCCGTTGGACCACACCGCCACGATCGGGCTGTCGCCCACGCCGTCGTTGCCGAGGAAGAGGCCCTTGGTGTCCCCGGTGGTCAGGGCCCTGGCGGTGGAGACGAGGTCGTCGAAGGTGGCGGGCGGCGCGATCCCGGCCTTGGCGAGGACGCTCTTGCGGTAGTACAGCATCATGACGTCGTCGAGCGTCTTGACGCCGTAGAGCCTGCCGTCGACGGTCACCAGGTCCAGGTCGCCCTGGTTGAAGTCGGCCTTGGCGCTGCCGTACACCTCGTCGAGCGGGGCGATCTGCCCGCGCCGGGCGAGCGCCTCGCTGAAGTCGCCGATCTCGAAGACGTCGGGCGCCCCGTCGGTGAGCAGGGTGGCGTTGAGCTTGCTCGTGTAGTCGCCGGGGACCCAGGTGACCTTGACCGCGATGTCGGGGTTGGCCTTGGTGAAGGCGGTGGCGTAGCGGGTGACGGCCTGCTGGGTGCCGGCCTCGCCGTAGGCGTGGAACCACACGTTGAGCGTGGCCTTCGCGTCGGCCGAACCGCCGCCGGTCGGGCTGGTGGTGCAGCCCACGGCCGCGCCGGCGACGAACAGGAGGGAGCCGCCGAGAAATCCGCGTCGGCTGAGCTGCGGTCCGTATGCGCGCATGTCGCATCCTCAGAGGGTGGGGTGTGAGGGTAGGGGTGAGTCCCGCCGGAGCGGTGCGGTGCGGTGCGATCTACGGTGCTGGCCGTGCTGTTGTGCGGGGTGCGCTGCTGTGCTGGCTGTGCTGCTGCGCGGGGTGCGCTGATGTGCGGTCGTAGCGGCTTCGGCTACGGGAAGAGCGCCTGGACGCCCAGGGCGGCGGCTCCTCTGGCCCACTCCTCCCAGGGCAGCGGACGCAGGGTCAGCGGGCACTTCGCGGCGGCCTTGAAGCAGTGGGCCGCGTAGGCCTCCCTGATGTGCGCCCCGAAGAGGTCGTACGTGTCGAGCCCTTCGCCGGTGACGACGACGCGCTCGGGGCCGAGCAGGTTGACCAGGACGGCGATGCCGGTGCCGATCGAGCGTCCGGCACGGGCGAACGCCTCGCGTGCGGCGGGGTCTCCGCCACGGGCGAGCCGCACGGCGCCGTCGAAGTCGAGGTCCGGGCGGCCGGCGGCCTCCCGCACCGCCGAGAGGATGGCGTCGCTGGAGGCGACGGCCTCCACGCAGCCGGTCTGACCGCAGTGGCACCGCGGCCCGGCCGGGTCGATGCTGATGTGGCCCATCTCGCCGGCGACGCCGTACGCACCGGCGATCAGCTGCCCGTTGACGACGAGTCCGGAGCCGATGCCCGCGCCGATGGTGACCAGCGCGAAGTACTCGGTGCCGATCCCCTCGCCGAACCAGTGCTCGGCGGCGGTGAGCGCCTTGACGTCGTTCTCGACCGTGACGGTCAGGCCGGTCGCCTTCGCCACCGTCTCGGCGAGCGGGACGTCGCGCCAGCCGGGCAGCACGGAGTAGCGCACCCGGCCGGCCGGGCGGTCCACGTCGCCGGAGACCGCGATCCCGAGGTGGCGGGTGCGTTCCCGGAAGGCGGGGTCCATGTCGAGGAGGGTCTCGACGAGTTCGCCGATCAGGGCGCACACCGCCGCCGGGCCGCGGTCGGCGCCCAGCGGGCGGTCGGCGGTGGCCCGCATGCCGGCCCGCAGGTCGCAGACCGCGCCGTACACGGCGTCGGCGCTGATCTTCACCCCGACGAAGAACTCCCGGTCCACCGTGACGGCCAGCGGGTTGACCGGCCGTCCGGCCCCCGGGGCGGTGCGCTCCGGGGGGAGTTCGTGCAGGTACCCGTCCTCGATCAGCGGGCGCGCGGCCTTGGTGACCGCCGTCGCCGACAGGCCCGTGCGGCGGGCCAGTTCGACCCGGCTGAGCGGGCCCTCGGCCAACAGCAGGGCCAGCACGGACGTTTCGGCCGGTGCGGTGACGAGTGGCTGCGAGTGGTTGGGAAACACGGCGGCAACGTACCGGCAATTAAATAACTTCGTCCAGTATTGATTTCGGATCCCTCGCGGCCCTACTCTCGGGCCGCTTCCCGACGACCGCCCTTCCGCCCTCCGCGTCTCCAGGGATCTCCGCCGTGACCTCTTCCGTCTCCTTCGATCCCGCTCTCGGGCTCGGCGTCCTGCGCACCCCGAACAGCGTCTACGCACTCCGTGTCGGCGCCGACGGGAGCCCCCGCCATCTGCACTGGGGGCCCGCGCTCGACGACGCCGTCCTGGCGGCCCTGCCCGCCCCCGTCTCCCCCGCGGACAGCAGCTTCGAGGACGAGGCGGCCGCCGACGAGCTCGCCCCGCAGACCGGCGCGCGCTTCGGACCGGCCGGCCTGCAGGTGCGGTTCGCCGACGGCACCCGCGGCGCCCAGTGGCACTTCACCGGCCACCGCGTCGAGGGCGGCGAACTGCGGCTGCGCCTCACCGACCGCCACTACCCGCTGGCCGCGGAGCTCTGCTACCGGCTGCGCCCCGGCAGCGACGTGATCGAGCGGTGGACGGAGCTGACCCACACCGCCGCGCCCGGCGGCGACGCCGGGCCCGTCACCGTGGACCGCCTCGACTCGGCGTCCTGGACGCTCCCCGCGCTCCCCGACTACCGGCTCAGCCACCTCGTCGGCGGCTGGAACAGCGAGTTCCAGCTGCACCGCGACCGCCTCCCCGTCGCCGAGACCGTCCTCACCAGCCGCCGCGGTCTGACCGGCCACCACGCGAGCCCCTGGCTCGCCCTCGACGACGGCAGCGCCACCGAGGAGCACGGCCGGGTGTGGAGCACCGCCCTGGCCTGGAGCGGAAGTTGGCGCGTCACCGTGCACCGCTCCCCGGTCGGCCGCACCACCTGGACCGGCGGCTTCGGCCACGAGGGCCTCAGCTGGACACTGAACCCGGGCGAGACCCTGCACACCCCGGTGTTCGCCGGGCTCCACAGCCCGGAGGGCTTCGGCGGGGCCGCCCGCGCCTGGCACGAGTACGTCCGCTCCCACGTACTGCCGGAGCCGGGCCGGCTGCGGCCCGTGGTCTACAACTCCTGGGAGGCTACCGGCTTCGACGTCGACGAGGCCGGACAGTTCCGCCTCGCCGGACTCGCCGCCCGGCTGGGCGCCGAGCTCTTCGTCCTGGACGACGGCTGGTTCGGCGCGCGCACCGGCGACCACGCCGGTCTGGGCGACTGGACGCCCCGGCGCGACGCCTTCCCGAACGGTCTGCGGCCCCTCGCCGACGAGGTCCACCGCCTCGGCATGGCCTTCGGTCTGTGGGTCGAACCGGAGATGGTCAACCGCGACAGCGACCTCTTCCGCGCGCACCCCGACTGGGTGATCCACGCACCGACCCGCGAGGCCACCGAGCTGCGCGACCAGCTGGTCCTGGACCTCGCCCGGCCGGAGGTCGAGGCATGGGCGCACCGGACCCTGGACCGGCTGGTCACGGAGAACGGCGTGGACTGGCTCAAGTGGGACGCCAACCGCCCGTTCACCGAGGCCGGCCGGCCCGGCCACCCCGATCCCGACCGGCTGTGGATCGACCACACCCGGGCCGTGCACCGCGTCATGGACCGGCTGCGCGCCGACCACCCCGGCCTGGGCATCGAGGCCTGCGCCGGCGGCGGCGGCCGGGTCGACCTCGCCGTCCTCGCCCGCACCGACCAGGCCTGGACCTCCGACAACACCGACCCGGTCGACCGGCTCGGCATCCAGTACGGCTTCAGCCGGCTCCTGCCGGCGCAGGCCATGGCCGCCTGGGTCACCGACAGCCCCAACGCCGCCACCGGCAGGGCCACTCCGCTGCGCTTCCGGTTCCACGTCGCGATGGCCGGCGCGCTCGGCCTCGGCGGCGACCTCACCCGCTGGACGGAGGAGGAACTGGACGAGGCGGCCGCCCTGGTGGCCCGCTACAAGGAGATCCGGCACCTCGTGCAGCACGGCCGCGCGTACCGGCTGACCGGGCCCGGCGGCGTCACCGCCGTCCACTACGCCGCGCCCGACGGCGCCGCGCACGCCCTGCTCGCCTGGCGTCCCACCACCCGCTTCGGCCACGGGGCCGCCCCGCTGCGCCTGCCCGCCCTGGACGACGGGGCCCGCTACCGCGACCTGGAGACGGGCCAGGAGCACAGCGGCGCCGCTCTCCGGCAGTACGGCATCGACCTGCGCCTGCCCGCCGGCGACTACGCGAGCCGGCTGGTCCGGCTCGCCCGCCTCGACTGACGCACCTGCTGACGCGCCTGCCGTACGACGGTCCCACCCACCATGCGTGCCTACCTCTTTGTGTGGTTCGCCCACATGCCCCGGCGCCTGCCCGTCCCCCTAGCGTGTGCACACGCGGTGCCGGAACGGACCACCACGCGACCACGCGACCACGCAGACGCGCCACGGGCGCACGAGCGGGAGAGGCCGGGACATGACCGACAGACGGAGTCCGGGGCACCGGTGGCGGCTGCGTGCCGCCCGGGTCATGGCGGTGGCGGGTGCCCTCGCGGCGTCCCTCCTCGGCCCGCCCGCGGCGGCCGCCGCCGCCGCGCCGCCCGCGTACCTCACCCTCGAAGCGAGCTACGGGGCCGGCACCGTCACCAACGGCTGGGAGTCCGTCGAGCGCTACCTCGACACGACGAGCGGATTCCGTACCGAGGGCTATCCGCCGGACGGCCGCGGCGACCAGGACGGCAAGCGGGTCACGTACTTCGGCGGGGTGTCCCGGCCCTCCTCGGGCCGCTTCCTGCTCTACTCGGCCCCCGGTTGGAACACCGGCAGCCGCACCACGCCCGTCCTCCTCGTGCACGGGGCCAACGACACGGCGGACCGCGCCTGGGCCAATCCCGGCGAGTCGGGCGGTTACGGCTGCGGCGCCGCCACCTGCCCGTCCACCGGCCTGATGCAGTACCTGTCGGCGCGAGGTCACCGCGTCTTCGCCGTCGGCTTCGCCCACAAGCAGGGCGACAACCTCATGCAGGCGCAGATCGTCGGTGACGCGATCGCCGTCATCAAGGCGAAGCTGGGCGTGACCAAGGTCGACCTGGTCGGCTGGAGCAAGGGCGAGATGTCCACCCGCGCGTACGTGTCGTCCGTGAGGCCGAGCTGGGGACGGGCGTACGCCGGAGACGTACGGCGGCTGATCACCCTCGGCGGTCCGAACGGCGGCTACGACTATCCGTACGCCCACGGCTGGGCCCACGACTTCTCCATCTGGCCCGAGTGCGGAGGCAAGGTCAACGCCCCCTCCCCGCACTCCCACATGACCTGTTACGGCCTCTACACCGCGCACCCGGAGTTCTCGATGACGCCCTCCGGCGGTCAGGACAACTACCCCGGGCAGCGCCAGATGCTGGCCCGCTGGGACGGCGTGTACGGAGTCGACGGCGCCGCCCAGGACTGGTACACGACGTACTACGGCGGCCAGGGCTACTACACCGCCGGCGGCGGCATCCAGGCCGCCATCGACGCCGGATCGCTCATCGGCACCCTGCACGGCGCCGGAGTGCCCGCCGCCGTCACCACCTACCTGCTGGCCGGCGGTTCCGCCGACATCGTCGGCATCTTCAACGAGAACCGCGGCCCCAGCGACGGTGTCGTCTTCATCACCAGCGCGCTCGACACCACCGGCATCCCCACCGTCGGCGGCACGGCCACCGTGGCGTCCGCCAACCACCTCGAACTGGGCTGGAACAGCACGGCCGCCGCCCAGGTCGCCACCTGGCTCTCCTGAAGGACCCGAGGACATGACCACGCTCCGCACCCGCCGCATCGCCACCGCCCGGCTGACCCAGCAGATCACCGAGGCCAGGGACGAGGGCGAGCCCGTCGTCTTCGTCCACGGCAACGTCTCCTCCTCGGTGTTCTGGCACACCACGATGACCGCGCTGCCGAACCGCTACCGTCCCGTCGCCGTCGACCTGCGCGGCTTCGGCGGCACCGACCCGCTGCCCGTCGACGCCACCCGGGGCGTGCGGGACTACGCCGACGACCTCGCCGCGCTGCTCGCGGCCCTCGGCATCGACCGGGCGCACCTGGTCGGCTGGTCCATGGGCGGCGGCGTGGTCATGCAGTACCTGCGCGACCGCCCGGCCGCCGTGCGCTCCCTGACCCTGGTCAACCCGGTCTCCCCGTACGGCTTCGGCGGCACGCACGGAGTGGACGGGATCCTCAACTCCGCGGACGGGGCCGGGTCGGGCGGCGGCACGGCCAACCCGGACTTCGTGCGGCTGCTCGCCGAGGGCGACCGCGGCGAGGAGTCCCCGCTGTCGCCGCGCTCCGTCCTGGCGGCCGTCTACGGCAAGCCGCCGTGGCGTCCCGAGCACGAGGACGCGTACGTCGAGTCCATGCTCACCACGCGCGTCGGCGACGACCACTATCCGGGCGACAGCACGGCGTCCGCCGCCTGGCCCGGCATCGCGCCCGGCACCCGCGGGGTGCTCAACTGCCTGGCCCCGACGCACTTCCGCGTCGACGACCTGCACCTGGTCGAGCCCAAGCCGCCGGTGCTGTGGATACGCGGCGAGGACGACGTCGTCGTCTCGGACACCTCGTTGTTCGACCTGGCGCACCTGGGCGCGATCGGCGCCGTGCCAGGCTGGGACGGCACTCCGGCGCAGCCGATGGTGGCGCAGACCCGTCACCTCCTGGACCGTTACGCCGCGGCGGGCGGCACGGTGCGGGAGGTCGCGACGGCCGGCGCCGGGCACGCCGTGCACCTCGAACGCCCAGAGGAGTTCGGCAAGGCGCTCCTCGAGGTGCTGTCCGCATGACGGTGAGCGCCACGCGGCAGGGCCCCGTCCGCGGCCGTACGTCCCGGGACGGGGTGACGTCCTTCCTCGGCATCCCGTACGCCGCCCCGCCCTTCGGCACCCTGCGGTTCCGGGAGCCCGCCCCGCCGGAGCCCTGGACGGGGACGCGCGACGCCACGGCGCACGGCCCGACGGCGCCGCACGCTCCGTACGCCCCGCCGTTCGACGTTCTCATCCCGGAGAACGACATCGCGGGGGAGGACTGTCTCAACCTCAACATCTGGACCCCGGCGCCGGGGCCGGGCGCCCGCCTGCCCGTGATGGTGTGGCTGCACGGCGGGGCGTTCACCAACGGCTCGGGCTCGGCGTCCGCGTACGACGGGGGCGCCTTCGCCCGGGACGGCGTCGTCTGCGTCACGCTCAACTACCGCCTGGGCGCGGACGGGTTCCTGCGCCTGCCCGGCCGTCCCGACAACCGGGGCCTGCTCGACCAGATCGCCGCGCTCCGCTGGGTCCGGGAAAACATCGCCGGCTTCGGCGGCGACCCGGACCTGGTGACGGTCTTCGGCGAGTCGGCGGGCGCCATGAGCATCGGCGCGCTGCTGACCACCGATGCGGCCCGGGGCCTGTTCCGGCGGGCGATCCTGCAGAGCGGGGCCTGCCACCATTTCCTGCGCCCGAAGTCCGCCGAGCTGACAGCGGCCCGGCTGGCGGAGAAGCTGGGCATCGAGCCGACCGCGGAAGCCTTCGCCGCCGTTCCCCTGCCGGAGCTCCTGCCGGCCCAGGCGGAACTGCGCGCGGAGGTCAACGCCCGCCCGGATCCGGCGCGTTGGGGCGAGGCGGCGCTCAACATGATGCCCTTCGAGCCGATCGGCCCGGGGCTCGCCCTTCCGGGGCCGGAGTGCGGCGTCGACCTCCTGATCGGCAGCAACCGGGAGGAGTACCGCCTCTTCCTGGTGCCGACCGGGCGCCTGGACGTCCTGCCCGAGTCGAAACTCCGCGCCGTGACCGCTGCCTACGGCCTCGACCCGGCCGAAGCCCTCCCCGTCTACCGGGCCGGCCGCCCGGGCGCCACGCCGGGCGAACTCCTCGACGCGGTGGCGACCGACTGGTTCTACCGCGTCCCCGCCATCCGCCTCGCCGAGTCCGTCCCGGGCTCCTACCTGTACGAGTTCGCCTGGCGCTCACCCCGGTTCGACGGAGCCCTCGGCGCCTGTCACGCCCTGGAACTGCCCTTCGTCTTCGACCGCCTCCAGGACCCGTCGTACGGGCCGCTGCTCGGCGCCCACCCGCCGCAGGCCCTGGCGGACGCCATGCACGGGGCGTGGGTCTCCTTCGCGAAGACCGGCAGCCCCGGCTGGCGGGCGTACGACCGGACGACCCGGACGACGATGACCTTCGCCGCCGGTCCCGACGCCGGCCCGGTCGGCGACCCGCGGGCGCGGGAGCGGCTGCTCTGGGAGGGCGTGCGCTGAGGACCGGCGGGGCGGGGTCCGGCCGGCTAGCGCAGTGAGCAGCTGTTCGCGAGGGCGACCGGATCCGTCTCGGCGGGCCGGGCGACGGTGCCGGAGGCGGGCGGCTGCTGCCCGGTGGCAAGCCAGCGCTCGAGGGCCGTGAACGCCGCCCGGTGGCACGGCGTGAGCGGACGCAGCCGGCCCGGGAAGGCGTCGGTCAGGGAGTCGGTGTGGGTGCCGCCCTCGATCCGGTAGTAGCGGTGCAGCGAGCCGCGGCCGGCCTCGCGCACCATGCGGGCGTAGACGTCGGAGTCCCGGCTGATCGGCAGCAGGGCGTCCAGGGTGCCGTGCAGGGTGAGCAGCGGCTTGCCGATCCGCCCGGTGAGCCCGATCCTCGCCACGGCCTGCCGGACCTGGTCGGGCCGGGCCGGGTAGTCGTAGTCCGTGTCACAGGCCGGCGTGCCCGTCGCGCAGTACGGCGTGCCCGCCTCGGCCGGCCCGTCGAAGTCCGGGTCGAACTCCTCGCGGTAGATGCGCTGAGTCAGGTCCCAGTAGACCTTGTGGTGGTACGGCCAGAGGAACTCCGACCCGGCCGGGAAGCCGGCCGCGTACATCTGCTGCCGCGCCTCCTCGGCGCCCGCGCCGCCCGCCGCGTACCCGGGATAGGCGCGGAGGGCCTTCGGCAGGAAGTCCAGCAGGGTGGGGCCGTCGGCGCGCCACAGCGTGCCCTCCCAGTCGACTCCCCCGTCGTAGAGCTCGGGGTGGTTCTCCAGCTGCCAGCGCACCAGGTAGCCGGCGTTGGACAGGCCGGTGACCAGGGTGCGCACCGGCGGGCGGTGGTAGCGCTGGGCGACCGTGGCCCGGGCGGCGCGGGTGAGCTGGGTGACCCGCTCGTTCCATTCGGCGACGGCGTCGCCCGGCGCCGTGCCGTCGCGGTAGAAGGCGAGGCCGGTGTTTCCCTTGTCGGTGGCGGCGTACGCGTAGCCGCGGGAGAGCACCCAGTCGGCGACGGCCCGGTCGTTGGCGTACTGCTCGCGGTTGCCGGGGGTGCCGGCGACGACCAGGCCGCCGTTCCAGCGGTCGGGCAGCCGGATGACGAACTGGGCGTCGTGGTTCCAGCCGTGGTTGCTGTTGGTGGTGGAGGTGTCCGGGAAGTAGCCGTCGAGCTGGATGCCGGGCACCCCGCTGGGCACGGCCAGGTCCTTCGGCGTCAGCCCGGCCCAGTCGGCCGGGTCGGTGTGCCCCGAGGCGACGGTGCCGGCCGTGGTCAACTCGTCGAGACAGTCGGCCTGTTGGTGCTCGGCTCCCGGGACCCGCAGCCGGTCCTGGTGCGCGCAGTGGCCACCGGGCGGCGCCGAGCCGGCCGGGTCCGCCTGGTCCGCCGCGGCGGGCACGGGGGCGAGCGTGAGCGCGGCCAGGGCGAGGGTCGCCGTGCCGGCTCGTCGTCGCGGGCGTGGTGGGGAACGGAAGAGACGCATGCGTATGCCTCCGGGATCGCGGATCGCCAACGGGGATGCGCGGGACGCTATGACGTCGCCGCCTCGCGATACATAGGTCCGCACCCCACCGTCCGCTGACCGCTCATGTTCCGTCACACCATCACCCCGGCGTGCCCGGGAGGTGTGCCGCCCGGCGGGCCCCGGCCATACCGGGCCGATCGGGCCCCGGGCCATGGACGCCCGTCACACAGGGCACCCGGCAAGCCTGGCTGTCCCGCCCATGCCCACGCCGGCGGACAGGCCCCGATGATGCACGCCACACCGGTCGCCGGCGCTCGTCCCGGCACGGCGGACGACGAGTTGACGACATCATCTGGAGGCAGTCGCCATGGGGCAGTCGCACCCTCCGCTCCGCTTCACGAAGAGCCGTCGCCTCATCCGAGGCGTCCGCCGCTGGGTCACCGCGGCCGCGGGAGCCCTGGCCCTGACCGGCGGCCTCGTCGCCGGCGGCCCGCAGGCGTCCGCGGCGGGCCTGACCCAGGTCACCGCGTTCGGCAGCAATCCCGGCAACCTCTCCATGTACACCTACGCGCCGGACGCGCTGCCGGCCGGCGCCCCGCTCGTGGTCGCCCTGCACGGCTGCACCCAGAGCGCGAGCGACTACTACGCGCACTCCGGCTGGCCGGCCTTCGCCGACCGGTACGGCTTCGCGCTGGTCTTCCCGCAGACGAGCAGCGCCAACAACGCCAACTCCTGCTTCAACTGGTACGAGCCGGGCGACAGCGCACGCGGCCAGGGCGAGGCGCTGTCGATCAGGCAGATGGTCGACAAGGCCGTCGCCCAGTACGGCAGCGACAGCCGGCGGGTGTACGTCACCGGGCTGTCCGCCGGAGCGGGCATGACCGCGAACCTGCTCGCCGCCTACCCCGACGTCTTCGCGGGCGGCGCGATCGACTCCGGGCTCCCGGCCTTCTGCGCGAACAGCCTGTCCACGGCGTACACCTGCATGTACAGCCCGCCGGACAGGAGCCCCGCCCAGTGGGGCGCCCTGGTGCGCTCCGCCGCACCCGCCGGCACCACCTCCTGGCCCCGCGTCGCGATCTGGCAGGGCACCGCCGACACCACGGTCCAGCCCGCCAACGCCACCGAGCTGCGGGACCAGTGGACCGACGTGTGGGGCATCGGCCAGACGCCCACCCGTACCGAGAGCCTCGGCGGGGGCACCACGCTGAGCGTCTACGACGACGCCGCCGGCCGGCCGGCCGTCGAGGTGTACTCCGTCTCCGGCATGGCGCACGGGCTCGCGGTCGACCCGGGCAGCGGCCCGGAGCAGTGCGGCAGCACCGGCACGTACTACCTCGACACCATCTGCTCCAGCTACCACACCGCACGCTTCTGGGGGCTCGACGGCGAGGGCCAGGGCCCCGGCACCGGATCCCTGCCCGCCCCGACGGGACTGACGGTCAGCGGGACCACCGACACCACGGTCTCCCTGACGTGGAACGCGGTCGACGGCGCGAGCTCGTACGCCGTCCACCGCGACGGTACGAAGGTGGCCACCACCACGTCGACCGCCGCGACCGACACCGGCCTGGCCACCGGCACGGCGTACGGCTACACGGTGGCGGCCGTGGACGCGACGGGGACGGCGGGGGCGGTCTCCGCGGCGGTGACCGCGACCACGACGGGCTTCACGCCCACCTGTCACACCGCGAGCAACTACGACCACACGGTGGCCGGTCGCGCCTACCAGAGCGGCGGCTCCACCTACGCCACCGGCTCGCGGCAGCCCATGGGCCTGTGGAACACCTTCACCACGCACACGCTCAAGCAGACCGCGCCGGGCTACTACGTCGTCGCGGACGCGGGCTGCTAGACCGCCCGCCCCGAGGCGGTCCGCGTCACCAGGCGTCGATGGCGGGCGCGTCCGGTTCGTGGAGCGGCCAGGCCGCGTTCAGGCGCGCGATCCGGTCCGCGGCGCCGATGCCGCGCAGGGACGCGATCCTGCCGTCGCTGACCTCGAACACCACGGCGCCCACGACCTGGTCGTCGAGGACGGCGACGACCGCCGGGGAGCCGTTGGCGAAGACGACGTGCAGCGCGGGCGTGCCGCCGGCCATCCGCCGCTTCGCCGGCGTGGGCTTGAAGCCGGCCCGTACGAAGGAGGCGACCCGCTCGCGCGTCGTGTACCGCAGCAGCCGCCTGGCCAGTCCGGCGCCGTCCGAGACCGCCGTCACGTCGTCGGTGAGCAGGGCCACCAGCCGGTCGGTGCGCCCCGACACGGCGGCGGCGAGGAACTCCTCGACGATCCGGCGGGCGGACGCGGGGTCCACCTCGTCGCCGCGGCGGCGTTCGGCGGCGATGCGGCGCCGGGCGCGGTGGACGTGCTGCTGGCTCGCGGACTCGGAGATGTCGAGGATCCCGGCGATCTCGGCGTGGGGGTAGGCGAACGCCTCGCGCAGGACGTAGGCGGCCCGCTCGACGGGCGAGAGGCGCTCCATGAGGGTCAGCACGGCCAGGGACACCGACTCGCGCTGCTCGAAGGTGTCGGCGGGGCCGAGCATCGGGTCGCCCTCCAGGAGCGGCTCGGGCAGCCAGTCCCCGGCGGCGCGCTCGTGACGCGCCTGTGCCGAGCGGAGCCGGTCGAGGCAGAGGTTGGTGACGACCTTGGTCAGCCACGCCTCCGGCACCTCGACGCGGTCCCGGTCCGCGGCCTGCCAGCGCAGGAAGGCGTCCTGCACGGCGTCCTCGGCGTCGGCCGCCGAGCCGAGCAGACGGTACGCGAGCGAGGCCAGCCGGCCGCGGCTGGCCTCGAACCGGTCGATGGCTGCGATGTCCATGCGGAGCAGCCTATGCGGTGGCCCGCACGTTGTTCCGGGCCTGCGCGGCGGACAGGCGGCGCCTGCGCTTCGGCAGGCCGAAGGTCGGGTGGGCGATGCTCAGCCCGGACCCCTTGAGTACGCCCGCCTTGAGCACGGCGGCGGTCCGGCCGCCCACGTACCAGGACTTGGCCCGGACGTCCTCGTCCACCATCTGGAAGATCGCGTCCCGGCGCCCGAGGCTGATGTGGTTGCCGTAGTACTTCAGATCGGTGGTCGGGACCTCACCGCCCGTCAGGCGCGCGATGATCGCGGCGGTCGCCTGCATGGTGGTGAAGCCGGCCGAGGCACAGGACATCGGCAGCGGCCTGCCGTTGTCGCCGATCGCGTAGGCGCTGTCACCGGCGGCGTAGACGTCCGGGTGCGAGACCGAGCGCATGGTGCGGTCGACGACGATCTGGCCGGTCCCGGCGACCTCCAGGCCGCTCGCGGCCGCGATGGGGTGCACGGCGAACCCGGCCGACCACACGGTCACGTCGGCCGGGATCGCCCTGCCGTCGGCGGCGATCGCCCGTGCCGGCTCGACGGCCTCGATGCCGGTGTGCTCGTGGACGGTGATGCCGAGCCGGTCGAAGGTCCCGCGCAGGTGACGGCGGGCCTTCGGGGAGAGCCAGGCGCCGAGCTCGCCGCGGGCGGCGAGCGTGACCGAGAGGTCGGGCCGGGACTCGGCGAACTCGGTGGCGGTCTCGATGCCGGTCAGCCCCTCGCCGACGACCAGCACGGTGCCTCCGGCGCCGAGGCCGGCCAGCCGCTCGCGCAGCCGCAGCGCCGAGGACAGGCCGGTCACGTCGAAGGCGTGCTCGGCCACGCCGGGGACGCCGCGGTGGTCCACGGAGCTGCCGAGCGCGTAGAGGAGCGTGTCGTACGCGATCTCGCCGGCGCCCTCCTCGCCGGTCACGGCGACGGTGCCGCGCTCCGGGTCGACGCCGGTGACGCGCGCCAGGCGCAGCCGTACCCCGGTGCCCGCGAACACGTCGGCGAGCGTGCGGGACGCGCGGTCCTGGCCGATCGCGAGCTGGTGGAGCCGCATCCGCTCGACGAAGTCGGGCGCGGCGTTGACGACGGTGATCTCGGTGTCGTCGGGAGAGAGCCGGCGGGCCAGGTTGCCGGCCGCGAAGGCCCCGGCGTATCCGGCGCCCAGTACGACGATGCGGTGCTTCATGACGTTGCTCCTGTCTCGTTCGCGTGCCCCTTGAACGGGACAGCGAGCCGATTGCTGACAGGAGCCGGGTGTGACGCGTGTCACCCTGCGTCACTCGTACCGGTGCAGCAGCGATTCGCGCTCGTACTCGCGGACCTGCTCCACCGTCAGGCCGGGGATGTCCAGGTGGGCGAGGGTG
This sequence comes from Streptomyces sp. NPDC101160, assembly GCF_044768205.1. Taxonomy (NCBI): domain Bacteria; kingdom Bacillati; phylum Actinomycetota; class Actinomycetes; order Kitasatosporales; family Streptomycetaceae; genus Streptomyces; species Streptomyces sp. NPDC101160. The sequence continues at coordinate 277,082 of NZ_JBIWPJ010000003.1, read as the reverse complement.
ATGGCGGCGGAGCTCGGCACGGCGTCGGCGGGCAGCCATTCCCCGGGCTTCCAGGCGTTGCCGCGCAGGAACGCCTTCGGGCAGTGCTGGTAGACGTCCTCCGCCTCGACCACGATCGCGCTGCGCGGCGCCTTGCCGACCGGGGTGAGCTGCTCGAGGAGGCGGGGATCGGTGGAGACGCAGGCGCGGCCGTTCACGCGCAGTGTGGACGCCTGGCCGGGGACGAGGAAGATCAGGCCGGCCCGGCCCGTCTCCACGATGTTGTGCAGGGTGTCGAGGCGCCGGTTGCCGGTGGCGTCGGGGATGGCCAGGGTGAACTCGTCCAGGACGGAGACGAAGCCGGCCGGGCCGCCCCGCGGGGTCACGTCGCAGCTTCCGTCGGCACCGGCGCTGGCCACGAACAGGAGCGAGGAGCGGGCGATGAAGGCGCGGGCGACGTCGTGGAGACGGTCGACCGCCTTGCGCGTCGCCATGTCGCTGGGCTGCTCGTAGATCTCGCGCAGCCCGGCCGTGTCCCGTACTGCGGTGGAGTGCAGGGCCTCGAATATGCGGCCGGCCGGCCGCGGCTTGATCGTCACGTACCGGCAATCTATCCGATCGTCGATCTTGAGGGAACGCCCGCGCCCCGTCCTGCGCACTCACCTTCTGTCCTCCGGGGCGCGGACCGACCGTCAGGGGGCGTCCGGTTCCTCAGGGTGGGCAAGCAGGAGAGGCGAGCTCAGCCGGGCGTCGGGGTGCATCCGGAGCAGCTGGTGCACCACCCCGGACAGCCCGGGGAGCAGCCCCGGTGCGAACGCCTCCTTGGCGAGGCCGCCGACCGGACCGCGCTGCTCGATGCCGGAGATCAGCTCCGCGTCGGCCTGTGCGGCGGAGGGGCCCTCGTATCCCTTCAGACCGCGCAGGCGGTGGAGGAGTTCCCAGAGGCCGAGGTCGCCGTGGCAGAGGGTGTGGCTCCAGCCGAACCCCTCGCGCAGGCCGGCCGGTCCCGAGCGGAGCGCGGTGTCCAGGTGCCGGGGATCGCCCGTGCGGCGGTGGAGGTCGACGGCGGCGAGGCCGATGCCCGTGCTGCCGTGACACCACGCGGTGGGATGGTCGACGTCTCCCCCGATCCGCGCGTCGGCCCAGGCCCGCACCTCCGGCGCGTACAGCGACTCCTCGAAGTCGTGGGCCAGGGCGCCGAGTTCGAACCAGCGGCGCCGGTCGGCCGGGCTCCCGGCGGCGGAGAGGCCGAGCCGGGTGAGCGCCCATCCGGCGCCGCTGGCGCCGTGGGCGAATCCGCCGATGCCCTCGGGGAACATCATGGTGGACCAGCGTGCTCCGCGGTCGTCGACGACCGCGGTCCGCTCCAGGTGCCGGCCGGCCTCCGCGGCGGCGCCCAGCCACCGGTCCTCGCCGGTGAGCCCGGCGAGGTCGAGCAGCGGGACGACCGCGCCGGCCACGCCGCCGAGCACGTCGAGCGCGCGGTCCTCGGCGATGAGCTCGGGGGTCAGCAGTGCGGCCCTCGCGCGGGCGCGGTCGAGGAGACCGGGCGTGCCGAGGAGGCGGTGCAGCGCGCCCCAGGTCCACACCTGCGAGGCGATGCCGGTGAACCCGCCGAGCTGGCGGGTCGGCACGGTGTCCTCGGTGGCGGCCAGCACTTCCAGGGTGCCGGTCAGCAAGGACTCGACACCGTCCACGGGATCGGCCCGCCCGGCGCGCTGCTCGCGCAGGTACTCCGCGAGGGCGACGGCGACGCCGCCCTGCCCGGTGTAGAGGTCCGCGCCCAGCGGGCGGATCGCCCAGCCGTAGTCCGTGAGCACGGGACTGATCCAGGTCGCGGTGGCGTCGGCGCCGCGCACGGCCGCCGCGCGGACCGTCCGGACGGCCTCGGCCGCGAGCGTGCGGCGGCGCCGGTCCAGATCCTCGGCGTGCGGGGCGAGGGCGGGTGTCCGTACCCGGTCGGGAAGGCGGCGTTCGTTCAGATAGGCGCCGACCAGGGCGCTGCGGATGGTGTCGCGCTCGCGGGTGAGGTCCGCCTGCCGCCACCCCGTCAGGAAGGCGTCGAGCCGCTGTCCGTCCACCTGTTCGCCGAACGCGGGGATGTCCCCGACCAGGAGGTCCGCGATCTCCTCGTCGATCACCGCCGGTTCGAGGGGGGCGCCCGGGGCGGCGAGGGCGTTGCGATGGAGGATGTCGCGGGCCCGGGCCAGGGCGGCGTCGGGGTCGTGCAGCGAGGCCGGGTGCCAGAGCATCCGGCCGATGTCCGTGTACGTCTGGGTGGGGCGCCGGATCCTGCGGACCCGGCAGCCGTCGAACAGCCGCAGCAGCTCGTCGAGCCGGCCGCCCGCGTCGAGCTTCGCCAGGGCCCCGGTGAGGCCGTCGAAGCCGGCGAGCACCTGGTCCCAGTGGCGGATCAGCACCGGCTCGGGGCTGGGGTGGTTGCGGGCCGGCGGCAGGTCCACCGTGCCGACCTCCATCCGTGCGGTGTCCCGTCCTCCGTCCACGATGACCGGGACGCGGATCTGCGGCTGTTGTCCCGGCAGTCCGCCGACGGCCGAGAGGTCCACGCCGGCGAGGGCGTAGCCGTCGGCGCGGAGCGGGAGGATGCCGGTGCGCAGCACGGTGTTGCGGATGGTCCGGGCCGCCCGGTCCACGGCGTCACCGCGCCCGCTCGGCGCCACGTCGACGTCGGGCGTGAACAGGGCCTCGGCGTCGACCACGGCGGGCACCGGGCCGTGGGCCACCAGGTTCTCGGCGTGCAGGTCGGTCCCGCCGAGGAGTCGCATCACGGCCAGCCATCCGCCCAGGGCGCGGTAGAAGCGGGCGAGTTCGGCCTCGTCCGAGCAGTAGCGGTGACCGAGGTGCTCGGCCCAGCCGTAGCCGTCCCGGATCACCACTCTGGGCACGCCCAGGTCCTCGGCGCCGGGGACGGCGGCGACGAAGGAGCGCAGCGCGGCGTCCACCTCGACCGGCCTTGGCTTGTACATGACGCAGACGGTCTCGAAGACCAGCAGGGCGACCGCCCGGCCCCCGTGGTGGGTGTCCCCGCGGGCGAGCTCCAGGGCGCGCAGCGGTCCGGGATCGCCGCCGAGCAGGCCCGCGACGGCCCGCCGGTCCGCGGCGAACCGCGTGCCGAGCTCCATGGCGCCCTCGATCAGCAGACGTCCTGAGGCGAAGGCCCGTCGACGCAGGGCGGGGTAGCGACGGTGCAGCGTCTCGGCGAATCCGGGGTCGGAGGCGTGCCGGAGGAAGGCGTCCCAGCGTGCGGACGGGTCCGCGCCGGGCAGGTCGCCGGCCAGCGCGGCGGCCCGCAGCTCGAGCAGGAGCACCCGGTTGAGCCGGAGCTGGAGGGTACGGCTGAGGGCCTCCCGCGTCGCCTCGCGCAGGACCTCCCGCTCCTCGGCGGCCAGTCCGGCCGGCCCCGGCCGTGCGTCGAGCTCCGCGAACAGCGGGGCCGCGAAGGCGTCCACCGGCCCGGCGAACCATCCCTCGGGCGGCGGTCCGCCGACCGCTCCGGCCGCTGCCACCGGTTCCACCATGCTGAGTCCTCTCCTGACGGCTGGGGCGGTCTTCGCACCGGGCCCGACCGGCCCGGCCCGGGCCGGGGAGCCCCTCACGGGGCTCCCCGGGTGGTGCGTCCGGTGCCGTACGGCGGCTCGTCAGCAGCAGTAGCTGTGCAACGAGCCCGTACAGCTGCTGCAGCCGGTGAGCAGCGCCTCGGTGCCGTCGGTCAGCGCGGCCTCGCCGGCCGCACCACCCACGTAGAGCGGGCCGGCCGGGTTGTCGGCGCCGAGCGCCGACTCGGCGCCCTGGAGCCAGGCGGTGACGATCTCGTCCGCGCGGGTGGTGGAGATGACGGGCATGCGGTACCTCCTACGATTCGCCGGGAGTGCACGGGGCTACAGAATCCACCGGAGGAAGCCCGTCCGGGACCGGCGAGAACCGGCCAATCGTCGAACGGCGGTCAGGTGCCGATGCCGGGGCCCGGTGGCGGGAGCGACCGTCATGCCGCGCACCCCTGTTCCCGTTCGGCGGTGAGGGCACATCGCGCACACCCGCTGGCCGTGATCGCCTACGACGACGATGATGACGCCGTGCACATAGCCCACGAGTCCGCACTCCACACCCCGGGAAGCCGCCCATGCTGAACCTGTCGGTCCTGCTCGAGGACTCCGCCCGTACGTACCCCGACCGCGACGCGGTCGTTCTCGGCACGACCCGGCTCACCTACGCGCAGGTCGACGCCGCCGCGAACCAGGTCGCGAACCTGCTCGTCGAGCGTGGCGTCGGCCCCGGCGACAAGGTGGCGCTCAGCTGTCCGAATCTGCCGTACTTCCCGATCGTCTACTACGGCATCCTGAAGGCCGGCGCGGTCGTCGTGCCGCTCAACGTGCTGCTCAAGAGCCGCGAGATCGCCTACCACCTCCAGGACGCCGGCGTGACGGCGTACTTCTGCTTCGAGGGCACCGCCGAGCTCCCGATGGGCACGGCGGGATTCGCCGCGTTCCAAGAGGTCGGGTCTGTCCGGCACTTCTTCCTGATGACCGCGGACCCGGCCGCGCCGAGCCCGGTCGAGGGCGCCGAGACGATGGGCGCCGCGCTCGCCGGCCGGAGCCCGGTGTTCGACACGGTCGTCACCCGGGCCGACGACACGGCGATCATCCTCTACACCTCGGGCACCACCGGGCAGGCCAAGGGCGCCGAGCTGTCGCACGCGAACACGATGATGAACGTGACGGCCTGCAACCGGATGTTCGAGAGCAGGCCGGCCACCGACAGCCATGTGCTCTGCCTCCCGCTGTTCCACACCTTCGGCGCGACCGTGCAGATGCACGCCGGGTTCTCGATGGCCGCCACGCTCCACCTGGTGCCGCGGTTCGACCCGGAGCAGGTCGTACGGCTGATGGACACCGAGACGATCACCTTCTTCGCCGGCGTCCCGACCATGTGGTGGGCCCTGCTGTCCGCGCTCACCGACGACGTCGACGTGGACCGGATCGCCGCCAACCTGCGGATCGGCGTCTCCGGCGGCGCGGCCCTGCCCGTCGAGATCATCCATCAGGTCAAGGACCGGCTGCGCGTGCAGATCCTGGAGGGTTACGGCCTCTCCGAGACGAGCCCGGTGGTCACCTTCAGCGACCCCCACCGGGAGCCGCGGCCCGGCTCCATCGGCGTCCCGGTCTGGGGCGTCCAGGTGAAGCTGATCCGCGACGACTGGTCCGAGGTGACCGGCACGGGCGAGGTCGGCGAGATCGCCGTCAAGGGCCACAACGTCATGAAGGGCTACTGCAACCGCCCCGAGGCCACCGCCGAGGCGATCAAGGACGGCTGGTTCCGCACCGGCGACCTGGCCCGCAGGGACGAGGACGGCTTCTACTACGTCGTCGACCGCTCCAAGGACATGATCATCCGCGGCGGCTTCAACGTGTACCCGCGCGAGATCGAGGAGGTGCTGATGACGCACCCCGCGATCAGCCTGGCGGCGGTCGTCGGCATCCCCCACGAGAGCCACGGCGAGGAGGTCAAGGCGTTCGTCATCCTGAAGCCGGGCGCGGAGACGACCCCCGCCGAGCTGGTCGCGTGGGGCAGGGAGCAGATGGCCGGCCACAAGTACCCGCGCGTGGTGGAGATCGTCACGGCTCTCCCGATGACCGCCACCGGCAAGATCCTCAAGCGCGAACTCACCTGATCAGCGCGGGATCCGGGACGGCCGGACAGGTGCGGCGGGAGACGGGTCGTTCACGCGAGCCTCGCGCTCAGCAGCTTCTTGTCCGGCTTGCCGGCCTCGGTGAGCGGGATGCGGTCCACGGTGTGGACGACATGGGGCGCGTACATCGCCCCCTTGTGTTCCGTGACGTACGCCCGGATCACGTCGCGCTCCACGTGGTGCCCCGGCGTGGGGACGAGCGCGGCGTGGAGCTCCTCCGTCCCGTCCGCGCGGCGCACGCCGAACACCGCGCACCGCTCGACGGCGGGATGGCCGAGGAGGAGTTCCTCCACCTCCGCCGGGTGGACGTGCCCGCCGAGCACGATGACCGTGTCCCCGACGCGGTCGACGACGTACAGGAATCCGTCGGCGTCGAGGCACCCCAGGTCCCCGGTGCGGATCCAGCCGTCGCGCAGCACCTCGGCGGTCAGCTCGGGCCGGCGCCAGTACCCGCTCATCATCATGGGCGTGCACACATGGATCTCCCCGACCTCCCCGGCGGCCAGGGCCTCGCCGTCCGCCCCGCGTATCTCGACGTCGACGCCGGGCACCGGCCGCCCGGCCGTCGGGCGGCCCCCGGGCCCCGTCCTGCCGTGCTCGTGCGGCAGGACCTCGGCGATGTTGCCCGCCTCGGTCTGCCCGTACCAGCCGTGCAGCACCGGCCCGAGCACCCGGGCCGCCTCCCGCAGCCGCCGCGCCGACGCGGCGGTCCCGCCGTAGAACACCCGGCGCAGCGCGGAGACGTCGGTCGCCGGCAGGTCCGGGTGGTCGAGGAGTTCGTACAGCAGGGGCGGCAGCAGCCAGATGTCGGTGACGCGCTCGCGGGCGAGCACGGCGAGCACGGCGCCCGCGTCGAACCCGGCCGTGAGCACCACGCTGCCGCCGGCGAGGAGGGTGATGTCGGCGAGGATGCCGGCCATGTGCGCGAGCGGGGTGCAGGCGAGGGCGCGGGGCGGTGACCCGGCGGGGATCCGCGCGGCGTAGCCGGCCAGCACCCTCGCGTACGGGCCGTGCGCCATCCGGATGCCCTTGGGGATCCCGGTGGTGCCGCCGGTGAACCGTACGCACCAGTCGTCCTCGGCGCGTACGGCGCCCCTCACCGGCCGTGGCGTCCGGCGCGCCGCGCGGGCGAGCAGGTCCTCGCCGACGGTGGACGGTCCGAGGGAGAGGACGGCGGGGACCGGCACCCGGGCGAGCAGCGCCTCGGCGGCGGCCCTCGCGGCGGGGGCGACGAGCAGCAGCGCGGTCCCGACGTCGGCCGTGATGCGCGCCTGGACGTCCGGTGCCGTACCCGCGTTCAGGAACACGGCCCGGGCGCCGAGGAGGTTCACCGCGTACCGGGCGAGGAGCGCCTCGGGCTGGTTGCCCGTCAGGAACGTGACGGTGCTGCCGCGGCCGATCCTCCGCGCCGCCAGCTCCGCCGCCGCCCGCAGGATGCCGTCGTGCAGCTCGCCGGCGAGGACGGTACGGCCCTCGGCCGCGACCAGGGCCGGGCGCGCGGGCTCCCGAGCGAGCACGGCAAGGACGGACTCGACGTAACTCTCGTACGGCAGACGCGTGTTCTGGGTTGTCTCGGTCATGCGACTGAGGTTAGGGACGCACCGCTCATACGGTCCAAGACCGAATCAGCCATGAAATGATGCTTCCTCGGTTATGAGGGGAAGGGGTCCGCGGTGGACCTGTTGGCGCTGCGCTGTTTCCAGGTCGTCGCCCGCCACGAGCACATCAGCCGCGCGGCCGTGGAACTGCGGGTGGCCCAGCCCTCGGTGAGCCGCACCATCGCCCGCCTCGAGTCGGAACTGGGCGTGGAGCTCTTCGAGCGCCGCGGCCGCCGCGTCCGGCTCAACCGGCACGGCGCCTCCTTCCTGCGCCGCGTCGACCGAGCCCTGGCTGAACTGGACGACGGCCGCCGGGAGTTGGCAGACGCGGCGGGCAGCGGGAGCGGCGCGGTGACGGTGGCCGCCGAGACGCTGATGACCGTGACCGGTCTGCTCGCGGGCTTCCGCGGCGCCCGTCCCGGCGTGGACGTCCGGCTGCGCCAGTGCTCCGCCGACGCGATGGCGCATCTGCTCCGGTCGCGCGAGGCGGACTACTGCTTCGCCTCCCGGCCGCTCGCCGGGCCCGGTCTCGAGTCGGTGGAGCTGCTCCGGGAGGAGGTGCTGCTCGCGGTGCCCGCCGGGCACCCGCTGGCCGGACGGGAGGGCGTCTCCATGGCCGTGCTGGCCGGGGAGCCCTTCATCGCCCCAGGTCCGGGGCACTGGCAGCGGGAGCTCACCGACCGGCTGTTCGCCGGCGCGGGGCTGCGGCCCCTGATCGTGTGCGAGGGGAACGAGCCCGGCGCCATCGTGGAGCTGGTCGGCGCGGGGCTCGGCGTGGCCCTGCTCCCGGCCATGGCGCGGGACGCCGGCGGGCGTGCCACGCTCGGCTGGGCGCGACTGGCGTCGCCGGAAAGCCACCGCGTGCTGTGGCTCGTACGGCACCGGGAGGCGTATCTGCCGTCCGCCGCCCGGGACTTCGGCGACTTCGCCGTCGGGTACTTCCGAGAGGCGGGCTAGGTACGGCTGGGACCGCGGGAAGACGAAAGCTCCTGGCAGGGCACCGGGTTCGGCACCCGGGCGCCCGCCAGGAGCTTCCCACCCGCGTACTACGAGATGGTGCAGTACAGGTTGGGGTCACAGCCCTCGAGTTCGGGGAACTCGACGAAGTACGGGTCGTTGTCGTGCATCCGCAGCGACGTCACGAAGCCGGACACGGTGGCTCCGGCACCCTCGTTCTGCGCTCCGGCCATGGAGGCCCGGGCACACACCTCGTTCCACGACGGAATGGAGAAGCGTTCGTCGTTGTAGAGGTGCCAGCTGCCGTTCGCCTCCTTCTTGGCGTACAGGTTGGCGCATTCGGAACCGTACGTCGTTCCGTTGTCCAGCGACTGTCCGCCGCTCTCCTTGGTCGTCGCGAAGGGGTACTCGTCGCACTGGACGCCCTTGGTGTCGGGCGTGGCCAGCGGGTGGGTGTTGCCCTTCAGGGCGATGCCCGCGCCGCCCAGCTCGCAGACGACGGCCCGGTTCCGGTCCGCGACGGTGTCGACGCCCTCCTTGTGGAGCGGCTTGTTGTACTTGGCGCTGCCCGGGTGGCCGGCCAGCTTCTCGCGGATCAGCCAGTAGTAGGCCGCGGCGGCCGGGTACTTCTTGGTGGGGATGGACAGGGTGGGCGTGTACTTCGGGAAGACGCAGCCCTCGCTGTTCTTGGGGAAGAGCGAGTCGCAGCGGATCTCACCGAGGTGGTGCCACATGGCCTTCTTCACGACCTGGCCGTTCGGCACGGTCGCCGCCGTGAAGTCGAGCGAGGAGTACACGTCGATGTTGTTCCAGTCGCCCACCTTGGTGTTGGTCCAGGTGTGGGAGCGCACGCCCTGGGCCATGTGGGTGTCGCCGGGCAGCCAGGCGGTCGGCATGTCCCAGGACGCGGGCGAGGTGTCGCAGTACGGAGCGCAGTCGGACGTCCAGTCCTTGAGCGTCACGGTGCCGAGGCTCGGCGGAACGCTGATCGCCTGCAGGGACAGCATCTCGGTGAAGTACTTGGACTTGCTCTTGGTCTGGTACTCGTGGACCATGGCGAACTCGGCGACGCCGATCGGCGAGCCGTTCACCGAGAATTCCGCCAGTACCGTCGCGACGTTGCAGCTGCCGAGACGTGTGCGCGCGTAGCCGGACACCTTCGCCGGGTCGCACCAGGGCTGCAGGTACGGAGCCGTCGCGACCGCGCGGTTCCCCCGCGCACCGAGGCGCGACTGGTCCTGCTCGGTCATCGGCCGGATCGTCACGCACTCCTGCACACCGCGGCTGCTCGTGGGGCCGCACTGCTTCTTCTCGGGCGCGAGGAACGAGGTCATCCCGTTGGGGTCGACCCTCGGCACCTGGTTCTCGAAGTCGGGTTCCGGCACGTTCGGGTCGGGGTCGGGCATGGAGATCTCGGGCATGTGCGTGAAGTCGCCGGGCTCGAACGCCACGGCGTCCCACGCGACGTCCTCGTCGCCCGTCCCGTTGGCGGTGATGGTCGAGAGACGCACCTCGGGCGCGATGCCGTTGAACTTGTAGGCTCCCAGGCTCACCCAGCGGTTGCCGTCACCGGGCTGGGACATCACGCGCGGGACCCACCCGCTCGCGGTCTTGATCTCGTAGCGGGCTTCCTTGGTCTGCGCGCCGTGGTCGGGCAGGTGCACCCAGACGCGGGCCTCCTTCTCGATGGCCGCGTCCAGCTTCCAGGTGCCCGTGACCTTGAGGCGCTGCCCCATGGGGTCGTCCCGCCGGGTGTGGGAGAAGTAGAAGTGGCCGCCGAAACCGGCGCCGAGCTGGTGGGTGTCCACCTTGCCCGGGTAGGCCGTCTCCGTACCGTTGTTGGAGAACGTGAAGGTGAACGTGCCCATGCTGTCCCAGTACTTGGGGCAGTCGGGCCGGATGGACGGGACGTTGGTGGCGACGTCGTCGACGACGAGTGCGTTGGCCGGCAGGCCTGAGTCCCCGCAGCGCGGCGGATAGGCCGTGCCATCCGCCTCCTCCGGGTACGTGTTGTTGAACCGCAGGAACTCGTTGCCGCAGCTGTAGGAGCAGTCCGACTTCCACACGGCGGACTTGTTCCACCAGCACTTGAAGTCGACGCGGCCGCAGGGGCCGGTGGTGTTGGTGGTGTTGCTCGCGGAGTCGGAGATGAGGTTCGGGAAGCAGTTGTCGGAGAAGTCGCAGAACAGGTCCTCCGGCGGCTTGACGCGCGCACGGTTGTTGAGGGCGCTGCCCGCGACGTTCACGCCGGCCGTGGAGCCGTTCCACCAGGCGTTCCGGAATCCGGCCACCATCTTGCCGGGCGACTCCAGGTAGGCCGGCGGGTGGGCGGCGAAGCCCAGCACCTTCTCGGGATAGGGCCACAGCTGGGGGTGGGCCGCGGCGGTGGCGTCATCGCCTCCCGAGGCGTTCTCCATGAAGGGCAGCCGTCCGGCGTCCCATTCGGGGTTGGCGGGGTTGTTGAACCAGCCGAGGCCCCAGGCACCGCTGTTGGCGTCCGCCTCGCTCTGCGGGTGGAAGCCGGAGTTGTACGCCCACAGGGCGTAGTACCAGTTCTCGATCCGGGACGGGGCTCCGTCGTTCAGCTTCATGCCCGCGGCGCGCGTCTCGTTCCACTTGCCGGCGAGGATCTGCAGGCCGGCGGCCACGTTGGTGGCGTAGTCGAGGGCGACGGCCCGCTGCGTGTCGTAGGGCCAGGCCGCTCCGCCGTGCCCGTCCTCGCGTCCGGCCATGCGCATGTGGTCGGTGACCTGGGTGATGCCGTAGCCGCAGTCGGCCTTGGACCAGTCGACGTCCCAGTCGTTGCCCGTGTCGGCGTCGTACAGGTTGATGCCGTAGTAGTTGCCGATCAGGGGGTTGGCGGTGACGCCGGGCACGGCCGTACGGGCGGCCTGCCACATGTTGGACTCCTGGGAGGCGAGGCCCAGGAGGACCTGGGCCGGGACCCTGCCGCCGCCGTCGAGTGCCGGGTTCAGGAAGAGGCTCTGCGGCTGGTACGCCGGCATGCCCAGGTTCTTCCAGTTGGCGGGCCGGGAGATCTTCAGGTTGAGGTTGCCCGTGATCGCCTGGTCGACGGCCCACTCCACCTGCCGCGGCTTGGGCTGCATGGCCTGGTTGCGCGGATCGTTGCGCGGGACAGAGCAGGTGCGCTCGTCCTCGACCGGGTTGGCCGGGTCGCTCGCCGCCAGGTGCGCCGCCGTGCCGGTGAGCTGCTTGCGGGCCTTCCCGCGCGGTGCGGTGAGGCGCGGTGACGGCTGCTGTCCGTCGGCGGCGTACGGGCTCTGCCGGGCGGTGGGATCGACGGTGAACGTCACCGTACGTCCCGTGGCGGGGACGGTCATGGCGATGTCCACGCTGCGCGGCTCTCCGGCGCTCTTCGGCCGGACGCGCGAGTCCAGGCCGTCGGCCCAGCGCGTCGAGGTGACCCAGGCGTCGCCGTGCGTGGTGACGACGGTCTGCTTGGAGACTCCCGGGAGGCGGCGGACGACGTCGGGCAGCGCGGCCCCCGTCTGCTTCGTGTCGCCGGTGACGTACACGGTTCCGGCGCTGGCGGTGAGACCGGTGGTCGTCAGACGGCCCTCGGCGAGCACCGCGGGCCTCCGTACGGTGCGGGAGGCCTGCGCCGTCGGCGGGTCGTCCGCCCGCTTGACGTGCGTCGTTCCCCGGGCCTTGCCGACGCCCCGGTCGAGGAAGACGACGCCGCCGGCGCGGTCGGCCGCGAGGCGGTAGGGCACGGCGTCGGTGTCGGCGAGGACGCGGCTGCGGCCCTGCCGGTCGAGGGCGACGACGTGTGGTCCGTCCGCCGCCACGACCTGTCCGGCCCGGGCCGGAACCGCCGAGGTGAGCTGCCGCTTCGAGAGGATGGCCGGGGCCAGGGCGCCGGTCGCGGCGTCGACGCCGACCAGGCGCGTGCCGGGCCGGTCGTCGGTTCCCGACTGGGTCAGGACCGCCCGCTCGTCCGTACCGCAGCCGGGGTTGTAGTACGACAGGGAGGCCTGGATGTCGAGCTTGGTGACCTTGCCCGAGGGCAGGTCGACGATGGCGGTGAATCCGCCGCGGGACATCAGCTGCTGGTCGTTCGTGAACGTGCGGGGCGCGTAGACGACGACGGCGCGACGTCCGGAGCCGGTGACGCAGGCGTTGCCGATCCAGGCGTCCGTGTCGAAGCCCGGCTCCGAGAGGGTGGCGGTGGTCCGCCAGGTGTAGCCGTCCTGCTGACGGGCGGTCAGGAGATGGAATCCCCGGGCGTCGCCGGTCGTGGTCCAGGCGAGGTCGCGGGACTCCCGCCACCCCTTGCCGAGGACCTGGTCGCGGGCGGCCGGAGCCACCGTGGCCGGTCCGGCCGCGGCCGGGGACACGGAGGCCGTCGCCGCTTGCGAGGCGGGAGCCGGTGTCGTGGCCCAGGACTGGGTCTGCACCAGTCCGGCGACGAGGACTCCGCTCGCCAGAGCCGCGAGCGGTACCCGGGATCTTCGTATGGATAGCACTGGTCGTTCCTTCTGTGACGAGGCGAAGGGAGCCGCGATCACAGCGCCGGCGCGCGGCCCGTCCCGCATGCGCCGCCTACCCGTGGTCCGTGGTGAGGCGGACGGGCGCACCTCACGGACCCGACGCGTCGCGCGGGTCCGCGAGAACGGGCAGGGTCTGCTCCGTCGTCACTCGGCTCCGTAGAGGGCGACGGCGTCGGCGGTGCTGTCGGCGGCCGTCCGCATGATCGTCGCAAGGCGGCCCAACGGATCACCAACAGCCCGCCAACGAAAGGCACTTACGGTGTCGCCACCGGCTGCTCCAGCTTGCGGCGCACGGCCTCGGCGTCGTCGTGCCGGAGCGATTCGAGCAGCTCCGAGGCCCGTCGCCAGGCCTCCCGGGCAGCCCCGGAGCACCCGGCCGCCTGCTCCGCGTCGCCGAGGTGGTCGAGCGAGACGGCCTCGTCGTAGGCGGAGCCGGCTTCGCGCAGTCCCTCCGCCGCGAGCCGGAAGCAGTGCGCCGCCCGCTCCGGGGCGCCCGAGTCCTGGTGCACCGCGCCGATGCCGTCCCAGGTCAGGGCCAGGCTGCGCCGGTCGCCGAGCTCCTCGAAGACCGCGCGGGCGGCGTCGCACATGGCCAGGGCCTCGGCGTGGTTGCCGAGCAGGGCGTGGACCCGGCCGGCGTTGTTCAGGGCTCTGGCCTCACCGCTCCGGTGGCCCAGGATCTGGAAGAGCGCGAGGGCCCGCTCGTTGTGGCGCAGCGCCTCCTCGGGGCACTGCCGCCGTTCGTACCGCGCCGCGAGGTCGAGATGGACGTCCGCCTGGCCGAGCAGGTCCCCCTCGGCGGTGAACAGGTCGAGTGCCCGGCGCAGATGGGCCTCGGCCTCCGGGGCGCTGCGGCGCAGGGCCGCGCCCAGTTCGCGGTGCGCCTGCGCCCGGGCCTTCGGGTCGCCCAGGCGCTCCGCCGCCTTCAGGGCGACGGTCTGGACGAGCGCCCTGTCCGCCCAGTGCCCGCCCCAGAGCAAGTGCGTCTTCAGTACGTGGGCCAGCTGCCAGCACGCGCGGGCGAGACCGGCCTCACCGGCGCGGGAGACGGTCTGCACCAGGGCCGCGTGCTCGGCCGCGAACCATGCCCTGGCCTGCGTGGCGTCCGCGAGGTGCTCGGGGCGCACGCCCCGTCCGGCCCTCGGGGGCAGATCGAGCGGAACGAGCCGGGGATCCATGAGGAGGGCGCCGCGCTGGGCGGTGCGGAGACAGTGCTCGGTCACGCGTCCGAGCGCGGAGAGCCGGCTCGCCGCGGAGTCGGTCCGTTCGCCGAGCTCCGTCGCGAAGGCGCGCAGGAGGTCGTGGAAGGCGTACCGGCCGTCCGCGTCCTCGGTGACGAGGTTGGCCTGGGCCAGTTCGGTCAGCAGCGCGTGCGCCCGGGGCCGCGGGACGGCGGCCAGGCTGGCGGCCAGGGCAACGGTGAGGCTGGGCCCGGGATGGACGGCGAGCAGCCGGAAGAGGCGGGCGGTGGCGGGGTTCAGCGTCTCGTAGGACCAGGAGAGCACCGCGCGGACGTCGCTGACGGCGTCGCTCCCGGCGAAGGCGTCGAGACCGCAGGCGTGCCGCAGATGTCCGACGAGCCGGCTCAGGGACAGAGTGGGGCTGACCGCCGCACGCGCGCCCACCACGGCCAGGGCCAGGGGGAGCCGCGCGGTCAGCGCGACGGCCTCGTCGACCGCGCGCGGGTCGGCCGAGGCGCGGGCGTGGCCGACGCGGGCGGTGAGCAGCTCGCGCGCCTCGTCGGGCGGCAGCACATCCAGGGTGACGGGGTGGGCGCCTTCGACGGCGACGAGGCCGAGGAGCTGGTCCCTGCTCGTCACGAGGGTCAGGCTGGTCGCCGATCCCGGCAGCAGCGGCCGTACGTGCGCGGCGTCGCGGGCGTTGTCGAGCAGGATCAGCAGGCGGCGTCCGTCGGTCAGCGTGCGGAAGAGGGCGGTGCGGGCCTCCGGGGATGCCGGCATCCGGTCCCTGGGGACGCCGAGCCCCTCGAGGAGCCTCCGCAGGGCGCTGTGCGGTGGGACCGCGGAGCCCTCGGGCCCGAAGCCGCGCAGATCAAGATGGAGCTGCCCGTCGGGGAAGTCCGCGCGGACGCGGTGCGCCCAGTGCACCGCGAGGGTCGTCTTGCCCACGCCCCCGGGGCCCGAGAGCACGATCGGTCCGCTGCCGCCGGGCCGGCGGGCGTCGTCGAGCAGCGCGTCGAGCCGGGCGAGCTCCGCCCGTCTGCCCGAGAAGTAGCGGGAGGTCGGGGGAAGTTGGGCGGGTATCCGGCCTTCGGCGGGCACCGGACCCGGGCGGGCGCCGGCGGTCTGCCCCGGACCCGGTGCGGGGTCGCGCGGGGTGGGCGCGGTCCTGCTCGCGGGCTGGGCGTGGCCGTCGGCGCCGCGCAGGATCTCGGCCAGCGCCTCCTGCACGGTGTGGCCGGGATCCACGCCGAGTTCGTCGGCCAGGGTTCTGCGGAGCCGGTGGAAGACCGCCAGGGCCTCCGCCTGGCGGTCGGTGCGGTGCAGCGCGATCATCAGGTGGCGGTGGAAGCCCTCCCGGAGCGGGTACTGCTCCGTGATCGTGGGCAGCTCGGCGGCCAGGGCCTCGTACCGGCCGAGCCGCAGATCGGCCTCGCAGCGCCATTCGAGGGCGACGAGCCTGGCCTCGTCCAGGGCCTGGAGACCCGGCCCGTACAGCGGACTGTGGCCGAGTCCGGGCAGGTCCGCGAGCGGGTTTCCCCGCCACAGTGCCAGCGCGGACACGCACGCACGGCGTACGTCCTCCCAGTCCTCGCGGAGCCGGGCGGCCCGGGCGGTGCTCAGCAGGTCCTCGTGCGCGTCGCTGTCGAGCGCGCCGTGCGCCACGTCCAGGACGTATCCGGGCGGGACCGACCGGAGGCGGTCCGCCCCGTCCGGTCCCAGCGCCCTGCGCAGCCGTGCGACGTGGTTGTGGAGCGAACTCGCCGCCGTCGCGGGCGGGTTGGTTCCCCACAGCGCGGTCTTGAGCTCGTCGGCGGAGACCACCCGACCGCGCCGCAGGAGCAGGATCCCCAGGACCGTCCGTACCTTCGTACTGCCGATGACCAGAGGACCGGCGGCACCGTGCGCCGTGAGAGGGCCGAGCAGACCGAAACGCATCCGGGGGACTCCTGAGCTCAGTGACCGACGGCCGCGTACGTCGCACACGGGCCGGTCACCGGTTTACGCCACAGTTCGCCCCTTGATCGAATCGGAAGCGCGCGCTCCTGTCCCGCCGGTCCACGAGCTCACCGGCTGTCGGACCAGGGGGAGTTCAGCGGTTCTCGCGCTCGAAGGTCAGCAGCAGGTCGGCCGCGACGCTCACCGCGATCGTGGCGGGTTCCTTGCCGGTGATCCCGGAGAGGCCGATCGGGGTCTTGATCCGGTCGATGGTGGCGGCGTCGTGGCCGCCCTCGTCGGCCAGGCGCCGGCGGAAGCGCGACCACTTGGCGGCCGAGCCGATCAGGCCGATCGAGCCGAGACCCGGGGTCCGCAGGGCGGCGTCGCAGAGCGCCGCGTCCTCGGCGTGGTCGTGGGTCATGATCAGGACGTGGGTGCCGGGTGCCAGCTCTTCGAGCACCTCCTCCGGGAGGAGGGGGGTGTGGTGCACGTGGACCTGCGCGACCGCGTCCGCCGTGAGTACGGCGAGGCGCTCCTCGGCGAGCATCTCGGCCCGGCTGTCCGTCAGATGCAGGTCGATGTCGTGGCGTGCCAGGAGGCGGGCCAGTTCGAGGCCGACGTGCCCGATGCCGAAGATCGCCACCGCCGGGACCACCGGCAGCGGTTCGAGGAAGACGGAGACGGCACCGCCGCAGCACTGCACGCCGTGCCGACCGGTGACCTTGTCGTTCAGGGCGAACTCCATGAGCTCCGGCTCCGCGTCGGACTTCTCGATCAGCTCGCGGGCGCGGTCGATCGCGACGGCCTCGATGTTGCCGCCGCCGACGGAGCCCCAGGCCTCGGTGCGGCCCACGACGAGCTTGGCGCCGGCCTTGCGTGGTGCGTGACCGCGCACGGTCGCGACGGTCACGAGCACGCCGGGTTCCCGGCGAGCTCGCAACCGCGCGACCGCGGCGACCCAGGTCATGTCAGGCATGGCTCAGGGCGTTTGCTTCCGTACGGGGCTCGCCGCCCCGCACGTCGCTCTCACGGGCCGCCTCGATGGCCCAGTACACCGCCTCCGGCGTCGCCGGGCAGGCGAGGTCGACGCTGACGCCGGCGGGCCCGAACGCCGCGGCGGCCTGCCGCAGCGCCTCCCGCACCGAGAACGCGAGCATGAGCGGAGGCTCACCGACGGCCTTGGAGCCGTACACGGCGCCCTCTTCGGTGGCGTTCTCCAGCAGCGTGACGTTGAACTCCTCCGGCATCTCGGAGAAGCTCGGCAGCTTGTACGTGCTCGCCGCCTGGGTCAGCAGCCGGCCGCGGTTGGGGCCGTCGCTGGTGTCCCAGCGCAGGTCCTCGAGCGTCAGCCAGCCCGCGCCCTGCACGAAACCGCCCTCGACCTGACCGATGTCGATCAGCGGCGACAGGCTGTCGCCGACGTCGTGCACGATGTCGACCCGCCGGATGCGGTAGGCGCCGGTGAAGCCGTCCACCTCCACCTCGGTCGCGGCCGCGCCGTGCGCGAAGTACTTGAACGGGGAGCCGCGGAAGCTCTTCGCGTCCCAGTGCAGGCCCTCGGTCCGGTAGTAGCCGGCCGCCGACAGCTGCACCCGCTGGAAGTACGCGGTGTGCACGAGGTCGTCCCAGGCCAGCTCCTTGTCGCTGCCGAGGACGCGGGCGACGCCCTCGACGATGCGGACGTCCGAGGCGTTCCCGCCCAGCTGGCTGGCGGCCACCTGCAGCAGGCGCTCGCGCAGCTGCTCACAGGCGTTCTTGATCGCCCCGCCGTTGAGGTCCGCGCCGGAGCTGGCCGCGGTGGCGGAGGTGTTGGGCACCTTGTCGGTACGCGTCGGGGCGAGGCGCACCTTGTGCAGCGGGATGCCCAGCGTCGTCGCGGCCACCTGCATCATCTTGGTGTGCAGGCCCTGGCCCATCTCGGTGCCGCCGTGGTTGATCAGGACGGAGCCGTCCTTGTAGATCAGGACCAGCGCGCCGCCCTGGTTGAAGGCGGTGAGGTTGAACGAGATGCCGAACTTGATGCCGGTGATCGCGAGCGCCCGCTTGGTGTTCGGGTGCGCGGCGTTGAAGGCCGCGATCTCGCGCTTGCGGTCGGCGATGCCGGCGTCGTTCTGGACCTGCTGCCAGACGGTGGAGATCCGCTCGGCCTGCGTGACCGGCTGGCCGTACGGCGTCGTCTGGCCCTGGCCCGGCTGGTAGAAGTTGCGCTCGCGCAGCTCCATGGGGTCCAGGCCGAGCTGCGGCGCGCAGCGGCCGAGGATGTCCTCGATGACCAGCATGCCCTGCGGACCGCCGAAGCCGCGGAAGGCGGTGTTCGAGACCGTGTTGGTCTTCGCGATGCGACCGGCGACCCGCGCGTTGGGGATCCAGTACGTGTTGTCGATGTGGCACAGCGCGCGGGCGAGCACCGGCTCGGACAGGTCCAGGCTCCAGCCGCCGTCCGCGGTCAGCGTGGCGTCGAGGGCCTGGATGCGGCCCTCGGCGTCGAAGCCGATCTTCCACGTGGCGTGGAAACCGTGCCGCTTGCCGGACATGGTCAGGTCCTGGGTCCGGTTGAACCGGAAGCGGACGGGCCGGCCGGTCAGCTTGGCGCCGAGCGCGGCGATGGCCGCGAAGCCGTGCGGCTGCATCTCCTTGCCGCCGAAGCCGCCGCCCATGCGCAGGCACTGCACCGTCACCTCGTGGGCGGGGACGCCGAGCACGTGCGAGACGATCTCCTGCGTCTCCGACGGGTGCTGGGTGCTGCTCTGGATGAAGATCTGGCCGTTCTCGTCGACCTGGGCCAGCGCCGCGTGGGTCTCCAGGTAGAAGTGCTCCTGGCCGGAGAACTGGAACTCGCCGGTGATCACGTGCGCGGAGTCGGCGAAGCCGGCGTCGATGTCGCCGGTCTCCATCAGGGGCCGGGCGCCGTGGAAGCTCTCGGCCTCGATCGCGTCCTGCAGCGTGATCAGCGAGGGCAGCTCTTCGAGCTCCACCTCGACGGCCGCCGCACCGAGCCGGGCCGCCTCCAGGGTCTCGCCGAGCACCCAGGCCACCGCGTGGCCGTGGAACATGACCTCGTCGGGGAAGAGCGGCTCGTCGTGCTTCATGCCGGCGTCGTTGACGCCGGGCACGTCGGCGCCGGTCAGCACGCGGACCACACCGGGCACGGCGAGCGCGGGCTCGGTGCGCAGCGCGGTGATCCGGCCGTGCGCCTTCATGACCTGGACCGGGTAGGCGTGCAGGACGTCCTTGGTCCGGTAGACCAGGTCGTCGGTGTAGAGCGCGGTGCCGGTGACGTGCAGGCTGGCGCTCTCGTGCGGCATCGATACGCCGACGACGGGCTTCTCGGGACGCTCGGACAGATGACTCATGACGACACCGCCTCGGTGGTCTGGGCGTACAGCTTCTTCAGGCTCTGGCCGAGCATCGCGGAGCGGTAGAGGGCGCTCGCGCGGTGGTCGTCCATCGGCGTGCCCTCGGAGCGCAGCGCACGGGCCGCGGCCTCGACGGTCTCCGCCGACCAGGGCTCGCCCTCCAGGGCGGCCTCGGTGGCGAGCGCGCGGATCGGGGTGGCGGCCACGCCGCCCAGGCCGATGCGCGCCTTGCGGACGATGCCGTCCTCGATGTCGAGCGCGAAGGCGACCGCGACGCTGGAGATGTCGTCGAAGCGCCGCTTGGCGATCTTGTGGAAGGCCGTGACGGGCGACAGCGGCAGCGGGATGCGTACGGCGCGGATCAGCTCGTCGGGGCGGCGCACGCTCTGCCGGTAGCCGGTGAAGTACTCCGCCAGCGGGACCACGCGCTCGCCGTCGGCGTCGGCGAGCACCAGCGACGCCTCCAGCGCGAGCAGCACCGGCGGGCTGTCACCGATCGGGGAGCCGGTACCGAGGTTGCCGCCGAGGGTGGCGCTGTTGCGGATGAGCCGGGAGGCGAACTGCGGGAACAGCTCGGCGAGCAGCGGGACTTCGCCGTCCAGACGGCGCTCGATCTCGGTGAGCGTCACCGCCGCACCGATCTCGATGTGGTCGGACTCGACGCGCAGCTCGCGCAGTTCGGGCAGCCGGTCGATGGCGACCACACAACCCGCGCGACGGGAACGGATGTTGACCTCGACGCCGAAGTCGGTGCTGCCGGAGACGAGCACCGCGTCGGGCCGCTCGCGCAGCACCCGCAGCGCCTCGCCGAGGGTGGCGGGCCGCAGGAACGTGCTGCCGTCCTGGGTGTAGTCGGTGGCGACCGGGGCGGGTGGCTCCTGGTCGCGACGCTGCGCGAAGGGGTCGTCCTCGGCGGGCTCGCCGACGGCGAAGGCGGCGTCGCGGATCGGCCGGTAGCCGGTACAGCGACAGAGGTTTCCGCTCAGCGCGTGCAGGTCGAAACCGTTCGGACCGTGCTCGGCGTCGACGCCGTCGGCGGCGTCCGCGTCCGACTCGCCGTGCGCGCAGCGGTCGGGCCGGTAGTACTCCGACGCCATGCTGCAGATGAAGCCCGGCGTGCAGTAGCCGCACTGGGAGCCGCCGCGGACCGCCATCTCCTCCTGCACCGGGTGCAGCGTGGGCGGCGTGCCGTCCTCGCCGGGCGTGGCGAGGCCCTCGGCGGTGACGATCTCCTGGCCGTCGAGCGCCGCGACCGGCACCAGACAGGCGTTGACCGCCACCCAGTCGGTGGGCTTGTTCACTCCCGGACGGGCGACCAGGACCGAACAGGCGCCGCACTCGCCCTCGGCACAGCCTTCTTTGGTGCCGGTGAGTCCTCGGTCGCGCAGGAAGTCGAGGACCGTCGCGTGGGGCGAAGCCGGTGAGATCGGTGCTTCTTTCCCATTGACCGTGATCCGTGCCTCTACCATGACATGTCCCCATTTCGGTGCACGGTCGATCGGATTAGCCTAGTCGCCATTTAAGGAGCCTTCTATTTCGCTGGCGCAGCTCAAGAACCCGGATCGCACATCACTACGCGGGGAGGCGAATGGATGTGCGCAAACGGTGACAGAAGTCAGATGCCAGAAATCAGATGACAGAAATCAGAAAATGCCGGGGCCACAAGAGGGCACACCGGAAAAGGGCTGCTCAGCAGCCGTGCGCGACACGACCCGGAACCCAGGCGGTCCGCAGAGCGAGGCGGTGCAGGTCGGAGAAGATCGACATCCGACTTCGCCCCCTTTCCACAGCTCACGAGTCGGTGCGCCGAAAGTACGTCGCCGCAGGCCGATCGGTCAAGCCTTCGGCGCCGAAATATGAGACGGCGGTCGCGCCGGTCCGGGCAGGGCCCGGAGACGCACCGTGACGGCTGCCTCTAGGGGGTGTCTTGTCGATCAGGCCGGATCAGGGAGCGGCGTCTGGTGCATGGGGTCTCCCCAGGCCCGCAGGGCCTAGGGGACGCATCGCAAGGCGGAGGAGGGAGTCCATGCGGAGCATCGGCGACCGACGACAACGCGGCGAGGCGCGGTGCCAGGCGTCGCGAGCCCGTCATGATCGACGAGACACCCCCTAGGGCCCCCTGGGGCCTGTCCGGCCCTGATCCTCGGACAGGCCCTAGCGGCGCAACGTCGGCGCGGCGATGACGCCGTTGCCCTCGTCGGAGCAGGACGAGGACTCGACCTTCAGGCGCAGCCGGAGCGCCCCGGTGATCTTCAGGGTGCGGGAGATCGGCTTGCCGAGCTGCACGGTCTCGTTGAAGAGGGCCGGCTGGTCGTCCACGGAGACCACGATGCGGGCCGTCTCGATCTTCGATCTGTCGTCGATGCCCGCGGTGAACTCGAAGGTCTGCCACTCGCGGTTGAGGTCGTACTCGACGTACGCGCCGTTGTAGCAGTCGCCGAGCAGCGCCGTTCCGAACTCCTTGGTATTGATCTTGGCGGGGGCGACCGTGAAGGAGTCGGGCTCGCTGACCGACGACAGCGTGGTCAGGTCCGCCACGGGCACGTCCGGCAGCGAGCCGGGGTCGTACGACGGGCTGCCGGACGCGTCCGGGTCGGCGCTCGCCGTGTCGTCGGGCGTGTCGCTGGGCTCGGACGTGGGGCTCTCGGTGGTCGGATCCGGGGTGGGCTCGGTGGTGGCCGGGGCGGAGCTGGACGGTGCGTCCGCGGGATTGGCGGAGTCGTCCTTCTTCCGGTCGCCGAGCAGCCGGACGCCGGCCACGGCGACGACGGCGATCAGCACGACCCCGGCGACGGCTCCGACGAGCAGCCCGCGGCGCTTGCGGCGCGGCGGCTCGGGCGTGAGCGCCGGCGTGGCCGCGGTCGCGCCGTACTGCGGCAGCCCCGCGGTCGGCATCCCGGCGGCCGGAGCCCCGGTGCCCGGCGGCTCCGGAGGCGCGTACGCCGGTCCGAAGCCGGCCGGGGGCGCGGCGACGACCGGGGGCGGGCCGGCCGGGGGCGGCGGCGGTACGGCCGCGGGGGCCGGCGGGACCGCGTCCTGGACGCCCGCGGCGCGGGACGCGGTGGTCGTGGACGCCACCCCGTGCCGTACGTCCTTCACCCAGGCCGAGAGGCTCAGCGGGCGCCGGTCGGGATCGGCGGCGGTGATGGCGGCGATCCGGCCCTGCTGCTCGGCCGGCAGGGCGGCGATCTGCGGGAGGGCCAGGAACGCCTGCGCCAGCTGTTCGGGCGCGGGCGGCGGGGCCTGCCCGCTGAGCAGGTAGTAGGTGATGGCACCGAACGCGTACCGGTCGGAGCCGGGCGTCCGCTTGCCCTCGAAGACCTCGGGCGCCGCGTACCCGGGGGTGAACCAGACCTCGGCGGTCTGGTGGTCGGCGGTCAGCTTGCTCAGGCCGAAGTCGACGAGCGTGGCCTGGCCGTGCCGGTCGACCATCACGTTGCCGGGCGAGAGGTCGCCGTGGACGACGGTACGGCCGGAGGGGGTGGCCTTGCCCGAGTGCAGCCAGTCGAGGACGTCGGCGAGCTGTTCGAGCGTACGCATCACCTCGCGCCGCTCGGCGGGGGTGGCGAGGGTGCGCTCGTCCCGCCAGTCGCGCAGGTCGAGGCCGTCGACGTGGTTCATGACCAGCACGAGCGCCCGCCCGCTGAGGGTGGCCGCCTCGCCGGGCCGGTGGATGGGCGGCCCCTGGAAGTGCTCCCGTACGCCGACGACGCCGGGCCGGTGGACGAAGCGCAGCAGCTCGGCCTGCTCGTGCCACTTCTGGCTCGCCCGCTCGAAGAGCTCGGGCGTGATCGTCGTCTTCGAGTCGAGCACCTTGACGACGACCGGCTCCGTCCCGCCCGCCAGCTCGATCTCCGCGAGATAGAGCACGGCCTCGCCGCCCCGGCCGATGGAACGCAGCAGGCGGTAGCGATCGGGCGCGGAGTCCGGCCCGATGTGATGTGCTGTGCCGCTCAATTCTCCCCCACGTCACACGAATTGACTCGCGCTCAGCTTGCCGTCCGGCGGTTGCGTGGTCAACCGAACACGGAAAGCTTCCTCGCGGCACCGGCCCGCCCGTCGGTCTCGGCGCCGGGTCCCCGGTGCTCCGCGCCGCGCCGGGGCCCGGCGACAGGACATGCCCCGTCGCCTGAGGTATGCCTTTCACATGGACCCCCGCCGGCGCAGCTCCGCCCCCGGCCGCTCCACCCGGCGCGGCCGGGGGCTGCTGCTCGGCGCGGCCTTCGCGCTCATCGCGGTGGTCACCGTGGTGGACGTCCTGGCCCCTCCGGACGTGCACCTGGGGCCCTTCCTGATCGCCGCGCCCGCGGTGACGGCGTCCTTCGCGGGCCCGCGGATGACGGCCTTCGTCGGTGCGGTCGCGGTCGCCGCCCAGACGGTGGTGGCGGTCGCGCGGACGACCGTCTCGGACCTGAACCACACGTACCAGATCATCGCGCTGGTGCTGATCTCGGTCCTCGCGACCTTCTTCGCCCATCTGCGGGAGCGGGAGGAGAGCCGGGTGACCCGGCTGCGGTCCATCGCCCACGCCGCTCAGAGCGTCGTCCTGCGTCCGCTCCCCCAGCGGTCCGGTCCGCTGCGCATCGCCTCGGTCTACCTGGCGGCCGAGGAGGAGGCGCAGATGGGCGGCGACCTGTACGCGGCGGCCCGTACGGCGCACGGGACCCGGCTGCTGATCGGGGACGCCAGGGGCAAGGGGATGGACGCGATCAGCGAGGCGTCACTCGTCCTGGGCGCCTTCCGGGTCACCGCCCGCCGCGAGCACGAGCTGCCGGACCTGATCGGGCACCTGGAGGAGGGCGTCGGCTCGGCGGAGGAGGACGCCGGGGCGCCGGGGGCGGGAGCCGCGGCCGACGGGGCGGCGGGCACGGGATCCGCGGCCGACGGAACGGCGGCCGGTACGTACGAGGCGTTCGTCACCGCGCTGGTGCTCGACATCCCGGACCGGGAGCCGGTGGTGCGGCTGGTGAACTGCGGCCACCCGCCGCCGCTGCTCCTGCGCGACGGACGGGTGGTCCCGCTCGACTCGGCCGACACGAGCCCCCCGCTGGGGCTCTCCGACGTCCTCTCCCCCGACGTGAGGGTGGAGACCTTCCCCTTCGGCGTCGGCGACGTGCTGCTGCTCTACACGGACGGCGTAGTCGAGGCCCGTGACCACTCGCGCGCCTTCTACCCGCTGGCGGAGCGGCTCACGGCCTGGGCGGGGGACGACCCGCCGACGCTGCTGAGCCGCCTGCGGGCCGACCTCCAGGCGTACGCGGGCGGCCACCTCGGCGACGACGCGGCGCTCGTCGCCGTCCAGCGCCTCGCGCCGCCGCCGTAGCGCGCCGCAGCCGCAGGGGCGCCGCAGCCGCGAAGGCGCCCGGAACCGCCCTACCCGAAGTCGGGGATCGGGTGCCCGGGGGTCAGGGCGGCCGCGATGCGCTGGGTGATCAGATGCGCGGTGTGGCCGTCCCGGCTCCTGGGGCCCTGCGTGGTCGAGACGGCGATGGACAGGCGCTCGGACGGCAGGTAGGCCATGGACGCGGAGTAGCCGAAGAACAGCGGGTGCTGGGAGATCCAGTCGCCGAGGACGAGGATGCCCAGGCCGTCGTGGGTGGCTTCGGTCTGCTTCAGGCACACGTCCTCGGGGCACTTCTTGGTGGCGTGGCCGAGGCCCACCGTCCCGGGGTTCAGCAGTTCCCGGTACGAGGACGGGGAGAGCAGCTCGCCGGAGCCGAGGCCGCCGGCCGAGCGTTCGAGGTCGCAGATGTCGGTGGTCTCGACCGCGCCGGGGGCGGTGGTCCAGGACGGGTTCCAGAAGGTGGACTCCTCGTAGAGCCCGCGGTCGGAGTCGAAGGCGTGCAGGACCGGTTCCGGGATGTCGGGCGTGAAGGAGTTGCGGGTCTCGCGCAGCCCGAGCGGACCCGTCACCTCCTGCCGGATCAGGCGGTCCAGGCGGGTCCCGGTGATCTTCTCGAGCGCGGCGCCGAGGAGAACGAAGTTGGCGTGGGAGTAGCTCCAGTTGGTCCCGGGGGCGTACCACCGGTCCTCATGGGTCGCGAGGTCCACCACCTCGTCGGCCGTCCACTGGCGGAACGGGTTCGCGCCGACGGCCTTCTGGAACGCGGGGAGGCGGACGTAGTCGACGAGGCCGGTGGTGGACGCGCCCAGCATGCGCAGGGTGATCTGCCCGGCGTGCGGGAGGCCGGGCAGCCAGCGCTCGACCGTGTCGTCGAGACCGACCCGGCCCTGGTCGACCAGGCGCAGGAGGGCCGTGCCGAGGTAGCTGATCGCGATGTTGCCGTTGCGGAAGTGCATGGCGGGGTCGGCCGGGACCCCGGTCATCGACTCGCCGAGCGCGGTGGTGATCACCTCGCGGCCGTTGACGGAGACCCGCAGGATGACGGACTTGAGGTCCATGTCCTTCCTGGCCTTCTCGGCGATCCGCAGGATCTCGGCGGCCCGGCCGTGGTGGGGCGGTCGCGAACCGGTGCAGGGCCGGTGGTGGTGACCGTCCTCGCCCGTCGCGCCGCCGGCGCTCGTGACCGGGGCGGTGAGGGCGACGAGCGCGGCGAGTGCGCCGACGAGGGCGAGGCGCGACCGCGAGGTGGTACGGGCTGGTGTCATGGCCGGAGTATCGGCCGGGCCCCTTCGCGCGGCGGCCCAGCCACTCGCCGAGCCGCGCGATCATCACTCGTCAGGCGTCGCAATCTGATCAGTTTCTTTCAATTTCAGATCACAATTCATCTCTTCATGATTCTGAATTGATTGATGGAGGCTTCCCCTCCATCGAGGTCACATGTCAAACCCGAACTGACTATGCTCCCCACATGTGTTGCGATGCGCTCACAGCGAGTCATGAACGCTGAATCAGGCGCCTCAGTCCGCTCATTTCCAGACTGTTTAGGGACCCCCTTGATGGTTCGTGCAGGTTCGACTTCCAGAGCCCTGCCGCGTGCAGTGGCTCCGGTTTGGCTCATCCCTCCCGGAACCCTGGCCGTCGCCCTCGCCATAGGGCTGCTCTTCTCCCCTGCGCAGATACGGTCACCGCTCGCCTGGTACGGAGTCGCCGCGGTCGCCCTGACGGTCGTCACCTCGGCCGTGACCGTGCGCCGGCTGCGGTCGGCGGAGGCGGTCCGGTACGCACGGGCGTCCGCCGACACACAGGAGTACTACGCGGGGCGCGAGGCCGCGCTGCTCGGGCGCCTGGCCGATCAGCGGTCCACCACCGTGTGGATGGCCGAGTCGCTCCTCCCGGCGGCCGTCGCCCGCCTGAAGAAGGGCGAAGCCGCCTCGGAGATCCTGCACTCGGCCGCCTTCGGGGAACACCTCGACCCCGACTTCGCCGAGGCGCTCCGGGAGGCCCTGCGGGTGCTCCTCGAAGCCGTGGAGACCGAGGAGAGCACCCGGGACTCCTCCCAGCGGGCCCTGGTGGCGGTCGCCCGCCGGATGCAGGCGATCGTGCACCAGCTCGCCAAGGACCTGCACGCCATGCAGATCCAGCACGGCACGGACCTCGTGGTCTCCCGCGGCCTGCAGGGCATCGACCACCGCAACGCCCTGATCGGCCGTCTCGCCGCCAGCATCGCGGTCCTCGGCGACGCCCGGCCCGGCCGCCAGTGGTCGAGGGCGATCCCGCTCTACGACGTGCTGCGCGGCGCCATGTCCCGCATCGTCGACTTCCCCCGCGTGAAGCTGCAGTCGGTGACGGAGGTGGCCGTGGTCGGCCCCGGCGCCGAGCCACTGATCCACCTGCTCGCCGAACTGCTCGACAACGCCACCACGTTCTCGCCGCCGCACACCCCGGTCGAGGTGACCGCGAGCGAGGTGCCCACCGGCGTCGCGATCGAGATCGAGGACCGCGGCGTCGGACTCACCGAGGAGGTCCGGCAGCGCATCGAGCGCGTCATGGCCCAGGCGGCACGGGGCAACCTCATGTCGGGCCTGGGCGAGGTGACCCAGCTCGGCCTGCCGGTCGTGAGCCGGCTGGCCCGCGAGCACGGCTGCGTGGTCGATCTGCGCACCTCCGCCTACGGCGGCGTACGGGCCGTCGTGCTCGTCCCCCGGCGCCTGATCACCACGGTTCCCCAGCCTCTCCTGCGGACCCGGCAGCCCGTCCGCAAGCACCCCGGCGGCCCGATCCGTACGCGGCCCCTGACGGCGCCCATACCGGTGCCGGCACCCGCACCGGCACCCGCACCGGTACCCGCGCCCGCCGTCCCGGCCGATGCCGCACCGGACGCCGGCGAGGCCGGCACGACCGTCAACGGCCTCCCCCGGCGCCGCCGGGAGTCACCCGTACCGACGCCGCTCGTCCGCACGCCCCCCGCGCCCGGCACGGCTCCGCCCGTCCCCCGGCGCACCTCCGGAACGCCGACCCCCCAACCGGGTCTGATGTGGGAGGCGTTCAACGGCGAGCGGCGAACGGCCGCCGAACCCACCACCCCACCCAGCCAGCCGTCCGACAGCGAGCCGTCAGATGAGGTCGATTAACATGCAGCCACTGCCCAACATCGACTGGATGCTCACCGAGCTCGTGGGCAGCGTTCCGCACGTACGGCACGTCGTCGTCCTGTCGTCCGACGGCCTGTGCATCGGGCAGGCGAACACGGCTGCCGACACCGCGGACGCCATCGCGGCCGCCTGCTCCGGCATCCAGAGCCTGGCCAAGGCCATCGCGCAGATGTTCCCGCACGGGGACGGCTCGACGCGGATGGTCGGGATCGAGGCCGACGGCGGGTACTTCTCCATGATGGCGGCCGGTCCCGGGGCGTACCTCGCGGTGCTCGCCGACGCCGAGGTGGACGCCGGGCTGCTCGGCGACCGCATGCGGACCCTGGTCGTGCGGATCGGCCAGCACATGACCAGCCCGCCCCGTGATGACGTCCGGCAGGCGATGTGACATCGGAGAACCAGTCCCGCTGGGACGAAGGCACTCCCGTTCCGCTCTACGTCATTACCGGTGGCCCGGAGTCCCTGGCCAAGGCGTTCGACCTCGTCACGCTGATCGCGTCCAGGGCGCAGCCCGACCCCGCGACGCAGCCCGAGCAGGCGGCGATCCTCTCGATGTGCGAGTACCCGCTGTCGGTGGCCGAGGTGTCCGCGCACCTCAGCCTGCCGTTCAGCGTCGTCACCGTGTTGCTGTCCCAACTCGTCGCGGACGAACGTGTCGAGGCCATTGCACCCGTGCCCGTCGCGGCGTACCCCGACCGCGGCCTACTGGAGGCGGTGATCCATGGACTACGTAAGCTCTGACGCGCCCGCGCCGGGCGCGGGCGGCACCGACCTGCTGCTGCCGCACGGCTCCCGAGGCGTCAAGGTCGTGATCGTCGGCGGCTTCGGCGTCGGCAAGACGACCATGGTCGGTTCGGTGAGCGAGATCCCGCCCCTGACCACCGAGGAACGCATGACCCAGGCGGGCGTCGGGATCGACGACAATCCCGGCGTCGCCGGCAAGAACACCACCACGGTCGCGATGGACTTCGGCCGGATCAGCATCAACCGGGAGCTGATCCTCTACCTGTTCGGGACCCCGGGACAGGAACGCTTCTGGTTCCTGTGGAACGGGATCTTCGAGGGCGCGCTCGGCGCCGTCGTCCTCGTCGACACCCGCCAGATCGAGGTCTGCTTCGAGGTCATCACCCGGCTCGAGGACCGCCGGGTCCCGTTCGTCGTCGCCGTCAACGCCTTCCCCGACGCTCCCCAGTACCCCGTACCAGAACTGCGCACCGCACTGGCCCTCAGCGAATCCGTCCCCATCGTCACCTGTGACGCACGTGACCGGGCGTCCTGCCGTGACGCCCTGCTCTCGCTGATGGTCTACCTGTGCACCCTCGCCGCCCAGGAGACCGCATGACCGTCCCACCCTCCGAACACACCGCCCTCGCCGCCGAGTCCTCCCCGCCACCGGGCTGCCCGGCCCACACGGCCACGGGACCCGACGGAGCCACGCGGCTCTACGGCGACGTCGCGGCGACGGACCCCATGGGTCTGTACGAGGAGCTGCGCGCCAAGCACGGTCCCGTGGCGCCCGTGCTGCTCGACGGCGACGTCCGCGCCTGGCTCGTCCTCGGCTACCTCGAGAACCGTGACGTGGCCACCCGCTCCACCCAGTTCTCCCGCGATCCCCGGGTCTGGCACGGCTGGACGAGCGGGGAGATCGACCCCGCCACCTCGCCGCTCGTGCCGATGATCGGGTGGCGTCCGGACTGTGTGTGCGCGGACGGCGAGGAGCACCAGCGGCTGCGCGGCGCGGTCACGGCCGGCCTCGACCAGTTCGACCACCGCGGCGTCCGCCGTCACATCACGCGCTTCGCCCACCAGCTGATCGACGGGTTCTGCGAGGACGGCGAGGTGGAGCTGGTGGGCCAGTTCACCGAGCACCTGCCGATGCTCACCCTCACCCGACTGCTCGGCATGTCGGACGAGTCAGGACCCGCGCTCGTGCACGCCGCCCGGGACCTCTTCAAGGCCACCGAGACGTCGCTCGCCAGCAACGCCTACGTGCTCGAGTGCCTGGAGAAGCTCGTCGTCGAGAAGCGGGTCCGCCCGGGGCAGGACATCGCGTCCGCGCTGCTCGCCCATCCGGCCGGCCTCACCGACGAGGAGGTCAAGCACCACCTGCGGCTCATCCTGCTCGCCGGCTACGAGACGACCGCCAACCTCATGTCCAACGTGCTGCGCATGGTGGTCACCGACCCGCGCTTCCGCGGCTCGCTCGCCGGCGGCCAGATGACGCTGCCCGAAGCGGTGGAACAGGTCCTGTGGGACGAGCCGCCGCTGATGGTGTGCCCGGGCCGCTGGGCCAACAGCGACACCACCCTCGGCGGGCAGCGGATCAAGGCCGGGGACATGCTGCTGCTCGGCCTGGCCGCCGGGAACGTCGACGAGACGATCCGCCCCGACGCCGCGGCGCCGGTGCACCACAACCGGGCGCATCTGTCCTTCAGTGCCGGCAACCACGAGTGCCCCGGGCAGGACATCGGCCGCATCATCGCCGACACCGGCATCGACATCCTCCTCACCCGGCTGCCCGACATCGTCCTGGCCGTCCCGGAGGAGGACCTCAGCTGGCGCTCCACCACCTGGGCCCGGCACCTGACGGCGCTGCCGGTGACCTTCGCCGCCCGTCCCCCCAGGGCCCCGGACGTCCCGGCGCCGCTGCCGGCCCCGCCCGCGCAGAGCCCCGGCCTGCCGTCGGCGGAGCCGTGGCCGGAGACCGGCCCCGCGCCCGCGCGGCGACCGGCGTCCCGGGCCCCGTGGTGGGCGCGTCTCGGACGACTGCTGCTACGGCGATAGGCGCGCCACGGCGGACGGGGATGCCGGCGAGCCTTCGCCGGCATCCCCGCGGTGCTGCTCCGGGACCGAGGCGTCGGCGGGTACGTAGCGGGGCGCCCCGGTGTACCAGGCGTGGAGTCCGGACAGGAAGCCGCAGGCTCCCCGGAGCCATGCCTCCAGCTCGTCCCGCTCGTCCCCGTCCAGCCCGGACCGCCGGACCAGCAAGGGGAGTTCGCCGTGTCCGAGGCGCTCGAAGTCGCGCAGCCGGGCGTTCACCAGGTGGACGGCGGCGGGCACGGCCTCGTGGAGGGGGATGCCCAGGGACGTTCCGATGACGACGACGAGGTTGTTGACGTCGTGCTCCTCGTGGACCTCCCGGTCGTAGGAGGCGATGTCGTTGGCCAGGCCCATGACGTCCATGAAGGCGTCGAGCAGGCCGCGGACGACACGGGTGTGCCGGATCTTCTCGGGTATTCGCGCGCCGGTGGAGAGTTCGACGGAATAGGGGGCGGTATAGGCGGCGAAGCTTTCTCGCCGGAATGGCGCGTACTCGATCAGATCGGGAACGCGGCCACTGAGGCTGTTGGCGAGTTCCAGTACTCCGGCGTCGATGTATTTAGCCAGGGCACTGTTGAACTCGCGCCGCCAGTGCGCCAGTCTGGGCGGGAAGAGATTCCGCTGCAGATCCGCGATTCCGCGCTCGACGGCGTTCACGGGCTCCGGTAAAGGCGCGCCGGGCTCCGGCTGCAGGAAGGAGTGGAGCCGGGCGGTGAATTCCAGCGCGGCGGGGAGGTCGCCCGTCCGCTTGAAGGTGGCGGCGAAGTAGTCGTCCCAGGCCAACGCCCAGATGTTGAAGCGGTGGTTGAGGCTGAGGTCGGCCGGTGCGGCGTCGGGGAGGGTCCAGGCGGTGAGCTGGTCCACGGTCATGGCGTGGAACTGCGACCGGGTCCAGATCGCCCGGCCGGCCGACGGCCCTTCGTCACCGTCCAGCATGCCCATCTCACGCGCCCAGGTCTCGCTCTCCGCACGCAGCCCCGGCAGATACGGATTGCCCCGAACCGGATAGGGCATCCACAGCTCCGGGAGCTCGACGGCACTCACGGTCATGACGGATCAACCTCCTTCTCCCCGACGATCGGGCCGACGATCAAGCCGGCGATCCGAGCTACAGTCCCACGACCACTGCCGGTTGCCTATGCCACTGAGGCCGGACCATTCCCCTGATGAGTCCTGCCAAACCCGCCAACCTGGCCGATTCGCACTCTTTGGCAACGCGGGTGTGCGCATGAGGTCAGTGGGTCCCACCTGGTGAGACGGGTGCACAACACGCCGCCCCACCACCGGTGGGACGGTGGCGGGGCGGTCGGGGCGGACGGCGCGGCGGCAGGTCGGCCGACTCCCTTGTTACGCCAGTACGTTGAGGGCCGCGGGCCGTACCCGCAGGGTCACCGGGAGGGTCGCGTCGACCTCGCCGTCGGCGCCGTACGGGAGGGGGCGGTCGGCCTCGATGCGGATCTCCTTGCCGCGCAGGATCTCGACCTGGGGACGGGCGACGTGGGCGCCCGTCTTGAGCTCGTTCATCATCGCGAAGAAGAGGTGCTTGGGCGCCTCGTTGATGACGACGACGTCGAGCAGGCCGTCGTCGACGCGGGCTCCGGGGGCGATCTTCCGGCCGAAGCCGTAGAAGCCGGAGTTGGCGGCGATCACGGTGTAGCCGGTGCGCTCGTGGCGGGTGCCGTCGACGGTGATGCGGTACGCGGCGGGCCGCCAGCCGAGGACGGCGCGCAGACCGCCGGCGTAGTACGACGCGGCGCCGCGCAGCAGCCGGGAGTTGTTGGCGTGGCGGTTGGCGACCGCGTCGACGCCCGCGTACACGCTGCCGAGGACGCGGATCCGCGGGTGCGCCGCGGACTCGACCTCGATGGTGTCGACGGCCCGCGGCTCGCCGTGGAGCAGGACCTCGGCGAGCCCGGCGGCGTCGGTGGGCAGCCCGAGGGCGCGGGCGAAGTCGTTGCCGCGGCCGGCCGGGACCAGGCCGAAGACGGTGTCCGTGCCGCTGAGCGAGCCGCCGATGCGGCCGGCCATGCCGTCGCCGCCGACGGCGAGGACGACATGGCCGCGCGCGCCGGCGTCATGCGCGAGCTCCTGGGCGTGCTCCAGGCTGCGGCTGTAGACGGTGTCGAGCCGTGCGCCCGCCTCCCGCAGCAGCCGGGCCAGCGGGAGCAGGCCCGCCGTGCCGCTGGAACCCCCTGCGGTGGGGTTGACGACGGCGGTGAACTGTCGCATGGAGCATGCCTCCGGACGGCGGGAAAGGGACGGCAGGAGCGGAATTCGGCGGGCGGTTCGGGTGCCGGCGGTAGGGGTTCCGGGGGATCGGTTCCGCCGGAACCCGATCCCCCGGTTCGCCCGGCGTTCAGCGGACGGGGATGAGGACTCCGGGGCTGAGCACGCCGGACGGGTCGACCTCGGCCTTCACGGCCTGGAGCATACGGATGCCGAGCGGGCCGATCTCCCGGGCGTACCAGTCCCGGTGGTCGGTGCCGACGCCGTGGTGGTGGCTGATGGTGCCGCCGGCGGCCAGGATCGCGTCGTTGGCGGCCTGCTTGACCGGGGCCCAGTGCGCGACCGCGTCCTCGCCCTGCGCGGAGACGACGGTGAAGTAGAGCGAGGCGCCGTTCTCGTAGGTGTGCGAGATGTGGCACATGACGAGCGGCGGGGTGCCGGCCGCGGTGAGCGTGCCGGTCAGCGCGGAGCGCACGGCCGTGTAGAGGCCGGGGATCGCGGACCAGAAGGCGGCCGTCTCCAGCGTCTCGGCGAAGGCGCCGGCGTCGAGGAGGGCGTCGCGCAGGTAGGGCGCGTTGTAGCGGCCGTGCTCCCACTTGTCGCCGGGCTCCTCGCCGAGGTACTCGCCGCCGGAGGCGAGCAGCACCTCGCGGGCGGCGGCGCGGCGGGCCGCGGTCTCGGCCTCGGTGCCCTCGTAGCCGACGATCGCCATGCAGCCCGGGTTCTGCGGGAGTTCGGTGCTGCCGATGGCGTCCGGCTGGGCCAGGCCGATGAAGGTCTCCGACTCGTCGGACAGGCGCAGCACGGTGGGCCGCGGACCGTCCTGGGCGAGGCGGCGCAGGGCGGCGGTGCCGGCGGCGAAGTCGGCGAAGCGCCAGCCCTCGTAGACGCGCTTGGCGGGCAGCGGGCGGATGCGGACGGTCACGGCGGTGATCACGCCGAGGGCGCCCTCGGAGCCGAGGATCAGCTGGCGCAGGTCGGGGCCGGCCGCGGAGCGCGGGGCGCGTCCGGTCTCCAGGGTGCCTTCGGGGGTGGCGACGGTGAGGGCGAGGACCATCTCGTCAAAGCGGCCGTAGCCGGCGGACGCCTGGCCGCTGGAGCGGGCCGCGGCGAAGCCGCCGACGGACGCCCACTCGAAGGACTGCGGGAAGTGGCCGAGGGTCCAGCCCCGCTCGTTGAGCAGCGCCTCGCACTGCGGGCCGCGCAGTCCGGGCTGCAGGGTCGCGGTGCGGGACTCCTCGTCGAGGGCGAGGAGCTGGTCGAGACGGCGCAGGTCGAGGGCGACGAAGGGCCGCTTGGTGGTGGGCGCGAGGCCGCCGACGACGGAGGTGCCGCCGCCGAACGGGACGGCGGCGAGGCCGTGGTCGGCGCAGGCGCGCAGCACGGCCAGGACCTCGTCGTGGCTGCCGGGGAGCACGACGGCGGCGGGGGTGTCGGTGACCTCGCCGGCGCGGATGCGCAGCAGGTCGGGGGTGGACTTGCCGCGGGTGTGCCGGATGCGGCTCTCGGCGTCCTCGCGCAGGGCGTCCGGGGCGGCGAGGGCCGCCGACAGGGCGGTGCGGGCGGCGTCGGTGAGGGCCGGGGCGGGCGGTTCGATGTCGGCGAGGCCGGCCGGGCCGCTCTCGCGCGGGGTGACGCCGAGCAGGTCCCGCAGCAGGCCGGTCACCGCGTCGGGCAGCGGGGCCGCCTTGGCCGGGTCGCCCCAGCCGCTCCACAACATGTCCACTTCGAAGTTCCTCACGGTGCTGTGCACGGTCGGTGCTGTTCAGGGTCTGTTTCGGGGGTCTGTCTCAGGGTCCGGTTCGGGGTCGGCGCTGCCGTTCGGCCCGTCCTGCCATTACACTGTGACAGATGACGCCCATTCGTCACAACGCCTCGGACGCAGATTCCGTACTCGACGCCGCCCGCGACTGCGTCCTCGCCGTCGGCGTACGCCGCACCACGCTCACCGACGTCGCCCGGCGCGCGGGCGTGTCCCGGATGACGATCTACCGCCGCTGGCCCGACGTGAACAGCCTGGTCGGCGACCTGATGACCCGGGAGTGGATCGCGGTGGCGGCCGGCGCCATGCCGCCGGCCGACGACCCGCGGCCCGTACGCGCCCGGATCGTCGCCGGACTGGTCGCGGGGGCCGCCGCGTTCCGCGCCCACCCGCTGTTCCACAAGATCCTCGACGTCGACCCCGAGCTGCTGCTTCCGTACATCCTCGACCGGCGCGGAGCCAGCCAGGAGGCACTCCTGGAACTCATCGCCGCGGCGCTCGACCAGGGCCACGAGGACGGCTCCGTCCGGCCCTGCCGCACGGACCTGCAGGCCCGGTCGCTGCTGCTCGTCGTCCAGTCCTTCACGCTCTCGCTGCGCACCATGACCGACGAGACCGATCCCGAACTGAGCGAAGCCGCCTTCCTGGACGAGCTGCGCACCCTGCTGGAGAGGACCCTCACCCCATGAACCCCACGAGCAGCCCCGCCCCCTCCCCCGCCCTGCCCGGCTCCTCGCTCGACGCCGGGCGGCGCCGCCGGGAGCTGGACCGGCTGGCGGACGGTGCGGAAGTCGACGTGCTGGTCGTCGGCCTCGGCGCCACCGGAGCCGGAGCCGCCCTCGACGCGGCGACCCGCGGGCTCTCCGTGGCCGCGATCGACGCCCACGACCTCGCCTTCGGCACCTCCCGCTGGAGCTCCAAGCTGATCCACGGGGGACTGCGCTACCTCGCCTCCGGGCAGCTCGACGTCGCCCACGAGAGCGCGGTCGAGCGCGGCATCCTCATGGAGCGCACGGCCCCCCATCTGGTCCGCGCCCAGCCCTTCGTGCTGCCGCTGACGCCGCTGGTCAGCCGCGCCCAGGCCGCTCTCGTCCGGGCCGGTTTCCTCGCGGGCGACATGCTGCGGGTCGCCGCCCGCACCTCGCGCCGCACGCTGCCGCAGCCGCGTACGCTCTCCGCCGTCGAGACCCGGCACCTCGCGCCGGCCCTGCGCGCCACCGGGCTGCGCGGCGGACTGCTCTCCTGGGACGGCCAGCTCTCCGACGACGCGCGCCTGGTGACCGCGATCGCCCGCACCGCGGCCGCCCACGGCGCGAGCGTCCTCACCCGCACCCGCGCCCTGGAGCTCCACCGCGACGGTGCGCTGGTCCGGGACGAGACCACCGGCCAGGAGCTGACCCTCCGCGCCCGCGCCGTCGTCAACGCGGCCGGGGTGTGGGCGGGCGGCCTCGTCGACGACATCCGGCTGCGGCCCTCCCGCGGCACCCATCTCGTGCTGCGCTCCGAGGACCTCGGCCGGCTCTCCGCCGGTCTGCACATCCCGATCCCCGGCGAGACCAACCGCTTCGTGCTGGTCCTGCCGCAGGGCGACGGACGGGTGTACGTGGGCCTCACCGACGAGCCCGTCGACGGCGACATCCCGGACGTGCCGGAGGTCCCGGAGACCGACATCGGCTTCCTCCTGGACGTCCTGGGCTCCGCGCTCGACGTCACCGTCCAACGCGGCGACGTGGTGGGGGCGTTCGCCGGTCTGCGCCCGCTGCTCGACACGAGCGGCCAGGGCGGCAGCACCGCCGACATCTCGCGCAAGCACGCCGTGCTCACCTCGCCCGACGGCGTCGTCACGGTCGTCGGCGGCAAGCTGACCACGTACCGGCGAATGGCGCAGGACGCCGTCGACGCGGCCGTGGCCGCGAGCGGACTGAGCGCGGGCCCGTGCCGCACCGCGTCGCTGCCCCTCGTCGGCGCCGCCCGGCCGCAGACGCTGGCCCGGCTCGACGCCCCGGCGCGGCTCGTGCGCCGTTACGGCTCCGAGGCGCCGGCCGTGCACGCCCTCGGCGTCGCCGACCCCGCGCTCGCCGAGCCGGTCGTGCCCGGGCACCCGGTGACCGGCGCCGAACTGCTGTGGGCCGTCCGCCACGAGGGTGCCCTCGACACCGCCGACCTCCTCGACCGCCGCACCCGCATCGGGCTCGTGCCCGAGGACCGGGCGAAGGCCGAGCAGGCGGCCCGCGACGCCCTCGCCCGCACCGACTGAGCGAGGACAACTCCCGTGCTCCCGCGGGCGGCATTGAGGCAGGATTCCTCCGGTGCGTCACGGACCGCGGCCGGCGGCCCGGACGCAGCCGGCCGACCGTTTGTGAACAAGGAGAGTCCGACGTTGAATCCCGCATACCCGCTGGTGCGCACCGACCGTCCGGTCCCCGACGCCGAGCGCGAGGCCGTGCTGGCCGCGCCCGGTTTCGGCCGGCACTTCACCGACCACATGGCCTCGGCGGTCTGGACGCCGGAGGCGGGGTGGCACGAGCGCGGGGTCGGCGCGCTGAAGCCGTTCTCGCTCCATCCGAGCGCGGCCGTGCTGCACTACGCGCAGGAGATATTCGAGGGCCTGAAGGCGTACCGGCACGCCGACGGCAGCGTCTGGCTGTTCCGGCCCGAGCTCAACGCGCGCCGCTTCGCGCGGTCCGCGGAGCGCATGGGGCTGCCCGAGCTGCCCGCCGAGGACTTCCTGGCGAGCATCGAGGCGCTGGTGCGCGCGGACGAGGCGTGGGTGCCGGTGTCGGAGGGCGAGGAGAGCCTCTACCTCCGTCCGTTCATGTTCGCCGCGGAGGCGTTCCTCGGCGTCCGGCCGGCCGAGCGCGTCGTCTACTCGGTCATCGCCTGCCCGGCACAGGCGTACTTCGCCTCGGGTGCGGCCGGCATCACCCTCTGGGTCAGCACCACCTACACGCGCGCGGCCAAGGGCGGCACGGGCGCGGCGAAGTGCGGCGGCAACTACGCGTCGAGCCTCGCCGCCCAGACCGAGGCGCAGCGGCACGGCTGCGACCAGGTGCTCTACCTGGACAGCACGGGCGACGACGGCTGCATCGAGGAGTCCGGGACGATGAACCTGTTCGTGGTCACCTCCGACGGCGAGCTGATCACCCCGGCGCTCGGCACCATCCTGGAGGGCGTGACCCGCGACTCCGTCCTGGCGCTCGCCCATGAGTTCGGCCTGACGCCGGTCGAACGGCCGGTGAACTTCAAGGAGTTGAGCGCGGGCATCACCGACGGCACCGTGACGGAGATGTTCGCCGCGGGCACCGCCGCCGTGATCACCCCGATCACCGGCATCAAGGGCGAGGGCCACTCGCTCACGATCGGCGACGGCAAGCCGGGCGAGCGGACGGCGGCGCTGCGCGAGCGGGTCCTCGGCATCCAGTACGGCAGGAGCGAGGACACCTACGGCTGGCTGCACCGGGTGTCGTAGGACTCCGGTGACGGCGGCCGGTGCCCGGCCCCATGGGGGACGGCCGGGCACCGGCCGCCGTGCACGCCGCAGGTCCGGCGTCACTGCGCGCCGAAGACCTGGGTCCAGTAGGGGCCGCCGGCGGAGTGGATGCCGATGCCGATCTCGCGGAACGAGCAGTTGAGGATGTTGGCGCGGTGGCCGGGGCTGTTCATCCAGGAGTCCATCACCTCGGCCGGGGTGCGCTGGCCCTTGGCGATGTTCTCGCCGTACGTCGACCAGCGGTAGCCGGCCGCGGTGACGCGTTCGCCGGGGCCGTCGCCGTCCGGGTTGGTGTGGTCGAAGAAGTCCCGCGCGGCCATGTCGTCGGAGTGGCCCTGCGCGGCCCTGGTCAGCAGGGCGTTCTCGGTGACCGGCCCGCAACCCGCCTTCGCCCGCTCGGCGTTGACCAGGTCGATCACCTGGCCCGACTCGGTCGGGGAGGTGGGGGCCGGCGTGGTGGGCGCCGCGCTCGTGGGGCGCGGCGGCCGCGACCGGGTCGGGGCGGGCCTGGCGGCCGTCCGGGTCGGGGCGGGCTTGGGCCGGTGGCTCGCCGTGGGGCTGGGGGCCGGGGACGGGGTCGTGCTCTCGGTCGGTTCGACGGAGGGCGTGGGCGTCACCGGGAGCGTGGCGGTGTCCGGGGCCGACGCCTGGGTCACCTCGTCGGGGTCCGCGGCGCCGTCGCCGGGGCCGCTGAACAGGTGGAAGGCGCCGCCGGTGACGGCCACCACCGCGAGGCCCGCGGCGGCGACGGCACGCCGGCGGCCGCGCCGGCGCTGTTCCGCCTTGCGGCGGGCGCCGCGCGGTCCCGGTCCGGCGGCGTGCCGGGCCGCGCTCGTACGGGACGCGGAGGCGGAGGCGGAGGCGGGCACGGATGCCGATGCCGGGGCGGAGGCGGCGGCGAGGCCGAGGCCGGCGCTCTCGCGGACGCCGGCGAGCAGCAGCGCCGCCGGGGGCACGAGCAGCAGTCCGGCGAGCAGCCCCTCGGCGGGGACGAGTCCGTGCCAGAGTCCGGCGCAGTGCGGGCAGGTGCGGGCGTGGCGGGCTATGCGCTTGCGCCACAGCGCCGAGGGGTGGCCGTCCCAGGCGCCGAGCCCGGAGCGCAGCGTGGGGCACAGCGGATCGGCGGACAGGGCGCGCACGACGATCCGGGCGGTCTCCAGGCGCTCCTTCATCCGCTGCACGCGGACGGCGGTGTGCTCCGGGGTCAGTTCCAGGGCGGCGGCGACCTCGTGGCGGCTGAGTTCACCGGCGCATTCCAGCCACCACAGGGAGAGCAGGGCACTGTCCTCGGGTTCCATCCAGCGGGTGGCCTCGGCGGTCTCACGGCGCTGGCCGGACAGCTGGAGCCGGGCCACGGTGAGCTCGACGAAGTCGGCGCCCGGGTGGGCGAGGTCGCGGGCGTCGTCGAGGGCGCCGGTGGGGTGACCGGTGCCGCTGCGCTGCCAGTGGGCCCGGAGGGTGTTCATGGCGATGGCGACGAGCCAGGAACGGAAGCTGTCCGGGGCGCGCAGGGTGCCGAGGCCGCCGAGGGCACGCAGCATGGTCTCCTGCACGACGTCGTCGACGTCGTGGTGTCCGTTCATCGCCCGGCCCACGATGTTGTAGACGAGCGGCAGATGGGCGGCGACGAGCCGGTCCCGCGCCGCCGGGTCGCCGTTCTGCGCGGCCCTCACCAGCTCCGTACCGACCATGGTCACCGTCCCCGTCGCCGCCGTCATGCCCTGCTTCATCCTGTTCGTCCTGCCTGTTGCCGATGCCCTACGACTGGGAGACCGCCGGACGGTCACCCGATAACGGAAATCGCCGAAGAACTTTTCGAGCCCGCTCCGAGCGGGCCGGCACCGCCCGACGCCGGGTCAAGAACGGTAAAAATCCCGGGAATTGGTCTACGCCAATCATCGTCGCCATGGGCAGGGGAAACGGTGACGGCGAGCACCGTCCGGTCCACCCCTCGTTTGGTCCAGACCATTGACCCGCCCTGCGACGCGCCGCTATCTCCTTACCGACCCCACCACCCGACCCCTCACACCCCTGGGACTGACATGAGACGCACGCGCTCCCTGCGCGCGGTCATCGCGGCCGTCACCACCGCCGTCGCCGCGGCCGGCCTGACCGCCCTCGGCGGCGGCACCGCCCAGGCGGCGACCCCGCTGCCGGCACGGGTGTTCGCCCCGTACTTCGAGGCGTGGACCGGCGAGAACCCCGCCGCCCTCGCCGCCGCGTCCGGCACCAAGCACCTCACGATGGCGTTCCTGCAGACCGCCACGAAGGGTTCGTGCACGCCGTACTGGAACGGCGACACCGGCATGCCGATCTCGTCGGCCGTCTTCGGCAACGACATCAAGACGATCCAGGGCCGCGGCGGTGACGTGATCCCCTCGTTCGGCGGCTACACCGCGGACACCACGGGCACCGAGATCGCGGACAGCTGCACGGACGTCAACCAGATCGCGGACGCCTACGAGAAGGTGCTCACGACCTACGACGTGACCCGGCTCGACATGGACATCGAGGTCGACTCGCTGGACAACAGCGCCGGCATCGACCGCCGCAACAAGGCCATCAAGATCCTCCAGGACCGGGCGGCCGCCGCCGGACGCAAGCTGGAGATCTCCTACACCCTGCCGACCACGACCACGGGTCTCGCCGCGAGCGGGCTGGGCGTCGTGAAGAACGCCGTGAGCAACGGCGCGCGGGTCGACGTCGTGAACCTCATGACGTTCGACTACTACGACAACGCCGCGCACGACATGGCCAAGGACACCCAGACGGCGGCCACCGGGCTCTACAACCAGCTGGCCAAGGTGTACCCGGCGAAGACCTCCGCCCAGCTGTGGGGCATGGTCGGCGTCACCGAGATGATCGGCGTCGACGACTTCGGCCCGGCCGAGACCTTCACCCTGGCCAACGCGCGCACGGTCTACGACTGGGCCGTGTCCAAGGGCATCAACACGCTGTCCTTCTGGGCACTGCAGCGCGACAACGGCGGCTGCGCGGGCGGCGCGGCCGCCGACAACTGCTCCGGCATCGCGCAGAACACCTGGGACTTCAGCCACGTCTTCGCCCCCTTCACGAGCGGCACGACCGCGCCGGCCGACGACTTCTCGCTGACGGCCGGCCCCGCCTCCGGCACGGTGACGGCGGGCGCCACGGCCACCACCACCATCGGCACGGCGGTCACCTCGGGCGCGGCCCAGTCGGTGAGCCTCTCGGCGAGCGGCCTGCCCGCGGGCGTCACCGCCTCCTTCAGCCCGGCCTCGGTCACGGCGGGCGGCTCCTCGACGCTCTCGCTCGCCACCACCACGGCGGCGGTCTCGGGGACGTACCAGATCACGGTCACGGGCTCCGGCCCCTCGGCCGCGCACACCGCCACGTACACGCTGACGGTCACCGGCGGCAGCGGCCACCAGTGCACCGCCGCCCCGTGGTCCAAGACCACGGTCTACACGGGCGGCCAGCAGGTCTCCCACAAGGGCCACACCTGGAAGGCCAAGTGGTGGACGCTGGGCGAGGAGCCCGGCACGACCGGCGAGTGGGGCGTCTGGCAGGACCTCGGCGCCTGCTGAACCACGTGCTGAGCCGACTGCCGTAGGCGCGAGGAGCACCGGGGCCGGTGCCGGGGGATCCCTCCCGGCACCGGCCCCGTCGCATGCCCCCGTCCCGCTCGTTGACAGCGCCGCGCCGGCCTCCCGATACTGACTGATGGTTCAGTCAGTAGAGGCGCTCATCCCCGCATGGAGGCACCATGTCCGACCTCCCCACCGAGCTCGTTCCCCTCACCCCCGAGCAGCGGGGCATCGTCGAGCTCACCCGGACCTTCGCGCGCGAGGAGATCCGCCCGCGGGCGCGCGCCGTGGACGAGGCCGACGTCGAGACGCCGTGGGACCTGTGGCAGAAGGCGGCCAAGGTCGGGATCACCGGCTTCATGCTGCCGGAGGAGTACGGGGGCGGCGGGTTCACCGACGTGTTCACGCAGTGCCTGGTGCAGGAGGAGCTGTGCGTGGGCGACCTCGGCATCGGGAACCTGCTCTGCTCCAACGGCTTCTTCGCCGACCCGCTCCTCGAACTCGGCACCGAGGAGCAGAAGCGCGTCTGGCTCACCCCGCTCACCGGGGCCGACACCCCGATGACCGCGCTCGCGACGACCGAGCCCGGGGCCGGCTCGGACGCCGCGTCCATGGTCACCACCGCGACCCGCACCGACGGCGGCTACCTCCTCAACGGCCAGAAGGCGTGGATCTCCAACGCCGGCGAGGCCGAGCAGTACGTCGTCTTCGCCAAGACGGACCCCGCGCAGCGCTCCCGGGGCGTGACCGCGTTCCTGCTGCGCAAGGACACGCCCGGCGTCGGCTTCGGCGAGCCGATGCGGAAGATGGGACAGCGCGCCATCGTCTGCCGGGAGATCTTCTTCGCCGACGCCTTCGCGCCCGAGGAGAACCGGCTCGGCGCCGAGGGCCAGGGCTTCGCCGGCCTGATGCGGACCTTCGACATCTCGCGCACCGTCCTCGGCGCCGCCGCGACCGGCGTGGCCCGGGCCGCGTACGAGTACGCCCGCGACTACGCCCGCACCCGGCAGCAGTTCGGCAAGCCGATCATCGAGCACCAGGCGGTCGCCTTCCGGCTCGCCGACATGCGCACCCGTGTCGAGCAGGCCCGGCTGATGACCTGGCGCGCCGCCAAGCGCCTCGACGCGGGCCTGACCGCCACGACCGAGGCCGCCATGGCCAAGCTGACCGCCTCGGAGACCGCCGCGTACTGCACCTGGGCCGCGGTCCAGACGCTCGGCGGCTGGGGCTACTCGCGCGAGTACCCGGTCGAGCAGTGGATGCGGGACGCCAAGCTGGAGGAGATCGAGGAGGGCACCTCGGACATCATGCGGCTCGTCATCTCCCGGGGTCTGTGATGGCCGCCCCCGACGGCACGAGCCCCACCGGCGGCGTCAGCCCCACCGGCGGCTTCAGCACCACCAACGGTACGAGCCTTACGGACGGCGTCAGCCCCACCGGCGGCACGAGCCTTACCGGCGGCACGAGCCTTACCGGCGGCACGAGCCTTACCGGCGGCGAGGCACTTGTCCGCGCGCTCGCCGCGCACGGCGTGACCGACGCCTTCGGTATCCCCGGCACCCACAACCTGGAGATCTACCGCCACCTCCAGGCGTACGGCATACGCCATGTGACGCCTCGTCACGAGCAGGGCGCCGGGTACGCGGCCGACGGCTACGCCCGCGCGTCCGGGCGGCCCGGTGTCGCGATCACCACCACCGGGCCCGCGCTCCTCAACATCGCGGCCGCCGTGGGCCAGGCCTACTCCGACAGCGTGCCGCTGCTCGTCGTCTCCCCCGGCATGCCGCTGCGCCACCCCCGCCAGTCCACCGGGCTGCTCCACGAGATGCGCAGCCAGACCGAGGCGCTGCGCGGTGTCGCCGCCTTCAGCCACCGGGTGTCGTCGGTCGACGAGATCGGCGCGGCGGTCGCACGCGCCTTCGCCCTGTTCCGTACGGGGCGGCCGCGGCCCGCGCACATCGAGGTGCCGCTGGATCTCCTGGAGGCCGTGGAGCCCGCCGGCCCGGTACGGCTCGCACCGCCCGCCGGTCCGTCACTCCCGGACCCGGCCGCGATGGAGGCGGCGGCCGTCGCCCTGCGCACCGCCCGGCGCCCCGCGCTGGTCCTCGGCGGCGGGGCGCGGGCGGCGGGCGCGGAGTGCCTGGCGCTCGCCGAGGCCCTCGGTGCGCCCGTGGTCACGACGGCCAACGGCAAGGGCACCGTCGACGAACGGCACCCGCTGTCGCTCGGCGTCTCCCTGCACAGTCCGGCCGTGCAGAAGTGGCTCGCGGACCGGGACGCCGTACTCGCCGTCGGCACGGAACTGGCCGAGTCCGACGTCTGGAGCCCGCTACCGCCCCTGGCGGGCGCGCTGCTGCGGGTCGACATCGACCCGGCGCAGATGTACGCGGGACTGCCGGCGGACGTGGCCCTGGTGGGCGACGCGCGGGCGGTGCTCCGCGCGCTGCTCGCCGCGCTGCGGCCCGGAGGGGCGTGTGAGGCAGGCGAGGCGAGCGGGGTCGCGGACCGGGCGACGGACGCGGCGGCCTGGGCCGCGGCGGCCTCGGACGCGGCGGCCTCGGACGCGGCGGCCTGGGCCGCGCCGGCCTCGCACGCGGCGGCCAGTGCCACGCCGGCCTCGCACGCGGCGACACCGGCCGCGCCGGCCCCGGACGCACTGGCCTCAGGCGCACCGACCTCAGGCGCAGCGGCCCCCGTCGCGCCGGCCCCGGACATGGCCGGCGAGGTCGCGCGGCTCCGGGGTGTCCGCGACGACGAGACCCGGGGCCGGGACGCGCGCTGGGTGCCGTATCTGGGGGCGATGCGCCGTGTCCTCGCCGAGGACGCGGTCGTCACCTCCGACAGCGCGCAGTGCTGCTACTACGGGGCGCTCCCCCATCTGCCGCTCGGCCCCGGGGGCCGCTACCTCCACCCGACCGGGTTCGGCACGCTCGGCTACGCGCTGCCCGCCGCGATCGGCGCGAAGACCGCGTACCCGGGGCGGCAGGTCGTCGCGCTCAGCGGTGACGGCGGTCTGCAGTTCTCCGTGCAGGAGCTCGCGACCGCCGCGCAGTTGGGCGTGCCGCTGCCGGTCGTGGTCTTCGACAACGGCGGTTACGGCGAGATCCGCGAGGAGA
Organism: Streptomyces sp. NPDC101160; assembly: GCF_044768205.1. Taxonomy (NCBI): domain Bacteria; kingdom Bacillati; phylum Actinomycetota; class Actinomycetes; order Kitasatosporales; family Streptomycetaceae; genus Streptomyces; species Streptomyces sp. NPDC101160. The sequence continues at coordinate 232,379 of NZ_JBIWPJ010000003.1, read as the reverse complement.
TGACGGCGCGCGGCGACCGGCCCACAGCCGTCGACCTGCCGGCCGTGGACCTGCCGGCACTCGCCCGCGCGTACGGCGGTCAGGGCACCGCGGTCCGCTCGCCGGACGAGCTCGCCGAAGCCCTCACCCTCGCGCTCGCCACCCCCGGCCCCACCCTCATCACCGTCCCCGAGGAGTCCCCCCGATGACGACCGTCACCCCCAACTCCCCTCTCATCTCCCTCACGTGGACGGACCACGTCACCGGCCGCCAGGGCTTTCTCGTCGTCGACCGGCTGGTGCGCGGGGTGTCCAGCGGCGGGCTGCGGATGCGCGCGGGCTGCACGCTCGACGAGGTCGCCGGGCTGGCCCGCGGCATGACGATGAAGGAGGCTTTGCACTACGACCCGGCGGGCCGCTACATCCCGCTGGGCGGCGCCAAGGGCGGCATCGACTGCGATCCGCGCGACCCCGGGGCGTACGGCGTGCTGGTCCGCTACCTGCGCGCGATGCGCCCGCACATCGAGCGTTTCTGGACCACCGGTGAGGACCTCGGCCTCACCCAGGACCTGGTCGACCGGGCCGCCGCCGAGGCGGGTCTGGTCTCCTCGATCCAGGCGGTCTATCCGCTGCTCGACGACGAGGTCGCGGCCCGGCGCCGGCTCGCCGACGCGTTCGCGGTGGACGTCGACGGCATCGGTCTCGACGAGCTGGCGGGCGGCTGCGGGGTCGCCGAGTCGGTGCTTGCCGCGCTCGACCGGGCCGGGGTGCCGCACGCGGGGACGCGGGTGGCGGTGCAGGGCTTCGGGACGATGGGCGGGGCGACCGCCCGCTTCCTGGCACGGGCCGGGCTCAGGGTCGTGGCGGTCGCCGACGTGAAGGGGACGATCGCGCATCCGGACGGCCTGGACGTGGAGGCGCTGCTGGCCGCGCGGGACGCGTACGGGACGGTGGACCGTACGGCCCTGCGGGCGGGCGACCGCGAGCTGCCGGGCGACGCCTGGCTGTCGGCGGACGCCGAGGTGCTCGTCCCGGCGGCCGTCTCGTATGCGATCGACGCCGCCAACCAGGCGCTGATCAGGGCCCGTTGGATCGTCGAGGCGGCCAACATGCCGGTCCTGCCGGAAGCGGAGGAGCTGCTGGCCGCGCGCGGCATCGGCGTGCTCCCGGACGTCGTCGTGAACTCGGCCACCAACGCCTGGTGGTGGTGGACCCTCTTCGGTGACATCGAGGCCGACGCCGAGCAGGCGTTCGCGCACATCCGGCGCTCGATGCGCGCGCTCGTCGAGCAGGTCCTGGAGCGGGCCGAACGCGAGGGGACCACGCCGCGGGCCGCCGCGCACGGTGTCGTCGCGGACCGGCTGCCGGTGATCGCCGAGCGCTTCGGCTGGTACGCGTGAGAGCGGCGGCGGCCGGCCCGGGCGCCCCGGCTCCCCTGGGCACCGCGGATGCACTGGGCACCGCGGATCCCCTGGGCACCGCAGATGCACTGGGCACCGCGGATTCCCCGGGCGCTGCGAATTCCCTGGGCGCCGCCGATTCCTCAGGCGCCCCGGATGCCCAGGGCGCCGCGGACACCCCGGCAGCGCCGGATTCCCCGGGCGCCCCTGATCCCCTGGCCGCGCTGTTCGACCCGCGCTCGGTCGCGGTCGTCGGGGCCTCCGCGAACCCGGCCAAGTGGGGGTACTGGCTGGCGTCCGGCGCGCTCGCCGGGCGGGCCCGGCGCTCGGTCCATCTGGTCAACCACCGGGGCGGCGGTCTGGACGGCGTGCCGTTCCTGCCGGACATCGGGGCGCTGCCGACGGCGCCCGAGCACATCGTGGTCGCGGTGCCGCCGCGGCAGGTGCGGTCCGTGGTCGTCGACGGGCTCGCGGCCGGGGCCCGCTGCTTCACCGTGATCACCTCCGGCGGCAGCGGCACGGCGGAGGAGCGGGAGCTCGCGGCGCTCGTCACGGCGCGGGGCGGGCGGCTGCTCGGCCCCAACTGCATGGGGGTCGTCGACACGACGACCGAACTCCGGCTCAGCTGGGGCGACTTCCCGGCCGGTTCGGTGGGCCTGGTGTCGCAGAGCGGCAATCTCGCCCTGGAGATCGGCCGGCTCCTCGGCCGCGCCGGGCAGGGCTTCTCGCGCTTCGTGTCGCTCGGCAACCAGCGCGACATCGACGCGGCCGACGCCCTCGCCTCGCTCGTCGCGCACGACGCGACCCGGGTGCTCGCCGCGTACGTGGAGGACTTCCGCGACGGGCGCCGGCTGGCCCGTACGCTGGCCGCCGCCCGCGCGGCCGGCAAACCCGTCCTGCTCCTCACCCTGGGCCGCAGCGAAGCCTCCGGCCGGGCCGCCGCCTCGCACACCGGCGCGCTGGTGAGCGCGCGGGCGGTGGTGGAGGCGGTGTGCCGGGACGCGGGGGCGCTGCTCGTCGAGTCGGCGGGCGAACTCGTGGACACAGCACTGCTGTTGACGTCCAGGGGCTCGCGTCCCCAGGCCGCGGGCCCCCTGCGGGTCGCGGTCGTCGGTGACAGCGGCGGGCAGGGCGCCCTCGCGGCCGACGCGCTCGTCGCGCGGGGCCTGGAGGTGCCGGTGCTCGACGAGGCGACGCGGGCCGCCGTCGAGGAGCGGCTGCCGGAGCGGGCCGGCTGCGGCAATCCCGTCGACCTCGCCGGTGCCGGCGAGGCGGATCTCCACAACTACGCCCGGATCTCACGCGCGCTGCTCGACGGCGGGGACACCGATGTCACGCTGCTCACCGGCTACTTCGGCGACTACGCCACCGCCAACCCCGACCAGGCCGAGCAGGAGTGCGCGGTCGCCCGGGAGCTGGCGGACGCGGGGCGCACGTCGGGGCGCCTGCTCGTCGTCCACACGATGGCGCGGGACACCCCGGCGCTCCGGGTGCTCCGCGAGGAGGGCGTCGCCGTCTACGAGCGGATCGAGCAGGCGGCGACGGCGCTCGCCCATGTGGCGCGACTCGGACGGACCACCACCCCGCTGGCGCCGCAGAGCCTGTCGACGGCCCCGACACCCGCCGCGCCTGCCGCACCCGTCCTGCCTCTCACGCCCGTCGCGGACGGCGGCTACGCGTCGATGCGTGCTCTGCTCTCCTCGTACGGACTCGCCTTCCCCGCCGCCGAGTTCGTCTCCGCCGACGACGAGGCGGCCGAGGCCGCCCGGAACCGGACTGGCTACCCGCTGGTCCTCAAGGCGATGGGCCTCGCCCACAAGACCGAGGCGGGCGGGGTCGCCCTGGGCATCGCCGACGAGGCCGGGCTGCGAGCCGCGTTCGCGCGGATGCGGGCCGCCACCGGCGCGACCGGGTACGCGGTGGAGGCGATGGCCGTCCAGCCGCACGCGGTCGAACTGATCGCCGGCGTGCGCCGCGACCCGGCGTTCGGTCCCGTCGCCATGGTCGGCATCGGCGGGGTGACCGCCGAACTGCTCGCCGACACCGCGCTCGCCCTCGCCCCGCTCACCCCGGCCCGCGCCCGCGCACTGCTCCTCTCGCTGCGCCACGCGCCGCTGCTCACCGGCTGGCGCGGGGCGCCCGCCGTCGACCTCGACGCCGCGGCGGACGCCCTGTGCGCGCTGGCGCGGGCCGCGGTCGAGCATCCCGAGCTCTCCGAGCTCGAAGTCAATCCCCTGCTGGTCCACCCGGGCGGCGCGGTCGCCCTCGACGCCCATGGAGTGCTGTCATGACCAGTTCCGACATGGGAGCGCGACGGCGCGGCGCCGCCCTCTGGGCCATCCCCGAGGCCCGCGCGGAGGTCGTCGCCACGGTTCCGGCGGGCCGCTTCGCCGACCCGGCGGACATCGCGGACGCGTCCCTGTTCCTCCTCGGCGACCGGGTCTCGTACCTGACGGGCGAGTGCCTGACGGTGGACGGCGGACAGTGGCTGGGCAAGCGGGTGTACGGACGCGGGGCGGCCGGCTGAGCCACCCGGCGACGGAAAAGGGGCGGTCCCGGACAGGGCCGCCCCTTTAAGCTCTGCCCGGGTCGCAAGGGGAGGTCCGGTGGAGAACATCACGGTGCAATGGGTCAAGACGTCCTGGACGAAGGAGTCCCGCGGCGGCCCGGCCGCCGCGCGCCGGAACGCGGCCCCGGTCGGTTTCGCGCCGCCGTCCCTGCCCGCCGACGTCGCCCACTTCGTCCACATGTCCGAGGACGACGGCTTCGCGCCGCGCGAGGGGCGGCGGGACCTCGACCGGGTCGGCGTCAGCCTGCGCGCCGACGGCACCCGCCTGCGCGTCCACGCCCGCGTGGAGCCGCTCTTCGGCCTCCCGCCCCGGCCCCGCCGGAAGCCCGCCGTCCGTCTGGAACCCGGCCAGTGGGTCCGCTGGCAGCTGAACTACCGGTTCAGCAAGGCCTCGGGCATGGGCGGCTGGTCGTACTGGCTGGACACCTTCAACATCGCGTACGGCCCCGTCGCACCGGACGTCTTCCTCTCCGAGCCGACCCTGCTCGTCGACGAGCGCGGCCCCGTGCGCTAGCCGGCACCGCCCGCTCCACGAGCGCGCGCGGACCGGCCGGGGGCTCCGGGGTGATCCCGGTACTCCCCGGCCGGCCCGCGCGCGGCGACGCTCGGCGTCAGGCCTTCGTACGCCGGGTCTTCGCGCCCAGCGCGTAGAACGCGAGGCCGATCGCCGCGATGACCAGGAGCGGCACGACCTGGCTCAGGGTGTAGGCGGCTCGCTCGCCCGCGAAGGCCGCCGGGAGGGAGTCGGCCGGGGAGCCGTCGGTGCCGAACCAGCCGACGCCGAAGCCGGGCCAGACGAGGACGACGACGGTGAAGGCGACGAGGCCGGTGGCGAGCGCGGTGACCGCCCAGAGGCCGGGCCGGCCGCCCGGGACGGCGTACGGGCGCGGGGTGTCGGGGTACTTGCGGCGCAGCGCGACCAGGCTGGGGAAGGTGATGACGTAGGAGATGAAGGTGGTGCTGATGGTCAGTCCGAGGCCCGCCGCGAAGTACTTCTCGCCGTCGCCCTCGGTCAGGTTGAGCGCGACCACGAGAAGGACCGAGGCGAGGACGGCCGACAGCAGGTTGACCCGTACCGGGGTGCCGTGCTTCTCGGAGATCTGGCCGAGCCAGGCGGGTCCGGCGCCGTCGGCGCAGGCCACGGCCTGCGCGCGATGGGCGCCCATGGCCCAGGTGACGCCGGAGGTGAGCAGGCCGATGATCAGACCGGCGGCGGCGATGCCGCCGAAGACGGCGCCCGCGCCGGTGAGGGTCACCGTGCCGTCGGCGGCGATGGAACCTCCGTAGACGGTGAAGACGGCCTTGCACGCGTCGATGAAGCCGCCGAGGCTGCCGATCCGCTCCGCGGGCAGGACGAACATGATGCCGAGGATCGGCCCGCCGTAGAGCAGCAGCGAGGCGAGGCCGGAGCGGAGGATCGCGAGCGGGATGTCGCGGCGCGGGTTGCGCATCTCCTCGGCGGCGGAGCTGGGCAGTTCGAAGCCGACGTAGTTGAAGATGAGGACGGGGACGAGGGCGACGAACCCGGCGTACGTGGGCGTGAACTCGGCGGCGGGCAGCGCGTGCACGCCGTTGCGGACGGCGTAGACGACGACCGAGACGAGGAAGAAGCCGAGGAGCACGATCCGGGCGACGGCGCCCGCGATGGGCACCCACTTGCCGACTCGGACGGACTGCACGACGGCGAGCGCGCCGCCCCAGATGAAGACGAGCCCGGCCGCGTACTTCCACAGGCCGGGCAGCGGGGTGAAGAACTCCTCCCAGGTGGTGAGGGCGATGATGCAGAGACTGCCGCCCACCCAGACCGGGTTGGAGACCCAGTAGAGGATCTGGTTGAGCCCTGCGGTGAGCCGGCCGAAGGCGAGCCGGGTCCACACGTACGGGCCGCCCTGGACGGGGAAGGCGGAGCCGAGCTCGGCGACGAGGAGTCCGTACGGGAGGAAGAAGAGCACGGCGAGGATCGCCATCCAGGTGAGGCCCTGCGGGCCCTGCGCGGCGACCGAGCCGATCGTGTCGAGTCCGACGAGCGTGCAGATGAGGAACAGCAGGACGTCGAAGCGGCGCAGCTCCTTGTGGAGCCTGCCGCGCTGTTCGTCCCAGCCCTCGGAGAGGTCGGGGGAACCGTCGGAGGCTCCGGCAGCGGGCCTGGGCTCGTCTGCTCTGCCGGCGGATACGGGTGCTTGGGTCACGGGCGGACTCCTACGGCGGTACGGCGGCACGGGGAGGGGGTCGTACGGACGCTGCACGGGGACGAACCGACACGCGACGGAGCTGACTGAGCCGACGGGACCGGCGGAGCCGGCGGAACTCATGAACTGATGGAACTGACTGAACAGCCAGTCAGTAGCGGATCGGTGGTCAGCACTGTGAGCCCGGCCACACGGCACTGTCAAGAGCTGTGTAGGGTGAAGCCGTGGCAAGAGTGCGGTTGAGCGTGGAGGAGCGGCGCGAGGAGATCCTGCGCGTCGCGGTCGAGCAGATCGAGGCGCGGGGCATCGGCAACGTGCGCATCGCGGACGTCGCCTCGGTCCTCGGCGTGAGCAGCTCCCTGGTGCTCTACCACTTCTCCACCAAGGAACTCCTCGTCTCCGCCGCCTTCGCGCACGCCGCCGAGGCCGACCTCGCCCACCTGCGGAAGATCCTCGGCCGACCGCGCCTCGGGGCCGCGCGCCGGCTGCGGTCCGCGGTGCGCTGGTACGCGCCGACGGGGCAGGCCAAGGGCTGGCGCCTGTGGATCGAGGGCTGGGCGGCCGCCCTGCGCGAGCCCGAGCTGCGCAAGGTCACGCACGGCCTCGACCAGGAGTGGAAGGCCGCGCTCGCCGAGGTCATCGCGGAGGGTGTGGCGGCCGGCGAGTTCGTCTGCGACAGCCCCGAGGACGCGGCCTGGCGGATCACCGCGCTGCTCGACGGCCTGGCCGTGCAGACCACCTCGTACAAGGGTCCGCTCGGGCGCGCCCGGATGCTGGAGTGGGTGGACGACGCGCTCGTACGGGAACTCGGCATCGACCGCGAGGCGTTGACGTCCGCCCGCTGAACCGGCTGCCGCAACCATTGACGCGTACGTCAGTGTTGCCGCATCCTCTCGGCCCATGGAGAGACAGAGCACCTCGCATCTGATCGAATCCGCATCCGCATCCTCCGGCGAATCCGAGGCCGTCGTCGAGTCCAAGGCCGTCATTGACGTCGTCGCCGTCGATGTCGTCGTCATCGGCGGCGGATATGCCGGGCTCGCCGCCGCCCTCCGACTGCACGACCACGCCGTCGACTTCACCCTCGTCGAGGCCGCCGACCGGGTCGGCGGACGGGTCCTCACCGAGACCCGGCCGGACGGCACGGTCATCGACCACGGCGGCCAGTGGGTCGGCCCCACCCAGACCCGGTTCACCGCACTCGCCGCCCGCTTCGCCTGCCCCACCTTCCGCACCTGGGAGAAGGGCAGCCATATCGAGGTCCGGCACGACGGCACCCGGGTCCCGTACACCGGCGCCGCACCCGACGACGGGCCCGGCATCGCCGCGTACGAGCGCGTCACCGCGCTCCTCGACACGCTCGCCCGCACCGTGGACACCGACCGCCCGTGGCGCACCGCCCGCTTCGCGGAATGGGACGCGCAGTCCGCCGGGGCGTACTTCCGCACCCGGACGGACGATCCCGACGCGCTGCGCCGCCTCGCCCTCGCCGTGCAGGGCCTGTGGTGCACCGAGCCCGACGAGATCTCCCTCTTCCACGTGCTGTTCTACATCGCCGCCGCCGGCGGCTTCGAGCAGCTCATGGAGACCCGCGACTGCGCCCAGGACAGCCGCTTCACCGGCGGCGCGGCCGTCCCCGCCCGAGCCGTCGCCGCCCTGCTCGGGGAGCGGATCCGCCTCGGCGATCCGGTGCGCTCGATCGCGTACGGCCCCGAGGGCGTCCTCGTCCGCACCGCCACCGCCGAACTCCGCGCCCGCCGCGCCGTCGTGGCCCTGCCCCCGCACGCCGTCCGCGCCCTCGACCTCACTCCCCCGCTGCCACCCGCCCGCGCCGGCTGGCTCGCCCACAACCCGATGGGCCGCGTCGCCAAGGTCCACGCCGTCTACGACACACCGTTCTGGCGGGCCGAGGGCCTGTCGGGCGTGGCCACGCTGTACGGCGACGGTCCCGTCGGCGTCGTCTTCGACAACTCCCCCGACGGCGCGTCCCGCGGCGTCCTGGTCGGCTTCGTGTACGGCGACCGCCTCGACCGTTTCGCGAGCCTCGACGCCTCCGCCCGGCGCGACGCCGTCCTGGCCGGCTTCGTCTCCGTGGCCGGCCCGCGGGCCGCGCACCCCCGCGACTACACCGAGAAGATCTGGACCCGGGACCCCTTCGCCCGCGGCGGCTACGAGGCGTACGCCACCCCCGGCGCCTGGCAGGCTCACGCCCGACACGGCTGGCGCGAGCCGACGGGCCCACTCCACTGGGCGGGCACGGAGACCGCGTCCGCGTGGAACGGCTACATCGACGGCGCCGTGTCGTCGGGCTACCGCGCCGCGGACGAGGTGCTCGCGGCGCTGAGGCCGCAAGGGGGCGGGGTCGGGTGACGGGGCGTCGAGCGCGAGGCGAGACCGCGCGAGTGCCGTCTGACGGCCCGGGCGGCGAGGCCGGTCCGGCGACGCCGCTCAGCGTCGCGGGATCCCGGACCGGCGCGCTGCCGCGTGGCCGCGGCGGGCCGCCCTCCGCCGACCGCCTCGCCGTCGCCGAGCGCGCCCGGCTCGTGGTGCGGGCGGCGCCCGTCAGTCAGCGGGAGTTCGCGGCGCGCGTCGGGATGGCGGCCACCGCCCTGTCCAAGGCGCTGAACGGGAGCCGGCGGCTCGCCGAGCACGAGCTGGCCGCCATCGCGCGCGTCGGCAAGGTGTCCGTACGGTATCTGCGGAACGGCCAGGGCCGCCCGCCCGGAACCGGGGCGGAGGCGCGGCAGCGGGCCGACGCGGTGGATCCGGAGGTGCGGCGGGCGCAGATCCTGGAGGTGACGGCACGGCTGATCGCGCGGCGCGGGTTCCATCGGGTACGGGTCGCCGACATCGCCCGGGCCTGCGGGACGAGCACCGGCACGATCCACTACCACTTCCCGGCCAAGGGCGACGCCCTGCGCGCGGCCCTGTTGCACTGCGCCGAGCGGCTGCACCGGCGTCTTGAGGGGGAGTTCCGGGGCGCCGGGGACGCGCGGGAGAAGCTGCGGCGGCTGATCGAGGTGCAGCTGATCACCGCGGACGAGGACCACGACGAGTGGTCGGTGTGGGTGCAGTCCTGGACCGAGGCGATCCTCGATCCCGCGCTCCGCGAAGGGCAGCGCGTCGTCTACGCCCGCTGGCGGCAGACCGTGCTCGACCTGGTGCGGGCCTGTCAGGCCCAGGGCCTGGGCGCGGACGCCGACGCGGAGGCGCTGACCAGCCGGTTCACCGGGCTGGTCGACGGACTGGCGATCCAGGTCCTGGCCGGGACGGCGGAGATGCCGGCGGCGCGCATGCGCGAGCTGCTGCTCGACGCCTTCGAACCCCACATCACCCTTCGCCCTCCCCGAGACGGGATGCTGGAGCCATGAGCGAGGAAATCGAGGGCGCGGCCGAGGAGTTCGCGCGCGGCGTGGAGTGGACGCGGCGGCAGGTGCGGGCCGTCGCCGCGGCCGTCGCGCCCGGTGTCGTACCGCTGGTGGAGGAACGGACCGACGACCGCTGTTCCGTCTACGGGCACTTGGGAAAGCGGTTCTCGCTGGTGCTGACGCTGCCCAGGCTGCCGTACGAGCCCGCGGCCACGACCGCCGGCGAGGTGCTCCGGGCGGCGGCCTGGCGCACCGAGGAGCGCGAAGGCGCCGGGGGGCGGCCGCTGTTGACGGCGCGGTACGGCGAGTTCACGGCGGGCGTCGGCTCGGCGGGGACCGCGCTGCGGATCTCGGGAGGGACGCCGGTGGTGTGGATCCACGCGCGCTGGGTGCGTCCGCCCCGGGTGGCCACGGCCGGGACGCTGCCGCCCGGCTACCGGCTGTGCGTGATGTGCGAGGGCTGGGGCTCGTGCCGGGAGTGCGAGGGGCTGGGCTTCGTGGACGGGCGCCGGTGCGAGGAGTGCGGACTCGGGATGGACTGCCCGGACTGCGGGGGCACGGGACTGGAGCGCGTACCGGAGGCGGACGCGGACGCCGACACCGGAGCCTGACGGGGGCCCAGCGGTGGCCCCGGCCCCGCCGGACCCCACGCAGGCACCGGTCCTTGACGCGGGCGCCACGCGATGGCCCCGTACGCCGCGGGACCCGCTCCCGGTTCGCGCGGCGTACGGGCCCGCTCCTCGCGCCGAACACCGGAACGGCGTACAGCGCGCGCCCCCCGCGCTCAGGCGACCGCTCCCTCCGCCACCTCCTCCGTCGTGGGCTTCGGCGCGCGGCCGAGGGACCGGATGGCGGGCACGCCCAGCATCGCGCCGAGCAGGACGACGGACACGGCCGAGGAGAAGAGCAGCACCCGGTCGGCACCGAAGGCCGCGGCGGCCGGGCCGGCGAGGGCGCGGCCGACGGGGATGACCATGATGGAGCCGGCGACGTCGTAGGCCGAGACGCGGCTCAGGACGGCCAGCGGGATGTGGGACTGGACGCTGGTCGCCCACATCACGCCCCAGAAGGCGAAGCCGCAGCCGGCCAGGACGCCGGTGACGGCCGTGGCGGTGAAGTTCCAGCCGAGCGCGGGCGCCAGCGGGTTGAGCGCGAAGAAGAACATGGCGCAGGCGCCCGCGACGAGCGGGCGGCGCGGCCGCACCCGCATGCCGAGGAGCCCGCCGATGATGGTGCCGGCGCCGTCGGCGGAGGCGATCCAGCCGTAGCCGGAGGCGCCGTGCTGTTCGGTGAGCAGGGCCGCGCCGAGCGGCAGGGCCGGGCCGAACACGAACAGGCCGTAGACGGCCCACAGGGCGATGACGCTCCACAGCCAGCTCCGGGCACGGAACTCGTGCCAGCCGGTGGCGAGCCGGCGCCAGATCGGGTCGTCGCTCTCGTCGCGTACGGTGGCGAGCCGGCGCAGTGGCGCCAGGCCGAGCGCGCTGAGGGCGTAGGCGGCCGCGATCACCACGTACGAGCCGGACACCTGCCAGTACGCGACGAGGAAGCCGGCGAGGCCGGGGCCGAGGAGGGCGCTCATCGCCTCGGAGACGCGCAGCAGGGCGTTGGCGCGCTGGATGTCCTCGGCGACCTGGGGGACGATGCTCGCCAGACCGGGCTGGAACATGGCGGTCGCGGCGCCGCTGACCGCCATCAGCGCCATGATCTGCCACAACTGCACGCGTGCGGAGCCGGTCCCCGCGCCCGCGTCGTACAGGAGCGCGGCCATCGCGAGCATGGCGAGCATCCGCACCACGTCGGCGCCGACCATCATCACCTGCGGGGTGAAGCGGTCGGCGAGCACGCCGCCGAAGAGGACGAGCAGGACGATCGGCGCCATCCAGGCGGCGAGCGCGTAGCCGACTCCCCCGGCTCCGTAGCCGGCGCCGAGGACGGCGGTGGTGAGGGAGACCATCAGCATGCCGTCGGCGAGGAGCGAGGTGCTGCGGGCGGTGAAGAAGAGCCGGAAGCGGCCGGAGCTCCAGGGGCTGGGGAGCCGGTCCGCCGTCCCCGAAGTCGTACCCGAAGTAGTACCCGTCGTGTCGTCGTCGGTCGTCATGTCGCATCGGCCGCTCCCCGGCCGGTCCCTTCCGTCAGAATCCGCTGGGTGAGCCATGCCTCGGTGCGGGCCGTCGCCGTCCCCGCCCCCGTCGCCGTGTCCTCCGGCGGGTCCGCGACGATCACGTACCGCCGTGGGGCGAGCACGCCGGGCCGGCCGGGCAGCGCGGCCATCAGCGCGCTGTGGGCCCCGGCCGGGGTGACCGGCTCGGAGCCGGCGGCGACGTACGCGACCAGCGTCCCGTCCGCGTCCACGCGGGCGTGCGCGGGCCGGCCGCCGAGGGCGCTGCTCAGGGTGTCGGCCACGGCGGGCGGCGAGACCCAACAGCCGTCCACGCGTTCCCAGTCGGCGCCGCGCTCGGCCGGCCGGACACCGGTGACCTCGGTGAGCGAGCCGAGCGGCACGTCGCCGTCGGCGGCCGCCTCCAGGAGCCGTACGAGCCCGGTGGCGAGGCCCTCCGCCTGTTCGCGGGTGAAGAGGGCGGGGTCGGTCCAGGTGGCGAGGCGGAGCACGGGGTCCGTCTCGTGGACGAAGGTGAGCACGCGACTGGGCAGGGTCTGGGCCGGGCCCCAGGTCAGTTCCAGGTCGGGCGCGGTGGTGTCCGGGGGCGCGGCGCCGGCGAGGGTCGCGGGCAGGGCGCTGATGTCGTTGAAGACGATGTCCCGGGCGAAGTGACTGCCGCGTTCCCGGGTGACCCGGCCGATCATGTCCCAGAGGCGGAGCGCGTCGAACTGGCTGTGCCGGTACGCCTTGAGGGCCGCGCCCCACGCCTTGCGAAGGAGCGCGTCGAAGGACGGCGCCGCCTGGATGTCGAGGGAGAGCAGCGCGTCCTGGGAGAGCGGGGCGATGGTGCGGGCGAGGCGGGACTGGAAGCGGTTGGCGGTCGGCACGGCGGCGACGCAGACGGGCTGGCCGGCCCGGTGGGCGACGAGCGCGCACCAGGCGGTGAGCAGCGCGGTGGACGGCAGGGCGCCGGTGCGTGCCGCGACCCCGGCGAGGGCCCGGGCGCCGCGCTGGGAGCGGAGGGTGAGGCAGGGCGCCTGGGTCTCGGCGCCGTGTGCGTCGGGTTCGGCGAACATCGCCTGGGGTCCGGTGCGCAGGATCCGTTCCCAGTGCGCCAGCGACGCCTCGGACTTGCGCAGTCCGGCCGGGCTCGTCTCCTCGGCGGCGAGGCCGAGCGGGGTGAGGGCGGACGGGTCGGGGAGTTTCTCGCCGCCGAGGAGGGTGAGCCATTCCTCGCGGAGGAGGGCGAGGGCGCTGCCGTCGGTCGCCGCGTGGCTGGCGGCGAGGGCGAGGTGCCGGGGCGCGCCGGCCCGGCTGACGACGGTGACGCGGAGCGGGAAGTCGCGGTCCAGGCGGAAGCGGGTGTCGCGGGCGGCGCGGGCCAGCGCCTCGGCGTACCGGGCGGCCTCCGCGGGCAGCTCGTCGTGGTCGAGGACGGTGACCGTGAACGTGCCTTCGGCCGCGACGACTTGTTCCTGCGGGGCGGCGCCGGGGGCGTGCGGGAAGGTGGTGCGCAGCGCCTCGTGGCGGTCGACGAGGGTGCGCAGGGCGTCGAGCGCGTCCTCGGTGCTCGTGCCGGCGGGGACGGGCCATACGTCGTGGATGTTGATCTGGCTGGGTTCGTCGCGGAGCATGCAGCGGATCATGTTGGCCTGGCCCATGGTGAGCGGACCGCGCCGCTCCTCGCCCCCGCCCTGGTCGTGGCCGCGCCGCTCCTCGCCTCCGCCGTGGCCGAGCGTGACCGTCTCCGGGCGGGGGGCCTTCGGCGGGGTGCGGCGGGCGTGCGCGGTCAGGGCGGCCCAGGCGTCGACGAGCCGGGCGAAGTCCGTCATGTCGGCGCGCGCTTCGGCGAGGAGCCGGGCGCGCTGCGCGGCGAACAGGTCGGCGGCGTCGGCGTACCGGCCGCCGAGTGTCCGGTAGCAGCGGTCGAGGACGTCGAGCCGCCCGGCGTCGCCCGCCGCCGGGTCGAGGTCGGCGGCGGCCCGTACGTACGTGGCGACGTCGGCGGCCCGGACGTGGCCGCGCTCGTCGAGGAGCCGGTCGCCGGCCTCCGTCAGGCGTGCGTACACGTCGTCGAAGGGGGCGGTGGACAGCAGGTACTTGGCGAACCGCCACTGGTAGGCGAGGAATCCCTCGTCCGAACGGCGTTCTTCGGTGTGGTAGTTGACGATGTGCCGGTTGTGCAGGACACCGGGCAGCCGGGCGTCGTGGACGAGGTGCAGGAGGAAGTAGTCGCTGCCGATGGTGTCGGTGGCGGGCGGCAGCGGCACGCGTCCGTAGACCTCGCGGTCGAGGGCGATGTTGCACATGTCGACGCGGGTGGGGCTGACGTGGGTGAGGGTGGTGCGGTCGGCGGTGAACGGGGCGGTGCCGGCGCCGCGGAAGGCCTCGTCGATCAGGTTGCGGCGCCAGATCTCCGGATAGCGGTGGGGTACGGACAGGCCGATGACCTCGCGGTAGACCGTGGGGTCGAGGCGCCGGATCTCGTCGACGTCCACGGACATCTCGCCGACGAAGGAGCCGCCGACCAGGGCCACCGGGCGGTGCGCGGACGCGGGGTCGAGCCGGCTGCGGGTGACGAGGCCGGCGACGTCCTCGGCGGGCCGGCCGAGGGCGGTGAGTTCGTGGTGGATCGGGAAGACGGGCCGGCCGTCCGTCTGCTGGTAGCGGCTGTCGGAGTCACGGCGGTGCACGGACGAGCAGCCGAGGGCCTCGGCGAGGAGGAAGGCGCGGTTGGTGCAGGCGCCGTAGGACACCGCCGACGGCAGCATGAGGTCGAGGATCCGCTCCGGCTCGTGGACCCCGGCGCCGTCGGTGACCTCGCGCAGGAAGCGTCGCTGTTCCGCCTCGTCGAGATGGTGGACGACCACGCCGGGGGCCGGGTGCAGGGCAGCCACGGCCGCCCGGTGCCGGGTGCGCGCGGGTGCGTCGGAGGAGTCCAGGATCAGCAGGTGCACCTCGACGCCGAAGTGCCGGGCGCCGTACGCCGCCTCCTCGGCGACGGCGGTGATCGTCTCCGTACAGGCGCGGTCGGTGGGGAGGGTCAGGCAGACGCGGCGCACCCGGGCTCCTCGGTCCAGGAGGCGAGCCCGAGCAACCGGGCGCCGAGGTCGGCGAGTTCGGCGGTGGCGTACCGCTTGGACTCGTGCAGGACCGGGTCGCCGACCAGGGTGCGGTTCCAGCGCGGGGTGCGCAGATGGCGCCAGGACTCGACGCGGGAGCGGCGCAGCCGCTCGTGTTCTTCGAGTGCGGGCATCATGGACAGGTACTGCACGGCCCGCACGCCGCTCTCGGAGACGTTCCGGGCGACGCCGTGGGCGAGGAGGCCGTTCCAGATGAGCAGGTCGCCGGGGTGCAGCTCGGGCCGGACGACAGGCAGCTCCCGCCGGTCCAGGTCGGGCCGGAGCGGGTCGCGGTCGCCCGGCTGGCCGGTCTTCCACTCGTCGAAGGTGCGGAAGAGTTCGGGGCAGCACTGGAAGCCGCCGGTCTCCGGCCGGGTGTCGTTGAGTGCGATGATGCCCTGCACGCGCTGCGGCGGCACGCCGAGGGTGGTGTCGATGTCCCAGTGCAGCTCGATGTCGAAGCCGCGCTCGGTGGGTTCGATCAGGGCGCGGTCGCGGTTGTGCACGTTGGGCGGGTTGAGGTTGAGCCGGTCGAGGGTCACCCACAGCTCCTCACAGTCCCACACGTCGACGAACGCGTCGTAGACGCGCTGCGTCTGGCGGCTGTCCCAGAGCAGCTGGTGGTGGTACGCCTCGACGAAGCCGTAGACGTGCAGCTGCCGGTCGAGCTGGTTGCGGAACGGGCGGTCCGCGTACCAGCCCTCCGGCCGGACCGGGTCGAGCCCCTGGAACTCCCAGGTGAAGTCCAGGAGTTCGCGTGCCGCGGCGGCGGGGATCGCCTCGCGGACGATGACATAGCCGTACGTCTGCCAGTGGGCGAAGTCCTCCTCCGAGAGCACGCGCAGCGGCCGCGACTTGGTGAGCTCGCGCAGGGTGCTCTGGGCCAGGTAGGACTCGCCGTCCGCGCTGAAGTACGGGCGTTCCGATGCGGCGCGGTGGAGGTACGGGCGGGGGCGCGGGCGCGGGCCGGCTGCGGGCGTCGTCATCGGGTCCCTCCAAGCGGGTGACGCACTGGTGACCGCCAGAATTGGTGTAGACCATACATGCTGTCAAGTGACCCCCCGATATGCGGCGCGTCCACGTCGAGCCGCCAAGGCACCTTCACCCGGCGCCAGTTACGGGACGGGCAGAGTTCATCAGATTGGTCTAGACAATGCGTGAGCAGCTGGCCTACTGTCCCCACGAACGCAGGGAGGCGCGCCACCGCGGCGCATGCCGAGAGGGGACGGATTCCTTGAGCACATCCGGCAGCACGGCCCTGCCCGACGGCGGCCTGAAGAGCCCCGGTGCGGGCCTGATCACCCTCGACCCGGTCCGTACGGCGCTGCTGCGCGGTCTCGACGAGCTGCTCACCGGCCTCGCGGCACGGCTCGCCGCGCCCGAGGTGATCGGCCCGCCGCTGCTCTCCGTGGCCGGGCTGGCCCGCCTCGACTACTTCCGCAACTTCCCGCATCTCGGCGTGTCGGCCGGCCGGTTCACCCCGGAGGCGCTCGACGGTCTCGCGGCCGGCGCGCCGCCCGCCGGCCTGCCGCTGGAGCCGACCGGGCATCTGCTGCCCTCCGCCACCTGCTACGGACTGCTGCTCTCCCTGGAGGGCCGGGACGTCGGCGAGGACGGACTGCGGCTCTCCGCGAGCGGCCGCTGCTTCCGCAACGAGACCCATTACGACGGGATGCGCCGGTTGTGGGGTTTCCACATGCGCGAGGTCCTGTACCTCGGCACGAAGCAGGGCGCGCTCGAACACCTCGCGCGCGGCGCCGAGTTCATCGAGGAGGCGGCCGGGCGGCTCGGTCTCGCGCTCACCCGGGCGGCGGCCGACGACCCGTTCTACGACCGGGGCGGCTCGCGGGCCCGGCTGATGGCGCTCGACCCGGTCAAGCACGAGTTCAGCGCGCCCGACGGCACGGCCATCGCCTCCGTCAACCGGCACCGCAACTTCTTCGGCGAGCGGCTCGACATCCGCGCGGGCTCCCACGGCCCCGCGTACAGCGCCTGCGTCGCCTTCGGCCTCGAACGCTGGGTGCACGCGATGGTCCTCGCCCACGGCGGCCCCGAGCAGGCGCTCGACCAGCTGCGCGCCGCGACCGCGACCGCGACCGCGACGACCATGACCACGACGACGCCCGCGACCTGACGCGTCTCACGTACCGAACTGTTCCACGCACCACAAGGAGGGGAACCGCCCCATGGACCGTGTCGCCGCCTGGCTCCACGAGAAGAACCCCGGCCTCGACGGGCCGATCGACGCCGACGAGGACCTCATCGAGGCCCGGCTCATCGACTCCATGGACTTCCTGGAGTTCATCGACCTCCTTGAGGAGCTCTCCGGCAGCTCCATCGACCTGGAGGAGGTCACGATCGACGACTTCCGCACGCTCAGCCGCGTACAGGAACGCTTCCTCAGCACCGCCGGGTGACCGGAGCGGACGCCGCCGGAGCGGCCGGAGTGGCGGCGGTGGCGACCACCGACGAGGTGCTGGCGAGGCCGGAGCTCACCGAGGCCCTGCTCGCCCCCTGGGAGCGCGGGCGCCTGGCCCGGATCCGGCTGCCCGGGCGCCGCGCCGACGTCCTCGCGGCCCGTCTGCTGCTCCGGCTGTGCGTCGCCCGCGTCACCGGGCGGGCGCCCGGAGCGGTGGCGCTCGCCCAGCACTGCGCCGCGTGCGGCCGGGACGGCCACGGCCGCCCGTACCTCCCCGGGCGCCCGGACCTCGGCGTCAGCCTCAGCCATGCCGACGGTCTGGCCGCGGCTGCCGCGGGCCCCGGCGCCGTCGGCATCGACACCGAGCCCCGCACCCGCCGCCCCGGACCGCTCCCGGTGCTCCGGCGGCTGCTGCCCGAACCAGCCGTCAACGCGGCCGCCGGCGCACCGGGCCCCGGCCTCGCGCTGGTCCGGCTGTGGGTGCGCCACGAGGCCCTGTTCAAGGCCGGACGGCACGAGGGCGGCACCCGCCTCCTGGAGCGGACGGACCCGCGGCGCGGGGCCGTGACCGCGGTGGCGAGCACCGCGCCGGTCACCTGGGTCCGGGCGGACTCGCTGTAGGAGGCCCGTCCTGCTCGTCCCGCTGCCCCGCGCCCCGCTGCCCCTCGTGCCGCTGTCCCTCGCCCCACCGCCCCTCGTCCGGCTGTCCGTCGCCCCACTGTCCGTCGCCCCGTTGCCGCTCGTCCCACCGCCCGTCGGCCCGCTGCTCCTCGCCCCACTGCCCGTCGTCCCGTTGCCGCTCGCCCCACCGCCCCTCGTCCGGCTGCCCCTCGCCCCACTGCCCGTCGTCCCGTTGCCGCTCGTCCCACCGCCCGTCGGCACGCTGCCCCTCGTCCGGCTGTCCCTCGCCCCCTTGCCGCTCGCCCCCTTGCCGCTCGTCCCGCTGCCCCTCGCCCCGTTGCCGGTAGAGCAGGCAGGAGGCGACCACGACCAGCGGCCACACGGACTGGAGGCAGACCACGGCGCGTTCGGCGACGCCGGCCGCGCCGTGGCGGACCGTCTCCAGGAGGAACCAGCCCGCGCCGATGGTCATCACCGTGGTGACGGCGACGGACGGGACGGGGCGCAGGCCCCAGGGCGCGGCGCTGTTGCCGGCGGCGGCCAGTATCGGCCAGACCGCGAGGAGGGCGAAGCCGACGGCGGCGGCGGAGCCGTGCCGGAGGGAGCCTCCGCTGAGCGGGGGCGGGAGCAGCGCGATCACCAGCGCGACCGCGCCGCCGCCCGCGAGGGCGAGCCGGCCGGCGGGCCGCGCGGCGCGCAGCCCCCAGGCGGTGACCACATGACAGAGTCCGAGGCCGAAGAGGGCGCTGGTCATGACCCAGAAACCGTGGGCACCGTACGCCGTGAGCACGCTGATCGTCTGGGTGACGGGGTTGTAGGCGGGCCCTTCCAACGCACCCGCCGCCGTCCAGCCGCCGACCGTGATCACGGGGGCGGCCCCTGACGAGATCAGAGCCCAGCGAGGAACAGGTCGCATCAAACCACCCTAATCCGATGATCTCCGACATGCAGTGACGGCACGGCGAACCGCGGGCACGCTCTCGGCCGCCGGTGCGCGGGCGTCGCGAGGGCGACGTATTCTCGGGCCCGGCACGGGCGGCGAGGGACGGGAAGAGGTCGGACGAGTGGCGCAGAAGAAGAGGGCCGGTGCGGATCCGGCGGCCGCGGCCGCGGCGGCCGCCGAGGAGGCGCAGCCACGGACCTCGGCACAGGCGCCGGTACCGGCTCCGGCGACGGCCACCGGTCCGGCCTCGCTCAGCGCGCGGGCGCGCGAGGAGGTGCTGCAGCGGATCGTCGACCGGCGGTACGCGCAGGGGGCCCGGCTCGTCGAGCGCGAGGTCGCCGAGGAGCTGAACATGTCCCGCGTCCCGGTGCGCGAGGCGCTGCGCGCGCTGGTCGCGGAGGGACTGCTCGAACTGCTCCCGCACAGCGGGGTGCGGGTGCGCCGCCTGGAGCGTGCCGACGTGGAGTATCTGTACGAGGTGTGGGAGCCGCTCGCGGTCCAGGCCTCGCGGCTCGCGGCGCGGGCGGCCGCGGCCGGGGACACGGCCGGGCTGGCCGCGCTGGAGGCGGCGCTGAAGCAGGCGGAGTCGGCCGCGGCGGCGGACGAGGGATCGCGCGAGGTGGCCGCGCACACGGCGTTCCACGACCAGGTCGTCGCCATGGCGGGCAACCCGCTTCTCGCGCGCACGATGGAGCAGCTGAGCTGGCAGCTGCGGCTGCTGTTCGGGCTCCGCGCGGAGCCCCAGCACATGCGGGCTCAGCACGCCGAGATGCACCGGCACATCGCGGCCGGCGACGCGGAGGCGGCTGCGGCCGGCACGCTGCTGCACGTGCGCGACAGCAGGGCGGTCGCGCTGCGCACGCTCTTCGGCCCGGACGACGACCAGAGCTGAGCCGCGTCCAACCCTCGGAGCATTTGTATACCAAGAGCGACGAGCCCGGAAGGGGCCCTGAGCTGCGGCGCCCGATTTCCCGCACATTTCCGGTTCCCGGACGATGACCCTTGTTCGGCCGCTCACCCCTGGTATACAAAACGGGGAACCATCGGTTCCTCTCCCCAAGGAGCTCCCATGTGCGTCGACGCCACCCCGCCGCCCTCCCCCAGCCTGACCCGCCGCGGCGTCCTCGCCGGCGCGGCCGCGCTCGCCGGGACCGCGGCCGTGACCGGAACGGCCGCCGCGGCGGCCCCGGACCGGCGCGAGGCCGCCGCGCACGCCCCGGGCCGGGCCCGGAGCGGCGACCTCGTCATCCGGGGCGGCACCCTGCTCGACCCGGCGACCGGCGAGGTGACCGAGGACGCGGTCGTCGTCATCGAGGGCGGGAGCGTGCGCGCCGCCGGCCGGCTCGGCAGCGTCGCCGTGCCGGACGGCGTCGAGGTCCTCGACGCCCACGGCCGCTGGATCCTGCCGGGTCTGACGGACGCGCACATCCATCTCTCCACGGCCGCCGAGGCCCGCACCGCCGTCCGCCAGGGCGCGACCAGCGCGCGCAGCGGCTCGACCTCCTTCTACCAGGACATCGCCGTCCGCGAGCTGGCCCGGCACAGCCCCGAACTGGCACCGCGGCTGCGCGCCGCGGGCGTCTTCGTCACCCCGGACCTCGGCGACACCGTGCTCGCCGACCCCGACCTCACCCCGCTCGCCCGGCTCGCCGAGGGCGTGCGCTCGGCCGAGGCGCTGCGCCGGGTCGTCGAGGTGAACCTGGCCAGGGGCGCCGACGTCATCAAGACCCGGGTCAACGAGCGCGCCGGGCTGCCGGAGCAGGACCCGCTCGTCCAGGTGTACTCGTACGAGCAGCTCGCCGAGATCGTCGCCGCGGCCCGCCGGCGCGGCAAGGGCGTGCTCTGCCACAGCTACAGCGAGAAGGGCTGCCACGACGCCGTCACGGCGGGCATCCGCTCCCTGGAGCACGGCGCCTTCGTCGGCGAGCGCACACTGCACGAGATGCGCCGCCGCGGCACGTACTTCACCCCGACCCTCACCGCGATCGCCGGTCTCGCCGAGGCCCCGGACCCGGTCCTGGCCGAGCGCGGCCGCACCTTCCTGCCCGTCCTGAAGCGGGCGGTGCGCGCCGCGTACGAGCTCGGCGTCCCGCTCGCCGCCGGCACCGACTCCTCCGGAGGGATCGTCGACCCGATCGGCCGCGAGGTGGAGCTGATGCGCTCCGCGGGCCTGCCGGCGCTGGACGCGATCCGTACCGCGACGACCGGCGCCGCCCGGCTGCTCGGCCTGGAGCGCACGGCCGGCCGGCTGGCGCGCGGCTTCGCGGGCGACGCGGTCCTCCTGGACGGCGACCCGCTGGCCGACGTCTCCGTGCTGACGCGCCCGGTGCGCGTGGTGCGGGCCGGCATCGCGCTCTGACCCCGGCTCCCCCGCGCTCGAACTCTCTGCCTCTCCCCCACGTTCACCCACTCTCGCCCTCGCCTTTCCCTTCGCCGCGTAGGAGTCCCCATGCAGTCGTCCTCAGCCCCCTCAGGCGCGCTCTCCCGCCGCACGATGCTGGCCGGTGCCGCCGCGCTGGCCGGTTCGGCGGCGGCGATGACCGCGGCCGCGCCGGCCGCCGCCGCCCCCGCCCCCGTCCCCGCGCCCGGCAAGGCCGACCGGCACACCCGTACCGTCGTCTTCCGCGACGTCCGCCCGTTCGGCGCCGCCAGGCCCGTCGATCTGGTCGTCGTCGACGGGAGGATCACGGACGGGCCCGCTCCGCACGGGGCGAAGGTCGTCGACGGCGGCGGCCGGATCGCCCTGCCGTCCCTGGTGGACGCGCACATCCACCCCGACAAGACCACCTGGGGCGGCTCCTGGGTCTCGCGGCGCCCGGCGAGCTCCATCGCCGACTACGTGGCCCAGGACGTGGAGCTGTTCCACGCCCAGACCCGGCCGGTCGCGGAGCGCGCGTACGGCCTGATGTCGCACGCCGTCAGCCGCGGCACCCGTGGCATGCGCGCCCACGCGGATGTGGCCCCGGCCTACGGGCTCGCCGGTGTCGAGGGCCTGGCGGAGGCGCGGGAGCGGCTGCGGCACGCGCTCGACGTGCAGATCGTTGCGTTCCCGCAGCACGGTGTGGTGCGCACCCCCGGCACGGCGAAGCTCCTCGAGGAGGGCGCGCGCAGCGGCGCCGTCGACATGATCGGCGGCATCGACCCGATCGGCTTCGACCACGCGCTCGACGAGCAGCTCGACATCGTCTTCGGGATCGCGGACCGGCAGGGCGTCGGCGTGGACATCCATCTCCACGACCGCGGCGACAAGGGCGTCCAGGCGATGCGCGGCATCATCGACCGCACCCGGGCGCTCGGCCTCGCCGGCAAGGTGACCGTCAGCCATGTCTTCTGTCTGCCGGCCCTGTCGGACCGGGACCTCGACGCGATCGCGGCCGATCTCGCCGCCCAGGACATCGCGCTCACCACCGTGGCGCCGTCCGACTCCCTCGTGCTGCCGATCGCCCGGCTGCGCGAGCACGGCGTGCGGGTCGGGCTCGGCTCGGACGGCGTGCGCGACTCGTGGAGCCCGTTCGGCAACGGGGACATGCTGCACCGCGCCCACATCCTGGGCTGGGTGACGGACATCCGTCTCGACGAGGAGCTGACCGACTGCTATCGCGTCGCCGCGCACGGCGGTGCCGACGTCATGCACCTGCCGCACGCGGACCTGACGCCCGGGGCGCCGGCCGACTTCGTCCTCGTACGGGGCGAGAACCTGCCCCAGGTCGTGGTGGACATGCCGCAGCGCGACCTGGTCGTGCACGGCGGCGTGGTCGTCGCCCGCGACGGCGAGTTCCTCGCCTGACGAAGGACGAAGAGCGTGCGCCCCCGCCCCGTCGAAAGGGGCAGGGGCGCACGCCTCGGGGCGACTACTGGCGCGGCGGGTCCTCCGGGGGCCTCTGGTCGGCGCCCAGCTGCTCCTTGAGCTTGTCCTGTGCGGTGTCGACCTGGCCGCTGTACTTGCTCTGCGTCTTCGCGTCGAAGGCGTCGCCGGCCTTGTCGATGCCCTGGCCCGCCTTGTCCTCGTGCCCCTTGAGCATCTGCTTGAGCTTGTCCATCACGGACATCGCTGCCCTCCTCGGGTGACCCCCCTCGTCCCGTACAGCATCCCGGAACCGCCCACGGGCCGCATCCGCAGGCGCCCGAGAAGGCCCCCGCTCCGGATCAGACCAGGACGACGGGGGTGCCGATCAGTTCGACGCCCTCCTCCTTCAGCTCCGCCATGGCCCGCTCCGTGGTCTCCGCGGTGACGCCCACCGTGTGGTCGAGCAGCACCCGCACCTCGAAGCCCGCCCGCACGCCGCCCAGGGCCGTCGCCTTCACGCAGTGGTCGGTGCCGATCCCGACGACGTCCACCGCGTCGACGTCCCGCCCCCGCAGCCACTCGGCGAGCCCGACGCCGCCGCCGGTCTCCCCCTCGAAGCCGCTCTTCGACGCGGAGTAGGCGCCCTTGAAGAACACCTCGTCGACCGCGCCCGAGGCGACGACCTCCTCGAAGTCGGGGTGGAACTCGGCGCCCTCGCTGCCGGCCAGACAGTGCGGAGGGAACGAGTCCTCGAAGTCGGGCTCGGCGGAGAAGTGGTCGCCGGGATCGATGTGGTGGTCCCGGGTGGCCACCACCCGCCGATACGTCCCGCCCGCCTGCTCCCGGACCAAGTCCGCGAGGGCCCGCGCCAGTTCCGTGGCGCCCTTCACCGGCAGGTCGCCGCCCTCGCAGAACTCCTTCTGCACATCGACGACGATCAACGCTCGGCCCGCCATCGGACCTCCTCACTCTGTCGAAATCCTGGGAAATCGTGGAAATCTGTCGAAATCCACCACGTGAACCGACTGGCGGCCGGTCCGACACGGCGCGGCGGTGATCTTCACCCGCAGGGTGGTGCGACACCGCCCGGGAGAGGGAGGAACTCGTCCGACCGGGGGGCGACGCAGCGGGCTTCGGCTCCGACCGTGGTCGGACGCGGGGCGCGGGCGGGGCGCCGTAGCGTCCTGGGCATGTCCAAGTTCACCCGGGCGGCCGCGGCCGCCCTTCTCGCCTGCGCGGTCGCGTTACCGGCGACCGCCCTGCCCGCCGCCGCGGCCACTCCCGCTCCGGCCGTCGCCCTCTCCCGTCAGGCCGGCCCGGCCGCCGCACTCCAACTGCCCGCTCCCACCGGCACGTACGGCGTGGGCGCATCCGTCCTCCATCTCGTCGACCGCTCCCGGCGCGACCCGTACGTGCCCACGGCGGACGCGCGGGAGCTCATGGTGACCGTCCACTATCCGGCGGCCCGCACGGCGCAGGGCGGGGCGCCCGTGCCGTACGCGACGGAGGAGGAGGCCCGGCTGGTCCTGGCGGGCCTGGAGAAGACCGATCCGGCCGACGTCCGCGCGCTGGCCGGCCTGAACACGTACAGCGCGAAGGACGTGCGGCCCGCGCCCGGGCGGCATCCGCTCGTGGTGCTCTCGCCCGGCTTCGGGGTGCCCCGGTTCCTGCTCACGGGCCTCGCCACCGACCTCGCCTCGCGCGGCTACGTCGTCGCGTCCGTCGACCACGCCTACGAGAACTCGGGCATGTCCGTGCCGGGCGGGCCGGCCCTGACCTGCGTGGCCTGTACGCAGATGCACGAAGGGAAGATCAAGGGCGCCGACGTCACGGCCGTGCGGGCGGCGGACGTGCGCTTCCTCCTGGACCGGCTGACCGGGCCGCGGGCCGTCGCCACCTGGCCGTACGCGCGGAGCATCGACCCGACCCGGATCGGCATGGCCGGGCACTCGATCGGCGGCGCGGCCGCCGCCACCGCCATGATCGCGGACCGGCGGATCGACGCCGGCGTGAACATGGACGGCTCCTTCTGGGACACCCTTCCGGCCGGCGGTCTCGGCGGGCGGGCGTTCATGTTCCTGGGCACGGACGACGAGATGCACCGGCCGGGCGGCGTCGACACCAGCTGGGACACCACCTGGAAGGCGCTCGACGGCTACAAGCGCTGGCTGACGGTGTCCGGCGCCAACCACTTCACCTTCACCGACGCCCCGGTGCTGCTGCGCGGCCTCGACGTGCCGGACGAGGGCGCCACCATCCCGGCCGACCGGGCGCTCGCGGTGACCCGCGCCTATCTCGCGGCCTTCTTCGACGAGCGGCTGCGCGGCCGGCCGCAGCCGCTGCTGACCGGGCCGAGCCCGCTCCACCCCGAGGTCCACTTCAACAACCCGTAGGAAGACACGAGTCCGGACGCGCCCGAGTGCTGCTCGGGCGCGTCCGGTCGGGCGCTTCCGGTCGGGCGCTTCCGGTCGGGCGCGTCTGCTCAGGCGCGTCCGGCCGCCTTCTGGCTGCGCCGCGACAGCGAGTCGACGACCACCGCGGCCAGCAGCACCGCTCCGGTGATCATGAACTGGACGGCGTTGCTGACGCCCATGATGTTCATGCCGGACTGGATGGAGCCGATCACCAGCGCGCCGAGCAGCGCGGACCACACCGAGCCGCGGCCGCCGAAGAGGCTCGTGCCGCCGATGACGGCCGCGGCGATGACGTTCATCAGCAGGTTGCCGCCGCCGGAGGTCTGGCTCGCGGACTGGATCTGACCGGCCAGGAAGATGCCGCCGATCGCGGCCATGGTGCCGGCGATGGTGAAGACGCTCATCCGGACGAAGGGCACGCTGATGCCGGCCCGGCGGGCGCCCTCGATGTTGCCGCCGACCGCGAAGATCTGCCTGCCGTAGCCGGTGCGGCGCAGCACGAAGTCGAGGACCACGAGCAGGATCAGGAAGATCAGCAGGGCGAGCGGCAGCCCCTGGTACTGGTTGAGGATGTACGCGGTGACGAACGCGATGGCCGCGATGACGACCGTGCGCAGCACGATCTCGCCGACCGGCCGGAAGGGCACCCGGGCCGCCTGCCGGCGCTTGGCGTCCAGGAGCGAGGCGAGCAGGAAGAGGCCGACGCCGACGCCCGCGACGATGTAGGCGGTGGCAGCACTGTGGAAGATGGTCGAGTAGAGCTTGGCGACGATGCTGTCGGAGGGGATGTTGACGGTGCCGTTGGCTCCGAGCACCTGGAGCATGAGGCCGTTCCAGAACAGGTTGCCGGCCAGGGTGACGACGAAGGCGGGCACACCGACCTTGGCGAAGAAGAAGCCGTGGATGAGGCCGACGGCCGCGCCGCCCGCGATCGCGACGAGCAGCGCCAGCCACTGGTTCATGCCGTTGAGCACGTTGAGCACGGCGAAGACGGCGGCGCACAGTCCGCTCACCGAGCCGACCGAGAGGTCGATCTCGCCGAGCAGCAGCACGAAGACGATGCCGACGGCGATCATCCCGGTGCCGACGATCTGCTGGCTCAGGTCGGAGAGGTTCTGCGCGGACAGGAAGGTGCTGTTGAGGCTGCCGAACACCGTCCAGATGATGATCAGCGCGACGACGACGGGCAGCGAGCCCAGTTCGCCGCTGCGCATCTTGCGCCGGAACTCGTTGACGTAGCCGCGGACGCCTTCCTCCCGGACGATCAGCCGGCTGTCGACGGCGGGTACGGCGTCGGGCGCGGGGGACGTGGTGCCCCGGGGGCGGTCGCTCCCGCCCGCGTTCGGGTCGCGGCTCATGGCAACTCCTCCCCGCGCGCCTCCCGCTCCTCGCGTATGCGGGCCTGACGCCGGGTCACGGCGCTCTCGGTGGCCCCGGTGATGGCGGAGATGATCTCTTCGGTGGTGGTGGAGCGTTTGTCGAAGAAGCCGTTGTTGCGGCCCAGCCGCAGGACGGCGATCCGGTCGGCGACGGCCATCACGTCCACCATGTTGTGGCTGATGAGGATGGTCCCCAGGCCCTGCTCGCGGAGTCGCTCGACGAGGTCGAGGACCTCGGCGGTCTGTTCGACGCCGAGGGCGGCGGTGGGCTCGTCGAGCAGGACCACCTTGGGATCGCCGATGAGCGAGCGGGCGATCGCCACCGTCTGCCGCTGGCCGCCGGACAGCGACGCCACTGGGATGCGGACGCTGGGGATACGGATGGACAGGGTGTGGAGCAGCTCTCGGGAGCGCTGCTCCATGCGGACCTCGTCGAGCACTCCGAAGCGGCGCAGTTCCCGCCCGAGGAAGAGGTTGCCGACGACGTCGAGGTTGTCGCAGAGCGCGAGGTCCTGGTAGACGGTCGCGATGCCGAGGTGCTGGGCGTCGTGGGGCCGGTTGATCGAGACCCGCCGGCCCTGCCATTCGATGGCGCCCTCGTCGGGCGGGTTCACCCCGGCGATCGCCTTGATGGCGGTCGACTTCCCGGCGCCGTTGTCACCGACGAGCGCGACGACCTCGCCGGCATGCACGTCCAGGTCGAAGCCCGACAGGGCCTGGACGGCGCCGAACCGTTTGGAGATCCCCCGCAGTGACAGCACAGGTGCTTCCGGCACAGCGACCGCCTCCGACCCTGCCAGGCCCGTTCCCGGGCGGTTACTCCAGACCGGCCTGCTTGCACGCCTTCTCGTACGCGGGCGTGCAGATCTCGTCGACGGTGTAAAGGCCGCCCTTGACGACGGTGTCCCCGATGTTGTTCTTGTGGACCACGATCGGAGTCAGCAGGTTGGCCGGGACCTTGTCGCCGCTGCCGTTGGTGACGGTGAGGGGGGCGAGGTCCTTCGGGAGCGGCTTGCCCTGGGCGAAGTCGACGGCCATCGTGGCGGCGATGTCGGCCTCGGGCTTGTACGGCTTCATCACCGTGATGGTCTGAGTGCCGATCAGGATCCGCTGGATGGCGTCGAGCTGGGCGTCCTGTCCGGTCAGCGGCACGTGCAGTCCCGCCGCCTGGAGGGCGGTGGAGATGCCGGCGGCCAGGCCGTCGTTGGCGGAGTAGACACCGATGATCTTGTCCTTGCCGAGAGCCGCGATGGCACCGGACATCTGCTGGTTGGCGTTGTTCGGGTCCCAGTTGGGGGTGTCGTACTCCTTGCCGATCGTCACCTTGCCGTCGAGGACCGAGTGCGCGCCGGCCTTGAACTCGGCCGCGTTCGGGTCGGTCGGCGAGCCGTTGTGCATCACGATCACGCCGGACTTGGCCTTGGAGCCGAGCGCGTCGAGCAGCGCCTTGCCCTGCAGCTCCCCGACCTTGTGGTTGTCGTAGGAGACGTAGGAGTCCACCGGTCCCTGGGCGAGACGGTCGTAGGAGACGACCTTCACGCCGGCGGCGTGCGCCTTGTCCACGGAGGACTGGATGGACTTGGAGTCCACGGCGTCCAGGATGAGCACCTTGTCGCCCTTGGCGAGCGCGGTGTTGACCTGCTGTTGCTGGGTCGTCGCGCTCTCGGCCGCGTTGTAGTAGTCGACCGTGGCGCCGGGCGCCAGCTGCTGGATCTTCTGCTCGATGTAGGGCTTGTCGAACTTCTCGTACCGCGTCGTCTTGCTCTCCGGGAGCAGCAGGCCGATCTTCACCTGGTCGGCCTTGGCCGGACTCGTCGCCGGCTGGGCCGCGGCGATTCCGGACACCGCGCCGAGGGACAGCGCGGCCGTTCCCGCGAGGGCGATCGCCGCTCGCAATGTACGGGTCATGGCAGGCTCCTTCCGCGCGCCCTCGATTCCTCCACCGCGGGGCTGCGGAAACCGCGGGCCGCGGGAGCGTCGGCGCACTCATGGCCTCTGTATCGACATTAGCCCCAACCCGTGGCGCCTTCCATTCGCGGCGCCGCGCCCGGCGGGAGCGCGGCGCCGCGAAGCCTCGGGAGGCCGGGGATCAGCCCGCGACGCGGGCCATCCACGCCTCGACCTCGTCGGAGGTGCGGGGCAGGGCCGCCGACAGGTTCTCGTGGCCGTCCTCGGTGACGAGCAGGTCGTCCTCGATGCGGACGCCGATGCCGCGCCACTCCTCGGGCACGGTCAGGTCGTCGGCCTGGAAGTAGAGGCCGGGCTCCACGGTGAGCACCATGCCGGGCACCAGCGGCCCGTCGACGTACTCCTCGTTGCGGGCCTCGGCGCAGTCGTGGACGTCGAGGCCGAGCATGTGGCCGGTGCCGGCCATGGTGAAGCGGCGCTGCAGGCCGAGCTCGTAGGCGCGCTCGGCGGGGCCCTCGATGAAGCCCCACTCGACGAGCTTCTCGGTGAGGACGCGCTGGGCGGCCTCGTGGAAGTCGCGGTAGGCGGCGCCCGGCTTCACACAGGCCATGCCGGCCTCCTGGGCCTCGTACACCGCGTCGTAGACCTGGCGCTGCACGGGCGTGAAGGTGCCGCTGATGGGGAGGGTGCGGGTGACGTCGGCGGTGTAGAGGGTGCGGCCCTCGACGCCGGCGTCGAAGAGGAGCAGCTCGCCGGGGCGGACCGGGCCGTCGTTGTCGGTCCAGTGCATGATCGTGGCGTGCGGGCCGGCCGCGCAGATCGTGCCGTAGCCGACGTGGTTGCCCTCCACCCGGGCGCGGCGGAAGAAGGTGCCCTCGATCCAGCGCTCGGAGGTGGCGACGGCGCGCGACAGCTCGGCGACGGCGTCGGTGAAGCCGCGCACGGTGGCGTCGACGGCCTTGCGCATCTCGCCGATCTCCCAGGCGTCCTTGACGAGCCGGAGCTCGCTCAGGGCCTCCTCGAGCTCGTCGTCGCGCTCCTCGTCGGTGGTGAGGGCGGCCTCCAGGACCGGGTCCACGCCGCGGACGACGCGGGTGGGGACGCCGGTGACGGCGGCCAGGTCGGCGGCGGCGGTGCGGACGTCGCGGCAGGGCAGGCCGAGGACCTTCTCGGACTCGGCGAGGGAGCGGCGGCGGCCCATCCACAGCTCGGCGGTGTAGCCGAGCCAGAACTCGTCGGTGTCGCGGCCGTCGCGCGGCAGCTGGTAGCAGTACGCGTCGTGGCCGCCGTCGGCGCGGGGCTCCAGGACGAGCGCGCCGTCGCGGGCGAGGTCGCCGGTCATGTGCACATAGGCCGAGTGCGGCCGGAACGGGTAGGGGTCGTCGTTGGAGCGGGTCTTGAGGTTGCCCGAGGGGATCACCAGGCGCTCGCCCGGGAAGCGGGCGGAGAGCGCCTCGCGGCGGGCGGCCGCGTAGGGGGCCTGCTCGTCGGCGGTGAGGTCGTGCCGCTCGGTGTCCGCCCAGCCGGTGCGCATCAGCGCGGACAGTTCCTCGGAGATCCCGCTGTACAGCCCGTTCTTCCGGCCCTTGGCCACGTCGTTCCCCATTCGTCCGGTGGGTGTGGGTGCCGCCGGGGGCCCGGCGGCTGCCTGGACGGTAGTACCGGGCGGGGGCGCCCGGGGCCAAGGAGTGCCAGTGGCACTGATCGGCCATCCGAGCCCGCCCGGGGGCCGGGATAATGCGGGTATGACGCATGCGAAGCTCCGGGAGGCGCTGCGGCTCCTGGGTGTCGGGGAGGCCGCGGGCCGGGTCTATCTCACGCTGCTCGACCTGGCCCCCGCGCCGCTCGGCGCGATCGGTTCGGCCGCCGGTCTGTCCGGGGCGGAGCTGGCCGCCGCGTACGGGGAGCTGGTCGACGCCGGCCTGGCCAGCAGCGCGGGCGGCGACGGCGAGCTGGTGGCGCCGGTGCCGCCCGCGGCGGGCCTGGAGGTGCTCGCCCGGCACCGGGCGGCGGAGCTGGAGGAGTCGCGGATCGCGGTCGGCGGTGCCTTCGAGTCGTTCCGCCGGCACCGGCTCGCCGCGTACAACGACGACCTGGTGGAGGTCGTCACCGGGGAGGCGATAGGGCCGCGGATGCGGCGCGCGTGGGCGAGCGCGCGCGAGCAGATCCGGCAGTTCGAGTCGCCGCCGTACGTCCCCGTGCCCGGGGCCACGGAGGACGCGCTGGCCACGCTGGCGCGCGGGGTGCGGCAGCGGGTCGTGTACGCGCGGGAGGCCCTCGAACACCCCGGGCATCTGAAGGACGTCATCGAGCCGTGCCTGGAGGCGGGCGAGCAGGCCCGGGTGCTGCCGTCGGTGCCGGTGAAGCTGCTGATCATCGACGAGGCGTTCGCTCTGGTGTCGCTGTCGATCCGGGAGGCGGACGTCGTCAACACGATGCTGGTGGTGCAGCCGTGCGGGCTGCTCTCCGCGCTCGTGGCGCTCTTCGAGCAGTCCTGGAACGCCGCCCTGCCGCTGCACGGCCACGCGGCGCGCCCGGGCGGCCTCGAGCCCACCGACCGGCGACTGCTCCGGCTGCTCGCGGGCGGCGCGAGCGACGAGGTCATCGCACGCGAACTCGGCGTCAGCAGGCGGACGCTGTTCCGCCGGCTGCAGATCCTGATGGCGCGGCTCGGCGCGGCCAACCGCTTCCAGCTGGCGCTGCAGGCGCAGCGGGCCGGCTGGTTGTGAGCGAAGGCTCACCGCCTGCCGGGAACCTGCACATTGTGTACGTGACTTGAACCGCGCCTCCGCCATCGTCTCCCGATCCGACACACGGCCGGGCGCCCGTTGTCGGTTTTCGCCCTGGTTCGTCCGGCGGGTGCGGGGGCCGGACGAATTCTGTTACCCCTTCCTGCGGAGAAGCTGTCGCCGTTCCGTGAAACATGCCCCACAGCAGGTCCCGCGAGGTGCACGAAGAACGCTGAAGAAGCGTCAACGGAATTGGCTCGGGCACCCGTTCGCATGCTTTGATCTGCGGCGCCGCGGTAATTCGGATTCCCCCCACTGAGTGAAAGGTGCGCTTCCATGCGTAACGACATCGAGACCCGTGTGATCGACGACGCCGAGCTCGACGCCGTCTCCGGCGGTCTCATCAGCGTCAACGGCGGCCTCGTCGGCGCCGTGACCGGCGACGTCAACACCGTCCTCGGCACCGTCGGCGGCCTGCAGACCGTCGCCGCCGCCGAGGGGCTCGTGAACGGCGTCCCGGGCCTGGTCCAGAACGTCGCCGGTGTGCACGTGAACGCCGGCCTCGGCGTCGCGGGTCTCTGACCGATGCGCGGCCGTGGGGGGCGGGGGGGGGGGGGGGCCCCGGGGCCCCCCCCCCCCCCCCCCCCGGCCCCCCCCCCCCCCCCCCCAACAAGGCCTATAACCCCAAAAAGCGCTACAAAACG